>JBBEBE010000013.1:0-229298 GCA_040882505.1 Balneolaceae bacterium | reverse complement strand
CGGATGAGGGATGGGAGTTTTCTCACTGGGAAGGGGATCTGGTCGGAGAAGAGAATCCCGTAACTGTCGACATGAAAAGCGGAATTGAAACAACATTAGTATTTGTCAAGAAAGAATTTACAGTCGAAGTAACCGCAAGCGATGGTGGTCAAGTTAATGTGTCTCCGAACAAGGAGATATACACCTATGGAGAACAAGTTACTTTTGAGGCTACCTCAGACGAGGGTTATGTATTCCTAGGTTGGAGCGGAACCTTAAGCTCTTCAGAAATGGAAGTAACAGTTACCGTTGAGGAAAATGTGGAGATTTTAGCGGAGTTCAGTACGATTGAGGATGCTTTGGTTTTTAGTCGAACTGGAGGAGTATATATAAATGGAAGGGTTCACAGCGCTTCATTATCACTTCGAAACAGATTACCGGAGCAGTTTACTCTTGAGAAGTTTGAGCTATTGAATTCAAACGAAAATACATTAACCACTGCAGAGGACGATCATATAGTGGAATCAGGGGAGAGTATTGGATACACAGTGAGTTTTGGTATTCAACCAACGGAGTCGGCATTCAGTGAGTACATTGTTAAATGGCACGTAATATATAAAGGTGAGGAATATTTAAAACAAGTCAAGGTGGGTTCTTCGGGTAGTGAATCAATTCAAGAATTGGACAATATAGATGAGAATTCAAAACATTTTAATACCCTACGAATAAACGGTTAAAATTATGAACAATATGAAAAATTGATATTAATATTTAATTTCAATCCATTTTAACGGATTAAATTTGAATGATAAAAAACACTTTATAAAACTATGAGTTGATATTTAGTATGATAAAGAATGATTTTAAATTCATCGTTGCGTGTTCGTATTTGTTGATTGTCGCAGGATGTTCTGAAGATCCGCCAACCTCATCTGATAATGGTAGTGATGGCATTTCCAGTCGCTATCAACTTTATGTTGATGTTACTCCATCTGGAGGTGGTACGGTCACTCCCTCCGAGGGAAACTTTGATTCAAGTGAAGTGGTGGAGTTGGTTGCCACTCCCGAAGAGGGATTTCGATTTGTTGAGTGGTTGGGTGATGGAAGTGGATCGACCAATCCATTGTCCGTTACAATGGATGAAGATCAGACCATTACAGCGCTTTTTGAAAAGAGAGAATATCCTCTTTCCATTTCTGTCGAAGGTGAAGGTACCGTCTATGAAAAAGTAGTTCAATCGTTGAATGAAACCTCTTACGATCACGGGACAACGGTAGAATTAACGGCTACAGCTGCAGATGACTGGGTCTTTTCCCATTGGAGTGGGGACCTTAGCGAAAGTGAAAATCCTCAAAGAGTTACAGTTGATAAGGAAAAAACAGTAACCGCAGTCTTTGAAAAGGCGGAGTCATATGAGTTGGAAGTGTCTAGTAGTGATGGAGGGTCAGTTGATTCAGAATTTGTTGAAGGTAAGCGATCCGGAGATTCATTTATCCATGGGTCAAAAGTTGAATTCCGGGCGAATCCGGAAGAAGGATACCGATTTGTTGGATGGAGCGGTGACCTGAGTGGAAATGAGAATCCAGTCACAATTTCGATGGATGAGAACAAAAGTATTTCTGCCTCTTTTGAAATACGAAACTACCCATTGACCATTGAAACAACCGGAGAAGGAAGTGTCCAGGAAAAAGTCGTTCAATCCTTGAATGAAAACTCATATGAGCATGGGACTACAGTAGAGTTAACAGCGTCAGCTTCGGAAGGCTGGGTCTTTTCCCATTGGAGTGGGGCCTTGAGTGGTGGTGAAAATCCTCAGCGACTTACTGTGGATGAAGAGAAAGAAGTAACGGCAGTCTTTGAAGAGGCCGTACTCTACGATGTTTCACTTGTCGAGGAAGGGGAAGGTGAGGTTTCAATCGAACTAATCTCTGGTCGAAAGTCTGGAAGCAAGTATGAAGAAGGTTCCGTGTTGGAGCTTTCAGCTATTCCTATCGAAGGTAATAGCTTTGTTGAGTGGTATGGGTTCTTGTCGAGTGAGGAGAGTAAAGTCCAATTCGAGGTCACGGAGAAAGTCGAGCTCACAGCTGTATTCAGAAGTTTATTCTATTTGCATGAAAATGGAGTGACGATTCGCTGTGAGGATGCAGAAGCGGGAGAGACAGGGATTGTTGATGGTGTGGAATACACAGCAGTAGACTGGAGAATGCTTGACGAAGCAGTGGAGGGAAATGAGGACGTGACGGTACTTTGTACGTCCAGCGTGCAACGAATGAGTTCAATGTTTAACCAGAATAGGTACTTCAATCAAGATATTAGTTCTTGGGATACGTCTAATGTGACGAGCATGTCATTTATGTTCTCTGGAGCCGAATTTTTTGAAGGGGATATCTCAGAGTGGGATATATCAAGTGTTACAGATATGAGTTACATGTTCAACGGTTCAGCTAACTTCAACACTGATATTAGTAACTGGGACGTGTCGGGTGTGACGGACATGACATCGATGTTTTCTGGTGCCAGTAACTTCAATCAAGACATATCTAAGTGGGAAACGGGAAGTCTTGAAAAGTTGTCAGCAATATTCAGGAATGCTGAAAATTTCAATCAGCCTATTGGGAGTTGGGATGTTTCGGGAGTATCGAATTTTAATTCGGCATTTCGAGGTGCAGTTGCCTTCAATCAAGCATTAAATGAATGGGATGTATCCAAAGCGATATCCATGAATGAGATGTTTTATGGTGCAACGAATTTCAATCAAGAATTGAATGGTTGGAATGTGTCAAATGTCCAGGATATGCGACAAATGTTCCAAAGTGCGAGTAACTTCGACGGAGCAATATCCAGTTGGGATATATCAAGTGTCATTGAAATGGAAAGCATGTTTTCTGGCGCCAAGAATTTCAATCAGCCGATTGGGAACTGGGACCTTGGAAATGTTCGAACAATAAATGGAGTATTTGCTGGTGCAGAAAATTTCAATCAAGATATTGGGGGTTGGGATGTTTCAAATCTAGAGAGTTTGCGTAGCCTATTTCTGAATGCATCATTGTTCAACAAGGATATTAGCGACTGGAGTGTAGGTCAGGTGACGGATATGCGTAGTATGTTTTCTGGTGCAGAAAGCTTTAATCAAAGCCTTGAAGAGTGGAATACATCGCACGTGGAATCCATGGAAACAATGTTCCGTGGTGCTAGTTCATTTAACCAAAATATCTCAAGTTGGGATGTATCAAAGGTTGAGGATATGTCGTGGATGTTTAGAGAGGCAAGTTCATTTGATCAACCTCTTGAGAGCTGGGATGTTTCAAGTGTGAAGTCCATGGCTTATATGTTCGGACAGGCCAAGTCGTTTAATCAGCCCCTAAATAATTGGAATGTCTCAAGTGTCACTGATTTTGGGAGCATGTTCAGTGGGGCAACAATATATAATCAACCATTAGAAGAGTGGGACGTATCTAGTGCTATAATCATGGATTGGATGTTTCATAATGCAGGAAGTTTTGATCAAGATTTGAGTGGGTGGTGTGTGCAAAATATTATCGAGCAGCCCCATGGTTTTTCTTCCAGTTCAATGAGTACAGAACAGCTACCTGTATGGGGTACCTGTCCAAGTGAGTAGGTGAGATCCCCATAGCAGAGGCTAAAAGCATTATGGAATAGCCAAAACCGCTGAAATTGACTACAATGAGGGTGATTTCTCACCTTTTGACTCGATTTACTCATGGCTCGATTCCATCAATTCTGTGCCCGTCCAACATTTGCGGGAACTCGTTCGGAACGACTGTGCCGGACCGTTCTCACCCTTTCCGCTCTTTTAATCGCTCTCTTGGCTGTTCCCCTCTCTTGTACGGCACAATCGTATGATCTGGTTTTGAAGGGCGGTCATTTGATCGATGCCCGGAATGGAATCGATGACGTGATGGATATCGCCATCAGCGGGGATCGGGTGGTGCGCGTTGCCTCCGAGATCGATGCCTCCGAAGCCGAACAGGTGGTAGACCTTCAGGGACTCTACGTCTCTCCGGGTCTGATTGATCTTCACACGCATATCTTTTTCGGAACCGATCCGGAATCGGATCAGATGAACAGTTTTCGGTCGGTCATTCCGGACATGATGAGCTTCCGCTATGGTGTGACGACGATGGTGGATGCCGGGAGTTCGGGGTGGCGAAATTTCGAGCTCTTCAAAGAACAGGTGATCGAGCGCTCCCGGACCCGTATTCTGGCCTTTCTGAGAATTACGGGTCACGGAAGCAAAGGCAACGCCTACTCACAGAATCTCGAGGATATGGATCCGGTTCATTCTTCAGAGATGGCTATGGATCATCCCGAGATCGTCGGGTTCAAGATGGCTCACTACGCGACCAGCCACTGGGATGCAGTGGATCGGCTGGTGGAGGCGGGTCGGTTGGCCGACAAACCGGTGATGCTCGATTTCTGTTGTACGGAGCCTCCCCTCTCTCTGGAAACGCTCTTTATGGAAAAGCTTCGTCCGGGGGATATCTACACGCATATCTATGGGGGAAGCAGCCGGATGGAGCCGATCGTGGATGAAGATGGAGTGGTGAAACCTTTCGTATTCGAAGCACAGGAGAGAGGGGTGCTGTTCGATGTCGGCTTTGGGGGATGGAGCTATCAGCACAAGGTGGCGAGTCCTGCGATTGAGCAGGGGCTCTATCCGACGACCATCAGCAGTGATCTGCACATGGGAAGCCTGCAGGTGCCCGGGATGCAGGATCTCAATCATGTGATGTCCCACCTGTTGGCTGCCGGGCTGCCGCTTCAGGAGGTGATCGGGGCGACGACGTGGTCGGCGGCAGAGGCGATCCATCGCCCGGACTTGGGCCACCTTTCCGAGGGCGCCATTGCCGATCTCTGGGTGTTCGGGATTCGGGAGGGGACGTTCGGCTTTGTGGATGCCGATCGTCCGTGGGTCAAGATCGAGGGAGACCGGAAGCTGGAGAGCGAAATGACGCTCTTTTCCGGGGAGATCGTGTGGGACCGGAATGGGTTGGCGGTCCCTCCGTTTCAGGGGGAGTAATCATATATTCTGTCGCTGTCTTTCTGTGATACTCTCGGTTTTTTCTCATTTTTTTGAATACCCAATCCATGCTTGCATGATATTTATTGTTATGAAGATCATATCTTTACAAGATCGATTGTGTGTGTGATTAGGTATAAATTACTATATTCTTCTCCTAAGAAACGAGGTATTAAATATCTGGATTCGACTGAATTTTTAACTGATGATCAGAACAGCCGAAGAACTTTTCAATCAGCTGAATGCACAAGATGAAAATGTGCGAATTGAAGCCAAGACGGCTTCTACGGTGGATAATGCAATTATGAAATCGGTTTGTGCATTTGCTAATGAACCGGGTATGGGAGGCGGTTATTTACTACTGGGTGTTGCCCCATCTTTGGGTAGCCTTTTCCCGAATTATAAAGTCGCAGGGATTGATGATCCTGATAAAGTGCAGATGGATTTGGCATCAAAATGTGCTTCTCAGTTTAATCGGACCATTCGGCCCGAGATTGAAGTCGGAGTACTTGACGGGAAGACAGTCATTGTGGCTTTTATTGCTGAAGAAGATGGTTCGGCAAAACCCATATTTTTCAAATCTCAGGGATTACCTAGAGGAGCCTATAGACGCATAGGTTCTACTGATCAACGATGTACAGAAGATGATCTTCACGTGTTTTATCAAGGCCGTGAAGGGTATGACTCATCGGTTCTTCGTGATGCATCATTGAGTGATATTGATCCAGATGCTATTGAGAGGTACCGGTTATACCGGTCTAGTGTAAATCCGGATGCATCTGAGTTAGAGTTTAATAACAATGAGTTACTGGAAGCCTTGGGGTGTTTGAAAAGTGGTGAGATCACCATGGCTGGATTGTTGCTGTTTGGTAAACGAGTAGCTTTCCGAAGATTGATTCCAATGATTCGGGTCGATTATATCCGAGTCCCTGGCGATACTTGGGTGGAAGATCCGGATCAACGATTTACCACAATTGATATGCGTGGTCCTCTTCTTGATTTGGTGAATCGTGCAGTGAATGCAGTTAATGATGATTTACCTAGGGGATTTTTACTTGAAGAGGGACTGCTGCAAGCAGAAAGTGTAGGCCTTCCTACTCAAGCGCTTCGGGAGGCTATTGTGAATGCACTTATGCACCGATCGTATCGAAAGAATAGCCCGATTCAGATAATTCGATATAATAATCGTATTGAGATTGTGAATCCAGGTTATTCACTTAAACCTGAGGATCGGTTGGGTGACCCAGGTTCTGAAACAAGGAATCCACACATTGCAGCAGTATTTCACGAGACTAACTTGGCTGAGACCAAGGGGTCTGGAATTCGAGCCATGCGTAAATTACTTGAGGGTGCTGGTATGGCTCCACCTACTTTTGAATCCAGTAGAGACGGTGATACGTTCACAGCACGATTTCTATTGCACCACTTTTTGAGTAAAGAGGATTTGGAGTGGGTGAGTCAATTTGATGATAATTCTCTTTCAGATAGCCAGAAACGTGCACTAATCTTTCTTCGCGAAGTTGGGGCAATTGATAATTCAACGTATAGGCAGTTGAATGATCTGGATGTGCTTAGATCCAGCAATGATTTGCGAAACCTGAGAGATATCAATTTGATTCAACAGAAGGGAAAAGGGCGGAGTACTTATTATGTACCGGGTACTAAGCTATTAAAAGGCAGCTCTGTACCTCTTCCGGATCTTAGTGCACCAGTTACCGTCCATAGTGCACCAGTTAATAACACTAGTGCACCAGTTAATAACACTAGTGCACCAGTTGGCATTAATGACCGGCTACCAGCGGATCTGGATTTTCTATTAAACGATATCGGAAGAAGAGCGTCTTCAAGAAAGATGAATCTGTTTTTATTATCGGCTTGTCAATGGAAAGAGATGAGGCTTCAAGAATTAGCCAATCTATTGGACCGTGAGCCGAAGTATATTTTACGGCGGTACATTCAACCATTAATGAATGAAGGAAAGCTACATTATACGATCTCAGATATGCCGAACCATCCTAGGCAAGCATACTTGATTACAGAAAAGGGTACCGTTTACCTAAGCAAACTAAAACAGGAGATCTAAAGATCTTCGGCCATTTCGCCGGAGACCAGGTAGATGATCCGCTCGCAGATATTGGTGGCACGGTCGCCGATTCGCTCCAGATTGTGGGCGGTCCAGAGCAGGTGGGTGCAGATCGAGATCTGAGCCGGTTTTTCGAGCATGAAGGAGAGCAGTTCCCGATGCACCTGGTTGTAGAGGGTATCGATATCGTCATCCTGTGCATGGATGCGTCGAGCGGCGTTCTCGTCGTGCTTGATGAATGCTTGAATCGAGTTTTCGATCATGCCTACGGAGATGTCCTTCATCCGGGGAATATCGATCAGTGGTTTGATGTGCTTATCCTCTCCGATCAGTTGGGTGATTTTCGCAATTCCGGCGGCATAGTCGCCAATCCGCTCCAACTCGGTATTGATCGTCAACAGTGCAATCAGCTCCCGGAGATCGGAAGCGACCGGTTGCTGGGTGGCGATCAGGTGGATGCAGTTATCTTCAATTTCCCAGCGCATGCTGTTGATCTCTTTGTCGTCGTCACGAATCTGTTGGGCCCGTTCCAGATCCTGATCCACCAGGGTGTCGACCGAATCGTTGATGGCTGCAATGACGCGATCCGACATATGGATCAGCTTGTCATTGATCTCTGCGAGGCTTTCTTGGATTTGCGTATTCATGTCTGGAAAGGGTCTGGCTTGAAATCGTTGGTTACGTACAGCTCTCTGTTGAATCGATCGTGAATTCCGGTAGAGGATTCGTTATCCGAATCGACCGGTAATATAGTCTTCAGTTTGCTTCTTTTTCGGATTGGTAAAGATGGTCTTGGTGTTCCCGACTTCAATCAGGTCGCCAACATAGAAGAAGGCCGTCTTGTCCGATACACGAGCTGCCTGTTGCATGTTGTGGGTAATGATCACGATGGTGACCTCTTTTTTCAGGTCGTGAATCAGATCTTCGATGCGCAGGGTGGATTGCGGGTCCAGAGAGCTGGTCGGTTCATCCATGAGCAGGACTTCCGGTTCGACAGCCAGTGCCCGTGCAATGGACAACCGCTGTTGTTGTCCTCCGGAAAGATCCACGGCGGCCAAATTCAGGCGATCCTTCACTTCGTCGAAAAGAGCGGCTTGGGTCAGTGCCCGCTCGCATACTTCGTTAAGGTACGTTTTGTCGTTGATACCGACGAGTTTCAGGCCGGCGACCACGTTGTCGTAAATGGACATGGTCGGGAACGGAGTCGGTTTCTGAAACACCATTCCAATCTTTCGGCGAATCAGGACCGGGTTCACTCCCTCTGCATAGATATTTTCGTCATCCAAAAGGACCGACCCCTGGACGTTGGCGACGTTGGTCAGGTCGTGCATTCGGTTCAGGGCACGAAGGAACGTAGTCTTTCCGCAGCCGGAAGGGCCGATGAGCGCAGTTACGGTGTTCTCCTGCATGGCGATCGAGATGTTTTGTACACCGACCTTTTCACCGTATTTGACCGTTAAATCTCTGGTTTCAAGTTTTGTGCTCATGGGTTGTTGGTAGGCTTGGTTTCGTGGAATGTGGTTCGATGGCCGGTTTCGACGGGTTCCGGTTAGTGAGTCTGCATTTTGTCACGAGTCGCGTATCTCGCAATCACGAATGTCAGGATCACGAAACTGAACAGAACGATGGCCGCTGCCCATCCCATGCCGTGCCACTCCTGATATGGGCTGATCGCCAGACTGTAGAGTCTCTGCGGAAGCGTATCGACCGGATCCATCAGAAACCCGATCCAGGAGTCCGGAAGGTAGTTGTTTCCAAAGGAGGTGAACAAGAGGGGTGCAGCCTCTCCGGCGGCTCTCGCAAAGGCGAGTAGAATACCGGTAACCAGTCCGGTTCGTGCAGCCGGAATGACGGTTGAGAGGACCACGCGCCAGCGTGGAATCCCCAAGGCCACGCCCGCCTCCCGGATGGTCCAGGAGATCCCCCGAAGGGCGCTTTCGGTGGTTCGGGCGATAATGGGCAACATCACGAAACTGAGGGCAATGGACCCGGCCATCCCTGAAAAACTTCCCATGGGTTTCACGATCAAGACAAACGCGAAGAGTCCTTTCAGAATGGCCGGCATTCCGTTCAGCGTGTCGTTCATGATGCGGAGAGGGCTGTTGAGCCGGCTGTCCGGGTATTCGGAGAGGAGCACACCGGCGCCAATCCCGAATGGAACAGCAATCACAAGTGCCAACAGATCGACGACGATCGTTCCCAGAATGGTATGAACCAATCCGGTCGGTCGACCGGTCATGGCACGGGACGGAGAGCCCAGCTCTTCGGTGAAGAAGTCCATGTTCAGGGCCCCCACACCTTCAACGATCACATGCAGGAAGATGATGCCCATGGGGAGCAGAACCAGAATGGTGGCTGTGACAAGCAGAGCCTCCATCATTTTTTCGTGAATCTGTCGTCGTTTCAGGGATTTCATCAGTGTCGACCTCCTCCGACAGAGACTCTACGCTGGATGTAGGCCGCAGTCAGATTGACGATGAGTGAGAGAATGAAGAGAATGAATCCGATGGCCATGAGGCTGGAGAGGTGAAGAGACTCCACGGCTTCGCGAAATTCGTTCACGATGACCGACGGCATGGTGGCTCCGGCTCCAAAGACAGAGAACGGCAACGTATTCTTGTTCCCGATGAGCATGGCGACGGCCATGGTCTCCCCGATGGCGCGTCCGAGCGAAAGAATGGCTCCGGCGATAATGCCTCCCCGGGCGTAGGGAAGAACAGCGATCCGGATCACTTCCCATCGGGTACTGCCCAAAGCCCACATCGCTTCGCGTTGATCTTTCGGGACCGATTTGATGGCGTCTTTGGCCAGTGCAGTGGTATAAGGTATGATCATGAGGGAGAGGACGACCGTTGCGGTCGCAAGACCGTATCCGATCGGGTTTCCAAGCACCGGCATCAGAAAGGGGGCACTGACTTCTGCCCAGCTATGGATTGGAACGTAGACATTGTCCCGGAGCCAGGGAGCCAGGAAAAAGATGCCCCAGATTCCGATCACGACGCTCGGAATGGCGGCGATGAGCTGGATCAAATTGTCGATGATTCCGGAGAGCCACCGAGGGGCATATTCGGCCGAAAAGATGGCGACAGCAATGGCCGGGAAAAACGAGATGGCCAGCGCCGTAAAACTGGTGACCAGCGTTCCGAACAGAAACGGCCAGGCACCGAAAACCAGCTGAACAGCCGGATCCCAGGTGGTTCCGGTTAAAAAGTCCAGAAATCCGAACTCGCGAATTGCCAGACTCCCTTCACCGTAAAGGACCCATGCCATTCCGATTGTGAGAAAGATGACCAGGGATCCTGTGGCGAGGATGACCGTGTTAAAGATTCGGTCTCCCAACCATTGGTAGAGGATCCCGGGCGTATCCCTCTTTCGCGATTCGGAAGAGGGGATGGTTGATGAATCTCGCATGACGATGCGTCTGTCGGTTTGTTACAAGGTGACTGGTTGGATCAGAGGAGTCCGTGCTTTTGGAGGATCTCTTCTCCCAACATCTCGCCGTTCCACTTGATCTGGCGAATCATCGCCAGGTTTCGGTCGAGGGCCGCTTGCGGGATGCGGGCAAAACCGAGTGGTTCAGCCAGTTCCTGTCCCTCCGTCATGCTCCATACGAGGAAGTCGAGCAGTTCCTGTGCCTGCAAACGACTCTCGATGGCGCTGTTTTGTTCGAGGTTCTCATACATCAGAACCCAGGTGAATCCGGCAATCGGATAGCCCTGCTCGGCCGGGGTGTTGGTGAACAGAATCCGTGTGTCTTCCGGAAGGTCGATGTTGGCCGCTTCCGTGGTGGCGGCAAATTCCGGGCGAATGACGTTTCCGGAGCTGTTGATCATCGACGCGTAGGCCATGTCGTTGAGAATGGCATAGGAGAGGCTGTTGTAGCCGATGGCACCCGGCGAGTTCTGAACCGTACCGGCCACGCCTTCGTTTCCGTTGCCACCGATCCCGACCGGCCAGTTGACGCTGGTGGAGAAGCCGACTTGCTCACGCCACTCATCGGAGACGCGGGAGAGGTAGCTCGTAAAGATATTGGTGGTGCCGGATCCATCCGAGCGGTGAACGACAGTAATTTCGCGATCCGGAAGGGTGACATCCGGGTTCAGTTCGGCAATGGCTGGATCGTCCCAACGAGTGACGTTTCCGAGGAAGATGTCGACCAAGGTCTGTCCGTCAAAGACCAGAGGTTGATCGACCGTCGGAAGATTGTAGGTGGGGACCACATCGGCCAGGGTGATCGGCATGTTGAATGCCCGCCCGCCGGTCTCGGATTCGATCGTGGCCATGACATCCTCGGAAAGAAAGGCTTCGCTCATCCCGAACATGACGGTCTGTTCCATAAACTGTCGGACTCCGCCTCCGGATCCGATGGATTGGTAGTTGACGGTCACGCGCCGGTCTGTCAGGTCCCGATACTCATCGGCCATGGCCGTAATCAGCGGAGCCGGGAAGGTGGCTCCCGCGCCTACAATGTTGGTACGTTCCTGTTGCGGAGCAGAGTCGCCACCACCACAGGAGATCAGAAAAAGGGCAATTGCGAAGATGGAGAGGGTCTTATTCATAATGGTTTGGTAAAGATTTGGTCATCGTTGTGAGCAAAACTTACGCTAAAATGTGCGGCTGTAGATTATCGTAATGTTAAATCCTCGTTTGATGAATGGTCCACGGCCGAGCCATCCGTAAACGTGGCGACCAGCTTCGGGTCGTCCGGTTCGGTCCAGAGACTGACCAGGACCAGAAGAGTCACGTTCACGATGAGCCCGTAGGCTCCTTCGTGCATGGGCAGGGGTTTCAGGTGAGCGAAGACAAGGAAGAAGCTGTTGACGGTAATTCCTGCAAAGAATCCGGTAAGGGCACCCGCCTTGGTGACCCGCTTCCAATAGAGAGCTGCAACGGCAATCGGGAAGATCTGGGCGACTCCGCCGTAGGCATAAAGCAGAAGCTGTACGATCGAAATCTGGTTGTTGATGGCAAACAGGTAGGCAACGAACCCGATGAGAAGGACGGAGAGTCGCATGTATCGTCGTTCGTTGGTGTCACTCAAGGGAGTGCTTAACACCTGTTGGAGACCGTCTCGAATCGCGATGGAGGCGGCCGAGTGGAGCAGTGCATCCCCGGAGGACATCGATGCAGCCAGGGCGCCGGCGCAGAAGAGGCCCACAATTACGGCGGGCAAGTCCAGCTGCATGAGGACATAGGGGAGAATTTGGTCGGCCTGCTCCACGCCGGGAAACGCGACGATGGCCGAGAACCCGATGAGCAGAATGGGAACCAGAAAGATGCAGAAGGTGGGATAGAGGATCACACTCAGTCGGAGCGAGCGGGGGCTTCGGGCAGCGTAGCTACGCATGAAAATGTGGGGCCAAACCGTGAATCCGAGAGCCGAGACAATGACGGCCGAGCTGAATCCCCACCAACTCCAGGGGGCACCGCCTGCCGTCAGGCCCGGGGCTTGCAACATCCCCCCCTTCCCCGCGTCAATGATCGCCTCAAACATCTCCCCCACACCTCCGTAGAGGACGTTCGGCAAGTAGAGCCCCAAAAACCACGCCAGACCCATCATGAGCATTCCCTGGAAGGCATTGGACCAACCAACGCCCATGACACCACTCATGTAGACATAGATGACCACGACGGCATAGGTCACCCCTGCTCCGACGGCAAAGGGGATCATTCCACCGCTGATGACCTCCAGCACATATCCCGCTCCCATCATCTGCAGGGTCAGATAGGGGATGAACGCCACAACACTCAGGACTGCCAGGATTACCGAGAGACTCCGGCTTTCGAACCGGGCAGCGAGAAGTTCGGCCTGCGTCATGTAGCCGTACTCCTTGCCCAGTTTCCAGATGCGGGGTCCCAAAAAGTAGAGCGGCACGATCCCCAGCAAGGTGTAGATAATGATGTAGTAGGATGCCGCTCCGCGGGAGTAGGCCCATCCCGGCCCGCCGAGGAATGCAAACGAGGAGAAGATGGACGCACCCAGGACAAAATAGAGCAGAAAGACATTCATCGACCGGTCACCGGCGACATACCCGCTCACGCTATTGGTGATGCGCAGCGACGGGTAGATCCCCATGGCCAACGAGAGGAGGAGGTAGAGACCGACAATGAGCAGAATGGTAACGTTGGCGTCCATGAGTGTGTCTGTTCAGTGAATCGTATGGTTCGGAATCAGGGGCGGTTCGGCCCGTCAGAGCCACGAGGATAGTCGCTTCGATAGAGAAGGAAGAGACTCAGGAAGGTGGTCAGAATGCCGCCGATCACCCAGGCAAACGAGAGCGGAAAGCCGAAAATGAACGGGCGGGCACCGGCAAAGAGAGAGAACCCGGGCCAGACGAGCATCGCAGCGATACATCCGATGGCCAGCGTGAAGTAGATTCGGGAGCGTCGTATGGGGCGGCTGGTGGTGTCCGTCATGGGGTTCAAAACCGGTGGATATTGCAGGTTCAGTATACGTCCGTCGCCAAAATAGATAAAAATTTGGTGATCCCATGGTCATGTTTTGGTAACACGGAATGGCGAGATTGCAGTCGTATGAATTCAACAAAAAGAGATGTGATGTGGGTCGACGAGGATCTGCTTTCCGAATGCCTCGAAACCGATGAAACGGTTGCCGACGAGGAAGAGCTTGAATGGGCAGATCTTCTGGCTGAACCGCTCAAATAGCGGTCGGTTCAGGATGCATTCCTGTCTCTGTGAGCGACTCCGCTCGATCGTTACAGAGAGGGTGGCTTGCCCATCTCGAGACGGGGCAAGGTATCGATCAGCCGGTCGAAAGTGGGGATCCGGTGTTTTTCGAACCATTCCGGGTCCTGATTCGGCAGGTGACGGGATCGTAAAAAGAAGGGAGTGATGCCCAGTTTCAGGGCGGGTTGAAGGTCGGTCATTTTGTCGCCGGCCATCCAGGATCGCTCCGGATCGATGTTGTGGGCCTTGATCGCTTTTTCGAACATGCCGGTATCGGGTTTCCGGTCCTCGGGTGCCCAACGCTTCTCCGTATCGTACTCCGGATGGTGGGGTGCCATGTACCAACCATCGACCCAGGCCTCCTCCTGTTCAAGCTGCTTGTCGACCCATCGGTGGAGCCGCCGAACATCCTCTTCCGTGTACTGGCCCCGGGCGATCCCGCTCTGATTGGTGACCACGATCACCTTGATCTCCTGCTTGTTGAGCCACTGGATGGATTCCAGTGCCCCGTCGCACCAGATCCACTCCTCGATTTTGTAGACAAAGTCCGTGTCGATGTTGAGGGTGCCGTCCCGGTCCAGAAAGTAGGCTCGGTGTGACATGATTGGGTGCAGGATTGTATGAAGGTTCGTGCAGAAGCGTGTAGTCCAATAGAGCGGATGATGCGCGGCCGCTTTGCCGACCGCCAGCCCGGCTCAATAAAAAATATGAATTTCTTTCGGCCGGTTGTAACCTTTTACCATCGGGAGGCATCCAAAGGGTAGTCGTACACAATGTGTGTCGAGGGTTCTGCTCTGGTATCGAACAGAACGAATTGTAGAATTAAACGGAGTCAAAATAATGGGACCATTTGTTGTTGCCACGGTTGTACCGGTAGCCATGTTTGCCGCACTGTTTGCCACGTTGTATTTCTTTATACAGGCTCGTGAGAAAGAGCGACTAAAGCTGATCGAAAAAGGGTATGATCTGAGTAAGTTGCGAACACCCAATGCGGGCGGGTCTCAGTGGCTGAGATACGGAATTACGATCTGTGCAGTGGCTCTGGGTGTTCTGATCGCCGAAATCTTGGGTCAGTGGATTGCGGCATTTAACAATCCGGTGCTGCTCGGGATTCTCTTTGGTGGCCTCGGAATGGTTCTCGCATGGTGGGTAGATCGCAAGGTCTATCCCGAGAGTGAGCGGGTGGTCGAGCCGATTCTACCCGAATTCGAGTCGGACGAGACGGATCAATAAGGCCCTTACAATCGATCGGTGGTTTGCCCGGAGATCATGAGAAAATCTACAACGACAGAAGAGCAGGCCGTTCAGGAGGCGATCGGACGCGTGCTGAGCGGTGACTCCGAGGCGTACCGGGAGGTGGTCTCCCGGTTCCGGGACCGAGCCTATGCTCTTTCGGTGTCGATCCTCAAAGATCCGGACCGGGCCAAAGAGGGGGTCCAGCGAGCGATGATCCGAGCCTATACGCGGCTCGGCAGCTTTCGGATGGAAGCATCCTTTCGTACCTGGTTCTTCCGGATTGTGTTGAATGAGGCGTATCAGATTCTTCGGGACGAGAAGCGGTCGGGTGTTTTATTGGATTCGAGCGAAGCGGATGAACCCGTTGCAGGTGGATCGGACGTCATGAATGCTCTTCCGGATCGGGACATTCATGATGAACTCGAGCACCGGCGCTTTTACATTCGCCGGGCATTTCTGAAATTACCCGAGAAAGAGAGTGTTGCACTTCGCCTCTTCTATCTGGAGGAGTTGCCGGTTCGGCAAGTGGCCGAGACGACCGGGTGGAGCGAAAGTCACGTCAAAGTGCTTCTTCGCAGAGCGAGGCATCACATGAAGGCGTTGTTGACCGAGGAGTTCGGACTCAAAGAGGAGGAGCTGTTGTGAAAAAGGACGATCCATTTCGTAGGCAGAAAGAGGAAGACCCGTTGAAGGAGTGGATTCGGGAGGGAGCGGAAACCATGGACGATCCCGGTTTCGAGGATCGAGTCATGGCGATGGTGTCCGAGCTTCCGTCACCGGTTCGACAAGGAAACGTCTCCGCTCGGGAACTCGTTCAAATTCCCGTGGTCCGTCGGGTGGGGTTGGCCGCGGCTGCAGCGATCGTTCTTGTTCTACTGTTGAGTATTGGGGGGTTGGAAGTCCTGTTGAACGCCATTCAATTGGTGTTCGATCAGTCCGGATGGGCCGTGAAGATAACGAATACACAATGGAGCGAAGGCGTGCTCTATTGGGTACCGATTGCCATCCTTTTGTGGGTCTTCCGGCTGTTGGATCAAACGATGGCGACGGTACGCCACCGGGTTCAACCCGGGTCTCTGTATCAAGAAAACTGAAACAATCTACGTCGTTGCAGATTATTTGCAACAACATCGCGGAACCCACCCCTTGTGATGGAGACGGAGGTTACCTGGTGGCCGTTCCAACCTGCTCATTGTAGAGTGCTTCCGCTTCCGTGGCCAGTGCGATGACGGCATCGGTGTAGAGCCGGCTTGGATTGTAGCGAAGGACCGCTCCGTCGATCGTCCCGGTAATACGCTTGAAGTGCGCCAGGTAGTTGCCAATGGAGTAGATGTTGTTGTGCATGTCCCAGATGTCGGCACCGACAAACCACTGGTTCAACGAGTAGGGGATAAACTGTGCGTACGACATGGCACCGGCATAGCTGGATTTGAGCTCCATCGGATCAATTTCGTGCCGGTTGGTAAATTTGATGAGCTCTTCCAACTGCGCCAAGGCAAAATCGGCCCGGTAGTTCTCGGCATACATGGAGACGTAGGCATTGAACGGATTGTAAGAACCGACGTTCTGACCAAAGTCGGATTCTACACCCAGAATGGCGGCAATGACGAACTTGGGGATGTCGTATTGTTTCTCTGCATCTTCAAGCACGGACTGATGCTCCTGGATAAAGGTGACAATGCGCTGCTTTTTGGCTTCAAATCCGAGGATCTGTTTGTACTCCTCGAGATCGAGGGATTTTCGCTCGGCCGATCGGGTAAATCGCTGCGTAATTCCTTCGTAGAGCTCGAACCGATCATCCGCCAGATAGGGACCGATATCTGTTCCGGAGCGTTCGAAGTGACTCTGCAGCTGTTGCAGGCGGTCCGGATCGAATTCAGATCCGGTACCTGGATGAGCCACTGAAACCGTGAGAAGGCCGGCTGCGCACCAGAGGACAAGAATTCGGGAAATGGATGAAATGGAGGAGATCATGAAGTTTGCTACTTTGTCGTTATGCGGGGCAATCGATTGTGGATGCTCCAACCGGTCAGATCCGGGTCCACTACGTTTATGATTCAAATATGATACAAAATGTGAGAGAGAAAGCCACGACAAGGCCATGTAAATCAGAACAGACTCTGTAGCGAAATTCAAATTGTGTCCGTAGGGGAGATGAACGAGACAACGAATCAACAACCGTGGGCGACTGCTTGTGACGTCGGTACCCGAATCCCGAACTATTGTGGGTGAGTCTCCGCTACATTCCGCCAATGAGGCGGAAGAGGTACGGGTGCTCATGGAGGGGTGTCGGTCCGGTGATCGACAGTGTCAGGAGCGACTCTACAAACGATTCTACGGGTATGCGATGGCGGTTGCTCTTGCGTATTCAAAAGAGCGGGAGGATGCGATAGAAGTGGTCAACGACAGTTTCATGAAGGTGTTCGACAAAGCCGATACGTTTGTAACGAGTGATCCATTCAAACCGTGGTTGCGGCGGATTGTGATCCATACGGCGATCGATCAAGGACGACGAATGAAACGGTTTCAGGCAACATCCCTGGATCAAGTGGCCGAACCGGAAACACCTCGCCCTGCCATCGACTCGACGCTTCATGCACGGGAAATTCTTTCCCTGCTTCACGGGCTTACGGAGTCCCAACGATTTGTATTCAACATGTACGAGATCGAGGGGTACAGCCATCGGGAGATTGCCCGCAAGCTCGGGATTGCCGAGAGCTCTTCCAGGACCTATTTGGTTCGTGCACGCGAACGCCTGAAGGAGCTCTACAGGAACCAGGATCGGGAGGCGAAGAATGGCTGAGCGAGAACCCTGGCTGGACACATTCCGCGAAAAGCTTCACCACCACCAGGAGCCCTACCAGCTGGGTGCCTGGGAGCAGTTCGAAACGCATCGGGCTTCGAGGATTCGTGCACGGATCCGGAGGCGGGTGGCGTCGGTAGCGGCGGTCCTGCTGGTAGGCATCGGTCTTTTCTGGTTTGCGACTCCCGGGACACAGACGGGAGACGAGATGGCTTTACGTTCAGAAGAGCCGCCGATGCTCAGAGAGTTGGAATCACGATCGTCCATGCCGGCGCCCTCGGCCACAGATGATCCCCCCGAGGAGGGGATTGTTGCAACCGAGCCGGACGTTGTCGCAGGAGCCTCTTCAAATGGTTATGCATCCGGTGAGGGCGGGCCGAGTCGTGGGGGCGAGTCCTCGGTAGTCGAGTCGGTTCAACCCGAAGAGGGAGCGGAGGTGACGGATCGAGAAGGTTCAACCCATACCTTTGCGGATGCCGGGCAGGAAGCAGTCGAGGACGTGCCTCCGATCTGGATCGATTCTCCGATTACGGGGCGGATGTTGGGGGTAAGGGCGACATCACGGATCATGGGTGAATCCGAAGCAGGGGCTCCCGTTATCTCCGGAATCAACCGATTCGTGGCCACGCGTCGTTCGTCGCAGACGGCGGGTGCAGGAAACAGGGAGACCACGTCCACGAACGATTCCAAAGCAGTGCGGGTATCGGATCTGCGTCTGGATCGAAGTGACCGGCCGTTTGCCTGGGGGGTTGCCTATTCTCCGATGATGAATCTACACGGTGGAACGGCACGGATGGCCATGGGGGCCGGCGTTCATGCGCGGGTGGAGCTTGGTCAATCATGGGGTCTGGGATCGGCACTTGTGCTCTCGAGAAGCCAGTTTCAGACGGATGCCGAGCCCGGTGATGCAAATCTTTTCCAGACGCGGATGATGGCCAGCGGTGCTCCCACAATTCTGAACAGTCGGATGGAAGCGGATCTGGTGAGTCTGGAGGTGCCGCTGAACCTTCGGTACGAGGTGAGTGAAACGGTGGCCTTTTCCGGTGGGCTTTCGACGGTCGCCTATCTTCAAGAGACGTATCGTTATTTGGTAGATTATCGTCAATCCTATGTCACAGCCAGCTCGACAGAGCAGGGGATCCGGTTTGAGTCCGGAGAGCGTGAACGAACCGAGCGGGTGAGTGAAAGCGAGGCGCCGATGAGTGGCGTTTACTGGGGTGCGTTCTACAATATGGGCGCTGAATTTTCGTGGATTGTCTCAAATCGTCACTTGGTGTCGGTGGAACCGTTTGTCAAGATTCCTTCCGGTGGTGTGGCAACTCGGGATTTGACGTATAGTAGCGGGGGTGTCCAACTGAAACTCTATTTTTAATCGTTCCGGGGAACCTGGAGAAACCAATGGACTATAAACTGAACAAGACCATCAAGAAAGAAGAAGGAATGAAAAACGTGTTGTGTGCAGGTCTGCTTGTTTTCGGGAGCATTCTGACCGGATGTCTCGATTCAAGTGAAAGTGACCAGGATCGACAAATCAGGGAAGCAGATGAAGCCATTCAATCCTATCTGCAAGAGAACGACCGTACGGCAACCAAGTATACAACCGGTGTGTATCTGGAAGTATTGGAGGAGAATCCGGACGGCCGGGAAGTACTCCCCGGCAATGTGGTGGGTATTCACTACCGAATGACCGACATGGGACGGGATGTGGAAATTGAAGCACATGACGGGGCAGAAGATCCGCTGCGGTTTGTGTACAACTATTCACAGGGATACAACGGAGTTCTTCCGGCAGGTCTCAATTACGAAATCGGACATCGCCGACAAGGGGATCGGGTCCGGTATTACATCCCGAATTACCAGGCGTACGGGAACTATGCGCATGAAGGTTTGTTTGATGCACGAACCAATTTCGTACTGGACGTAACGGTTGCAGAGGTCCTTACGGAAGAAGAGGTCTATGAAGAGGAGTCTGCAGAGATTCAGGACTGGGTCGAGACCTATGAACAGGAGAATGAAGTCGAAGCGGAGTCCTTTCCCAACAGTCTCTACGGAGTGACACTCGAGGAAGGAAATGGTGCATCCCCGGCCTATAATGAGTTGGTGCGCATTCACTTTACGCGCTCTTATCTTGACGGGACGGTGATCGAAACCACAACCGACGGTGAACCGGCCGAGCTTCATGTCAGCGAAGGCGAAATGGTGCGGGGGCTTCGTGACGGTGTATTTCAGATGAATGTTGGAGAGAAAGCGCTCTGGGTCATGCCTTCCCGGTTGGCATTTGGGCCCAGTGTTCAGGTTCTTCCTCAATCCCTTCGGGAAGATTGGGTCGAGTCCGAAGATATTCAGCCGGTGACAAAGCCATATGAATCTGTGACGTATGAAGTTGAGCTCTTGTCCATTGAGTAATCAATACTTGTCTGATTTTAAGAAGCAGTAAAATCAAGGTTTTTGTTAATTTATTTAAAATAACTTATTTATTTTAAATAAATATATCTTTATACTTGAAGTTCGCTTACAACAATCGGACAAGTGCCGGCTATTATACGAATAGATTGAACGGTATCGATTGATCAATAAAATGGGATAAAATGAATCTTAAATTTGTAAATCGAGCAGAGATAAAATCAAGCAAAAGACGGTCTTCCAAATTCAAACCACTTATGGAAGCACTGGACAGCCTGGAACCCGGAGGGGATGCCGTTGAAGTCTCCTACACGGATGAAAAGAGTGTAAACTCCATGCGTACAGCTGTCTACCAGTACAATCAGGAGCATCGTGTCAAAATAAAAAGCGGGAAAGACGCCACAAACAAGAAGCTCTACTTTTACCGTCTCAAGTAGATTACACACCCGTTTTAAAGAAGTGGATAAAATGGCCGGCTCTGAAAAGAGATCGGCCATTTTTTTGTCAGGAATGCTTCGTTCCGTTGGTATCGGGCCATTCATAGGCCGTTAAAAGAGCGTCGAAATCGGTAAGCTGTTGATCCATCCATGCCTCGTCTCTTCCCAACTCGGTGGCGATCCATCCTGCAACATCCGCGGCGACCGCCCGACTGGCCCGGCTATCCAGGAACAGGGATCGTGTTCGTCGTGCCAATACATCTTCGACGGTACGTGCCATTTCGTGCCTGACGGCCCAGATCACATGGGAGCGTTTGTAGGGGAGGTCCGGGTGGAGTGGCATCGCCCATTCGGGATGGTCTCTTTCCAATGCATCAATACTCACTTTGTCGCTACCGTAGAGTTCAGCCGGGTCTTCCGGGTCTGCTCCCTCCATGGATGTGGATCCGTGAATCGATAACTCGTGGGTTTTGCACGTCCGTGGCTCCAAGCCTGCTGTGTCGATCACATGATCTATCGTCTCCTCGGCCATGCGGCGGTAGGTTGTCCATTTGCCTCCTGTAATGGTCACAAGCCCGGATTCATCGGTCAGGATGGTATGGTCGCGCGAGAGGCTTTTGGTTGATTCGTCCGGATTGCGGTTGACCAACGGTCGAAGTCCGGTAAAAATACTTCGGACATCTTCGGGTTTGGGATCCCGGGTCAGATAGCGGGCCGTATGAGCGAGTAGAAAATCGAGTTCTTGTTGAAGAGGGACGGGTTCGAGAACCGGACGATCGATCGGTGTATCGGTCGTGCCAATCAACACCCGATTGTGCCAGGGAACGGCAAACAGGACGCGCCCGTCTTCCGTTTTTGGAATCATGAGGGCACTTTCACCGGGAAAAAAAGAACGATCCAGAACGATGTGCACGCCTTGACTGGCCTGGATAACATCCGGCTTTTCGGTATTGACCTGTTTTCGTATTTCGTCGGTAAAGACACCGGTTGCGTTGACAACGGATCGGGTCTTCAGGGTCATGACGTCCCCGGACTCGACATCCGTTGCATGGACTCCGTTAATTTTACCGTTCTCGTTCTTTTGAAGTCCGGTCACTCGCATGTAGTTGAGCGCTACGCCACCGTGATCGTGGATGGTTTTCATGAGATCGATCGCCAAACGAGCATCATCGAATTGTCCGTCCAGGTAGCGTACCCCACCCTTTAATCGGAATGGCTCCAGTGTTTGGAGAGCATTCAGGGTCTCTTTTCGCGAGAGGATACGGGATCGACCCAGTCGCCATGTGCCGGCCATCAAGTCGTAGATCGTCAGGCCGATCCCGTAAAACAGTTTTTCCCACCATCGGTATCCTGGAATGATGAAGGCTCTGGAATGAACCAGATGCGGGGCGTTTTTGCGCATCCGCCCCCGCTCTTCCAAGGCTTCCCGTACGAGTGAGATCTCCCCCTGTTTCAGATACCGCACACCTCCGTGAACCAGTTTGGTGCTTCGACTGGAGGTCCCTTTGGCAAAATCGTGTTGTTCAAGAAGAAGCGTCCGGTACCCGCGCGTTACACTGTCCAGTGCACAGCCGAGACCGGTTGCCCCTCCGCCAATGACAATCACGTCCCATGGTTGAAGGTCAGATTGAATTTCTTCCAGAAGTGCTGTCCGGTTCATGGGCAGGAAAGGTTCGATTTCCAGGTTATTCATTGTCATCGACAATCCAGTTTCGAGACCGTTCGACCGCACGATGCCAACCCTGAATCCGTTTGGAGCGATCCTCAGACGACATATCGGGTTCAAAGGTGCGGTCGGCATTCCATTTCTTTCCGATGGATTGCAAGTTGTCCCAATACCCGACGGCAAGTCCCGCCAAATAGGCTGCACCGAGTGCCGTTGTCTCTGTAATGACCGGTCGAACGACGGGTACATTCAGGAGGTCGGATTGAAACTGCATGAGCAGGTCATTGACGGACGCCCCGCCATCGACTCGAAGCTCCTTGAGCTTGATACCGGCATCGGCTTCCATGGCGTGCAGCAGATCCATACTCTGGTACGCAATGGCATCAAGGGCTGCACGGGCAATGTGGGCGGCTGTTGATCCACGCGTCAACCCGATCATCGTGCCACGCGCAAAGGGATCCCAGTGCGGAGCTCCCAGTCCAGAAAATGCAGGCACCAGATAGACTCCGTCCGGATCCTTGACGGAACGGGCCAATTTCTCGATGTCAGACGATTTTTGAATGATACCAAGCCCGTCACGCAACCACTGAACAACCGCCCCGCCGATAAAGACACTTCCTTCAAGAGCATAGAAGGTCTTTCCATCCATCTGCCAGGCAATCGTGGTTAGTAGATTGTTCTCGGATTCGATCGGAGTTTCCCCCGTCTGCATCAACATGAAACAACCGGTACCATAGGTGTTTTTTGCCATGCCGGGTTCCGTGCAGATCTGACCAAAGAGGGCCGCTTGTTGATCTCCTGCAATACCGGCCACCTTGACGGGAGTGGAGAAGATGTCTTTACCGGTCTCCCCGTAGATCTCACTGCTCGAGCGTACCTCCGGCAGCATCGATTCAGGGATGTCGAGCATTTGGAGTAGTTCCGGATCCCATTGGAGCGTATGTATGTTGTAAAGCATGGTTCGGCTGGCGTTGGTCACATCGGTAATGTGAATCTTTCCGTCCGTCAATTTCCAGACCAGCCAACTGTCGATGGTACCGAAGAGCAAATCTCCATTTCGGGCTTGTTCACGTGCTCCCTCGACATTGTTCAGAATCCAGGCCACTTTGGTGCCGGAAAAGTAGGGGTCCAGAACCAGCCCTGTTTTTTTTCTGACGACCTCCTCCCTACCCTCGTTCTTGAGCCGCTTGCACGTGTCGGCGGTTCGACGGTCTTGCCAGACAATGGCATTGTAGACCGGTTTTCCCGTTCGCCGATTCCAAACGACCGTCGTCTCTCGTTGATTGGTGATCCCAATCCCTGCGATATGGCGTGCGCTTGTGTTGATTTGGGACATCGCTTCGGCAGCGACGCTGACCTGGGTAGACCAGATCTCTGTCGCATCATGTTCGACCCATCCCGGTTTTGGAAAGATCTGTTTGAACTCTTTCTGTGCAACAGAGACGATCTCGCCTTTTTGATCAAAGAGGATGGCGCGAGAGCTGGTGGTTCCCTGATCCAGGGAGAGGATATAGGACATGGGTTGTGTGATCTTGGTTCCGGTCAGCTTGAGTCAGTGGGTTCGACCCGTTGATAATCAATATACAAGCCGACTGTCAGATCACAAACGAAAGGCGTCTTCAAAGTGTTCGATATCGGGAGCACCAGAACCTTCCTGGACAATGGAAACCACATCGAACCGGGTGGGAGAACCCTCCATTTTGCGCTCATACATCCACGCTTCGGCTGCTTTGTAAATCTGACGGATTTTGGTGTCGTCGATCTGTTCTTCCGGACGACCATATCGAGTGGAGCTTCTGTACTTCACTTCGACAAAGACGATGCAGGTCTGATCATAGGCGACGATGTCTACCTCGGCTCGTTGAAAAGCATAGTTGCGGTCGAGGACCATCCACCCCTTCGTCTCCAGATAGGCCGCTGCCATCTCCTCGCCAGCATCTCCCGTCTGCTTTGTTGTAGACCGTTCTCCATTTGTTCGGCTCATGCTACGATCTCTCCTTCCAGGATTGGTGTGCTTCGGCCATCTTGACCAGTTTTTTCAGAAATCCGAGGTGACGTTTATGGATATAGGGGAGCATGGCATCGGTAAATCGTTCAAACATCACCAAAAACTCAGTGAAGTCATGGATGCGCTCCTGAAATTCCCGTGACTCCGGTCGGTCGAAGGGCTGTTTGCCGAAATTTCTTTCCAGATCTTCGAGCCGTTTTCGGATGGGGGCAATCTCTCGTTGTTGCCGTTCTCGAATGAGCGTCGATACCAGCGTCCACACCTCCTTTTCCGCCGTGTAGAACTCTCGACGCTCGCCTTTGTAGTGGACTTTGTGAATCAATTGCCACTGCAGCAAATTTCGAAGATTCATACTCACATTCCCACGACTGATCCCCAAGTTTTCCATAATGGAGTCGGCGTCCATCGGGGCCGATTCGGCATAGAGAAGAGCATGAATTTGAGCCATGGTTTTGTTGATACCCCACGCAGATGCCATATCTCCCCAGAGAAGGACAAACTCCTCGACGGCCTTGTGATATGGATCAGATGGGGTGGAACTCATTTGTCGGTACTGGTTTTCTTCTCGTTGCTACCAGATTCCCCGTTTGATGTTCCGTTCGAGCTCTCGTTCGATGCGGAAGTGCTACCGGTTCCATACTCTTTGATGTACCAGCCTTCACCTTTGTAAACCACACCGGCCCCGCCGGAGATGATGCGTTTAACCGGTTGACCGGTTGTCGGGCAGGTCGTCAGGGGTTCGTCGTTGATTCCCTGTCGGTGTTCGAACACGGTTCCGTCTTCACGTTTGTAGTCATAGGTTGGCATAACCGATTCCGTTCTGCATGGGTTGACGACGCACCGATATCGAGAGCGTCGTATTCATTTTTTGCCACAATTTTCAGCATAAAGTGTGCCAAACCGGAAAGTCTGTACATTTGACACACCGGTAGGCACGTCCGTCAGCCTGTTTCTGTTTCAGGCCAACGCAGCGAATCCGGCTTTGAGCCGTTTGACGGCTTCTTCCAGTTCCTCCATTGAAACTGCGTAACTGATCCGGAATCCCCCCGGCTCTCCGAAGGCATCTCCAGGAACCACCGCGACCCCGTGATGTTCGAGCATATAGATCGAGAGATCGGTCGACGTATCCAATACGGTTCCGTCCGGTGCTTTTTTGCCAAGATAGTACGAGCAGTCCGGGAAGACATAGAACGCACCGTTGGGCAGAAAACACTGCAATCCCGGAATCTCCGAGAGTGCTTTTACAATGAAATCCCGACGTTTCCGGAAGGCCTTTCGCATCTCGAGAACAGCATCGAGGGAGCCCTCGTACGCTGCCTGTCCTGCTTTTTGTGAGATGGAGGAGGGAGCCGATGTCTCTTGGCTTTGAATCTTGGATACGGCCGATACAATCGCCTCCGGGCCGGCCATATACCCGAGTCGCCAGCCGGTCATGGCAAACCCTTTGGAGAATCCGTTGATGAGGACTGTTCGGTCGGCCAAATCCGGAGCGATCTGAAGGATGCTGATGTGCTCCTGATCGAAGACGATGTATTCGTAGATTTCGTCTGAAATGACAACCACCTGTGGGTGTCGACGAAGAACATCGGCAATGGCCTCAAGCTCTTCTTTTTCATACATCGCACCGGTCGGATTGGAGGGAGAACAGAGAATGAACGCTTTGGTCTTCTCTGTGATGGCCTTCTCCAGATCGTCTGCGGTGATCTTGTAATTATTCTCGATGCTGCTTTTGAGCGTGACCGGTGTTCCGTCTGCCAACTTGACCATCTCCGGATAGGAGACCCAATAGGGAGAGGGAATGATCACTTCGTCCCCCTCGTTGACCAAGGCCAAAATGGTAAAACCAATCGACTGCTTGGCTCCATTGGAGACCACGATTCCGGAGGCCGGAATGTCTACGTCATTGTCACGTTTCAATTTGGCCTGGATCGCTTCTCGAAGCTCCGGCGTTCCGGTGTTCATGGTGTATCCGTGAAACCCGTCCTGGATGGCTTGAATAGCGGCATCACAAATATGCTTCGGGGTTTTGAAGTCGGGCTCTCCGGCACTGAGTGCAATCACTGATTTCCCTTGACGAATCAGCTCTTTCGCCTTGGCAGATACTTTCAGGGTTGCAGACGGTGATAAATTTTTTGCTCTGTCGGAAATCATGGGTTTTGTGGGGATCTGATGGGATTTCGGGATGCAGTTCCAAAAGAGCGACAAAATAAGGAAATCCCTGTCGGGATGCCATACAGCCCAGTCCGTGGAATCATCGTTGAAGGCGTTTGCGAAGGGCTGCAGCGACGGCGTCGGGGACAAACGAGCTCAGATCTCCACCCCATGCGGCAATCTCTTTGACGATGGAGGCCGAGATGAACGTAAGCTGCTCATCCGGCATGAGAAACAGGGTGTCGATCTCGGGTGCGAGTCTACGGTTGGTCAACGCCATTCGAAACTCATACTCGAAATCAGAGAGTTGACGAACGCCCCGCAGCAGGGTAACGACCCCTCTTTTACGGGCAAAATTAATGAGTAGTCCTTCAAACTCCTCGACATCGACCCGATTCTCCCACGGCTCTCCGGCAATTGATTGACGAATCAGGTCGACACGTTCGGCCCCGGTGAAGACCGAGCGCTTCTCCTGATTGACGGCGACCGTAACGATGACCTTGTCAAAGAGTGTCGTTGCACGTTCGAGCAGATCCAGATGGCCATTGGTAATCGGGTCAAACGATCCGGGAAATAGGGCTGTTCGTGGCATGGTCTTCTCATTGGGTCTGCGGTTCGGAATGGCGGGAGTGGCATTCAATGTATCGGATCCCGTAAGCAGACGTTACAACTTCGGTTCGACCCGTTCAAACATGGATACCAGAGTTCGGCCGTATGCCCGATTGTAGAAACAATCCGGATGCTCACTGAAATTGTGACGCCGATCGTGTTCCAGGACAAGCCATCCCTCCTGATTCAGCCATCCGTCCGTCAATATACGTGTGATGAGCTCCTCCATCCAGGGGTAGTCGTACGGGGGATCGGCAAAGACGAGGTCGTACGTCGTGGGAGATTCTTTCAAGAACTCTTCGACCCCGGATTCGCGGGTAGATACAGACGTTTCGACTCCAAAAGAACGGGCTGTCATTTGAATACTGCGCAGGTGCTCCGGATGACGATCGACAAACTGAACCGTAGCCGCTCCCCGTGAGATCGATTCGAAGCCCAGATTCCCGCTTCCGGCAAACAGGTCCAGAACACGGGATCCCTCCATGAACCGACGGGAATCCAGTACCGAGAAGAGCGCCTCTTTGGTTCGATCGGCCGTGGGTCGAAGTTCTCCGGTGTCGGGAACCGGGATGATTCGGCCCTTCAGACGTCCTGTGATGATTCTCATGGACCTGACTCGACAGGTTGTGGATGTTGACTGAGTAGAATGGCTGGGAAGGCCGATTCGAGCGGGAATCCGTACGTTGTTTCATGGGCATGAACCTGCATCTCTTCGAGTGTATTGAAGATGTGCAGATGAGTGCCACTTCCGATGGTTGCGGTTAACCGGTCACTGACTTCCAGGGCGTGAGAACCGCATACATATATCTGGTCGTGAAAACCGTTCATCCAGGAGAGCTCCTTGCCATACCACTGCCAGAGAAACGGAAGGTCTCCTGTTCGTTCAAGGGGCATCCAGGTGGCGCCTCGCAGAGTGCCCAAGAGAGAAGAGGTGACGGAGAGGGTTCGCTCACGAGCGCACAGAATCAAAAATTCTCCTCGTTCACTGCTGTGGTGATGCCACTGGCGGGCCAGCTCGAATTCACTCACAAATTCGGTCCCCGGAACCCGGTTTGTCAACTCCCGGAGACGGTCGCTGATCCGTCGTTCGCGAATCATCATCAGTCGAAATTCCCGGTTGCTCAGCGTGTTCCATGTTGTCTCCAGTTCACTACGGGGGCGACCATTCATGAGCATATTCAGATGGTCTTCCCGCTCGTCTGCCGTTTCGTGAACAAGTCGGGGAAAGGTACTCCAACACTCGTATCTGGCAGGAACCAAAAACCGGAGGGTTTCGGGCTTGTGGGTTTCGACGAGTTGGTCAATGGATCGTTTCAGAATATCGAACGAGCGTCCCTCCTCTTCGTGAAGGACGCCGTCGAGAGAAAAACTGAAATCGATGGAACCAATGTGGCTCAGGTGAGCAGGCCGGTCCGGATGACTGACGGCGTAGAAGAGTTGTCTGCCTTCGATGCAGACTCCCAGGCACTCATCCGATTCGGCCATGATTCACCATTAATTCCAGTTCGGGGCGTTTAGCAGCGTGGTTCGCTCCAAGTCGCCAATACGCAGATCGGAATCGGGATCTTCCAACAGATAGAGTTGAGGCCGAATCGTATCATTGAGTGTGTACTCAAACTTATTGTACGGCGGTATCGGGGAGAGCGTCAACGAGTCTGCACTGTAGGTCGACGGCGGCAATTCTGCAAACAGATCGGCTCCACGATCGACCATTCGCTCGTTGGTTTTCAGAAATTGAACCAGGGAGTCGAGTCCTCCTTCAGTGGGTGGAAACCCGTCATTCTCGTTGCGGTATTGGATCAGTGCATCCCGAACCAGACCCATTCGGTGTTGAACACGCTCGGTCAGGAACTCTTGTTCAAGAACCTCTTGGTATGGATCTACAATGGAGCGGTAGAGGTAGTATCCGAGGAAGACGATAACGACACCCAGGACGATGGTAATGATCTTGTTTCGAGTCTCTAAATTCATGGATGATCCAGGATTAATATTCAGTGAAAGGAGCGCTGTCCCTGAAAAAACGTAAAGAAAATAATCGCAGGACCATAGATATGCAACTTTGGGATCGAATGCCAGATCAACTTTACAGGGTGTGGGTGCTTGATTTCACCTGCAGAGTACGTTTTACAACGTTGATTCTTGATCTGAAGATCGCCTGTTTTCGTTTCCTGAATTCGAGGGATGGAATCGATATATTCGACTCGTAATTTGAATCAATGCCAGAATCGGTCGGGATGCATTCCAGCTTCCGGTGACCGGTTTGACCCGCAAACGGAAAGAAACCGACATGATCTACAAACAAAAGTTCTATTTCTTGTGCAAAACTCCACTTTCGGCACAAGGACCGGAAGACGTAGAGGTGGTGGATCGAACAGCCCGCAACGAGGAGTTTCCAGAGCTGTTTTCCCGCTATGAAGAGCTGCGTTCTCATGCATTCAATGAAGACAAACTCTACAGTATTGTACGAGCAGACGATATATATGACCTGATTCGGACAACGAATGAGTCGGAAGCCAAAGAAGATGCCTTCGAAAAAGCGGCGCCGGAAATCGTGACCAACCTGCAACATCGGGTGATGCAGAAGGGTGACAAGGATGCCGAAGCGATCCTTCGGGAAGTACATGGCATTGAGGAGTAACCTTTTCCGCGCAATTCCGGAATGATACAGGGGGCGTTTTGGTTGGATGGGTAACGAAAGAGAGACAAACCCATGAATCAAGACAAGGGAAATGATGGATATTGAAATCGGAATTGACAAGAGTCAGCGTGCAAAGATTTCCGAAGGGCTCTCCAGACTGCTTGCAGACAGTTACATGCTCTATCTGAAATCGCACAATTATCACTGGAACGTAACCGGAACACTCTTCCACCCTCTTCACGAAATGTTCGAAGAGCAGTATACGGAACTGGCAGAGGCGATCGACGAGATCGCAGAGCGAATCCGGGCCTTGGGATCCCATGCACCGGGAAGTTTCCGGGAGTTTTCCGAGCTCACCTCTATCCGGGAGGAGACGGATGAACCGGATGCCATGGAGATGATCAAGCGTGCAACTGAAGCGCACGAGATTGTGATTCGAACGGCAAGAGCTGCGTTGGGTGCATGCCAGGATGCAGGCGACGAAGCGTCCATCGATTTGATTACTCAGCGATTGCATACACACTCCAAGGCTGCCTGGATGTTGAGAAGTCATCTCGAGTAACCGGCAATAAAAACGGATCATTCAAGGAGTCGGGGTCCGTACCCCCGACTCCTTTTTCTATTGGATGGACCAGGCAGAAGCGTGAAAGTCGATCGAAAGGGAGGACCCTCTCGGTCGTTTACCAGAACATTGAATAAAATTGAGTGATATGGGCGAAGGAATGGGTGAATTGGGAACGTATATGGATGATCTGCTACCGCTGATCATCGAGCACGGCTTGAGTTTGCTGGGCGCGGTCGTCATTCTTTTTGCAGGTTGGGCACTGGCCAATTGGGCAGCACGCAAGGTGCGTGGGCGCCTGACGACATCCGAACGGTTTGACGAAACCCTGATTCCGGTGATTGGTCAGAGTGTACGGGTCATGGTCTTGGTCGTGACCATTCTCGCGGTATTGGGACAGTTTGGTATTCAGACGGCCAGTATTATCGCGGTTTTGGGTGCAGCGGGTCTTGCTGTGGGTTTGGCCCTGCAGGGGACACTGAGTAACGTGGCTTCAGGCATGATGCTGCTCATTTTGAGGCCGTTCAAAGTGGGAGATGTCGTGGACATCAGTGGAACACTGGGGATTGTGGACGAGATTGGCCTTTTTACGACCGAAATGCACTCGTTTGATAATTTGGGGATCGTGATGCCCAATACGCAGGTTTGGGGCTCAAAGATTGTCAATTATACGAAGTTTGACACCCGTAGAGTCGACTTGGAGTTCGGAATCAGCTATGGGGACGATATGGACAAAGCCATGAAGTTGATTAAGGAGGTGTTGGATGCCGACGAACGCATACTTGCAGAACCGGAGCCATTGCTTGCGGTTGCCACACTTGGTGACAGCTCGGTCGGGATTCGGGTTCGCCCATGGGCCAAAACACCAGATGTCTGGCCGCTGCGTTACGATTTGACCAAGAAAGTAAAAGAGTCGTTTGATCAAAACGGGATCTCCATTCCATTTCCCCAGCGGGATGTTCACCTCATTCAGGAGAAGTCGTCCTTGGGGATTTGACCCATTTGTCCGGACGATCCCGGAATCGGGACGTCTTGTTCGATACATTGAAAGGCTCACCTTGCGGGGGAGCCTTTTTTGTTTGTGACGGGTTGGTTCCGTCTCCTTGCAGGCCCGACCGGTTGCAGAGCAATGGATTCTTGGTTAAACTGGTTTTCAGAGAAGTTTCAGGCAATAAAAACCGTGATCGGGTTGTACCATGAGTGAGAAGCAAGACATCGACGAACAGAATGCGTTCGAGGAAGAAGTGCCAACCCGACTCGGCAGAGAGACACCGGAAGAGGGCGTAAAAACGGACCCTGAAACATCGGCTGAACCGGAGACGGGCAAAGCGCCGAACCCGGAGAAGGTCGAATCCCGGAGCGAAGATGACAGGGCATCCGAAGAGCCCGGGGATCCATTGGAAACAGAGGAGGATACGGAGGAGCTGTCTGCCGAGGAGTGGTTCCGGGAGTTGGCCGAAAAAGCGGAATCGGTTTCGAAAACGACGGACTGGCCGTGGGGATCGATGGAGTTCGCCAATATCGAAATCAAATGGGAAGAGGGGCCGGACCCGCAGGGCATCGATATTTCTCCTTTTCGGGATCGAATCGACCAGGCGCGGTCTGCGTTTGATCAGCGAAAAAGTGCTCACTACGAAGAGCAGAAGCGAATACGGGAAGAGAATCTGGACAAACGAAAGGATCTGCTCGCTCGTCTCAAGTCCATTGTTGATGACGAGAATTGGACAGCGACCCGGGACGTCAATCAGATTCGGAATCGTTGGAAACAGGTCAAGCCACTTCCATCCGGGAAGGAGGAGGAGTTGCAACCGACATTTGATCGGTTCCTGAAGGAGTTTGAAAGCCACAAAGTGGATCGGATTGTTCAGAAGAAGGAGAAAGAAGAGGAGAATTTAATCGGGAAGTTGCTCATTCTGGACAAAATCGCTCTGTTGATCTCGTCGTTGGACGGGGAGTCGGTCGATTGGGATACAGCAGAGAAAGATCTTGAACGTTTTCACAAGCAGTGGCACAAAATCGGCCGTGTTCCGGGTGAAAAGTTGCAATCCACTTGGGATCGATTTCACAAATTGGAATCTGCCTTTCATGCCAAGCGATTTGAAAAAGACACCTCTTATCGTCAAATGATGGAGGCTCGCCTTTCAAAAAAGAGAGCGCTCATACGGGAAGCGGAGGCACTGACTGATATGGATGATCTCGCACAGGCTGCCCGAAAGGTGAACAAGCTTCACCGACGTTGGAAAAAGGTGGGGAATCTTCCACAGAAGGAGGAGAACGAGTTGTGGAGCCTGTTCAAGCAGGCTACCGATGCGTTCAACGACGTCAAGTCTGACAACATGGATCAGCTTCGCGAGCAAGAGCAGGTGCATCTCGAAGAACGGAAGAAGTTGATTGATCAGGCAAATGCCATGAAAGAGTCTACGGAATGGGATCAGACGCACAATGCCTACCAAGAGTTGATGAAACAGTGGAAGCAGACCGGACCGGTTCCCAAACGAATGTCCGGCAAGGTCTGGAAGGAGTTTAAAGGGGCGATGGATCATTTCTACGATCGTCGTCGGATTCATTTCAAGGATGTCCGGAAGGAGCGAAAGGAGAATTTGGAAGAGAAGCGAGCCGTACTCTCCGAGCTTCGGGAGCTTATCCGGCATGATGATCCGGAGGAGGCTGTTCGCCTGGCCAAACCGCTTCAGGAGACGTTCAAGAAAGCGGGATATGTCCCCATCAAGTTCAAGGATGAACTGTGGAAAACCTATCGGGAGATTTGTGACGAGATCTATGAGCGACAACGTACGATGCGATCGGCAGCAAAAGTACTCGGCCACAAAGATGTAGGCGATGTGTCTGAAAAAGAGCTGAAGGAGATTCAGAAACGGCAACGAGAGGCGCAGAAGCTTCGACGGGATATTGGGAAGCTTGAAAGCGAGTTGCTCCAAATGAAGGAGTCTCTCTCTTATTTCAAGCCATCCGGTAAAGGAGGAGATTCACTCCTGGCTGGCGTAAGAGAACGGGTAGAGAGGGCAGAAAAAGATCTGGTAAAGCGTGAAGAGAAGTTGGATGAAATGGAGCGGGAAATAGATCGAATGCGCTCCGAGGCCGGTTGACAAGACGTACCCGAGTGGCCTTCCGGCTGTGAGCCGGAAGGCTGATCATCCTCGTTTGGATCGGGTAAAATCAGGATTTAGAAGAAGTAGCGCAGTCCGAGGCCGCCATTCACATCAAAATCCGTTTCGGGAATCAGATTCAGCATGGGCGCCAACTCGAAAAAGAGAGAGAGGCGACTGTCCGGAATCAAGTATTGAAGGCCGAGAGGGACACGGGCACCGACTTTCGGGTCGGATTCCATCAAAAGACGGGCACCGATTCCGTAATAGAGGGCCAGATCCGGATTGTTTTCGATGGTTTTGTGAATCAGGTAGCTCGAGTGAATGTGCATGGAGCCTTGGCCACTAAAGGACCACGCAAGTCCCAGGTCAAATGCCGTGTTGTTTCCTGTCCAGAATTTTGCGCTGATCCCCGTCGGCTCACCGACGATGATTCCCAACTCGCTGTTGGAGGCGCGGTTTTGTGCTTGAAGTGCAGACGCAGTCAGCATCCACACCACGAGTGTTCCCAATGTGAGAATCGTCTTTTTCATCATGATCTCCTGTCTCATTTGTTTTACTTTATGGGTCCGTTGCATGAAGATACAATAAATGCGAGAGATTTCTTGCAAACGGGCAGCCTGACCTCTTTAACACAGGATTGACGAAAAGCGTTCTCCCCCATGAGTGTTCAAACATTGCGTACCGATTATCTGGTTATTGGAATGGGGGTTGCAGGCCTCAGCTTTGCCGTCAAAATCGCAAATGCGATGCCGAATCGGACGGTGACCCTGTTGAGCAAGGGGGAAGTGATCGAAAGCAATACCCGGTATGCCCAGGGTGGAATTGCCGTGGTGACCGATTTCGAGAATGACGATTTCGAGAAACATATTCAGGATACGTTGGTCGCGGGAGCCGGACGGTGTAACCGGGAAGTCGTCGAAATGGTTGTACGCGAGGGGCCTGCACGTCTCGAAGAGATGGTGGCGATGGGTACCCGGTTTGACCGAAATGATCAGGGGGGGTTCCACCTGGGGATGGAGGGGGCCCACTCTGCCCGACGCATCCTGCACTACAAGGATCTGACCGGCTATCAGATTCAACAATCCCTCCTTCGAAAAGCAAAATCGCTTTCCAATATCGAGATTTTGGAGTATCACTTTGCGGTGGATCTGATTACACAACATCACTTTGGGGAAAAGGTGACTCGTCATCGGGACGATATTACCTGTTATGGTGTATATGTGATGGATCTTAGAGAGAACCGTGTTCGACCCATTGAGGCACGGGCGACGATTTTGGCCTCCGGAGGGGCAGGGCAGGTCTACGATTTGACGACCAATCCGGTTGTTGCCACCGGAGACGGTGTGGCAATGGCCCACAGGGCCAAAGCGCAGATTGACTCGATGCACTTTATTCAGTTTCATCCGACGGCCTTGAAGGCGGAGACCGGGGATCGGGCGTTTTTGATTTCAGAGGCGGTGCGGGGATTTGGGGCCATTCTAAAGAGAGCAGACGGGTCGTCATTCATGGAAGAGTATGACGATCGTGGGTCGCTGGCTTCACGTGATATTGTTGCACGTGCCATCGATACAGAGATGAAGAAGTCCGGAGATTCGTCGGTCTTTCTGGATGGCCGCCATCTCGATCAAGATGAGTATAGAAAGCGATTTCCCACCATCTACAACACCTGTCTTGAAAAGGGAATTGATCCGGCAGTCGACATGATTCCGGTGGCCCCGGCAGCACACTATCTCTGTGGAGGAGTCCGAACCGATCTTTCGGGTCGCACCACCATCGGGAAGCTCTACTGTTGTGGAGAAGCGGCATCCACGGGCCTGCACGGAGCGAACCGCCTCGCCTCGAACTCGCTGCTCGAAGCACTGGTCTATGCTCACCGATGCTACCTGGATCTTCGTGAGAACAAAGGTCCGGAGTTTCTGGATCGGGAGATTCCCGAATGGCGAATCGAAGGAACAACCGATCCAAAAGAGTTGGTTCTCATTACCCACAACCGCCGGGAGATTCAACAAGTCATGAGTGACTACGTGGGAATTGTCCGAACGAATGAACGTCTGACACGAACATTGAGGCGATTGGCTCTCTTTTACGAGGAGACCGAACAACTTTACCAGACAACGACACTCTCCCCTCAGATTTGTGAACTTCGAAATTTGATTGCCGTTGCCTATCTGATTGTTCGTCAGTCCATGGAGGAGACGGAGAATGTCGGAACCTTTTACAATACGGATTTGGAGAGCTGAAGGTGCTCCTCCATCACGCGGCGGAGGATTTCGCCAGCCCGACGGATATCTCGTTCAGTCAGCTCCGGATCGAGCGAAATCCGGACAAACTGCCGTGCTTCCTCCTCATTTCTCCCCATGGCAAGGAGTGTGGGTGAAGGTTTCTGCTGATTGACCTGACACGCACTTCCAGTCGAAAAGGCGATCCCTCGTTGATTGCACTCCAGCATGGCAAACTGCCCTTCCATCCCGCGTGTAGTCAAACCCAGAATGTAGGGAGATGTTCGGGCATTGTTTCCTTCGACCCGAACCACGGCAGGTTCGAGGGAAACGGTCTCCAGAAAGATCTTTTTCAGGGAATGAACGGTCTCCAAATTCGCCTGCAGGTTGGCAAACGCCTCTCGTGCTGCAACGGCGAAAGCAGCGATGGCAGGGACATCCACCGTGCCGGGTCGGAATCCGTGTTCATGGATGGTCTCTGGAATAAAGGGTCTCCAGGAGAGTTTTGGAGAGATCCAGGCTGCACCGAGTCCCTTTGGGCCATGGATCTTGTGGGCAGAGATCGTAAAGCTGTCCAGATGCAATTCTTCGGGTTTCAGCGGTAGTTTTCCAAAACTCTGAACCAGGTCACTGTGGAAAAGTGCGGGATGATCGAGCAGGAGGCGGCCAATCTCTTCGAGTGGATGGACCGTTCCAATCTCGGAATTTACATGTTGAACGGAGACCAATATTGTATCGTCCCGGAGTGCCTCACGAACCCTGTCTGCCTGGATAACCCCGTCTCGGTCCGTGGAGATCCACGTGACATCGAAACCGTTGGATTCCAGCCACTGGAAACTGTTGCGAACAGAGCTGTGTTCTATGGTAGAGGTGATGATGTGTCGACCCTTGTCTTGTCGACTCAAGGCAAGAGACGCAAGAGCAAGAAAGCTCGCTTCACTTCCACAACCCGTGAAAAAGAGGCCGTCACGAGAGACATCGAGAAGAGAGGCGATTGCCCGGCGAGCACCCTCCAGTGCGCGCTCTGCTTCGGTTCCGGTATCATGGAGACTGCTGGCGTTTCCGAAGAAACGGAGAGAAGCCTGGCGGTAGGCCTCCAGAGCAGATGCACTCATCGGTGTGGTAGCGGCGTAATCGAGGTAGATCATGATACCCGAATATAGGAATGAAAAAAGAGTTCGTCCTCTTTTTCAGGGTAAGAATTTGTACATTAAAACTCGACTTTCGAACGTGACATGAATCCGCGAGTGATGATGCCAAAGACATTGACGAGTGACCGGAAACCGGAGATGTATGATCACCCGACCGGATTGCCCGACCCGGTATGGACGGAGATCCTTCAAATCGGGTTAAAAGAGGATATCGGATTTGGAGATTTGGCAACAGATGCCCTCCTATCAGAACGTCATGTACGGGGATCATTTTTGTCCCGGGACACAGGAATCTTGTCCGGGCTGCAGGTCCTCAAAAAGTGTTACGATCACCTTGGGGGCGGGGTGGATATCGATCTGTTTCTACACGATGGCGAAAGGATCCGTGAAGGGGAGACAATTGCGACTGTGGAAGGACCGGCGTCCGTTATCCTCACCGGGGAGCGTCTGATTCTCAATCTTCTTCAGCACATGAGCGGGATTGCCACGGCTACAGCCCGGGGAGTCGAAATTCTCAAAGGGTCCGGGATCCGGTTGTGCGATACCCGCAAGACTCTCCCGGGGCTCCGTGCTTTTCAGAAGTATGCCGTTCGGTGCGGGGGTGGATTCAATCACCGACTTCGACTGGATGACGGGCTAATGATCAAGGAGAACCACATTGCCGTTGCCGGTTCCATCCAGCGCGCAGTGAAACGGGCTCGTGATCGGGCAGGTCTGATGGTCCGTATTGAAGTGGAGTGTGAAACCGAGGAGCAAGTGGACGAAGCGGTATCCGCAGCAACCGACGTGATCATGCTGGACAACTGTACACCTGAACAAGCGGCCCGGATGCGAAACCGGATACCCGACTCGATTCTCGTCGAGTTGTCCGGGGGCGTGACACTCGAGAATCTTGGTATATACCGGGAGTGTGGTGTAGACTACATTTCCATGGGAGCATTGACCCATTCGGTTCGGGCATTCGATATCAGTTTTCTTCTCGAGGATATCGGGGAGTATCACGGGTAACGCAATGACGGGTTGAACCGAAAGACCCGCAGACGTGACAAGAGAAGGAGTTCATTATGGATGTATTGGATTTCATTGATCAGGATCAACAGACCACCACACTGCCGGATCTCTATTCCCGCCTGAGTGAGGAGGAGATGGCCCAACGAATTCGATCGGTAAAAAAAACGCTGGGAAATCGGCTTTTTATCCCTGGCCACCACTATCAGAAAGACGAAGTGATTCAGTTTGCCGATGCACGCGGAGACTCGCTCAAATTGGCACAGATTTGTCGAGAAAAACCGGAAGCTGAATTCGTTGTTTTTTGTGGGGTTCATTTCATGGCAGAGACGGCCGACATGCTGACGGCCGATCACCAGCAAGTCATTCTCCCCGACATGCGGGCCGGATGTTCCATGGCCGATATGGCGACTCGCGACCAGACGGAACGCGGGTGGTCTGTCATGCAGGAGATCTGGGGAGATTCACTTCTCCCGTTAACCTATGTGAACTCGACTGCAGCGATCAAATCGTTTGTCGGTCGTCACGGAGGAGCCACGGTGACATCGTCCAATGCAAAGAAGATGTTGGAGTGGGCATTTACACAAAAGGAGAGGATACTGTTTCTCCCGGATCAACATCTGGGACGAAATACCGCGTTTGATTTGGGGGTTCCACTCGACGAAATGGCAGTTTGGGATCCGATCGCTCACCAACTGGAATTTGATGGCGATGATCTGCAGAAAATTCGTGTGGTGCTTTGGAAGGGGCACTGTTCGGTACACGAGAAATTTACGGTCGGCCATATTGCCCACCTGAAAGAGAACGACCCGAACATTCAGATCCTGGTCCATCCAGAGTGTCTGCACGAGGTGGTTCAAGCGGCGGACTTTGCGGGGTCGACCAGCTTTATCATCCGAACCATTGAAGAGGCAACGGCCGGAAGCAAATGGGCCATTGGAACAGAGATGAATCTTGTGAATCGTCTGATTGCCGAGCATCCGGACAAAGAGATCGTTTCATTGAATCCGTTTCTCTGTCCATGTCTGACCATGAACAGGATTGACATGGCTCATTTCTGCTGGGCACTGGACCGATTGTCCGAAGGCGAAGTCGTGAACCGGATTCAGGTAGATCCGGAGATTGCACGGGATGCCACTCTTGCACTTGAACGCATGCTTGAGCGATCCTGAGTCGCGTCGTAAGCAGAAAAAGGGCGTGGGACTGTCCAAGATTTCAGGCTGTATGAAACAGATACAACCTGTATATTCCGTGGGTCTGCCGGAAGGCTCCGGACGGACCGCAGATACGTAACCAACAGAGATTACCACCATGGCATACATTGTAGCGGAACCCTGCATCAAGTGTAAGTACACAAATTGTGCATCGGTCTGTCCGGTTGATGCTTTTCGTGAAGGCCCGAACTTTTTGGTCATTGACCCTTTGGAGTGTATCGATTGCGATGCATGTGTGCCGGAGTGTCCGGTGGAAGCGATCTATCCGGATGACGAATTGCCCGAAAAATGGGAAGATTACATCGATTTGAACGAACGCCTTGCCGAGGATTGGGAGGAGTACCTGATCAACGAAACCCGGGACCCGCTTCCGGATGCGGATGAGTGGGCAGAAGTTGACGAGAAACGTGAGCACCTGATTGAAGAGTGGGACGATTGAACTCGTCGAATCCGTGATGAAGCTGCACGAGCAGAATTCCTGGACGATTCACGGAACCCGACTGGATCTGTCTGCTCCGGTGGTGATGGGGGTACTGAATGTGACTCCGGATTCATTTTCTGATGGAGGGGAGTGGACAACCATTGATCGAGCCGAAGCACGTGTGCACGAAATGGCTCGTCAGGGAGCTCGCATCATCGATATTGGTGGTGAGTCGACCCGGCCCGGGTCGGATCCGGTGTCTGAACAATTGGAGATGGAGCGCGTCATGCCGGTTTTGGAGCGTGTAGTCTCGTTACATCCCGATCTACTCTTTTCAATTGATACCACCAAGTTTCGAGTTGCAGAAGAGGCACTTGAACGCGGAGTCCACTTTGTAAATGATGTCAGTGGTCTTCGGAAGGAGCCTGCACTGGCCGGCCTGGCTGCACGATATGGTGCCGGTTATATCTGCATGCATTCACAAGGGGAGCCGAAGACAATGCAGGCGGAGCCGCACTACAAGGATGTCGTGAAAGACCTTCTGGATTTTTTCCGGGAGAAAACGGAAGAGTTGACGTTGGCAGGTGTCTCTCCCGTCATTCTTGATCCCGGATTCGGATTCGGCAAACAGCTGAAGCACAACTTGGAACTGATTCGGGAACTGAGTGCATTTGCCTCATTGGGATTTCCACTGCTCGTCGGAATCTCTCGTAAATCGATGATCGGACAGATACTTGACGGGCGCAGTGTCGAAGGGCGACTTGCCGGAACCGTGGCAGTTCACTACCATGCGCTCATGCAGGGTGCGTCGATTCTTCGTGTTCACGATGTCTTGGAAGCTGTCGACTCCATTCGTGTCTTCCAGGCAGTGACCGGCCCGGACGTCTAATGTTCACCTGAACCATCCCCGAATTGATACCCATCGGATTTCTGGAAATCGGCATCACGGATCTCATCGAGATCGCGATCATCGCTTTGGTTCTCTCCTTCCTCTATCGCTGGATCCGGGGAACGTTTGCCATTCAAGCTGCTCTTGGATTGGTGTTCGTCATTCTGATCAATGCAGGTGTCTCCCTTCTCGGACTTTCGACACTCAATTTCATTCTTCGGAGTGTGTTGGATGTCGGGGTGTTGGCAGTCATTATCATCTTTCAGCCCGAAATTCGAAAGCTGCTTTACAGCCTTGGCCAAAATACGTCGATTGACCGGTTTTTTTCCCAAGGGAATACCCACTCCGTGATTGACGAGGTCATTACAGCGGTTCGAAACATGGCGCAGACCAAAACCGGTGCACTGATTGTCTTCAGCAGAAGCTCGTCCATGCAGGATCTGGTCGATGTGGGCGTGAAACTCGATGCACGGGTCAAGAGTGAACTTCTCGAGACGATTTTCAAAAAAGAGTCTCCCCTTCACGATGGTGCGGTCATCATTCGGGACAGCCGTATTGTCGCGGCCAGCTGCTATCTTCCAATTTCCCAGAATCCGAATCTTTCCAGTGTTTTCGGTACTCGACACCGGGCGGCAGTGGGTGTGAGTGAGACGAACAATGTGTTCGTCGTGGTCGTCTCTGAAGAGACGGGTCGCATATCGGTGGCGCGAAACGGAAATTTGACCAGTGGTCTCTCCATTCAGAAGTTGAGAACGGAATTGGAATTGCTTTTCGGCAGTCAGGATTTGAAGCAGGATGAGTCCGGTTTCAGTTCTGAAAAGAGTGGCCTGGAGCTCAAATAGCCCGACTCTGCAGAATTACAGGATAAACGTGCTTTTTTGGAACGATTCTGATTACGGGCGCTGTTGCATATCTGAATTGTGACCCGTCAAGTTGGAACCGGATCGTATGAAGAATTGGAAAGAGCTATTGAGTGAATGCTGCAAGGATGAAGCATCCTGTCGAAAATTGGAGGAGAAGTTTCTGGAACTGGAGGAGGATCTGGAGCGGGAAAAAACGTTTCTGAGGCTCCTGGAGCGTTCCATCCGAAACGATTATGACTCCATTCTAATCACCGACCTGGAGATGGAAGACCCGGGTCCCCGCATTGTCTATGTGAACGACGGGTTTACCCGAATTACCGGATACAGCCGGGATGAAGTCATTGGAAAGTCTCCCCGAATACTACAGGGAGAAAAGACGGATCAGGCGGTGCTGAATCGATTGAGAGAGAGGTTGTCGAGCGGGCAACCTTTTTTCGGGCAGGCGATCAACTACAGGAAAGACGGCACCGAGTTTGTCAATCAATGGGATATCCATCCGTTGACCAATGCGAAGGGAGAAATTACCCATTGGGTGTCCTACCAACACGATATTACACAGCGGAAACGGTTGGAACGAACGTTGGTCGATACCCAGCTGGAATTTGACAAGCTTCATGAAGAGGTAAAATCGGTTCGTGCAGATCTTGCACCGGATGGTACCATTCTGGATGCCAACAAAGCATTTCGGGATCTTGTGGGTGTTCCCAAAGAGGAGTTGATTGGAAGACCCGTTTGGGAGTGGATTCGGGACGATCAGAAGGAGAACGTCTCGTCTCTCTTTGCAACCGCCGGTGAAGAGAAGTTTGCAGCAGGCAGATTTCACTGGACCTGGTGCTGTCTTGCCGGAAAAGAGGTGGAGACGGATGTGAGCAGTAAGTGGATATCGTCCGAAGAGGGAGGCAGAATACGGATCAAGCTTCACAACCGCTCCCTGCAAAAACGGATTATCGAACTCCTGCAGCGTGGTCAAGAGCGAGAACGACTCCTGGAGAAGCGTTCAGACTACGAATACAAGATTGAACGTGAGAACGGGGAGTATCTGATTCAGTGGATCAGCGAGAGTTTCGGACACATTACCGGTATCCCTTGCTCGGATGTCGAGCGTACTCCGCTGCGGGATCGAGTCGCCAATGAGGACTGGGAACGTGTTTGCGACCATTTGGACCGGGTCTGTGATGGCAGACAGAGTACGGAAAATTATCATATCGTCTGTGCACGACGGAATCCGATTCCGGTGGTCGATGTTGCTCGTCCAGGCACGGAATCCATTCACGGTGATGTGATCTATGGTGTGGTCTCCGTCGAATCTTCCGATGGAGCCGTCTGACAGCTGCGGACGCGTTGAGAGTGGATAGGCATCCATAGTGAGATTTGGTATCTTCTTACTGATATGGATATACAAGAAAAACAGCAACGAATGGTCCGGGAGTTTTCACTCCTGGAAGATTGGCAGGAACGATACAAACACATCATCCGACTGGGGCAGAAGATGCCTCCCCTGGATCCGAAGCATCAGATCGATGAGAATTTGGTGCGGGGTTGTCAGTCCCAAGTCTGGCTCGTTGCATCCAATCGTGACGGGAAAGTGATCTTCGAAGCCGACAGTGATGCGGCGATTACCAAGGGGTTGGTTGCGTTGATGGTTCGATTCTACTCTGGTGAAACCCCTGATGTCATACTCTCCACGGAACCAACATTTATCCAGGAAATCAGTATGCAGGAGCACCTTTCGCCGACCCGCTCGAACGGGCTCATCTCCATGGTTCGTCAAATGAAGATCTATGCCATGGCGTTCAAGTCTAAAATGAAATCAGATACAGAGGAGAAGAGCGGATGAGAGCAGTTACGATGGGGATTGGTCTGAGTTGGTTGGTTCTGCTGATCGGATGGACGGTAATCCCCACTCCGCTGGCTGCACAGGTCGAAATACCGGGTGCCGGTGAGAGCAGCAATGACTGGGTAGATGTGGAGGTGGTCCCTTCGCATAAAGCGGTTCCGGCCGGGTCGTCCATGCAGATTGGATTTCAGATACGGGTCGAGGAGGGATGGATGATTCACTCCAATACCCCTTCGTATTCATTATATACTCCGACTCGGTTGATGATCGAGAACATGCCGGGCGTAACGGTTCGTTCGGTTCGTTATTCAGACGGACTGGATCGATCGGTACCCTATGCCGGCAATCCATTCAATGTGTACGAAGGTACGGTCCACGTCTTGGTCGATCTGGAGATTGACGAGCAGGTTTCTCCGCGGGATGTCCACCTGCAGACGATGCTGAACTATCAAGCGTGTGATCAGGAGCTCTGCATTCCACCGGGAGGGGCTCCGTTTCGGATTCCGCTCACCATTCTTGCTGCAGACGAGGATCCGGTTCTGTTGAACCAGCAGCGACTTGAGCAGATGGAAGAATCGCTCGATTCTGCAGGCGCTGCATTCTCGTGGCGACCGTGGGCGGTACTCACTCTTCTTTTGATCGTGGGGTGGATGGTTGCGATCCGTATTCGACGCCGCTCTGCCGACTCGTCGGAATAGGTCGGTTTGCTGGGTGAGGGAACAGGAGATTCAATACCGGGAGGATTGAGTGTATGGCAAGAACGAAAAAATCGGAGCGTACCCGAAAGATGATCATTGAGAAGAGTGCTCCACTCTTCAATCGAAACGGGTTTCATGGCACATCCATGTCCGACATTCTGCAAGCAACCGGCCTCACCAAAGGAGGGGTTTACGGTAATTTTTCGGGAAAGGAAGAGTTGGCCCTGGAGGCGTTCGAGTGGAACAAGGAGAAACTCTTTGATGCTCTTCATGAGCGCGTCTCCAAGAAACGTGAGACTCTCGAAAAGTTACGCACTTTTTTCAAGGCTCACGGGATTGTCATTCTTGAATTTCCGGGAGGATGCCCTGTCCTGAATGCTGCCATCGATTCCGATTCAAATTTTCCGGAACTCAAAAAGCGGGTTCAAGAGGCCATGCAGGTCTGGACAAGCTATCTGGAACGAGTGATCCGTATCGGCATCCAGAAAGGAGAGGTTCGACCCGAAGTGGATGCCGACCGAATCGCACGCAATTTGGTTGCCATGCTTGAAGGAGCGGTTTTCATGGGGAGATTGCTGGAACAACCGGAAGCGTACAAAGAGATGGTTGAGCATATTCTTCGTGCGATTGATTTCGAACTCCTTCCGTTTGACGCTTGAGTGTAGACCTTCAAGACTTCCCAATGCGAGATGATCGATCTCGTCGTTTTTCCCCTTGTTCAGAATCGATTTGTAAAAGTTTGACAGATCTGTTAAATCTATCGTATTGGAAGAGATACTGTTTCTGAATTGACGTACGTTCTTCCTTGAGAAGGCCGGGAGCTTCAAGCCGGTCGAAGATCATCCTGTAAACGGCAGGCCCCACCAAACATTCCCCGAGAGAAGAGTATTGATGATGAGACGGATGGTCAATTGTGTGTTGGTTTCGATTCCAATTTGGATAATACTGGCCTCTTGTTCCGGCTCTTCGAATGAACCCGGAGGACAGAGAGGTGCCATGGGGGGGCGAATGATGCAATTGACCAGTGTCGAAACCCTTCCGGTCGAGCGTCGATCCATATCGGATCAGGTGCGAAGTTTTGGTACGGTACAGGCTGTTGACCGGATTCAGGTCACACCCCAGATCAGCGAACGGATTGTGGCGGTTCATGCAGATTTGGGAGATTCGGTGCGAGCGGGGGATGTGTTGGCCGAAATTTATGATGTCCCGTTCCGGGATGCGTTTGAGCAAGCACAGGCTCAACTGCGTCAATCCGAGTCCGTGTTCTCCCGTGACAGCACACAATTTGTTCGCCAACAGGTATTGGCGGGTCAGGGAGCGATCAGTCAGAGTGAATTTGATGAAGCGAGAGCCCAGTTTCAATCGAGCCGGGCACAGCTGGAGGGATCCCGGGCAGCATTGACTCAGAGTCGGGAAAATCTGGCTCAAACACGTGTTCGGGCACCGGTGACTGGGGTTGTCCTCTCCAGAACAGCCGTTCGCGGGGATCTGGCAGCAGGTGGGCAACCACTATTCGAACTGGCCAACACAGCCGCGTATGAAATTCGACTCTGGCTCTCCATGGAGGATTGGATGGCGGCACGGGTGGGTATGCCGGTAGATCTTCGTCGATCAAATCAAGGGTCGATCCTGGCCGAAGGTGTGGTGACACGCATGAGTCCTCAGCTGGACGAAGTGAGCGGGCTCGGCGAGGTCGTGGTTACGCTGCAAGAGACGACCGACGAGATCCGGCAAGGGATGTTGTTGGAGGCTCGGGTACGTTTGCAGACACTCGAGAATGTGATCGTTGTCCCTCGATCAGCGCTTATTGATCAAGTAGAAACCTACATTGAGCCGGAGACCAATACGGTCGAAATACGGCGAAATTACACCGTGTTCGTCGCACAAGGGGATTCCGTTGCTCATCAGCGTCAACTCGAGCTCGGACTGGAACAGGGAGAGCAGGTTCAGGTTCTCTCCGGACTGGAAGAGGGAGAATCCCTGATTGTGACCGGGCATCGCAGTTTGAGTGATCAAGGGCGAATTCGGGTACCGGAGCTGCGGGAGCCGGCCAGAGGTGGCGGGGAGCTGCGTGAGCCTTCACGCCGCGATTCCAACGCAGAGGCGAGCGAGTAGTCATGGCATCACTCTCCCGATTTTCGGTCCGGCGTCCTGTCACGACGCTCATGGTGACTCTGATTCTGATCGGTTTCGGCCTCTACGGACTCACGCAGTTGCGATTGAATCTTTATCCGGATGTGTCGTTTCCCACCGTGACGATCTACACAACCTATGAGGGAGTGGCGCCCGAAGATATGGAGACGTTGGTCACTCGTCCGATCGAAGAGTCGGTCGGGAGTGTTTCCGGGATTGAACGTGTCCGATCCCTCTCCAGTCAGGGTTCGTCGGTTGTTCGGCTCCATTTCAAGTGGGGGACCGATCTGTTTGAGGCCGAGACGGAAGTCCGGAAACAGTTGGACATGATTCGACGCTCGCTTCCTCAAGAGGTCGAGTCTCCAATTGTGTTCAGTTACGACCCGAATGACGAACCGGTCGTGGTTCTTACCCTGACTTCCGACGTTCGCAGTCCAAGAGATCTTCGAACGCTTGCAACCCAACAGCTCGAACAGCGGATCGAACGCGTCGAGGGGGTGGCTTCTGCGACGACATCCGGTGGCTATGATCGGCAGATCAACATCCGGATCAGCAATGCTCGTATGCGAGCCTATAATCTGGATATTGCTCACGTGGCAAACCGGCTTCGGCAAGACAATATTCAGGTACCGGCCGGGGAGCTAAGGGAGGGAGAGTTTACGTATTCGCTTCGGACAGTCAACGAGTTTCGGGACATTCGTCAGATTCGTGAAACCATCGTGGGAGACCAAGCAGGTACGCCGGTCTATTTGCAGGATATTGCGAGTGTAGAGGACGGGATTGCACAGCCGATCGGGAACGTTCGTATTAACGGTCAGGACGGTGTGATTCTCAATATCTATCGTCAGAGTGACAGCAATGTGGTGATGGCTGCACAGGGAGTTGTCGAAGCAGTTGACGAAATGCAACTGATGCTTCCGGGAGATGTACAACTCTCCATACTCTCCAATCAAGCCGATTTCATTCGTCTCTCGATTCGGAATCTGATCCAGACCGGCGGTCAGGCGATATGTTTGGTTATTGCCATGCTCCTCTTCTTTCTCCGGAGTGGTCGACCAGCTTTGATTGTTGCCATTTCCATTCCGGTCTCGATCGTGACGACGTTCAGTATCATGTTCTGGGCCGACGTTAGCATCAACATCATTTCGCTCTCGGGATTGACGCTTGCCGTCGGTATGGTGGTCGACAATGCAGTCGTGGTGCTTGAGAATATCTTCCGCTTCCGTGAGGATGGTGCAGACGGGCCGGTTGCAGCTGTCGATGGAGCCAATGAGGTCATGTCACCGGTGGTCATGTCTACAGTGACGACCGCAGTTGTCTTTCTGCCGATTTTGTTTGTTCCCGGGATCGCCGGATTACTTTTTCGTGATCTTGCCCTTACGGTAACGTTTGCGTTGATCGTCTCGGTATTGGTCTCTCTTACCGTGATTCCTGTACTCGCCTCCCGTCTGTTTGAGCGGCCGAAAGAGTCGACGAGACGCTTTCAGAGCATGGAGAACATGCGGGTTCGTCTTGCCAAAGTCGGTCATCAAATTGGGCGATGGCTCGACCGGCTTGAACAGGTCTACTCTTCGGTATTGGAGAAGGCATTGCCGCGTAGTGGCAGGGTCACCCTGGCGGCTTTCCTCTTTTTGATTTCGACGCTTCCGATCTATCTGTTGCTCGACGGAGAGTTCTTTCCGGTTGTGGATGAAGGGCGGTTGGCGCTGGAGTTGGAGCGGGAACCAGGTGTGACCCTGTTTGAACTTGAGAGATCCATTGAAGAGGCAGAAGCCGTGATTCGGGAGTCGGGCGTCGATGTTCGATTGATGGTCTCCGATTTTGGTGACAAACCCGGGATCGAAGGAGCGGACCATCCAGGAGGAAATCGGGGCGTGATTCGACTTGAGCTGGTCCCGGCTGCGGAGCGGGATCAACACCAGGTCGAGATTACTGCGGACTTGATTGAGGCCCTGCAAGTTGTACCGGGTCTGGATATTCGTGAATTGCGGGAAGACCCGTTGAGTCCGGACGGTGAAACCGGGTTGCAGTTGCGTGTTTACGGGTATGATCCTCTGGTACGGATGGAGCTGGCAAATCAGGTGGTCTACGGTTTGCGGGAGATGGAAGGGATTGCCGGAGTTTATACGTCCATGGACGAAGGACGTCCGGAGCTTCGGTTACAGATGGATCGAGAGAGGATTGCACGAGTCGGGATGACGACGTCCGATGTAGCCAACGCTGTCGGACGAGCCATTCGAGGTGAAGTGGCGACTACGTTCGTGGATCAGGGGATCGAGTTTGATGTGTTGGTCGAGCTGGATCCGATGGATCGGGCGAACTCCGGCCTGCTCGAGGAGATTCAAATACAGACAACAGATGCGGGCTGGATGCCGCTCTCCAGCCTGGCGCGAATCGAGAGAATCAACGGGCCTTCGGCGATACATCGGGTCAATCAGGAACGTGTTGTAGAGGTGGGGGCAGATCTTGGAAATCTGGCTCTGAGTCGCGCATCCGATCAGGCACGAGAGTTTCTCGATCGAATGGAATGGCCGGAAGGGTATCGATACGAAATCGGTGGTTCGGCCGAGGACCAACAAAGCTCTTTCGCCTATCTGTTGATCGCATTTCTGGTTGCCGGCGTGCTCACGTATATGGTGATGGCCTCTCAGTTCGAAAGCCTGATGGAGCCGTTCATTATCATCGTGACCATCCCGCTTGCATTGAGTGGTGTGTTGATTGGTCTCTGGAGTAGCGGGACGGCCATCAGTGTCACCGCAATGGTGGGATTGGTTCTTCTCACCGGGATTGTGGTGAACAACGGGATTGTGATGATCGACTATATCAAAATTCTTCGGGTTCGGGGCATGGACCGGGACGATGCGATTCGAAAGGGTGCCACGAGACGTCTCCGGCCCATTTTGATGACGGCACTGACGACCATCCTGGCAATGGTTCCATTGGCACTGGAGCTGGGAGCCGGGTCGGAGACCTGGAGTCCGATGGCTCGTACGGTGATTGGTGGATTGACCATGTCGACATTCTTGATGCTTTTGGTGGTCCCCTGTATGTACCGTCTGGTCAGCAGCTGGAGTGAATCGTTCGGTTTTCATGCGATCGGTCGAAAGACGGATCCGGTTGGGCACGTGGAGGAACCATGAGACAGCTTCCACTGACAGCTTCACTGCTACGACGACCGGTTACGATCATTATGGCATCACTGATGGTGATCGGGTTCGGTCTCTTTTCATTGGGGAATCTGAAAGTGACCCTGATGCCGGAATTCAATATTCCAATCCTTGCCGTATCGGTCAATTACTCCAATGTGGCTCCGGATGACATGTCCCGGCTCGTTGTCGAACCGATTGAAGGGGCGATTATGGGCGTCGAGGGTGTTCGACAGTTGGAGGCGAATGTTCGTCGGGGAGGCGCATTTCTGATTCTTCGACTCCAACCCGGTACGAATATCCAACAGACAGAGATCAAATTGCGTGAGGCGATGGACCGAATCCGGAGCACATTGCCGGAGGAAGCGAACCAGCCAGTGATTTTCCAATTTGATCCGGACCGGTCGCCGATCATGCAGATCAGCCTGGAATCTTCAGTTCTGGGTTTGGACGCACTTCGCGAGCTTTCAGTCGAGTTTGTGGAACCTCGATTCGAACGGATTCCGGGCGTTGCGGCAGCCGATACTCGTGGAGGACTTCAGAGAAGTTTCTATATAAGCCTGGATCGAGAGGCAATGGCGTTGCACCAAGTGACACCCAACCAAGTGACGCAGGCCATCCGGCAGAATAATGTGGATGTTCCGATTGGATCCATTTTGGCAGGCCCACTCGCCTATTCGGTGCGTGCAGGATCTACGTATGAATCTCTCGAAGAGATTGCGCAGACTGTTGTTCGCCGAGAAGATGGAGGGCGACTGATTCGCGTGGGGGATGTGGCAAATGTAGAGAATACGTATGCCGATGTCCGTTCAGTCGAGGAGGTAAATGGGCGAAACAGTGTGACGGTCGAAGTGCAGAAGCAGTCCGATGCCAACACGTTGGACGTGGCACAGGAAGTTGTTCGTGAAATGGAGGCCTTTCAAGATCAGCTGCCGGGAAGCGTGTACATGCAGGTGTTGAGCAGTGAAGCCGATTTCATCTCCCAATCGATCCGGAATCTGGCTCAGTCGGCTGGTATTGCACTTGTGGTCGTGATTCTGATTCTTTTTCTGTTTATGGGAGGGTGGCGAATTGCCTTGATTGTAGCCGTCTCCATTCCGGTTTCCCTTACGGCGACATTTACGGCAATGTATATGTTGGGTATAACACTCAACATCATCTCCATTACTGGATTGGCGCTTGCCATCGGGCTCTTGGTGGACAATTCCATTGTGGTAACTGAAAGTATCTCGAGACGATTGGAGCAGGGCGAAGAGCGTTTCCATGCAGCCTTGGAGGGTACGCGCGAGGTGGGGGGAGCACTGCTCGGGTCGACCCTGACGACACTCGGGGTGTTCATTCCAATCCTTGGGGTGAGTGGCGTCGCCGGAGCCGTTACCCGGGATTTGGTTCTTACGATCTCGATCGCCATTACGAGCTCCTTTTTGGCATCTCTGATTGTTATTCCTGTTTTGTCGTCAATATTGATTCGTCGCGAGGATTTTGCACGTCGAGGATGGGCGTTGCGCAAATTGATCTCCTTGGAGGAGAACTACATTCGAAATCTTTATTGGTTGCTGAAGCGACGCTACTGGATTGCATTTGCTGCTGTTGGAATACTTGTGGGGATATGGGGGATGTTCCGAAGTCTTCCTGCAGAGTTTTTCCCTCAGAGTGATACCGGTGAACTGAATGTGCGCATTGAACTGCCACCGGGAACAGGGCTTGCAGAGACAGCCGAGGAGATGCGGGCACTTTCTGCACAGATTCTGGAGGATCCGGATGTCCGGACGGTGATCACCAGCATCGGTCGCCAGCGCTGGACAACTGCGAGTAATATGGGACAAATGCAGGTTCGCCTTGCCGACCAAAGAGATCGTTCCGTGAGTTCAGAGCAAATGGTGACTCGGCTGCAGCAGATGCTGGACAATCCGGATCGAGTGGTCGAAGTTTCTGTGGCCGGTGGCGGGGTCGGTGGCATGCGGATGGGAGGCGGTGGACCCCAGATGGTCCAGTTGAGTCTGGTCGGCACGGAGATGGATCGTTTGCAGGAGTTGGGCGCGAGAATTGAAGAGCGTTTGCGGCAAGAAGAGATGGTAACGAATGTAAACAACGGACGGACGCGCCCCATGCCGGAGTGGGAGTATTACCCGGATCGGGAACGGATTGCTCGATTGGGTTCAAGTGCGTCAGAGGTCGCGACCGCATTCGGGACGCAGTCGCGCGGGAGTCGAGCCGGGTATTTTCGGGAAGGAGGTCGGGAGATTCCAATCGAAGTGCGAAATGATCGCGATCAGTTTCAGTATCGGGAAGATCTTTTCGCATTGGAGTTGTTGCAAACCGAAGAGGCACGAGTACCCATTCTGGCCTTGGGTCACTTCGAGATGTCAGAAGGTGTACAGACATTGCTGCGCCGGGATCGGGAATTGGTCCTTGACATCAATGTCATGATTCAGGGTCTTCCGGAAGATGCGCGACCGGTCATTCAGAACATACTGGAGATGGAGATTCCGCTTCCGGACGGATATCGGTACGATTTTGTCGGATCTCTTCGAGATCAGGATCAGAGCACACGGGAGTTCTTGATTGCCCTCGTTTTGGCGTTACTGCTTACCTATATGGTTATGGCCTCTCTCTTCGAGCATTTCAGGGATCCTCTGATCATCATGATGACGGTTCCTTTGGCATTTTTCGGATCTCTGTTGGCGCTTTTCGTAACGGGAACAGCGCTCAGTGTTCCAGCCTATATCGGGATCGTAATTCTCGTCGGAATTGTCGTCAACAACGGGATCGTTCTTGTAGATACGATTCGTCAGCAAACCGACGGATCCAACCGGAGTGGGGAGACCTGGATGGTTCTGTTTATCCAGGCGTGTCGAAGACGTATGCGTCCAATTCTATTGACGGCCATGACCACAATCTTCTCTATGGTACCTTTGGCATTGGAAATGGGAGCGGGTGCTGAAACCTGGAGTCCACTTGCACGTGCAGTGATCGGTGGTTTGGCCTTTTCGACCTTGCTGACACTGTTCGTTGTACCTGCCATGGCACTCTCTGTGACGGCAAAGGGACGTCGAAGTGAAGGGGAGAAGGTGTCCAAAGGGTGAGACGGGTTGGAGCCGTTGAGTCGGCGACCATTGAACCGGATAGAGTGAGTGTACCCCACAAAAAAAAAGGTCCCGTTCCAGAGGAGCGGGACCTTTCGAAAAACGTGCTCTTGCGAGCCGTCAATCATTCATAGTCGAGGCTGAATACGTCAATTGCGCTCAGTCCTTTCGGAGTCTCTTCTACGTCAAATTCAACAGCTTCCCCTTCTTCCAGTCCTTGCTGGAAACCGAGGTTCGGGATGTTGTTTCTGTGTACGAAAATGTCTTTTCCGCCGTCATCAGGCTCGATGAAACCGAAGCCTTTTTCTGCGTCAAACCATTTTACTTTGCCTTGTTGTGCCATATATGTGTACTCGTATTTGTAATACCTACTTACCAGTCGATGTTCATCCTGTCGAAAAGAATTGCGTTACCAAATCGTTTCCAGAGAAGATTACTATACGCTTCTATCGTAGGCGGGAATTGTTAACATTACTACACCCACAATGTAACCGTTCAATTTCATTATTCCAAAATATATTGATGGAAGAATCCACGGTTAACGATCGTGACCGGGGATTTTGTAGCCAACGGCTGCGATTTGGAGCCATTCCGGAGGTCGGGTTCAGGAAAAAACTTTGTACCTTCGGAGTGGAATACGAGTTCGGACGGGAACTGTTTGATCCGTTCTTCGTTCGTCCATATCAGTCATTGTGCGGATTCCCGCAGAGCACACGAATCAAAGAGGAGTCATCGTGAGCGATCAGAAGATTATTTTTTCCATGGTCGGCGTTAGCAAGATCTACAAGCCGAACCGGACGGTACTAAAGGATATTCATCTCTCCTTTTTTTACGGGGCAAAAATCGGGGTACTGGGTCTTAACGGGGCCGGGAAGAGTACGCTGTTGAAAATTATTGCCGGCGAAGACGAGGACTATCTTGGTACCATCACACGCCAGAAAGGAGTCACCTTCGGATACCTCTCTCAAGAACCGCGTCTGGAAGCGGGGAAAACGGTTCGGGAGATTGTACAGGAAGGAGTCCAGGATACAATGGATCTTCTGTCGGACTATGAGAAGGTGAATGAGGGGTTCTCGGAGCCGGATGCCGATTTCGATGCCCTGATTGCGAAGCAGACGAAATTACAGGAGGAGATCGACCGGCGGGATGCCTGGAATATTGACAAGAAGCTTGAGCAGGCAATGGCTGCTCTTCAAACTCCGGATCCCGAGACAATCGTCGATACGTTGTCCGGAGGAGAGGCACGTCGGGTGGCGCTCTGTCGAATATTGTTGAAAAAACCCGATGTGTTGCTCCTGGATGAACCAACCAACCATCTGGATGCCGAATCGGTTGGCTGGCTCGAGCAACATCTGGCCCGGTACGAAGGGACGGTCATTGCGGTGACGCATGATCGGTATTTTCTGGACAACGTTGCCTCCTGGATCCTTGAATTGGATCGTGGGGAGGGGATTCCGTTCGAAGGGAACTACAGTTCATGGCTGGAGCAGAAGCAGAAGAGGTTGTCGACAGAAGAGAGAAAGGACGCAAAACGACAGAAGACACTCGAGAAGGAGTTGGAGTGGATCCGTCAAAATCCCAAAGGGAGACGAGCCAAGAGCAAGGCTCGTATCAGTGCATACGAACAACTTCTCTCCGAAGATCAGGCAAAGCGTCAAGAGGAGATGGAGATTTACATTCCGCCTGGAGCACGTTTGGGAGACCTGGTCATCGAGGCGAAGAACCTCGCCAAAGGGTTCGACGGGACCCCCCTCTTCGAAGGGCTCTCGTTTCGTCTCCCCCCGGGAGGAATCGTGGGTGTGATCGGACCCAATGGTGCGGGGAAATCTACACTCTTCAAAATGATTACCGGAGAAGAGACGCCCGACGAGGGAACCCTGCGGCTGGGCGATACGGTCCAACTCGGGTACATTGATCAGAAACGTCCACTCAATCCTGGAAAAACCATCTGGGAGGAGATTTCCGGTGGCAACGATCTTGTTACATTGGGCAAGCGGGAGATCAATTCCCGCGCGTATGTTGCAAGGTTCAATTTCAGTGGAAGTGATCAGCAGAAGCGTGTTGGCGAGTTGTCAGGCGGAGAGCGGAACCGGGTCCACTTGGCCAAGGTACTCAAAGAGGGGGCCAATGTACTTCTGCTCGATGAACCGACCAACGATTTGGATGTGAATACACTGCGAGCTCTGGAAGAGGCACTGCTCGATTTTGCTGGTTGTGCGGTGGTTATCTCGCACGACCGGTGGTTCCTGGATCGAATCGCCACACACATTCTGGCATTTGAGCCGGAGGGCGATGTCAAGTGGTTCGAAGGGAACTACGCAGAGTACGAAGAGAACCGGCGGCAACGACTCGGTCTGGATGAGGGTGAGATCGAAGAGGTGCGTTACCGGAAATTGATGAAAGAGTAGATCGGGAGTGGATGCAGAAGACAACCCGAACGCTTTCACTTCTGATGGGGATCCTGTTTCTTCTTGTCGTTGAGGAGGGAATGGCGCAGCTGTGGCGCTTCTCGGGAGGCTATGCTGTCCAACAGAGTGAATTTCAGTCGATCCGTCATCCGGAATACGACGGTCGAATCGCTCCGGTCATGAAGGGGATGATGCATCTTCAGGCCGAGCGGTACTTGCTCTATAGATTCTATGCGGCAGTCTCTGTCAATCTCCTGTTGCACCAACAAGAGACGGTCTTTTTGGGAGGCCCTGTTGATTTTGAGCAGGCAGATGTCGGAGTGAATCTGGGCATGCAGTGGAGTCGGTTTGGCGTATATGGAGGTGTTCAAACCGGGCGTCTCTGGAATTTGAGTTGGCGTGGAACCGATCCGGGTGGGATGGACGTGTCATTGCGATCTTCTGCAGGAGAACCCGGGGCTTTTTGGACGACCGGATGGAAAGCGGGCGGGACCTATTTGCTTCTTCCCTGGGTTCGTCTTTTTGGAGAAGCCGTCAATCATCATGCACTTTCTGGACGATTGACGGCCCCGGATCGGGCAGGGCACGCGACTCACGTTTCACAGGGCGAGTTTGGTGGGTGGAGCTATCGAATCGGACTGACGCTCTCCATCCCGTGGCACAGCAATCGTCGAGCCCGACGGGTTCAGGCTCGTGGATCCCTTCCGACTTCCATGGAGATGGGTGGTGTTCGGCTTCGATCCCCTCTCGAAGAGTCAACGGAGGTAATTTCCCGATTTGGACGACGCTGGGGGCGTCTCCATCAAGGCGTGGATCTACGGGCCGGACGAGGAACAACAGTCGTGTCGGCAGAAGATGGTATCGTCGTCCAGGCCCGCACATCGAGTGGATATGGTCGGATGGTTCTGGTTCAACACGCCAACGGATATCAGACCCGATATGCTCACCTGCAACGAATCCGTGTTCGTTCGGGTCAAACGGTTCGTCAAGGTGAACGCGTCGGTACAGCAGGAGATAGTGGCACGACAACCGGCGTACATCTACACTTCGAAGTACTCAAAGATGGGCGATCGGTAGACCCGGAGACGATGATTCGATTTGATTAGGAATTCGTTATACTGCCGCAATGCAGGGTTGTAAATCGTACCGGCTTGTTTGAATCCATTCAACGGCGTCGAAGGGAATCAGCCGATACAGCTACAAAAAATAATGATGATGTTTGAAATTGTGATCAACACCCCGTTTTCAAAACTGTTTGTGCTCCTGTTGGTGGTCGGATTGGCACCTGTCCGGCTCTCGGCACAGGAGAGCGGCCAGATGCAGAATCCAGAACCGATCTCCTCGCCGGAAGAGGTCAGTGATGAGGAGCTTCAGCGGTTTGCGATCTCCTCGGATCGAATAGGCGACGTACAACAAACGGCTCGGGAAGAGATTATTGCTGCAGTTGAGGAGAGTGGTCTGGGGATGGAGCGATTTTCAGAGTTGGCTGCCTCGTTCAACGATCCGTCCATGACCCTGGAAAACGAAATTACGCAGGAAGAGGAAGCCATACTGAACCAATTGGAGCCACAAATGGTGAAGATTGAACTGGATGCCCGGGAACAGGTATTTGTTCAATTGGCACAAGAGGGCCTGGATGTTGGCCGCTATCAACAGATTTTTCATGCACTACAGAATTTCCCCTCTCTTCAAGACCGAATGAATCGGGTTGTTGAGCAGGATGAACAGCCGTAATCAATAGATAGAAGGAGCGACTATGGGATCTTTTGGAATGGCCGAATGGGCCATCATCATTGTTATATTGATTCTGTTTTTTGGTGCCAAGCGAATTCCCGGCATGGCACGCGGATTGGCTCAAGGGTACGTCGAGTTCAAACGTGCCAAAGAGAAGGATCCGGAAGAGGTGGAGTCGGGCTCGGAGTCTTCGACACCCACGTCCGATCGTTCTTCGGCGAGAGATGAGAATCAAAAAGCCTGATTGATCGGTTCCGGTCGGTTTTTCCTGGACTCCGTACAGAATCACGTGAGTCGGTCGGGTGCTTGTTGCCGACCCTTGGATCGCGTAAATGAGAGCATGAAACCCGTGCCTGACTCTTCGGAACGTCTTTTAAGCTCACACGTTCCATCCAGTTGCCAGGTAAGCTGGTGAATCAATTTCATGCCGAGGGTCTCCTCCTGATCCGGTTGCAATTTTAAAGGGAGTCCAATCCCGTTGTCGCAAATCTCCAGAAGCACCCGGTCATGTTCACTCTGTAGCCGAACCTCTACACGAGGGAACTCACCGGAGGGATGCGTGGAATCACCAACGGGGAAGGCGTGCTTGACAATATTGGTCATGACCTCGTTCACAATCAGTGAACAGGGAATGGCTTGTTGAATGCTCAATGTCAATGAGCAGCATTGAATCTGTTTCTCGATGGGCTGAACCGACTCGTATGGCGCCAATATTTCGGAAATAAGCTGCTGAAGACTGGCCGAAAAGTCGATCTTGGAGAAGCTTTTCGATCGATAGAGTTGTTCGTGAATGTTGGCCATGGTTTTGATCCGGATCACGCTACTCTGCAGAATGTCCACCAGATCCGGGTTTTCAATGGTGGCGGCCTGTAGTTGCATCATGGCCGAAACAACGGCCAGATTGTTTTTGACCCGGTGGTGAATCTCCGACAGCAGAGTCTCTTTTTCCTGAAGAGAGAGAAGCAGATCTTTTTGTCGTTGGTGCGCATCGGTAATATCCTGAAAGGATCCATATACCCGCAGGGTTCGATCATTGGCTCGGTCGGCTTCTCCCAATACCCGGATCCATCTCTCTGATCCATCCCGCAAGACAGCCTTTACTTCCAAATCGAAGGGTGTCCCCTCCTTGACACATTGCATGAAAGCGAAATTCAATTTTGACCGCTCGCTTTTGTCATAGAACGAGAGAGCATTTTCGAGTGTAATGGGCGTAGTTGAACCCAAATCAAACATTTCTCGCGCAGATTCCGAGATGAAGACGGTATCATTGATCAGGTCTACATCCCAGGACCCGATGCGTGCAATGTGATGCGTACGATTCAGCAGAATTTCCAATTCGTTTCTCTCGGTCATGTCGCGCATGGTACCGATCATGCGAATGGCCTGACCGAGAGAATCCCGAACGATGTATCCCTGTTCGTCGACGTATGCATACTGCCCGTTTTTCTTTCGGAACCGGTAGGAAGAGCTCCAGATTGTCTGCTCCGGATCTTCAAGGGTTTGTTGCAGGTCGATCATGATCTTGTCTCGCTGATCGGGGTGGAGGTGTTCCGTCCACTGGCGTATCGGCAACAAACGCTCGTCTTCCGGATCTGCATACTCCCGAAAGTAGATATCGCCCCACTCCAGTTGGTCTTTGAGAATGTCCCAGTCGTAGATCGCTTCATTGGAGGCGAGATTAATGTAGTGGTATCGCTCGTTGGTAAGTCGAATCTCTTCCTCCTTCCGATGGTTGTCCAGTATAATCTGAAGCAGATGAGAAGTGCGTTCGAGTGTGAGCGACTCCAGATCGTCCGGTACATTCGGGCGTTCGAAGTACAGTGCCAGTGTCGCGATGATCTCACCGTCTCCGGAGAGCAAGGGCCAGGACCAACACGATCGATAAGGAAATGGAGCGATCTTGTCGCGAAAAATCTCCCATCGCGGATCCGTTCGTACGTCGCGGGTGATGACTTTCTGGTTGAACCAGGCAGATGTCCCGCAGGATCCTTTGTCAGGGCCGGGTTTGAGATCTTTCAGAACGAGTTGGAACGACTCCGGCAGTGAAGGTGCGACCCAGGGCTGAAGAAGCCCGTCCCGAAGCTCCATTATGGATGTGAACATCCCCGGGTGGAGCTGTTCGATACCCGTCAGATAGCGGTGGAGCAGATCTTCAATCGGACTCTCTTCCCGTTCATAGTGCTCCAGAATCGATCGTTCCAATCGTTCCAGGTTCTGGAGGTGATGGACCCGAATTCGTTCCTGGTCCACGACTTTTTGAACGGTGTGCTGTATCCATGCAAGGGTCCCGTCTGAATCGAAAACCGGCAGATTCCGGGGTTCCCACCAACTGGTCTCGAAGGTTCCTTTCTGATTACGCACCGGAATGTCGTATCGCACCAGGCCCATGACATGCGGTTTCCCATGCGAGATCACCTCCTGAAGGGAGACATCCAATTTTCTCACGCCATCCGACTCAGGCTGGGCAGGATTGTCCGGAAATGCCTCGAATAACCCGTGTCCAATCAGGTCCTCTTTTTGACTGTGGGTCGCCTCCAAATAGGCGTCATTGACATCCACAATTGTAAAATGAGGGGCATCCGGTTTCAGGATCAGTGTAGGCACCCAGGAGGTACGGAAGAGTAGTTGATAATCGTTCGGCGTCATTGGATCTTTGGATCTTCCATCAAGTTGCTTGAGGCACCATTGCCATTGATGATTTGCAATTCGACATCAAAGGGTTCTCCGGGGCATTGCAATTCGTTACGGTTGAAGAAGGTCCAGAATGGATTGACTCATGACAAGGGCGCCCGTTTGAAGAGTTTTCTCCGGGTCCGGCAGGAATCGGGGTGAGTGAGTACCCGGAACCCGGGTCAAATCGCCATCAACGGAATCCATCTGCTGCTCGGAAACGGAACCCACTTTGAAGATAAACGCCGGTGTATCCGGTCGAGCCGAACCGTACTCTCCAAAATCCTCTCCATACATGGTTCCGAATTGGGCTACGTGGAGCGATTCGTCATCCAGTACCTTCCGAAAACTTCGTTCCAGGGATTCTCCGAGAGAGGGTGTGTTGTAGACAGATGCAACCTGTCCATCTTCGAGCCATTCTACATCGGGCCACTCCGATTCCGGCAGCCCGGAAGAGAGACCGGCTGCTTTTGACTTCTCTTCGATTCGTTGAATCATGCGTTCCCGAAGGCGATCACCATGTGTTCGAAGGGTGAGTTTCAGTACGGCACTCTCCGGAACAATATTGGCAGCCGTGCCACTCTGAATAGAGCCGACCGAGAGGGTTACAAATTCAGTCGCGGCAACTTCGCGGCTCACAATGGTGTGGAGGTCGGTCACCAAACGGGAGGCGGTCAATACGGGATCGTTGGCCCGATTCGGATAGGCACCATGGCCTCCCCGGCCATGAACCGTGATGACACCGGTGTCAATATTGGCGTAGAAATACCCATATTTCATGCCTACCTCTCCAGCTGGCAACTCGGAATCCATGTGAAGGGCCAGCATGTAGTCCGGTTCGGGGAATCGTTCGAACAATCCATCTTCGATCATCGCGCGAGCACCCTGCAGAGTCTCTTCGGCCGGTTGTCCAATGGCAACCAATGTCCCGCTCCACTGCTCTTTCTGCGCCACGAGCAGATCCACGGTGGCTACCATGGTGGTCATGTGCATGTCGTGCCCACACGCATGCATGACAGGGGTCTCCGTGCCGTCGTCCAATAGGGCTCGTTTTTCACTGGCGTACGGGGCACCGGTTTGCTCTTCAATGGGTAATGCATCCATATCGCTTCGGAGGAGAACAACCGGTCCGGGCCCATTCTCGAGAACTCCAACGACTCCAAATCCGCCGACTCCCTCCGTTACGTCGAGTCCGAGCTTATTCAGCTCTTGAGCCAATCGACGCGAAGTCTCCCGTTCCTGACCGGATAGTTCAGGGTTAGCGTGGAGCGAACGATAGAGTTCCTGCCACTCGGCCATGTTCTCTTCGATGAGCTCCAACTGTCGTGAAGAGGGGTCTTCGGATTGCGCATACAGGGATTGGGTCGTGCATCCAGAGAGAAGCAAAAGGATGCCCGCCAGGAAATAAAAATAGAAAATGGATCGGAGATGATTGGAAATCATAGACATTCGGTTCAATCGCATGTTCGCTCGTACCACCACTCACAGGGCGGTTCTCGGTTTGAACAACGATAGTCAAAAAACCGAAGTTGTGAAACCCGCATCCAGTTGGTGTTCAGTCTCTGGATGCGGGGGAAGAGGATTGAACCTCCCAGGTCTCTGATCCGCGGAGGAGCTCGTCGAGGTCCCCCTTCCCTTTTCGGGAGAGTGTGGCTTCGGCTTGTTCGTGAACGCTCTCGTCGTAGCAGCGTCGCCGAGATTCGTAAAGAACGCCGAACGGACGCGGGAAGTGGTGGTCATCTCCTTTTTCCGGTGCGTCGAAGAAGCGGGAGAGCAGGTGGGCTTTGGTCGAATCGGTTGAGTCGTGGACCCAGAGATCTTCCTGGCTCCATTCTCCGCTTGTCAGATCCACCATCTCCGGTTTCAGACCGTCCAGGCGGATACCTCTCTCCTCTTTGCTTCCGAAGACCAAGGGGGCACCGTCTTCCAGATAGATGGCTTCTCTCGGGCGGGATTTCTTGTCGGTAAAGAGTTCAAACGCACCGTCGTTGAAGACAATGCAGTTCTGATAAATCTCCAACATGGAGGTGCCTTGATGTGCATTGGCACGTTTGAGCATCTGTTGAAGGTGCTTCGGGTCCCGATCCATGGTTCGGGCGACAAAAGATCCATCCGATCCAAGGCTCAGGGCGAGTGGATTGATGGGGTGATCCAGCGATCCGTACGGAGTCGATTTGGTGACGGCACCTTCCGGGGAAGAGGGAGAGTACTGCCCTTTAGTCAGCCCGTATATTTGATTGTTGAAGAGCAACAGATTTACGTTGACGTTTCGACGCAAGATCTGGATAAAGTGATTGGCTCCGATCGACAGCGAGTCGCCATCGCCGGTGATAATCCAAACACTCAGGTCGGGCCGGGCGATCTTGAGTCCGGTGGCAATGGCCGGTGCCCGTCCGTGGATCGAGTGCATTCCGAATGTGTTCATATAATACGGGAAGCGGGCAGCACAACCGATTCCGGAGATGAATACAATCTTCTCCCGGGGGACTCCAATGTCCGGCATCGTGTTTTGAACCTGTTTCAGGATGGTGTAGTCCCCACAACCCGGGCACCAACGCACATCTTGATCGGAGGAGAAGTCCTTGCTGTTGTATTCGACGGTCTCTCCGTTGCCGTTTCCACTCGATAGATGTTCGTTAATCAAGGTTTCCATGGTGTCATCCGTTCGATTGGGCTACTGTTTTCGAGGAGAGGTGGTCACGAATCTCCTCTTTCAATTCGTCGACCCAGAAAGGGCGACCCTTGATCTTGTTGATCCCGCGTGCAGGTCGTTCAAACTGATCCCGAATGAGTCGGACCAGTTGACCGTCATTGATTTCGGGTACCACAATTGTGTCGAACCGTTCAAGCATGCCCCCCAGATTTTTCGGGAACGGGTTCAAATATCGGAGATGGGCGTGTGAAACTGATGCACCCTCTTCGATCAGATCCTTTACAGCTGTCCGAACCGACCCGTAGGTCCCTCCCCAGCTGAGAACCAACAGATCGCCCCGTTCCTCGCCTTGGTCCAGCGTCTGTTCGGGGATGGTATCGGCAACGGCTTGTACCTTCGCTTTCCGAAGATGTACCATCTGCTGGTGGTTGTCCGGATCGTAAGAGACATTTCCGGTCTCGTGCTCCTTCTCCAATCCACCGACCCGGTGTTCGATTCCGGGAGTTCCGGGAATGGCCCAGGATCGGACGTGGCGTTCGTCCCGTTTGTAGGGAAGGAACGGTTCTCCGTTCTCGGTTCGGCCCGGCTCGAATCGGGCATGGATGTCCGGAAGATCGGCTGCTTTGGGAAATCGCCACGGTTCCGAACCATTGGCCAGATATCCGTCGGAGAGAAAGATGACCGGGGTCATGTGTTCAATTGCAATCCGGCACGCGTCGAAGGCCATCTGGAAACAGTCTGCCGGAGAGGATGGAGCCAGTATTACGACCGGACTCTCACCGTTTCGACCATACATCGCCTGAAGCAGATCGGCCTGTTCGGTTTTGGTTGGCATTCCTGTAGAAGGGCCGGCGCGCTGTACATTCAGGAGAACCAACGGGAGTTCCAGCATGACGGCCAGTCCAAGGGCTTCTCCTTTCAGGGCGACGCCCGGACCGGAGGAGCTGGTGACGCCCAGATTCCCGCCAAACGAAGCCCCGATGGCGGAGGAGATGGCAGCGATTTCATCCTCGGCCTGGAAGGTGTAGATCCCGAAGTTTTTGTAGGCCGACAAGCTGTGAAGGATGTCGGACGCCGGAGTGATCGGGTAGGAGCCAAAAAAGAGTGGCAATCGACTCTTGTCGGTTGCCGCCACCAGCCCGAGTACCGTGGCATCATTTCCGGTGATGTTGCGATAGGTTCCTTTGCCAATGGCAGCTTGCTGGACCGATACGCGGGCAGAGAAGACTTCGGTCGTCTCTCCGTAGTGGTACCCATCCTTGAGTACCCGGACGTTGGAGCGGGCAATGTCCGGCTTCTTTGCAAACTTGGTCTCCAGAAACCGGATGGTCGAATCCAGTGGACGGTCATACATCCAATAGAGTAGACCGAGGACAAACATGTTTTTGCAACGTTCGACCTCTTTGAAGGAGAGGTCGGTATCGGAGAGGGCCTCTTTGGTCAGTTTGGTGACATCGACTTCGATCACCTCGTATCCCTCCAGTGACCCATCCTCGAGTGGGTTGTTCTCCTCGCCGTAGTGAGCCAGATTCAGGTTCTTCTTGTCGAACCCTGCGATGTTGGCAATAATGGTCCCGCCCGACTTGAGCATCGGGAGGTTCGCTTTCAGTGCGGCAGAGTTCATGGCGACCAGTACATCGCAATCATCACCCGGGGTCATGATCTCTTTGCTGCCGAAATGGAGCTGGAAAGAGGAGACTCCGGGAACGGTACCGGCCGGAGCGCGGATTTCGGCGGGGAATTCGGGGAGGGTTCTCAGGTCATTGCCCTGCAGAGCAGACGTGTTGGTGAAAAGGGTGCCGGTGAGCTGCATTCCGTCGCCGGAATCTCCTGCAAACCGGATGGTGACCTCTTCACGGATCTGAATGTTCGATGCCATGAAACTGGGTTGTCGTGAACGCCTGACACTGTCGGAATGGACGGCCTGGCAGGCGTGAACTCGTATCCAGGCAGATACCTGACGTGAAAGGTACGGGTTCTTTTCCCGAAAGTCAGCGGTTCGGCCCGGCAGATTCTACAAGGCTATCCTCCCAGGTTGTACCGGATGTTGAAGCGTACGGTTCGGTTGGACCAGCTGTTGTCACGCAGGGTGTAGGAGTTTGGTTCAATGACTTCATCTTCACTGGCTCGTGAATTGAACAAGTCCCAGATATTCATGGAGATCGTGAGTCGTCGATCCATCAAGCGTTTCGAGATCCCGGCTCCCATGAAGAAGGAACTTCCGTCCCGTCCCTGGGTTGTTTGACGGGCGCCACGATAATAGGCAAAGCTTTGGGCATTCCAGCCAGGAAGGAATTGCCACCGAAGCCGTCCCCGGGTATAGAACGAGCTGGAGTTGCTCGAATAGTCTTCCCCTTGGTAGGCCCCTTCCCGTTCGTACTGATAAATGTTGAAACTTCCCGAGAAGTTCAGACTCTCAAAGAGTCGTTGGTCCAGGGTGAACTCGATTCCCCAGGCATCTTCGGTGGCGAGGTTGATCGGCTGACGAGTTGTTATTCCCACACCATCCGTTTCAGAGACTCGTTCGATCACATCGGTTCGGTGACGATAGTAGAGATTGTTCAGAATGGATCCGCCCTCCCAATAGCGCAGATACCCAAGTTCAAAAGAGTGGCCGAATTCCGGTTTCAGGTCTGGATTCCCCATGTTTCGGTTCCGCGAGTCGGTGATTTCGGTGAACGGAAGAAGCATGCGGGACCACGGGCGGGAGATGCGTCGGCTGTAACTTCCCTGGACCGTATTCTGTTCGTTGAAGGCGTAGGAGAGGAAGAGACTCGGGAAGAGGTTCAAATAGTTCTGGTCGCTCTGCTGCCCCGTCTGGTCCAGCCGGGTTTCGATTCGGGTGTTTTCTGCCCGCAGACCGGTTTGGTAGGTTATACTGCCCAGATCACCGGAATAGGTTGCATAGAGGGCATTCACATTCTCCATGTAGTTGAAATTGTCGGCCAATCCGATCGGTTCGTCGGGTGCCTGCCAATTTCCGTTCCGGAATTCCTCGACAGTGTAGTCATTCTCGATCCAGTCCACGGTGGATCGCAGGCCGGCTTCCAAGCGTGCATGTTCGCCAATCGGCTGTTCGTAATCCACATCGAACCGTAGGTCCTGATAGAACTCCTCGCTGAACGAGCGCTGATCCCGGGGGGTGGCGCTTCCCAGCAGAATCTCTTCATTGAGCAGGGCATCTTCGTTCTCCCATCCGAATTCGTAATTCAGGTCGGCCTGGAGGATGTGGTCCCGGCCGTCAAATTGCCGTTCATATTGTGCGCGGACCTCGTAATCTCGTTCTTTTTCAATCTCTGTATCCTGCCGTTGAATCTGCTGAATCAGATCCCAGTTTTCGTCGATTTCCCGGTAGACTTGCGGATCAGTCGGGTCGTAGTCAGTATAGCGCACGTCGTTGTCACTGTCTCCGCGTTCCTGATCGATACGTCCGGAGAAGGTGAGGATTTGGGATTTGGGAAGATAGATATCGGCACCCAAAAGTGCGCTCCCTTCCCTGCTTTGATTGTCGAAATCCCCCTCTTCCAAATAAGCGTAGGTGGTATCGGCGTGGAAACTTTGATAGATCCGACGGGATCTCGGTCGGGACTCGTACTCCCCGTCAATATTGGCAAACCAGTTGATACTCCCTCTCTGGTAGTTCAGGTTCACTCCCAGGCCGTGATCCTGCGGGTGCCCAGTGTTGGCCCGGATGGTTCCGTTGAAGCCCAGTTCGGCTCCTTCGACCAAGATGATGTTGATGATTCCTCCGGTCCCTTCGGCAGCATAACGGGCAGAGGGGTTGGTGATCACCTCGACCTCCCGGATCAGGTTGGCGGGTACGCTGCTCAGGGCGTCTGTCCCGCTGCGAACCAAATTGGACGGGCGTCCGTTGATCAGAATTTGAACGCCCTGGCTCCCGCGGAGGCTCACATTCCCTTCAAAGTCCGTAGACACCGACGGGACATTGTCCAAAACCTCCAACGCAGAGCCTCCCATACTGATGACGTCGTCACCGACATGAAAGGTTCGGCTGTTGTAATCCATGGTCATGTAGGAACGCTCTCCCCGTACAACGACTTCGTCCAACTCTGTCTGTCGTTCGGTCAGGGTGATGGACTCCAAGTCCAACGTGTCTCCATTTTCCAGGGTAACGGATCGTTCGAACGACTGCATCGAGACAAACGAGATGACCAGATAACGGTCTCCTTCGTTTCCGCGTAAACTGAAGGATCCATCCTGCCCGCTGGTCGTTCCCCGGATGATGGTCTGTTTGCTTTCGCCCTCATAGAGAACAACCGAGGCGCCTGGAATGGGTAGATCCTCCGAGTCTACAACCTGACCCACAATGACAATATCGTTTTGTGGTTGAATATTTTGCGGTTGAGCGAACAGAGGGGTTCCTCCCAATAAAATGAACAGTATGAGCATCCATGTTCGAGGGGTCGAGGCGTCTTTCATTCGTGAGTTCGAACGATAATGGTCGATGAGTATCGATGGAATCATTGAGTCCTTCGTGAAATTATGGGAGGTTCGTGGCAGAATTGGTTCTCGCAAGTCTGACTGTTGGCCAAAAAAAGATGGACGCATGACATCGGGACATGATCCGGTGATGGAAAGTTCAACGAGAATGATAGGCGGAATCGTTCGTCGAAAACACTCCGGGAGGCAAGGTATTACACGATTTTAAGAACTTTTACGTTCCGGTGAAGTGCAGCATAGGGTAATGGTTTGACGCAGTTGAACAAACCGGGACGAACCGGTTCTGTTTGTATCCGAGAGGGGGAAATCCTATCATAAACTCTTGATTCGGGCGATTTGACAAAGGTATCGAGACGATATGACCGGCCCAGACAGGCCTGTTCGTCTGACACCCCCCCGAATATCTTCATTGACATCCATTTTCGATCCTAATCCTATATTTATGAAATCCATGAAAGCACTGATATCCAATGTATTGGCTTGCTCCGTGCTTGTTTTGGCTGGATGTGCTGGCGGCGCATCGGAGTCATCTCAAGCGACTTCCTCATCAACCATGGAAGATCCGTCGGTCCGTAGCTCCGTTGAACACAATTTCCGAATTGTCGAGGTGGTTGACGGGCTCTTGCATCCTTGGTCCATGGCATTCCTTCCTAATGGAGACATGCTGGTAACCGAGCTCACAGGAACAGGGTCCCGTGAAGGTGTCGGAAGCCTTCGGATTGTCCGCAATGGTGAATTGCTGCCGGATCCGGTCGCAGGAGTTCCTGAAGCCCGAACAGGTGGACAGGGAGGGTTGTTGGACGTTGTGCCTCATCCCGATTTTGAATCCAACCGTTTGATCTACATCAGCTATTCCAAAGCCAATCCCGACGATTCGGAGGGAACAACAGCGGTCGTTCGCGGACGATTCGAAAATGATGAATTGCTGGATGTCGAGGAAATTTTCGAAGCCGAAGCGTGGGAGAGCGGCCGTGGGCACCATGGATCCCGACTCGCATTTGACGACCAGGGATACCTATTTATCACCATCGGGGATCGTCAGGTCAATCCGGGCGGCGGTGAAGAGGCGCAGCGTGAGCATCCCGCTCAGGATCTCTCCCTCCATCATGGAACCATTGTGCGTCTTCATGATGACGGGTCCGTACCCGACGACAATCCGTTTGTCAATCAAGAGGGTGCACTGCCATCGATCTGGAGCTATGGTCACCGAAATCCACAAGGTCTTGTGATTCACCCCGAAACTCAGGGGGTCTATGCTGTTGAACACGGGCCGCAGGGAGGAGACGAGTTGAACCTCTCCCGTCCGGGTGAGAACTACGGATGGCCGGTCATTGGATTCGGAGTCAATTACGGGGAAGGAGAACCCCTGCATGACAAGGTGAACGATCCCGAGCTGCTCAAACCGATTTACCACTGGACACCATCCATTGCTCCTGGCGGTCTCACGTTTTACAACGGAGATGCATTCCCTGAATGGAAAGAAAGCTTTTTTGTTGCGGGTATGTCCAACAATTACCGGGAACTTTCTCGTGTGGTGGTCGATGGAGACCGGTTCATCACTGCCGAACGATTACTGCCCGGCGAGTTTCGAATCCGGGACATTCGGACCGGACCGGATGGGTACATCTATCTGGCAACCGACGATCGTGGAGGCGAGGTGACGCCCATCGTACGACTCGAGCCGGTTCAATGAACCACTGAGTGATCGTTGACCGATTCGACACGGGTCGAATCGGATAGGACCTATAAAAAATTGGAAACGCCCTGTCGGAATCTTTTTCGTCAGGGCGTTTTTTTGTCCGGCATGTTCGAATCGGGAAGTGGATGGTATGCATGGTGGTGGGTCCGGGTCTTCATATCGAGCCGTGCGCTTGACCACTAGATCCTCCCGCTCCCAATCCACATCACCGGATGAATTTTATATTTTCTTTACATTTTTTTTCATATTGAGGAGTGTATGGTTACGGGAAAAGAGTGCGTAAACGTCTGTTCTGAAGGACAATCAGAAACGCAGGGTTTCGAGTATGGGTGGGTTAAAAACGGCATATCTTTCGATGGGATGGGTCTCCATTTTTCTCTGTAGTTGTACGTCGGATGCGACAGAAAAGCGCTTTCAACTCATCGATGCATCGGTGTCCGGTATCGATTTTGTGAACCGGGTGGTTCCAACCAACAACAACCATATCTATTCCAACAAGGAGTTCTATGCCGGTGGGGGAGTGGTTGTTGGCGACCTGAACGGAGATGATCTTCCGGAACTTTTTTTTACATCCAATCAGGGCTCGAACCGACTCTATGAAAATCTCGGTGATTTCCGGTTTCGGGAGATCACGGAAGAAGCCGGTGTGGGGGGGAGAGGTGCATGGACCACCGGAGCAAGTTTGGTCGATATCAATTCCGATGGACACCCTGATATCTATGTAACCTATTCCGGTATCTCCGGACCGGAGAGCCGACGAAACGAGCTCTACATCAATAATGGAGACGGTACGTTCAGGGAACAGGCCAAAACCTATGGACTGGATGATCCGGCCCACTCGATCCATGCCGTTTTCTTTGATTATGACGGCGATGGGGATCTGGATGCCTACCTGGTAAACAACGATCCGAATCGTGTGGTTTCGGAGATGGACCCGGGGACGTCGGATCGGTCGGAACGAGACGAATACGGCGGGGACAAGCTGTATCGAAACGATCAAGGTCTCTTCACGGAGGTCTCGGAGCAGGCGGGTATATACTCCAATCAGGAAGCCTTTGGGCTGGGAGCCACGGTTGGAGACCTGGATGGGGATGGCTGGTTGGATATCTACGTTTCGAATGATTTTTTCGAGCGCGATTACCTCTATATGAACAACGGGGACGGCACGTTCAGGGAGGTCTTGACGAGCAGTATGGATGCCATCAGTGCAACGTCGATGAGTGGGGACATGGCCGATTTAAATGGTGACGGGCTGCCGGAGATTTTGATTACCGACATGCTCCCCCGATCAGAGGAGCGTCTGAAAACGGTGAGCGATTTCATTGAGTGGCCCCGACTCCTGGACGAGGAAAGGCAAGGGTTCCACAGGCAGTTTACGCGTAATACGCTCCATTTGAATCTCGGAGGAGGCCGGTTCAGCGAAATCTCCCGATTGACGGGTCTCGACGCCACCGATTGGAGTTGGGGCGGATTGATGGCCGACTTGAACCACTCCGGCTATCGGGATGTGTTTATTCCGAATGGGTTCTACCGGGATGTCACAGACAAGGATCACCTCCGGAAGTTGGCAGACCTCGAATATGTTCGGGCCTATCTTCATCCGAATGGACGCCTCGACTATCAGGCACTGGATGAGGCAACCCCCTCGACCCCTCTTCCGAATACCCTGTTTGAACAGACGAGGCCACTTCAATTTGAAGAACGGGCTGATCAGTGGGGGCTGGGGACTCCCTCTTTTTCCCACGGGGCCGCTTGGGGCGATCTGGATGGAGACGGCGATTTGGATCTGGTTGTAAACAACGTGAATCAGGAGGCGTTTCTCTACCAAAACCGTACGAGCGAACAGAATCCGGAAAACGGGTGGATTCGTATTCGGCTAATGGGAGAATCTCCCAATACATTGGGCGTGGGAGCCAAGGTCAAACTTGTGATCGGAGAGAAACAGATCTACGGAGAACAGATGCTTCAGAGGGGATTTCAGTCGTCCGTGGACCCGGTGCTGCACTTCGGATTGGGTCCCGGGTTGAACCGGGTCGATACGCTCCAGGTGTTCTGGCCGGACGGACGGCAAAGTATGCATCTGAGTCTGGAGGCCAACCGGGTGATTGAGGTGAATCAGCAGGATGCACAGATGCGTCGGGACATGGACGACCGGACGGTGTTTCCCGCCCGACTGTTGGCTAGAGATGATGAGGTGATGGAGTCGGAATGGGAACACAGGGAGGTGGAAGCGAGTTCGTGGTCACATGACCCGCTTCTGTTTCATTTTCTTTCCACAGAGGGTCCACCTCTCTGCTCGGGGGACATCAACAGAGATGGGTTGACGGATCTATATGTTGGAGGAGGGCATGGCCATCCCGGAGTACTCTTGATTCAGGATGATTCGGGCCATTTCCCGCCTCGTTCAAGTCAGGTATTGCTCGCCGATCGCGCATCGGAGGATACCGCGTGTCAATTTATCTCTCTGCCGGACACCCGAAGTGTCGCGCTTTATGTTGGCAGCGGAAGCAGCGAGTTTGTTGCAGGGTCGAGCGAGCTTGCCGATCGTCTCTACGTTTGGACAGACGAAACCGGTCTGACAAACGAGAGCGATCGACTACCGGCCCGCTTGAACGGACCTCACCCAACCGGCGCCGTATCGGCAGCAGACATCACCGGGGATGGTCGCCCGGAGCTGGTCGTACTGGACCGGATGGCCCCTCACTCCAACCTGAATGGAACCGGGTACGGTACGCCGGTTGGTGGTCGGGTACTGGTTTCGAACTCCACCGGGCAGTTCGAAGACCGTACAGAGGAACTGGCACCCGGACTACTGCCCGATCAACTGCAAACCCCGGCTGTCACCGATGCGGCTTGGGGCGATCTGGATGGAGACGGACGAATGGATCTGGTGGTCGTCGGGGAGTGGATGCCCGTAACTGTGTTCTTGAATCGGGATGGGCGATTGGAACGACTCGACTCATCGGCGCATGGACTGGACAGAAGTCAGGGTTGGTGGAGCAGCGTTGCTGTAGGTGATTTGGATGGGGACGGCTTTCCGGAAATCATCGGAGGAAATCATGGTCTCAATTCCAGGTTTCAAGCGACCGAACGGGCTCCGATGGAGCTGTGGATTGGAGATGTGAATCGCCGGGGTCGACTGGATCAGATACTGGCTCGGTATCGGGATGGAGAGGGTCCGTTCCCGGTTCGTTTGTGGCACCACTTGGTCGATCGTATACCGTTGATGAGATCCAGATTTCCAACGCATGCGTCGTATGCAGGCCGAACGATGCAGGAAATTTTTTCACCGGAGGAACAGAAGTGGATGGAGGTCTACCGGGCTTATGAGTTGGCATCTACGGTGTTCTGGAATGAAGAGGGAGATAAGTTTCAAGTAGAATCGCTCCCGATGGAGGTTCAGCTAGCCCCGCTTTTCGCAATCGAAGTCGTCGATCTGAGCGGAGATGGTCGCCCGGAATTGGTCTTGGGCGGAAATCTGGATGCGGTGGACCCGCAAGCGGGTAGTTACACGTCCCAACCCATGCGGGTGGTGACCATAACTGAGGAGAGAGACCTCCGGTTGGTTCCTCTGGATCAGAGCGGAGTCGATCTCTTCGGAGAGGTTCGGGGGATGGTTTCGTGGGAGCGCGACAATGTGATTCGTTTGGTCGTTGCTCGTCATCGGGAATCCTTGAGTTTCTATCGCGCCGGTACCCATGCAGCTCCTTCACCCGGCAAGCACGAGCTTTTCACGAACAGTACGCCTTGATTTCGTCATTCGCTCAAAAAAAGCAGACAAGCAAACACCAGCAACGATTTCGACCGTACGCAATTACGAAAAACCTTCTCCTGATTGTCCGGACGGGCGCTTTTGACTACTATGAGAGCATGGACACGTCCGATGGTAGTCACCAAAATCCCATCGACGACATACGATCAATCCACCACACCCGGCAGGTACCGGCCGGATCGAACGGATCATTTGCATGACGAAGTTATCTGCCCGGCTGATACTTGTTGGATTCTGTATTGCAGGCTGTTCGGGTTCGTCGATATCGACTCTCTTTGAAACGATCCCTTCCCGTCAAAGCGGAATTGACTTTGTAAATGAGGTGGAAGACAGTCCGGACGACAACATCTTTACCAACAAGGAGTTCTATGCCGGAGGAGGCGTGGCCATCGGAGATGTGAATGGAGATGGGTTGCCGGACATCTATTTGGGATCGAATCAAGGCAGGAACCATCTCTACATCAACGAAGGAGAGTTTCGATTTCGGGAGGTGGGTGTGGATGCAGGTGTGACCGGTTCGTGTGACTGGACCACCGGGGTGAGTATGACGGATATTAACGGGGACGGTTCCCTTGATCTCTATGTGGCCTGCTCCGGTATCGGGAGTCCGGACGGCCGACGAAACGAGCTGTTTATCAACAACGGAGACCTCACGTTTACCGAGCGTGCATCTGAATTCGGATTGGACGACCCATCCCACTCGATTCACGGGGTGTTCTTTGATGCGGACCGGGATGGGGATCTGGATCTCTACCTGGTAAATAATAATCCAAACCGGTCGGTTTCAGAATTTGATCCGGCAACTGCTGATCGTACGGAACGACATGAGGGGGGCGGGGACCGGTTCTATCGAAACGAGGGTGGTCGGTTCGTCGACGTTTCGGAAGCAGCCGGGATCTACGGAAACCAGGTGGCGTTCGGATTGGGTGCAACGGTCGGGGATCTGGATCGGGATGGCTGGCCGGACATCTATGTGTCGAACGATTTTTTCGAACGGGACTACCTCTATATGAACAACGGAGAGGGTACGTTCCGGGAAGTATTGGAAGAGACCTTCGAGAGCATCAGCGCAACCTCCATGAGTGGAGACCTGGCCGACCTGGACGGGAACGGGTATCCGGATCTTCTGATCACCGACATGCTTCCGGACCGGATCGAACGGATCAAACAGATCACGGATTTTATAAGTTGGCCGGAACTAAAGCAGGAACAAACACAGGGGTACCACCGGCAGTTTACCCGTAATACCCTGCAGTACAATCACGGGGACGGAACCTTCAGTGAGGTGGGCCGCTATGCCGGTGTGGAGGCGACAGACTGGAGTTGGGGGGCACTCATGTTCGATCTGAATCACTCCGGCAGACGGGATATTTTTGTACCAAACGGTTTTTATCGGGATGTAACCGATAAGGATCACTTGCGCGAGATGAGCTCTCCCTCCTTTCGGCGACCATTCTTGAGCGACGGGCGGCCCGATTACGAGCAGATTGTCCGTCAGATACCCTCGACTCCGACATCTGATCTACTATTCGAAAACCAGGGAGAGATGCGGTTTGTCAATCGGGCAGAAGAGTGGGGAGTAGCGGAACCCGGGTTTTCGCACGGAGCCGCTTGGGGAGATCTGGACGGAGACGGAGATCTTGATCTGGTCGTCAATCAGGTAAACGGCGAGGCAAAGGTCTACCGCAATCGAGCCACGGAGCAATTTCCGGAACGGCGATGGGTACAACTGGTTATGGAAGGAGAGGCACCCAATCGCTACGGAGTGGGCGCAAAAGTGGAGCTGGTGACCAACAGTGGTACCTATTATTACGCCGAGCAGATGTTGCAGCGGGGATTTCAATCGTCGGTGGATCCTGTGATTCATGTAGGATTGGGCGAGGGGGTATCGCGGATTTCAGCGTTGCGCATCGAATGGTCCGATGGGCGGGTGAGTCATCTGACCGATCTGGAGGTTGATACACGCCATGAGGTACGTCAATCCGTGGCGGATAGCGATACGATCGGGTCTCTGTTGGACGAACGAATGGAAGTGACCGATCGTCATTCTCCATGGCTTGTAAATTCGACATCCAGCAGCGGACTTGAGTGGCAGCACGAGGAGTCTGATTTCAACGACATGGATCTCTACCCACTCCTTTTCCACATGCGCTCGACGGAGGGTCCTCCGGTCTGCAGTGGAGATCTGAATGGTGACGGTCGAATGGATCTCTATGTCGGAGGTGCACGCGGACAAGCCGGTGCCCTCTTTTTGCAGAGAGTGGAGGGTTCCTGGGGGCGATCGGTCGAAGCAGTGTTGGAGGAGGATCTTGAATCCGAGGACACGGCATGCGTGATCCTCGAGTCTGATGGGATGAATCCTGCGGAATTAATCGTTGGCAGTGGAAGCAGCGAATACCCGGCCGGTGCTCCCATGTTGCGGGATCGACTCTATCGGTGGATTTCTGGTGAGGGATTGATTGCGGCCCCGCCCTCGCTACCCGACCCGGAAGCCGGTGCGATGCCGACGAGTGTCATTCAGGCAGGGGATCTGACAGGAGATGGAGTGTTGGAACTGTTCATAGGGGAGCGGATGGCGCCGTTCACGTTTGGTGACGCCGTCGGATATGGGTCTCCGGTGGGTGGTCGAATACTGCAACGGGATGCGAATGGAATGTACCGTGACCGGACGGCTGAGTTGGCACCGGAACTCGCTCCGGATGTGTTGCAGTCCCCTGCCATTACCGACGCACGGTGGGGAGATTTGGATGGGAACGGAGCGATGGATCTGGTCATCGTGGGAGAGTGGATGCCGGTTACCCTCTTTCTTCAACGAGAGGGGAAACTGGAACGGGTGCCTGCGAGTGAATTCGGATTGGATACCTCCTACGGATGGTGGCAGAGCGTTCACTTGGCCGACCTGGACGGGGATGGTCTGCCGGAGATTCTGGGCGGGAATCACGGTCTCAACAGTCGATTTCGTGCAGGGCCGGATGCTCCGGTAGAACTGTGGGCAGGAGACCTTGCACGGCGAGGTCGAATCGATCACCTGATCGCTCGAACAGAGAGTACGAACGCCACTCCTGTCGCTCTTCGACAGTATCTGATCCCCCGAATTCCGGTTTTGGATGCTCGATTCCCTACACATCGAGACTATGGCACTGCGACGGTCGATGACATTCTTTCGGAACGGGAACGCGAGACTCTTCATCACTATCGTGCAACCATGTTGGCATCTACTCTTTTTTGGAATGAAGGGGGGCAGAAATTTCGGTCCGAACCTCTACACTGGAAAGCCCAGTTGGCTCCGCTGTACGCTCTGGAAACAGCAGATTTGAACGGAGATGGCAATCCTGAAATACTGGTGGGGGGCAATTTGGATGCGGTTCAGCCACAGGCCGGGTCCTACATGGCCCAACCATCGTTGGTGCTATCTGCCAATCGTGACGGGAGATTCGAGCCGGTTGGCGAGAAGGTGAGCGGATTCCGGATTCCCGGTGAGATTCGTTCCATCCACCGCATCGATGAAGCACAGCCGCGCTGGCTGGTTACCCGAAGTGATCAGCCATTGATCCTCTTGGAAGGTCTTCGGGAAGAATAGACAATTTCGCGGGAGGAATGGACATGGTGAATATGCAGGAATTTCCTCATGTTCGGGCCATGTTGGAAGGGGAAGATTGTGTGTGACAGGGTGAATGGATGGGATCGGGATTGTCAAAAATCAAACAACAAGGGGTCATAATGAATCAACGTACAGTGAATCGGTCATTTATCTGGGTATTGACATCCGTTTTCCTGGTGGTGGCTGGATGTCAAAACAGTGAGACGGAATCGGCGGCCACGGAGTCGCCCGCAAACGAGGCAGCCGAACAGGCTCCCGATTTTGAGGTAACGACCATTGACGGAGAGACGGTCTCTCTGGCCTCTTCCATGGAGGCGGGTCGTCCGCTGGTCATTTATTTTACGGCATCCTGGTGTCCGGTCTGTGCCCGGAATTGGCCGGTTCTCTCGGAAGTTTATCCCGAGTACAGCGAAGAGTTGGATCTGGTGGCCATCAGCATCGATCCGACCGATACAGAAGAGGTGATTCGGGATCTCGCCAATGAGCGTGGATTTACTTTTCCAGTGACGCGCGGGTATCCACAGGTAATGGTCGACTACGGGGTACCGAGCCAGGCATCCACCGTGGGAGTAAACCGGGACGGAACGATCGAATTCATGATCGAAAAGACGGCGTTGAGTTCTGACGAGTTTCGCGAACTTTTTGACCGACTTCTCCAGGGGGATTGATGGAGTTTGTCCTGTTCTCGTTTCTTCAGGGAGTCATGGCCTTCTTTGCGCCGTGCGCTGTGGCCCTCTTGCCGGGGTACATTGTCGCGTTTGTCACGCGACAGAGAGAGTCCTCAACGATTCAATCGACCGGGAGGCAGCTCCGTCGGGCGCTCTATCTCGCACTTCTCAGTGTGGCGGGTATCCTGCTGGTCTATGCGATTGCAGGCGTGTTGATTCTGTTTGCAAGCCAGCTTCTGAAAACCTGGATGAAGTGGATTGCAACCGGGATGGGAGCCGGTGTGATCCTCATGGGGTTGGCCATGCTTGCGGGCCGCTCGTTCTCGTTCACGTTTCAGGTTCAGTATACCGAACCGAAGACCGAGAGTCGGGAGGCGATCCTGTTCGGCGCTGCCTACGGTATTGGTGCACTTGGATGTCTCTTCCCGCTCTTTTTGGTGGTTGTGACCCAGGCATTGGGTGCTCCTTCGGTCTGGATGGGTGCCTCTTATCTCTTGGCGTACGTTGTTGGACTCTGCGGGACGATGATCGCTGTGATTCTTTTGACCGCGGTCTCCAAAGATCGGGTGATGCAATTACTGCGGTCCATCCTTCCATACATGGAGCGTGTGACCGGTGGTTTGCTGGTCCTGGCGGGAGGGTACATTATTTGGTATCAGCTGGTTCTGTTTTGATGTTTGGATGAAGGAAATGCCATGAATAGTCAACCAAACGAGTTTCTCAACTACCAAACCGATGCCCGATTCCTCTTTGCCAGGGGATTCTCTTCCGACTGGATACGAGACGAGGACTATTTTCTCTTTTTGTGGAACTCTTCGGAGAACCCGGTCAGGATTCAGATGGATGACCGGGAGGTTATGTTGCCACCCGGCAGTGTCAGTTGTTCGACCTACCTGCAGTCGTTGGAAGTGCTTGAAAAGGCTCCGGATTCATTGGTCACCATTCTGTTCAACCGGGAATTCTATTGTGTCCATACGCATGACAGCGAAGTTTCATGTACAGGGCTCCTCTTCTTTGGTTCGGATGTATCCCCGGTTCTTATGCTCGACCGACCGGAAAAAGAACGGTTTGCCACGTTGGTCGATGTTCTGGAGGAGGAATTTTCGATCTCCGATACCAATCAGGAGGAGATGTTGCGCATTCTTCTCAAACGGTTCATTATTCGTTGTACCCGTTTGGCAAAATCGCAGCTACTCAAGCGTAGTGATCGACAATCGGATATTGATGTCATACGGACGTTCAATGTGTTGGTCGAAGAGCATTTTCGAACAAAAAAACGGGTGTCGGACTATGCCGAATTGATGCACAAATCACCAAAGACTGTTACCAATCTTTTCAGTCGATACTCGCGAAATACACCGTTGCAAGTGATTCACAACCGTGTGATCATGGAGGCGAAGCGACTTCTGGTCTATACGGACAAGGCAGTTAAAGAAGTCGGATACGATCTTGGGTATTCGGATCCGGCTCAATTCAGCAAACTGTTTAAGAATCACACGGGCAAAACGACAACGGAATTCAAAGCGACGTCTAAAAAACTACCGATAAAGAAGAATTGACAACTTAATAGGCATCGTTGCCATTTCAAGGCGGTGTTTGAAACGGGACCTTGGGTACAGTTGAAAACTTCAATACCCAAAACGGAGGTTCCATGAGACCATTTGACGTACCCACACGAGAGGATGTAAGCGAACAAAATCGGCAAATCTTTGACGATCTAAAGGACAAGGTCGGATTTGTCCCGAATATCTACGCGACCTACGCGCACTCATCTACGGCTCCTGCGCGATATTTGACGTTCTCGAACAGCGAATCATCGCTGAACAATCGAGAGAAAGAGGCGATCAACCTGGTGACCAGTCAAGTCAATGGCTGTTCCTATTGCCTCGCTGCCCACACCAAGATCGGGGGTATGAATGGGTTTACTGAAGAGCAGACGCTGGAGATTCGCCAGGGTCAGGCACTCTTTGACTCCAAACTACACGCGGTGGTTACTCTGGCACAAACCGTTGCACGAAATCGGGGGAGGGTGTCCGACTCGGATTTGGAGGCCTTTTTTGGCGCAGGTCATGACAAGGAGAAGCTGGTCGACGTCATCGTACAGGTTGGCGAGAAATCCATTACCAACCTGCTCCACAATGTGACTCAAATACTGGTCGACTTTCCGGAAGCTCCCGAGCTGGATTCAGCAAAAACAGAAACGGTCGGGGAGGAGAGTCATGCATAAGATCAACTGGACACGTGCAATCATCGCAGGAATCGCCGGAACCATTCTGTTTGACCTGTTTGGTTGGATGATGGGAATGGGATGGTGGGACATTCCCGCTCTCCTTGGTGAGAAGACCGAATTGGGTCTTCTCTATGGAGTGTTTGGTCACTTCAGCAACGGGGTGCTGCTGGCGATACTCTATGCCGGTATTGCACCGTCACTTTGGGGACCCCACTGGATCCGTCCCTTTATCTTTATCACGGCACAAACCATTGCTCTGGTTTGGTTTTTCATGCTTCCACTGCTTGGGGCAGGAGTGGCCGGGTTGAATGTTGGTCCCGATATGGCGATCGGAACCCTTGTTCGTCACTGGGTCTATGTAATTCCCTGGATTTTCATTCTGAACCCAACGCTTTTTCCGGCGGCGTCTACGGGAGGAAACTCCTGACAGCCAGATCGGAAGTCTGGTTCGACCAAAAAAAGAAAAGGCCATTCCGAGACGATCGGACTGGCCTTTTTTACGTCGAGCGGGAGACGGGAATTGAACCCGCGGCCCTCAGCTTGGGAAGCTGATTCAGGGTATTACCCTATTGGATGAAGGTCAATAAGATACGGGGATTCTAAAAAACGTCTTTCCCACTATTTTCCCAAAAGTACCCGAAAACCCGAGAGCAACGCATCACTTCCGTTGCGTTGCCGGACCGTGAGAAACGTCGCTAAATGCCGCGGCCAATCCGTCAGGGTTCACATTGGCATAGACCTGCAGAGTTACTTGAATATTGGCGTGCCTGCAGAGCTTGGAGACGAACTGGATCGGCTTTCCAAGGGTAAGGTAGTGAACAACCCCGCCATGGCGCAACTGATGGAATCCTGATGGGTGATCTTCTCCCAATGCCAGGCAGACAGCTTGTCGAAAATGTTTGTACGACCGGTTCATATGTGAGGAAAAGACCGGTCCGTCCGGATCTCGGGAGTCCCAGTACTTCCGGATCAGATCGGCGGCCGGTGCCGGTAGTGGGATCTCGTCGACCTTCCGTCCCTTTCCGTGAACGCGGATCCGTTCGGCCTCACCGATGACATCTCGATTGGTCAGTCTGGACACTTCGTTTTTTCGAAGGAGGCTGTAGAACATGAACCACCACATATCGACGTAGAAGCTCGCAATGTCGTCCGATCGGTACAGATGATGGTTCTGCCTTCCAATGAACTGCATGGCACTGCATACGTGGTCTAGCTGTTGCCAGATGAGGTACTTGATCTTCGAGTCGTTCCGGATCGCCAGCTTCTCCGTGACCTCGAGTGAGCACTGGATCTGATCCCGGATAATATCCGATTCATGGAGTCGTTTGAGAAAGGTATTTGTTTTGGCCAAATACCCCTTTTTGGTGATCGCGGAGACACTTAGTTCACCTATCGAATCTTCGACCAAGTGCTGGGTGAGACCCGACACTCGTCGATTCAGTACCGATTCTAGACTCCGGGAGATGCAATTGAGAGCTCGCTCGTAGGTGGCCTTGCTCCAATTTCCACTGGCGAGGTTTTCTTGGCAGTAGTCATCGATGGCATCCCGGACCAGAACGTGGCTATCTCCCTGCTGGTCGTTGTATGGATCAAATCGATCAAGACTCCACTGCTCATCGTACCAAGCGGCCTTCTTCTGAACTGTGCGTTCCTGCAGGGATCCGGGGAAGCTCTTGACCACTTCTTTCCGGCCTTTCTCCCGGAACCGGATGTGCCATCGTGATCCTGATTTTCGAAAACTGACGGAGGGCATGTCTTTCTGCTAGTTGGTTGTCACACCAATAATAGCAGGGGGGATTTCAAAAAAGACACAAAATTACATTTCTATCTTTTGATTTTTGCCTTTGATCACACACTTAGAGCTTTCACCTTCTCCAGTAATTACAATCTCGATTGGTATCTCGTCGACTGAAATACTTGATACTCTACCATTATGATTAATTGATATAATTTCTTTTCCGATGTTAATAGATCTTACGTTTTCCATAATTTATATGTTTATTAGTTTTGATTTTAGGGTATTAATTCCCTTTTCTATTCTTAATTATAAGCTAATAATATATTTCTAAAAAATAATCAAGATAATCCTAAATCTCCCTGTTGCTCTCTTTTGATGATTTCGTAAACCTTCAATATGTCATATCCTACCTCTACGAAAACATCAGCCATTTTATCTCGGTCCTTTTTGACTTTCAGCCTAACTCGTAGACCGTCCCCGTTACCAAAGCGAGCACCCTGTCGGACCTCTTCCAAAAAATCTTCATCTGAAATGGTGACTCCGTTCGTTTTTCGATCATGATAAATAAATGAAAACCGTGTAGTTTTTTGAGGTTCGTAGTCAAATCTCTTGATATGCATGATTTGATCTTCACGAATCTCTTCTACCGACTCCTTTTCCGAGAAATTCTTATTTGGTTGCTTCAAGATTCCGAAATCGTTTCTACCGATGTCGATTATCGGTTCATTGGACTCTGAATCAGAAATCTCTACGCCATCTATCTCTTCATCCCTGTCAAGTGCTTCGGCTGCCTTACGAGTCGCTTCGTCAAGAGTTGTGTTTTCATTGTAGAAATTAAATGCCTCTGTGGTGACAATGGTCAGATTGTTGTTGTGACCTGTGATCCGAATATTATTTCCAACCTTCTCGATCTGGTCTTCATCCGCTTTCTCACCGTTGAGCACCAATTTGATCTGTATGTATTCGCCCAAAAGCTTAAGGATGGTTTTGATTTCATCCTTGTTCGCGCCAAATGGAAGAGAGCCGACTGCCACGAGTTCAATCAGTTGTTCAACGCCAAACGACTTTTTTTGGAAGCCATTGATCGTAATCTTGAATCGATGATTCGGGGCTACTTTAGAGCATATCTCGTCAAGAATGGCTGCATAATGGAATTGTGTCGTGAGAAGCGTATTGAGATCAATACTTGAGTTCTCACCTTTGTATCGAAACAAGAGACCTTTCTGGCTCATTCGGCGGGGGATTGTGGGTGTTTAGATTATCGGTAATTAAAGGCCAATTTGAGTCACTCTCAATAACTCAATGAGTTCCGGTACCTGTTCCCATCCTTGTACTCGTCGTCCCAAATTATCTCGATATAATGTGGTGGAATGAACCACCCATGATTTTCTATCTCGTAAAAAATCTTACTATCTGGGCCTAGAAAATCATGCCAGGTGCTTGAACTGTAGATTCCTTCGTACTTAAGTATTGGCGTTCCGTCTAACTGGATACTTTTTAGTCTTGCCTCTGAGTTTCCCTTATTCTCGATTACAATTTGAGTTGGGCCAAAATATTTTGCTTCCTTCTTTAAGTAAGCTCGAATCTCTGCACTATCCCTCTTTCGAATTTCATCCCTTCGTCGATCTCGATCCCTCTTGTCAGTTCTGTACCAGGTCCAAAATGAAATTGCAACGGCAATAATAGAAATACCAGTAGTAAACCAGTCCAGCCAGTTCATGCCGAAAGGGAGTTTTCATAGGAGCGGTCGCTTTGATAATCATCGTCCCAGAGGATTAGCACATGGCCTGGTGGCGAATGATCAAATGAAGTCTTGATTTTAAAATGGACTCGACTTTTGGGACCAATTATTTCATGCTGACACTTAGGATCGTGTATTCTATTACCCTCGTAAATATCCTGTCCATCTAGATCAACGCTTTTAATTCTTGCTGGGGCTTGCCCTGAGTTATTTATCTCTAATACACTCAAACCTCCAGAGTGTGGCAGAAGGTGCGCCTGAATAGAAGCACTATTCCCTTCACGAACTTCGTCACACCTACGCCTAACCTCTATCACCCACGTTGATAGTGAGATAGCTATAGCTATGATCGAAAGCCAAACTGATGCAGTCATCTTTTCTCCTTTAATTGATCAAAACGTCAATTGGAAAGTCTCCTTGTTGGCCTTTTTGTAATCGTCGTCCCAGTAGATTTCCGCTTCTTTTGGACTTGGGGTTGTGTCACTCCTAGGAACTTCGATTTTCAGAATACCCCCTTTGGGTGCAACTTCAATGTATTCTGCTTTACGCTCCTGCTTCTTTTTACGAATGTCGGGTGATGGGCTTCCGTCAATCAAAATTTGATACACCTTTGCGGTTCCGCAACCGGTATTCTCAAAATTGATGTAGCTAGCATAGCTCCTAGACCGTTCTGTTTTGACTGGCCCTGTTTTAGTTATAAAACTGGCACTATCCCTCTCTCGGATCTCATCAGCACGACGATCTCGGTCCCTCTTGTCAGTTCGGTACCAGGTGAACATTGAGATCAGAATAGCCCCGATGGATATGAGAAGTGACCAGTGCTCGATGCTCATTTCAGGCCAGATCATTACTGTCGGTCGATTGCGAACCCGCTGATTTCAATACCATCCACTCTGAGCCCACCGTGTCTACGATCTACTGCTCTTGCTGAAAATTGAGTGAGTGCATCAGCTCCCATTTCTTGGGCTTTCAGATACATCTGTTCGATGGCGTCTGCCGTATTTATGATTTCAACATGCCATTTTTTTCCACGATCATCACTCATTCTCTCATAGCCATCGATTTGTTCAAACCCGTCGGCAGGCATAATTTTTGGCCATACCCTAACGCTTACGATCCCAACTGATCCGTATTCACCCCGGTACGATTCTGGCGTAAATAGGAACCCTTTTTCATTGTACTCTGAGAAATCGTGGCCAAGCACCTCGACGCTTCCGTCTGATGGTTGCGTCGTTGCACATGAGCTGAAAAGAATTGCTACGAGTGAGAGGATTGCTACTTGATTGGTGCGCATAGGTATTTTGGTTTGTTGGTTATAGCCTCGGAATATTTTTAACGGTTCATCTCACGGGCCCCCGTGGTTCTCGATGATCCGGAGTTGAGCTCGGGTCTGCAGGATGAGAAACTCCATCGCTTGGCAGACGAGGGCTTTTTGGGTGGATTTCATGTAGAGGGGGGCGGTCATCAAATGAAAATTGTCAGTGAAAGAATCGAGAGATATATCGCGACCTGCATGGCCCAATACCATATCTTTTTCAAAACCATTGATTTAACACCCTCCCATCAAAACAATCAGAATGGGTATTGTTATAAATAGGGTCAATCCGCAACCACAACCCATCATGCTTTTACCAGCCTCATCTAATGATTGTGCAAAGTCTTTTTTCTCATACCCACAATGCGGACAGGCTGGTGCCTTGTCGCTAATTTCTTTTTTGCACTCCTTGCATTTTATTAGTGCCATGATTGTGTAGTAGATAGAGTTTTAATCAAAACCATCAATAAGCGCTTTTAGCCTCAACCTGTTGATCGTATTCATATTGGACCATCATCCAGTTGCAATGAAGATTGATCATTTGGCTGAGTTCCACCGTATCTAGCTCTCTGAACTTCTCAATATTCGAAGCTGCATAACCAGTGTGGCTCCAATTCTGGATTGCCTGGAACAGTATGTTTGTATTATCGCTTTTGAAGTTTCGAATAACTCCCATGAGCGCGTCAGCCTGACTATTAATTGAGTATACAATCATGGCATGATCATTCTCCCACTCTTCAATTGCGTGCGTTCGTATGGTGTTTTCATAAGCCGTTGGATGATTGCTGCGGATGAGATTCGCATTGCGATTTAATCCTTGGGCTGATGCGAGAATTGGTAGAAACGCCAAGATGGCAATGAGTGAAATGGCTTTCATGATGCTTCGATTTTAGTTCTTAATTGTGGCCAGCTGTGCATTCACCTGATCGGGTCTGATCTCAACGATTTCCTCGTATCCACTTTCTGAATAGAGTTTCAAGCTGGTTCCTTCAGTGAGGGATCGGAGCTCCTCGGTTGTGAAGTCGATTCCAACCACCTCATTGTACCCGCAACCACCGATGGTACAGGTGATTACTTCTCGATTGATCTGAGTGAGCTCAGCCGGCGTTCCACCGATGAAGGTAGCATGGCTGAAAAATATCCAGTCGGAGTTGAAGTAGTTGATATCGATGTAGAGTTGGTGACTCACTTCACCGGTCTCTTTATTTGCCCAGGTCCGTAAGAAGGAGTTATACCCAACCAGGTCACCCATCGTTCCTTCGACTGTATTCGTGACTCCGGCATACTGGATACTGTCTGAGTATGGATCTTCAATGACTTGAACAGCGTCACGAGTCACGTAGCCACTACCAGCGCAGCTGGTCAAGATGAGTAGTAAGATTGCATAGATTACTCTTTGCATATGGGCGTGGGTTATTAATCTAATCTACCTTTGAATGGTTTTCACTACACCATCTTCTACATATACATATTCAGACTTGTAATTTCCTCGATCATAAATCCATTGTTCACTCGAACCATATATTGATTCAGTAATATTCTTTCTGTCTGGTTCACCCCAACTATCTAGTAACATTTCCTCTGTCATTCCAACCCAGACTTTATCGTTGTAAACTAGACGACCGTCTCTTTTGCCGTACTTCCTCATGACGCGAGCTAGCATTGGGTTTTCTTTTCTGATTTCCTCTATCTCCTTTCTTTCAACTTCTTTCTCAATAAGCTCAGTAACATAGTTTTCTTCCAAATTTCTGAATATGATGTATCCAACAACTCCCTCTTCTTTAACTTTAACAAACGGTTCTTCATAGTAGTCGTAAACAATCACAGCCATTCCTGCATCTATCTCCATAATAACTTCTGATTCCCAAGCTGGTTCGACGCGCATTCTTGCACCATTCGAATCAATGTTGCCAACTCCAATAATCTTATCATCTGGATTCTCTTGTGAATACGCTATCTGAGGAGAAGAGATAGTTACAAGAATTACTGAAGTAAATGGAATTATCAGACGAGCTCTAATCATTTGTAGCATGAGCGCCAGATTTAGTTTAATCAATCGCATTTGGAGGCGCAGTCACCCATAGATTCTGCCGAAAAGCGAATCAAAATTGGACTCAACCGAACCACAATCGCTGAGAAAGGAAGAAGGACTATACCGGGTTAATTGTCTGTACTCCTTTAATGAACAACGATTTCGGGAAATTGGCAATTCACACCGAGAGTAGCCGCAGAATTGGGTTCAATGGCCAGTGGGATGCATTTCTTGATCTAAATCCAACAATAAAGAGTGTTTAACAGCAAGGGGCGCAATTGCCAAATTGAGCGTGAACCGCAAGTTACGGTTGACCGTTACCGGTGCCTTTCGTTACTTGGTTGAATATATTTAATGCGTGCAATCGCCTGTCTTCTACGCTCCTCTTTATCTTGGTTTTCTTTCTGAAGGGTAATCCAGACGGAAAAGCCAATAACCGAAGAAAATATGATACCCAGTGTGTCCATACAGACATGCCTTGGCCCATGCTATACCGTCAGAAATAATAGAGAAGCCCACCGTGGAGAGCATAGACTAGTTATTTGCGGAACCATTGGTTGCCGGTCTTCCAATCTCATCAATGGCTCTAGCTATACAGTATGGAATAACAGCAGATGCGACTGCAATTGCGGCTCCTGCAGCTTGTTGAGGAGCGCTTTCTGCCATCATTAGTGAATCGTAAAAAAAGGTGATTCCAAAAATTGATCCAATGATTACACCCAACCACATAAGTGAGCTTAAGACCTGCATGATAATCTCCGTTTTTTCACCGGTTAGTTTTATTACCAGTGAAATGAACAACGAAAAACTCAAACTTGCAAAAATAGGTCTCACAAGGGTTTGAGGGGCTTTTTGTGCTTGTCTAATTACGTGAAATTCTCGAGGGTCATTTTTCAATTGATCCATCCCTCCGCCTTTCGTTACTTGGATGAACATATATCAAACATATACTTGATACGTGCAATATCAATACTCCCGGGAGGTGGTGATGCCGTCTGAGTTCAGTCGCGAGATTTTCGATTTACGAGTCTATCAATCTTTTCATCGAGCATATCTCGCAATCGAATCAATTCAGGAAGATCATCAAGAAGTATGCACGGATATTTCTGAGTATCTCTATCATATGCCTTGAATTAATTCCTCTCCATGACTTCTCGGGCTATTCACTTTTTTCGACACCGGATGGTACTGGATCTGCCCGTCAGGGTAAGGGTGTGGAAGATCCTTCAGGGATTGAGTGTCTTGGTTGGCCGGGTCCAGTGAGTGTCGAGCCCTTCATTCAGTATGGAAGCCGCATCTTGATATGTGCGGTTTACCTGGCATTGATTTCCTCGTCACCGACTCGAACCGATTTAGGATTGATGTCGAATCGGTCATCGAGGTCGGCGATCTCATCAGGACCGTCTACTTGCCTCTCTCTGAATCTGCTGTAAAATTCTGTACGTTCTTGGATTTCAAAATGATCCATGATCGCCTGTCTGCAAAGGCCGATATAATTCCGGTGATCAAAGACACCGATTACTCGGTCACTCTCATCGGCCTCGGATCCATTTTTGTCAAAAAGTATGTGGTATGGGTCTGGCATAGCCGTTTGGATTCAATGTGCTTGAATCTGAGTTTAGCTCTCAGATAGCCAATCTGTAAACCGTGGGAAAGCTTTCCCAATATTTTCCCACGAATACGCAACAATCTTCCCAAATAGTGTAACAAATCGGGGAAGGGAAGAAGAGACGAGACAAACGAAAAAAGGCCGGAAACTGCTGTATTGAGCGATATGCTGGTCCTTTTTTGATGTGAGCGGGAGACGGGAATTGAACCCGCGGCCCTCAGCTTGGGAAGCTGATGCTCTACCCCTGAGCTACTCCCGCTTACACCTCATAAGTACACAGTCCTCAACCTTTCTGCAAGAGGGGACCGTCTTGAAATCTGAATTTATTTCGGGATTTCGTTAGACGGGTTGAACCGTTTGTGCCGGATCCGGTTTCATGCGGGAGCGCCTCTTTTTCTCGTAGGAAAGCTCTGTAATCGCGTCTGCTTTTTCGAGCAGTGTCCGGCTGCTGCTGTCAAGGTTTATCAAGCTCACCGTTTTCCCGGCACGCATGTACCGGGCTGTTACTTTGTTCAATGCATCAATGGCAGAATGATCGACCACACGGGATTCCTGAAAATCGATATAGATGTGTTCAGGATCTCCGGTGACATTGAACTTCTCCTGAAACGTTGTCGCCGAGGCAAAGAAGAGCGGCCCGTAGATTTCATAGTGCTTGGCGCCTGCTTCATCGATTCGTTTTCGTGCACGGATCCGCTTTGCATTCTCCCAAGAGAAGGCGAGAGAAGAGATGATGACACCGATCAAGACGGCAAGGGCCAGATTGTGCAAAAGTACGGTCACGATGATCACCAGAACCATGACGACAATATCAGTCGTCGGGACTTTTCGGAAGATCTTGAGACTGGCCCACTCAAAGGTTCCGACGGCCACCATGATCATCAACCCAACCAGTGCGGCCATGGGAACCCGCTCGATGATCCCCGCCCCGAAGAGGATGAACAGAAGAAGGGCAATGGCAGCAACGGAGCTGGACACACGACTTCGCCCACCCGAACTCACGTTGATAATGCTCTGACCGATCATGGCGCACCCGCCCATTCCTCCGAAGAATCCTGTCAAAAGATTCGCGGTTCCCTGAGCAACGCACTCCCGGTTGCCGTCGCCTCTTGTCTCGGTCAACTCGTCAATGACGGTCAATGTGAGCAGGCTTTCAATCAGGCCGATCATGGCCATGATAAACGAATACGGAAGTATGATCATCAACGTTTCCATGCTGAATGGAACCATCGGGATATGAAACTCCGGGAACCCACCGGAAATGGAGGCGATATCCCCGACCGTACGTGTGGGGAGTCCAAATCCGATGGCGACGGCCGAGACGACGAGAATGGCTGCCAGGGATGCCGGGATGGATTTGGTCATTTTGGGCAGATAGTAGATGATTGCCATCGTGGCCATGACCAAACCGAGCATGATATAGAGGGCTGAACCGGAGAGCCATTCACCGGTATTGGCACCCCCTGCAACTTTAAACTCATTAAGTTGGGACAAGAAAATCAGGATGGCCAATCCATTGACAAAGCCGAAGACAACAGGGTGCGGTACCAACCGAATGAACTTTCCAAGCTTGAGAAAGCCAATGGCAAGCTGGATAAGTCCCATCAAAACTGCAGCGGCAAACAGGTATTCGGCGCCGTGAGCCATCACCAGGCTGACGATAACGATTGCAATGGCTCCGGTGGCTCCCGAGATCATTCCCGGCCTCCCGCCCATGAGCGACGTCACCAATCCGACGATAAAAGCACTGTAGAGTCCAACCAATGGGCTCACTCCAGCAATAAGGGAGAATGCAACGGCTTCGGGGACCAAAGCCAGGGAAACGGTGAGTCCGGAGAGAATTTCGGTCTTCAGATCAGACTGCTTCTTTTCGATATACCTGAGAATCATGAACGCTTGCTTGTTGGATGGGCAGCACCTCAATGGATCGAGTGGCTGGGAGAGGGTGCTAACGGCCGGATCGGCCCGGGAATTCAAACAAGTGAACTCCCCCTCATCCGTTTCTGGAAGGCGCGCAAGATACGGGCAGAAACGTGTAGAACCTACCCGTTTGAAGCGATAAATTACGAAAGCGCTACCGGGAAGGGCTTTTCTAACAAATTGTTATCGAAGAGAATAGCCGATTTTCGGATGTCTGCTTATTCGCCATCGACTCTGAACGAGATATAGGCAATGTAGAACCCGAAAAGCAGACCGATGATGACGAGCAGAATCGTATATGGGGCAAAAATAACGGGCCAGTTGGCACCGATTGCTATGCCGAGAAAGAGCAGTGCCAGTTTGAAAATGGCGATCTGCGTGACAGAATACGTGTAGTTCTTGAAGATTTTCATGGAAGGGAGTTGGGTTTGTTGATTCGTACAATTGGCGCGAATCGAGTATCGCAATTCGCACGTGAAGATCGGGTTTGGAGAAGGTTCCGGGATCACATGGATGATCGGGAAGAGAAGAATCTTCTATCCAGGGACCATCGTCCACCCCCTTCCATGAGGAGAAATAGAGATCCGATCAGCATGGCCATGTCAATTTTACTGATGTAGACCATTACCCAGAAGTTCTCCTCGACGAGGATGGGAAGTTTGGTCAGTATAATTGCGGAAAGCATGATGAAAATGATCGGAACAGCCGCTATTCGGGTAAGAAGGCCCAACAAGATCAAAGCCCCGCAGAGAACTTCGAAAGAGGCTACGAAATAGCTCAGAAACTCCGGTACGGGCAATCCCATCTCTTCAAATCTACCGGCTCCGCGAATGTGGGGGAACAGAAATTTTTGCAATCCCTCTGTGAAAAAAATAAACCCGACCATACTGCGGATCAAAACGGTGGATGACTTGTCATTGGTCGCTGTGATACGGTTAAACATCGCCCCTCCCCCAGTAATTTCAGTTACTTGCAATTAACCATCCGGAGAAATCAGACGCAAGTCAAATCACGATCACCCACGTTTGTTGATTCATTGCACGACAGAATTTTTTGGACTACACTTCGAAGTGAATGGTTATTACTGAAGCAGAGGAAGCTACAGGCTTACAAGATCCAGATTACGGTCTGTTTATCCCCAATCCTTGAATCGTAATGAATATGTCAAAGAAGTCAAACGATACAACTCCTGTAAGGCAACAGATGAAGGAACTATCTCCCTTTACACGTCGCGACATGCTGAAAGTAACCGGAATGGCTGGTTTGGCGACCATGGCCGGGTTCAGCCCTGCTGCAATGGGAATGTCTCGACAACGGAAACCTCGTATTGCGTGTCTGGCCAGTTATTGGGGTGCGACCCGTTCCCACGCAGACTGGATCATCAACAAGCTGATCGACGGGTATTGGTGGGAAGGCGCGTACACGGAGTCGCGTGTAGAGGTGGCCTCCATCTACCTTCATCAATACGAGACAAGTGGGCTGGGTCGGAAGGTTGCCGAGGCAAACGGGATTCCACTCTTCCGGGACGTTGCAGAAGCGCTCACGTTGGGCGGGGAGGAGCTCGATGTGGATGGAGTGGTCATCGTCGGAGAACACGGGGACTATCCAAAAGATCTCAAAGGGCACTGGCTGCTTCCGCGCTGGCAGATCTACAATGATGTTGTCCAGGTATTTGAACAGAGCAACCGATCCGTTCCGGTATTCAATGACAAACATCTGTCCTATACGTGGGACGAATCGAAGTGGATGTTTGACAAATCCCGGGAGCTCGGGTTTCCGTTGACGGGTGGATCTTCCATCCCCCTCTACTATCGCCAGCCGGAGATGGAACTGGAGGTCGATACACCCATCAAACGTTCGCTCTCGATTGGTGGCACCTCCGATGAGGGTGCGATCTTCCATGCCGTTGATGTTCTGCAAGCCTTTGTCGAGCGTCGGGAAGGAGGCGAAACCGGTGTCCGGTCCATTCAATCCATTCGGGGTCCGGAAACCTGGAACTGGGTCGATCAAAACCCCTGGGCCGGAGATCTGCTCGATTCCGTCGAACGGAAATTCGAACTGGATCCGGGTCACCTGCGGCAGAACCCCAATACCAACATGTGTCACATCGTCTACAGTGACGGGACGGAGGCCGCGGTCATCGGTAGCCGGGGGGTCGGATGGACCTACGCCGGCGAAATCGAAGGTCAGACGGATCCGGCCATTATCTCGATGCTGGGCTGGGCCGGTCCCTATGATCAATACCATGCCTCGAATGCACAACCGCACTGGATTACCGAGATGATGGTGACCCAAGAGGAGCCCTTCAACGCCGAACGGTTGCTGCTCTCCTCCGGGATTGTGAACCACTACATGCAATCCAACTGGGAGAACGGGCGTTATTATCCTGTCGGCCGTCGGTTGTGGACACCGTTTTTGGACATGAACTACCACACGACAAGGGGAGCGCAGTTCAACACGGGGGAACGTCCGCCGGAGCGGCCCTACATCCGTGGATTTTCTGAGTAAGGTCCAGAACCTCAGTGTAAAAGCGACCGTTGCAGGAGAGGTTGGGTCTTCGGGTCGAGCCGGGAACCTTCCGCATTCTGGATGCGAAAAGATGCTTGAAATCGAACAAACAGAACTATGAAACGACGAGACGTACTCAAGAGACTGGCACTTCTGCCCATTGCAGGCCACGCACTTTCGACACTGGAATTACTGGCTGCAACACCGAATACGGCTTCAAATTTGCCTGCAGGCCGATTATCATCGAAGGTTCAACCCGATGGACTCGCCCTGCATAAAGAGGCGTTTGTCATGGACGGTCACATCCATGTCATGAGCCGTCAACTTTTGGAGGGGCTCGACATCGGCGATCGCTATTCGGACGGGACCGTGGATCTGCCGAGAGCCCGTGAAGGGGGGCTTGACGCCATGTTTTTCAGTGTGTACACGGAGGAGGACTACTACCCGGGACGCCACGAAGTCAAGAATACGTTTCGTGTGGTCGAGTTGGCCCTGGAGCAGATCGAGAAGAATCGTGACGTGATCGAGCTTGCACTAACGGCCTCGGACATCGAGCGCATCAATCGTCGCGGGAAGATGGCCGCCTTTCTGGACTTGGAAGGACCATTCGATATGGAGGGGGACCTCCTGCTGCTTCGGGCACTCTACCGGTTGGGACTTCGATCTGCTCAACTGACCGCTCACAATGTGACCAATGCGTTCATTGATGCCACCGGCGCGGAGCGAAAGTGGGGCGGGATCAATGAGCTTGGACGGCAGATTATTGCCGAAATGAACAAGCTTGGGATGGTGATCAATGTGGCCCACGCATCGGACGAGGGGATCTTGCAAACGGTCGAGGCGAGTGAGCAGCCGGTTGCCTATACACATGGTGGCTTTCGGGGAATTGTCGATCACCCCAGGTGTATCACGGACGAAAATGCGGTTGCCCTCGCTGCAAAAGGAGGTGTGATCGGTATTCAGTTCGGCAACACCTTCAATAATCCGAAGTTCTCGGAGTGGACTTCGCAGACACCCCCTCCTCCGACCCCCGGCGCTCCGAACATGAATACGGATCCTTCACTCACGATCACCGAGGTCGACAGCCAGGTGGCCGAAGGATTGCCATTCACGTTTCGTTCGGAAATTCCGGATGAATACTGGATGAGTGTCGATCAGTTGGCTCGGGTTATTGACTATGGTGTGCAGCTGGTCGGGGAAGATCATGTTGCACTGGGCGCAGACTTTGATGGCGGTCCGGAGCTTCCGCGCGAAATTCAAGACATAAGCGACTATCCACAGATTACGTTGGCAATGCAGCGATTGGGCTACACCGAAGAGCGGATCAAAAAGATCCTGGGTCTGAACTGGCTCCGTTTGATTCGCGACGTAACGGAGGGGGCATAGGAGAAACCTGCCGATGGGTTAGTAGAGGTTTTCCGCCTTTGCAGCCCAGATGAAGTCGCTTTCCGAGAGCCCGTTGATTGCGTGTGTATAGACTTTGAGGGTCACGTTTCCCCAGGTCAGGTAGATTTCGGGATGGTGCCCCTGCTCTTCGGACATCTTCCCGATACGATTGGTGAAATTGAGTGCTCCCTGAAAATCATCAAAGGCATACTCCCGAGTCAGATGGTGGTCTTCGACGAGGGTCCACTCACCATCCAGTTGCTGGTAGAGATCTTTCAGTTGCTTGCCTTCCAATGCTGGAGTATCACCCCGGCACGGGATGCACTCTTTCTCTGACAGCTTTTCCATGGTGTCACCGTGGTTGGTTTGAATCGAGGTTCACAGTTGTCTCTCTTATGATGGGTAACAAATGATCGGGGAGCTGTCGTTCGCTTTTCTTCGGATGAGTTCTTGACATCATCGTCAAGACAGTGTGAAAAATAGGTATGCATGTGTGTAAATCTTACGTCCTGTACAGACAACGAGTAAGATCTTCTCTCACGTCGGGTCTCCTATCTCCCTTTCCGGTTTTTGAACCGACCGGAAAGCCGTATACAACGCATGAATGAGCTGCTTTTTCAGGTAGTGTAGATTATTGGACGTTGGCGGTTGGCTTGGCATTAAACTTGCATATAACGTGATGCACCAACATTTGTTACAGGAAAAAATGAGTGTTAAAAAACTTGTATATCTATCATTGTCACTCTTTGTCATTCTGGTTTTGGCAGGATTTATTTCGCTACGAAATCTTTATCAACCACCCGCCGATGAAGCAAGGACTGTCTATATAAAAAAGATCGGCAAGGGGTATCAGTTGATAAGAAACGGTGAGCCTTTTCGTATTCAGGGAGCTGGCGGAGATACATATTTCAAGGAGTTGGCAGAAATCGGTGGAAACACAATTCGGGTGTTCAGCTCGTCGAACTTGAAAGATAAACTGGATGAAGCACACAGGCACGGCCTGGCAGTAATTGTTGATATCTATATCCCAAAATATAACACTCTGAATGATATATTTGATGGCAAAGGTGAACGTTTAAAAATACAAAATGATATAAGAGAGTTGGTAGATGAACATAGGGATCATCCGGCGCTCTTGATTTGGAATCTGGGCAATGAGATTTATTATCCCGTTGTGTTCAGGAAGAATGAGTTTATAAGATCCTTCAATGAGTTGGTTTCCATGATCCAAGAGGTGGATCCAAATCATCCGGTATCAACATCCATTATCGGGGCTAGCCGAAAGGTGATGAGCAGCATTTTCACACATTCTCCACAACTGGATCTTGTCGGATTCAATACATTCGGGAATACAACACGTGTCAATTCACATGTTGCTCAGGTTGCAAATGTATTCGGCCCCAGACCTTATTTTATCAGTGAACTGGGTCCGGATGGACCCTGGGAAGCCATTACGACATCCTGGGGCGCACCCATTGAGCCTACAAGTTCAGTAAAATCAATACATTACAGTTCAAGAAATCAGATGGTGAAGGGGGGTGAAGGTTCAGCCAGTCTGGGATCCATCTTGTTTTACTGGGGATCAAAACTGGAACGAACCCATACCTGGTTCAGTCTTTTCAGGGATGGGGACAAATCTGAAATCGTGAATGTTATCGAAGCTCTGTGGAAGGAGTCGGACAATGCTCCGGAAATAGTCGGCCTGGACTATATGTTGTTAAACAATAAAGGAGCACGTGACAATATCATTTTGTCACCCGGTGAGGCAGGCCATGCAGAAGTATTTTTCTACGATCATGTGAATGACAACTTGCGTATTGAGTGGGAAATATATCCTGAGGATTGGTACGGTGGAAACGGTGAATTCGTGTCTAACAGCTATTCTCCGATGGACACCTTTATTCGATCAGATCATAACAAAACATTATTTCGCACTCCGACGAAAGAGGGCCCCTACAGAATTTTCGCATACGTCTACAACCACGATGGTACGTTTGCTACAACCAACACTCCATTTTACGTATTGAATCATCAGTGAACGTAACCAGAACGGTCATAAAAGAACCAACGTTAAAAGAAAAGATAACACTGAGAATATTAATCATTCTCGGGCTGTTGAGTGTTGTTAATTTCTTCTATTGGTTTATTTCACCAGAATATATTGATCACAAATATCTCTACGGGCTGTTGTTTGGTCTTCTGTCATTTGACGCCTTCAGGGTTATTTATATGTGGTATCACTACTGGGATATCTCTGTTCCTGAAAAGCCGGTGCTTCTGGATAAACCGACGGTAGATGTTTTTACGACGTTTTTCCCTGGTGAGCCATACGACATGGTGAAAGACACACTTTTGGCCATTCAGCGGATGACGTACCCTCACACAACCTATCTGTGTGATGAGGCAAATGACTCGCATCTAAAGGAGTTTTGTGAAAAAAACGGGATAAAACATGTAACAAGAGAGAACCGCATCCATGCCAAAGCAGGGAACATCAATAATGCGCTCAAACAGGCTACCGGGGAAATATGTCTGATATTGGATCCTGACCATATTCCCAAGGAAGAATTTCTGGACGAGGTTGTCCCGTACTTTGAAGATCAAACCATTGGGTTTGTCCAGTCTGTTCAGGCGTATTACAATGTCGATGAATCACTGGTTGCCAAAGCTGCAGCTGAACAGACATTTCACTTTTATGGACCTCTCATGATGTCCATGAACAGCTACGGGACGGTAAATGCCATTGGTGCAAATTGTGTGTTCAGGCGAAAAGCGCTGGACTCCATAGGTGGTCATGCTGCCGGGTTGGCCGAAGATATGCATACGGCCATGCAGCTTTACGCAAAAGGGTGGAAATCGGTTTACGTTCCAAAAATATTTACGAAAGGACGTGTTCCCGCTACGTTAACCTCCTACTACAAGCAACAGTTGAAATGGTCGCGAGGGACACTCGAGCTTCTGGTTTCAGCGTTTCCGAAACTGTATGGAAACTTTACCTGGCGGCAAAAACTCCACTTCGGAATCTTGCCTCTTCATTATCTTTCCGGTGTCGTTGTACTTGTAACCTTCTTGATTCCAATACTATCCCTGTTTGCAGCGGCGACACCATGGAAAGGAAACATCATTAATTTTAGTTTAATCGTCGCTCCAGTATTGGCGTCAATTCTGGCTATCCGCCTATTTGTTCAGAGATGGGTCATGGACAAAAGTGAGTGGGGAACTCATATCCTGGGTGGGTTGCTTCAGACGTGTACGTGGTGGGTAAATGTCATTGGGCTCGTTTACACGATCATTCGAAAGAACGTTCCCTATCTCCCTACTCCAAAAGAAGATACAGAGCGTACAAGCTGGAAATTATTGATACCGAACCTCCTTGTCGGAGTGATATCGATTGTAGCCGTTATCTACGGGTTGAGCATCGATTTTACGTCTTTTTCCATGTTTATGTCCGGGTTTGCCCTGGTCAATGCCTCCTTTATGTTTTTTACACTGGTCTTCGCATTTGAACGACCAAAGCCTGTAGAAGCTACGTTTGAGTTTAGCCGTCTCAAAAATTCGATGTTCAATCTCGGGAGATACGCGGTTTTTTCTGCCTGGCAAAAAGCAGCGTTGCCGCTGGTTCTTGGTATTTCAGTACTGTCGGGTGGGCTCTACTATCATACCGAGTATATAAAATGGGAAGGGGTTCAAGCCAACATCCAGCAGAAAAACAGAATCCATTACATTGGAATCTTTGCTCCAAGATACGACGATGGAATCACCACCCTGGAAAATGTAAAGAGTTCATCGAACCGCATCGAGGAAAAATTCGACATCATTTCCCATTATCTTGCCTGGGACAGGGAGGTGGAATCAAGTTTTCCGGACGCACTGATTGATTCTGTATACCGGAATCAATCCATACCCATGATCACATGGGAGCCGTGGCTGAATGAATTTCAAGATGAAATAAGCGGTGATGATCATGTTTTTAATCTCATCACGAGTGGGTTTTTCGACGAATACATCTCCCGATTTGCAGTCAAATTAAAAAACCTGGAACGACCCGTCTTTTTAAGGTTTGCCCACGAGTCAGACAACCCGTTTTATCCTTGGTACATGTCGGGGAGCGAGGCTGCATCTACCTTTAAAGAGGCATGGATTCATACGTATGAAATCTTTAAAGAGAAGGATGCTCACAATGTGATTTGGATATGGAACCCATGGAAGTCAGAGCATCTTGCAGACTATTATCCCGGAAGAGAATACGTAGATTGGATTGGAATCAACGTTTTGAATTACGGAGAGTATAACCTGGATGGTGAATGGCACAATTTTGACAGCTTGTACCAACCATTTCACGAAGAGCTAATCAAGTTGCCACCAACCCCTGTCGTCATTTCCGAGTTTGGAACGTTACGCAGTGGGCAACGCCAAAATGAATGGATTGAACAGGCATTCTCAGTGATTGAGAACGAGTATACAGAAATTAAATCCGTGATTTATTTCAACAGCGAGGTGGATAATAATTGGCCCAGAGGTCTGCAATCCAATGAATACCTTGATTGGACAATTCCTCAGGATGAGATCATGAAAGCTTCATTCAATAACAGGGATGTCCCGGAATATGTGTTTGAGCCGTTGAACATTCTCGTAACCGAGAATACTGAATCCTATGTGGAAGGAGGGAACGCAGAAGAAGTAAAGGGCATAAACTACAAGTATGGTCAAGACTGGCGGAACAATTATCATGTTTTGAACCGGAGAAAACTGCTGAGCGATTTCGGGAAAATCAAGAATCTTGGGTTGAATACCATCAAAATTTCCGGAAATACAGTATATGATTATAATCTTTTGAAGATCTCGAGGGAGATGGATCTCGATGTTTCATTCGGGTTTTGGATACCGGAATCCATTGATTTTATGAACGATGCACAGGAAGCAGATCAACAAATTGAATCCATCATCAACAAAATCGAGACGTATAAAAACCACGACCACATTACATCGTGGAATATTCAGAATGACGTGCTGTTTAATCAGAAAGATTTTTTTCACAAACCGGAACTTCTGTTTCAAAACCGTGCCTATGTACACTGGCTTCGCCGGCTGGTATCAGAGATCAAACGGACAGATCCGATCAGGCCGGTTATCCTCGACCTTGAAGTGAACCAACTCACGATCTATCATGCACGGATGTTGGAGAAGTATGTAGGTGGAATTGATTTTTATGGACTATCTGTAAAAGATGACCATAACATTCTTCCAGTAATGGAATTTTTTGACGTCGAAAATATTGAATATCTGTTTAGTGAGATCGATACGGAGATGCTTTCTCGTCCCGAGATTCGGGGGCCTCACACCGCGTTTTTTGTAACCTCCTGGCAAGATCAGCATGAAAGCAACAAACTCACGTTTGACGGCATTACAGATCGAAAAGGCCGGGTGAAGAATGATTACGTACAACTCTTGCATACGATGCAGGAATCGGATGCAAGATCCAATCCCATAACTGCAAGAATATTAAAGCCAGCTACAGGACTGTATGCAAATGATTTGCTGGATTATTACGCAATGATTTACAATGGGAATGGAGAATGGGAGTATGGACAGGAATCCAGGGGATATGCCTTTGAATGGTCACTGGTAAAGTGTGATGAATACGGGAATTACCTTGCGGTAAGAGATATCGGGACCCGTCCAGTGTTAACGTTGAAGATCCCTGAAAACCACGAGTATTTCAGACTGTTGCTTACGGTATCGGACGGCACCACGGTTGCGTCAACGATCACACCATTGCATACACCTCTGATGGATTCCGAACGTCGTCTTCAATGATGATCGCCCCTTTTTCCCGGATTTCCGGCTTGAAATTCGCCGTGGGCGGAAAATAAAAAAGCCTTTCAAGTCTGTGGCGTATTGACTTGAAAGGCTTTTCAGTATGTACGCCCGGGAAGATTCGAACTTCCAACCTCCTGATTCGTAGTCAGGTGCTCTATCCGGTTAAGCTACGGGCGCATTCGATATATCGTGCACGAAAACAGCTTCAAGAAAACGTTGTCACACCGATTCAAGTGGGGAATGAAACGGAACCTTGACAGAACAGGAATTTACGCGTTTTTGAAATGGAGGTCAAACCAGTACCGGGAAATCATTCCGACAGATTGGTTGGCAGGGCTTGTCTGGCCTTCCCCGGGCGGAGGGCTACGCCACTTTCGTAAGCTGCATCACGAACCGCTTGGGCGACACGTCGGACCACCTGCTTGTTGAATACACTCGGGATAATATAATCTTCGCTAAGTTCGGTCTCATCGATACAACCGGCGATGGCATAGGCGGCGGCCAGCTTCATGGGTTCGGTAATGGCTGTTGCCCGCGCTTTGAGTGCTCCCCGGAAGATGCCGGGGAAGGCGAGAACATTGTTGATTTGATTCGGGTAGTCACTGCGTCCCGTTGCGATGATGCGTGCAATGTCGCCGATCTCTTCAGGCTGTACTTCCGGATCGGGATTGGCGAGAGCAAAGACGATCGGGTCGCTTGCCATCTCCCGAACGGCCTGGGCCGGAATCGTGCCGGGGCCACTTACGCCGATCACCAAATCTGCGCCTTGTAATGCGTCACGAACGGACCCGGATCGATTTTCCGGATTACTGTTGGTGGCCAGCCATGCTTTGTGTTCATCCAATTCAGAGGCCATTTCACGGGTCAGGATTCCTGGTTTGTCGCAACAGATCAAGTTGTCGGCACCGGCAGACAGTAATATTTTTGCAATGGCCGAACCAGCTGCTCCGGCTCCAACGACAACGATGCGGGAATCTTCGAGCGTCTTTCCAACCAGACGGAAGGCGTTCATGACGGCGGCCAGAACGACGACCGCGGTTCCGTGTTGGTCGTCATGGAACACCGGGATATCCAGTTCTTCACGTAGACGTGACTCGATATCGAAGCAACGAGGAGCACTAATATCCTCCAGGTTGATGGCGCCGAATCCCGGGGAGATCCATTTGACTGCCTGGATGATCTCCTCCGTGTTTTGAGTGTCCAGACAAATGGGGTAGGCATCCACGTTTGCAAACTCCTTGAAAAGCATCGCTTTCCCCTCCATGACCGGCATGGCGGCTTCCGGCCCGATGTTTCCCAGACCCAAGACAGCCGAGCCATCACTGACGACGGCGACCGAGTTCCCTTTGATGGTGAGAGTATTGGCCTTTTCTTTGTCGTTGGCAATGGCACGACAGACCCGACCCACACCCGGTGTATAGGCCATCGAGAGGGTGTCTCGGGTATCGACCGGAACCTTGTTCTGAATGCGTATTTTTCCACCCAGGTGCATGAGGAAGACACGGTCCGAGACGTTGTGGACACGCACTCCCTCGATCTTTCGGACGGCCTCGACGATCGACTGCGCATGATCTTCGCCACGGGCGCTTACCGTCATGTCACGCACTTTGTACTTCCCCTCTACCTTGACGACATCGACCGCACCGGGATCCGCCTCCAGGTCTGCAATGACATTGATGACACGGGCCAGCCGTCCCGGTAGGTTCTCGATATAGAGACGCATCGTGAAACTGTAACTGGCGCTGGGTTGAATGTCCGGCATGAGAGTCTGTATTGTAGATCTGTCAGGATTCCTGTTGATCGCAATATAATGGTTATTCAATCTCCTTCATCAACTCCAGAGTATTCAAAAACGGGATACATTCGGTGAAACCGCTGGACCGGTTGATTCTTTTGAAAGAAAAGAGCAACATCCTGCGAGACAAATAGTCGCTGACTGCGCGTAGAGAACTTGGTCGCAGTTATCGATTTCGAAACTTTGCCGGTTCGGCCCGGCGACAACCAATCGCAACGACCATGCATGTCATCGGACTGGACCTGGGCGGAACCAAACTGGCATCTGCACTTTTCAATCGGAAGGGGCAACTACTCGAAAAGCGGGTAGCTTCCCTTGGAGATCGTCAGGGTGATTTGGTCGGCGATCTGATCGCCCGGGAGGTACGGGCCCTGCTTTCCCTGTCCAAACAGGTCGAGGCCATAGGCCTCTCCGTGCCGGGAATCTACAGGCCTGACGATGGAACGGCTTGGGTCCCCAACATCGCCGGTTGGGAGAATTATCCGATTCGGGATCGAATTCGGGAAGCCGTTGTGAATCGAGAGGTGCCCATCCGGATTGACAACGATCGGGCGTGTTACATTCTTGGCGAGATGTGGAGAGGAGACGCCCGGGACTGTTCGGACGCCATCTATCTGGCGGTCGGTACCGGAATTGGTGCCGGTGTCCTGACGGGTGGGCAGATTCTGCGCGGAGTGGGAGATGTGGCCGGATCCATCGGTTGGATGGCGCTCTCTACACTCTACAAACGAGAGTACAAACCGTGCGGAGATTTTGAGTATCACGGGTCTGGTGCCGGTATTGCACAGATGATGCGCAAGAGACTTTCCAATACCCCGCGACCGGAGACTCCACTTGCCCGGCTGAATCCGGAGGACCTGACAGCCAGTGCACTGTTTGAAGCGGAAGAGCAGGGCGATCCAGTGGCAACAGACTGGATGCGGGAGATTATCCGGTATTGGGGAGCGGCAACCGCCAATTTGATCAGTATATTCAACCCCGAAAAAGTAATCTTTGGCGGGGGTGTTTTCGGTCCGGCTACCCGGTACATGAGCCGAATCCGCGGACAGGCCTCGCTCTGGTCTCAACCAGTGAGTTTTTCGCAGGCTCAGATTGTCGCATCGCGTTTGGGTGGAGAAGCAGGGATTCTTGGAGCCGGAAAATTGGCGCTTGATGCCGCAGATCAGGCAGACAGAGGTGTAGATGAGTAATTCATTGACAATCGTTGCAAAGAGAATGGCCTTTTCTGCGGCCTGTCTCGGGATTTTGATTTTCGGGATCGTAATGGCCATCCTGGGGGCTCTTCTTCCGTCGATCATCACCAAGTTCGGCATGGAGATGTCCAAGGCCGGCTCGCTCTTTATGGTCATGACATTCGGCATGCTCGGCGGATCCATCCTTTTTGGGCCATTGGCCGATCGCTTTGGCTACCGCTGGATATTGGTCCTCTCCACACTGCTCATCTCCCTGGGATTCTACGGAATAGCCGTTGCCGGCGGAATGACCGCTTTGGTGGGTGCGCTGCTTGCGATCGGGCTTGGAGGGGGCGTGGTCAATGGAGGGACCAATTCACTTGTGGCCGACATCTATCCAGAGAATCGAGGGGGAGGACTCAGCCTTCTCGGGGTCTTTTTCGGGGTCGGTGCCTTTGGAACACCGTTTCTCCTCGGATCCCTTTTGGATCTGTATACCTATGAGTCCCTCATGGCAGCGCTGGCCTGGACCATGGCGGCCCCCCTTCTCTTTTTTGCGTTGGTCCACTACCCGGAGCCAAAGCAGGCCGAGGGGTTCCCGGTTCGGGAGGCTCTGAAGCTCACACGCGAAAAGCCGCTGCTCCTGTTTGGTGCCATCCTCTTCATGCAGAGCGGATTGGAGATGACCATGGGGGGGTGGACCTCGACGTACCTCGAACAGGAGATCGGAATGCAGGGGAGCCGGGCTGTACTCTTCCTCTCCTTCTACTGGGCCGGAATGATGGTGGCCCGAACCGGATTGGGAAAATTGTTGGGTCGTATCGGTTCCTACAAGATCCTCTATGGAAGTCTCTCGATCTCTTTGTTGGGAGCCATTCTCATGATTTCGGCTCTTTCCCAGAATTTGGCCATTGCCGGAATTACCTTGTTGGGGGTAGGGTTGGCTGCCGGTTTTCCGGTCATCCTCGGGCTGGTGGGAGACCGATATACGCATCTCTCCGGAACAGCCTTCAGCCTTGTCCTGACGATCGGCCTGACGGGCGGGATGATTGTCCCGTGGTTCATCGGGGTTCTGGCGGGCGGTACCACGATCCGGACAGCACTGGGAATATTGCCACTGTTGCTTCTGCTCATCTTCTTTCTGTTGGGACGGGTTCGTGATTCGACCGGGGAATGAGTCCTGGTTTCGGAAGAGGGGTCGGGCTGAACCGACTCGGTTTCGTCATGCATATTTGCGATAGAACAACAAGGTTGAACTCATAAACTTGAAACAGGAGATCCATGCTGGCACTGAAATGGTTATCCAACGCGCGTGGCGTGATGGAGAAGATCGAAGAGACACAACTGGAGAACATCAAAGCAGCCGCTGAATTGATGGCCGACTCCATCGCAGCCGGACGGTGGGTGCATACCTTCGGGTGTGGGCACGCCACCATTCCGGTTGAGGAGATGTATCCACGTATCGGCGGGTTTGTGGGATTCCATCCGATGATCGAGCTGCCACTCACGTTCTTTACCCGGATAACCGGAGAGATGGGCGTGCATCAATTTCTCTTTCTGGAACGGGCCGAGGGGTACGGAAAGGAGATCATGAAAGGCTACGATTTTGATACCCGGGACACGATGTGGCTCTTTTCGCATTCGGGAATCAACAATGTAAACATTGATATCGCCTTGGATGCAAAGGAGAAGGGAATGAAGGTGGTCGTCCTTGGATCGGCCGACTCATTCAAGGATGCAACCACCCGCCACTCTTCCGGGAAAAAGTTGTTTGATCTCGGCGATGTTGTGGTTGACACATGTGTACCGGCCATCGACGCGTCGGTCGATCTGGACAACCACTTCGATAAAATCGGGCCGGTTTCGACAATGGGTTTTGTGACCAGTGTCTGGATGATTGTCTCGACGGTCGCCGAGATTTTGGCCGAGCGCGGTGAAAAACTGTACATTCATCCGTCGCACAACATTCCCGGAGACACGACTGCCCGTGAGCGCCTCGATGATGCACTGGGTGAATACAAACGCCGGATTTCGGGCGTCTGATTTCGATCAGTACCGGTAGTGCTCCGGCTTGTAGGGTCCTTCTTTGGGGACACCGATATACTCGGCTTGATCGTCGCTGAGTTCTTCGAGGTCGACTCCGATTTTTTGAAGGTGCAACCGGGCCACTTTTTCGTCCAGATCCTTTGGCAAGACGTGGACATCGACTTCGAACTCGTCATTCCAGAGAGCAATCTGAGCCAATGTCTGATTGGTAAAGCTGTTGCTCATGACGAAGCTCGGATGGCCGGTGGCGTTTCCAAGGTTCATCAGGCGTCCCTGGGAGAGAAGGATCAGTTCATTTCCGTTTGACAACCGAAACAGATCGACCTGTGGTTTGATGTTGTCCTCGTCGGCATTGGCCTTGAGCCAGGCGACATCGATCTCATTGTCGAAATGGCCGATGTTTCCGACAATCACCTTGTCCTTCATGTTCAGGAAGTGATCTTTGGTCAGGATATCTTTGTTGCCGGTGGCAGTCACGACAATATCGGCTTCTTTGACGGCATCGGACATTTTCTTCACTTCATAGCCGTCCATGGAGGCTTGGAGAGCACAAATTGGATCAATCTCCGTGACGATGACCCGTGCTCCGGCACCCCGCAAGGAGGCAGATGATCCCTTTCCGACATCTCCGTAGCCGGCAACAACAGCTACTTTCCCGGCCAGCATCACGTCTGTGGCTCGTCGGATGGCGTCCACACAAGACTCGCGACAGCCATATTTATTGTCAAATTTTGACTTCGTGACCGAGTCATTTACGTTGATCGCCGGGATGGTCAGCGTTCCTTTTTTGACCCGGTCGTAAAGGCGCAGAACCCCCGTTGTCGTCTCTTCGGAAATTCCCCGGACCCCTTTGGCGAGCTCCGGATAGTCGTCAAGTACCAGATTGGTGAGGTCTCCACCATCATCCAGGATCATATTGAGTGGCTTGCCACCCTCGAAAAAGAGGGTCTGTTCGATGCACCAGGTATACTCCTCTTCGGTCAGGCCTTTCCATGCGTATACCGGTACTCCGGCTTCTGCAATTGCGGCTGCGGCATGGTCCTGCGTCGAGTAGATGTTGCAGGAGGACCACTGTACGTCGGCTCCGAGTTCGACGAGTGTCTCGATCAGAACAGCCGTCTGAATCGTCATGTGGAGGCACCCGGCAATACGAGCTCCTTTGAGCGGTTGCTTCGGGCCATACTCTTCGCGAAGTGCCATCAAGCCAGGCATCTCGGCTTCGGCCAGACGAATCTCCTTGCGGCCGTAATCGGCCAGTGAGATATCTTTTACTTTGTAGGGTAGCTTTTCGACGTGTTTGTTGGACATGGATCTTCTCTGGTTTCTGAATGGATTCTACGAACGAGGATTACAGCGAGCTGTACTCCTGAATGATTTCCCGGGCATTGGAGTAGTCTCCGTCCCGTCCCCGGGTTCCGATTTCGCTCTTGATCAACTCTCCATCCGGATCGATGTAGAGTTTGAACGGGATACTGAAGATGCCGAGTTCGTCCGAGACGTTGTTGGCATCGTAGAGGAATTGAAAGTCATAGTCGTGCTCATCGCGGAATGCCGCAGCTTCTTCCGGCCCTTCCATGGCACCCAGTGTAACCGCCAGTACTTCAAAGTCGTCAGGGAACTCTTCACGAAGTTGTTGGAGCGATGGGAAGACTTGTAGACAGGGTGCGCACCACGTTTCCCAAAAGTCGATAACAAGAACTTTCCCCTGAAACTGATCCAGTGTTACCTCGTTTCCCTCCAGGTCGGTAAATGACGCCTGTTTAATTATTGAGGCTCGATCGATATCTTCACCTGCCGGATCTGCCCCCGATGCTTCCGAGCGTTGTGGCTCCTGCTCGCCAGAACAGGAAACGAAGAGGAGTGCCGTGGCGACGAAAATTGTACGGATCGTCAGCATCATGTGTGGCTCTGATTGCATAGTTGTTCGAATTGAGTCCGGGGCGTCGCATTGGACGCATTGCTGCGACTCGATACCGGATTCCGGGTGGATAACATGACTGCGTACCTGGAACGTTCCGAATCTTGGGACAGTCCCCAAAGATAACACGATTTAGCTGGAATTATGAAGTATGATATCACAGTGGTTGGTGCCGGTATTGTCGGTCTTGCGGCGGCATGGAAGCTTTCAAAGGCATGGCCGGACGCCCGAATTCTCATTTTGGAAAAGGAAGACCGGGTGGCTGTGCATCAAACGGGGCGAAATTCGGGAGTCCTTCACTCAGGGATCTACTACAAACCGGGAAGTTACCGCGCACGGAACTGTGTGGATGGCCGACACCAGATGGTTCAATTTTGCAAAGAGCACGGTGTCTCACACGAGATCTGCGGAAAGCTTGTTGTGGCCACGCGCGAGGAAGAGTTATCCAGACTCGAGGCCATCTACGAGCGTGGATTGAGAAACGGAATCGAAGGAATTGAAGTGGTCGGCCCGGAGAGGATTCGTGAAATTGAACCGTGGACCGCAGGTATTCGGGCCATCCGGGTACCCTGTGCAGGGATCGTTGATTTCTCCGGGGTCTGTCATGTTCTGGAATCTTTGCTTCGTGATCAGGGGGCCGAGATTCGTTTTGGCCAGAAGGTGACCGGAATTACCCGAAGAGAGGGTGTGCAGCAAATTCATACAGAGAAAGACTCGGTGGAGACCGGCTATTTGGTCAGCTGTGCAGGTCTGTATAGTGATCGAGTGGCTCGATCGGCCGGGTTGAACCCCGGGGTGCAGATTGTTCCGTTTCGAGGGGAGTATTTCGAGCTGGTGCCGGAAGCTGCCGCAAGAATTCGCGGTCTCATCTATCCACTGCCCAACCCGGAGTTTCCTTTTTTGGGAGTTCACTACACTCGCATGGCCTTGGGAGGAGTGGAGTGCGGTCCCAATGCGGTCTTTGCATTCAAACGGGAAGGGTACGAGAAACTCTCCTTCGATCTTGACGAGACGCTCGAAACATTGAACTATGCCGGATTTTGGCGTCTGGCCAAAGAACACTGGCGGATGGGATTGGGCGAGTATCGACGTTCTCTGTCCCGGAATGCGTTCGTGGGAGAACTCCGGCGACTCATGCCGTGGATCCAATCCGAGCATCTGCATCCTGCCCCTTCCGGTGTCCGGGCGATGGCGCTGAACCCGGACGGGACCATCCTGGACGACTTTCTCTTTGAATCACAAGAGGGACAGTTGCATGTTCTCAATGCCCCCAGCCCGGCGGCAACGGCTGCTTTGTCGATTGCAGACGAGATTGTGCGTCGGGCAGAATGGTGAGATTCAGAAATTAATTCGAGGGAATGGGTGCATTCGCGGATTCTCGTTCCGGAGTGAGAAGTTCCTGCAGATCTTCCAAAATCAGTCGATGACTACCGATTTTTTTCTTTCGGATGCGCTGTACCATTGGGGCAATGATCCGATTGGTTTCCCGCCCCAATATCTCACCGCTATAGAGGATAATCGGTGTGGTGTGGTGGTGGGTGCGAGTTCTCAAGTGACGGATGAGTTCAATTCCGGAACGGTCTGGAAGATTCAAATCCAGAATGATGGCATCTACGGAGTGTCTGCTCAATATGTTAATCGCTTCATGGACATGATGAGCTGTTAAAATTGTCGCACCCGGAGTCGAAAGGTACTCTTGTAGTGCCTCTGTCTGAAGTTCACTGTCGTCAACGATCAGAACGGTAGCTCCAGCGATGGATCTGTTTCGTAGAGAGGGGCTCCGGTGAATGGGTGGCTGTTCCTCTCGGACCAGGAATGGGTGGGTTTCAGAATCCACGGATGATCGAATCGTCGTGGAATCGGTCAACGGAAGTGTTAATTGGAACGTACTCCCTTTTCCGGGTTCACTCTCTACGCGAAGGGTGCCACCGAGCCGACGAGTCCAACTCAATGCCAGAGACAGTCCCAACCCCATGCCCGGTGAACTCTCCGGAGATGACGGGCCGGAAAGTCGAACGCGTGGTTTGAAGATTTCTTGGTGCATTTCTGGCGGAATTCCGGGCCCTTCGTCCGTTACGGACATCCGAATGCCCTCCGGGTCCGATTCGAAGGAGAGTTGTATGGTCCCGTTCCCGTGTCGCAATGCGTTGGTCAGCAAATTCCTCAAGATCTGCTCCACCCAAACCGGATGTGTGTGAATGGTGGCTGGAAGAGCATCGTCCAGATAGAGTTCAAGATCTCTTTGTTCGTTCAGCATCAAGGGATTCAGTTGCTCACGCAGGTACGTTCCAAGATCCCGAAGAGATAGTATGTGGCGGACAGGGTAGCTGACCGGGGTTGTCGTCAATCGACTGGCAGAAACAGATTCATCCAGAAGGTGGAGCAGAGTTTGGCACCCCTTGCGCATGCTCTTCAATTTCTCCTGAATCGCAGATAGTGGTTGATCCGGCTCTTTTTGAAGTAATTCACAGATCAGATCAATGGATTGGATGGGAGTTCGCATTTCGTGGGCAAGTGCAGCCATCCGCTCATCTGTAGGGTCAATTTTTTGCATGGGCTTGTCCATTCAACATCATTCACGAAGTATCTGTTTAAGCAATCAGGCGATGATCCGATAAGGAGAGTACCCGTAGTTTGGTACGTCCGGTTTGGAGTTCATATTCTGTGCAATTGTGTTGGAGTAAGTCATGGTAGATTCAGTGGTTCGTCCAGTGTCGTGGTCCTCGGGAAAAGCTCTCAAAGGGGTTCGGCAGGTATCTGCATATGCCCCGTACAAACAGCTTGCCGACCTCTTTTCCATGCTCCGATTGGAGGATGAAGAAGAACAGCCTCCGGCTCGAAAAGAGCCCTCTTCCAAGGAGAATCTTTCCTGGGTGGAGCAGGCTCTGGGTACCGGAGAAGAGACGGTTCTGGATTTGATTTTTGATCGGGGGTATCACAAGATGGTTCGGTTTTTTCTGACGCCGAATCACGATGAAATACTGTCCATTCGGTCGCGAATTCGGCGTGGGGAGTCATCGAATGCCGGTGCGAAACCGATCGAGAACCAGTCTGTGAAAACTGAGATCCTCAGCGGTCGTCAACACCGCATTTCAGGCGTGCCGGCACACCGTGACCGGCTCTATTTAATCCAGATGCAGCTTTACACAACTTCCAAAGGGATCCACTTTCATATGATTGTTTGATGAATTCTCCTGAGAAGATGGTTCAGAATGGCATTCCGGAGACCATTGATCGCCTCGACCGGCGTTTCTCCTCACGATTCACACGTCGGATTCCCGTGACGTCACGGGATGCACTGGTTGCGCAGAATTGTTGAAGCTCCTCCAGCTGATCGGAGATCTGTTCCAGTCCTTGAGCGATCTTTCGGCTGTACCGGTCAAGCCGCTCGTTAGCATTCGGATCATGTGTACTTGACTGGAGCATCTCCACATATCCGGAGACGGCGTTCAGAGGAGACATAATGTCGTGTAGTCGGTCTCGTACAGGCTGTTCCGGAAGTGTTGTTTTCGATGCAAGCCGATTGCAAGGACGTTTGCCGCCCTGATTGGATATTTTCATAGCAGAAACCTACTCATGTTGTTCTGTTGAAACAGCCGACCCGGTTGTTTTGGAAACGCGGACCCACGTTCAATCGATCTGTCTCACTACTCTGATTCCAAGAGGAGTATACCACGAAAAAAGCAAACATTAAAAATTTTTAACAAATCGGATTTGGTTGGTGGCTCTCTGGGAGGCAGACGGAGAAGCTGACCCCTTTTTCTTTACAATTATCTGTGAGATAGATACATCCACCCTCAAGTCCGGCCCAAAGGGAGGCCCGAGTGAGTCCGAGTCCGAGATGAGAGGCGTGCTTTGTCACGAAGGGATCAAAAATTCGGTGGGAAATGGAGTCGGAGATGATGGGACCGTCATTCCGTACACGGATGACCTGGTCGGCCGATAGTGAGATGGAAACGATATGGGTACCGTTTCGATCACTTTCCAGTGCATTTTGAATCAACTCATACAGGATGGGTTCGATGAGAGACGGTCGGCCCAGAACAGAGAAGGCATCGTCTTGAAACTGGTCGCAAATACGTTCTTTTCGAGTGTCCGGAAATCGATTTCGGATCTTTCCGATCAGTGCGGGAAGGTCGATCTGCTGTAGAGGTTCCCGATTGGATGTCTGTTCGGGTAGATGATAGAGTTCTTCCAGTTGATCCATGAGATTGAATAGTTGATCCAGTTGATGCTGGATTCTGCCGATTCGAAGGTGGTTTTCGGAGTTTTTGAGTGAGGGGTCCATTAGCTCGAGATACCCTTGTATACCGGTCAACGGGGAACGAAACCGATGTAGCAGAACAGCGGTCATCTGCCGAATGGCACGCAAGGTTTCGAGTGACGGAAGATGACCGGGCTCTTGAAGCTGGAAAATGGAGAACAGATTGGTTCTTGCGAGCAAATCTGAATTTTGGATAGCCGATGGGTCGACATGACGAATGTGGCGGGGCAAAGGCATTTCGGTTGCCACAAACCAGCGACCGAAGTATCGACACGGCTTGTAAAGAGTGCTGGAAGGAATCCATTTCAAGAAGCGATCGACAGGTAATCCGAGGACTTGTCTGGATCCGAATCTGGTGAATGCTTCATTACTCAGACAGATTCTGCGGTCAGACGTTTGAAGAATGACAGTCGGTGCGGGTTGACGATTCAGAAAATCACGCAATGCGTGCCAGAGCGGGTCTCCATCGTCGAGTGGCATGGGTAGGGGTAAGGTCATGGAGGCCGAATTTTTCGGGTGTTCTTGGGAAGGAGCCGGAACTAAACTTGCAGAGTGCGTCATCATTCGTTGTTTCAATTCTGAATCGTGTTGGAAACCTCCCTCAATTATCAGCATACCGGACTCCGGCTTAACTGAATGTAGTATTAATCGCTGTGGGTGGAAAAATGTTCCAGTTCACGGGAAAAAGTGGATCCGGAGATGATACAGGTTCCGTCCCTGGAGGCTGGTGTAGCTTCGACCACCCTTGAATGATGGATGTGGCACAACTCTTGCAGACCCTCTTGCGGTACCCGAATTCCTTGAGATGGAGGATGTGATGAGTTTGATTGATAGTGCCTACAGCCGTCTGCTCTCTCGAGCCATGGATGGCTACTCGTTGAGACAGCGTGTTACAGCAAGCAATATTTCTCACGCCGATACCCCGGACTACGCCCGAAAAGAGGTACGATTCGAGGAAGAGCTGCGCCGGGCAGATGAACAGGGGGGGATTGACGAAATGAACAAGGTGACACCCTCGATCGAATGGACGGAAGATCCGGTTGTTTTGGAGGATGAATTACTGGAAATGAGTGATACCCAGGTACGCGTGAATGTCGCAACGCGGTCTCTAAGACACCATTTCGAGATGATGAGAACCGGAATTACCGGAATGAACCGTTGACTCTCCTGATACAACCAATCGGATAAACCATGCTTCCTGATCGACTCTTTTCCACGTTTCAAACGGCAGCACAGGGTTTGTCGCAACAGCGAACAGCCCTGCAGGCGGCCGCCCGCAATATTGCCCATGCCGAGACCGCCAGCCGTCCGGGAGCACCGGACGCATATATGCCGGAAAAAGTGGATTCACAGCCGGCGAAACCCCGGCAATTTCATTCACTGCTTCGTGAAAGCATAACGACACTCCAGCGCACCCGTCCGGAACATTTGGAGGGAGTCGATTCAAGATCGAGGGGAATTGGACAGGAGAGAGGGGGGTTCGGCCCGTCCCATGAGGTGGTCCGAACGGAACAGGTCCGTATGGAGTATGATCCAACACATCCGGATGCCGATGAAGAGGGTATGGTTCAATATCCGGAGATAGACATGATCCGGGAGACGGTAAACATGGTAAAGGCGAATCGTCTGTATGAAGCGAATCTGTCGAGTATCGAGGCAGAGAAGCAGATGATCAAAAGAGCCTTGGAAATCTAACCAAACAGAGATGTGATGATGGATTCGATACAGTCGACACGTATGACAGAGAGTATACAGAACACCCGATCCGTGTCCGGTATACGGACGCATGCTCAGCAGTCTCAGTTACCCGAATTGACAATGGACGAGGAGACGATGATTCGGGAGGAGTTTGACCCGGAACAATCATCCGTTCGGTACAATCGTAGCGGCGAAGCTTCACAAATTTCCCTCGAACGTGGTCGGAATCTGGATTGGCGAGGTTGATTCGGGGTTGAACAGAAATACGCACTCCTAGCAAAACAATATGGCAGATCCCATTCAATTTCCCGCACTGCCCTCTCTGGAGTCCCTCGAGAGGGGACGGCTTTCTCCGACAGAGGCTCCACAAGCCACAGGCGATCAAGACGAGTCATTCTCGGATATGTTGAGTGGTGCGATACGGAGCGTCGACGAGACCATGAAAGAGAGTGACCAGGCAACGGCAGATTTTGTGGCCGGGAAGACTGAGAATGTTCACGATGTCATGATCGCCATGCAGCGTTCTCAGGTCAGTTTTCAAATGATGGTCGAAATTCGAAACAAAGTTCTGGATGCGTATCACGAGATCAGCCGGATGCAGATCTGACCGAAGATTGTCGGGTCGGGTAGATTCCAGTGAATCAAAAAAGATAGATGAAACAGATCGGAGAATCGGTACAGGAATTTTTGGGCCCTCTGCCCATGGCACAACGTGTCCTGATGGGAGGAATCTCCCTGTTGGTTCTTGTCATGATTGGAACACTCTTTTATTGGGTTCTGAAACCCGATTATGCACTCCTGTATGGGTCGGTCGAGCCGGATGTGGCACACCGGATGGTCCAGACACTCGAAGAACAAGGTGTCGCCTACCGGTTGGAGAATGGAGGGCGGTCGATTCATGTACAGAGTAGTCAGGTACACGAGATGCGTCTTCTGATGGCATCGGAGGGGTTTGGTGAAGCGGATGTGCGTGGATATGAGCTGTTTGATGAAAACGCTCTGGGCATGACGGATTTCATGCAGCAGGTGAACAATAAACGAGCCATGGAAGGGGAACTTTCCCGATCGATCAACACGCTGGAGCAAGTCGAATCGAGTCGAGTGCATTTGGTGCTGCCCGAGCGGCGACCGTTTCGAGAGGCGAGTGTGGAGGCATCCGCATCCGTTCTGCTTAAACTTCGCAGAGGAAGAACGCTTCGTCCGCAGCAAGTTGAGGGAATTGCCTCGCTGGTTTCGGGGAGTGTCGAGGGGTTGGAAGTGGACCAGATTACCGTACTGGATCAGAATGGAAATCGGTTGACGGACGAGTTGGAGAGTCACACAGAAATTGCATCCGGATCCATGCAGATGAAAGCTCGCCGCCAAACCGAGGATTATTTGCGTGAACAGGGACAGAGTATGCTGGATCGTGTACTCGGTCCCGGGAACAGTGTACTTCGGGTAAGCGTGGAGCATGACTTTGACCGAACGGTTCGGGAATCAGAGTTGATCGATCCCGAAAGTCGGGTGGTCATCTCGGAAGAGCGGCATGCAGACACACGCAATCAGGAGCAGCGCGAGCAGGTTCCATTTGACGATTTTACACCCTTGGCCGACCGGGGGCAGACAGTGATTACCGGAAATGATGACAGCGAAGTCCTGTCGGATGTGCGGAATTATGATGTAAGCCGAACCCGGGAGGTGGTGGAGCAGGCACAAGGTGAGATCAAACATCTGAATGCTTCGGTACTGCTCAACTTCAAACAGACACCGCAAACGGGACCGAATGGGGAGACAACGTGGGTCGACGAACCATACAGCGATCAAGAACTTCGGGAGCTGCACGAGATCGTTCGACTTGCACTGGGGATTCAGGCTGTACGCGGGGATGAACTTGCGATGACACAAATTCAGTTTTTCGACCCGCAAATGGATTCGTCCCCGTGGACTCCCGGTGCCTACTTCCCGCCACAAGAGACCATGCGTTGGGTACTCATACTGTTCACATTCGGCATACTTCTTTGGCTGGTTCGATCCTTCCGAAATCGATTCGATCAGAATCCGGGGGCTCTTGTACCGGCCTCATTAAGAGAATCAGAGGAGGTGGAACACGTCGATTGGGTCGAGGAGGATAAACCGGTGACGAGAGAAATTGATATGGATGAGTTTGTGAGCAACAAGCTGAGTCTTCGTGCGCGCAAGCAACTTGAATTGAATGATCAAGTGCTTGACGAGATCAAGGAGTTTGCCGAAGGGAAACCGGCCGAAGCCGCTCAAGTGGTTCGGGCACTCATGGCATCGGACAAGGGGTAACAGGATGGCACAAATTCAGGCGAAACGAAGGGCGCCCGTCACCTACAGTGACCTGAACTCTTTGAATGGAATCCAGAAAGCAGCAGTCCTGATGGTTACACTTGGAACCCGACCTGCCGCGGACATCCTGAGGACATTGACCGAGCAGGAGGTGGAGGCGATTACACTCGAGATCGCCAACATGCGGAACGTCGATTCCGACGTGGTATTCGGAGTACTCAAAGAGTACTACCATGCCATGGTTGCACGAAACTATACGTTGGAGGGGGGGTACGATAAAGCGCGAGAACTTCTGGGTTTGCTCGGTAGCAAGATTGACATCGACAAGGTCATGCGCATTCTCAAAGAGAATACCGAACTGACGGTCTTCGAGCAGTTTCAAGAGAACAAGGTCCAGCAGATCGCCAATTTTATTCAGAACGAGCACCCACAGGTGGCAGCACTCATCTTTTCGCAGCTTCGGGTCGAACGTATTGCCGAAATACTGGATCATCTGGAGCCTGAATTTCAGGCAGATGTGATCTATCGATTGGCTGCCATGGATAAAATTACGTCCGAGGTTGTACATGAGATCGAGGGAGTGATCAAAGAGCAGATGGGCGGCATGGATGCCTTGGGTGATCAAGTGAGAAGTGGCACTCAAACGGTGGCCCAGATTTTGAACGAAGCGGATATGGCAGTCGAGAAGAATGTTCTTGACGAGATCGAAGAACGGGACCCGCAAATGGCAGAGGACATCAAAGAGAAGATGTTCCTGTTCGAAGACATTGGAACGTTCGACGATCGGACCCTGCAACTGGTCGTTGGCGAACTGGATTGGAACGATTTGGTGATGGGTCTCAAAGGGGTATACGACGACCTGTTGAACAAATTTACCTTCAACATGTCTACACGTGCATCCGACATGTTGGGTGAAGATATGGCGGCTCTCGGACCGGTGCCGGTCAAGGAGGTCAAGGAGGCACAACAGCGGATCATCCGGAAGATCAAGGAGCTGGAAGAGGATGGTCAAATTGTCATCCGGAAAGGTGCCGACGTGGAGGTTGTCGAGTAGATGGACAAAGATCGGGCAGCACATATTCTTGATTCCGACCGGATTCAATGGTCCGATTCGGATCATTCCAGACTTGATTACAAGATGATCTTCGAGGAGCACAACGGAGAACTGTCCGGTTCCAAAAGGCGTGAAGAGGAGGTCGAAAGACTTAGGGAGCGAGAGCGTGAATGGGAAGACCGACTCGAGAAAATACGGACCGAATCCTATCAATTGGGCCTTCGGGAGGGTCGAAAACAGGGTGTGGCCGAGGAGAAGAAGCGATTGCAACCTGCACTGGAGGAGATTCGTCAAGGGGCATCTGAAGCGGAAGAGGCGTCCATCGAACGTTGGAGAGTGTTGGAGGATCAGTTGGTCGATCTCTCCTTTGCTCTGGCCGAAAAAGTAATCGACGAGCACGTTCAGAATCCCGATTTCCGGAAACAAATGAACATCTCGCTTGACCGGATGGTGAATCAGTTGCAGGACCGGACCGGACCTGTTTTGGTGGTTCATCCCGAAGATTTGGAACCGATTGCGGATCTGGTGAAGGAGACGGGGCTGATGGATCTGCTGCGGTTGGAGACGGACGAGGACTATCGGCGGGGAGAGTATCGGGTCGAGACGCGAAAGGAGGTTCTGGTTGCAACCTACCGAGAGCTGCTTGACGAACTCAAACAGTCATTGACTACCGGGAGATAATGTCTGATCTCACAACGGATACAGCTTTTTCACGACTCGAAAGCCGAATGGGTTCGATACGGGCGTTGCTCGAGGAGACGACGGTTGCCCCTCGTCGGTATGGAAAAGTGGCGTCGGTCATCGGTATGCTCATCGAATGTACCGGACTGGAGGCGCGTGTCGGTGAACTCTATCAGATTGAAGATGTATCCGGGAATGACATTCAAGCCGAAGTGGTCGGTCTTCGAGAGGAGCGTGCACTTCTGATGCCGTATCAGCCGGTGAATGGCTTGCGGATCGGTTGTCGTGTGACACGGACGGGGCAGACACATTCCATACCGGTCGGTGAGGAGATGTTGGGGCGAGTGGTAAATGAAGAAGGAGTTCCAATTGACGGAAAAACGGGAATCTTCTGCTGCAAACGGGCACGAATTCATCGAGATCCCCCCTCTCCGTTTGACCGGTTGCCGATCAAGGAGCCGTTTCGAACCGGAATTCGATCGCTGGATGCCCTCAATTCCATGGGCCGCGGGCAGCGGATCGGACTGTTTGCAGGGTCCGGTGTCGGCAAAAGTGTCCTGATGGGTATGATTGCACAAAATTCCAGCGCAGAGGTCAATGTGATTGCACTCATCGGAGAGCGAGGCCGAGAGGTGCAGGAGTTTATTCAGGAAACTCTCAGTGAAGAGGGAGCGGCACGGTCCGTGGTGGTTTCGGTTACTTCTGACCAGGCAGCGATGAGTCGAATTCGCGGGGCATATACAGCGACGGCCATTGCGGAATATTTCCGCGACCAAGGAAAAGATGTCCTGTTGATGATGGATTCGGTGACACGTGTGGCAATGGCTCAACGAGAAATTGGACTGGCATCCGGAGAACCTCCGACGACCAAAGGGTACACCCCAAGCGTCTTCGCCATGTTGCCGAAACTTCTGGAGCGGCCGGGTCGAACCGACAAGGGAAGTATGACGGCCATCTATACGGTGTTGGTCGATCAAGACGACATGAATGAACCGATTGCGGATGCCGTCCGATCCATTTTGGACGGTCATATCGTGCTTTCAAGGCGGTTGGCTCACCGAAATCACTTCCCTGCAGTAGACGTCCTCGAAAGTGTTTCCAGGGTGATGCCGAAGGTCGTTACGGAAAAACAGCGACGACTTTCGATGCGTGCGAGGGAGTTGTTGGCGGCCTATCGGGAGGCCGAAGAGTTGATCCAGATCGGAGCCTATGTTCAGGGGAGTAGCAAGAAAGTGGACCTTTCCATCCGGAAAATGCCGGAGTTGGAATCATTTTTGATACAGGACATGAGTGAAGAGAGTTCACTCGACTTTTGGCAGAAGCTGGAGTCGATTCTCGGAACGGAGGAGAACAGGCCCGATCCGGGCCAGTCATCACCGACTGCCGGGACATCACAGAAATCGACGAAGGAGTGATCATGTTCAGATTCTCACTGGAACCGGTATTGAAGGTCCGATCGCACGAAGAGACCCTTCGGAAGCAGGCATTGTCTCGTGAAGTGGGTCGACGATACGATATGGTGCGGTTGCGGGAACAGGTTCGGTCGCGACTTGCAGAGGGGTTGATGGAGGCTGATTCCGGCCGGATGGGACGCATTCAGGACCTGCAGCGAGTGCATGCGTATGGTGAGGAGATGCGTCAGAAGATGATCGAGTTGGATCGCAGTTTGGAAACCCAGGAGATACGGGTTGCAACGGAACAGGCGCGTTTGACAGATGCCAACCGGCGACGTCGTGTACTGGAAAATCTTCGGGACCGCCAGCAGGAAGCATACCAGTATGAAGAGGAACAGCAGGAACAGAAGGGGTTGGATGAAGTCGCTGCACGCGTGATGTCGACTTCGTTGTGATGCATACGGAATTGGAACAAGAATACGTAGTAATCAAAAGTTGATGAGAGATTGGATTCGATGGTTGATCATCCTTCCACTGGTGTTTATCGCCATGTTGGCCGGGTTTTGGTTTGCCTACCCCTGGCTGAACCCGGACGTCGTGAACCCTTCCCTGGAGAACGGGAATCACGTTGGTGACACAGTGACGGAGGAGACGATTTTGATCAGCGACGAGGGAGATTTGGAAGAGTTTGCAGGATCGACCCGAACGTTTTCCAGACAAGAACAGATCGAACGTGAACTTCATTTTATTGCTCAAATCGATTCGCTGGAAGAGGAGAATCGATTACTGAAAGAGGATGTTCGACGATTGGAGTCGAACCTTGCCCCGGACAGTAGCGGGAGCACTCCAGTCGTTGCCGAAGCAGGCCCCACGGAAGAGGCCGGTGAAGCATTTGCGCAGCGAATCAAGAGTTTGTTGAATCTGGATGAACGAGAAATGGGACCGATTTTGGATCGACTCAATCAAGACCAACTGATTCGAATCTACAAGGAGGCAGGAAATATGCAGCGGGAAAAGATTCTTCGTTCGTTAAGCACGGACCGATCTGCTCAGTTGATTACGGAGGTCATGTAGATATGGTAGAACGGACACTTTTTACTCATTCCACCACATCTGCGGAGATACGGTCGACTCGATCCTCACCGGATTCGGGAAGAAACGACACGTTTAACCAGATGTTGAGGTCTCTGAAGGAGGATTCATCGGGCAGGGATTTGGATCGACAGCGCCATTTGGAAAGACGGGAACATCCCGTGGGAAAAGAGAGTCGTGCTCGTAACGACATGGAGGAGCGAATCGAAAAACAGCAAGCGCGCAAAGACGAACTCCGGGATGTGCGTGAAAAAGAGCTGGCCGAGAAAGAGAATGTGGCCGAGAGCAAGATTCGATCCGAATCGAATTCAGACGAACCGAAGGAGTCGAACGACGCCGTGCAAAACCAAGACGCCGTGCAAAACCAAAAAGATTCGGACCCTGAGAATGGTACGATCCAACCGGAGTTCGGGGAGTCAACGCTTGATGTGACAGAAGACACCGAATCGGAGGAGCCGGGTCGTGCGGTGACCCGGGAGGATGGAGAGCAAACAGAAGCGAAAGAGAGTGCGAACCCCGGAGAGATCGGTCGTGACTCGGGCGCGCATGAAGCAGATTCAGAGCCGGACCAATGGGTACATGAGCTATCCATTACAGATGAATCAGATCCAGTAGCGATGGAACGAGTCGATGAACCGGAAGTGAGTACCGAGGAAGATTCCCGAACCGAGAGCAAAGAACCGTCGATTCCGAGTGCAGGCGGGAATTCGCCGCAGGAAACGGAACCGACAGGGCGTCTTCGCGATGATTCGAATTCAACATCCGGTGGTCGGATGTTGAATGATACAGACAGGGATCAAGGTCGATCGGGGACGTCCATCGACGAGAGGGTAACAGGGGATCGATTGGACGCGCCATCCGGGGAGATTCTCAGCGAAGGTGAAAACGGTGAGGAATCTCGTCGGGTCGGGGAGAGATCGACAATCGGGGAGAATCAACCTCGAATGGAAGGAGTGCCTGATTCCGGGAAGGTTGCAGGCCTTGTAGAGTCGGAGTCACGGTCGGTCGATGCTGGACCCGTCGGCAAATCGGCAGAGCAGACGGAACAAGCAAGTCGTTCCCTGAAATCGACAAAAGAGGCGTTGGAGCGATTGCTTCTTCGAAAGCAAGAGCGTCAGATGGAAGCTGCGTCAAATGAGCGCATGGAAGCGCATCTCTCCCGACTGGAACAAGATGCGGAGGATTCGGACGGAAATCGGGCATCGGCCCCGGGAGCATTTTCCGGGAAACTGTCAGCGAATGAAGAGACCGGAATGAGCGGTTCAAAACCGGAGTGGGTCCGGTTTGGCGTGAGTGAATCGCTCGATCAGGTGGAGACCATCGAGGATTCGCACCCTCAGAAAGAATTCATCCGGGAGTGGGTCGAAATTCGGGGACTGAACCAACATGCACGGGCTTCGATGCGACTGGATCAAATGCCGGTTGCCAATCTTGAGTTGCGACGGCACATCCTGCCATCGTTGACGCGTGGAGTTTCACGGGTTACGTCAGGGGATCCGACTCAGCAAGGGTCTTGGCAAAAACACCAATTGACTCTCGATGATGGGCAGAAGTTGAATTTGATGGCTCGTCGCGACGGCGGGGTCCTTCAATTGAAACTGCAAAGTTCAAACCCGGAGCTGAATCGTCTGTTGGTCGAGCATCAGCAGGAGATTCGGCAGCATCTTGAGAAGGAGTGTGGGTTGGAGATTGATCTTCAGCTGGACCAAGGGGAGGATTCCGGTCAATCAACGTTTGATGACTGGATTGAACAAAAAGGGGCAACGTCATCACAGTCATCGCCTTCAGGGAGCGGGAATGACCCTGTTGACGAGACCACGGAAAATCACGCCCGGATACGGTCATTCGGGTATAATCGTATGGAGTGGACAGGATAAAGGAGGAGAGATGGAGATCAATGGACTTTTTGGTTCCGGGGCGACAGTAGGTGACAGCCAGAAGATGGGTGAACATGCAAATTTGGGACAACAGGAGTTTCTGCAACTCTTGGTTGCCCAGATGAAGAACCAGGATCCGATCAATCCGCTGGAAGGAGCCGAGTTTGCTGCACAGCTTGCTCAGTTCAATTCAGTAGAGCAACTGATTCAGGTAAATGACGGATTGTCAAAACTGAGTGAGAATCAAGAGATGATGAGTGCCGGCCTGAACAATTCACTTTCGGCGAGTCTGGCCGGCAGGGAAATTCGTGCGATGAGCGAGCAGGTATGGCTCGAACCAAGCGGGGACGCAGATATTCGGTTTGAACTGGCGAATGCTGCGACGGAGGTAGACGTGGTTGTTCGGAGCGGCAGTGGTGCCGAGCTACGACGTACGTCTTTAGGGTCCCTTCCAGCGGGAGTTCATGACTGGACGTGGGACGGACTTAATGACGGAGGCGCCCGACTGGGAGAAGGCACGTATCAGATATCCATTGAAGCTGCCAATGGAGAGGAGTCCATCCAGGCAACGCCTTTTCTGGAGGGTATTGTCGAACGGGTACGGTTCGGAGATCAAGGTGTAACGTTACGAGTCGGGCAGCTGGATCTGCCCATTTCGGATGTCATGGAAATCGGCGAAAGCAACCAATAAACGGAGGAGTGATATGTCATTGATCAAATCGATGAATTCAGGAGTGAGCGGTCTTCGGGCCCAGCAGTCCAAGATGGATGTAATCGGCAACAATATTGCCAATGTGGAAACAACCGGATTCAAATCTTCTCGAGTGTCATTCGCCGAGATGATCAATCAACGAATGGGTCGAGCCAGTGGCGCCGGGGATTCTGTTCCACAGATGAGCAATCAAGTGGGACTGGGTGTCAAAGTTTCATCCATTGATCGCGATTTCGGTCAGGGAACCATGAAAACCACTGGAATTGATACGGATCTTGGAATCGAAGGAAAAGGGTTTTTCGTCGTACAAGGTGAAGGAGGGCAGTTTTTGACTCGTGCCGGCAACTTTGTTTTCAACAAACAAGGTTTTTTGGTCGATCCTGGTGGGCGGGAAGTACAGGGATACAATGCGAAACGGGGTGGAACCATCCTGAGTGGGGAAAACTTCGAATCGATCCGGGTCGATCCGGACAATTCGTTGGAGCCGAAGCAGACAGAGATGGTAACCATGGCAGGAAACCTGGATGCCAACACCAGTACGTTTCAGTCGCTGCAGGCGCAAAATGCGCTCACCCATCCTGGCGGGGCAACCGCTGATTACGATACGGAGATCAGTGATCTTGCACAGGTTGTGGATCCGTTGGTTGCAGGAGATACGATCGATTTCGATATCGTAGACAATGACGGGACTGCACAGACGGTGTCTCACACCTATGCTGCAGGAGATACGATGCAGGATCTGATTGATACGGTCAACGGAGCCGTAGCCGGTGAAGCGACGATGGTGTTGGTTGACGGGTTGCTGATGGTTCACTCACAACAGAGTGGAGAGAGCGATCTGAACATCACGGATATCGCTGTGACCGGGACCGGGGATGTGAATTTCCCGCAATTTCAGGTAACGACAAATGGTGTGACCGGATCGAAGTCCATGAGCACCACGGTGTATGATAATTTGGGACGCGCCCACTCATTGATGCTGAATTTTACGCAAACCAGCGCCAATGAGTGGAGTTTCGATGCCCGTTTTCTGGACGGGGAGAAAATTACCGGGGGGGGAACCGGACCCCTGGAGTTCGACTCTGTAGGTCAACTGACCACCGACCCCGTGCAGCATATCACCTTCGAGCCTGGAGGAGGAGCGAGTACGGTCACGTTCGGAATGCGTCTGGGAGATACGGCGCTCGGCAGCCAATTCACACAATACTCCGGTAGTGACAGCGCAAAGATCATCAAGCAGGACGGATACAGTCAGGGACGTTTGGTCGATATTGTGATCGACAGCGAGGGCCAGATTGAAGGGATCTATGACAACGGTCAGGGCCAGGTTTTGGCACAGATTGCACTGGGTGAAGTACAGAATGAAAACGGTCTTGAAACCGTTGGAAACGGTCTGTTCGTGGCCACGTCTGCAGCCGGCGAAACCTACATCGACCGAGCTGGAAGCTTTGCCGATACCAGTGTGAATTCAGGCTTCCTGGAGGCCTCAAATGTCGATTTGGCACAGGAGTTTACCGAGATGATTACCTCGCAACGAGCCTATCAATCGAGTGCAAGAATCATCACGACCTCTGACGAGATGTTGATGGAAGCTGTGAATCTGAAGCGATAACAAGTCTCTGATCAACGCGGGATTTGGGTGACGTGGCGCTGACCCGAGCAAGACAGGACCGCATCTGTCTGGATGAGGGAATGCTTCAGAATCGGGTCGGTTAAGGAAGACAAAGATGAGCCGATAATGGAGACATGTTAGATCGATCCAGTTTGATAGGACTTGTAATGGGAAGCTCTCTGATTGCGCTTGCGATCATCATGCAGGGGGAGGTGGCGACGTTCATCAGTCTCTCTTCATTTTTGATTGTGACGGGTGGAGTCGTGGCTGCAACCATGGTTCACTTCAGTTTTGACAACATTCGGGTGAGTTTTACTGCATTTCGAAGTTTGATTCGTGCCCAGGAAGTCGATCTGCGAACGGATCTGGAACTGCTCTGTATGTTTGCGCGAAAGATTCGGGTAAACGGAATGCTCACCATGGATCGTGACATTGAACAGGTGGAGTCCGAATTCCTGCGCAACGGACTGCAGTTGGCCATAGATGGATTCAAAAAAGAGAGTCTGAACCAGATTCTTATTGCCGAAATAAAAAGTCGCGAGGGCCAGATGGCCACGTCTGTCCGGGTGCTTGGAGCAATGTCCAACTACGCTCCGGCGTTCGGGATGATTGGAACCGTTATCGGATTGGTCTTGATGCTTCAGAATCTAACCGATCCACAATCTTTGGGTGCGGGACTGGCTGTTGCACTCATCACGACTCTCTACGGGACCGTCCTTTCCAATATGTTTTTCGGACCGTTGGCCGGAAAACTGGAGTACTTGAGCAAGATCGATGTAAACCGAAAAGAGATGGTACGTATCGGTATTCTCTCCATTGTGGATGGTGAGAATCCTCGTGTGATGGAGAAACGGATGCTCATTTTCGTGGAACCGGACCAACGGGCAGAATATCTGCGACATCACGAAACGATCCGAAGTGCATCGGCCTTCGATGATCGATTCTATGAACACTGGACGAACTGGCAACACATCGAATGGCATCGTCTGAGAACCAATCTGGAAACTGGCTAATCACCTACAGTGATTTGGTAACGCTGTTGATGGTCTTCTTCGTCCTGCTCTACATGATGACGCCGGGTGTGGATGAGGCCAAGTTCAACAACTATATCTCCTTTTTTCAGCAGTCAACAGGTATGCTGGAAAACACATCTGTCGAGGGTCAGGCATTGAGAAGTGCGGAGATACGTCAGATCATTGAACAGTGGGAAGCACTCGAGGAGTTTGTGAACCGCCAGGATCTGGAAGGGGAGATTTCTGTCGAAGCGACACGCTGGGGCATGAAGATTACGATGGAAGATCAGCTGACCTTTGCCAGTGGTTCGGCCGAACTCTTGCCCGGAGCCGGGATCGTCATCGATCAAATATCGAGGCTGTTGGACAGAGAGGTTCTGAGAATCCTTATCCATGGTCACACAGACAATGTCCCGGTCGCATCGGGTTCGCGCTATCCGTCCAACTGGCATTTGGGTGCGGCTCGAGCCGTCTCGGTGCTTTATGCACTTCAGATGGCAAGTGAACGGGATCCCGGACAGTTTGAAGCGGTGAGTTTTGGCGAATATCAGCCTGTGGCAAGTAACGAAACGGCTGAAAGTCGAAGTCGTAACCGGCGCGTTGAGATTCAACTTCGGTACCGGAACTGGACGTATGAGCCGGATCCGGTATTTGAACTGGATCCGGAACTTCCGGACGCGTTGGAGTAGTCGACGTACCCTGTGTGGAAACCGGCCTGACAAGAGCGTGGAAGAGGGGTGAGATCGGGAAATCATAGGTGACAACGGGACGATTCATCGACGATGGGAATCGATAACTGGAGCAAACACAGAAGCAGAGGAGAGCATATATGGCCGAAGAGACAAATACGCCTGTACCGGAGGAGAAGAGCCGACCTGACGTGGAGAACGAAGAGAGCGGAAAGTCGACGATTGTCTATCGGGCGGGAAAATATTTCCTGATACTGGCGATTCTTGCCGCCCAGTTGGTCGGCGCATGGTATCTGGTTGACAACTACTATGAACCAATGCAGGCCTGGATACAGAATGCACGAGATGGGGAACCGGTGTTCTACCAGATGGATCAAATGGTCGTTAATCCGGCCAATACGAACGGCCAACGGTACTTGATGGTCGAAATCAGTTTGGAGTTGGAGAACAACAGGGCTCTCGAGCGTTTGGAGCAGCAGAAGTATCGGCTCAGACATACGATCAATGAGGCCCTGACAAGCCGGACAGTCGAACAGTTGGTGCAGGCCGAGGAGCGGGAGCGAATGCGATCTGAAATGACCAACCTGATAAATGAGCTGACAGGGCCGGGCTCGGTACGCAATTTGTACTATAGCAAGTATGTCATGCAGTAGGTGGCCGAGAATATGGATTCAAAGGTCGCTTGCATTGCAGGTTGTGAGCGACACGATCCTGTGAATATGAAATGATACGGAGTCGCGTATCGAACAGTGGAGCCGTGATGAGTGAAAGGCGATCCCTCACTGCAACCCGGAGAGAGAAGTTTGTGGAATCATACGATTTCCGGGAGCCAAAACTTTTTAGCAAAGAGATTCTCAGCTCCTTGCGTTCGACGCACGATATGATGGCCAGAAACCTGAATCGAGTCTTCAGCTCGGCTCTTCGTCAACGGGTCGAAATCGGGTTGCAGAGTATTGATCAGATATCGACCAATGCTTTGCTGGAGACATTGCCGAGCCCGTCGGTAATCTACATGCTCACATTTGAAGAACTGCCGGGGGAGATCATTCTCTCACTTCCGACCGAATTCTGCATTTTTCTGATTGAAAGGCAGAGTGGAGGCCGGTTTTCCGAATTTCACAATCCCCGGTCTCTCACGCTGATTGAAGAGCGGATTGTAGAGAGAGTCATGGGCGATGTCATTCGGGAGGTGTTGGTTGCATGGGAACCGTCTGTGAAGCTCCAATTAAAGAAAGCGGTCTATGAGAACAAACCGGAGAACATTGATTTAATCACACTGGATCCATCCATCGTGACCCGGATGTCGATCGAGGTGTTGGGTCAACGATCCGAAATGGTCGTCTCGTATCAGTACACTCTTCTCAAAGAGATTTTGAGTGATTTTATGATCAATCGGGAGAAGAGTGATCAAAAGAGACGATTGGGGGGTGAAGAGCTTGAAGCGTACAAATGTACACTCAAGGATGTACCCGTGACCATTCAATCTCTATTGGGAGAAGCCCGGCTCTGTATGAGAGACATTCTGAGACTCAAAGAGGGCGATGTCATCGCACTGAGTCAGAAGTTGATTGATCCATTGCAGATTCGAATCAATGGAGAACAGAAGATGGAGGCGTATCCGGGTTTGGTACGAGGCCGAAAAGCGGTACGTATTCTTCGGATGCGCGAAGAGATTCATGAAAAAGATCTGTTGTAATGATGACACACTGGAATGACATCTTTCGTGAAGGGCTTTCGGTTGCCCAATCCTTTCTATCCACTCTACTCAAAGAATCTATAACTCTCTCCGAAGAGGATCGATCCTTGTTCACTGCAAGCGAGCTGAAGGAGCCTGAAGACAAGACCAGAGTCTCCATTCTTCTGCAGGACCCCGAACGGGGGGAGCTCTTGGTTCAACTCGATGAAGCGTGGCTGCCGGTACTCTCTTCGCGCATGATGGGTATCGAGGAGACGGCTCTCAACGAGGTTAGCCGGGATCTGATTCAGCGATTCGCCGGTGAACTGAAAACGACGGTACAGGATGCGCTCCTGCGGGCAGGCATCGAAGTGGAACCGGAAAACGTGGAACTGGTCACAGCTTCGCGATATTTCAACTCTCCAAAACGGGATCGATATCTCTGCATTACACTGCATGCCAATGGATTCGGGGAGAATACACTGTTGGCAACGATTTGGCTGGGGAGCAATCACCTTCCGGAAACATTGGAGGAGTTGACCCTTGATGCCGCTCAGGATAGCGAAGAACCCGAGACGGATGGTGAGAACAGAACGGTGTCATCGGACGTCAACAAACCTGATCAACGATCTGCAACAGACAAGGGGAGCCCCATGAGTGAAGAAGAGAACGAATTCAAGTCCATGAATCCGGATGAATTGGCGTCATCAAAAGGATCCAGAGAGTCGGTGATTAGTGGGCGACATATTCAATTCGAGGAGTTTGAGGATGAGGATTTATCCCCTGAAAAGGGAGCACGGGGTCTGGAGCTTCTGAAAGATATCGAAATGGATCTTTCTGTCGAGCTCGGCCGGATTGAATTGCCACTCGGCAAGGTACTGGAATTGACCAGGGGATCGGTTATCGAACTGGAGCGGTTGGCCGGGGAACCGGTCGATATTCTGGTGAATGGGCACAAAATTGCATACGGCGAGGTCGTCGTGATCGATGAGCATTTCGGAGTTCGTATTTCCAATCTGATCACAACCCGTCAGAAGATGGTGGAGTTGCAGTAATGGATTTGAGAAGGTGGACGGAGCGAAGCAATCGGGATCCGCAGTGGTGGCTCCGGACAGTTCTGGGTGTAGCGGCCATTCTGCTCCTGCTCTGGCTGATGATTGTCTCCAGGATGGAGTTCGGAACAGGTGATCCGGATCAGGTCTCTCCGAGGATCGAATCGGTCCGGGGTACAACGGATGTTCATGCAATCGATCCAGTGCCTGACGGGGAGGCACACAACGACCATGCGTCGTCTCGTCGAGGGCCGTTTCTTCCTGCCGTGACAACGTTTATTGTTCTTGCCACACTTTTGGCCGGTGTCTGGTACCTGCTGGTCTACAAGGCGGGTCAAAAGCCCCGAGCGGGTGTCGACCGGACCAAAGAGACGGTTTCCCTGGGTTCCGGGAACGAATTGAAAATTATGGATATCAATGGCGAGGTATGGGTCGTGGGTGTGAGTCTCCAGGGCCCTGTTCAACTGTTGCATCGATACAGTCAGGAGGAATGGGTTGAAGCGGAGACGAACAATCGTAGTGTCGAGTTTCGAACCTTTTGGAATCAGGTGAGGGGAAACGATGCGTGACCGGTTAAACGGATGGCCGTGGGTGGTTCGTACGTTGCTTGTGGGGTGGACGAGCCTTCTTCTCCTGTTCTTTTTCGGACTTTTGGGGGAGGGTGCCTGGCAGGCTCCATCATTGGGTCCATTTGGGGGTGTCACGGCTCAAGCACTGCCTCAAATCGATCTGTCTATCGGTGGGGAAGCTGAAGATTTTACCGTCGCGATTCAGGCACTCATTTTGATTACGGTTCTCTCCTTTGGGCCTGCTTTTGTTACGATGATGACCAGCTTTACCCGAATCATCGTCGTCTTCTTCTTCTTGCGAATGGGTCTGGGTACTCAGCAATCGCCACCCAATCAGGTGCTTATCGGACTGGCTCTGTTTTTGACGCTGTTTATTATGATGCCGACGTTTCAGGAGCTTCATGAACGAGCTATTCAGCCGTATCTTTCGGAAGAGATGACCCAGGTTGCGGCACTTCAGGAAGCGACCATTCCACTCAAAGAATTTATGGTTCGCCAAACCAGGGATCAGGATCTGCTCTATTTTATGGATATGGCAGAGATGGAGCAGGTAGATGGCGTCCGTGAACTCCCACTCTATGTCGTGGTGCCTTCATTCATCATCAGTGAACTTCGGATTGCCTTTCAAATCGGGTTTATGATCTACCTCCCGTTTATGGTAATTGATCTGGTCGTTGCTTCGGTTCTGCTTTCAATGGGAATAATCTTTCTACCCCCTGTACTCGTCTCTCTCCCTTTTAAAATTCTGGTATTTGTTTTGACCGATGGCTGGTATCTGCTGGTTCAGTCCATGATTGAAAGTTTTCAGTAACCGATGAAGAGATGAATGTAGAAACTGCACTCTACTGGCTTCAGGAGATGCTCGTCGCATTGATTGTTCTCTCGACCCCGATTCTGGCTGGTGCTCTGATCGTGGGTCTGGCGATTGCTGTCTTTCAGGCGGCTACCTCCATACAGGAGATGACCTTGAGTTATGTTCCGAAGATGATCGTCGTCGTGATTATTCTCTTTTTTACGTTCGGTTTCATGCTTCAGTTCGCAATTGATTTTATGCAACGAGTCTTGGAGTTCATCCCCCAAATCAGCCGGTAGCTGCCAACCCATGGAGAGCTTTCTTTCCGCCGACTACCTGATCTCCTGCTTCCTCATCTTTACCCGTGTGGGAGCCATGATCATGACCGCTCCCTTCTTCAGTTCGGCGGCATTCCCCAGTCAGGTCAAACTCTTTTTTGCTCTGATCACAAGCGTTCTTCTCTATCCGGTGATTCCGGGTGTTCATACCGAAATTCCGATGGATGCCGGTTGGATCTATGTGAGTCTTGCGATCGGAACCGAAGTATTGATCGGAGTTGCAATGGGCCTTGTCGGACAGTTGATCATGGCTGGACTGGAGATGGCCGGTCGATTGATAAGCCTGAAAATCGTTCTTGCGTTTGCAGAATTGGTAGATTCAATGACTCAACAGCGAAGCACACTGGTCAGTAATCTGTTTACCATGCTTGCTCTGCTGGTTTTTCTGGCGATGGATGGTGACAAACTCTACATCAACGCGCTTGCTCGTAGTTTCGAGGTGATTCCGTTGAATCAATCCCGGATTGAACTGGCTGGGCCGTTCATGCTGGAAGTAGCGACCTACCTCTTTCTGATTGCCGTTCAGATAGCAAGCCCGTTTATGATTCTGCTCTTTCTGCTTGACCTCTCACTCGCCATTTTTGCCCGAATCATGCCCCAAGCGAACGTCATGTTCATCGCCTTGCCATTGAAGTTGGGGGTTGGATTTGCACTGTTGCTCTGGGTACTGCCCTGGCTCCCGGTCGCTTTCGAAATGATGTTTGACCGGATGTTTGAGTTTCTTGAGCTCCTTCTCGAGGAGATCATGCCGGCCGGATAGCGTTGTGTGGGTTTTTCATGGCTGCACGGAGACGAAGAAGAATTTTTCCGATAATCTGGGATACACGGGCTTCTGTCCGATCCAAAAGCAGAGCGATTTCACTCATCGTGAGATCTTCATAAAAATAGAGTGTGAGGATGAGCCGCTCCTTCTCCGGTAGTTGCTGAACGTGGGTGGCCAACTGTTGTAGTAATTCTTCTTCTTCCAGTTCCTGGTCGGGAAGAGGTGTGCTCTCGTCGGCAAAAAAGTCGTAGATACTGGCAGGGTTTTCACCGGACCCGGATTGGTCGAGGGAGAGGGCGTTTCGTTGTTGAACACTTGAAAGCAGGGTGTGATAGCTGGACAGAGTCATCTCCAGAGAGTCGGCCACTTCTTGGTCAAGGGGTTCACGACCCAATTCCTGAGACAGGCGAGCCATTGTCTCTTGTACTTTTCCATAGCTTGACCGCTGGTTCCTCGGAAGTTGGTCAATCATCCGAAGATAGTCGATCATACTGCCACGTATGCGGTAATAGGCAAATGTATTAAACTGGATCCCCTTGGAGGGGTCGTAACTCTCGATTGCCTGGAGCACGCCGTTGATGCCAACACTTTCGAGATCCTGAAGGTCTGACAAGGGATGGTCCGGTCGAGGAATTTTCCCGAGGATACTCCGCACGAGTGGAATCGACTTCGTAATAATTGCGTGACGCAAGCCGTCTGTCGGATCCGAAAAATAGAGCTCAATTAATTGTTGGAGGGAGGCGGACTGCATGTCTCTCACGATTCGTTTGCAGGTTCGCCTTTTCCATCCATCGTTTTTTTCTTCTGCCCGGATTTGTCGGGTATGGATGTCTGAATCAGATTAAAAAGAAGAAAACCCAAATGGATGACAGCAAAGAGGATCATGAAGATCAACAGGCTTCGGTGAAGGGCACGATCGATGGCGCTGCCATTCAAAAGGAGCAGGATGAAATTGATCAATGAGATAATCAGAGTCAGTCGCAGTAGCATCATGTCACCTCGTCGTTTCGTCTGGAGTCGAAACCGGAATACCGACGCTCGGTACCCGTCCTGCACGGCCAATCAGATTTTCGGCGATAAACTCAAATTCACGTTGCTCCGGCCCGTCCGGGTCCACGCTTTGGAGAGGGCGTTGTGTCTGTATCGCTCTTTGGATGGTATCTGATTCAGGGAGAATGCCCAACCCAGGGAGTTCTTTCTTCAAGAAATAGTTCAGGACAGTGTTGAAACGTTGCCGGGTATCGGCTCCGGAGTCCACATTCTCGGATCGATTGACGATCGTTGCAAACGGGTATCCCGGATCGATGCGATAGATGTGTTTGCAGAGTCTGTAAACATCGGAGATGGACGCTGGTTCGTCGACCAACATCAGAACTCCAAGATGCGATTGGTCGAGAGCCCAATAGGTAATCTCGCTCGCGCCGGCAGGAGTATCCATGATGATCCAGTCGGCGTCGACCGCCACGTGATGCAAGAGACGATCCAATCCGTCCAGCAGGGGATCCACAGATCGACGGGATTCTGCCGGGTCGTCTGCAGCTGTGATCAGACGGATGGATCCGACCGTCTGAATACACTCTTCCGGTGAACAGTGACCTGCCAGCCAGTCGGCGACACTATACTCTACCGGGGCATTAAGAAGTGTTGCACAGTTGGAAAATCCCGGATCGGCATCCACCAAAACCACGTTGTACCCCATCCCTGCCAACGTCACCGCCACATTCACCGAGGTTAAACTCTTGCCAACGCCACCCTTCCCGCTCAACACCGAGAGGACAAACGGTTGGATCTGTAATTCTACTCTTGTTGTCATGTTGTTTCGGGTCATATCGTCGACTCCTTCTTGAGCAGCTGTCGTGTAAACCAGGCTGGATCAAACCGCATGAGACTCTCCGGAATATCGACTCCGGCCGTTACATAACGGGTTGGTATCTCCAGCTTCTGGAACATCGGGATCAAGTGTCCCCATTTTACCACCTCGTCCAAATGAGTGATATCCAGATAATCGGGTCGAACCGGGTGGCTGGAAGGTGTCTCTCCCTGAAAATAGAGAGACTGACTGGCCGCATTGACCACATAATGGACCTCCATGGGCCCGCATTCCGATAGCCACTTTCGTTGATCGCGAAAACCCCTGAAACTTTCCGGTTGTTGAACCTGGAGAGACGGGGTGTCAATCAGTACATGATCATATGTCGACCACTCCTCCTTATAAGAAGCGAGATTCTCCTCCGGAGTCACCTCGTAGTACGGGATGTCGCAGTCCCGGCAGAAGGGATTCAGGACCGTGTAGTAAGGGGTGTCTCCCGTCGTCATGACACTCACCACGGCAACCGACTGCTTTCCCATAAAATCCGGGTGAAGAGCCAGTTTTTGAATCAGTGCCGTTTTCCCTCCACCGGAAGGACCCGTAAAGAGAAGAAACGGCCGGGTCGGAGTTTCAGATTGGCGTGACAAGGTTGTACGAAGAATGGTTGCCAATTCATGCATAAAGGTTCGCCCGTTGTTGTAGGGATCAATGCCTTTCTGCAGGATGGAGGAAAACCAGCCGGAAATGACCGTCGGATGCACCCCCACCTTGACCAGTTGTTGGAACGAAGGGTGAGCAAGATATTCCAGATTGGCTGCCAGAATCGAGCTATTGAGAATCGATTCAATCTGATCGAACCGATAATGTACCGCTTCGAGCTCCCGGCGATGCTGCCGGTCTTCCCGGACCGGATTTTGTCGGGGTCGATCCGATTGAACCAATGGGTTGGATCGGGGTCGGTCCCCAACAAGCTCCTGAGTCAGGGAATCCCTTGGTTCGGGATTCGGATCAACCTCTGGCTTTGATGGTTCCGGCGTGTCCGACGATAACGGTTGCCCCGCTTTATGACCATTTTTACGGAGAGATGTTCGAAGTCCGGGTGATCCTGGACGAGCCATGGAACGATTGTAAGATGTCGTCACAACGGGTTCCGGGTCCCGGCTCTCCATATTCCCGTTCTCCTGCGCACGTGCAAACAACCGAACCGATTCGAGTGGGGATCGTCTTCTCCCGGGGGAAGCACCCTGAACCGGTGTCGGCCTTATGACGACCAGCGGCTCTTCATGTCGGTGGTTGCCGGCAACCGATGTTTCTTTTCTTTGGTCCACAATGACCGTGATCTGTGCATCTCCATTCAGGGAGGACGGGTCACTCTCAAGAAGGACAAAATCCTCCCCATAGACCTCTTTGGCTTCTGCCTTGGCCGCCTCCAGGGTGGGTGCCGAGAATTTTTTCAGAATCATGTCACGTTCGCTTCTTCAAGTTGAGCGTGCTCTATACTCAGTCTGTCGAATGTGGAAAACTGTACATCCGGACTGATGTCATTGTATGAGAGTACATGGATGTCTGGCAAAATTGGTGCCAAAAATTCGTAGAGCGTATGACGAAGAACTGGAGATGTAAGAAGGATCGGGTCGTAGCCTTGCCGAATCATTCGGTCAAAAAGTTCGGCCGATTGGCGATAAAGGGTTTCGACCTGTTGCGGGGAGAAGCCAAGTGTGTTGGCATTGAGGGATCCCTGTTTGGCTTGTCCCATCAAACGGGATTCAAGAGAAGCGTCCATCATGACGACAACCAGTTTTTTCTCGTCAGTGAGAAACTGCCTTGTGATGGTCTCCGAGAGGGCAGCACGGCAGTACTCTGTCAAGACATCCAGATTCTGTGTTGTCTTGCAGTGATCCGCAAGGGTCTCCAAAATTGTGATTAAATCCTTGATTGGAATCCGCTCACGCAAAAGTCGTTTTAGAACGCTCTGAATTTCGCCGTGACTCATGCCGTCGGGGACAAGCTCCTCCACCAGTGCAGGGGTATGTTCTTTGACGTTGTCGATGAGCCGTTTGACCATCTGACGGTCCATTAATTTGTGCGCCGATTTTTTGAGAACCTCCATCAAATGAGTCGTAATCACAGCCCCGGTGTCAATGACGGAGAGGCCATACTTTTCCGCTGCCGGACGATTATTTCCACTTACCCAGAGGGCATCCATTCCGAATGTAGGGTCCTTGGTTTCGATCCCCTGAATTTCAGGTTTGAAATCCGATGGGAGAAGTGTCAGGTAGTAGCCGGGGATCACCTCTCCCTGCCCCTGTACATTTCCGCGAAGTTTGATCACATACTGATTGGTGTCGAGCTGAACGTTGTCGCGGATTCGGATAGAGGGGATGATGATACCGAGTTCGGCTGCCAACTGTTTTCGGAGTGACGTCATGCGGTCGAGAAGGTCGCCCCCCCGAGAGGGCTCCACCATCGGGATCAAGCTGTAGCCGATCTCCAGTTCCAGCGTATCGACCAGCAGATAGTCTTCGACCCGCTCCTCCTTGTTGTCGGCCTGCTGCTGTTTCTGTTCGATGAGTCGCTCACTTTCCAACTCCGATTCATTCTTTTTCCAGGTATGCCAGGCGATAAATAGAAAGATCCCGCCGATGGAAAAGAACGGGAGAATCGGAATTCCTGGCAGCAAGCCGATAAGCAAGACGAAGAAGGCGCCAATTACGACTGTTTTCGGGTCTCCTGTAAGTTGACTGGTAAGCTCGTCACTCAGATTTCCTTCGGAGGCGGCTCGTGAAACGATGATCCCCGCGGCAGTGGAGATGAGAAGGGACGGAATTTGGGAGACCAATCCATCCCCGATTGTAAGCAGGGTGTAGAGTTGAACGGCTTCCAGCATGTTCATGCCCTGCTGTATCGTTCCGATGATGAGCCCGGCAATGATATTGATGAATGTAATAAGAAGCCCGGCAATCACATCCCCTCGTACAAATTTACTGGCTCCGTCCATGGCACCGTAGAAGTCGGCCTCTCTGGAGATCTCCTCTCTCCGGGCTTTCGCCTCCTCGTCGCTTATGAGTCCGGCGCTCAGGTCGGCATCAATGGACATCTGCTTCCCCGGCATGGCATCGAGTGTGAAACGGGCAGCCACCTCTGCGATTCGAGTCGCCCCTTTTGTGATCACAACAAAGTTGATAATGACAAGAACGGAAAAGATGATGATCCCGATGACAAAATTTCCCTGAACGATGAATCCGCCAAAGGATTCAATAATCGATCCGGCATACCCCTCACTCAGGATCAGGCGAGTGGTGCCCACATTCAAGGCAAGTCGAAACAGGGTAAGCAGCAGGAGCATACCCGGGAATACAGCGAACTGCAAAGGTTTCAGGGTATAGAAAGCGACCAGCAATACGATCAGTGAGAGTGAAATATTGATCGCCAGAAAGAAGTCCATCACAACGGCCGGAAACGGAAAGATCATGATCATCAGGATCAGGATGATACTCGAGGAGATGAGTACATCGGTCCTGAAGAAGGTTGACCGGAACAGGTCGAAATCAAGTTTCAGTGGGGGCATGGGATCGATTTTACGATGGATTCTTCATTTTGTAGACATAGGCAAGGATTTCGGCAACGGCCTTGTAGAGATCTGCCGGGATCGCTTCATCCTCCCTGGCAGACGCGAACAAGGCTTGGGCAATCGGGCGATTCTCCACCATCGGGATTTCGTATTCTCGGGCGAGCTCTTTGATTCGGAGCGCTTTGAGCCGTTTCCCTTTGGCCATCACGACCGGAGCATCGTTTTGATCCGAATCATATTTCAGGGCTACGGCATAGTGGGTTGGATTGGTGACCACCACATCGGAAGCGAGAACGGCGTGATCCAGTCGCTTTTTCTGTCGCAAGGAGAGACCAAACTGTTTCCGCTGACTTTTGACTTTCGGATCCCCTTCCGTGTTTTTGAATTCGTCCTTGACCTCCTGTTTGCTCATGCGAAGATCCTTCCGGTGTTGATAGCGTTGGTAGATTGCATCGGCTACCGACAGAAGGAAGAGGGCGCTCAAGATCTGAGTCAAAAAGCTCAGGATATAGGATCCTGCCTGTGGCAATGACTGGTCAATGGGTAGCAGGACATACGAGAGGAACTCATTGATGTCGCTTCTCAGAGTGAAGTAGATGACCACGGCGACAATGACCAGTTTAAGAAACCCTTTGACCAGTTCGGCGGCTCCTTTGGAAGAGAATATCCGCTTCAATCCACTTGCAGGACTTATTTTGCTCATTTTCGGCTCCATGGTTTTCATGGAAAAGGAGCCTTTGGTTTGAGCGAGATTTACAATCAGAGCCGTCATCATCAGAACGATCATAAGCGGCATCATCATCTCCATTCCGATCATCAGGGCGCTCTCCAAAACCTCAATGACCTGTTCCTGGTCCTCCAATGGGATTGCAGCATCCTGGAAGAAGAGGGACATGAGCGATTCGGTTCTGTTATAGACAGATGAGCCGGTCCAGACCAGTACCAAGACAGAAACCGACATGAGAACAACGGAGGAGACCTCCTTGCTGAGGCTCACATTCCCCTGTTTCCGCGCCTCTTCGAGTTTGCGCAGTGTGGGCTCTTCCGTCTTTTCCTGATCCTGATTTTTATCTGACATGACACGGGGAGAAGATCAAATACGGTACCAGATGCGCGTACCCCCGGAAATGGAGCATTCAGAGGAGATTCGCTTTTGATCATGGAGATTTCCTCCAACTTCGGGGAAAACTTTTCCCTCCTGTTCGAACGCACCGGCAACAAGCGACAAGTGGGCGAGGTCAGTCGGGGTGGCACAGATTTTGAACGATGGTCTCCCGTTGGGGTGAACGTCCGGATGGAGAGACCCCGGGAACCGTAAAAATATTTCTGCAGAATGATCGATCGATTTGAATCCCACATACAAGCGATGCAGATGCTGTCCCGGGCTCAGGAAGTGACAGCCGACAATCTGGCCAACCTGCAGACGCCCGGTTTCAAGGGAAGTCGATTCATTCAGGAGTTGGCTACAGAGATGGAGAATGGAGTTCCCGTAGACCGACCGGCCGGACGAACCACGGTTCAAATGACGCAAGGTGTGCTTGAATCGACTGGAAATCCTCTGGATTTGGGAATCGACGGAGAGGGGTTTTTCGTGATTGATCAAGACGGGCAGAGGCTGTTGACCCGGGATGGACGGTTCCATCTGAATCCGGACGGGGAGTTGGTGGATGGTCGCGGAGGAAAGGTCGTAGGAACCGACGGACCTGTCCAGATCCCGGAGGTTTTTCACGGGCTGGAAGAGAGTGGCAGAGCAGGGATCCTCGAAATTGCAGCAGACGGGACTCTTCGCATCGATGACGAGATTCAAGGGCGGCTTCAATTGGCACGAGTAGAGGATCCGTCCAGTCTGGAGCGACAGGGCCGCGGATATTTCCGATCCGATCGGGCCAATTTCGAGTGGGAGAATGCAGATGGAGAATCCCGTATTCATCAAGGATATGTAGAGAAAGCCAATGTAGAGCCGCTCCAGGAGATGGTTGCCATGATGAAGACCATGCAGCTGTTTGAAGCACAACAGCGGGCCCTGCAAAGTTCCGATGAAATGTTGGGCCAGGCGAATCAGTCTCTTGGTCGATTCTGACCCGCAGGTTCATCCCCACGTCTCGATTCACTGAAATGGATCGTGTCGAAATCGAATGAAAAACGGCAGCAGGATGTCTGCCACAATCAATAACCAAATCGGATTCACATGTTCAGAGCATTGAGTACAGCTGCCTTGGGAATGAGTGCCCAACAAAAGTCGGTCGATAATATCGCAAACAACCTGGCCAACGTCGGCACAACCGGATACAAGAAGAGTACGATCGCGTTTCAGGACCTCTTCTACGAGACGATTGCCACCTCCCGTCGCGGGGCGTCTGCCAGTCAGGTGAACAACGATGCTCCATCTCTTCAGATTGGTCATGGAGCTCAAGCGGTCTCAACCATCCGAAACTTCACACAAGGAGCTGCACAAGAGACCGGAAATGCACTCGATTTGGCCATCCAGGGTAGTGGATTCTTTCAGATCGAGATGCCTGACGGGTCTGTGGCCTATACCCGGGACGGAAACTTTAGCCAGGATGCCTCGGGTCTGTTGGTGAACAACTCCGGGTTGCCACTCGCAGACTATATTGAAGTACCCCCGGATGCCGTTGCCGTAGAGGTGTCACAGGACGGAATGGTAACCGCACTCATGGCTGGGGACAACCAGACGGTGGATTTGGGTCAGATTGAATTGGCAAAGTTTGTGAATCCCGGAGGTTTGGAAGCCATGGGTGACAATCTGTTTGCCGAGACGGAATCTTCCGGAATTCCTTTCTACAGTACTCCGGGCATGGATGGTTTCGGACAAGTCCGTCAAGGGTATCTGGAAGGATCCAATGTCGATATCGTGACCGAAATGGTTCGTCTGATCGAGGCACAACGTGCCTACGAGACCAATTCCAAAATGGTTCAGACTGCCGAAGACATGATGTCGATGACCAACGGAATCAAACGATAACCTTGTGATGATGTGGATGCTTTTGATGATCATTTCAGGTCTTGTCGAACCTGTTCGGGCCGAACCGGATCGCCCTGCCATGCAGGAGGTACTCATCGAACGAGTGAGTGAACTACTGGAAGAGAGCCTGTCGGGACGGGAGATTCGATTTGAACTCTCTCCGAGATGGATCCCGGGGCAGTTGCTTCGGTTGAATCCGACGCAACTGAAAAGTCTTGCGCTTGTTCGTCCGATCGACCGGTATGCCACTGTGGATGTGGTGGCCGAGAGTCGTGGAGAACGCGTGTCATTTCAGGCCCGATTTGCGCTGGAACTCGAGGAACTCCTGCCGGTTGCCCGTCAGCGATTGGAAGCAGGTGAAGCCATCACTCCGGATGATCTTGAGCGATCTTGGGTGGCTGTGGCGCGACTGGAGAATCGATTGTCAAATTCCGCTGACGAGTTGGTCGGGAAAACGGTCCGGTCCGTACACATGCCGGGACAACCGTTTCTGGAAACGGATGTCATGAATGACCCGATCGTGGAGGCAGGGGATCAGGTTCGGATGATTTACCGGAGAGAAGGTCTGGAGATCATTGTGGATGGTGAGGCTCGCGAACGTGGAGCGATTGGAGATGTCATTGGTTTCTATAGCCGGGAGACGCGTAAACGCTATCGTGCGGTCGTCCGGGATTCACAAACACTACGTTGGGAGAGGACACAATGAACGATGGAAGTCAACAAATCGCGGCCTATGGGTGGATTACCGGTTTTCTGCTGGCGGGACTGATTGTGCCGTCTGACGTGCAGGCACAGCAATCCCTCTATCAGGATGTGAAAGCAAATGAAGTGGGAGACGTGATTACCGTCATCCTTTCGGAAAATATATCGGGAAGTACGACCAGTGATTCAAGACGTTCGACTCAATCGGAAGGAGCGACTTCCGGGTCGGTATCCGGAAATTTTCTACCGTTTGAACCGACGTTTGGTGCCGATGCGTCGGTCGATTACGGAGCGGACGAACGCAATCTTTCCAATCAGCGGCAGCTACTTGAAGGGAGTTTGAGTGTCCAGGTTGTCGAGGTGAATCCGCGGGGAGATTTGACTGTGGAGGGTAGCCGAATGACTGAAATCAATGGGGAGAAGCACACAATGGAGTTGAGTGGAGTGGTTCGGCCAAATGATGTCAATGATCAAAACGAGGTGCTCTCCTGGCGAGTCGCCAATGCAACGATTCGATACCACAAGCAGGAGGACCTGGATCAGGTAAAGCAGCGGAAAGGAGTCATTCGGAAAGTGGTTTTTACCGGAGTCGGGCTACTGTTGGGTGGCGCGATCTTGTCACGGGAACTTCAATAGTGTGAATCCATGAGACGTTGCACAACAGAGTGGATAGCCGGTTGGATGGGTGTGGGAAGTCGGACGGAATGCACGGTTCAAGGTGTTTTTTGGATGATTCTTCTCGTCTGGGTTCTTCTGCCCCGGCCGGCCGATGCACAGACCCGAATCTCTGATCTCGTTCAGATTGAGGATACCGACCGGAACGAGCTGATTGGGTATGGATTGGTGACCGGACTGGATCGAACCGGCGACCGGACCGTAAGTCGGCGGGGCGCAACGTTCACTGTCCAATCAATTGCCAATATGCTCGAGAATTTCGGGATTCGGGTAGATGGAGAGATGCTGCGGACACGCAATGTGGCAGCAGTGATGGTGACGGCCAGTGTGAGTCCGTATCACGGACGAGGAAGCGAGATTGATGTGACGATCTCTTCAATCGGTGACGCAAGTAGTCTGCAGGGAGGGGTTCTGTTGCAGACACCACTGATGGACCCACAGAACGAGGAGATTTTGGCCCGGGCACAGGGCCCTCTGGTCGTGGGTGGAATTACGGCTGAAATCCCGGGTGCGCGAGTGTCCCGAAATCAAACATTGACGGGAACCATTCCCGGAGGTGGAGTTGTCCAGTCCAATCTGCCGTATGAGCTTGACGGGGACGTCCCACTCGGGCTTCATCTTCGCCAACCCAATTACACCAATGCCCGTCGCATCGTCGAGGCCATCAATACCCGGTTTGGAGAAGAGATCGCCACGGTTACCCATGCTGGTCGGGTAGAGGTCGAGTGGCCTGGAAATGCGCAAGTCCCGGAGAACAGAACGCTGTTTACCAGTATGCTCTTGGAAGAGGAGATTGACGTCGATTCACCGGCACGTGTGGTCATCAACGAACGAACCGGGACCATCGTAGCCGGCGGGGAGGTTCTCGTTGACGATGCCATGATTTCTCATGGAAGTGTTCAAGTCCGTACTCAGGTCCGGCCTTTTGTGAGCCAACCCAATCCGTTTGGTCAAGGGGAGACCGTGGTGGTGCCTGTGCCGGAAGTGGCTGTGAGTGAGAGTGCGGCTCAAACTCTGGTGCTGGAGCCGGAAACAACGGTCCAGCAGTTGGCTGGTTCCTTGAGTCAACTCGGTCTTACACCCCGGGATATCATATCGATTTTTCAAGCCCTGGATCGAGCGGGCTCATTACGGGGTCAACTCATTGTTATGTAGGGAAAAAGAGAATACGAAAACTCAATGTACGAGGAGTAGATATGGCGATGGATCCAATTCGGAGTTCCGGGGTAATACAGCTGGATCAACACTCATCAAGGCAGGAATTAAAGATGCAGGAGGTTGCCGATGGATTTGAAAAACTCTTTGCACGGCATTTGGTTGAACAGATTACGAAAGATTCTTTCAGTACGGCCGATAACTCTTTTGGAACCAGTGGAACCGGGCAGATGGTTCGGGGCAGAATCGTGGATACACTGGCCGATGCGTTGGCATCGGAGCGTGCGCTCGGAATGGCAGATATGGTCGAGCATTTTTGGGGCCGGCAGGCACCGTCAGATGTAAATGAAACCGGTGAGACGCATGATGAATGAAATGGATGGCCATCGGGAATGGGAAGAGCTTCGAATGTCTGTTGAACGAATGGAGAAGCTGTCGGATGATCTGATGCTCCTGATGGAGTCACAATCGCGGGCTGTTGTTCAGTCCGATGTCGACCAGATGGAAAACGTGACCGAACAGCAGATGGAATTGACAAACCGATTCCGACGTGAAAAAGAGACGATGCAGGAGACGGTGCATGCACTACTTGGCCGTCATGACGAACCGGAACCCGATGAGAGTTGGAGTAGATTGATGGAGCGATACCCGGAGAAGCGGGAGAGGCTTCAAGAATGGCGAAAGCGTCTGACGAAGACGTCCACTCAGGTTCACCGGAAAGAGAGTCAGGTACAGGAACTGCTCGTTTTTGCACGAAATCACAACGAACACCTTCTCAAGACGTTGTTTCGAAAGCAGGATCAGGAAAAAGAGAGCTACCTGAAGAGCGGAGAGCAGATGGATTCGCCTTCCGGAATGACCATCAATCGCGAGGTATAAGGGATGCGTACTCTATTTGAAATCTCCCGGAGCGGTCTCCGACACATGCAGCGTTCACTGTCGGTCACATCCAACAATGTGATCAATGCCGAGACGCCGGGATACTCCCGGCAGCGGGCAATCAGTTCACCGGCCGGCAATCAGCTCACCGGATACCACATCGGATTGGGTGTCAATGCGACAGAGGTCCAGCGCCTTCGGGACGAACTTAATGACCAGATACTGTCAGACAAACAGCACAGCATGGGGTTCATGGAGCAAAAAATGTCCCATCTCCAGCGTTTGGAGGCAGCCATGACCTCCGATTCCGGGAGTGATCTGGATGTAAGATTGAGTAAATTCTTTGATTCGTTTTCAGATCTCTCTTCCAGCCCGCAGGACATGAGCATGCGAAATGCCGTAGCTTCCGAGGCGGTGCAGCTGACCCATAAATTGCACGAAATGAGTCGATCCAATGATCGTACAGGTGAATTGGCTCAAGATTCAGCACGGTCGAACATCGAGGAGATCAATGGCCTCCTGAGAGATATTCACACGCTCAACGAGTCCATCCGTCGCGGCGAGGCAAAGGGACAAGGTGATTACAGTAGTTTGGATCTTCGCGTCGCGAAGATGGAGGAGCTATCCCGGCTTGTTGGCTTTGAGAGTCAGGTTTCCGGGCTGGATTCCATGGAGATTCGGATAAACGGAATTCTGGTGGTGGACGAAACATCCTGGCACGAGCTAAAGCCGGAATTCCGAACCGGGTCGGAGGAGATGCATGTCCGGTTGGCCAACGGGAAAAACGTCCATGTCACGGAAGGAGCCTTGGGCGCCGATCTGGAGATGATCAATGATCAGATTCCGAACTTTCGAATAGAGTTGGACCAGTTGGCCGAAACAGTGGTTCAGGAAGTGAATCAGGTTCATATCTCCGGGTACGGTCTCGAAGATGACCAGCAACGCCACTTTTTTGACCCGACGCGTACGACGGCATCCGGAATTCAGGTTCGGGACGAAATTCTTCAGAATCATGAACATATCGCAGCTTCGACTGAGTCCGAGACCGCAGGGAACGGAGAACTGGCGATCGAGATGGCCTCTCTCCGGGACAAAGCACTTTTTGGTCATCGCAAGATCGGGGATCAAGCCGTACAGATGATTGCCGGTCCCGGACGAGAGATTCATCAACTGGAAGCTCAAATGGAGTCAAGGGAGTCGGAAATTCAGATGCTCAAAAACCAACAGGAGCAGGTGGCCGGGGTGAACCTGGATGAGGAGCTTGCCATGTTGATCCAGTATCAGAACGCCTATCAAGGGGCCGCCCGAATGATGACAGCTGCACAGGACACCTATGACACACTCATTGCCATGTTGAGGTAAGAATCATGAGAATTACACAAAAGACGCTTTTCGATTCGTTCATGCGGGATATCCAGACGAACCGCCGCCAGATGGGGAAGGTGCAGTCGGACCTCTCCAGCGGCCGGAGGGTTCGGTTCGCATCCCAAGGTCCGGTTGCATTTGAACAGAGCCGGGTCATCGAGAGTAATATCCGGAAAGAGGAGCAGTATCAAAGGAATATCAGCAGTGGTCTGCGGCAGGCCCGTCTTGCACAAGAAGCGATTGATCAGGGTCTGGACCAGTTGATTGAAGTCAAGCAGATTGGGATCAAAGGGCTCAGCGAGAGCTCCGGTCCCGATGTTCGAGAGAATTTGGCTCGACAGGTTAGCGGATTGCGTGACAATCTTGTAGATACGTTGAACGTCTCTTATGGCGATCGGTATCTGTTGGCTGGTACGGCCAGTGACGAACGACCGTTTGAAATAACCGGAACCGGCCCCGGAGGCGTCGAAATGAAGGGGAACGGCGTCGCGCCCAAGGTCGCAGCCGGCGACGGTGTATCGGTAGAAATCAGTATCGATACCGATTCGTTGCGGGGGACTCCTGGCGGAGATCTGTTCGAGATTCTGTCGGGAGCCGAACAGGCACTGAATGATAACGATACGGATGCTCTCCGACTTCGAATGGAAGAGGTCGACCAGGCCATTGACCATATCGCCGATTTGGGTTCCCGGCTTGGAACCCGGGTCAATCAGTTGGACCACCTCTATGAGACCTATTCTTCCTCTACAATTCTGCAGGAATCGGATGTAAGTGAATTGGTCGATACAGACTATGCAGAATCATTTTCCGAACTCCAACGGATTCAGATCGCCTATGAATCTGCAATGGCCGTTCATTCGAGCATGACCAAGGTGACACTCCTTGACTTTATTTAAGTCGGATCCGGAGGAAGCATGACTGTCAGCTGTCACAAACATTCCTGTCAGGAGGAGATCCAACTCTGTTTGATTAGTTTGGGATCCGATCCACTTGTCGGGTACAATCGGGAGGTGGCTCAGTGGCTCTATCATTTCGGATCTGTTCGAATTCTTTCGGATCGGCCTCGACCCATCCACCTGCCGGGAGATGTACTCTGGACAGAAGTACTGCCGGATACTCCTCGTGCGGGCCTGTGGAATCGGGCCGTGGAGGAAAACAAATATCCGTGGACGCTTCTGTTGGAAAGAGGCGAGCAACTGGATTTGGACGACCTTCATCTGACTGGCAGGCTCGAAGAGGGTCGTTGGCCAGTGGCGTACATTCGATGGAAGAGAGAGGAGGAGATTGATCGTGTCTACCATCAGCCCCGGTTGATTCCAGGAGGGTGGGTCGCCCCGTTTGACGGATTGGATATCCCGGATGCCAGCCGGTCCATGTTGAAGAGATCGATTCTCTTTGGATCCGGGTTTGTTCGGATCAACCGGGGAGCTCATCCTTTCGATGCTCTACGTGGGGAACCTCCCAGGCCCGGTGAAGTAGATACTCCGACGTGGAAGTTGACCATGGGTGAGTTCGCACTGGACCGGAAGAATCCATTGATTGCGGCCAGTCAATTTCGGACGTTACTCGCTCGTTCCGACCTCCTTCCGTCGGACCGGCTGACTGCACTCAACGGACTTGCCTCCAGTTATGCCGAGCAGAATCGGTGGGAAGAGGCACTCGAACTGACAAATCGAGCGACCAACGGATCGCCATATCAGTGGCTCTCATACCTGATTCGCTATCGAATACTGGATCTTTCAGGGGATAAAGGGGCTGCTCGTCAAGCGCTGAGTCAGTATGAAGAGGTGATGCAGAAAAGCAGCCAGGCGAGTATGGATCGACGAATGTCGAGGGTAGAGCTGATTCGCCGCCAGGTTCATCTCGATATCGGGATGGGTGATTTGACTCGTGCACTTGAAGGATTGGACAGACTGGTCGATCGGGTTCAGGGTGTCGAACGTCACAATGTGGTCCTTCGTGCCATACGTATTGCCTTGCAGGCTCGGGATCGAGATCGTGCCGCACAGTATCTGATTCGCATCAAAAATGAACTGGCTCGGGAGCAGGCGTCACCCGATCATCTGCAGGAACTGGAAATATTGATGGACGGAATGGCAGAAGAGGGGTGGTTCGAACTGCTTCTTCCCGTCTACGAGTGGTTGCAAGAGAGGGATCCTGCGAACGAGACGTATCGGAGGCGATTGATCGTTGCACTGTCCCGAACCGGGTTTTTGTCACGTGCCAGACGGATGATGCGTGAGGCGTGACTAGGTCTCTTCTTGTGCTTGTCGCAGCTTGTTCCGGATGGTTCGATCGGTAATTCCGAGTATGTGTGCCGCCTGTTTCTGGTTCCCTCTCGTATGCTCGAGTGCCTTTTTGATCAGTTGCAGCTCCATGTCTTCGATGGACATGAGAGGCAATCCATTGAGGGTCTCGCCCGTAATCTCCTCTTCAAGGGTAGAAAAGAGTCCATTGTCAATGTGGGTTCGATCGATGGTCGGTTTCGACCCCGACAGGATCACACCCCGGTGGAGGTGGTTGTCCAGCTCGCGGACATTTCCGCGCCACTCTTGACTGGACAAATAGGTTAATACGTCTTCGGAGAGTGTTTTTTCGGGAAGATTGTAGCGCTGTCGGTAACGATCGGCAAAAAAACGGGCAAGGTGCGGGATGTCTCCCATTCGTTCACGAAGCGGAGGAATTTGAATATGGAAGACATTGAGCCGGTAGTAGAGGTCTTCGCGAAACGATCCATCGATAATCGCTTCCGACAAGGACCGGTTGGTCGTTGCAAGTACGCGGACATCTACACGGACCGGTTTTTGGCTCCCTACACGGTAGAACTCGTTCTCCTGCAGAACCCGAAGAAGTTTGGCTTGAATGGCGACATCTATCTCTGTGATCTCGTCCAGCAGGAGGGTTCCCCCATCGGCTTCGTCAAAGGCACCCTTCTTGTCGGCAATCGCACCGGTGAAAGAACCTTTCAGGTGACCGAAAAGGGTGCTTTCGACCAGTTCACTAGGCAGGTTGGCACAATTGATTTTGACATACGGTTGGGAGGATCGAAGGCTTTGGGCATGAATCTGGTGGGCAAACACCTCCTTTCCCGTTCCACTCTCTCCCTGAATCAGAATGGGGGCATCGTTTTGTGCAATATCGGGAAGAAGGTCAAGCAGCTCTTGAATGTTCGGATCTTCTCCGATGAATTTCGGCACGGTCGCTTCGGCTGCGTTCGTCTTCTTGATCGCAGGTTTTGAATCGGTATCGACTTCGGAAGTATTCGGTTTGACGTGATGGCGCGGGGAGGCAGTAGGTTTGACCGGTTCTTGGAAATAGCGGTCGACACGATAGATCAATTCACGGGACTTGAACGGTTTGGTTACGTAATCGTACGCTCCTTTCCGGAGAGCATTGACGGAGTGGTTGATGTTCCCGAATCCTGTAATCATCATCACACCGGTGTCCGGGTGGTGTGTTTGGATGTGGGTAAGAATGTCGTCACCCGTCATTTCATCCATCTTGACATCCGTGATGACCAAATCAACGACATCACTCCCCAAAAAATCAATGGCCTGGATTGGGTTGGAGAATGGAAATGTTTTGTATTCATGGAGAGTCAAATGCTCATCCATGAAATCCAGGAGCAGTTCGTCATCATCCAGTATGAGAATCCGTCCCTTCATGAATCACTGTTCTCACGTGGTTACAGGCGAGATGCAGGGTCGATCATCTGACGAGCAATCCGCTGCAGGACCTGTGGGTCCTCTACTTGTTGCCCCAATTCTGTATCCAGGATGCGTTCTACAACTTCTCGTTTGGCATCTTGAAACTCTTGCAACTTCCCTTTGAGTTCTTTCAGCTTCTCGAACCGTTCCCGATTCAGTTTATCCAATTCGGTGCGGGCCAATGCTTCGTCACTCTCGTCCTTGCCGGGGTGTTGAACCGAAACACGGTCATCCATAGAAGAGACCTCGCGATTGCGGTCGCGGGTTTCTTCTGTCTTTTTGGTTTCCCCGTCATTCTGCACCCGGCCAGCTTCTCGCAGACGGTTGTCGAGTTGATTGGAGAGTTTGTTGATCACCATGGCTATTTATTAAACGATTCTAATAATAGGAATTATCGGGGTCTCCTGAAAGCCGATATCCTTTTTCGGCTTCGGCCCTCTGTCCGGCCTCCCGGAGTTGTCCCCGTTGATGGTTGAGTAATTCGAAAAGGAGACGATCCAATTTTCGGTGCTCGGCTTCAAACCGGTCGAAAAGTGCAGATGCAGAACTGCTTTTCCTGGCAGGTCGATCCATGGTCAACAGCTGGTCAATCGCCTTGCCGCGTTTCTCCATCCATTTCTGAAGTTGATGCCAATCCGGGTTGTCCGTCTCAATCTTGGTGAAAATGATTTCGTGAATTTTCAAGATTTCCATCAACTGATGGTCCAACTCAAGATCAGACGAGGAAGGGTTCATAGGGTCACACATGATCGGAATCCGTTTATTGTCTTGATCAGTATCCCATTCGGGCCCGGAACTGCGAAACTTGAGCAAACTGCTGCTCTCCTTGCATAATAATCTGTTGCAGTTCATTGAACATGGTTCGCTGCTGCTCTTCGTACCGTTCAAGGTATCGTTCCTGGGATGCAATTCGGCGATCCAGTCGATCAATCGTCATGTCCAGTCCACCTTCCAGGGATGGAAGTATTCCACCGTCGGATTCGATGTAATTCTCCGCATCCAGTTTCATGGTGTTCAATACCGAACCGTCACCCGTCAGGAGCTCTTCAACCTCGTCAGGCTTTTCTGTCAACAATTGACGCAGCAGATCCTTGTCTTCAATCGTCATTGTTCCATCTCTCTCAAAACTGATTCCGATCTCGGAGAGTCTGGCCAATTCACCATCGGCAGCCCCATCCATCGGTTGAAGACCGGTTTGACGCATCATATAGGTAAAATTCCGGACCGATCGCATATCCTGGAGCGCTCCCCGACGGTCTGTATCACTGTCAATGAACGTACGATCCCGAATGGTTTTGTTTACATTGTTGAACCCGTCCACAAACTGTTGGATGTTGTCCACAACCTTGTTCAGGTCTCGATCGGCGCTCAACGTAATCTCTTCGGTGGATGGTTTTTTCAATTCGAGTGTAATGCCATCGATCACATCATCAATCTGATTGCTGCTGCGGAGGATGGATACACCATTCAGTTCGAATTTGGCATCCAGTTGTTCAGGATCCGTCTCCAGGTGAGCCATGTCTCCCTGAATTGTTGCAAGCCATCCACTTCCTCCGGTGAAATCAATTCGATGATCCGATCCGGTCTCCCGGCTCTGCAGTGAAAAACGCACGTTTGTGTCATCCACATGAAACGTCTGAGCCACCAGTGCATCTCCGAAGCGATCCTGGATGACATCTTCCAGTTCGGAGAGAAGTTCCTGGTTGGTTTTGGGTTGGAGAACCCCGTCCCCGTCCTCTGCATGAGTCTCGATGGAGATCGTTTCGGTTTGTTCCCCGAGAGTCAAGGTGATGGACCCGTCTCCCTGACCGGCAAGATCGGTATCCGTGCCTGTCATCAGATTGCCAAGCATCACATCCCGGCTGGCCAAGCGATCGATGGTAAGCTGGTAACTGCGACTGCTTTGAAGTCCTTCGGCTTGGCTCAGGGTAGCTACTGATTTGTCACTGGAGGCCGTTTTCATCGGGTGGAATGCACGATTTTTCGGATCCTGCAACTCCTCCATATTGGAAATCCAGGTCGAAATCGAAGAACTGACAGCTCCAAGTGCCTGCTTTTTCTCCTTCTCTGCACTCTGTTGTGCTTCAAGTTTCAGTTTGGTCTGCCCCTCGAGCGCGACGAGCTGTCGTACAAATTGATCGTACGGATTATTCTGTTGGAATACGGAATTGATGGTGCTCATGACAGTGCTCCGACTTGTCCGCGGGCCACCTCTTCCCAGGATTCCCGAAGTGGTTCGAGTAGTTCCCGAACTTGATCGAGCTCTCCGTTTCGCGTGAGATCCTGGCAGTATCGATAGAGTTCAAAAAGATCACCGGAGAGCGGTTGATCAAAGTCGAGTCCATTGATCAGAGTCGTGAGCAGGTTTCGGACTTTCGGGGCGTCCTTATTCCAGGTAGCCTGAATGGCGAGATCGTACATCTTGACCACCAGCTGAGCCGGGGATGCCTGCATAATGGATTGTCGTTGATAGACCTGATGTGGGTTCTGCATAACGATGTCTGTTCACTGCGTGGTTGGTTGCGGTGGATGATAGAGCCACCTTTCTGTGGTTATCGACAGCCTGGCAGATTTCTTAAGTCCGGATGAATACGGGTGGGTATCTACCGGTTGTACGGTGGGGAAACGCTGTTTTTTGGGCACGACGAACTCCCTGTCGTGTAGAGATTGCAAGAAATGTTCCGGATTGGATTCCTGATCCATGGTTGTGAGAAGGCGGGTACACGGCACAGAAGCGGAAATAATTACTGTTCGAAACTCGCTTCCTTCCTATCTGTAAAGACGGAACGCCGATCGGCCGGCCGGAAACGGTTTGTGAAACGGCCCGATAGTGGCGGCACCAAAGTTGCACGTCATCCATCGAACCGGGGAACCCACCATTAACCGAGTACGTGTCATGAACAGTCAATTGGAACAAGCCAGGCATCTTCTCGGGAAGGAGACCGAATCGCCTGACCGGGTCATTGCCCTTTTGAAACCACTTATTGCCACGCATGGTGAATCGGCGGCACTCCACTACTGGTTTGGTAGGGCGTTCCAAAAAAAAGGGGATCAGAAGACGGCACTGGGCTTGTTCCAGAAAGCATTGAGATTGAAAAACGACCTGGGGGCGCTGGAGTGGGAGGCCTGTCTGGAAGCCTCTCGTTGCGCCTGTCTGCTTGGGGATCACGAACTATCCGAATCACATGTCAAGGAGTCCATTCTAAAGAAGCCGGATCATCTCGAAAGTTGGATGCACCTGGCAGAGCTGTACCGCGCCCGGGGGGATCTGAACAAAGCGTTGGCCGCACTTGGAAAAGCGAATAAAGTCGATCCGGCATCCATTGAGGTTGCCCTTCAGATCGCCCGTGTCTACAAGGATCAGGGGCATTTCGGGAAAGCCCTTGAAATGATGGATGTGGTGCTCGAGATGGACGAGGAGTCGGTCGAGGCAACCCTCCAGAAAGGAGAGGTGTACAAACATCAAGCCCGATACGGGGAAGCCGAATCTTGTTTCAAATCGGTATTGGAGTTGAATCCTGGGAATGTGAATGCAAGAGCTGGACTTGCAGAGCTGTGTAGAGATCGCGGAGAGCTTGGACGTGCACGAAAAGCATATGAGCACCTCTTGAAAGATCATCCGGACCTGAGTCAGGTTCGGGCAAACTACGCGTTTCTATTGCAGCAACTTGGACGGCTTTCCGAGTCGGAAACAGAGTATCTGGAGGCCATGAACCGACAACCCGAAAACCGGACACCCTCTTCCAATTATTTGATGGGGGTCCATTACAATCCGGAACACTCTGCGGACAAGATTTTTGACACCCATTTGACATGGGCAAAAACCTATACGTCGGGTATCCAACCGAGATCCTTTGAGCCTCCCGAATCGAAACAGGATCGACCACTGAACGTGGGGCTCTTGTCGGGTGGATTTCGTCAACATCCGGTTGGTTGGATGATCACACCGGCTCTGGAGGCCCTGTCCAGAGAGGAGTTCCGTCTGTTTGCCTATTCGACGCATACAAAGACAGATCCACTTACGAAGCGAATTTTTGACTGTTGCGATCAGTGGAAATCGGTGGTCGGGTATTCAGAGGAGCAGATTGCGAACATGATCGAATCCGATGAAATTGACATCCTGATCGAACTTTCCGGTCATGCGGCGGATAACCGGCTTTTGACAGTTGCCAGGAAACCGGCACCCGTGATTATCAAGTGGGTAGGCGGGTTGTTCAATACAACCGGTATGGAGTCGATGGATTTTTTAATCTCGGATCATTACGAAACGCCCGTTGGTATGGATGATTACTATACCGAAAAGTTGATTCGTATGCCGGATGACTACATCGTATTTCAACCTCCCGAATACGCACCGGATGTGACGAGTCTGCCGTATGAAGAGAACGGATACATTACATTTGGCTGTCTCAATAATCCGGTCAAAGTAAACGACCGGCTTCTGGGTGAATGGAGTAGAATTTTGTCTCGTGTCGAAGGGAGTCGACTGTTGCTCAAAGGTGTCGGATACGACTCCGCGGAATGGGGAAAGCGCATTGAGACGATCATGGAGAAGAAGGGGATCTCCACCGACCGTATCCTGCTTGAAGGCCCTGCAAAGCACAAAGAGTTTCTGGAAACGTACAATCGCATCGATATCGCTCTGGATACCTGGCCCTACTCCGGTGGGTTGACCACTTGCGAAGCGATGTGGATGGGTGTCCCCGTGGTTACCTGTCCCGGCCCTACATTTGCAGGTCGCCATTCTGCAACCCACGTGATAAATGCCGGTTTCCCCGAATGGGTCTGCAGCCATTGGGACGGGTATGTAGATCGTTCGACTCAATTGGCTTCAGATCCCGGGGTACTCTCGAAACTGCGCAACCGATTGAGAGAGCAAGTGGCAAATTCTCCGCTTTGTGACGGGGAACGGTTCGGGAAAAATTTGTCCATTGCTTTGCATGAGGCGTGGAGTCAATGGGCGTCCAATCAGGCAGATGGTCGTCATTCTTGGGCTCGCCCCATCGACGTTCGTGCATTGACGGAGAAAGCGGAAAGCTACGGTCCGGGAGAGCGATCCATGGAATCCACGGCGGATCATGAATGGGAACGAGTGTTGTCGGAAATCATTCGCTACATGAAGCCGGTCACGCCTGTACAACATCCATTCGAAGAGCCACTGATCGTATCGCTTACCAGCTATCCAAAACGATTTGGAACGCTCCATCACACGATTTCAAGTTTGCTCAATCAATCGGTTCGACCCGACCGGGTGATCCTCTGGGTGGCCGAAGAGGATCGTTCAAGCGTTCCATCGAAGGTTTTGCAGCTGATCCGGGACGGTCTGGAAATTCGAACTTGCCAGGATCTTGGGCCCTACAAAAAGCTGATTCCTTCTCTTTTGGAGTTCTCCGACGCCATTCTGGTAACCGCAGATGATGATATCTATTACTGGCCAACATGGTTGCAAGAGCTGACGGAATGTGCAGTCAAGTTCCCCGATTGTGTTATCGCCCATCGTGCTCATCGTATTGCAACCACGTTGGAGGGAGAGTGGCTCCCCTACGGCATGTGGGACTGGGGATTTCATCGCCCCGGAATTCCGTCACGGGATCTTTTTTCAACCGGCGGGGCAGGAGTACTGTATCGGCCTGGCTGTTTTCATGAAGATGTAACTGAGGAACGGTTGTTTCAGAAACTCTGTCCTCGTGCAGATGACCTGTGGTTCTATTGGATGTACCGTCTCCAGGATGTGAACGTTGTGACCACGGGGAAACCGAATCAGTTCTTAATGTGGCCGGATTCACAACAGGAGGCCCTGTGGCATGACAATGGTACTGACGGAAATGACCGGCAAGCTGCCAATTTGAGCGACGTGTATGGGTGGCCTGAAACCGGAACAGCAGACGATTTCGAACAAACTCGTTCTCCAGGTGTCGCATCTTCGTTGTCGAGATCGACTTCTGAAATCGAACGTTTGAATGCGTCGATGGAGCGGGCATTGCTTTTGAGTAACCATCTGAATGACGCAAAAAAGGTACGTCCGTTTCGAAGGCGTTGCATGGCTCAAGAGCTTCGCAGAACCTATGCTGTAACGTACCTTCAGCAAGAGTCGTTGGATCCGACAAGTTCGTCTCATACGTCTTTTTTGAAACGTTTTGAAGAACTATCGGGAGTGAGGGTACGATCACTCGATGAGGTGTTGAATGCGTCCCTGTTCAAACCCGACGAGTTGAAAGAGCGGGAGATTACAATTCCCGGTTTGAAGAGTTCGGTGCTTTATGAAAACGCACGACGATTCATGTCTGAACTACCTGATCTTTCCATGAAAGCGGCACTTCCTGTACTTCACGGGAGTTTGGCAGACGGGAAGACCACACCGTACAGCGACGTCGACTTGACCCTGTTTGCAGATGTGAAATCGTTGGTGGACCCGACGGAACGGGAGGTCTTCAAGACACTGAACAACCAATTGAATCGTGCGATACAATCCGTGGATCCGGTAGGTCATCATGGATCCTTTGTCCAGATTTTGCCGGACTTGGACGGGTATCCCGAAGCATCCATGCCATTGGATGTATTGGAGAGTGGGTACTCACTTTTGGATGAGGATAAAACCTTTCGTGTCTATACAAGAGATTCCTCCGATCTCGGATTTCGAAACGTGGTCGAACTCTGTCAATATTTTTGGACCCTTCCGGACCGGGAACTCCCCAGGGATCGATTCATGATCAAGAGAGTGGTCAGCCGTTTTTTCATCATCAATCTTCTCCATTATGAATTGGTGACGGGAAACTTCACAGACAAACGATCCATTTTGACGACTGGAATCGAGAATGTTGCCAGTCCGCATCAGATGGAGATCCTTGCCAGTCTGAGCGAAATACGAGAGAACTGGCCGTCGGACAACGGAAATCATGGGGGGTATCTGTCCGAATCCATCCTTCGGAGAATGGCATGGGTGGCCGGTGAAATCGTATCGGACCTTGATCAGATCGGAGTATTGCGCCGAATTCAAGAACGATGCATTACATAGAGCACGGGGATTATGATGAGAACCGAAATGGATTACGAAGACGCCCTTCATGCATTTGTGAATGGGTGGGAAGGCGTGAACCACACAATTCGTCCGGAAACGATCATTCGAAATGGCTCCATTGGTGCGCCCGGCACGTCGGACCTGGATCTGATATTGGTGTTTCCGGATGAGTTTTCGAACGGGAACGAGTTCCGGAGGCAGTACAATAATATCCTGGAAGCCATTCCGGACGCATCATTTTATTGGGTTCACGATCCGATACTGCTTCCAAAACGACTTGCAAGACAGCTGCCATCCTATTCATTGAACGATCCCGGTCAGTGGGAACGGGTCTCGGGAGAAGAGATCTGCCCGCTTCAATCACTTCCGGATGCCTGGCAGTCCGCATTGATCAGCCTCGAGTTTTTGCAGATGCGATTGATTCAGTGGTCGACCCAAATGCAGAATCAATCATCGCTGGATCAGCGGGGTGTACTCTTGAGGGGACACTCTCTCATTCACTCGATGTTCCTGGCAGAGATCGCAGGCATCGATCTGAGTGATCGGGATCATCCGGCCCTGACGATTGTCGAGAGGGTGCGAAAGGTCCGATCAAATGGCGAGATGATCCAGCTTGGAAACGAGGAGTTGACGAAGGTGATGCAGGGGTTGATGGCAGAGGGTCATGCGCTCTATTTGGCATTTGCTTCGAAACTGGAGAGATCGGTTCACTACTATCTTCCCGACAATCTGCAATACGAATATCTTCCGGGAATTCATTTGACTCGACTCTTTTCGACGGACCTTTCACTGAATACCCATCGCACGTCCAAAGGATTGGAATTGACAGGATTTCACTGGATGAACCAGATGCTTCGGGATCTCTACTTTCGACCCGAGGGTGACGTTTCCGTTCTCATGGAATCCGGGTTCAGGCAGGCCATCGAACGCAGAACCCGATTTCAGCGAGATGTTTGGAGATGGAATCGGGACGTTTTCGGGAGTATTCATGCGGGGTTGGGGATTTCTCCCGGACTTTCGGGAAAAACGGCGGAGGAGTGGGGCGCACGCTACTGGGGAATCCCCCGCTCAGGATGAAAAGGGCAGGGATCGAAACAATTTGTTAGAAAAATTTAAGGTTCATAGCGGGGGTTCGATAACTGTTCTGTACAAGTCAGGGATTTGAACATGAACCCAAACAGAAGGTGAACCATTATGTCAAGCTTTGGTGATCTTAACAGAGTCAACACAAACATCCAGTCTCTGGATGCCCAACTTTCACTGAACAAGATTAACTCCAACCTCGCAGATAATCAGCTTCGGCTTTCGACCGGTCTTCGGATCAACCGGGCCGAAGATGATGCGGCCGGTTTTTCCATTGCGACCAAGCTGAGTAGTCGGGTGGCCGGGTTGAACCAGGCTCTCCAAAATGTCGGAGACGCCAAATCGGTGCTGGACATTGCCGAGACCAGTTTCGATTCGGTCATGGATAATCTCATCGAAATGAAGGCGCTCACTACCCAGGCGGCCAATACGACACTCGGTGAGACCGAGCGAGGATATATTGCCGACCAGATTGAAGAACTGGGAGCCGATATCAACAAAACGTCGGAGCAGACGGTCTTTCAGGATCTGGAGCTTTTGAACGGTGATGATGGAACCCATTCCGGGAATCTTGAATTGGTTTTCCAGACGGGCGAGCGAGCCGACGATACCATTACTGCCGAGATCGAAGCGGTGAACGTGAACCAACTGTTCAGTGCATCGGAAGCTGCAGGTGATCTGGCGGCCGGGACCGATACGGCAACGAGTACGGCCCTGGGTCTGGGTGTCACAACCGCCACACCCACAAGTGCCGAGCTGACGGGCATCGCTGTTGAGGATTCTACTGGCGCAACCGTCGCATCCGCAACGGGGTTGGCCATCGATATGGGTGCAGCCACGGATTTGAGTGCTGTCGAGACGCAATTGAATGATCTCTTCAGCGGCAATGATCTGGACAACCTCTCGGCTGAAATTGTCAACGACGACATCGTGGTCTCCAACGCAGATACAGAGGAGAATTACACGGTTGCCTTCAGCGGTGATTTCGATGCATCCGGGACAGCTTCAGCGGATGTAGAGTTGACACTGGCTGCCGGAACGTTCACCGAGAACGCCGCCGGGCAGGGGAACATGGATCTCTCCGACTGGACCGCCGATGACTATCGCGGATTCATGTCAGATGTGGACACCGCCATCGAAACCATGTCCAAGCGGGTAAATCAGGTCGGGATTGCACAAGCCTCACTCAGTATGAGGGAAGTAACTCTGGCTCAATCGATCAGTGCCAACGAATCGGCGGCGAGTCGAATCATGGATGCCGACTTTGCCAAAGAGCAGAGTGAATCGATCCGACTGCAGATTCTGCAGCAGACCGCGACGTCTGCCTTGGCACAGGCAAACATGGGCCCGCAGTCCGTCCTCGGCTTTCTCGGCTAATGGCGTAGACAGTGAGTTGACCCATGTGAACTCACAACCCGGGTCGGTTGTAAACGATTCGGGTTTGAATGGATCCCCGGTATCCAATCGGGGACCTTGATTCTCAACCCCTTCGAACCTTGTTCGGAGGGGTTTTTTTTGTACCTTTTTCCCCTTGTTGTACTCTGAGATATCGGTTTCAGGAGCCCGAATCTGCCGAGAAAATTGTGACGTACTCTTCTCCACCCCGGAGAGAGACTGACGTCGAAACCTGCTTACGATCCCGAGTTTATGGCCACCATTCATTCCGATTCCCTCTCCCGTCATCTCTATTCGACAGACGCCTCCATGTATCAGGAACTCCCGTCCGGTGTTGCCTGGCCGGAGTCGGCCGACGAGATGGCCGATTTGGTCAAACAGGTGGCTTCTACCGGCGGAACGATTACTGCCCGGAGCGCAGGGACCAGTCTGGCCGGGCAGACTACGGGTGGGGGGGTGATTATGGACGTTTCACGCCACATGAACCGGATCATCCATCTGGATCCGGAGAGTCACGAGGCAGTCGTCGAGCCGGGGGTGATTCGGGATACGCTCAATCGGGAGGCGGCCCGATACGGGCTGCAATTTGGTCCGGATACCTCCACAACCAACCGTTGCATGTTGGGTGGAATGATCGGCAACAACTCGGCCGGCTCCTACTCCATCAAGCACCGGACGACCCGGGAGCATGTCAAGAAGATCAACGCCATTCTGAGTGACGGCTCGCGCGTCACGTTCGGCCCGCTTACCCCCGACGAGCTCGACACCAAGTGCAGCCTCGATACCCTCGAGGGCAAAATCTACCGGGAGATGCTCGCACTCCTCCGGGAAAACAAAGAGAAGATCTTCGAGAACTATCCGCACCCCGACATTCTGCGTCGCAACACCGGTTACGCCCTGGATCGACTCTGCGAAATGGAACCCCTGACCGAAGGGGGTCGTCCGTTCAATATGGCCGAACTGCTCTGCGGGAGCGAAGGAACCCTCGCCATGACGGTTTCTGCCAACGTAAATCTGGTCCCGGTCGAGCCGTACCAGATTCTTGTCATCGCTCAGTTCAAGGAGCTCTCCGAATCCATGCACGCCGCCGTCGAGGCAGTCCAACACTCCCCGTCGGCCGTGGAACTGGTCGACCGTATCATCTTGGACGCGACCAAAGGGAACCTGGAGATGACCAAGAATCGCTTCTTCCTGGAAGGAGACCCGGCTTGCATACTGATCACCCAATTTGAAGGGAGCCATCCCGACAAATTGCGAGACCAGGCCCACACCTTCGCCAAACGACTCGAAGAGCAGAATCTGGGGTATGCATGGCCGGTTTTGGAGAAACCGGAGCGAATGAATCGGGTGTGGGAACTCCGTCGTGCAGGGCTGGGCCTGCTGATGGGATTGGGCAAAGATGCCCGATCCCCCACGTTCTGTGAAGACACAGCTGTTCGTGTGCAGGATCTGCCGGCCTACGTCGAGGAGTTCAAACGACTGTTGGAAACATACGAGACTACGTGTGTGTTCTATGCCCACGCGTCGGTTGGCGAATTGCACCTGCGACCGGTCATCGATATCACGACACAGAAGGGAGTCGACAAAATGAAAGCGATGGCGGCCGACATTGCCGATCTGGTCCGTTCCTTTCGGGGTTCGTTGAGCGGAGAGCACGGAGACGGCCGGGCACGTGCCCCTTACATCGAAAAGGTGCTTGGAGCAGAAATGGTTCCGCTTCTCGAGCGGGTCAAGGAGATTTGGGATCCGGGCTACCTGTTCAATCCCGGGAAAATCGTCAAACCGGCCCCGATTGACACGTCTCTCCGGTTCGATGGCAGCTACGAGGAGGTGCGTCTAAATACCGTCTTCAAATGGCGAAAAGAGGGCGGGTTCGGCCAGGCCATCGAACAGTGCAACGGAGCCGGTGTCTGCCGGAAACTACCCCAGAGTGGGGGCACCATGTGTCCGTCGTATCATGCCACGCATGAAGAGAAAGATACTACACGGGGGCGGGCAAACCTCTTTCGCCAACTTTTCGTCGAGCAGCGTCACGAGGCGTTCTCCAATGAAGAGATCAAAACGGGTCTGGAGCTCTGTCTGAGCTGCAAGGCGTGCAAAAGCGAGTGCCCGGCCAATGTAGACATGGCCAAGATGAAGGCAGAGTTTCTGCATGGCTGGAATCGGGAGAGAGGAACCTCGCTTGCGAGCCGGTTTTTCGGTCAACCGGAACGACTCTATCCACTCGCCTCCCGATTGGCACCCCTATCAAATGCTGTGATGAAGAGCCCTCCGTTCAAGATATTGATGCAGGAGCTCGCCGGTGTGGATGCACGACGCACCCTGCCAGCCTTTGCCCGCCAAACCTATCGATCCTGGTTTGCCGAGAATCGCGAGAGTTTTCGAAGGGAGGGATCTCCACAAGTCGCACTGTTGGTCGACCCGTTTGTCAATTACCACGAACCGGAGATCGCTTGCTCGGCAACGCGGTTGCTGTCTGCTCTTGGATATGATGTGATCCTTTCGTCGGTCGAAGCGACCGGTCGTCCCCAGATCTCGCGAGGGCTGCTCGACCAGGCGGTCCACCTGTGTCGCGCCAACCTCATTCGCCTGGCTCCGCTTGCAGAATCCGGGATTCCCGTCGTCGGGCTCGAGCCTTCCGAGATATTGACCCTGCGTGACGAATACCTGGACCTGGTCGAAGAGGAGGAGCTGGAGGTGGCCAGACGAGTGGCTGCGAACAGCTATCTGTTTGAAGAGTTTCTCCTTCGGGAACTGAAGGAGGATCCGGTTCGCCTGGCCAAGTTGCAGGGCAGCGGAAAAGACGTCTCGCTTCACGGACATTGCCATACCAAATCGTTGGTCGGGAACGAGCCGATGATTGAACTGCTGGAGCTTTGCGGATTTCAGGTGCGGGACTTGAAAACCGGTTGTTGCGGGATGGCCGGCAGTTTCGGGTACGAGCGGGACAACTATGAAGTCTCGATGGAGATTGGGGAGCAGATTCTCTTCCCGGCTCTTCGAAATGGCGCCGCCAAAACAGAGGTGTGCGCTCCCGGATTCTCCTGTCGTCATCAAATCGTCGATGGTACCGGAACGAAGGCGCGCCATCCGGCCCTCATTCTGGAGGAGGTTGTAACCATTCATCCCGACACCTGATAAACGTCCGGTACCAAATCTGTTCCATTCGGTGCAAACCAGTCCGTTACGACCGGTGACTCTCGATGAGTTCGCGTGCACTTTGAAGAGCGGCTTCCGTAATGGTTTCCCCGCTCATCAGGCTGGCCACTTCCCGGATGTGCTCTTCTTCGCTCAATCGGGTAATACGCGAGACGGTTCGGCCCGAGACCTCTTCCTTTCGAACCTGGTAGTGTTGATCTGCATGGCTTGCGATCTGTGGCTGATGGGTGATGGCCAGAATCTGGCAGTCGCGGGAGAGTTGCCTCATTGCCTGGCCTACTTTATCCGAAATGGATCCGCTGATCCCGGTATCGATCTCGTCAAAGACCATGACCGGCATCTGCTGATTTCGGGCAAGGATTGATTTGAGGGCAAGCATGACTCGGCTCACTTCTCCCCCGGATGCAATGCGAGCCAGAGGTTTCAGGGTCTCTCCCTTGTTGGTGCTGATTAAAAATACCGACCGGTCGGCTCCATCCGGAGTCGCGTCCACGGGTTGTCCGTCAATCTCGAGCCACCCGGACTCTTTTTCGAGCCATGTACTCCGGACGTCGAAGGCTGGGTGGGGAATCCCCAACTCGCGAAGTCGTCCTTCGATGTCCTTGGCGAGGCGTTTACCGACGGACTCACGAGCGGCTTTTAGCGAACGGGCACGATCAGCCAGATCCACGACCAGGGAGGCAAGCCATTTTTCACGTTTCTCGATCTCCATATCGGTGCGATCTGCTTGATCCAGCTCCTCTTTCAATCGTTCCTGGAGTTCCAGCAGGGCCGGAAGATCGCGCTGATACTTTTTTTGCAATTTGTTGAGTTGGGACTGTCGGCGCCGGAGTTCTTCGAGTCGTGCAGGATTGAACTCGATGCCTCCCCGATACCGTTCGGCAAAGCGGACAGCCTCCTGAATGGAAATACGTGCCGTTCGCAGCTCTCCACGGTAGGATTCAAATTCCGGTTCCAGTCGTGCCAAGTCCTGGACCATCTCTTCCATTTTTGTCAGAAGATCCAGGGCAGCAATCTCGTCTCCTTCTCCAATTTCCACGATCGCACCCGCTTTGACATCCAGCTCTTCTGCATTGTCGAGGCGGCTCATTTCGTTCTTGAGCTCCTCCTCTTCACCGGGTCGAAGACCGGCCGCTTCCAGTTCCTGAAGTTGAAATCGGTAGAGTTCGCTCTTCTCGTTCAGGGCCTTTTCACGCGCTTTCAGCTCGCGGATTTCACGGCGAAGCTCGAGGGCTTGTCGGTATCCCTCCTGCCAGGCTTGCAGCACGGGAAGCACCGAATCTTGCTGGTCGAGAACCTGTTGATGAACGTCTTCGCGGAGTAAAAGTTGGTGATCATGCTGTCCGTGAAGGTCGACAAGAAAGTCGCCGATCTGTTTCATGAGAGAGATGGTGACCGGCGTATCGTTGACAAAACCGCGGCTTCCATTCTGCCGAATCTCTCTTCGAAGAATGAGTTCCTCGTCCCACTCAATATCGTTCTCTTCGAGAATCCGCCGAACACCGGGAGCCTCCCGGAGATGAAAGATCGCTTCGGCAATCGCCTTGTCGGCTCCCTGGCGAATCAAATCCGTATCTGCCCGTTCACCGAGAATCATGTGAAGGGCCCCGATGATGATGGACTTGCCGGCCCCGGTCTGTCCGGTCAGGATGGAGAGACCGGAATGAAAGGCGACATCCAGCTCATCAATGAGCGCAAAATCCTTGATGTAGAGCGATGTAATCACAGTAGATCACCGTTTGATTGGACAGCAGTGAAGGTACGTGATTCAGATGTGAAAATATAGAGAACCACCCCCCCTCCGGATGCTCCGGTTCGAGGCGATGGTACTCCCTTGATGAGTCGGAAGACAGCCGTATGAGCATCTCCAAACACGATCCTTACGGTTCATTCTGAGGGAACCTACGCCTATCCCTGAAATTGGTTATCTTCGACGTCTATGTTGATAGAAAAAGAGCATCCCGAACGTACCGAGTGGCTTCTTGTCGTCCCTGAGGGACAATACAAGGAGATCCGGCTGGATAAATACATTACCTCTTTTATCGAGAACGCCAGTCGCACGAAGGTGCAGAAGGCCATAAAAGATGGACATGTGTTGGTCAATGACAAGCCGGAAAAGGCGTCCTATATCCTCCTGCCGAATGACCGGATCGATATTTCACTGCCCAAGCCGCCTCCCCCGGAGGTTCGTCCCGAAAAAATGGATTTGGAGATCGTGTACGAAGACGAGTCTCTTCTGGTCGTCAACAAACCGGCCGGAATGGTGGTTCATCCCGCATTTGGCAACTGGGATGGCACCCTGGTCAACGGGCTGATGTACCACACCCAGGAGGCACTCTCCGAACCGGAGGCCGATACGCTTCGTCCAGGAATCGTCCACCGGCTCGATAAAGATACCAGTGGTCTGCTCGTAGTGGCCAAAGAGGACGGCGTCCATTCTGCATTGGGGAAGCAATTTGCAGAGAAGAGCGTGGACCGAACCTATCAGGCGATCGTGTGGGGGCGTCCTCCGGAAGAGGGGACAATCGACAAACCGGTTGGTCGATCTCCGCAGGATCGGAAAGTCATGACCATCCGGCCCGAGGGAAAAGGGAAGTCGGCCGTGACCCACTTCCGGGTACTGGAAGTGTTTGACTATCTTTCGTTGGTCGAAATTCGTTTGGAAACGGGTCGAACCCACCAGATTCGCGTACACATGCAGAGTGAAGGGTACTATGTGTTCGGGGATTCCGTATATGGAGGGGATTCGGTTCGGTACGGGCAGAACACAGGGAGCCGGAAGGCGATGTTTCAACGACTGTTTCGAGTCCTTTCCCGACAGGCACTGCACGCCAAAACACTCGGGTTTGACCATCCGGCACGATACGAGCGGGTCCAATTCGATTCCGAATTGCCGGATGATTTTCTCGAAGTATTGGAGGTTCTTCGAAAGAATTGCCCGGTCGAATCCATTTCGGGCTATTGACGGTGTATCCAAGTCCTTTCCCGCCAGAGAGAACGGAGTGAATCAGAAATTGAAGAGTTGAACATGAGCAAAAAAAAGAGATCCAAGCGGATCGAGATCGATGTCGAGCTGGACGAAAAAGACATCCCTCAATCGATTCGGTGGGGAGCCGATGATCGTTCGGACGATACGTCGGTCGACTGTCGGGCGATGATTCTTTCGATGTGGGATCACAACAACAAGGATACGCTTCGTCTGGATCTTTGGACGCACAACATGACCGTGGACGAGATGAAGATCTTTTTTCACCAGACGTTGGTAACCATGGCCGAAACCCTGGACCGTTCGGTGGGCGATGAACGAATCAGCGGTGACATGAAGGATTTTTGTGACTATTTTGCCGAACGGATGGAGATCAAACAGAACGGATAACAAGACGATCACCCATGCAATACCTGGACTTTGAACAACCGATAGAGGAGTTGGAGAACAAGATTGAAGAGCTGAACAAGCTTTCAGTCGGGGATGGTGTACTCAAACCGGAGATCGATAAGCTTCGGAAAAAGGCCGATCAGCTTCGTGAATCGATCTTTGCCAATTTGACCCGATGGCAACGGGTGCAGTTGGCCCGCCATCCGGATCGGCCCTACACAACCGACTATATTGAACGGATCACTGATCGATTTGTAGAGCTTCACGGCGATCGGGCCTTTGGAGATGACAAAGCAATTGTGGGTGGTCTGGGAACCATCGACGGTAAATCGGTGATGATTATCGGCCACCAGAAGGGCCGCGACACCAAGGAGCGGCAATACCGGAATTTCGGGATGGCCAATCCTGAAGGGTATCGCAAAGCATACCGGTTGATGGAATTGGCAGAGAAGTTTGATGTTCCGGTTGTGACACTGCTCGATACCCCGGGGGCATTTCCAGGCCTTGAAGCCGAAGAGCGTGGACAGGCAGAAGCGATCGCCCGAAATCTGAAAAAAATGGCCATCCTCGAAGTCCCGATCCTTTCCATTGTTATTGGCGAAGGAGCAAGCGGAGGTGCAATTGGTATTGGTATGGGAAACGAGCTCTATATGATGGAGAATACCTGGTACTCGGTGATTTCTCCGGAAAGCTGTTCGTCCATTCTCTGGAAAACATGGGATTACAAGGAGCAGGCTGCATCCGAATTGCAACTGACGGCTGCCGACCTGGAAGCGTTCGGGATTATCGACGGTGTGATCCGGGAGCCACTCGGAGGAGCTCATCGTGACTGGGACCGGACCGCTCAATCGATCAAAAAGGTAATTCTGGATGGAATGGATCGACTTGGCAAGCTTGATGCAGAAACGTTGGTCAATCAGCGAATAGAAAAATATGTCGCCATGGGTCGCTGGAACGAGCGTGGCGCATCCTCCTGATCCCTGATCATGATATCGTTTCCCGATACTGCCCCGATTCAGATGTACAGACATACCCTTCGCAGCCGCTATTCGGAGACGGACAAGATGGGCTATGTCTATTACGGGCGCTATCTGGAATATTTTGAAGAGGCCCGCACAGAGATGATCCGATCCCTGGGATTTCCCTATAGTCGAATGGAGAAGGAGGGGGTGTTGCTCCCGGTGACAGAGGCGGCTCTCGATTACCATGCTCCGGTTCATTATGACGAACCGATGACGATTGAGGTCCTGATTTACCAAGTGCCGACGGTTCGACTGATTACCTGGTACCGTCTCTATACAGAGCGACGGAGCGATCCGCATGTATCGGGACGGGTTTCACTTGTTTTCGTGAATGCGGTGAGCCGGCGGCCGGTACGTCCTCCCGTATCGTTCACGACACCATTCGACTCCTGAGTGGAACGGTTTGGAACAGAAGAGGAATCTCTCGATTATTTCAACGTTTGCCCGCCGGGCACCCAAGAGGTCGGTGATGGATGTCTGAATCCCGGAAAACAGTAAATGAATGGAGTACGATGCGTCAGGAAGAACAGCATGATGAGAATGAACAACCGGAAGTAAACGAGTGGGGGTCTCCCCCCAACCATCCGGAACCCCCTCTTGAAGAGCTGGAGCTCTCTGCGGTTTGGCCCGTCCTTCTTCAAGCGGGAGCACTCATCGGCCTGTTGAGTTTTACACTCAACCTTGTGTTTGGCTATCTGCAGATTACATCGGAGCCGACGGGGTCTCTCATGGTGCCTCTTTTCGGTGGAATCGGGGTCTTTCTGATCACCTGCACAGGCGGCTTTTTGACCATCCGGCAATTGGGTACAGCCATGGACCTCGTGCTTTCAAGAGGTCGAACGGCCTTGATCGGATTTTTGACAGGTGCCGTGATTGTGACGACCAGTGCACTACTGAATGAAATATGGTACCTGCTCGATCCCGATTATACGGAGAATTTGGTTCAGAGCATGGTCGAGACGGTTCGGCACATGGATTTGCCAGACAGTAGCCAGCAGGAGATGATCGATCAGATGGCTGCCGGTGTCGATCGAGTACCGCTCTGGACACAGATTTTTTACGGGACACCTGTTACAGGTTTGCTCAATTTGGGTTCGGCTCTGATCGGAATGCGGTGGTATGTGAAGCGGTCCGGGGGAGAGGCGTGACCGATCGAACGGAGCAACCATCGGATTCATCCACGACCCCCATGCGTCCGGCATGGATCGAACGCATGGGTATTTCACATGCGGTCATGGCGATCATCTGGATACTGACGGCGCTCTTTCTGTTTCAGGTGACGGCCAGTATGGTGGCACTGACATTGTTGATGGCGAGCGGAGATGTAAGTGGAGCGCCCGAAGAGTTGATGGGGATGCTCATGGAGCGACTCGATCTTCTCTTTATCGGCAATACGACCGGGCAGATCCTTTTCCTTGGATTGGCCACGTTTTGGGTGGTTCGCCTGCACCTTCCAAAGCAGAAACGGATAGAGGGAGGTGCCCGCCGAAGCTATCTTCGCCTCCGTCTACCAAGTGAACCATGGGTTTGGACCGGCTGGGCAGCTCTTCTTTTTGTCGTCGTTCAACCTCTGGTGTGGATGCTCGGGTATTTGAACGGACTTGTTCCGGCACCCGAGTCACTGGTCGAGATGCAGAATTCCCAAGCCGAGATGATCGAGCAATTTCTGCGATCAGAAGGGGTGCTCTGGATCGGACTTTTGCATATTGCATTGATTCCGTCCATCTGCGAAGAGATTCTTTTTCGTGGGTATGTACAGGGTTCCCTCGAGAGAAGTTGGGGGGTTCTTCCTGCTATTCTGGTTTCCGGGCTTCTATTCGGTCTTTTTCATCTGCAGCTGACCAATCTGTTTCCATTGGCTGGTTTGGGAATTCTTTTGGCCATTTTGACATGGAAAAGTGGCAGTCTTCTCCCCGCGATGGCAGCGCACTTGGTCAACAACGGTGGCGCCGTTCTGCTTGCCGTCATCGCACCCGATCTCGCATTTGCCGAGATGGCGGCCGACCAGCCACCCCCGGTGGGGATCTTCGTGATGAGTCTGTTGCTGACGGGATTCATTCTATATTATCTGTTGATTCACCGGGAGGCGCACGATGGGACTCTTTGACGGACCCAAACCGCAACCGATGGAGAATTGGGTCTGTGTCTTTGAACGCGGAACCGAATACGAGGTTGCACTGGCCCGTAACTGGTTGGCCAACCTGAAGATTCCATCCAATATCCTTTCCAAACGGGACTCTTCATACAGTCTCAATATCGGGGAGACATCGATGGTCTATCTCTACGTGCCAAAGGAGTTTGAAATGCGTGCCCGGAAGGCACTCCGGATGATGGAGAAAGATCCGGATGAGTTTGACGAGGACGATCCTTCGGACGATTCGGATATGGAGGAGGATGATCGTGAGTGATCTGACTCGCCGACTCCTGTTTGCCCTACCGGCCGGAGTGCTTTTTCTCTGGCTTTTTTGGGTGGGAGGTGTGTCCCTCTATGTAATTTTGGGATTGTTGTCTCTGGCCGGGGTCATTGAAATGGTTTGGATGGTTCGCAGATGGCAGCCGTCTACGTCCTTGGCGCTGTCGATCCTGTCTGCACTTCTCTTGTGGGCATCGCCGTGGATGCCGTCCCCACTCTGGATGGTTCTGGGAGGCCTGCTGATTTTGGCCCTGCTGTCTCGCGTGATTCGCCCGGGTGCCATCGTGCAGAATTGGGAAATGAGTCTTTTTTGCGGGCTCTACGCTCCGGTTGGCCTCTACGCGGTCTGGTTGGTTCGGAGTCTCTCGAGCGAGATGGAGGGGTTTTGGCTCGCCTTGACCCTGTTGTTGATGATCTGGGGGAACGATACCGCGGCATTTGTTGGCGGGAAACGGTTTGGCCGGCGAAAATTGGCACCGGCCATCAGCCCCAACAAAACCTGGGAAGGATTCTATTCCGGTATGGTCGGTTCCGTTTTGGTGGGATCTCTTCTCTGGCTCTTCGCAGATGGATATCCACTTCCATTGGCGAGTGGATTGCCATTGGCCATTCTGGTTTCGGTGGCGGGCCCGGCCGGAGATCTGTTGGCCAGCTCCTGGAAGCGGAAAGCCGGTATCAAGGACAGCTCGGGACTTTTCCCGGGACACGGAGGAATGATGGATCGATTCGATTCGTTGATATTGGCGGCACCAATCTGTTGGCTCTATCTCCAGATTTGGTTTCGCTAAACAAGATGTGAGCCGTTGCAGGGATGCAACAGTGAGATGCAACCAGAGACCGGGGGAACCATGACGGTACTGATGACCGGTGCAACCGGATTTATTGGGACTCATTTGAGGAAGATGTTGCTGCAGGAGGGGCATGATGTCGTTGTGATCACCCGGAGTCCTGCTGCCTATGAATCGATTTCTGCACGAAACCAGACGTTCGTTTCCTGGGAGGAGGACCTGCCCGGATGGATGGGTCGAGCGGATGTGGTCATTCATTTGGCCGGTGAGAATCTTTTTGGGCAGCGCTGGAGTGAATCGGTCAAGGAGTCGATTTACAAGAGTCGAATCGGATTGACGTCACGCGTGGTCGAAGCCATGAAACAGTCCGACCCACGCCCTTCTCTGTTCATTTCGGCCTCGGCGGTTGGGTATTACGGGGATGGTGGTGACCGGATACTGGACGAGAGTGAAGATCGGGGGGAGGGATTTCTGGCAACGGTCTGTCGCGATTGGGAACTGACAGCTTTGAAAGCGGCCGATCTGGGGATTCGGGTGGCGACTCCACGATTGGGTCTGGCGCTGGAGACAGGTGGGGGTGTTTTGGCAAATATGCTGCCGTTTTTCCGTTGGTATGCCGGCGGCCCGATTGGTTCCGGAGCTCAATACCTTCCATGGATCCACATGGAGGATCTTTGTCGAGGCTTGCTTTTCCCGATTCAGGAACCGGATCTTGAAGGGGCTTACAACCTCTGCTCTCCCGAACCGGCCACGATGGACCAGTTTGCGTCGGCACTCGGTACGGTTCTGAATCGCCCCTCTCTGTTTCGTGTTCCGGCCCCACTGGTTCGACTCGTTTTGGGGGAAGCCTCTCAGGCTGTTCTTGGAAGCTTGCGCACTCGTCCGGCCAAACTCCGGTCGTACGGGTTTGAGTTTTATTACGAAGATCTGGAAGAATCTCTGGCCTCCATTCTCTGACAAAACGTTCCGCTTTTGTCTGTCCCCAAGCGAGAGATCCATCGTTTTCCCGATCGGGAATCGGGACACGGAACCATCTTTCAAGGGAGGGTTCCGGAATCAGTGTAGCGTCCAGACATGAAGTCCGTCCCGGGTCTGGGCAATCAGTTCGATTTGCCCGTCCCGGTTCAAGTCATGAAATCTCGGGTACTGCATGGATGCCGTCGGAATGTTGTCGACCGGAGTTCCCTGAACGAGATCCCAAACATAAAGACGTCCGATCGACGAGAGAGCCGTCATGCGGGTGCGTTGTCGTAGATCGATTCGTTGAGGCCGGGATCCATTGGATGCCGGTTGCCCCATACTCGCAGAGAATCGGAGTTCTCCATTCGGGTTCACCATCTGGAGAGATCCATTCTCCGACAGTAGAGCCAGCAGGTTTTCACGCACGAGAGTCCCCTCTACACGGATCATCTCATTGGTCAGGAACGGGGTAGAGACGAGCGGAGAGTTGGTCAGATCCAGGGATTGGACCGTGAGCGAGTCATCCACAATCGACTGCGCAGACGAGACGGTGAACCGTCGAGTCTGCCCGATTGCGTAGAGATTGCCGTCTGCGGCGGCACCAAAGAGATGATCCCCGTGAACAAGTGGAGATCCACGAAACGGAGATTCAATAAAGAGAGGGAAGCCGTCTCTCAGGTCGCCGTTCAATTGCCAACCATGGAGGCTGTTCTCGGAAAAGGCAAACAGACTTCGTTCCCCGTCCATCTCTGCCAATGTGAGTGAGCTCCGGACGGCACTGTTGGTGCTCTGGGGCCATCCATCCAGTTCGCGTCCTCTGGAATCGAGAATGTGGACCTGTCGATCCGCAGTCGCTACGATCATTTCGGCCATTCCATTGCCGTTTACGTCTGCCAGCGTGAGGGGTGTGGAGATCTGCTCGTCAAGAGTCATCGGGAAGTTTGGCAGGGGCGTCCCCACTTCATTCCATCCGTAAATTTTGTCGCCGGCTACCTGCAGTACGACATTCTGGTTGTTGGCATACCAGTCAAAAACGACAGGGGAGTCCAGGGGGACATCATTTCCGGTCGAGACCTGAAAGAGCGGGGAGCTGTCGGCAGAGAGTCCGTAGACCATCCCGTCGCGCGTTGCAAAGAGGATCTCTTCCCGATCACTTCCCGAAATATCTTCAAAGACCGGTGCCCCGACAAGCGGGCTCTCCAGTGGCCAGATCCACTGTTCCATATACGGGTCTCGCTGGTCCTCTCTTGTCTGGTGGGTCAAGGTGAGTTGAAGGGAGTCTCCATTCCGGCGTGTGGTCAATGCGATCAGATTGACGGCCTGCCCGAGTCCACTCAGGGAGTGTTGCGGGGAGAGCCATGGCTGAATGTAGGTCAAAAAAGGCGGGACATGAACCCATGTCAGGGCACTGATCGGTTCCCCGGTGGTGCTCAGCAACGCTTCAAAATCGGGATCAAACGCGATCACACGACGACGCTGGTAATCCGAGACCGCCGATGTCAATGCACTGCTGCTTCGGGAGATGGCGACCACATCTCCATAGAGGGCAAGGTAGAAACTCTGCAGGGTTGAGAGAGGAGATCCGATCAATCTGGAGAGAATCCGGCTGTTTAAATGGTAAATCTCACGGTTTTGTAGGTCGAGACGATCCAGAAATTCTTCGTCCTCCAACGTTTGCAGCAGATGGCTCCACTCTTCGGCGTTGTCGATGGAGCGTATCCAGGAAAACTCACTGGAAGACATGAATCCCGATTCGGAGAACGCGACAAATGCAATTTCGTCCTCGATCAGGGCAGAGAGTCGATTCAAGGTCTCCGGGTTTGCCGTCAAATACTGGTCCAGTTCCGATCCATCGGTTTCCTGATTATCAGGCAGCGAATCAGACGGATCGGACGGAATTCGAAGAAGAGAAAAGGCGGCACTGCTGGACGGGATGTATTGATCCAGTTCAAAGGGGGCCGGAGGGGCAGAGATCCCCTTGATCAACGGTGAGAGCGGTTCCGAGAGAGGGGCCGAACCACTCCACTGCCACTGTAAAGGAGTATCGGTCGGTTTCAAGTGAATGGCTCCAGTACCCGTGAATAGATCTTCCAATCCTGGCCGGAAGAGGATGTCGGCCATTCGCTCCATCCACTCATCGATATGGGGAAGGTTGACAATCCAGGGACCGCTTGCCTCGGAAAATTGGATCGCCATGGGTGACAGATCTCCGCGTCCGGTTCGGATCATGTCCTCAATCGCACGACTGGATCTGCTGATGAGAAGTTCTCCCTGGAGCGGAAGAAGGTAGAGCGATCCCTCATGTTGATCGATTTCCAGAATGGTGTACTCGTGGAAGCTGTAACGGGTCTGTTCAAAGGGTGTTCCGAATCGTTGGTGAACCTGCTGGACGATCCCTTCTTCTGCCATGGCCACCCAGACCGGGTTCCAGTCGGTAGAGGCGTCCGGAATCATGAGCATGGCTCGAATGTTGGGGTCAAACCCGACCGAACGAAGGGTATCGATTACCTCCTGAAACGGTGTAGGAGTCAGTGGATCCAACGCTGCTATTCGGGGTTCGGCCAGTAGTTCGGAAAATGGCACCCCGGTCTCCGGCAAATAGAGAGCTGTGGTCGATTCCGGGATCATGTGTGTCCAGTCGGTTGGTGACGGGGAGCTGCACCCGACCAGGAGTGAGAGCACGAGTACTGAAAGGAGCTGTCTGTATCGGACCATAGTCTGTATTTCCGGGCAGAGGCCGGATGAATCACCGGTTGTCTGCTCTCTGTGATTGCAATAGCTTCAAGTGGGTAAAGATAGTAAAATTGCATCAATCCCCGTGGCGACTCCTGTTCGGTGATCGTCTGCTGAAAGGGGGTCGTTCCGGGTCTCGTTGACACGCGGGCGGGTGCAGTAACGAACGGAATCGAACGGAGCGTATGTCTTGGTTGACTCTTCTTTGGGCCGGTCTTCTGGCTGTAGGTCTTCCGCTGCTGATTCATCGGTTGAAGCGCAGGGGAACCGTCCGTCTTCCGATTTCGTCGATTGCGTTGATCCGTTCCGGACGCGATCGGGCTCGCCGGCGGTGGACCAGGGATCGTTCACGATTGCTCTGGATTCGATTGGCTGCACTTGGATCACTCGCTCTGGCTCTCGCCATGATTGTTCCGGGAGAAGCACCGAATCACCTGAATGGATCCGGTACGGAATTGGCCACGCATTCGGGGTCCGAATCGGAGATTACCCCGTCGATGTCCCCGACGGAGTCCTCAAGTCGAATGGTGGTGGCTCTTTCTGCCGAGCCGGATGTTGCGCGCCTGTTGGGAACCGCGATTCGACTTTTGGGCGAGACCCGTTCACTTGAATGGGATGTGGCTGCGCCGGATCAACCACAACTCTGGAGTCGTCAACGACGATTGGAAGATGCCGGGGATGCACAAGAGGTCTGGCTTCAGAGTGGATGGCCCGAGGAGCGTGGAGGATCGGATCAGCGACTGGCGTGGATCCAATCAGGCGGGCATCTGGTGGTGGCACTTGACGCGGAATCCTCTGTTGTCGTCTTGAATCGCTGGCTCGCTTCCGCAGGTGTGGAGGTTCGGGCAGACCCGGCCCGGGAGGGGATCGTCCTGTCATCGGAGGGATTGAACGACTGGTTGGGGGAGGATCTCTTTGGCCGCCCGGTCGAGGGTGTCCGAATCCATCTCCCCGAAGTTCCGCCGGTCGGGATCTTTCGAGGGGCGACCGATGACGGGGTCTTGCTCCGTTCGGAGGCGGGAGATCCATTGGTTTGGCGAACGTCGCTGGGATCCGGTTGGCTGACACTCTCTGCAATCGACTGGGGAGCAGACCGACAGGGTTGGGCGTATCATCCGCTTTTCCCGCTTCTTCTTCACGGGTTGCTTGCACGTCCCGATACCATTCAGGACGAGCAGGCAATGGAGATGGGGGTAGATACGTTGACAACCCGGATGGATCAACGGGTCGAACCGGTTCAACCCGGGATGGAGAGTGCAGAAAGAAGCTGGATCTGGATGATCCGGGTCGGACTGGTTCTTCTCTTGACGGAGTCGGTTGCAGGCCGTTACTTGTCGAAACGGAGAGCGAGGACCGGTTCGAATTGAATGAGAGGACGGAGGCATGATGGAGGCACTTATTACCTGGCTGGATGCTCTTCACTGGCCATTGATGGCGGGCGTGGGCATCACGCTGCTCTATGCCATCGGGAGTCTGGTGCAGGCCGTTCGGTTGCGATCGGTCCGGATGAGCTGGAGTCGTGGACTTTGGTCGGCTGTATCGATCCGGGGGGTAGGCGTTCTTTTTGCAGGTCTGTCAGTGGCACTCTCTTTTTGGATAATTGGCGGAGAACGGCTTGCAACCGAGGCGATTGCAGCGGGATGGATGGGCTTGAACGGGTTTGTTTCCACCTGCTTTACCGGGCGCACCTACGTAACCGATTCCGGTGTCGTACGGGATTTGCACCGGCCCTACCGTACGGTGGCCTGGTACCAGATCGTGGATTACCTGCGTAATGAGGGGGAGGAGTGGGTATTTCTCTATCAGGCACCGTCCATGGATGCCTCGGGTGGAATGATTTATCGCCGATTGGCGTTGCAGGTTCCGGAAGAGAAGAAAGAGGCCTTTAAAAAAATTGTATCTTCCAAGGTGGCCATCGATCTGGATCTGCCGGAACATGGACGGATGCCGGATCGCCAACCCAATGAAGAACGCCAAGGCGGAGAAACGCAGTGATCGACGATATCAAACACGGACAATTGGAGCGGGAGCGGGCGGTTCTCGTCGGTTTGTATGGGCCGGAGATCGAGAAGTTGCAGTCGCGGGAGTATATCGACGAACTCGAGATGCTTGCCCACACTGCGGGTGCAAAGACGGTAGAGAAGGTGTTGCAGAATCGGACAAATCCCGACCTGTCGACGTATGTCGGGGGCGGAAAATTGGATGAACTGGCAACCTGGGCAGACGAATTGGAGGTTGATGTATTCATTTTTGATGATGATCTCTCCCCGACCCAGATTCGAAATATCGAGAAGAGAACCCAACGGAAAGTTCTCGACCGCAGCGGGCTTATATTGGATATCTTTGCCTCCCGGGCTCAAACATCGGCCTCCCGGACACAGGTCGAGTTGGCGCAATTGCAGTATTTGATGCCGCGATTGACCCGGTTCTGGACGCACCTTTCCCGACAATCGGGAGGGATCGGGACCAAAGGCCCCGGCGAGACGCAGATCGAAACCGACCGTCGCCTTATCGGTCGCCGGATTGCCGTACTCAAAGAGAAGCTGGATAAACTGGACCGGCAACGAACGACTCAACGGAAGAGGCGTTCGGATCAGATCCGGATCTCGTTGGTCGGGTATACAAACGCCGGGAAGTCGACGTTGATGAATGAGTTGACGGAGACGAATGTACTGGCCGAAGACAAGCTGTTTGCGACACTGGACGCTACGGTTCGGCGGTGGGACCTGGGCCCTCATACCGTTCTTCTTTCCGATACGGTCGGGTTTATTCGGAAATTGCCGCACAACTTGATCGAGAGTTTCAAGTCGACACTGGACGAAGTGCGGGAAGCCGATATCCTTCTGCATGTGGTGGACGCCTCGTCTGTTTCCATCGACGATCATATTCGTGTGGTCCAGGAGACTCTTGAAGAGATGGATGTGGTCAACAATCGCCTTCTGCTTGTTTTCAATAAAATAGATGTCCTGGATCCCGATCAGTTGCAGGCCCTTCAGCGGGAGTGGCCCGACGCGCTCTGGGTATCGGCCGAACGAGCGATGGGTCTCTCGCTGCTCCGACGTCGAATCGAAGAGATGATTCGTGAAGACTATGTTGACTTCCGATATAAAATCCCGTTAACTCACTACAAAGCGGTCGCCTTTCTTCACGAAACGGCTGTTGTCGATGAGGAACTTTTTGAAACGGACGAAGTTGTAGTATCAGGTAGCGTTTCAAAAAGGAACCAGAAACGAGTAGAGTCCATGTTGACCGACCTTCAGGGCTCTCCATCATGACGAGGAGGACACAATGTTGATTGAGACATATATCGACAGAGAGTTGATCCCGCTCCTGCCATCGGACAGCTTGGCATATGCCCGGCAGCGGATGGAGCAGGCGGAGAGTGAGACCTTCCCCGTCGTGGAGTCGACGACCGGTCAACTGGTCGGCCTTCTCCGGCTCGAGGCCATCGAGGGAGAATCACCTGCCGAAACGGTGGCATCGGTCCCTCTTTCGGAAGCATCCATGCTTTTGCCCTCCCAATTTGTATATGATGCCTTGCGAACACTTCGGCAACGGGAATTGAGTTTGTTGCCGGTCATGGACGCACAGCATGTCTATCTGGGTGTGGTTCGGCTTCAAACCCTGTTGGAGGAGATGCCGGAGTGGATGAATCTGGATGCAGACGGAGCGTTGGTCGAAGTATGGGTTCCGGCTCGGGAGTATCAACTTTCGCGGGTGGTCGATATTATCGAGCAGGAACGGGCAAAAGTACTCGGATTCTCGATCCACACACCGACCTCGGAGGAGGAGCCGGTCTCCATTCTCTTCAAACTGGACCTTCTGGACGCATCACCGGTGAGCCAATCTCTGCGACGTCACGGATACGAAGTTCGTACCGAAAGTCGGGGAGATCTTCTCGAGCTGGATCTGTCGGAACGCGCAGACGAACTGATGCGCTTTCTGAATGTATGAAGGCAGCGCCTCTCCCATGGAGAACCATTGCCAAATCCTCTCTATATTGGCCCACCGGACAACTGGCAACTGGATCGATAGAAGAGGACGGCGAATATGATTCGTACCACGGTGATGGCACTATTGCTTCTCTGTACAGCGATATGGGCAGAAGCAGAGGCTCAAGGGGTGACAGGCTCCCCTGAAAAGCAGTATCAGACAGCCCTACAACAGTTCCAGCAAGGAATCTATACGGAGGCGATGGACGGATTTCGCCGGGTGACCGAGACCACCGGAAATCGGGCCATGGCCGAGTCTTCGGGGTACTACCTGGTATTGGCAACTGCCCGGGTTGAACCGGTGATGCTTGAACGGCGAACAGAATGGTTTGTTCGTCAATTCCCCCACTCCCGTCGGGCAGCCGATCTACTGAAGGAGGTGGGTCATCACAAACTGGAAGCCGGGGCGTACCGGAGTGCCATTGAGTGGTTCGAACGAGCCGTTGAACGTCCGATGAGTCGACGCCAGCGAACAGAGCTGCTCTATCAGATGGGGGACGCTGCGGCTTTGGATGGCGACACCCGCGAAGCCCGCTCGTATTTCATGCGTTTGGCCGATGAAGATCCGGGTTCCGTCTGGGCTCCTCGTGCTCTCTATGCCCGTGGACGCCTCTTTTTGGAGGAGCAGCGATACGAAGAGTCGGCCGAAGCGTTCGAATTGCTTCGCCAACGCTATCCGGAAGATGCCATGACTCGACGGATCGGTACGGCACTCGGAGAGTCCTACTATCTTCAACGTCGATATCGCGAAGCGATCGATGCGTTGACCGATGCGACTCCGGATCTGGGGGGTGAGAGTCTGACTCGTGCCGTCTATCTGATTGCCGAGAGTCACAACATGCTCGACGAGTTGGAGCAGGCGCAGCAGTACTACCGCTACTATCTGAATCGGGTGGAAGATCCCGATACCCAGCGAATTGCCTATTACGGATTGGGCTGGGTCTATCACAAACAGGAGATCTATCACTGGGCTGCGCAATCGTTTGAGCGAGCTGCAGACGGAGAGGATGAGACAGCGCGAAAAGCACTCTATTATCAAGCCGTAAACCACAAACTTTCCGGTTCGTACCGACAGGCCCTGGAGACATTCCGGTTGTTTGGCGATCGGTATCAAGAGGGGCTGTTTGTTGAGGAAGCCTACTATGAGTGGGCATTGACAGCTGTGGAAGCCGGTCGGTATGTGGAGGCGATCGATATTCTCTTGCCCATGGCACGACGGGCCGACGAGCTTCGAAACCCCGGGCCGGTCATTACACTTTTGGGGGAAGCATACTTCGGGAATGCAGAGTATACCCGGGCGTTGGAGGCGTTCGAAATTGCCGATCAAATCGATGGTGTAGATCCGGAGACCCGGCTTCAAGCCCGATTCCAACGTGCATGGGTGCGATACAGCAATCAGGCGTATTCACAAGCTCAAGGGGAGTTTCAGGCCGTTTATGAAGAGGCGCCACAAGATTCGGATCTTCGGGCCGAAGCCCTCTTCTGGAGTGCAGACAGCCGGTTCGAGACGCAACATTTTGGCCCGGCTTCTTCTCAGTTTGCGTCCTTTGTGCGGCAGTACCCGGAGCACGAGCTTACGGGAGCAGCCAAATACTCCCTTGGGTGGAGCCACTTCAAGATGGGACAGTTTGCCGAGGCCATTCCCCCGCTCGTCGATTTTCTGGAGAATCATGAACCGCCTTCGATTTCAATCTACCCCTACGAGACCGATGTGATTCTGCGGATCGGAGACTCACATTTCGGAATGGGAGCCTATACCGATGCAATGGAGTACTACAACCGGGCGATCGGTGCTGAGCCGGGAGGGGATTATGCGATGTTTCAGGTGGCCAATAGTTACTACCGGATGAACCGAAACTTTGAAGCAGTCACCGAATTCCGTCGGGTCTTGCGAATCTATCCTTTTAGCCGTCTCCGGGAGCAGGCACAGTACAATATTGCCTACATCTATCTGAATACCGAAAACTACGACCAGGCAATCACGGAGTTTCAGACCGTCATCGAACGCTATCCCGACACCGAGTGGGCGGCCCGATCTCAATACAACATCGGGGATGCCTATTACAACGCCGGAGAGTATGAAGCGGCCGTAGAAGCCTATCAGGTGGTCCTGGATCGGTACCCACGCAGCTCCTATGTGTTGGAGGCGATTGACGGTATTCAGTATGCCCGTACATCTGCCGGTGAAGACGATACCAGCATGGAGCAGCTCGAGGCATTCCTGCAGGAGAATCCGGCATCGGGTACGGCCGATCAGCTTCGCTATCGACAAGCCATGAATCGGTATCAGTCCGGAGATTATGAAGCATCGGTCCAGGAGTTTGAACAGTATATACGTATTACAAACCGGGACGAGTTATTGCCGGATGCCTGGTACAACCTTGCAGACTCCCAACGCCGAATCGGAGAGACGGCATCGGCCATGGAGAGTCTGGAGACACTGGCCAATGATTATCCGGAGTCACAGCGATCGGCGTTGGCCTTGACAGAGTTGGGCGAGATGGCCCGACAGCGCGGGGAGTTGGATCGGGCAGAAGGGTATTATCAAGAGCTTGAGCAGAAGGGCGGGAATTTTCAGCTTCCGGCTCGCGTTGGACTGGCCGAGGTCTCCTTGATGCGAGGGAATCTGCAGGACGCCGGGGAGCGGTTTGAAGCCATTCTCGAACAGGATGGAGAGCATGCCGCAGCTCGTGTGGGATTGGCACGAATTGCGTTTGAGCGAGGGGATGCCGTGTCTGCACGAGAGTTGGCGCAAGGTGTGGCAGACGAGAATTCAATGGAAGAGGGTGCAGAAGCTCTCTATCTTGTGGGTCGAACCTGGCAACTGCAAGAACGATGGTCGGAAGCGCGCGAAGCCTATTCGCAGGTGGAGGTTCTCTTCGAACCCTATACTCACTGGATGACGATGGCGAAGTATCGTACGGCAGAGATTCTGCTCCGGGAGAATCGCCGCGGTGATGCGATCGTCTTGTTGGAGGAGCTCGTGGAGGAGTATTCCGGTACGGAAGCATCCCGACTGGCCGAACGTTTGTTGAACAACCGATAGCATGAAAAGAAATGTAGTGGGGGCTTCCCGCCTCCGTGGCACGATTCAACTGCCACCCGACAAGTCAATTTCCCACCGTGCGGCACTGTTTGCAGCCATTTCAGAGGGTCAGAGTGTCATTGAGAACTATTCGCAGGCGGCAGACCCGCAGAGTACACTCGCCTGTCTGCGCCAACTCGGGGTTTCGGTTCGGAAAGAGGGGACGACGGTTACAATCGACGGTGCGGGTCGGGACGGGTTTCAGGAACCGTCCGAGCCACTCGATTGTGGAAATTCAGGAACGACCATGCGCCTTTTGGCCGGCATATTGACCGGCGCCGGTGTTTCCTCGACCATGATCGGAGATGCGTCTCTGAGTGGTCGTACCATGAAGCGGATTCTGGATCCGTTGACGGCTATGGGTGGGGTGATTCGTGGGCGTGAGCAGAATTTCGCGCCGTTGGAGATTGGCAAGGGAGAGATTCGGGGGTTTCGATACGAACTTCCGATTGCGAGTGCCCAGCTCAAGTCGGCCGTACTTCTTGCCGGTCTCTTCAGTGAAGAGCCGGTCGAGGTCATCGAAACCGTTCCCAGCCGGGATCACACGGAGCGGTTGCTCCGGTTGCCGGTCTCTCACAACGGGAACAGAACGATCCTTCGAAGTGATCGATCCATCGATCTTCCGGTTCAATCCTATCCGGTTCCAGGAGACTTTTCCGCCGCCGCTTTTTGGCTGGTAGCCGGTGCCATCCATCCCGATGCGGAGATCGTACTTCCGGATGTCGGGCTCAATCCTACCCGGACGGCAGCCCTGAATGTACTCCAGGAGATGGGAGCCGATATTGAAATCGAACCTTCGGTAAGTGACGGGCCGGAACCGATGGGGACCATCACGGTTCGGAGTTCCAAGCTTCGTGCGATCAAACTGGATCCGCAGTGGGTTCCCAATGCCATCGACGAGCTGCCGATCTTGATGGTCGCCATGTCGTTTGCCAACGGTCGGTCGGAGATTACAGCTGCCGAAGAGTTGCGTCACAAAGAGACCGACCGCTTGTCGGCCATGGGGCGTGTGCTCAGTGTGGCAGGGGAAGAGTTCAGTCTACGGTCAGACGGCATTCTGATTCAGGGACGCGGGACTCACCACGTTCGGCCGGGTGTCTATGACAGTGAACACGATCATCGCATCGCGATGTCGGCTGCGATTCTGGGGTTGGTGGCAGACGGCCCGTCCAGTGTGGATCGTGCAGAAGCATCGGATATCTCCTATCCGTCGTTCTGGGAGGACCTGGAGCAGCTTTCACGGACCGAATGAGAATGTCTGCGGGGTCCGATTTCCAAGGGCTGCCCGAATGGGTCCGGTCAAATCAGATACAGGTGTGACGTGCCGTACCTTCTGTGCCGAATCGGCACCTCTCCCGGGTCATCCTGACACGCGCACCTGCATCTCTTCGTGATTGTGTCAATACGTCAGTTATTCATGAGCCGTTTTCGGCTTGGCACTATCGTTGCAGGTAGGGAGATAGAGAATCGGGAGAACTGATTTTTGGATGGAGACTCCGACTCCAGGGTGCGATCGGAGCAGAATAATGAATGAAAAACGAATACGATTATGGGAAAGATCATAGGAATTGATTTGGGTACGACGAACTCCTGTGTGGCCGTCATGGAGGGCAACGAACCGGTTGTCATTCAGAATGCCGAAGGGGGACGAACCACACCGTCCGTTGTGGCCTTTTCAAAAGATGGTGAACGACTTGTCGGTGCTCCGGCGAAACGACAAGCGATTACAAATCCGGACAAGACCATCTCCTCGGTCAAGCGATTCATGGGGCGAAAGTTCAGTGAAGTGAAGTCTGAGCTGGATCAGATTGCTTATCAAATGGAGAAGGCAGATGACGGGACGGCTCGTGTCAAAGTAGACGACCGTCTTTACGCTCCACAAGAGATTTCGGCGATGATTCTGCAGAAGATGAAGCAGACGGCCGAAGAGTATCTGGGAGAGAAGGTGACCGAGGCGGTGATTACTGTACCCGCCTACTTCAACGATGCTCAGCGAAAAGCGACACAGGAGGCTGGCAAGATTGCCGGACTCGAGGTCAAACGAATTATCAACGAACCGACGGCAGCTTCGCTTGCCTACGGACTGGACAAGAAGGACGACGATCAGACCATCGTGGTTTATGACCTTGGTGGAGGGACCTTCGACGTCTCCATTCTGGAGCTGGGGGATGGTGTTTTTGAGGTAAAATCGACCAATGGAGATACCCATCTTGGCGGGGACGATTTTGACCAGAAAGTGATCAACTATCTTGCCGACGAATTCAAGAATGCCGAAGGTGTGGATCTGCGCAAAGATCCGATGGCGATGCAGCGTCTGAAAGAAGCCGCGGAGAAGGCGAAAATCGAGCTTTCCAGCTCGCAGAAGACCAACATCAATCTTCCGTTTATCACGGCGACAGATAGTGGTCCGAAGCACTTGAACATCGACCTGACTCGTTCAAAATTCGAGCAGCTGGTAGATGATCTGGTCAAGCGGACCATCGAACCGTGCAAGAAAGCACTCAAGGATGCCGGGATCTCCAAGAGCGAGATTGATCAGGTGATCCTCGTGGGTGGTTCGACCCGAATTCCCAAGATTCAGGAAGTTGTCAAAGAGTACTTCGGCAAGGATCCGAGCAAAGGAGTCAATCCGGACGAAGTGGTCGCCGTGGGTGCGGCTATTCAGGGAGGGGTTCTTTCAGGTGATGTAGATGATGTGGTCCTCTTGGATGTTACACCCCTTACCCTCGGTATCGAAACCCTTGGTGGAGTGATGACCAAATTGATCGAGTCCAATGCGACCATTCCGACCAGCAAGACCGAGGTGTTCTCGACGGCTGCCGACAATCAGAGCAGTGTGGAGATCCACGTGCTTCAGGGTGAGCGTGCCAAAGCACAGGACAACCGGACACTTGGACGGTTTCACTTGGACGGTATTCCACCGGCGCCTCGGGGAACACCCCAGATTGAAGTTACGTTCGAGATCGATGCAAACGGGGTTCTGCTTGTGAAGTCGAAAGACAAGGGCACCGGGAAAGAGCAGAGCATCCGAATCGAGCAGAGTTCCGGTCTGAGTGACGAGGAGGTCGAAAAGATGAAGCATGCGGCCGAAGAGCATGCCGAGGAGGACAAAAAGGTTCGGGAATCGATCGAGAAAATGAATCAGGCCGATGGTCTGATCTTCTCGACACGAAAGCAGCTTGAGGAGAATGGTGACAAGATCTCCGAAGAGAACAAATCCAAGATCACCGAGGCCGTCGACGAACTCGAAACGTTGAAGAACGAAGAGAAAGTCGACGAAATCGAAGAGGCGATCAACAAGGTGAACCAAGCGTGGGCACCGGCTGCCCAGGAGATCTATCAGGCCAGTGAGGCCGAAGGTTCTCCGGAGGAGGCAGATGCATCGGGTGACGCCGCAGAGAGTGGCGAAGATGATGCAGTGGACGCCGACTTCGAAGTGGTCGAAGATGATGAAGACGAGAAGAAGTCGTAACTTCTGCAACCGGAGTCGGTATCCCTTTCACGGGTGAAAGACTGGCTCGGGTGCTGGAGATTGTAGATGTGAAAGACCCCTCTCCCTCCGGGAACAGGGGTCTTTTTTTTGGATGTACCGTACCAGCGAGGCGGTCCCCAAAAATGGGTGGAGAGATCAAACAGGATGGCTTGAAAGAGAATGGGATGATAACACTCGGAATTGAATCTTCTTGTGACGATACCGCGGCAGCCGTCTGGTGTTCGGAGCGCGGGCTGCTCTCCAGCGTCGTCTCCTCACAGGATGTTCACGTGTCGTGGGGAGGCGTCGTCCCCGAGCTTGCTTCACGAGCTCATCACCAGACGATTACGGACACCGTAAAACACGCACTGGAACGAGCCCGGATCACTGTGAAGGATCTGGATCGAGTGGCGGTCACAGAGGGTCCCGGTTTGATGGGATCCCTGTTGGTCGGACTCAGTTTTGCCAAAGGGTTTTCCCTGAGTCACAACCTTCCGATTGTTGGGGTGAATCACATTGATGCTCATCTGTACGCTGCCTTTATTGAACATGAACCCGAATTTCCGTTTGTCGGTCTGATCGTTTCTGGCGGACATACCCGCCTGGTTCGAGTCGATGCTCCGTTTGTTCATACCCTGTTGGGAGAAACACGGGATGATGCAGCCGGGGAGGCGTTCGACAAAACGGGAAAGATGTTGGGGTTGCCCTATCCAGCAGGACCGGAAATGGATCGACTGGCTCGAGAGGGAGATCCGGAGTTTCATGCGTTTCCCAGATCCATGATTCGGGAAGGGCTCGAGTTCAGTTTCTCGGGTCTGAAAACCAGTCTTCTCTACTATCTCGAGGAGCAAAAAGAGGAGTATGTGACGAAACATCGAGCCGACATCTGTGCTAGTGTGTCGGCTGCCATTACCGAGGTGCTCTCTGTGAAATTGGAACGAGCGATGGAGCAGACCGGAATTCGTTCCGTGGTGATGGCAGGCGGGGTATCGGCCAACTCGATGTTGCGGAAGCGTTGTCGGGCCATGGCAGATCGCCTGCAAACGGCCCTCTGGATCCCGTCTCCGGAATATTGTACGGACAATGGAGCCATGATTGCCGTAGCCGGTGCCATGATGGATTCACTGGAACGTGGTCGGGTTCAACGGGGAGTCGGCATCCGTCCCTACGCTCGAATGCCGCGATAGGGTTCAGAGAAACTGCTTGGACGCTTCGACTGCCAGTTGATCGGCCCGTTCGTTCTCCTCGATTCCAGCATGCCCTTTGATTTTGATCCACTCGACTTGGTGAGGGGTTGCTGCCTCGAGGATCTCTTCCCAAAGATCCCGGTTTTCGACAGGGTGTTTGTTCGCTTTTCGCCAACCCCGTCGTTTCCAGTTCTTGATCCACCCTTGATTGAATGCATTGATGATCAGGGCGCTGTCACTGTACAAGCGTACCCTGCACGGGCGTTTGAGTGCGTTGAGCGCTTTGCAGACCGCAGTCATCTCCATCCGGTTGTTGGTCGATGTTGACTCTCCACCGGAGATCTCTTTTCGATCACCGTTGAAGAGTAAAACGGCCCCCCATCCCCCGGGACCGGGATTTCCACGGCATGCACCGTCGGTGTAGATTTCGACCTGCGGTTCAGACATAACGAGACGTCAAAGGTCTCAGAGCATCCCGAATCGTTTGAGCACGAGCTTCAACAGCATCGCGCCAGGGATGTTCGACATTTTCCCCTGCATAAAGAATGGAGCGGCTGGAGTTGATCAGAGGAAGCCCTTTGTGGCGGGCGAGAAGCGCCATAAGTGGCTCCAGGTCCCCTCCCTGAGTCCCGATACCCGGAATGAGAAGGGAGGCATTGGGTGCCGCTTCGAGAACGGGTCGCATCACCTCGTTATGGGTGGCTCCCACAACCATTCCCAGGTGCGTTTGATTCGCCTTGGAATATTCATGCAGTCGTTGGGCCAGATAGGCAGCAACTGTTTGTCCGCTTTCGAGCCTGCGCAATAAAAGGTCCCTTGAACCCGGATTCGAGGTGAGTACCAGTGCATAAATGGCTCGGTCCGGCAGATCCATCCAGGGTTCGAGGGTATCGAATCCCATGAGTGGATTCAGTGTGACGGCGTCACTCCCGAATTGATCCATCAATGCCCGTCGATACATCTGAGCCGTGGAACCGATATCGCCGCGTTTTGCATCTGCAATGACCAATTTGTTTGAGGGGATTGCCTTTCGAATCCGGTGGAAAACGTCGAGTCCGCGAGCGCCGAGCGCTTCGAAAAAAGCGAGATTGGGCTTGAATGCAGCGCAGTAGGGGGCTGTAATATCGATGATCTCCAGACAGAACGCTTCGACTTGCTTTTCCGGAGTGGGGTTGGCAGTGCGGATCTCTTCAGGAATACGTTCCGGAACCGGATCCAGTCCGACACAGAGTGTAGACCCGGCATGTGAAATCGCTTCTTGAAGTCGGTCGGTGTAGCGCATGAATGAAGATCCTGAATGCAGTTGACGCGCCCAAGATAGGCATTCAGAGATTAATTTGAGGGGATCTTTCGTATCTTGTGCCGAGAATGAAGTAGGCCGGTCTTGACGGGTAATGGCTGGAAGTAATCGGGATGAATTCGGGAACGGGGTCACAGGAGTTGTATGGAGCGTGACGAATCAATAGAGAAGAGAGACTGGTTCGAAGAGTGGTTTGACAGTCCACTGTATGAACTGATTTATGCCGACCGGAATCAAGGTGAGGCAGAGCGATTGACTGAATTCATTCGACAAGTAATTCCCCCGTCAACGTGGCCTCGTGTCATGGATTTGGGGTGCGGACGGGGACGTCATTCCATTTCACTGGCTCGCCACGGGTACAACGTGCTTGGACTGGATCTCTCCGAGGCGTCCATTCGGACCGCGAGGAGACGTGCAGACGAACAAGAGGTCGAGGGAGTTCAATTTGTGGTCGGAGATATGCGAAAGCCATTCTCCGGAACCGTGGATGCGGTCGTTAATCTGTTTACCTCGTTTGGATATTTCCATGACGATCAGGAGAACCGGCAGGTTGTAAGCAATATTCACAGGATGTTGCGCCCTGGTGGACGTGTATTGATCGATTTTTTGAATGCCAATCGGGTCCGGACATCCTATGTTCCGGAAGAAGAAGGAGAGTATGAAGATATTCAATACACCATTCGACGCTACGAGAGAGACCAATCAATTCATAAAGAGATTCACTTTCGGGGAGCCGAACCCGGGCAGACTCGAAGTTACAAGGAACGGGTCAAGCTTTACGGGTTGCCATGGTTCCAAGAAGTGTTCACATCGGTCGGATTACGATTGATGAAGACCTACGGAAATTACGGGGGATCTGCATTCGACGTTGAACAATCCCCGCGTCTGCTTATGCTGGCCGAGCGTCCTTGAATCGGTCACGGACTGTCAAAGGACAGTTTGCGGGAAGACTTCTTCAATCCCGTGAGGAGGCTGCTCCATCCGCCAGGTCTCGAAAAAGAATGCGCGTTCGGATCGAATCCGTTTCCCGTTCATGCTGAAGAACCGGAACGAGTCACTTGTCATCTTCTGAATCGGATAGAAGAGTTCTCGATAGATATTCTCCATGGAGAAGAGATGCAGGTCGATTCCATGGTGAGCACTCTCCACAAACAAGACCCGATCACCTGCCTCGAGGGCGGTCTTCAGAGAGTCGCTTTTATGGCTCATGCTTTCATCTTGATCCTTGAGTAGCTGCGCTGGAGAGATCGTTGGGGTGTGGTTCTTCGAGAAGATGAACAGTGCACCCGGCTCTGCTTTCACCAAGGTTTGATCCAGTAGATTTGGATCCTGCATTCCGCTCAAGGCGAAGTGGTTCCATTCCAGAAACAGATCCCGCAATACAGCGAGCAGTTCGGGTGCTTGCTGCAGAGTAGTCAGTCCGAACTGCTCGTTGTCCAGCCGACTTCCGGAGAGATAGAAGCGAGAGTAGGTAGGGTCCGGTTTGAAAAAATCTTCGATGCTTGCAGAAGTCTCCGGCTCGGTTCGGTCGGTATGTCGTTTTCTGAGGCCGTCGAGACGTTGGTCATGTTCGTAGAGAAGTTTGAAACAATCCATCGTCCATGATAAGAAGGATGCCCGAGAAAAAGAAAGCCCCGCTGCGACGCAACGGGGCTTTTGACGGTGTCGGCAATGCTGCCGATGATGATTGGAATGGAGGTCAGATCATCGTGGCAATGACCAGTGCGATCACTGAAATAAGCTTGAGTAGAATATTGAGAGAGGGACCAGAGGTGTCCTTGAGTGGATCACCGACCGTATCTCCGGTCACCGTCGCTTTATGCGTATCGGACCCTTTCCCATGTTCTTCACCATCGATGATCAATCCCGATTCGATCATCTTCTTGGCATTGTCCCAGGCTCCACCGGCATTGGCCTGGAAAATGGCCATCAGTACTCCGACCACCGTGACACCGGCCAACAAACCGCCCAATGCTTCCTTCCCGAAGATGAACCCTACCAACACGGGTGCCAGTACGGCAAGCAGTCCCGGAAGAATCATCTCCCGAATTGCCGACTGGGTCGAGATTTCGACACACTTGCTGTATTCTGCGGTGCCGTGAGCATTGTCGAATGTCGTTTGATCCTCTTCACTCCAACTGCTTTGGGGGATCCCTTCGTTTTTTTTCATCACGTCCAGAGCCGCCCTGAGCGCTGGAATAGAGTTGAACTGTCGTCGGACCTCTTCGATCATCGATTTGGCTGCACGCCCGACTGCATTCATCGAAAGAGCCGAGAAGACAAAAGCCAGCATTCCACCGACGAAGATTCCGGCCATTACATTTGCTTCGGAGAGATCGATCGTCGAGATCCCTGCCGATGTCATGTAGGCGCCAAACAGAGCCAGTGCCGTCAACGCTGCAGATCCGATTGCAAACCCTTTGCCGATGGCAGCCGTTGTGTTTCCTACGGCATCCAACCGATCGGTTCGTTCACGAACCTCGGGGGGGAGTTCCGCCATTTCAGCAATACCCCCGGCATTGTCCGATATGGGTCCATAGGCATCCACAGCCAGTTGGATCCCGGTATTTGAAAGCATCCCGACGGCTGCGATGGCAATACCGTAGAGCCCGGCCATGTGAAAAGAGGTCATGATCGCAAATGCGATGATCAGAATCGGGATTCCGGTGGACATCATGCCGACTCCGAGGCCGGAGATAATATTGGTGGCGTGCCCGGTGACGGATTGTTGTGCAATCCCGATCACGGGTTTCTTCCCGAATCCGGTGTAGTATTCGGTGATCAAACCAATTCCGACTCCCGAAAACAGACCAATGATGGTCGCCATATAGACCCCCATGGAGGTATACTCAAAGACTCTTCCATAAAGAGGATCTTCATAGCTCCAGCTGGCCGGGAGAAGCCATTGAATAACCAGATAGAAGAGAATGGCCATCAGGATGGCAGATCCGAACTCTCCGATATTGAGAGCTTTCTGAGGATCGGTCCCTTCATCCTTTACCCGTACAAAGAAGGTTCCGACAATGGATGTAAGGATTCCGATGGCAGCCAAAAGAAGCGGAAGAAAAACTCCGCTCATGCCTCCCAGTGCGGCATCCGGTGTGCCGCTGAAAATTGTAAAAAAGACAGCTCCAAGTACCATGGCACCGATAATAGAGCCGACGAAGGACTCAAAAAGATCGGCCCCCATACCTGCAACGTCGCCTACGTTGTCGCCCACATTGTCTGCAATTGTGGCTGGGTTCAGTGGGTGGTCTTCCGGTATGCCTGCCTCTACTTTACCAACAAGGTCTGCACCCACATCGGCTGCTTTGGTATAGATTCCCCCACCGACACGTGCAAAAAGTGCAATGGATGAAGCTCCAAACGAGAAACCGGTCAGCACTGTGATGACCAATCCGAGGACGGCCTCGGTATCTGCCGGCGATCCCTGATCATGCAATCCATAAATGGATCCAAAAAAGAGGAAAAGGATGGAGAGCCCGAGAACACCGAGCCCGACGACCGCCATACCCATCACCGAACCGCCTGAAAAGGCGACATTGAGCGCTTTCCCGAGACTGGTCCGTGCTGCCTGTGTTGTGCGGACATTCGCTTTGGTGGCGACTCTCATCCCGATAAAACCGGCGAGTGCCGAACAAAAGGCCCCGACGATAAAGCTGACAGAGATCATCCAGGATGAGGTTGATGCTCCTTGCCAGGCCAATAAAAGCGCTACCAAGATCACGAAAAAGGAGAGGGTCTTGTATTCGGCTCTCAAAAAAGCCATGGCCCCATCGGCAATGTGCCCGGCTATTCGGGCCATATTCTCATCGCCGACCTCTTGGCGGGAGACCCAACTTGATTTCAGGAACGTAAAAAGCAGAGCCAGCACACCTGCAGCTGGTATCAGATAGAAGAGTGAGCTCATAATGCTGTCGTTTAGATTGACCAGATTAGTTGAACTGATTCATGGCCTGTTCGATGCCCGCTTTCAGGTAAACAATCACCGCTTCAGCTGCACGTTCAAGTGACTGGTCTACAAGCAGACGCTCTGGAGGCTTGAATTCAGACAGAACATAATCGGATAAACGACCACGATCAAAATTATTTCCAATCCCGATTCGTAGACGGGGTACAGATCGTGTTTGTAGCTTGTTCAAGATATCTTCCAGGCCATTGTGCCCACCGGCACTTCCATTGGCCCGCAATCGGATAATGCCCGGATCCAGGTGGATGTCATCGTAACAGATGAGGCACTCTTCCGGTGGCGTATGGGTACGTCGGGTAAGCTCGGCGAGGGCCGTGCCACTCCGGTTCATGAAGGTGAGGGGTTTGACAAGCTGAACCGATTTTCCTTTGAACTGGCTTTCACCAACCAAAAACGGCCCTTGAGAGGGCCGTAGCTGGATTCGAAACGTTTCTGAGAGAAGATCGATCAGATCGAACCCGACATTGTGGCGGGTCGCCCTGTATTCGGCTCCCGGATTGCCAAGTCCTGCAATGATCGCCATGCTCTTCTCCCGGTACGTGCGTGAGGACTACTCTTCTGTCGTTTCCTCTTCGGTGCCTTCTTCTTCCATCTCTTCTGCACCCTCTTCCATCTCTTCTCCTTCAACGTCTTCATCCGTTTCCGGAACAGTGGTTGTGAAGAGAGCTTCGGATTTCGGAGGACTGATGGTCACGATGGTTCGTTCAGGATCATCCAGAAGGGTGATGCCTTCCATGTCCAATTCGCTAACGTGAATCGAATCCCCGATATCGAGCGGAGTGATATCCACGTCGAACTGAGCCGGGATTGCTTCGGGAATCGCTTTGACCCGCACGATTCGCATCGGCTGGAAGACGCGTCCACCGCCGTCGACAACTCCCTTGGCAGCTCCCTGAAGCCGAATCGGAATCCGGAGGGAGACCTGTTTTCCATCTTCGAGAAGATAGAAGTCTGCATGCAGCGGTCGATCGGTCACTGGATCGAATTCGACTCGCTTGAGCAGAGTGTGGTAGCTCTTTCCGTCGATCGTCAGATCCTGCAGTTTGGTTTGGCTGCGGGAGAGGATCTTCTCCAGCTCCAGCTCATCCACATGCAGCGAGATATTTTCGTCCATGCCCGGGCCATACAGTACGGCCGGGACCCGTTTTTCATTGCGAAGTTTTGCAGTCGACCCTTTTCCGGTCTCTCGCTTCACTCCTTCCAGTTTTACATTTTCCGGCTTGATCATGATTCGTAGGGTATTAGGAATTAATCATCAAAAAGGGCACTGATTGTATCGTTGGTATGAATCCGTTGGATGGCTTCGGCAAAAATTCCTGCGACACTCAGCACCTTGAACTTTGGAGACGGCTTACGCAACGGAACCGTATCGGTTACCAGCAGTTGATCAATCGGAGAGTCTTCGATTCGTTGATAGGCCGGACCCGAAAGAATCGGGTGGGTACATGTGGCCTGAATACTGAGCGCTCCCCGCTCCTTCAGTGCAACGGCTGCATTGGTCAAGGTTCCTGCCGTATCGATCAGATCATCCACGATCAGGACATTCTTGCCACGTACTTCACCGATAATGTTCATGACTTCGGCCACATTCTGCTTGGGCCGTCGTTTGTCAATAAATGCAAGACTGGTGCCCAACTTCTTGGAGTAGGCGCGAGCCATCTTCAAACTGCCGACATCCGGTGCAACGACCACCAGATTCTCAATCGGATGCGTTGTAAAATAGTCGATAAAAATTCGGCTGGCGTAGAGATGGTCCAACGGAATATCAAAAAACCCCTGAATTTGAGCGGCATGGAGATCCATGGTCAGGATCCGGTCGGCGCCGGCTTCTACCAGGATATTGGCCATCAGCTTGGAGGCGATCGAAACACGGGGCCGGTCTTTGCGGTCTTGGCGAGCATATCCGAAATAGGGAATGACGGCCGTTACCCGTTTGACAGACGCTCGTTTGGCTGCATCAAGCATCAACAACAGCTCGATCAAATTGTCACCGGGAGGAGGTGTCGACTGAATGAGGTAGACATCTTCTCCCCGTATACTCTGCTCATACTTGACGTAGAGCTCTCCGTCGGAGAACGACTTGATGGTTATTTCACCAAGGTTTGTCCCGTAACTTTCTGCAATTGCACGAGAGAGGGCCAAATTGCTTCTACCGGCAAATATTGCGAGCGGAGTATCCAATGAATTCTGGCATCAGGGATTGATAAAACAAAAAGGATGGCTGAAACAGACACCCTTTTTTGGCAGAGTTGCCCGGGGAGGATTCGAACCCCCACTGACTGGACCAAAACCAGCTGTCCTGCCATTAGACGACCGGGCAATAATACGTGTCATCGCCTGCCGCAAACGGCCGACATTCGACTTCCTAAAACAGAAACCAAAGATAGGTAGGAGATTAAAATCAATCAAGGAAAGCCACTCTATTTTTTTATCGCCCTGTAAAGGAAGCCGATTTCCGGTTTCATCCACTGCGGGAAAACGGTAAATTTCGGTCCAAAGGAGGAATGTATGTCTGGAGACACGCCACTGATCTTAATGGATGCGGCCCGAATCGATCGAGCAATCCATCGAATGGCTTATCAAATGATGGAAGTGGCAGCCGATCAGTCGATTTTTCTGATCGGGTTGAACCAAAATGGAGAGCAATTGGTCCGGAAGGTCAGCACCATCATGACGGACGCCGGGGAGAACGAACCACTCCGGCTTACGCTGGAAACCGAGGAAAAACGGCTCGTGGAACCCGTGGATTGGCCCGTGATTCCGGAAGGTGCCGTGATTATACTGATCGATGATGTTCTCTTCTCTGGTGAAACCCTTTTCAATGTCTTGCAGGCGCTCCCTGCAGAAACGGCATATGCTGTTCATGTTGCGGTCCTTGTAGATCGCGGACATCGACGGCTGCCCATACTGTGCCGGTTCGCCGGTCTGGAGATCTCTACCAAACTGCGTGAGCATGTCGAGGTGACACTCGATGGCGATCAGTCGGATGTTCGGCTCTACAGGAGCTGATCCGGCTCCCGGCTGATGCCGGGGCGGAAGTGGGTATGGCACCTGGAGGTTGACCCCTCGAACTGCCGACCCGATGAATTCAAACAGATAAAAAAAACGGAAAAGGAGAATGAACGGGATGAGTCCAGCTACAAATTCGATCCAATCCAACCCAACTCTGAATGGTTTCCATGTGCAGATTACTGCTTGGATGGCTCGATTCGGAGTTGTTCTACTATTCATGATGACAATGTGGAGTCCTGAAGCTGCCCTGGCACAAGACGATCTGATTGCAGACGAAGAACTGGATGGTTGGGAGGCACAGTGGAACGCAGGTTTGAATGGTTCACAGGCGAGTTATTCCAACTGGTCCAAGGGGGGAGTCAACAACCTCAGCATGGTGACCACTACCCAATTTTCAACACTCTATCGATACCAGAGAGTGTCCTATGGAGCTAGAATTCGGGCTCGGTACGGAGAATCCCGCATACAGGATGAGGGAGTTCGAAAAATTGATGACCGGATCTCGTTTCGTAATCGGTTTCAGCAAGAGCTGGCAGACGACGAAGTCGATTTTCGGCTCTTTGCCAACTTCAACTTCGAGACGCAGTTTGACAAAGGGTACGATTATGGAGCCGGGGAGAATGGAGAAGATGTCTTGATCTCTCGATTCATGGCGCCTGCCAATTTCAGTCAGAATGCCGGTCTTGCCTATGTTCCGCGTGACGAGTTTGCCATTGAAGCCGGTTTGGGACTCAAACAGACCATAGTCGTAGACACGACTCTTTCCGAGCGATACGGTCTGGAGCCGGGAGCCCGACTGTTCAATGAGGCCGGTTTCAATACCGGGGTTAGCCTGGATTTGGACATCATGGAGAACCTTGGCTACACAGGGTATCTGGAGACGTTTACAAATCTCAATCGCCACGTGAGGCGAACCGATGTAACCATGGCACACGAGCTGACAGGACGGATCAATGACTTTTTGAACATGAGTCTTCGTTTCGAAGTGCTCTATGATGATGACTATTCGACGGAACTACAGTGGAGTCAGGTTCTTTCGGCCGGTTTGTCCATCGCCATTCTGTAAGTTGTGGGGAACAACGGCGGGTTTCATGCGTAGAAGCGCCGTGAGCCGACGATTCAGTATCTACTGAATCGTTGAATGTACGTGCAGATTGACAATCGAAAGAATTATCCGCAATCGGGTAGAGAACCGGGGTTTCGCATGCGTTGGTTGGGATTTTGGATCTTGTTGTGGTTGATGATGTCGATGCCCTTGCAGGCTCAAACGTTACTGGACGAACCGGAGCGAATTGATGCGGACTCCCTTGATTCGACTGGAGTTTGGGATATGCGATGGACCGCAAGTCTGCGCGGTGCTCAGGCCGCCTACTCCAACTGGTCGCGCGGTGGGGTAAGCACCATGAGTCTGAGTAGTCATTCACTGGTTCAGCTTCTCTACGAACGACATTCATTCAACTACGAATTCAGGGTGCGATCCCGTTATGGACAAGCCCGGATTCAGGGAGAAGGAGTCCGGAAAACGGATGACGAAATTGCCATTCGGAACCGGTTTCTCTGGGATATCGGGAGTGGAGAGAATGAATTTCGATACTTCGGAAATCTGAATTTGGAAACGCAGTATACCAAGAGTTATGACTACGGAGCGGGAGAAAATGGGACGGATCTGCTCATATCCGATTTTTTCTCTCCGGGATATCTGACACAGAATGCCGGTGTAGCCTGGTTTCCAACCAACCGACCCTTCTCCATTGAAGGGGGACTCGGTCTCAAGCAGACCGTTGTGGCAGACACGACACTGTCGACCCGTTACGGTTTGGACCCCGGCAATCGAATCAAAATCGAGGCAGGGGTCACTCTTGGATTCCGGTATGAACAAGAGGTCATGCAGGACATCGTTTACAAAGGTGAACTGGAGACATTCACCAATCTCTATCGAGCCATTCGACGAACCGACCTGTTCTTGATTCAGGAGTTGGTTGGCAAAGTAAACGAGCATGTGGACGTCGGATTCCGGTTCGAGCTCATCTATGATGACGATTTCTCAAATCGTGTTCAATTGAGTCAGGCACTTTCGGCCGGGATTACGGTCCGGTTGCAGTAGGATGTGCAAGGGGGTTTGAAAAAAGAAGGGCCGAGGATATCATCCCCGGCCCTTTATGAAGGACAATTCGGGCTTTCGCCCGATCATGTTGTATCTCTGTGTTCTCTGCGCGTATGATCCGTGCAGACAGAGATCCTTACACGAAAATTTCAAAAAAGTGATTTTTTGTTGAAAATCACCATTCAGGTCCCTCTCAGGCCCGTTTTAATATCGATTTTGCCACCAGTAATTCGGCATTCAGGATCGCTCCTCCAGCCGCGCCGCGCACGGTATTGTGCGCCATTGCTACAAACGAGAGATCGTGAACGGCTGTGGTTCGTACCCGGCCAATGGCTGTTCGCATGCCATTCTCTTCATCGGCCTGCAACAGGGGTTGAGGGTAGTGATCCTCTTCGTAGACAAAAAGAGGATGCTCGGGGGAAGACGGCAACTCAAGATCTTTCAACGGGTTTTCCCAAGAAGACAGAGTAGCTTTTGCCTCGGCTGCATTGGCTGGTTTCTTTTTCAGAGAGACGGAAACGGAGAGCAAGTGCCCGTTTCGCACAGGGACCCGGGTTGCGGTTGCAAGTACCGGAAAATCTGCAAATGTGATCTTGTCCCCTTCGATACCTCCCAAGAGTTTCAGGGGTTCTGTTTCGATTTTGGATTCTTCATCAGAAATGAAGGGGATCACATTCCCCATGATGTCCAGACTGGGGACTCCCGGATAACCGGCGCCCGAGACCGCCTGCATGGACGTGACAACGACCGATTCGATGCCGTATCTGTCATGGATGGGTTTCAGAGCCATAACCAACGGAACCACCACACAATTCGGATTGGTTACAATCCATCCGGTGCCGTTACGGGTGAACCGTTGATGAGAGATCAGATCAATATGCTCGGGGTTCACTTCCGGCACAAGCAGGGGAACCTGCTCGTTCATCCGAAAATTCTTTGCATTGGAGATAACCGGGATACCCGCCATTGCAAAGTCCGATTCCACCTGACCGGCGACAGAAGAGTCCAGGCCGGAGAAGACAAAGTCCACATCTCTGAATGCATCGGGTTCGCAGTTTCGGACTGTAAGATTGGCAACCGATGCGGGGAGTGGAGTGGTTTCGACCCATTTCGCAGCTGTCTTGTACGGTTTGTCAGCAGAGCGGTTGGAAGCTCCCAGTGCAGTGATTTCAAACCAGGGATGCCCCTGAAGCAGACGGATGAATTTCTGTCCGACAGCTCCGGTTGCGCCCAGGATACCGACATTGAAACGAGTCATCATAGCAAAGTGTCTGGTTGTCGTTTGGTGGTGAATTCTGGAACCGGTCTCGTATACGAAATTGCGTAATTACCGGTGTAGCCCTCAAAGATAGCGATTACCATGACATTATATAAAGTCTCAATTTTTGTATCTTTTCGGCTTGTTTTCGCTCCGTCCGAGAGGAACCACTGACCGGAGCTGTTCGACGGAATATCAACTATTTGAATGGATGACCATGGCTGTTACGCATCTTGAAAATTTGGACAAAATTGTTTCGCTCTCGAAGTCCCGAGGGTTTATCTACCAATCTTCGGAGATCTATGGCGGGTTGGGAGCTGTTTATGACTATGGACCTCTGGGGGCAGAACTCAAACGGAATATACGGAGAACCTGGTGGAACAGCATGACCAGGGATCATGACAATATTGTCGGTATTGACTCCGCAATTTTCATGCACCCACGGGTATGGGAAGCGAGTGGTCACGTATCGGGGTTCAATGATCCGATGATTGATGACAAGCAGTCCAAGAAGCGGTATCGGGCCGATCTGGTTATCGAACAGCATATCGCTTCATTGCAGAGCAAAGGGAAAGAAGAGAAGGCTGCAGAGTTACAGGAGAAACTGGACTCGGCGGGGAGCCGGCAAGGTCTTTGTGAAGATCTCCATGCAATAATTATGGAGGAAGAGATTCGTGCACCGGATTCGGGTGCGTTTGACTGGACCGACGTGCGCCAGTTCAATTTGATGTTCAAGACTCATTTCGGGGCCGTGGACAGCGGGGACGGATCTGGTGATATCTATTTGAGACCGGAAACTGCGCAGGGGATTTTTGTCAATTACAAGAATGTGATGGATACATCCCGCCAACAAGTACCGTTCGGTATTGCGCAGATCGGGAAGGCCTTCCGGAATGAAGTTGTCGCCCGTCAGTTTGTCTTCAGAATGCGGGAGTTTGAACAGATGGAGATGCAGTATTTTGTCCAACCGGGAACCGACGAAGAGATGTACGAGTCGTGGTTGCAGAGACGGGTCGAGTGGCACAAATCGATCGGGATTCGTCCGGAGTACTTGCGAACTTCTCCTCATCCGGAGGATAAGTTGGCGCACTATGCCCGTGCTGCAGCAGATGTTCAGTACAAGTACCCGATCGGTTGGCAGGAGGTAGAAGGAATTCACAATCGAACCGATTTTGACCTTACCCAACACCAGGAGTTCTCGGGCAAGAAGATGGAATATTTTGATCAAGGCACACGAGAACGTTACATCCCGTACGTCGTCGAAACATCGATTGGTCTGGACCGATGTACGTTGATGGTCCTTTGTGATGCCTATCGTGAAGAGGAAGCAGATGGAGATCTGCGAACGGTTCTCAAGATGCATCCAAATCTGGCTCCGGTAACCGTGGGAATCCTTCCGTTGGTCAAAAAACCGGAGCTCCAGGAGTTGGCGCGAAAACTCGAATCGGACCTGCGTGCAGACTGGCATGTACAATATGATGAATCCGGTTCAGTCGGCAAACGGTATCGCCGATTTGACGAGGTGGGAACACCATACTGTATGACGGTCGATTTTGACGGTTTGGAGGATCAATCCATTACGATTCGGAACCGGGACGATATGAGTCAGGAGCGGATTCCGGTAGATCGGGCAGCAGAGGTTCTTCGGGAGAAGATTCGGAATTGGCGTGTGGACGATGCGTGATACGGATCGGACGATCGAGTCTCGACTGAATGGTTAATTCAATAAAAAAAGGCGACAGGAATCTCTCCATGTCGCCTTTTTCGGTATCATTTGATGCGTGAAGCGTTCGTCTTGACGAACGCACCCAATGGCCTTACTGTTGGGAAACGCCAATTACGCCACAAGCGAGACGACTTCCGGCATCTCCGGTCGGTTGACTCTCCATGTCGTCTTCTCCGGCATGAACGATGACACCCCGACCCAGAATCGAGTCGGTACCCCCGAGTTCAATCACTGCGTCCGAATGGTTCAGCTCGGCAACACCATCGGCGTTGCTCTCGAGATTCCCCAGATCGCCTACATGTCGTTGTTCCGAATCCGGTCCCGCATGCGGGTTTTGTGCCGGATTGAAGTGTCCGCCAGCCGAGGTTCCGTCCGAAGCTGTACAGTCTCCGAACTGATGGATATGAAATCCGTGCCGACTCTCCGGGTCGAGCCCTTCAATGGTCGCAGAGACGCGTACCTGGTCTCCTTCGCGTGTAAAGGTTACCACTCCACTGGTTTCATTTCCGGCTGTCGGATGGAGTACAGCGACCAATTGGTCATGTTCAGGGGTCATGGACTCGTGGTCCATGGTCGGTTGGGGCTCTGCCGGTTGTTGGGTACAGGCTCCGATCAGCAGGGCTGTCATTGCAATTAGTGTGCGTATCATGAATCGTCCGTGTCTTAGATTATCTGATTGTTTAGGGTCGATCAACGAATGGATGCCCATTGAGCGGGAATGTGAAGTCCCGGGCACCTTCGTCTTTACTTCACAACACCCAATGAGTTCCGGATGTTCCAATGGATTGGAGCGGGATCGACATACGGTACCAAACCATCGTGGCAAGGTACCCTGCGAAGCCGTTGACATCAAGTCGGGATCTCTGTAAATTTGTGGTCTTGAAAAGAGATGCCAACCATATCGTTCGCAGTGTTCGCCGTCGCCGCCCGGAGTGTGGGTGAGATGGGATCGCTGTAGTCAACGACTGTCCGAACCCGCTCAACCCGACCTTGAGTGGGTTTTTTTTTGTTCAACACCAGAGACTGAATCGACCAACAGATGGATTCGACACCCAAACACTTTTTGAAAATCGGGGATTTTGAACCGGAACAGCTTCAAGAAATGCTTGATTTGAGTCAGGCATTGGACCGGGAAAGCCGCCCCTTGTTGGATCAAAAGAATGTTCTTTTTGCATTCGAGAAGCCTTCACTTCGAACCAAAGTCGGAACAGAGGTTGCGATCAATCACCTGGGAGGACGTGTGTTGCATGTTGACGCAGATGTTCTCTTTGGAGCCGGAGTGGATCCGGTATTCGAGGCCAGGGAGTCGATGCTGGATACCATGAAGAATGTCTCCCAATGGTGTGACGCGATTTTTTCACGAGTGTTCAGGCACGCGACGTTGCAAGCGATGGCCGAACTGTCGGATATCCCGATTGTGAATGCACTCTGTGATCATCATCATCCGATGCAGGCAATGGCCGATATGTATACGATTCAGGAGACGTTCGGAAAGCAGCAACAGGTGGCCATTACGTTTGTCGGGGATGCGAACAATGTTGCTCGTTCCCTCCTGGAGATTGCTCTCTGCTTTGGTCATGAAGTGCGGTTCTCGGGCCCCAAAGATTATGACTGGAGTGCGGAGATGCTGGATCATTTTGACCAGTTGGCTCAGCGGTTTGGAGGAGTTTTTCGACACTCCAACCGGCCGGACGATGTCATCGGTGGTAGCCAGGTCGTCTACACGGACACATTTGTATCGATGGGCGAAGAGGAGCAAATGGACGAGAAACTGGCGAGTTTCAAGGAGCATCAGGTGAACGGGACACTGTTTGCCAAAGCGGGTTCCGACGCAGGGTTTATGCATTGCCTGCCGGCCCACCGCGGAATTGAAGTGACGGAAGAGGTGATTGACCATCCCAACTCCTGGATCTATCGACAAGCGCGCAACCGAATGGTTGTTTCCAGAGGGGTGTTTGCAACCTTGATCGGAACGGACAGACAAACGAACGTATAACAATCGAAGAAGAGAGAAGACTCATGGAACAGACAACCGGATACAAGAAAGTAGCCTCTCACGAGGCAGAAAAAGGAACCTTTGATACGTGTCTGCTACTCTATTCGGGTGGTTTGGATACGAGCGTGATGCTCACCTGGATCCAGGAAGAGTATGATTGCGACGTGATCGCCTTGACGATGGATATCGGGCAGACAGCCGATGATCTGGAGAAGATTCGTGAAAAAGCCATTCGGCTCGGAGCAAAAGATGCCGTGGTGGTCGATGCCAAGGATCGGTTCGGTGAACTCTGTTACGAGGCGGTCAAATCAAACGCCGATTATCAAGGGGGATACGCATTGGGATGTCCTCTCGGGCGAGTCGTAATCTCTCAAGTGGCGGTCGAGACGGCAGAAGAGACGGGGTGCCAAGTGATTGCCCACGGGTGTACGGGGAAAGGAAATGATCAAGTGCGTTTCGAGAGCTACATCACAACTCTCAATCCGGAGCTGAAGATTATTGCTCCGGTACGTGAGTGGAACATGGGTCGCGAAGAGGAGATTGCCTATGCTCTCGACCGAGGTATTGATGTAGAGCAGACTCAAAAAAAACCCTATTCCTATGACGAGAATATGTGGTCCAATACCGGGGAGGGAGGGGAAATCGAGAACCCATCTCTGATTCCACCCATTGAAAACATACTGAAATGGTGCAATACCCCTCAACAGGCGCCGGACCGGGAACAATTGGTTCGAATCGGTTTCAAAGAGGGTCGTCCCGTTTCACTGGATGGCAAAGAGATGAAGCCTGCAGATCTGATTATGAAGCTGAACAATATCGGTGGCGAGCACGGTGTCGGCTATTTTCATCTGATCGAAGATCGGGTGGTTGGACTCAAAGTTCGGGGGATTTACGAGAATCCGGCGGCCCATATTCTCATCAGTGCCCACAAGGATCTCGAGCAGCTGGTCTCTACGCGAGAAGAGAACGAATTGAAGACACTCATGGATCAGAAGTGGGCGTATCTGACGTATGGTGCCAAATATTTCGAACCGGTCATGGACAACATCCGGGCCTACACCGACGAACAGAATCGAAAAGTAGAAGGTGAAGTAACGGTTCGACTTTACAAAGGGAATTGTGAAGTGGTCGCATTGACCTCTCCGTACTCCCTGTTTGACGAAAATCTGGCTACCTTCAACAAATCAGCAGCCTTCAACCAGAATGCATCGGCCGGCTTTATCGAGCTCTGGAATCTACCACAGAAAACAGCGTATCAGCTGAAAAAAGAGATCCGAAAATAGAGGGAACCATGAGCAAGCTCTGGGAGACCGGAAACGAGTCGCAACAAAACCGGGAGATCGCCACTCGGGTCGAGGCGTTTACGGTTGGCAACGACTATCTGTTGGATCAGCAGCTATTGCCGTACGATCTGACAGCATCCCGAATTCATGTCCGTGCTCTGGAAAAAGGGGGACTGCTCTCTGCTGATGAGGCCGACAGGTTGGTTGAGGAGCTGGAAGCGATCCGGGTGATCTGGTCACGAGGAGAGTTTGAAATCCGGCGTGATCAGGAAGATGGTCACACAGCCATCGAAGCCTGGCTGACCCGGGAGCTCGGAGAGCTCGGAAAAAAAATCCATACCGGAAGATCCCGAAACGATCAGGTGCTCACAGCCATGCGTTTGTTGGAGATGGATCACCTGAAGCAGACGCAGGCAGAATTGGTTGCATTGGTCAAGACCATGCTTCATCTGGCGGGTGAACATGCGAAAGTTCCGATGCCTGGATACACTCATACACGCAAAGCGATGCTCTCCTCGGTTGGCCAGTGGCTGGGAGGCTATATCGAGCTATTGATCATTCAGTTGGAGGCTACGGACGGAGTCCGAAAATGGATTTCACGATCCCCGCTGGGGACGGCTGCCGGATTCGGAACCAGCATCTCGTTGGATCGGGATGCAGAGGCTTCCGAGTTGGGATTCGATGGCCCGTTGGTCTGTGCCACATCGGCGCAACTGAGTCGGGGGTGGGCCGAGCAGCAATTGGTCAATTGGTTGGCCGGTACAACCGCTCTCTTGGCGCGTTTCTCTTCCGATATCATTCAATTCAGTAGCGAAGCGTACCGGTTTGTCGATATTGACCGGGTATTGACCACCGGATCGAGCATCATGCCACAAAAGAAAAACCCGGATGTCGCTGAATTGATCCGCGGGTCTCACTCGACGTTGACGGGGTGTGTGGTATCCCTCCAGACCCTGACTACACATTTGGGGTCAGGATATCATCGGGATCTGCAACTGAGCAAGCAGCCCGTATTGGTGGCGCTTGAGACGACACACCAAGTACTGGAAGCGGCTGCGTTGCTTGTCAAAGGGTTGTCATTTGATGAAAAAACGTTGCGTGAGGCGTGCTCCAACGAATTGATGGCCGCCGAGGAGGCGTACAAGCTGGTTCGGGAAGAGGGGATCAGTTTTCGGGAAGCGTATGTTTCCGTGAAGAAAAATGCAGGTGCAGGGAGCGCCATTTCGATCGAAGAAATTTTGGAGAACGATCAACAGTTGGGCTCTCCGGGCAATCCGGGTCTGGATCGCCTGGAAGAACAACTGGAAGCTTGGATTGAAACCCACACCCGGGATTGAATCGCCGGATTTACTCCAGAGCCGGGCGAACAGTCAAAACCGGTTTGCCAACATATTGAGCAACCTTCTCTGCCGTTGATCCCAAGAAAATGTGGGCCAGTCCACTTCGCCCATGCGTTGCCAGAACGACGAGATCGGCATGATTTCGTGCATATCGTTCGATCTCCTGATGAGCAGAGATGCCTTTTTCGATGACGCAGGATAGTGGAATGGATATGCTTCCGTCTTCCTGAATCCAGCGAAGTTCATCTTCGAAGATCACACCGCTCCGTTCCACGTGGAGATGATCGAGCCCTTCGGTCTCCAGCCATTCGGTAAGTCGTTCAATGATGAGTTCGTAGAGTGCGGTTTTCTCTCCTGTGCCAGGGTCTGCAGAGAGATCCGGGAAGCGGCCGTAAAGCTCCAATACGTGATAGATCGTAATTTTTGCACCGTACTGAAATGCCAGATTGGCTGCCATCGGGAGTGCCGTGAAGGAGAGTTCCGACGTATCTGTTGGCAAAAGAATGGATCCAATCGTCTCTTGTTGCCACGGTTCGTCCACGGAAAGTACGGGAACCCGTGAGTGGCGGATGACTTTTTCAGTAATGGTGCCACGAATAGCTCTGTTTGTGTGTTCACCTCGTGTCCCCATCACAATCAGGTCGTATCCCTCGTCACTGGCGATTTCGCTGATCACTTCAGAGGGTTTTCGATCGATCTTTACGATGACCTCTCCCCGCAATTCTTTTGGAAACGAATCATTCAAGATGGTTTGGCACGCCACTTCGGACTGTTTGAGGATTTCCGGGAAGACATCTCGGGACAGGTCTACCGGAGCGCTCAATTTTTTCAGACTCTCGTTCAGGTAGCGAAGCATCGGAATCACATGAATAATGTCTACACGCCCCTGATGGTTTTCGGCCAGTTGTCGTGCTGCCGGAATGGCTGCAGAAGCACCATCGGAAAAGTCGGTTGCAAGAAGAATTCGCTGAATCGGTTTCATGACGGGATCTCTGGATGGATGGTCGAGTACGGTTGTTCTGGCATGTCACATACCACGTCTGCCCTTCAGGGAGAAGACGGTATTCCAACATAGCAAAAAGGAGAGAAAGGCGTGTAGGGGGCGCCCTATTGTTTGTGTCGGAGACGCTCCAGACCACTCACCAGGAAGAGACCAGCCAGCATGCCTCCGATTCCCGGCAGAAGTCCGGTCTCGGCAATTGAACGATCCTGCACGGGGAGATAGGGATCACTCTGTACGAGCGTCTGTTTCACGGTCTGGACCTGTAGAGAGTCTCCCTGTATCGTTTGCGGTTCTGCCAATCGAGTATACTCCGGCAGGCTCGAACGTGGACCCTCCTCCAATAGCTCCTGAATCCGGGGATCCTCCACGTGCAGCCAGGTGCTCTCCGTGATTCGGGTTTCATACTGTCGTTCCTGCCATGGCCATATCTGAACCAGGGTCCCGAACAGAAACCCGATCAGGAGAGCCAGTGTAGCGGTGTGGTACCGATCCAGCAACCAGGAGAGTAGGCGTGAGAAAAGCCCCAGCCCCAACGCACCTCCGAGGAAAAACGGAAAAAGAGTGAGACTCGTTGAGAGCACCGTATTTGGCTCCAGTGTACCCAGCAGTCCGAGGATGTAATCGTATTTACCCAAGAGGACCAGGAAGTAGGATCCGGAAATACCGGGGAGAATCATGGCGCAAAAAGCAATCATTCCGGTCAATAGAAGAAAGATCGGTGACTCCGGTGTGGCGGCAGGGACCAGACTTACAATCAGTAGTCCGATCGCAGCACCAACCATAAGGGGTCCCCAAACCGAGCGAAAGGTCTTTTGTCCATTGATTTCCCGCAACAGAAATAGTGCAGAGCCCAGAATAAGGCCGAAGAAGAGGCCGAAGATCAACTCCGGATGAGTGTGCATGTAGACCTGAAGCGGTACAACACGCGTAAAAAAAAGAACCGCGATTCCAATTCCGGAGAGCAGGATGAGCAGAAAACGCCAGTGAAACCGATCGAAAAATCCCGCCAGATCGAAGCGGAGAAGGGTTCGTATGAGCGGGAGGTCAACACTTCGGACCGCGCAGATGAGGCGGTCGTAAATCCCGGTAATAAGCGCCATGGTACCACCACTCACACCGGGTACAATGTCGGCAGCCCCCATCAAGAACCCTTTGAGGGCAAGCCATGGAGTTTCCCTCCATTGAGTGGTGTCGTGCTTGTTCGGTTTGTCTGGTCGGTTGCTCAAGGAACGTGTCTGTTGAAAATCAAGAGAGGAGAAGATCGGCACCTTCGCCTTTCGAAATGGCCGACTGGTAGCTTTCCAGTTCCGTCTGTGTAGCTGAATCGGTGAGATCGAGGGTGATTCCTTTTTCAGCGGCCATATAGGCAGCCTGAACCAGACGGGTCACCTCGAGGCCGAATTCAAAGGAGAGCTTGGCGTCTCGTCCCTCCCGGAAAGCGTCTACGGCATCCTTGAGTTCCGTGACATATCCGTACAAGTCGGCTTCATTGGGATGAACGGCCATCAGACCCCGGGTCGCCGTCGATTTTTCCAACGCCGTCTCGGCATCAGCGGCACCTTCTGCCGCTTCGTCCCCGATGAAAATTTCCAGTGGGGAGATCAGGGTATTCACTTCCATGGCATACCCGGGTCCCAAACCGTCCATGGAGAGACGCAATCCCTGCTTGTCGTACATCCAGGAGTCCGTGAATTGTCCTTTGACCCGCATTCCGCTGTCGGGATGTTCAAACGTAAAGATGCCGGAAGCGAAATCTTCGGACGGTCGTTTTTCGTAGTCTACCCCGTAACGCTCTTTGAGTTGTTTCCGGAAGACGGGTTGACCCCATTTGAGGAGCGATGTTTCTGCTTGTACAGAGACGGGTTTCAAGTAGTCAAGCGGTTTCCCGACCGGAGTCAATATGTATTTGCAGGCGGCAATACTGTGACATCCCATATCAGAGAGTACGCCTCCACCCTGTTTCTCCGGATCCCAGAACCAGCTGCTGTGAGGACCGGCGTGCTCCTCGGTGCTCCGTGCCAGTGTGATGGGCCCCATCGCTTCTTGTTGCGGTTGGAGCTGGTCGAGCGCATGGGTAATGACACTCATGTGGAGTTGATTCTCGAAGTACGAGGTCTTCAGCTTCGCCTCCCGGGCAAGCTCCACCATGCGGGTCGCCTCCCGAATGGTTCGACCCAGTGGCTTTTCACAGATGACGCCGGTGAGCGATGCTCCCTTCTTGACGGCGTCTACGACCTCTTCCATGACAGAGAGGCGAGTGAAATTGGGAGAGAAAATAGCGACTGCATCCACCTTTTCGACCAAATCCTTGATACGGTCACAGAGAACCGGCTCGCCGAGCCCTTCTGATTTCGCATAGGCAGCCAACGTATCGGCTCCGCTTCGTCGATAGATCGCCGTCAATTCACAATGTCGGACCTGTACCATCGCTTTGGCCAGGAAGTGTGCAATAAATCCGGATCCGATGAATCCAATTTTCAGTGGTTTCATACCTTGGTCAACGTCTTGATTCAAATTCTGTCATGGTGCAATCCCCTGCCACCGACCCCCCGTCAGGCGCTGTAGAGCTCCTCTTTGTACCCGCGTTGTATGGCGCGCGTGATCGGGCCCGGTTTCCCCGTTCCGACCGGTTGACCATCAATTTCGACAACCGGCTGGATATCCGTTGTCGTTCCGGAGAAGAAGAGTTCGTCCATTGAATGGAGGTGAATCTCTTCGATGGGAACCTCCCGAAGGGGAATGGAGAGTCGGTCGGCAAGCGAGAGAACCAACTGTCGGGTGATCCCGTCCAGGATGTAGCTGGTGAGCGGGTAGGTGTAGAGGACCCCGTCTTTTACGCCGAAAATATTGGCATTCGGACTCTCGGTCACCTGCCCGTCGCGAATCATGATGGCACTGTTGACACCGGCTTCCACGGCACGTTGTCGGGCCAGCGTATTGGGAAGCAGATTCACCGTCTTCAGGTTGCATCGTGCCCACCGGACATCGGGAACCGTTATGGTATCGACACCTTGTTCATGAAGGGCTTCATGAGGCGTAAAGCTGCCTGCCGTCAGGAGGATCGTCGGCTCTACGGGAGGATCCGGAAACGTATGCGTTCTGGGAAGCGCAGCTCCCCGGGTCACCTGGAGATAGATGGTCGCTTCTCCGTCCAGCAGTTCATTTTTTTGAAGCAGAGCTTTGGCAATCGAAGGAATCTCGTGGATCGTCTCCTCGGGCAGCTGAATGCCCAGTGCATGGAGTCCGTTTTCGAGTCGATCCAGGTGGGGACGCATACGAAAGAGGGACCCCCGGATGGCCCGGATGACTTCGTAAATTCCGTCACCAAAGAGCAGGCCGCGATCCATGACCGAAACATGCGCCTCTTTCAAGGGGAGATAAGAACCGTTCAAATAGACTGTCATACCTTCGTGTTTGAGGAATAATATCGTGAATGAGTCAAAATCTTGTCTGGTGAAGACCCTGAAAGACTCTCGGCCCCGGGTCTGAAAAGGCACAGAAATACCGGTTCGAATATAGGATTTTCAAGGGGTTTGCGGAAGCATCGGGAACAGTCTCCGAATCTCCTCTTCGCTTGGATTGGAGCCGTATTCGGCAATTTCGAACGCTTCGACATACTCTACCCCACCGGCATGATCTTCTCCATACCATCGGGCCAGGGTCTGGCGGACGGCCGGAGTGATGCGCCGGGTTCGCTGCCCGGCAAGCCACTCGATGCGCTCTTGGTCGCCGTCCGGAACCTGCTCGATGCCACCGGAGATGGAGGGCAGCCACTCGTAGACCTGCGATTCGTGAGCATCCAGGGCAAAAATTTTGGCATCGAACGAGTCGCTGATATCGATCGCGATATCCGGTTCAAAGGGCGAGGGTTTCTGGAATCGATCCTGATAGTAGAGAAAGAGGGGGTTCTTTTTCAGAGCCGGTGTATCCGGGACAACATTGGGGACGATGACCAAAAAAGCAGCATCTGTGACAATGACACCGGTATTCCGGTGGTCGGGATGATAATCATTCGGTCGGTGCGAGATGACAACATCGGCTTCCCACTCCCGAATCTCCCGAATCACCTGGTGGCGAATGTGCAGCTCGGGTTGAAGCTCGGCATCATGATTATCGAGAACCACATAGGCATCAATACCAAGCCGTCGTGCGGCCTCTTGTGCCTCTGCGTAGCGCCGTTTGGCCAGCATCCCGCCGCCCTCTGCATAGTGACCCGCATCTCCATTGGTCAGGGAGACAAACTTGACGCTGTGTCCCATGGCGGAAAAGAGAGCGGCCGTTCCTCCAAACTGGATATCGGTATCATCCGGGTGAGCCCCGATGGCGACGATTCGCAGCGGTTCGTTGGATTGGGCGATCAGTGGTTGAACGGATGTCAGGGATTGTATGGAGACGGCCAGTATGAAGAGATGAATAAATTTCATGGGAATGGATTCCTGTAGTTCCTGGTTTCGTAGATGAATTCGTATCTTCCGGTTTCATGGCGAGATTCGACCACAGACCGGAAACGGTCATAGGCTGCCGGGTCCGGTGATCCGACGGTGTCCGATGACGGAGAGTCCTCCCCACCCGGACGATCGCCGAGAAGAGTCGAAAGATAACCGATCACCAAGAACTTACAATGATCATGATAAAGAAATTCTGGTATCTGATTCCTGTATAGATGATTGTGTGGTTGATGACGCGCCGGCGGTGACGCATGGATATGCGCCCGTCCGGCCGTTCATCTTCTTTTTATCAAGATCCGCTTGCAAAAATCCGGTCCATCCGGTCCGAAATCATCTCCTGGAGCCAGCGGTCCGGATCCATCTCCGGAGTTCTGTATGCCGGTTCGGCAATTCCGTATCCGTCATAGCCCACCTCGCGTAGCGCACGCATGATGGCCTCCCAATGGTTGCTCCCCTCCATGAGATTCACCTGAAATCCGTTCCAAAGACCTTCCTCATCTCGTTTTTCGAGGCTGAACTCTTTGATGTGAATCATGGCGATTCGGGCTCCCAGGATCTTCACCCACTGCTCCGGCCAGCCATAGGTAACGATGTTGCCCAAATCCAGATACCAACCGACCCAGGGGCTCTCGAACGAGTCGACATACCGGGCTGCTTCCATCGGCGAGAGCAGGAACTGATTCCAGACATTCTCGACCGCGATGGTGATTCCCAGCTCCTCTGCCATCGGGATCAGGGATTGGATCTGCTGCCGGGATCGATGCCAGGCTTGATCATAGGAGACCTTCGCATTGACGACTCCCGGGACAAGGAGCAGGGTTCGGGAGCCGTAGGTATGGGCATCTTCCAGGGCAATTTTAACACCTTCCAGACCGGAGCGACGAACATCGGGATCGGGGTCGGTCAAGGGGTCTGTCCAGTGGGTCGAACAGCAGACGCTCGGAATCTCCAGACCGCTCGCTTCGGCTGCATCGAGGACCTCTTGCCGATCCATCCCGCTGGGGGGTTCCATTCCGTCGAATCCGGCGGTGTGGAGCCGTTGTGCAATCTCGAGTACGGGGGTCTCCCGAAAGTCGGGAAAGGTCTCCAGCATGTAGCCTTTTTTGAGCCAGGATTCTTGACGGTCTCTGCGGAATATAGAGGATGCCTGTAGCGGGGAGACGAGGGTGCCGGCTGCAACGGCCGCCGCACTCACTTTGAGAAAATCGGTTCGTTTCATGGGATCAGGGATTGTTTTCGCGATATTCACCGACCTCGCTGGCCGGAATGGGGTCGTCTTGGTCGGTATAACGATTGCGCAGGAAGGTCAAAATGGTGGCGATTTCGTCGTCGTCCAGTGTGGAGAACGCGGGCATGGCCCACTCGTATGTGGCCGGACCCTCTCGGTCGATCGCTTCCGATCCATGGAGAACGACCTCAATAAGTGGTCCGGACTCCCCGGTCAGATACGAGCTTCCCGAAAGACCCGGGGCGATGGCCCCCATTCCTTCGGCATTGGATCCGTGGCAGCTGCCACAGTGTGCGGTATAGAGCTGCTGACCCCGTTCCGCCGTCTCGTCGACCTCTTCGTCCCCGTGATAGAGCGCTTCGGCCTCCTCCCTCAGCACCCGAATTGTCGAGAGATCTCCCAGTCGGGATTCCAGCTCCGGTGTGAGGGGTTCGAGCATGAGGATTCGGTCGCCACGCGCAATCTGTTCGTCGGTGACCAGTTCGGGTCGGTAGTCATAGTACCAGTCCAGGTTGCTGGTGGCCAACAGGACCCGCCCGTCAGGGGTTACGTCCAGATCCCGAATGCGCCCCCATACCTGCTGAAAATAGATGTGGATCTGATCGATCTCGTCACCCGCTTCGTTCAGGTCCAGCGCCCGAAGTGCCTGAATGCGAAGAGAAGAGAGCAGCAGGGAGTGTCTCCATTCCGGAATCGCCTCGTGGTCGTAATATTCGAGAGCAGCGGCAGCAATTACCGGTGTAAAAGCGACCATCGGTTCAACAACCAACGAGTCCCGGCAATAGTCCCTTTCGGCATCGGAATCGCAGTAGCCGTGGACATCGGGCCACCCGAAATTGGCGGCCGGGCGTATATGGTTCACCTCATCGTCATTGTCCGGTCCGTGTTCGGCCGCATAGATTTCACCACGTCCGTACGTGATTCCCTGAATGTTGCGATGTCCGGTCGACCAGGTCCGGTGGCCCGGATAGGGGTTGCCTTCGGCCGGTGTTCCGTCCCAGTTCATGCGAAGGACCTTTCCGTGATCCGTAAATGGGTCCTGTGCCAGATCGGCCCGAAGCGCCTCGCCGGTCCCGACCCAGAGAAGATTGTCCGGTCCCACCATCATGCGGGCCCCGTTGTGACCGGTGTTCCCTGGCAGGTCGTCAAGGATCGAGGTCGGTTCAACCAGAGAATCTCCGTCCCATCGGTACCGTTCGATACGTCCGAAAAACGTCTCCTCGTCCGGGCTCCAGACGTAGTGGACATAGAGCCACCCATTTTCGTCGAATTCGGGATGGAAGACCAGACTCATCAGACCCCGTGAGCGTTCATGCCAGACATCTTCGATCGTCAGGAGTGGCTGGAACTCTCTTGTTTCGGGATGAACCCTGGAGACTCGCCCCGCGTGTTCGGTGATCCAGATCCATCCGTCGGGTCCCCACTCAACATTCCAGGCGGCATCCAGATCGGATGCGACTTCGGTCACGAGCAGGCGCGTCTCGTCGAGTTCCAGGACTCCGAGAGGGTCAACGGAAAGCCGGTCACTCAGGGGTTCTTGTTGGGTGCAGAACGAAAACAGGGGGATGAATAGCAGAAGGCAGAGTGTGGATCGACATGTGTTCATGAACAGAGAATCGGTTGCAGTTCCGGGTGTTGGAGAGGCGAACCCTCCCGGGCAATGTCGCCAATATAGCAACATCGCATCGAGTTGCACAAAACGCGTGACGGTCTTTGCAGGTGGGTTCCTTCTGCATTCGTGGAAACGGTTTCCTATTTTCATCCGGCTTTCTATCCATCCATGAACAACAGGCTTCAATGAGACAGACGATCGGTTGGTTCGCGCTCCTTCTTCTCTTTTGTATCGGAACAGCTCCTTCCCTCTACGGGCAGAAGATCAATGCAGAGTATCAGATTCGAATCACAAGGGCGGTGGATCCGATCGTGATCGACGGACGGATGGAGGAGCAGTCCTGGCGGGAAGCCGATCCGGCTGCCAACTTTTTCCAGGTTTCGCCAATGGATACCAGCGGGGCGATCAACCCGTCCGAAGTCCGAATGGCCTTCGATGATGAACACCTCTACATCCTGGCGATCAACTACAAAAGCAGCGACGACCCAACGGTGGTACAGTCTCTGCGGCGAGATTTTTCGTTCATGCCCAACGACAATTTTATCGTCTTCATGGATCCGTTCGATGACCAGACCAACGGTTTTGCATTCGGAGCCAATGCCGCCGGCGCCGAGTGGGAGGGGATGATGTACGATGGTGGTAGTGTGAACCTGAACTGGGAAAACCGGTGGGTTTCCGAGGTTCGTGAACTGCCGGATCGGTGGATATTCGAAGCGGCGATCCCCTTCAAATCGATCCGCTACAATGCCGACCGGTTGCGGTGGGGGATCAATTTCAGCCGGCGGGATGTCCGTACGGCGGAGCGGTCAAGTTGGGCTCCGGTTCCACGACAGTTTCCGACGGCGTCTCTGGCCTATACGGGGGTTCTGGTCTGGGAGGAACCACCCCCCGAACCGGGGTCCAATGTGTCGGTCATTCCGTATGCCCTGGCGGGCGGGAGTCGAAGTTATGGGACCGCGGGTGAGAGCGAGAATCGATTGGAGGCGGGTGCCGATGTGAAAGTAGGGATCACGTCGTCTCTGAATCTGGATTTGACGATCAACCCCGACTTCTCCCAGGTGGAAGTGGACCGGCAGGTGACCGATCTGGACCGGTACGAGCTCTTCTTTCCGGAGAAGCGACAGTTCTTTTTGGAGAACGCCGACCTTTTTTCAGATATCGGGACATCGACGTTGCGTCCCTTTTTCTCCCGCCGAGTGGGACTCGACAGCCCCATTCAGTTCGGGGCCCGTCTGAGTGGGCAGCTCAACCGGGATTGGCGAATCGGCGTCATGAATATGCAGACCGGAACGCGTGCATCGACCGATTCCCCGGCCGAGAACTTTTCGGTCGTGACGTTGCGTCGACGTGTGGCGTCACGTTCCAATGTGGGCATCTTCTTGGTGAATCAGCAGCGTTTTGATGCCGACCCGTATCGAGACGCACAGGGGGACCCGCTTGACGAGTATGGACGCAATGTGGGGGCAGAGTTCAATCTGGCCAGCTCCAACAATGTCTGGACCGGACATGTCATGGCGATGAATTCTTTCCATCCCGGAGGGAGTGGGCACAATCTGGCACATTCGGCCAATTTGGCCTATTCGGACGGGAACTGGAACGGGGAGTGGGAGCATGAGTATGTGGGTCGGGATGTCCAGGCCGATGCCGGCTACATCCCGCGATTGGGGTATATCCAGACAGGACCGCGAGTGGGGTATCTGTTTTACCCGTCCGGTGGGCCCATCTTGAGCCACGGGCCGGAAGTGAGCCGAACGCAGTTTCTGGACGAGTCTTTTCACTCGACGGACTACGAGCAGGAGGTGGGTTATCGGGGAACGTTCCGGCGCGGAGATACCATCCGCGGTTGGTACGGAATGAGCTCGGTCGAATTGCTGGATCCATTTGACCCGACCGGTGTCTCGGGATCGCTGCTTCCGATCGGGTCGAATCACCGCTGGAGGTACGCCGGCATGCAGTTCACGTCGGCATCGCAGCAGATGATCACCTATGAACTTTCCGCCCAGATGGGAGGCTATTATGCGGAGGGGAAGCGTTGGAACGGATCCGCATCGATGGGGTACCGGTTTCAACCCTATCTGAATCTGGAACTCTACGGAAGTTACAATCGGCTTGAGCTCCCGGCGCCGTGGGGCGAGACTGATTTTTGGCTGGCCGGCTCCCGGGCAGATGTGACGTTTACCAAGAATCTCTATTTTACGACCTTTACACAGTACAACGAACAGATCGAGCGGGTCAACGTAAATACCCGGCTTCAGTGGAGGCTGGCACCGGCGTCGGATCTCTTCGTCGTCTATACGGACAATTACGATCCGGCCGGGTGGGGGCCGCAGAGTCGGGCGTTGGTCATCAAGCTCTCCTACTGGTGGAACCCGTAGAGTCGTCCGGTTGTGTGCAGACAGAGACATGCATGAAACAAATGAACCTTGAAATCGACAGATCATGACGAACGGACTAACCCCGGATATTCAAACCAAGGTGGACAACTGGCTCGAGGGAGCCTACAGCGAGGAGTCGAAAACGCAGGTTCGCAGCTGGATCCGGGAGGAGGCCTGGGCGACCTTGACCGATGCCTTCTACCGGGATCTGGAGTTCGGAACCGGTGGACTTCGCGGGGTCATGGGCGCTGGAACCAACCGGATGAACCGCTACACAGTGGCGCGTGCCACGCAGGGGTTGAGCAACTATTTGAACCGGGTGGTCGACGGAGATGTTTCAGTCGTGGTGACGCATGACAACCGGAATCGGGCCCGGGAGTTTGCACAACTGGTCGCCGACGTCTTCTCGGCCAACGGGATTCGGGTCTGGCTGTTCGAAGGGATGCGCCCGACCCCCGAGCTTTCGTACGCCATTCGGGAACTTGGCTGTCAGAGCGGAGTGATGCTCACAGCGTCCCACAATCCGAAAGAGTATAGCGGCTACAAGGCGTACTGGGCCGATGGCGGGCAGGTGATCCCGCCACATGATCACGAGATCATCGCCGAAGTAAAGGCCATTTCGGGTCCTGACGAGATTCGGGTTGAACCGGACACTTCGCGAATAAAACCGATCGGTTCCGACATGGACAAGGCATTCATTGACACGGTGCTTACGGAACAGGTTCGGCCCGAAGCTGTCGGGATGGCGGGAGATTTGGGGATTGTCTACTCTCCGATTCACGGTACCGGAGTCGAGCTGATCCCCGCTGCGTTGAAGGCGGCCGGTTTCCGGAATGTGTCACGTGTCGAGTCTCAGTGCAGCCCTGATGGAAACTTCCCGACGGTGGTCTACCCCAACCCGGAAGAGGAAGAGGCGTTGACTCTGGCAATTGAACAAGCCCGGGTGACCGGGGCCGGGTTGGTGATGGCTACCGACCCGGACGCCGATCGTGTGGGAGTGGTTGTTCGCAATGCAGATGGAGATCTTGAACTGTTGAACGGAAACCAGACAGCCGCGTTGCTCTTCGATTACGTCCTTGCCGGCAAACAGGAGAAGGGAGATCTGAAGCCGGAGGATTATGTCGTCAAGACGATTGTGACCAGTTCGCTTCTGGATCGGTTGGCCGACCGATACGGAGTGGAGTGTTTTAATGTACTGACCGGTTTTAAATACATCGGAGAGTTGATGACGCGCCTGGAAGGGAGTCGACGATTTCTGGTGGGAGGCGAGGAGAGTTACGGGTATCTGATTGGCGAGCACGTCCGTGACAAGGATGCAGTGGTCTCCTGTCTGCTCATTGCAGAGATGGCTGCGTGGTACCACTCGCAGGGAAGCAGCCTGTATGGGCGATTGCAGGAGATTCACCGGGAGTTCGGGCTCTATCGGGAGCGGTTGGTCTCCATCAAGAAGGCTGGAAAAGAGGGAGGCGAGGAGATTGCAGCCTTGATGCGATCCTTGCGGGAGACGCCGCCTTTGGAGCTGGGCGGAAGCCGGATTGTGGCCATTCGTGATTATCAGAGTCGGGTCGAGAAACAAGTGGTGAGTGGAAACGAGCGATCCATCGATCTGCCGAAAAGCAACGTCTTGCAGTTTGAAACCGATCGGGGGGATGTGGTTTCGGTCCGTCCGTCCGGAACCGAGCCCAAGATCAAATTCTATGTAAGTGTTCATTCCAAACCGGATGAAGGGGATTCCGATGACCTTCGGGATCGTCTTGAACGACGAATCGATTCCATTTTGGACGACTTGAACGGGTGATATCCGGTCGCAGGTTCCTTGCAAAATTCAGACCATTCGGTTTCTTGCAGCCAGGAGGCCCGATGCCAATTTGGAAACGCCGATGGTGAAGAGAAAGAGGAGTGGAAGAATCCAGCTGCCGGTTGCATCGTGCATGGCTCCGAAGAGCGCCGGTCCGATGGCAGCGAGAGTGTAGCCAATCGATTGTGAAGTCCCAGACAACTCGTTTGCGGTTTCGTTGTCCCGTGTCCGCAAACCGATGAAGAGCAGGGCGAGACCGAATGTGCTTCCCAGGCTCACTCCGATCAGAGACGCCCAGAGGATGACCCAGCCTGTCTGGATCAGAACCGGAAAGAGCAGGCCGGCTGTCAATCCGGCAACACCGATCAGTTCACAACTCAAAATAAGCCAGACGGGTACGACCTGATCGTGTCGCCCGGCGGCCCATGCCGGGATAAAGAGGGTGGCGGTAACTCCGACGATTTGAGTCAGAAAGAGCATCCAGCCAGCGACCAACGGGCTCATACCCTGTTCGGTCAGGATATCCGGAAGCCAGGCAATGATGACATAAAATGTGAACGATTGAAACCCCATGAAGAGTGATACATGCCAAGCGGCACTGGAGCGCCCCAACCGTTTCAGGGAGTCCCTCATGCTTGTAGTGCGGATTTCCGGACGACTCCGTTTCATGAAGGGGAACCAGATGAGAAGTGCGGTCAGGGCAACAAATCCCCAGACTCCGACGGCCCATCTCCATCCCCATCCGAGTCCCTCGGAGAGGGGGACACTGATCCCCGATGCCAGGGCAGCTCCCAACCCCAGGGTCGCAGCATAGATCCCGGTGATCTGCCCGAATCGTTTCGGGAAGTGCTTTTTCGTGATTCCGGGCAGAAGCGTGTTCCCCAATGCAATGCCAATGCCGAGAACAAGTGTACCGCCAAAGAGAGCCAGATGAAAAGGAATCACTCTCAAGAGTGTTCCGCTCGCCACCAGCAAGAGCGCCAGCCCCATTGTGACCTCCGTACCGATCCGTTTCGAAATGGACGCTGTCCAGACCGAAAAAACGCCAAAGGCGATCAGCGGCAGGGTTGTCAACAGACCGAGGAGTGTATTGGAAAGCCCGGTATCCAGGCGGATCTCCTGTACAAGCGGTCCGATGCCGGCAATGGGAGGCCGCAAATTCAGGGAGATGGCCACAATAGCCACCACCAGAAGTAGAGAGGATCGGCGCATCGGTCTATCTGGGGTAGAGTCGCTCGAGTTCCGGCGCCAGGATACTGTTCCAGACGTCATACCCCTTTTCCGTCAAGTGGAGTTGGTCGTCCTGAAGCAGGCTCAGGTCCGGGGTGCCGTCTTCACTCAGCATCGGAGTGGCAAAATCCACATAGTGAAGGCGCGGGTTGCGATCGCTCAATGAACGAACCATTTCGTTGGCACGGCTCATCTCTTCCCAGAGATGCCAGCGGCTTCCACTGGGTTTGATCGGAATAAAAACCATTTCGACCCGGTTGTTGAGCGCAAGCACCTGTGTGGTCAGGTATTGGTAGTCTGCCAGGGTCTGTTCGGCCGATTTTCCGGAGGCGACATCGTTGTCCCCGGCATAGAAAATAACCAGTCGGGGGTTGTAGGTTCCAATCACGTCGTCAAAGAAGTGAAGGACATCGGAAATATGGGAGCCTCCAAACCCGCGATTGAGAATCGGATAGTCGGGAAACGCATCGGCCGTCTTCCAGATCCGAATGCTTGAGGATCCGGTGAACAGGATGGCCTCTTCCGGAGCACTGTTCTGGGCATCGTAACGAACGAATTGCCCGATCTGGTCATCAAAACGGGCCGGGTCGGGATCGGGTTGATACTGAGCCAACAGGGTCGTGGTGCTGACAAGCAGAAACAGAAGGGCGGCCGTCAGAGTGTTGAGGAATTGTTGCATGGTCTTATTCATCGGTTGTATAGGGTGGATACGTTGCTTAGCAGAGGAGTCGGTTCGACCCGAAAGGGGATGGGGTGCCGGCGGGATTTCCGCAAGACCTGCGATACCCGCCCGGGCAACCTGCTCGCCATCCGTTAATCAAATGTCGGGAAGAGTGCTTTGAGCTCCTCTTCGGATGCCCGGCGTCCATATTGGGAGAGCTCGAACGATTCGGCATATTCCACTCCGGAAGCCCGGGACTCGCCGTATAAATCGACCAATCGGTTTCGGTATTGATCGGCTTGACCGGAGTATCGCTGCATGAGGTTGCCAACCCGACGGTTCATTCGCTCCTCCTCGGTCGCCGGAACCTCGTCACTTCGTCCGTAGGTCCAGGAGTCCACGTCGGAGAATTGGGAGGGCATCTCTTTCAGGCAGTCTGCTTTCAGGTCCGCCGTTTGATCGATGTCTACCACCAGGTCTGCCTGAAAGGGGTAGGGTCGTTCAAACCCGTCATGATAATAGAGGACGACCGGACTTTTGGGCAGCGGCGGGGTGTCGAGTGCAAAGTAGGGGGCTTCGACCAGGATAATGGCGTCATCGACCAATACTCCACTGTAGCGGTGATCGGCATGGTAGTCGTATCGTCGGTGAACCATGACAATGTCTGCCTGCCACTCCCGGATTTTGTTGGCAACTTTGCGCCGGTTTTCCAGAGTGGGCATCAATTCACCATCGTGGATGTCCATGACCTCGCCGGTGGTACCCAGATGTTCGTGACAGGCGTTCACCTCCTCCATGCGCCGGAGTGCCAATGCACCGCCGGATTCCCCGAAGTGTCCGATGTCGCCATTGGTCATCGAGACGCATTTGAACGCGTGCCCGGCAGCCGCCCAAAGGGCACCAACGCCGGCTGCATTGATTTCACAATCATCCGGGTGGGCTCCAAAGGCGATGATACGGAGTGGCTCGTCTGTCTGTTGCGCGTTGGCTGTCGAGAGAAGTGCCCCGGAAAGTAACAGAAGCGCGAGAAGAAGGGGGATTTGAACGGACTTGAAATTTCGATGGGTCATGACACGCGGGTTTGAAGTTCAACGATTCGTGAGGTTGTTGCGAGCGGGATGAAAGATTCGCGGCCGCCGACAAGGCTCCATAATACGCACTCCCAATACGATAGTAAAACCGCGACGTTGATTGGAAGCTCCGGGGGTGGCGTGATTCAAGCCATGAATCCTTCGGTGAGGAGTCTTCTCTCCTTCAACCTATTTTTGAAAGAGACGGGGATTCCGGTCCATAAAGGTTCCAATCCAGTCTTTGACAAAGAAATCCTGCTTTCCTTTCAGGTAGCGCCAACCGGTGAAGGTGACGGCAAATGCGCCAACGGCATTGACGATGATGTCCCACATGGTGTCGGTCAGGCCTGACGGATCTCCGAGCATCGGCTTTTGCATGTTGGTTCCCAAAAACTGGTCGCCGGCAAATTCGAAGATCTCCCAAACCGTTCCGATGGTGATGGCAAAGAGAAAGGCGAAAAAGGCGATGAAACCGGGTGTCATGTGCAGATCTACACGATGCGTTTCGTTGAGCAGATAGACCAGCAAAAAGCCAAGAATTCCCATCAGAAATCCGGCCGATGTGTGCAGAGCGATGTCCCACCACCAGAACTGCTCGTAAAATTGTTGAATCTCTCCGAGGTAGAGCGAGGCGAATGTGAAGAGCACAGCCGTCATGTGAAACTCGGCCGGAAGCTCAATCTGCAGCTGTTTCTTGAAGAGAATCGGGGAGAAGAGTGCAACCAGGATGAGGGTGACCAAAAAGAGGGAGAGCCACTGCTGCTGATAGAAGAGCCACCCCCATTCCAGTCCCATCAGAACAAGCAGTCCCCGGGCAATCCATCGGTGGATGCCGGTCTCCCCGAAATGGGTAATTCGCTCCAGAATGGATGGGTTCAGGTCGGGGCGTTTTTGCATGAGGACAACGTCCGTATGGAATGGGTGGTCGGGCCGGGCGTGGTTGACGCCTGCCGGACAAGATCGGAACTTCAACGGTCAATTTCTTCAGGAGGCGAATCTACACCAAAATGGACAATATTCAGCCTCCGGTTGTCTATTCGGAGCGGATCTGCTACTATTGGATATGAGTGAAACCATCCGATTGTACTACTCCCGACAGAAACGACTTCTCTATACATTCGGCATGATTGCCCTCGGCGTCGTGGTGGCCGGATTCTGGAACTACCATCTGGTGGATGGGTTTGGACGGGATTTTGTGGCCGGGCAGGCATTGGGTGATACGGCTGCCCTGGCCGGAAGTTTCGGCGAGAAAGGTAGCGGATTCGGGTTTCTGTTTGCCGCCATTGCCGGTCTCGCCGCTACGTTTACGGCCTGCAATTGTGTCGCATTTGCGATGCTTCCGGGGCTTGCCTGCTCGACCGATGGACGCGCCTCGCGACGGACCGCACTCAAAAGTCTGGTCGCCTTTGTCGTGCCGGTTGTAGGGATTGGAGCGGTCTACGGAATCTTTATCGGACTCCTTGGTCCGGAGGGGATTGAAGCGTTTAATCAACGGGCGGTCCGAATGGCGCAGGCACAGTCCGTTTTTACATTGATCGGAATGGTGATGCTCGGTTGGGGCGCCGTAGAGATGGGATTTGCCCGGCGTTGGACCGAGTCGATTTCGGATGAATGGAGCATTCTTTTTTCGAGACCGTCCACACGTGCGGCCATGTTGGGCGTGTTGGTGGGTGCGTTTGCAGTTGGGCGCCCGTTCCCTGTCTTTCGTGAATTTTTGACCTATGCAGCGACCGCCCAGAGCCCGCTTTACGGGGCGGGTGTGATGATGGTGCATGGTCTGGGTCAGATTCTGGTTATGTTGCTCCTCTTCCTGCTGCTGGTCTGGCTGGCGGGAGACCGCTTGATTCGTTGGTCGCAGCGCGCGCCACACCAAGCCGAGCTGATGACCGGGATGGCGCTGATTGCCGGTGGCTCTTACTTTGTTTTCTACTGGGGATTGGCATTTCTCTACGATATTGGTCGATGGGGATTCAAGCTGGGATGGTATGGCGGGTAGGTCCCCCCATTCCCGTTTGTGGCTGGTTGGCTCGCTTCTTCTCGTGACGATGCTGGTCTCCTGCCGGGTTGAACCGGATGCGTCTGTCGGGCAGAGTGAGGAAGAGGGAGCTGCGGAAAGATACTCAACCGATCGGTTGGTTTCTGATACTCTGCGCGCCATGAGCTACAACATTGCAGCCGGCAGAGGGGATCTGGAGGCCGTTCGGCGTGAGATCAAAGCCGCCGACCCCGATTTGGTCGCTCTTCAAGAGGTGGATATCCACTGGGGAGAGAGAAGCGACTGGGCCGATCAAGCGAGCGAACTGGCCCGGGCACTCGGTATGGAGCGGGTGTTCGGAGAAATCTACCGGTTTCCCGGAGCGACAGCTGATGACCCGGATCGGCGATACGGACTGGCCATCTTGAGCCGCTGGCCGGTTGTCGAGGAGGTCAACCACACCCTGACCCGAATTGCCACGCAGGGAGAGGATCCGACCCCGATGCCCATGCCCGGGTTCCCCGAAGCGGTGATCGACTGGAACGGACGGACGATCCGATTTTTTTCGACCCATCTGGACTACCGTCCGGATCCGTCGGTTCGCCGACAACAGGTGGCCGAAACCCTGGAGATCCTGGATCGGGGAAGCGAACCAATCATCCTGGCCGGGGATCTGAACGCTCGTCCCGAGAGCCCGGAACTTCGACCCCTCTTTGAATCGTTGCAGGATGTATGGACAGAAACCGCCGGGCCCGGAACTACGTTCCCGGCCGACAATCCGGATCGCAGGATCGACTATATTCTCTATCGGGGTCCGTGGCAGGTGGTCCATGCAGAGGTGCCGGAGACCACGGCATCGGATCACCGACCCGTGGTGGCAGACATGGTCTGGCGTCCATGATACGATACGGGCTCACCCCCAATGGGCCGACCCGTTCACGACGAACTCACGTTCACAATGGAATGAATTCAACCAGGAGTACATCATGAAACGATCCATCACAAGACGCACATTTTTGGCTGCCGGATCTACCCTGGCTGCCGGAGTCGCGACGGGATTCCCCTCCATCCTGCTTCCGAGAAAGAAGGAGAAACTGGGGGTGGCCCTGGTCGGGTTGGGAAATTACAGCCGGGGACGTCTGGCCCCCGGACTCCAGCTCACTGAACATTGTGAGCTGCGTGGAATCGTGACCGGCACTCCGTCCAAAATTCCGCAGTGGCAGGAGCAGTACGGCATTCCGGACCGGAATGTCTACAGCTACGAAACGATGCACGAGATCGCCAACAACGACGAGATCGACATCGTCTACTCCGTAACGCCTCCCGGGCTGCACGCCCGCGACTCGATAGCCGGTGCCGAGGCAGGTAAACATGTCTGGTGCGAGAAACCAATGACCCAGACAGTCGAGGAGTGTCAGGCGATTGTGGATGCCGCCCGCAAGAACCATGTGCGCCTCTCGATTGGCTACCGCATGAAGCACGAGCCCAATACCGAGATGATCATTCGGTTTGGCCGCGAAGAGACCTACGGGAAATTAACCTCGGTGCGTTCCGGTGCCGGGTTTCGGGGAAGCTGGGAGCCGGACAACTGGAGAGTCGGATCGGAGCTGGGCGGTGGGGCACTCTATGACATGGGGGTCTACGCCATCAGCGCCGCTCGCTACGCCACCGGGATGGAGCCGGTTGCCGTTCGTGGACGACAGTGGTCCGAACGAGAACGGCTCTCCGATGTCGATGAGTACACCGAGTTTGAGCTGGAATTTCCCGGCGGGATCATGATGGCTGGCGAGACCAGTTTCGGGGCGTCGATGAACTATCTGGAGGTCGAGGCCGAAGAGGGAAGCTACCACTTGCGACCGTTTCAGTCCTACAGCGGTGTCCAGGGAGGAACCAGTGACGGAGTCGAGCTTCCGGCGGATCCCAACCACCAGCAGGCAAGACAGATGGATCGGGATGCCCTGGCGATTATGGAGGGACGGGAGATGGCGGCGCCCGGCGAGGACGGGTTGGCCGATATCCGGATCGTCGAGGCGATACAGGCGTCTTCCCGTCAAGATGGCGAGTGGGTCCGGTTCTAGGTATTCAGGTGCGAATGGAGGTGGAGGAGTCGATGACGGGGGAGTGTGAACGAGCAGATCCGGCGGGAGAGGTTCATGACGGGTCGAACCGGAGAGATCGGATCCATCGATATGGTAGGGGTGTGAACCGAAAGGTGCAGAGCTTCCGCCCATTGTGGATGGGTGTTCTCCTGTTGTGGGTGTTGGCTGGCTGCGGGGCCGAACCGGATCCGTCTGTCAAGGGAGGCAATGGAGATCGAGGTACTGAAACCCGTCCGCCGGAGTCTCCGCTCCCGACCGCTCGGTTCGAAGAGGACCGACCAGAACCCACTGTACTGGATCAGGAGTGGAGTGGGCCGCCTCCAGCCTGTACCCTATCTGATCGAGAAGCGTTTCAGGAGCGTGTGCGCTCCATTTCCGCTACGGCTCCCGTCAACAGTTTCCTGATCCGCCATCAGGGGGAGACCATCGCCGAGCACTACATCGGGTCGATGAACGCCGGAAGCTACCACAATATCAAATCTGCATCGAAGAGCCTGCTTTCGCTCTGGGTCGGCATCGCCATCGAGCAGGAGTATTTGGAGAGTGTGGACGAGAGCATCGCCCCCTGGTTTCCGGAGTATTTTGATGCCAACCCCGATTCACCCAAAGCAGACATCACGATTCGGGACCTTCTTACCATGCAGACCGGCCTTGCCTCGACAAGCGGGCACAACTACGGGACGTGGGTGATGAGCGGGAACTGGGTCCGGTATGCCCTGGAGCGCCCGTTGACTGGAACACCGGGTGTGGATCGGGTCTACAGTACCGGTACCACGCATCTACTGGGCGTCATTCTGGCCCGGGCCTCCGGCATGACGCTTCGGGCCTTTGCCGAGCAGTACTTCTTCGATCCGCTCGGGATTTCGGTGGGCGGATGGGACCGCGACCCGCAAGGGAACAGCATGGGCGGGAATAATCTGGCGCTCCGCCCCATCGACCTGCTGACGATTGGCGAGATGGTGATGCATCTGGGCGAGTACGAAGGACGACAGATCGTGCCGGCTTCCTGGATCCGGGAGGCGATTCGGCCCTATAGCGGGCGCGGGCGGGTACACGATTACGGGTATCTCTGGTTTCGGCGAATGGCTGGCCCCTGGCACGAGGTCTACGCCTGGGGGAACGGCGGGCAGTTTCTGAAGATCTATCCCGAACTGGAGACCGTTGTGGTGATCACCTCCCGGGAGGGAGGGGGTGCTCGCCGGGAAGATCGATTCCGCCTCTTCGAGCGCATCGACGAGGAGCTCCTCCCCTGCCTCACAGCTCCGTTCGGTGAAGTGCGTCCGACCGGAGAGCCTCTCTACTAGTGCGTACAGAGCTGTCATTCCGGTTGTGTTGATAGAGTTCGGAGCACGTTGTATTCCCGGTTTCTAGTCTAGAGAATGAAATAAAATTTTTTCTTCTCGAAAGGGTCTTGACTAAAAAAGTGGATCTTTTCTCAAGATCTGAAGGATCAGTGAATAGAGCTCTTCTTGGCTGTGATTGTAGCGGAATTCGCACTCTTTCAGATGGTACAGGCAGGTAGTCGTGTGAATCCCTTTGAACTTTGAAAGTCTGGAGCGAACCGTATTCCAAAAACGTTTTGCCTCTCTGATCTCAGATTCCCGGTCGTCTGTTTTTCCGATCGTATGTTCGTACAGATGACCCGATTCGGTATGGATGGCCAACCCGAGGTGTGTCGTATTTTCTGCAATGTCGACCACCATCTCCTTCCAATTATTGCCGCGAATGACCGAAAGAATCGATGTCATCACCTTCATTTCAATGCAGTATACAAGGATCACCACGTCTGTTTCCCGGGATGGAATTCGGGTCGGATTGTGTGGAAAGGCGAGAGGTGCGGTGCGTTCTGTATACGATGCAATTTTTATTCTGATTTCTGCCAGATAACGATTTACTGTGTTTCGGTTGAGACCCGTCAACTGTGCAATTTGAGTCGCTGTCAGGTCAAGGGAAAAATAGCGAACCAGATCACGGAATTTCGCCTCGGAAACTTTTGAACGATTTACATACTTGTTTTTCATTGTCTTTCAATGAATTGTATTTGTTGAACTTTTCTGTTCTACGCATGATGCCATCGAGATCCTGATTCGGATCCGGCTTATCTAGTCATGATTGGGCGCTCTTTGTTTTTCTTTAGACTAAATCTAAATAATATTGGCCCGGTATTTAAGGAGCGAAAAATTTAGACGCAACAGTCATTCAACGTATGTACAGATATCTGATATTGATCGCATGGATCGGGTTGTCGGGATGGACAGCTCAGGCTCAAGTTGTCCGGGGGGTTGTGTCCGACGCAGACGGAGATCCGTTGGAAGGAGTGCATGTACGGGTTCAAGGGGGAAATCTTGCAACTGTGACGAGCACCGACGGGCAGTTTCGGTTGTCGGTTCCGGATGCAGCGGACGAACGTATCACACTAAGCGTATCGCGAGTGGGATACATGGGCAGGAAGATCGAACTGTCCGATGAGGATCTGTACGGTCAAGAGCGGTTGCTGATCCGGATGAAGTTGGCTGTATACCAGTCGGAAGCGATGGTTGTGACAGCCACACGAACACGAAAGGATATTGAGGAGGTGGCGGTTCCGGTATCCGTCATCACGGGAGAAGAGATTCGCCGATCGGGAAGTATGAGACTTTCCGATGTGTTGCAGGAGCAGATCGGAATGCAGATTGTGAACGATCACGGTCCCGGCCTTCAGATGCAAGGGTTTGCTCCGGACTATACGCTGTTGATGATCGACGGAGTTCCGGTGATCGGGCGCACGGCAGGAACGCTGGATTTGACAAGAATATCCGTGCAGAATGTGGATCAGATCGAAGTGGTCAAAGGCCCTTCGTCGGCGCTCTGGGGGAGTGATGCGCTGGCAGGTGTGGTGAACATTATTACACATCAGAGTCGCGAACCGTTGGCCGGAAATTTTGCCACTCGGTACGGAACCAACCAGACGACCGACGTGAGTGGAAACCTGTCGGTGAATGTCGGTTCGTGGCACAACAACCTGTTTGTAAATCGCAATGGGTCCGCCGGGTATCGGTTGAGCTCTGCATCGGTCTCACAGACGGTTCCCGAGTACGAGAATTATACAATCCAGTATCGGTCCATGCTGGAGATGTCGGATCGTGCAGAACTGGACGCGTCCGTACGATATTTCCGGGAGAGTCAAGAGGATCGGGTGAGTGTAGCTGTGGAAGAGCAGCAGGTAGAGACGCTGCACTCAGACGGGGTTCGTGAAGACCTTACAGTGACACCGAGATTTCGGTACGGGCTTGCAGACCGGATGGATGTGTCCGCCAGTTGGGCGAACAGTTTCTACAAAACAGAGTCGGATCTTCTGTTTCCTGATACAGGATCACTTTACGAATCGACACACTTCCATCAGTTCTATCACAAGCCGGAGCTGCAGTGGGAGTACGGATGGACCACTCGCCATCGATCCGTTGCGGGGACCGGTGGAGTCTATGAGCATTTGGATTCGGAGCGGTATCCGTCGCAACCCGCCTTTGTTACTCGATTTGTTTTTGCTCAACACAGCTGGATGCCATCGCCGGACGTCGAGCTGACGGGGGGAGTCCGGCATGATGTGCACAGTGAATACCGATCGCAATGGAGCCCAAAGCTCTCATTCAGATATCGACAGAACAGCCTCTGGCAGTTTCGACTCTCCGCAGGCCGCGGATTCAAGGCTCCCGAATTCCGGCAACTCTTTCTTGATTTTACGAACACATCAGAAGGGTACAGTGTATTTGGAGCCAGTACGGTGGAAGAGGGAATTCAGCGTCAGCAGACAGCCGGAGAGATTGCACAGCTACTGGTTCCTCTGGATCAACTGAATGAGATTCAGGCCGAATCATCCTGGGCAGTGAACACCGGGATCGATATAGACCCCGTGGATCGCATCCGTATTCGTGTGAACCTCTTTCACAATCGGGTGTTTGATCTTATCGAGACGGCTCCCATCGCTCAACGAACCAATGGACAGTCGGTTTTTACCTATTTCAACATCGACGAGGTGACAAGTCAGGGAGTGGAAACCGAAATTCGTTTCCGTATGGATGATCACCTGGAAGGGGCAGCAGGATATCAATTTATGGACACCCGGAGACGTATTGAACGAGACCGGACAGTGCAGAACGAACAGGGAGATGTGGTAACCGTATCGGAAACGACGTTCGAGCCCATGTTCAATCGCTCCCGTCATTCGGGGACCGTTCGACTTTTCTACGAGAATGGTCGGGGTTGGGGAGGGACAATCCGTGCTACGTTGCGCGGGAGGTATGGGCTTTTTGATCGAAATGGAAACGGCTTTGTCGACTCTTCTGAATATGAATCGGGGTATGCCGTCTGGAATCTGTCGGTCTCGAGAGTCTTGTTCGATCGAATGACGTTGAAAACGGGTGTAGAGAATCTGTTTGACTACAGAAACGTCAACCAGGCTCACTTGCCGGGACGACGATGGTATGGAAGTCTTTCCATTCGTTTTTGAACCATCCAAAACCCTGTATCACAGGACGTAATCGCTGTAAAAAGCACAACTCAAACCTGCAACAACTCACAAAACGTACAAACCACGCCCCATGAAACACACAAAATCAGTATTCACACTATTCATCCTCGCTGTATCCCTTCTCATTTCTGCGTGCAGTGACTCTTCGACAGGGGTCGATGACACCTCCGAGCCGACTCTCGAGACACAGCAGGTAGAAGAGTTACATGCACCGGCAGACCGGACCGATCCGGACGCGTCCCCGTTCGTCTATTTCAATATCCGCACTGGTGAGAAGGTTTCCGCAGATCTGGCAGATACCGACCAGTGGGATATCGCCTTCAGATCGACAGACGTGATGATCAACTCGGGTGACAGCGGTCCCGGAGTAGCGGGAGCCGTGATGCTGGATGTTCCGTTTGACGAGGTGACGATCGCTCCCCAAAACGGATACAACGAAGACAGCACCGACGCACCGGCCATAGCGGACTGGTACACCTATACAGCCATGTCGGAACCGGCTCATGCGATCATTCCCCACGAGGACAAAACCATCGTATTGAAAACGGCGGACGGGAATCACTACGCCAAGATTCAGATCCAGAACTACTATCAGGGGAATCCGACCTACGAAGAGGAGGATTTTGTGGATTACGTTGCTCGTGAAGAGGCCTATCCTGCGCAATACTATACGTTCCGGTACGCCATCCAGTTGAGTGAAAGCGTACGGGAACTCGAGTGATATTCCGGACAGGAACGATCTGAATGAAACAGAGTGAAGTGCTCTGATGCCGGCATGAACGAGCGTCAGGGTCCACTTTGAAACAATAGACACGGAGCATGATGATGACGTCAAAAACAGACAAGACTTCCCTCCGACAGCTGTGGGATGAGTATAAACGTTCGAATCCAACGGTGCGTACGAGAGAGATTGCAAAGCACCTGAATGTGAGTGAAGCCGAACTGGTTGCGTCCGCTTGTGACGGGGCAGGGACGGTTCGTTTGAACGGCGAATGGGAAAAGATCTTCAAAAGCTTGGAAGATTTGGGACCGGTGATGGCACTGACACGAAACGAATCAGCTGTTCACGAAAAAACCGGAGTCTACCGAAATGTCTCGTTCGAAGGGCATGCCGGGCTGGTTTTGGATGAGCAGATTGATCTTCGTGTGTTTCACAAACGGTGGGGGAGCGGGTTTGCCCTTCCGGTCGAGAATCCGCAGGGAACTCTGCACAGTTTTCAGTTCTTCGACAAGCAGGGGAGCGCCGTCCACAAGATCTATGTCAAGGATCCGTCGGTCCTGGATCGCTACAGGGAGATCGTGCAGACATTCCGGTCCGGGGACCAATCACCCGGACTTGATGTGCAAATAGAAAAGAGCGAAAAAAGCGGCAAAAGCAGAGAGGAGGTGGACCGGGCATCGTTTCTGAAATCCTGGAGCGAACTCAAGGATACACACGACTTCATTCCCATGTTGCGGACGTACAAGGTCGAACGTTTGCACGCTCTGGAGCTTGCCGAAGGGCGATTCAGCCAGGAGGTCGGGAACGGCACGGTTCACGGGGTACTCGAGAAGGCTGCCGGGGATGAGGTCTCCATCATGGTATTCGTCGGAAACCGGGGGATGATTCAGATCCATTCCGGACCGGTTCACAAAATTCGCATGAAAGGGGATTGGCTCAATGTATTGGATTCGACCTTCAATCTGCACTTGAGACAAGATTTGATTCATCGATCCTGGGTTGTGGAGAAGCCGACAGAGGACGGGATCGTGACATCACTGGAGCTGTTTGACGACAACGGTGACCAGATCGTCACCGTGTTCGGCGCGAGAAAACCGGGAATTCCCGAAGATCCGTCGTGGACCGGGCTGATCAATGAACACAAAACCACGGAAGCGGTATGATGAATCGAAACCTGGTATTCATGACAGGAAACCGAACCCGTATCCGGGGATTCGGAGAGAGACTTCGACAGAGAACCAACAGACATTTCCGGATGTGGGCCGTATGGCTCTTGTTGTTGATGCTTGTTCCGCTCCACGGGTACGCGCAGGAGACCTTCACCGGTTCTGACGGAGTCGATGTTTTGGTTTCCGATCGTTCACGTATCGTGTCGGTCGGGAGTGCATTGACGGAGACGATCTATGCGTTGAACGCGGCAGAACATCTGGTCGCGGTAGACGAGTCCAGCATGTATCCGGCTGCCGCAGCGGAGTTGCCGAACGTTCCGTTTACCCGAAATCTCTCTGCAGAAGGAATTCTTTCGTTCTCACCGACCGTTGTGCTGGCAAGTGGAGCTTCAGGCCCGCCGACGGCCATTCAGCAGATCCGGGGAGCTGGAACCCCCATGTTGCTGTTTCCGGCAGAAGAATCCGAGGAGGGAGCGTTTGAGCGCGTGCGGCTGCTGGGGGATGTGCTGGATCGATCGGAGGAAGCCGAAGTTCTTGTTTCAGGTATGGAAGCAGATCTCGCGCAGGCAGCAGAGAGAAGAGGAGAACTGGATCGCCGTCCCATCGTTCTGTTTATCTATGCACGCGGGCCAAACAGCCTGATGGTTGCCGGTCGAGAGACAGCGGCATCGAAGATGGTCGACTTGGCCGGCGGGGAGAACGCATTCACGGAATTTGAAGGATACAAACCGTTGACATCCGAGGCCGTTGTTCAGGCAGATCCGGAGATCATCTTGATGATGCGCTCCGGCATGAGCCAAGTCGGAGGGAGAGAGGGTGTGCTTCGTGCGCCCGGAGTCGGCTTAACCCGAGCCGGTGAAAGCATGCGAATTCACGCGATGGATGGAACCTACCTGTTGGGTTTCGGTCCCCGCTTGGGTGAAGCGGTCCTGGAGCTGATGGACTTGTTCCACCCCGGCGAACTCGGAAATCAATAAAAGAGACGGATTCATTCATGCGCATGGTCGCTCGCTGTTTCGGGAGCTGGAGGTCCGTTCCGCGGTTCCGACGTTCCATACTGGTGTTGTCGGGGCTTTTGATCGTATTAGTTTGGACGGGGATTCTGTCGGTCGGCATCGGCGCTGTTCCGATTGAACCGGTGCAGGTTCTCGCCATCCTTCTCGGGAAGGTTGGCTTCGTCTGGGAGGCGGGGGTTGAACCGGTTCAGCAAGCCATTCTCCTGACCATTCGCCTTCCCAGAGTGGTTCTGGCCATACTGGTCGGGGCGGCGCTTGCGGTTTCGGGTGCAGCGATGCAGGGCCTGTTTCGGAATCCTCTGGCCGACCCCGGCTTGATCGGGGTTTCGAGCGGGGCGGCTCTGGCGGCGGCCGTAGCCATGGTTGTCTTGCAGTCACAATCCGTGATTTCGGTCGCCTGGCTGGGCGAGGCGCTGGTTCCGGTGGCGGCGTTTTTCGGAGGATTGGTGACCACCATTTTTGTCTACCGTCTGGCCACAACAAGCGGGCGAACGAACATTGCCACGATGCTTCTGGCCGGGATTGCCGTCAACGCCATGGCCAACGCTTTGATCGGGTTCATGATCTTTCTCTCGAACGATGATCAACTTCGGGATTTGACGTTCTGGACATTGGGGAGTCTCGGAGGGGCCATGTGGGACTCCGTGTGGGTAGTGGCCCCGTTCCTTCTCTGTGCCATTTTTCTGTTGCCGCTGCTCTCCCGAGGCTTGAATGCCATGCTCCTTGGAGAAGACGAGGCGGGACATCTGGGCATTTCGGTCGAGCGTCTGAAGACCGTGATCATTCTTCTGGTCGGAATGGCTGTGGGAGCTGCTGTCTCTGTAAGTGGGATCATCGGTTTTGTCGGCCTTGTCGTACCGCATATTCTTCGACTCTGGATTGGTCCGGATCACCGGTTTTTGTTGCCGGGATCGGCTGTTCTGGGAGGGCTTCTCCTGCTTGGATCGGATCTGGTTGCCCGAACCGTTGTGTCACCGGCCGAGCTGCCGATCGGCGTGATTACGGCGATTACGGGGGCTCCGTTTTTTCTTTGGCTGCTTTTGAGAAACCGTAAAGAGGGAGGATATTTATGATGCGGTTCACTCCGGCTTCGATTCTCCCGTATACGAAATCGACAACGTACTGTTTGGCAAGCGAGGACTCATGATTGAAGCAAAAGAGATTACGGTTCGAATCGATGGGAAAACATTGGTTCAACGTGTGTCTATGGATGTTGAACCGGGCCGATTCTCGGTCATATTGGGCAAGAATGGCGCCGGCAAATCGACGTTCTTGAAAGCGTTGACCGGAGATCTGACCCCTGTTCACGGAACGGTTCTGGTAGAGGGGAGGGAGCTTCGCAAGGTGGATCCATTGCACCTTGCCCGGAAGCGGGCGGTCATGAAGCAGCACCTGCACCTCTCTTTTTCCTTTACGGCGATGGAGGTGGTTCTGATGGGACGTGTACCCCATACTCGGGGCTTCGAGACGGAGCATGATCGAAAAGTGGCGATGGAGTGCATGGAGCAGGCAAGGGTCGCAGAGCTCGCGAACCGCTCCTTCCCAACGCTTTCCGGAGGGGAGCAGCAACGGGTCCAGTTTGCCCGAATGTTGGCTCAGTTGTGGGACCGGATCGAGAGTCGTCGCCCGTGTGCGCTGCTTCTGGACGAACCGCTTTCGAGTCTCGATCTGGCACAACAGCATGCCATGATGCACCTTTCGCGGGATCTCTCCCGGCGCGGAGTTGCCGTATTGATGATTCTCCATGATCTGAATCTTGCCGCCCAATATGCCGACGAAATCCATGTCATGAAGGACGGACGTACGTATGCATTGGGTACTCCGAACGATGTATTCAAGCCGGAGGTCATCGGGATGGCCTTTGACTGTCCAGTCGATATTATTCGCCATCCCCACCAGCACTGTCCGATGGTTGTTGCGACTCCCCTGCCTCTCAGCTCCGTTCGGTGAAGTGCGTCCGACCGGGGACTCCCTCTTTTGAGGCAGCCCGGTCGACAGTCCCCGATCCGAAGGTGTGTTTCGGATTAGAGAACCCTCTTTCTGTTTGAGGGTGTGTAATCCGTTGCGGATTGCTTTTTCGTTTATTTCGTTTAATTATGTGGGTTCCAACACTGTATAAATTTTTGGGCTGGAACGATTCATAGAGAAGCGAGAGAACGAGCGTCACCGGGATTTGAAAAAATCGAGAGTTTGGAATGGGAAGTAACGATCAAACAAGACCCGAAGGGGAAATTCTGTTCTATCAGACGGACGACGATGATACAAAGGTTGAGGTGCGTATTGAGGAAGATACAGTTTGGATGACGCAAGCCTCCATTGCGGAGTTGTATGGAACGACTGCACAGAACATTACCATGCACTTGAAGAACATTTTTGATGAAGCCGAGTTGGACGAAGCGTCAACTTGTAAGGATTTCTTACAAGTTCAAAAAGAGGGGAAAAGAGAGGTAAAAAGGAAGCTTCGTCACTATAACCTTGAAGCCATTCTTTCCGTAGGCTACCGGGTGCGAAGTCTAAGGGGAACTCAATTCAGAAAGTGGGCTACGAAGCGTTTGAAGGAGTATCTGGTGAAGGGATTTGTACTGGATGATGACCGCCTGAAAGATCCAGGAGGTTGGGACTATTTTGATGAGCTTCTGGAACGCATTCGGGACATTCGGGCGTCCGAGAAGCGGTTCTATCAAAAAGTGAAAGATATATTTACCCTGAGTTCCGATTATGATTCCAAGACCGATACGGCTCAACTCTTCTTCAAGAAGGTACAGAACAAGATGCTGTGGGCAGTTACGGGGCAAACGGCAGCCGAGCTGATTGTTGGTCGAGCTGACCCTGAAAAGCCCAATATGGGGCTGACTTCCTGGAAAGGTAACAAAGTGCGAAAACAGGATGTGGACACAGCTAAAAACTACCTCAAAGAGGAGGAGATAACCGAGCTGAACCGGATTGTGACCATGTACCTGGATTATGCCGAAGACCAGGCGAGGCGGCGGAAGGTGATGTATATGAAAGATTGGGAGGACCGGCTGGATGCCTTTCTCGAATTTAACGAGCGGGATATTCTGGATCATGCCGGGAGTTTGAAAGCCACCGTTGCCAAAAAGCTGGCAATTGAGCGTTTTGAAGACTTCAACAAAAAAAGAAAACAGCTGGAAGCCCGGAAAGCCGATGAAGAAACCTTGGAAGAGTTGAAGCAGGTTGAAGAGAGAGCGAAAAAGAAGAAAGAATGAACTTCGAACACATCATACTGGAACCGTAGCAACGGGACATGTATAACTCTCAGCTCCGTTCGGTGAAGTGCGTCCGACCGGGGACCCCCTCTTTTGACGCG
>JBBEBE010000012.1:0-68232 GCA_040882505.1 Balneolaceae bacterium | reverse complement strand
GGCAAAGATCAGAACGGGATCCGAGAATGGTACCTCGAAAGGGGATGTATCGTTCATCTGTCAGGATTGATTCATCGCGTCGGGAAGGACACGTTCGTACAGATTCGATAGTTCGGAAACCGGAATTCGGATCTCGTTGTCCACCTCCAATAATTTACCACCCGTCTCGCCCAATCGATGACAAGGGACCCCTGACTCTTCAAACCAGGAAATCAGTCGATCGGCATCTTTTTCAGGGACGGTCACAAGGACACCGGATTGCGCTTCGCTAAAGAGTCGATCCAGAGGGGACCCTCCCAATACACGTGTATCGACGCGGGCACCCATCGAAGAGAAAATGGCCATCTCTGCCAGTGCGACACCCAATCCGCCGTCTGAAAGATCATGAGCTGCAGACACACGCTTCTCTTGAATCGCTGTCAGCAGGCGCCCCTGCAAGCGCACTTCAAATTCGAGATCCAACTCCGGCGCATCACCGGATGTCACATCATGGATGACTTTCAGGTATTCGCTTCCACCCAATCCTTTTCGTGGGGCACCTGCATAAAGAATCGCTTCTCCTTCCGCTTTGAACGTCGGGGTCATCCGGTGCTCATTCAGATTCTCGATGAGCCCCAACATTCCAATGACCGGCGTTGGAAAGATCGCGCCGTTGGGGTTTTCATTGTAGAAACTCACATTTCCTCCTGTCACCGGAGTGGAGAGAGCACGGCAGGCATCTCCCATTCCTCCGAGCGCCTCGCGAAATGTCCAGTAGACATCCGGTTTGTAGGGATTCCCGAAATTCAGACAGTTGGTAATCGCCAACGGTTTTGCGCCGCTGCAAACCACATTCCGAGCCGCTTCGGCAACGGCAATTTGTCCGCCCCGTCTTGGATTCAGATAGACATATCGACCGTTGCAGTCAGTCTTGACCGCCAATCCCCGATTCGTTCCCTTGATCCGAATCACACCAGAATCCGATGCGCCCGGACCGTTCACGGTGTTGGTCCGTACCATCGTGTCATACTGCTCGTACACCCACCGTTTGGAGGCGATGTTGGGAGAACCGATCAACGATTCCAACACCTGCTGAAGATTATCCGGGTGATCCAGGGTGTCCGGATCGAAAGACTGGACCCCGTCCAACCACGCCGGGCGAGTGGCTTCACGTACGTACTGTGGCGCTCCACCACCCAATACAAGAGAGTCCGCCGGCATATCAGCCTTGATTTCACCATCCTTCCAGTACGTCACCCGATCCCCTTCGACGACTTCACCAATGACAACAGCGTGGAGATCCCATTTCTCGTAGACATCAATAATCTCCTGTTCACGTCCTTTCTCCGCGACGACCAGCATTCGCTCCTGACTCTCGCTCAGAAGTAATTCATAGGCGGTCATCTCATCCTCACGCGCCGGAACTTTGTCCAGGTCAATACGCATGCCTTCGCCTCCCTTGGCCGACATTTCGGACGTCGAACAAGCAATACCGGCAGCTCCCATATCCTGCATTCCAACAACCGCTCCGGTTTTGAGAGCCTCGAGACTTGCTTCAAGAAGCAGTTTCTCCGTAAATGGATCTCCGACCTGGACACTTGGCCGCTTTGCTTCACTCTCCTCACTGATCTCCTCGGATGCAAATGTGGCCCCGTGAATTCCGTCGCGTCCGGTACTTGAACCCACAATAATGACCGGATTTCCGATTCCTTCGGCAATCGCGGATGCGGTTTCACCTACCTTGACAATACCGACACTCATGGCGTTCACCAGCGGGTTGCCTTCGTAGGTATCATCAAAACAGACCTCACCACCAACGACCGGTACGCCAAATGAATTACCATAATCGGCGATTCCCCGAACAACTCCATCCAATAGATACCGAACACGGGGCTCGTCCATTCGACCAAAACGAAGAGAGTTGAGTGAAGCGATCGGTCGAGCACCCATGGTGAAAATATCCCGGTGTATTCCACCTACCCCTGTTGCAGCACCTTGATACGGTTCAATGGCCGACGGATGGTTGTGGCTTTCGACTTTGAATGCACACGCCAGGCCGTCTCCAATATCGACCAGTCCGGCGTTCTCCTCCCCTGCGCCGACCAAAAGTTGCTCTCCCTCCCGCGGAAGTTTTTTGATCTCGAGAATGGAATTCTTGTAGGAGCAATGCTCACTCCACATGACCGAATAGACTCCCAGTTCGGTAAACGTGGGGCGACGACCCAGAAAATCCCGGATCATGGTGTACTCATCTTCGGTCAATCCGTGTTCGAGTACCAGCTCGAGTGTTACTTCAGGTTCTTTCGACTTGCTGGACATAGAGATCGGGCATTTCAGTTGGAATTGGCAGACTTCCCGCTGTCGGGAAGATGGAAAATAGGAAAAATTACACCCCTATATCGATATGGAACGGATGCGATTCCGAAATTCGGCATACTCGGTAGAGATCGATTCGGATTTTTTTTCCCGATGCATGCAATCGGCCAAACGGTCCGGAATCGGTACGTCCTGACCAATCGCGGGAGAGACGACATCCCCGAATTTTGCCGGATGTGCCGTTGACAAGACCACGGTTGGCGTTTCCGGAGTACTCTGGTGCTCAGCGGCCAAGAGACCGACAGCCGTATGCGGATCGGCAATGTAGCCGTAGGTTTGGTAAATTTCGGAGATCTTGTCCCGTGTCTGTACATCACTGAATGATACGCCCGTCACTTCACGACGGAAACGATCAATTGAGTGCTCGAACAGGTGGAGCATACGCTCAAAATTACTCGGATTCCCCACATCCATGGCATTCGAAAGTGTTTCGATGGATGGACGGGGCTCAAAATTACCGTTCTTCAAATATCCCGGAACCACGTCGTTGGCATTCGTTGCAGCCACAAAACCGGCGTTCGGCATCCCCATTCTGGCAGCCATCAGTCCGGCCGTCAAGTTTCCGAAATTACCACTGGGCACGACAAAACGCGGTGGACGAGCATGCACTTTTCGCTCCATCCATTGTGCAAGTGCCCGAATATAATAGAATGTTTGAGGCAACAGACGCGCAATGTTGATCGAATTGGCCGAACTCAAACGGAGTTCGTTTCTCAGTTCAGAATCCGAGAATGCCTGTTTGACCAGTGACTGACAATCATCAAAGGCTCCCCTGACCTCCAGAGCCGTAATATTGCCTCCGAGTGTTGCCATCTGTTTTTCTTGCAGCGTACTGACCCTTCCAGACGGATAGAGAAGACAGACTCGGGTTCCGGGTACATTGTAGAACCCGTGCGCGACAGCACTTCCAGTATCTCCCGAGGTTGCGACAAGAATCAACAGATCCCGATCTTCCCGTGTGTCCAACTTCGCAAATGCGCGGGCCATGAATCGTGCCCCGAAATCCTTGAATGCGAGCGTAGGTCCGTGAAAGAGCTCCAAGACATATAGTGAATCACTCAATTGGACCAACGGTGCATCAAAGTCGATGGCTGTACGTGCGATATGCTCCAGCTTCTGTGCCTCTTCCGGATCGGATCCAAAACTGGAGGCGATGGTTGCACCAATCTCGGAGATGGATGCTCCAGCCAGACCGTTCCAAAACGATATGGGTAGCGTTGGTACCGGATCAGGCATATAGAGCCCTCCATCGGGGGCCAATCCCTGTTGCATCGCTTTTGTAAAGGAGACCGCCGGTGATTCTCCGCGCGTACTGATCATGCGAATGGATCGATTCATCTACTCGAATTCTGCTCGGTTTACGTCTCCTCGATGATCGAGGCCCCCTCATGATTGATCGGGGATTCAATAATGTCATAGTCCAGTCCCAACTGCTCCAGAACCAGACCGACGGCTTGACCGACACGGGTTGCTGTCTCCGTGTCCCGATTGAGTGTAAATACAGACGGCCCGGCTCCCGATATACCGAATCCGAGGGCACCCGCTTCCAGTGCGGCCTCCTTCATCCGGTCAAATCCGGGAATCAAAAAGGATCGAGTCGGCTCGACAATGCCATCCTGAAGCGAACGTCCAATCAGATCCGGATCATTTTTGTACAATCCGGCAACCAACGCCCCGACATTGCCCCACTGAGCGATGGCCTTGGCCAGCGGCACCTCTTTCCGGAGAATCATTCGTGTATTTTTGGTCGGTATCTCGATCTTCGGATGGACCAGTGTACAGTGGAGCTCAATATCGGTCTTGAGTTCAATGACATCGAGCGGATCATTGCTTCGAACCAGAATGAACCCACCCAGCAGAGATGCCGACACGTTGTCTGCGTGCGGGGTACCACTCGCAGCCACCTCGCCTTGAAGGACAAAGGGGAGAAGTTCTTTTCTTGTGAACGGATCTCCCAACAATTTATTGGCTGCGACAGCTGCAGCTACCGAACTGGCAGCACTTGACCCAAGTCCACTGCCAAGTGGCATCTTCTTCCGAATGACAAGCTCAATACCGTGAGACGGAGGTGTATCCATGGCCTCCAGAAGACTCAGTACCGCCCGACCTGCCGTATTCTGGATGGGATCCAACGGCAGTTTTCCTCCATCCCCTTCAATGGAACGGATCGAAACCCCCGGGTTCGGACGGATGGTCGCCACCACATCATCACCAGGACCGTAGATGGCAAATCCGAGCACATCAAACCCGCACCCCACATTGGCCACCGAGGCGGGTGCAAATGCGGTTACAGATCTCTGGTTCTGACTCATGGCTCTCCTGTTTCTCTACTATCCGGCGTTGGTATACACTTTTGTATTCACGACTCTCAGAATATCTGCAACGATTCCGCCTGCCGTCACATTGGCCCCTGCCCCCGGGCCCTTGATCACCATCGGACTCTCCTGGTAATGATCCGTATAGAGCGCAACAATGTTGTCGCTCCCCTGCAAACTGTAAAACGGGTGATCCGGTCCGATACGCTCCAGCTTGACAACCGCACTCTTGCCATCAAAACGGGCGATATAACAAAGTTTCTTCCCTTCGCTCTTCGCCTTGTTCAACATCTCTTCGAACTCTCCGTCGTACACCTTCATCTGCTCAAAAAAGGTCTCGACATCATCCGCATCCCGTGCACCCTCCGGCACCAGGTTCTCGATGTCCAAATCATCAAATTCCAGTTCGTAGCCGGCTACCCTTGCGAGAATCAACAGTTTTCGTCCCACATCAAAACCGTTGAGGTCTTCCCGCGGGTCGGGTTCTGTGTATCCTTTCTCGCGCGCCTGTCGTACGACTTCACTGAACGGTGTGGAACCATCATAACTATTGAACAGATAGCTAAGTGTTCCGGAGAGAACGCCTTCGACCCGGCGCAGTTTGTCTCCGGTAGTCACCAGTTCATGCAGTGTTCCAATCAGTGGCAATCCGGCTCCGACGTTGGTTTCGTACCGAAAAGCCACGTTGTGTTGGCGTGCCAGCTGATCCAGTTCCCGATAGTACTCCTGAGTGGACGAATTGGCCTTCTTGTTGGGCGTTACGACAGAAATACTGGATGCCAAAATCTCCGGATAGTGGGCAGACACATCTTCACTCGCCGTACAGTCGATATAGACCGAATTCGGCAGGTTCAACCCTTTCATTTTTTCGATAAAAGAGGCGAGACTGGATGGTTCCCCGTCTCGATCCAACACCTCCTTCCAACCGTCCATCGGGATCGAGTCTTCCCGAATAAGCATTGACCGTGAATTGGCGACACCCCGAAGCTTGACATCGATCAAAAATTCGTCGTAGAGAGTGTCGACCTGATTCTGAATCAGACGAAGAAGTGTCCCTCCAATGAGCCCGACTCCCACCAAAAAGAGATTCACGGTTTTTACCCCTGCCAGGAAAAAGGCGTCATGCAACGTATTCATCGCTTTACTCTGATCCTCTCGACGAATGACAAACGAGATGTTCCGTTCAGAGGACCCTTGAGCGATCGCAACGATATTGATTCCGTTCCGACCCAGCGCACTGAATACCCGCCCGGAAATTCCGGGGATTTGTCGCATGTGATCCCCGACGATGGCAATCACCGAGAGATCCGGTTCAACCAGTACATCATCGATAATCTCTTCGTGAAGCTCGAGCTGAAATTCTTTACGAATGGCTCTTTCTGCTTGACGAGCCGTTTTGGGCAGGACTGCAAGTGTAACCGTATGCTCGGACGAGGCTTGGGTAATCAAGAGTATATTGATCTTCTCTCTGGCCAGCGTCGTAAAGAGTCTTGCAGCGATGCCGCTCACGCCAATCATGCCGCTTCCTTTGATCGTAATGAGTGCAACCTCGTCGATCGAAGAGAGTCCTTTGATGGCTCGATTCGACGGCTTTGCATCTTTGGTGATCAACGTACCGGCTCGATCCGGCGCAAACGTATTTTTGATCTGAATCGGAATACCTGCTTTCAGGGCCGGTTGAATGGTGGGCGGATAGATAACACGTGCACCGAAATGAGACATTTCCATCGCCTCTTCATAGGAGACCTCTTCAATGGAAAATGCTCGCTTGACCTTGCCGGGATCGGCTGTCATCATGCCGTCCACATCGGTCCAGATTTCAATCATTTCCACGTCGAGTGCAGCTCCAAGTAGTGCGGCCGTATAGTCCGAACCTCCGCGCCCAAGTGTCGTCGGAATTCCATCGTCTGTAGCGGCGATAAATCCGGTTACCACCTGAACTCGTTCTTGATCTCTCAATCGATCCTGTATCCGTGACCAGGTCGGTTCGATCCGTACTCGAGCCTGTCCATGATTGTCGTCCGTACGAATCAGATCCCTGGCATCTACAAAATCGGAAGGGATGGTATGGTCATTCAGGGCACCGGCAAGAATCATGGCCGAATAACGTTCTCCAAATCCGAGCAGGACATCCATGGTCCTCGGAGTAATCTCACGAATGAGCGAGATCCCCTGAAGGATATCCTCCATCTGGTTCAACTCCAGTTTGAAACGAGTCAACAACGAACTCTGATTCTGAACACAAACAAGGTCTTTGATTGCATTGACATGCCGTGACTCCAGATCCCGAATGCTTTTCAGATACTCCTCATTGCCTGCTGCAGCCTGATTCGCCGCCTCGGTCAACATATCGGTCACTCCCTGAAACGCAGAGACAACGACTGCAATCGGAGTCGCCTTCCGCTTCTTACGAATGATTTCGATCACCTTTCGAATGGCATCAGGGGTACCAACGGACGAACCGCCAAATTTTAGGACACGCATGCTGAATGCTGATTTTTATGGAGTTAGCCAATGCTTGTAGCTACTTCTACGAAAACTTTAATTTTACCCATTCCACGGTCGGGCATCAAGTAAAAATAGACATTTATTGCTCCAATTGGCACCCCAAACGGCTTACTGGCAATCGAGAAGGGAATCTTGTAACATAAGCTCGCAGTATGAACCCTGCACCCGACCCGACATTCGGATGATCGGGTACAATCGACAGGGTTCGGTGTGAAACAAAACGTAGGAGACACCATGAAGTGGAAGAGCCTGGCCATCATCGGAGCTGGCAACTTGGGAACCGCCATTGCCGATGGGATAGCGGGATCCGGACTTTTGAACCCGTCACAAATCACGCTTACACGTCGATCTGTAGGCGAATTGGGAACGTGGAAAGAAGCTGGATTTGTCACGACCCGTGACAACGCCGAAGCCGTACGTGAGCGCGATATGATACTGATTGCTGTCGAACCGAGTGCATGGGGTCCCGTTGTCGAAGAGATTCAGGATGAATTGGACCCCGAACGTCATCTGCTCATTTCCGTTATGGCCGGTGTGTCTACAGAATCGATTCGACATCGAATCCGGAAAGACATCCCCATTGTTCGTACGGCACCCAATACGGCTGTCGAACGCCATGCATCCATGACGACACTCTGCAGTCTGTCGGACCACCCGGAAGCTCTGGAAACAGCCAGAAAACTGTTTGAACCCATCGGCGAGACCCTGATCATCGATGAATCGATGATGGCTGCATCCACGGCACTCTGTGCAAGTGGCATCGCCTTCTTTATCCGGGGTATTCGGGCAGCAGCTCTGGCTGGAACACAGATTGGATTTTCGCCGGAAGAGGCGATACGACTGGCAGCACAAACCGCACTCGGAGCGTCAAAACTGGTACTGGAGAGTAACCGTCATCCCGAAGAGGAGATCGACAGGGTGACCACACCCGGAGGCTGTACCATCCAGGGGTTGAACCGAATGGAAGAGAATGGGTTCAGTCATTCAATCATTGACGGCATCGTCTATGCCACGATGATTGCACAGGGACTGGACAAAGAGGAGTAACCGCCCGGGCTGGTATCGATTGATCGTTCACCGGTTCTCCTGATACTCCTCAAGTGTGAATTCATCGACCTGAATCGCATCCCATCGAGCGGCCTCTGCTTCACGGACCTCTCCAGCTTCTTCCATACTCAGCAGATCGGATTGAATACCCGACTCCAGCTGCTCTTCCAGAGAGTCACCGGAGATCGTTCCGGATTTGACGGCCTCCCGCAACCGTTTTCGAAGAGGCTCGGTTTCAGAAATCTTTCGGAACGCGTGTTCGAGACGTCCCATGGCTTCTTCCGGTCCACCGGGCGGCACAATCCCTTCACTAAACCGATCACGCTGCTCTCCCGGCTCCTGCATCGCTCGGGCAACTTGTTGCCCCAAGTAGTCAGAGGGTCTTTTCCCGAGACGATTGAACCGACTCCAGATCGAAACCGGATAGTGAAGAATCCATCCCAGTCCCGGCGGGGCAAGCTCCTGAAACAGTTCGTCAAAGGCCGTGTCGATTTTCCAAAATGCGTATTCGAGTGACCACTCGACAAACGGTTTGTCAACCTCCTGGAAACCCTCTTCTTTGTATCGCCGGAGGACAGCCGTCGCCATGTAGAGCCAGCTCAATATGTCGGCATAGCGGCCGGCAATCTTCTCCTTTCTCTTGAGGGCACCGCCATAGCTAACCAGAGCCAGATCGGCAAAAAAGGCGAAGGACGCAGAGGCCCAACCCAATTTCTTCCAGTATCCGGAAGCGGGGTCGCCGTTGGGGGATGCCGCCAGAGCCCCACGTGTGAGGCTTAGCAATCCTGCCCGCACCCCGTTGCTGATGGTGTGACCGACGTGTGACCAAAAGTGCCGGTCAAATTCAGCCTGATCTCCCGACATGAGCGCTTCGATCTCCTTGTAGATAAACGGGTGGCAGCGAATGGCCCCCTGTCCGAAGATCATCAATGTTCGCGTCAAAATATTGGCACCTTCTACCGTGATACCTATCGGAGTTGCCATATACGTACTTGAAAAGAGATTTCGTGGACCTCTTGAAATCCCGGCACCTCCCACAATGTCCATCGCATCGTTGACGATGACCCGACCCATCTCCGTCATCTGATATTTGGAAATCGCTGTCACGACCGCAGGTTTGGCTCCGAAGTCGAGTCCCGCACACGTCTGTCGGCGAACAGCTTCCATGATGTAGTTGAATCCACCAATTCTGGCCATTGGCTCCTCGATCCCTTCGAAAAGACCAATCGGCAGTCCGAACTGTGTACGTATCACTGTGTATGCCCCAATGGCCCGATAAGCTACTTTTGAGCTTCCTGCAGCTTGTGCAGGAAGGGAGATTCCACGTCCCACAGCCAGGGACTCCATCAGCATCTGCCATCCTTTGCCGACGCCCGCCTCGCCTCCGATAACATCCTCCAGGGAGATCTCGACTCCATTGCCCCGGGTCGGACAATTGTGGAACGGGACACCCAGAGGGTCGTGTCGTTTTCCCAGAATCACGCCCTCCAGATCACTTCGTACCAATGCACAGGTGATGCCCAACTCTTCACGGTCTCCGAGCAGGTGATCCGGATCGCGCAGTTTGAAGGCCAACCCCATGACGGTAGAGATCGATGCAAGTGTGATGTACCGTTTTTCCCATTTCAAACGAATACCGATGGATCCATCCTCACTGCGATAAAGAGTTCCGGTTGACTGCATGGCACCTGCATCGGATCCAGCTCCCGGTTCTGTAAGTGCGAAACAAGGGATCTCCTCTCCACGTGCCAACCGAGGCAGGTAATACTCTTTCTGCCGATCGGTTCCATAGTGAAGAATCAATTCGGCCGGTCCGAGTGAATTGGGGACCATCACGGTTGTGGCCAACGGCCCGCTTCGGCTCGCCAATTTAGCGATGATGGTACTATGAGCCGTATGAGAAAAACCGTGCCCACCATACTCCTCTGGAATGATCAACCCAAAAAAACAATCTCTTTGAAACTGGTCCCAGACCTCTTCCGGCAGACCTCGCTCCTGGAATACAGCCCAATCCGAAACCTTGTTGCAAATCTCCTCCACCGGCCCATCAAGAAATGCACGCTCTTTTTTGCTCAATTCCGGCCACGGAGTTTCCATGAGTCGAACAGGATCGGGCTTCCCGCCAAAGAGCTCCCCCTCGATCCAGACGTTTCCTGCCTCAATCGCTGTCTGTTCAGTCTGCGATATGGTTGGAAGGAACCCGGCACGGTTCATCAAAGACATCAACGGATTGGAGAATAGTCGCTGTCGAATGGGTGGAATATTGAGGACTCCGAGTACGATCAAAAACGACAGTTCGACCCAAAAAGGAAGAGGAAGCGATATCACCAATCCCGCCAAAACAATCGAGGCGGTCCAGAGCCGGGAGCGCCGAAACAGAAGAACCAGTAGCAGAATCAGAAACAGTACCCAGTACCCCGTGGCGAATGGTGACGTCATCACCCCATCGAACAATTCCATGTTGATCTCCCTTGTTGCCTTTCCGGTATTGCCTTTCCGGCGGGCCCGAAATCCGGATTCGTTCAGAGCCCCACTCTTGATCAATCTCTTGTCTCAAGTTATCAAATTGCACCGATTATGCAACGAATGGCCGGGGACTTTCTGCTTCCCTTCAAGGGCGGAACCGCAGGTAACGAATCGTTTTACCATCCCGCAAATGTTGCCGTTCGAAGGAAGTTTGAATGGTGAGTATGGGATCGTCCGCTGCATCCGAATAGAGATCTTCTACCCTTCGGCAATAGTTGCCACCCACTGCCGGAATCGTCTGCAGAGCATAGCGCCAAAGCAGAGCAGAATCGGTTTTAAGATGAACCTCCCCGCCCGGGACCAACAAATGCCGGTACAATCGCAAAAACCGGGGAGAGACCAATCGTTTTTTCTCCTGTCTTCGCTTGGGAAACGGATCCGGGAAGGTGATCCAGATTTCGTCCAGCTCACCGGGCGCTACATAGGTTTCCAGCTGTTCGATGTACGCTCGAAAAAAAAGCACATTGACAAGATCCCGTTTCAAGGCGCGTCGGGCTCCGTCCCAAAGTCTGGCGCCCTTGATGTCTACCCCGAGTACCATCTCTTCGGGATGTTGTTCGGCATAACCGAGTGTGAAATCCCCCTTCCCGCAAGCCAACTCCATGACAAGTCGGCCATTTCGACCAAAACATTCCCGCCAACGTCCTTTCGGGTTCTCCAGCCGATTCTCCTTCAAATCTCCATACTCCAGCAAATTGGGAAATCGTCGATTATCTGCAAACTTCTCCAGTTTCCCGGGCATAATCAGGGGGAGAGACGTTCAAATTTCCATCGAGCATCCTGTCGCAAGAGGTAACGGATCCGGTCGTGAAGTCGGCCGGGTCTCCCCTGCCAAAATTCGAACCGACGGGCAAGAATTCGATACCCGCCCCATTGTTCGGGACACGGAACCTCTGAACCTTCAAACCGCTTCTCCATCTCTTCTACTCGACGCTGCAACACGTCCCTGCTTTCAATGGGCTTGCTCTGTCTGGATGCCCATGCCCCGATCTGGCTCTCTCGAGGCCGACGTGCGAAATACTCCTCACTATCGGTCCTCGCAAGTTTCTCGACGGGCCCGACAAAACGAATTTGACGCTCCAATTCGGGCCACCACATACACCCGGCAGCGTGTGGATGTTTCTCCAAATCCATCGACTTCTCGCTATCATAGTTGGTAAAAAAGAGAAGAGATCCGTCTTCAATTCCTTTGAGAAGTACCATTCGAGCATCCGGTGTCCCATCGGGCTTGACCGTCGACAGACTCATTGCATTGGATTCGGCAACAGAGGCTTTCACCGCCTCCTCAATCCATTGACGGAACAGTTGGAGCGGATTCTCCGGCAGATCCTGTTCCAGGAGGCCGCCACGTGTATACCGCTCTCTGAGGCCGGCCAGATCAACTCGCTTCGGATCATCCATTTTTCCCATGGTATTCCGGCTCCTGTCCACTCTTCCACTTGATGTTGCAACCGATGCTTGGAATCTGCTCGTCCGATACCGGTTTTCCTGCTAAAACTGCATCCATCGCGACACGCAAGTCACGGCCGGTAACCGGAATTCCATTGCCGGGTCGGGCAGCATCAAATCGGCCACGATAGATCAATTTCAAATCTGCATCGAAGAGAAAAAAGTCGGGAGTACAAGCGGCTCGATACGCTTTGGCAGCCGATTGATCTTCGTCCCAAAGATACGGAAAGGGATACTGCAAGCGGAGAGCATCTTCCCGCATCGCTTCGGGACCATCTTCCGGATACTGGTCGGCATCATTCGAGCTGATTGCTGCCATTCCCACTCCCCGATCCATGTAGTCTTGACCAACACGAACGAGCTCCTCTTTGAGAAGTTTTACGTATGGACAGTGATTGCAGATGAATGCAAGAAGGGTCGCATTCTCTCCGCGAATATCTTCCAGGGTTTGATGTTGTCCACTCACGGTGTCATTGAGTGAAAATTTTGGTGCACGGGTTCCGAGTTCGAGCATCGTAGAAGGTACGGCTGCCATGGGATGATCCGGGTTCATTGGGATTGATTCCGAAACGGAAAGGTAGGCATTCGGAACGACTTCTTGAAGCCAACGAACCGGTATCAGTGCCGAAAACGGTGAATACCGGCCAGAATCACATCACATGCAAAATGCAGCTCTTCGTCTGTTATCACCAATGGAGGGGCGATCCGGATCAACGTGTTCGAATGGAGAGTCCACCCCAACAGCAGTCCATTTTCGAATCCATGTTGGACAACCCGTTCAGTGAGATCGGCACTCTCGAGTTCCAGTCCGAGCATGGCACCTCTTCCCCGAACCTCCCGAATGCCCTCTCCCTGGAGTCGTTTGCGAATCAGATCTTCAATATCGCGGGCACGTACCATCCAATTCCCCTCCAGCAGTGCCTTCAGGGCTGCATCGGCGGCGGCGGCGCTGACCGGATGTCCACCAAATGTCGTCACATGACTCAATGGTGGATCTTGTCGAAAGTGACGAAACCGATCCGAAGATGCAGCAAATGCACCGATCGGCATTCCTCCTCCCAATGCTTTTGCCATGGTCAGGATATCCGGTATGACTCCGTACCCTTCAAACGCAAAAAGTGTCCCCGTCCGACCGTACCCGGTCTGGATCTCGTCAAAAATGAGACAGGCTCCGGTACGATCGCACCGTTCCCGAACAGCCCGAAGCCAGGATGAATCGGCCGGAATGACCCCTCCCTCTCCCTGAATCGGTTCAAGAATGACAGCTGCCGTGGTCTCGTCGATTCGGGACAGATCTTCCAATGAGTTGAAGTCCAGAAACGTAACGTTCGGAAGGAGCGGTTTGTAGGGATCCCGATAGATCGCCCTTCCGGTCACGCTCAGTGAACCGTGTGTATCCCCGTGGTAACTATGGTTAAACGACACCAATCCGGTTCTTCCCGTACTCTTCTTCGCCAGTTTGAGAGCCCCTTCATTTGCCTCGGTTCCACTGTTGACCAGGTAGATCTGAGAAAGCGTCTCGGGGAGAAAGGAGGCAAGCCTGCGAACCAGACGCACCTGTGGATCCTGAATAAATTCACCATAGACCATGACGTGAAGATGGCGATCCACCTGATCGTGGATCGCTTTGAGCACATCCGGATGTCCGTGTCCCAGTGAACTGACCGCGATACCGGAAATCATATCCAAATACCGGTTGCCATCTTTGGTTACCAGATGGCAACCGGATGCATACTCGATCTCCAAGCCCATCGGCTTGTCACTTGTCTGTGCCAAATGGTTGAAAAATGCAGCGTTTCTGCTCTCCTTTCGCTTCATGACTTCTTCCTGCGATTCAAATGTGGACGTGTCTTTCTTCTGTCAGGGAAGCGAAATTTTCCCCGGTGTGACATGCACTCCCTCCGAGGTGACCCATCCGGGACCGGAAATCCGTTCGTTTGCAAGAAGCGCGAAGAGTGCGGCTTCCTTGGACTCCGGTTCAACCCCTGCCTCCTGAATGCTTTTGCAACGAACACCTGGCCAATTCGCTTCCAATCGCTCTATCAAGTACCGATTCTTCCATCCGCCACCCCCGATGTAGAGGTCCTTCACTCGACGACGCCAATCCGATGGTATCGTTAGTAACACCGTCCGGGCAGTCAATTCGGTTAATGTTGCAAGCAGATCGTGAGTAGCCGGATCCAGTGAAAGTTCCAATACATTTTGATGAACCCACGACCAGTGAAACTGTTCCTGTCCAGTCGATTTTGGAGTCGGTTCCGTGAAAAAAGGGTGAGCCTCCAATCTCTCCAACAGGGCCGGGATGACCGTTCCTCGGCGAGCCAATGCCCCATCCTTGTCATACGATCTCCCGGGATAGAGTCGACGGACGGCTTCGTCGATCAATGTATTGGCCGGACCTGTGTCGGTTGCAAACGGAATGGGGGCCGCACCCGACCCGATCTCTCCGGCCGGCAAGAGGGTCACATTCCCGATCCCTCCCAAATTCAGTAGTATTCGGGGCTCTGTCGAATGGCGATAGAGCAGGGACTCCCCCAATGGAGCCAACGGCGCACCTTCTGTACCGGCTGCAATCATCGCTTGCCGAAAGTCATGGATAACCGGGATTCCGATGGCACGAGTCAATCGGTCTCCATCGACCAACTGGATGGTTGCATCGGTATCCCCCTCTCGATCCGGTCGGTGAAAAAGCGTCTGCCCGTGACTTCCGATCAGATCCACAGTCGACGGATCGACGTCCCAATCATTCAACATCTCCGTGATGAGGTGACTCCACGCCCGGCTCAACTGAACCTCCAGTCCGACCATCGTCTCAACGGTCGTGGTCGGCAGGAATGCCGCCTCTCTCAGTGGGAGCAGAACCTGAGGGGGGATCTCTTTTTCGGCGTAGTGCAGGATGTCCAGTTCGGTTTGTGAACCGGCGCCACGAATCCTGCAGAGGGCCAAATCGACCCCATCCATGGATGTTCCACTAATCGCACCCAGAACCGTTCGTTCCGCAGCCGAAGCCCGTTTCCAAATCTGATCGATCCATTGGTTCATCGCAGTGCTTTTCTTTATTTTTCGCGTTCTGTAAACAAGGACTTGATCGCGGACCCGGAAGATCGGTTCCACCCGTCTTGCAGTTGTACCAACCTGAGGACCCAATCATTATGAGTGAACCGAACGAATCGGAATATACGGCATGGCAAGAAGATGTCGATTTTCTGACCCAGACGTTGAAAGATCTTTTTGAATCGACCGATGCACGTACCTATGTCGACGAAGTGCACAATCAGCTCTACATCGAACTGGAAGGTCTTCACGAATACAGCCATGACGAAATCGCCGAGATTGCCGAACCGGTTCTGTCCGAATTGGATCTCGATTTTGAAGATATCATCCTTCTGCCGCTCACGAAGGAGTGAGTGAAAAGGGTTCCAGTCAGCTGTCGGACTCTCCAAGAATCTCTTCTGCAACCGGATGGTGGTGGTGACTTCGGTTCGTGCAGGCCTGGTGGTGACGGTAATTTTTCCAGTGCCCCCATACCAGAGCTACACTTCCCAGTAGTGTCAAAAGCGGTTCGACTCGATACCAATGAAGCAGATGACCCGCCACCCAACCAACGGTCACGAGCAGAAGTCCGCCCAGGAGCCAGCGAAGAATCTTTCGATCATAGTGACTACGTCGTGCAGCATAAAAAACGGTTGGAAGGATGAGAATGAGAAAGAGAGGATGAACCCAGTGGTAGTGACCGCCCAAAGCGGGCCAGACCGGAAGGAGGGCGACCACAACCGGGAATAGAAGGCAATGAATGGCACATACAACGGAGACTCCGATCCCGAATCGGTCCCATATTGAGATGTTGTTGGGTGAGTCTGACAAAATGGTTCTCTTCTCGGTGAATGGTTGGTTCAGAGTACAGAATGGATTCTTATTTCAAATTCGTCCGGGATCCGTCAGGTGCCACCACATCGAATCGACGCAGATCGAACCAATCTTCATCTCCATGATCCCGATTAATGAAGATCCCGCCGACGAGGGCTACATTTGCCTCACCGAATGCATCATGTGCAGATGTCAAGAGACGATCCATCCCTTCGTCAATCAATCGGTACATCTGATCCGTAATCTGGACAATGGGTGAGGATCCAGAGAGGATCTCCTCTTTTTGATCCTGTAGTGCATTGGCAATATACCACATCTGGTGATCCATATCGGGGTCGGGAAGGGTCGCTTCTCCACTGGAAAACCGGCTCAACGTACCGTGAAGGGCACCGCAACAGGTCGTCTCCTGGTTCTGCCCAATTCGTTTCATAAAGCCCACACGACCGGCCTTTGAAATACCGATGTGCGGCCCGTAGAGAAGAATGGCCGCTCCGTTTTCCGGAATGTGGGATGCGAACGCCCGGAACCCGGTTTCTCCTGTGAAGGGGTATCCAGCCAACCCACCCAGCTGAAACGCATTGTCAATGTGAAGCTCTTTCTGAAATCTGGCTGTCGATCGATTGACTTCGTCACTACAGTCCGATGTCGCCCAAAGTGTCCGTTCCGGGTCGAACCGGCCGTGTGCAGAGAGTGATTCCAGGATCTCGTTGGAGATCGCTTCACGGGTTGTCGCGTTTGGATAGACCTCTTGTATCTTCTGTTTCATTTCGAAAACTCTGAATTGTGTTCAAGATTGTTCGTATTCACGGGATCAGGAAGCAACATTTACGAAAGAATAGCCAGGATTCAGCTCGTACGATAGACCTTTTTTGGATCAAAGAGAGGCTCTTCTTTTTGGAATTCCAGCTCTCCTTTTTCGATCGACGCAATCTTTCTGTAAAAGCAGCTACGGTACCCCTGATGACAGGCTCCTTCTTTCTCCATTCGAACCCGAAGTTGAAGCACATCCTGGTCACAGTCGACCCAGATCTCCTGAACAATCTGTTGTCTCCCGGAGGACTCCCCCTTGACCCAAATCCGGTCTCTGCTTCGACTGTAGTACGTTGCCAGTCCGGTTTCCAGGGTCTGCTCCAGTGCCGGACGGTTCATCCAGGCCATCATCAGAATTTCCCCACTTTGATGATCGACTGCAAGACATGGAATGAGTCCGTTCCGGTCAAACGCCGGTTCAAATTTCCGACCCAGTTCCACCTCCTCTGTATCTCCCCGTTCATGTAGAGTTACTTGACTCATGGAGCCTCCAATTCTGATTCCGGTTCACTGCTTCTCTCTTTTCTGGGGACCGGGTCGTAACCATCCGATCCCCAGGGGTGACAAGATCCAATGCGGCGGATTGCCATCCACCCGCCTCGGAAGATTCCCCATTCACGAATCGCCTCTATTGAGTAATTGGAGCACGTGGGTATATGCCGGCAGTGAGCCCCCAACCAGGGTGAAATCCCCCATTGATAGGCACGAATCAAAGCAATGAGTAGTCGCCTGGGTAGACGCGCTATCTTTTCAGCTCCCCACTTTGAAGGTTGTTTTTCCACTCTTCTCGTCTTTGAGCGTGATCCCCAAATCAGAAAGTCGATTTCGAATTTCATCCGAAGTCTCAAAATCCCGCTTGGCCCGGGCTCGTGCCCGTAATTCAATCAGAAGCTGAATGAGTTCCTCTCGTCCACTTTCCCCTTCACGTACCGGAGAACGCAGCCCCATGTACTCGTGTATGACCTCTCTGTACGTCTGTTTCAACGTCTGGAGTCCGTCGAAAGAAAGTTCACTCCGATTCAATTGTCCATGATAGAGACCATTGATCACTGAAGAGAGTTCAAACAGGGAAGCGAGAGCTCGAGATGTATGGAAATCGTCGGCCAATGCTTCTTGAATCGCATGACTTTCCTCAAATATCCGCTTCTCAAGCGAACTCCCGGAAGCTCCGTCACTTGCCTCAATATGATCCAGAAGCTCCAAAGATTCCATTAATCGCAAATAGCCCCGCTCTGCAGAGAGGAGCGCTTCATTGGAGAAATCGATCTTGCTCCGATAGTGAGATTGAAGCATCAGAAATCGGACCACCATTGGATCGAATCCTTTTTCAAGGAGTGGATGATCTCCCGTGAAGAGCTGCTCAAGTGTAATAAAGTTACCGGCAGACTTGCTCATCTTGGCTCCGTCAATGGTAACCATGTTGTTGTGCATCCACACGTTGGCCGGTTCTTCACCATTTGCACTCCGGCACTGAGCGATCTCCGCTTCGTGATGGGGAAACTGAAGATCCAGTCCGCCTCCGTGAATGTCGAAACGTTCACCGAGATACTTGGTGCTCATCGTTGAACACTCGACATGCCAACCCGGAAACCCTTCTCCCCACGGCGATCGCCAACGCATGATGTGACCCGGTTCGGCCCGCTTCCAGAGTGCAAAATCATGGGGATGACGTTTCTCGTCAATTCCTTCCGTATCTCTGGAGCCGGATTGCAGCTCTTCGAGCACTTTCCCGGAGAGTGTTCCGTACTCATACTCGTTCGCATACTTCTCCAGATCGAAATAGACGGTTCCATTCACTTCATATGCCCAGCCATTGGCCTGGATCTTCTCTACCAGTTCGATCTGCTCGATGATGTGACCGGTTGCCGACGGCTCAATACTGGGGCGATGACAATTGAGAGCATCCATCCCGTCATGGTACCGGTTGGTGTAGAACTGGACCACTTCCATCGGCTCGAGTTCCTCCAGACGGGCTTTCTTGGCAATCTTGTCCTCACCCGTACCCAATTCCTCGTTTTCAAGGTGCCCGACATCGGTAATGTTCCGAACATATCGAACCTTGTATCCAACTTGAAGCAGGTATCGATGGACAAGGTCGAATGTGATCGCAGCCCTGGCATGTCCCAGGTGCGGATCCCCATACACCGTCGGTCCACAAACATAAAGACCCACATGGGGTGGATTAATGGGAATGAACTCCTCTTTCTTCCGGGTCAGACTGTTGTATATCTGTAGGGGCACGTGACTCTTATCGACCATGGTTCAATTTCTGGAGATCGTCGGGTGACGTATCATGAACTACATCTCCGTATCTGTACGAATGAGATCCAGGAATCGCTGTTTGTTTTCCGGCTCCCGAAATGCCCCCCGAAAATCGGTTGTAATCGTCGTACTGGTCGTATCCTGTATTCCCCGCATGGACACACAAAAATGCCGGCTCTCTATGAATACGGCTACATCACTGCTCTCCAACGATGCTTCGAGTTGGGCAGCGATCTGAAGTGTTAATCGTTCTTGAACCTGTGGACGACGTGAATAGTAATCAACAATCCGGTTGATCTTTGAAAGTCCAATCACTTCCCCTCCACTCATGTAGGCAACATGAGCCTTCCCGATAAAGGGCAGAAAGTGATGCTCGCAAAATGAGAAGACCTGAATATTCTTCTCGATAACCATGTCCTCGTAGCGGTAGTGGTTCGAGAATTTTCGAGCGATCGGCTTTCGTTTCGGATCCAATCCTTTGAAGATCTCTTTGACATACATTTTTCCTACTCGCTGCGGAGTTCCACTCAGACTTTCGTCTGTAATATCAAGCCCCAACGTCTCCATGATGATGGAGAAATGGTGTGCAATTTTGTCGATTTTTTCTTGATCATCCATGTCGAAAGCGTCTTCCCGAAGAGGTGTATTCAACGACCCCATCAGATGATTGTCTCCAATTTCTTCATGACCATTCTCCTGGAGATCCACATCCTGGAGTACCCCTTTTTCATTGTTCATACAGTGCAATTCGTCGATCCTGATTTCTGCTGTCTTAAAAGGAGACAAAGTTACGAGATCGGCTTTTGAAATCATAATACCCCTCATTGGAACCTGCTTGATCGAACCAATGAACCGATCTTCTCTCCATCACCAACCGATACAAGGTACTTCCGCGGGAAATCGTTCAATTTCACGCATAAAATTTGTTTATTGACTTCAAGGCGGGCACGGCCCGAATTCTGCCATTCAGGACACCCATCCATGACACAGACCTCACTCATCGAACGACTCGCTCATCGGCTAAAGATGACACAGTCGGAAACACACCATCTTTTGAAAGCCGTGACTTCCGAATGGACGGATCAATTGGCTCGCGAGGAGGCATTCACGATCCCCGGCTTGGGGACATTTCGAACGGAAATTCAGGATACCCGAACCCGCTACAGTCCGCACCACGACCAAATGCTCCTCTTGCCACCAAAGGTTCACGTTCGGTTCAGCCCGTCTCAATCGCTTAAAGATGCACTGCTTGAGCAGGAGGGTACAAAATGAGTCGAAAAACCACCTATAACGAGATGGTCCAATCTGTGGCTCAACGTGCCGAAACCACTCAAACAGACGCAGACCGGTTTATGCGCGAACTTGTTGCCGTGGTGGAGCAAACGCTTGCAACGGGCGATGACATCCAATTGGCCGGTTTCGGCAAGCTGGAGTCCCGGTTCCACAAAGCTCGTGCGGGTCGACATCCGCAGACGGGTGAGACCCTTCAGATTCCAAGTCATCATCGGGCAGCATTCAAACCGTTCAAGGCGCTCAAAGATGTCGTGAATGCTCCGTTTCTTCACTTGGAAGCGAGGCCCGTCCAACCCAAATCGAACCCGCTTCTGGTTGTGCGGGAACGGCCGGAGCATGCCGGAAATCCGCCATTTTTCATTGAACTGGACGAAAATGAAGCGGCACCGGATTCCGATTTGATCCGGGTTCGACCCTCTCCGATTACTGAGAGACAACGTGATACGGAAAAGAATTGATCCATCCATTTTTATGCTTATTATCAAATCAGGGACCGGGGAAGTACCCCCATCCACCCCGGCGCGAATCCCGGAATCAGAACCACATCTGAAGGGAGTCGAAGCTTTTGGTCCCGGTTTGCGGTTCCGAATGCTCAGCTGAACATCCGGTACGTTGCACGATTAACCGAAATTGAATTGCGAGGCGAAAATGATACGCCATATTGTTATGTGGAGATTGAAAGAGGAAGCCGCAGGAGCGACCAAAGAGAAGAATGCCGAGAAGCTTAAACTGATCCTTGAGGGTCTTAAAATCAGTATTGACGAGATCCGAAATGTCGAGGTGGGTATTCAGATTACCCCCGACTCAAAAGATGCACTGGATGTCGTCTTGATTTGTGATTTCAACAACGAAGAGGATATGATGCTCTACAGTCGAAGTCCTCATCATAAAAAGGCCGTAAAATTCATTGAGTCGGTTGCCGAAAAACGGTTCTATGTCGATTACCGAGTCGATATTTGATTGTACGAATGTGTAGCGTTATTCCTTCACTACCCGTATAAACGGCGCAGACAGCAATGGAAACTCACGGAGAGATGTTCATGCGATGTACAACCTTTCATTTCTTGGTTCTGATTTTCTTGTTCGTACCTGTCCTGCAGGCTCAGGATCAACTGCATGTCGACAGTTCTGCAGAAATTCGGATTCCTGCCGATCAGGTTCGATTCCTCATTACCATCACTGCGACGGATGAAACACCTGCACGTGCCTTTCAGCAACACAAACGACAAGAAGCGTTTCTTGCAGATCTGATTCGTAAACAGGAACTTTCAGATGAGCTGCTTTCATTCGAGCCCATTACCCTGCAGCAACGAAATAACCGAGAAGATCGTCAATTCCAGACCCGACAGCAGGTTCAGCTTCGAATCCCCTCCATCGACCAGTTCGAAGAGATTCAAATGGTTCTGGCCGAACATCAGTTTGAGCAGTTTCAGGCGTCCTTCCTCGCTGATGGAGTAGAAGAAGCTCAAGACGAGGCGCTTCGCCAGGCCTTGAAACAAGCCGAAGCGAAGGCTCGGGTTATCGCGGAAACAGTTGGACGAAACCTTGGTCAGATTCACAAGATTCAGCACAGTACCAACGGGGGGGGCGGACCGATCTACCGCATGGAGGCCCTTCAGATGGACACCTCATCCATGATGGATTTCGATGCATCCGTCCCGGTTACTGCTTCGGTATCTGTGACCTACATGTTGCAGTAACGCAGAGGATGCTTCACAGGTCCGGTTCGGTCACCCTTCAAGAGGTATCCGGACTACCAGTCCGACATGGAGATCTGAAATGTTGCCATGAATTGCCAGAGATTTCCGTCCATCATTGCACGTTCTTGTCGCATGGTGGAGATGGGTGGAGCATCCGGAAGTACGCTATAGTCATATTCTCCATATTCGTAGACGACTCGCTCTTCTCCACTCCATCGAGTCGTTTGAGCCGCCAGCTCCAATCGTCCACCATCCATCACACCGAATCCGATGCCGAAAGAGATCTCGTTTCGGGTCGCTCCACCCATTGCAAAACGCGAAGGTCGAACTCCGTACCCGGCACGTAGATTCCATCCATCCCCCGGCGATAGTTCTACGCCCCCTCGCAGATTCCAAACAGAACGATACATTTGTGCGATGTACTGATTCTCATCGCGTTCCTGTTCAAAAAGATCCGAGTCAAACGAGATCTCTGTCTTTCCGTAGTCCCGACGATCGGCAGCCAACGAAACAGAAATCGGCCCCACATTTGTGAGCGCCAACCCCAATGCCACGCGCCCGGGTGAGCGCACTCCGTATTCGAATTGCGTCTGCAGATCTCCTTCAAATCCTCCTCCATTGTCGAATGTAGAAGAAATTTGTCCATCAAATTCCTCTTCGACCGTGAGTCTGGAGGGGAGCGTGTAGGCGGCACCAAGCTGAAGGTGTGGATGAATTTGGTAGAGAACCCCTGCATTCACCGCCAACGCAAAAAACTCACTTCGCACCTCGTCATCCAACAGGATGGAGTGGATATCTGTATCGGGTTGATCATCTTCGTCCGAATCGACGACGGTTCCGGAGTATTGCTCCTGACGATCCACCTCCAGATGTGTTCGTCGATAGGTATGTCGACCAGAAGTGACGCCAACGGACAGTCCCACCATGAAGTTCTCCAGAAATTCAGTGGCCATGAACACTGAATAGTCGCCGGCCATCCCTCTCTCTTTGAACTCCGATTCTTGATCGATTCCCAAATAGGTTCCGGCATCGTTGAATCCAACCCGAAAGATGGATTCGTCCCAATCATTGACCGTATCGCCGTAATCAATTGCATACGCAGAGAAGGCTGTCTCGGTATACTCATTGCCCGGGACCTTGAATTGGTCGGTAATACTTGAACGCTCATTGAATCCACTAACAGGCAAGGTACGATTATAGTAGCTGTGCTGGCTGTACCCTGCCCCCCAAACGAGACTCCCTTGAACGGTCGGTACCCGATAGACAAATCCAAGATTGGATATCCCTGTCTGACGATCCTGAAGTGAAGAGTTGGTCCCTAGAAAGTTTGCCGATTCATTGACCGATCGGTGAACCAGACCAAATGAACCCATACTCTCATCGAAGAGTGCCATCGATGCCGGATTCTCCAAATACCCGCCAATCCCGGAGCGGTATGCAACGGCCGGCATCACCCGTGTAATCGGATCGTGCGAAACAAGGGGATCGGAAAACTGAACCGCTTGATAACTTTGGCTCCAGGGGTCATTCGCTTCTTGAGCGACGACAGAGACATTCATTCCGACGAATGTGAACAGTAACGCAAACAGTATGAATTGGCGATTCATATCCTTCTCCGGATCGTGATTCTCTACGTGGGATACAGTCTCGGCATTGAGAGATAGTAGACAACCTTCATTACTCTCTTGGCGAGATCCGTTCATATTGCAAGGTCCAGGACGTGTTCTCTCAACGGCTTCGGCCAGACGAGGAATCAGATGAACGTTGACTGGAAGATTGTCTGTTTCCTGAAGACTGCGCAGCGTTTGAGCGGTTTTGTGGCGTGGATCGCTGGACCGCTGGCGGTTGTCGTCTCCGGTTCGGGGTCGTTGATCGGACGGCACCGGACCCATTGGAAGACGGACGGTATTGAAGAGTCCCCTCCTGACGGATTTGACGAGTACGTGGTGTCCGAACCCTCTGTCGTGTCGAAGATTCGCTCCGAATGCTTCCTGACGTGGATCGAGACACGGAAGGTGTGGCACGTGTTCGCCGTTCCACTCTCTGCGGAGTACGAATCTCGGAACGGTTGGTCGTCGTATCCGTTGTTGGTCGTGCAGTCGTCCGACTCCGAACCGTTCGAGTCGACCCGGCACTTCCGCGCATTTGGGTGGGTCGACCCTGAAGCTGCGGAGAGGTTCCGGATCCGCGTGTTCGTTGAGAACGCACCGTTGTCGTGCTGTTCAGTCCGGACGTACGAACCGCATAATCCCGGGCGGGGCCGGACCAAACACCTGTACTTATACCGAATCCGTACCCGTGATGAAATCCTGACCAGTAGCTGTCTGTCCATCCTCCGTACCCAAACGGATATCGGGTATATCCATACATGCCTCCGTAGTCATACCAGGAGTGCCAGCCATACCAAGGATCACGTACGTGGTACCCGCTACCAAATGCGAGATTCAGATGAAAGAATCCACGATTCGGCCATGGCCGATATCCCATCCAAGGTCGACCCCAGTAACCGGGGCCATACGGGTCTACATGATAGATCTGAGTCACATGGACCGGACGAACACCATAAACAGCGTGCCGGTCATACCAGTTTCGAGCTTCATAATCGATAAAATAGTAGGATTCCGCATCGACCCACCCATCTTCATATCCATCCTCGTGACCATCTTCGTACGGGTAGAGGTAATTTGGATCCTCTTCAAGATGACCGGCTTGTACTCGTGAATCAAGTGCCTGCTCTTGCTGGACTGCCTTGGTTTGCTCCCGATCCTGGGGCAGATAGACGACACGTTCACGTTCAATCGTCTGTACCTGGGTGTAACATCCGGTCAGAAGGGATGAAAGCAGTATGGCTCCGATACCGTAGCTCCAGATATGTCTTTCCATGGCACTACCTCCTCTCTGTTGGTGGGGTTTCGCACCTTGTACGCGAAACAAGACCTATTCGCTACAAGTGGCCTGAACGTCTCCCCTCTGTTTACTTTATACCAAAGGTTCCAGAAAAAGGTTCCCGACATGCACCGGACAGATCCGTATAGTACTCACGGGCTCGTCGAAATTCCATCTCTGCTTCCTCCGGCCTGTCCAATTCCTGAAGCACCCGAGCCCGGTAGAGGTGGGCGTCTCGTGCAACAGGTGAATCCGGGAAGGCCCGTGCAGACATCGTCAACTGTTCCAGTGCAGCCGACCATTCCCCCTTCTCGTAGAGTTCGACCCCCGTCTCAAACTGTTGTCGCCACTCTCGAGCTTCCGGCCGCATTCTTTCTGCCTCTTGAAACACCCGGAAGGGAGGGATCTCTTCCAACTCCGGATCGCCCCGGATCAACGCTTCCCGAACTTTCCAATCGCGGTAGGCCACGATTGCACGGGTATACGCACGGGCCTCTGCCCGGTTATAGTCCGGATCCTTGAGACGTTGCTCTTCTGGAGGATGGGTAAAAAACGAGGCTTCGGCAATGATCCCGGGAATTCCCTGACTGTGTCGAAGAACGGCGGTCCCTGAACCCGGAAAAATGGTCTTGTCCGACACAAGGCTCATGGCGGTTTGGTCATCGTACAGCGCCTGCTGCAACTCACAGATTACAGCCGTACCGAAACGTACACTTTCTGGATTTTCTCTGGACGAACCGTGATAGTAAACGATTGGAAAATTGACGTTCGGATCGGCCGTTGCATTGTGATGAATGGAAATAAAAAGGTCTGCCTTTTCATTGACAGCCAGGATCGCACGGTCCCTGAGTGGTACTGCGACATCTCCAACTCTGGTAAGTCGAACGTCGACTCCTTCCGACTCCAGCATCGTCTTCAGCTCCCGGGAAACACGAAGATTGACCCACTCCTCTCGTTCTCCACTTGGCCCTACTCGGTAAGAGTCCGTCTCTGCGGTTCCTCCGTGACCTGGATCAATCACAACCAAAAAACGGTCGTGTGACTGCGCGACAGAACCTTCCAGCGGAATCCACAATAGAAGCAACAGGATTGTACCGGCCTTCATCATACTCGGTTTCCACTATAAATTAGCCGAGATAGGCTCTCAAAGCTGCGCTACGATTATGGTGTCGAAGTTTGCGAAGCGCCTTCTCCTTGATCTGTCGAACCCGCTCTCGTGTAAGGTCAAATCTCTCTCCAATCTCTTCGAGCGTCAGGGAATGTTCCCGTCCGATCCCGAAATAGAGTCGAATGACTTCTGCTTCCCGTTTGGTCAGCTTGGAAAGTGCTCGCTCGATCTCCACCTTGAGTGACTCGCCCATCAAATCGTTGTCAGGATCGGGAATCTCTTCGTTCTCCAACACGTCCAACAAACGATTGTCTTCACCTTGGGCAAATGGGGCATCCACGGAGAGGTGTCGACCGGAAATTTTGAGCGTATCGGCCACTTCCGAAACCGTCATGTCCAGGCTCTCGGCCAATTCGGCAGCAGAAGGTACGCGCTCGTACTCCTGCTCCAACTTGGACAGCTCCTTGCCAATTTTGTTTAATGCTCCAACCCGATTCAACGGAAGTCGGACGATGCGACTTTGCTCGGCAAGTGCCTGCAAAATTGACTGGCGAATCCACCAGACGGCATATGAAATAAATTTGAAACCCCTCGTCTCATCAAATCGTTTGGCAGCTTTGATGAGTCCCAGATTCCCCTCGTTGATCAAATCTCCCAAAGAGAGACCTTGATTCTGATACTGTTTGGCGACGGAAACAACAAAACGAAGATTCGCCTTTGTCAAATCCTCGAGGGCTCTCTGCGATCCCTTCTGGATCTCCTTGGCCAGTCGGACTTCGTCGTCCGGTGTAATCAGTTTCTCCTTGCCGATCTCCTGTAGATAGCGATCGAGTGACTCTGACTCTCTGGTTGATATTCCTGAACTTTTAGCCAAGACCGTAGATGGTTTTAATTATCATTGACGAGCGTATCGGATCAAAATAGGATCCGGTCAGTCGAACGCCGGGAGCTCACTAACGAATGCTCTTTCGAATTTGTTGCGACTGTGTGATCGACGGATTGCACGACATCTTCCCGGTATTCGACCCACATTCCGGAAAGTTACAAAAATATCTACCCGGTTGCACCCTTGAACTACACTCAATGCTCGACCTCTTGCGTTCCGGCCGCACCAGATTCAACGGCCATAACTCCGGATCGAGTCGCATCTGACAGCGCCCGTTTGACATCTTGTACCATCCGGTGCCGATCTCTTTTTTGATCTGTATGCAGGGATGTAAATCCTGCTTTAAGATGAAGCTGTACAGACTCTTCAGCCGAAATTCGGACCGGTTCTTTTACCATCTTCTCGACAGACTGTAGCCACGATTCAATCGCTTCCGGGTCACGATCTTGCACTAAAAAAGCGTAGACATAGTCACTATGAAATCCAATGATCCCATTCCGGTCAAACCGGTGAGGAGAAAGGCTTCCGACAAGGAGTGACTGCATTCGCCTCAGACTTTCAAGTCTGTGGGTCGTCCGGATCTCTTGAATATTGTCAATTGCCAGAAGTCCGAACCAACTATACACCTCTTCGTTTGATTGTCCCAACTCACGATCCAGCGTTCGTTCCCAAAGATCCGGCAGCACGGCTCCATTCCCGGACGAAAATTGATCCATTCCGAGATCTTCTCGATCCAGCCAAGCCTGCATGGAGAGTCCTGCTATTCGTACCAAGTTGATGAATTTGTGCTTCAGGGATTCCGTAAACGAGAGTGGATTACGGTCGTATGCCAACAAAACAGCTTGACGATGATCATTCAGCAGAAGTGGTATCGCAAGTGTCGCTCCCTCGGTACCCTCCTCGGAAGTCGCCACTCGACACGGATTCTGGTTAAAATGAATAGAGAACGAAGGAGAACCAGATTGAAGCGCGTCATATGCAAGTGACTTCTCATCCAAAACCGTACCCAACAGTGGCACCCCCTTTCCTGTCGAAGTATTGAATGATGTCAACCATACCCCCGTCCCTTTTGTAACAAGGGTTACCCCACCGGTAGGTAGAAGTTTCTGCATCTTCTCTGCTGTGGCAACCAACAATTCTGCACGATGCATTCGAGGAGAAAGCTGCTGAACCTGCTCGTCATACTCCGTCCACCCCTGTTGATCCCGATGCAGATCCATCAGTTCGAGCCAGGTGTGCAGAATCCCTCCAAATGCCCTCGTGTAGGAGGTGATGCCTGCCTCCAGTCGATCTCGATCTACAGGTTCAACAAATTCCAGTACCGTCAATGCCACCGTTTCTCCGTTATTAATGAACGGAACAATCCAAATCTCTGCCAAATCGGCCGGATCGGGGTGGTGATGAAGTTGAATGGGATCCAGATCCACCCCAACCTCCATTCGAAGAGGGTCCGTCAAATCCTTGCACTCCTGCAGAAACGAATTTTGGAAAGGAATCCGATCCGGGAACATCACTTCTGTACGACGTGTTTGACTCGCCTCTACAACAAACTGTTTTCGTTCATGATTCACCCAACAAATCCAGGCAGTTTGAGCCTGACTGGATCCGCGAATCAGACCCAGTAGATGTACCAACGTTTGCTTGAATTCCCGTAGAGCTTTTTCTTCCCGATGATCACTCATGGAGATTTGATTCTGGCTTTATTCTCTTTTGCATCCTCAACCATGGACTCAAATACCGACAGACCACGACTCCAGAACGAAGCATCGTGAATATCCATTCCCATCCGTGAGATCAGACTGTGTGGCCAGTCGGACCCACCTGCGGAGAGCAACTCCAGGTATCGATCTTCAAACCCGGATGCTCCCTCTTTCCAGGATTGATAGAGTGCGAGAACCAGCAACTCCCCAAATGCATAGGCATAAACATACCCCGGCGTGTGCAAAAAGTGTGGCACGTAGCTCCACCAGGCATCATACCCGTCTGTCAAGTGTACAGCATTCCCGTAGAGATCCGTCTGGGTAGACCTCCAGTGTGCAGAAAATTGTTCGAATGTCTGCTCGCCATCCTCACGGCGTGCCGTGTGAATGGCATGTTCAAACCGATTCATGGACACCTGACGAAATACCGTCGCGATTGTATCATCGATTTTACTCACCAAAAGAGAAAGACGCTCCTCCGGATCCTCCAGTTTGGTCATCATTTTTTCGAATACCAACATTTCGGCGAACACGGATGCTGTCTCGGCCGTCGTCAACGGAGTGGACGATTGAAGCTCTCCCTGTTGACGGGAAAGATACTGATGCACCCCGTGACCCAACTCATGAGCCAACGTTTGTACATCCCGGAGCTGGCCGTCGTAATTCATGAACACATAGGGATGAACCGACGCTACAGTACTTGCCGAATAGGCTCCGCCACGCTTTCCCGGCTTGATCGCCGCATCGATCCACTGACGATCAAAAAAGAGTTTGGCAATCCGGGCCATCTCCGGATGGAAGTCATTGAATGCCTCCAGAACGGTCTCCCTCGCTTCGTCCCAAGAGATGACGGTCTCTGTCTTCCGAATAGACGTATAGCGATCATAGTCATAGAGCTGATCCAAACCCATCCATTCACGCTTCAACTCGTAATAGTTCTGAACGACCGGATAGGCAGAGGTCACCGACTCGACAAGTCGATCGACTGAATCATCGTCAATTTCATTGGCTAGATTTCTCGAGGCACACCAGTGTGGATAGCCCCGAAGGCGATCATCCGTCGCTTTGTCTGCAAGAACCGTATTGAAGATCGTGGCCGTCGTATGGCGAAGCGAGTGGAGCGTATCCGTAATGGATGCGTGCGCCCGCTTTCGCAGATGACGATCCGGATGATGCAATTTTGAAAGTACCTGCTGTTGGGAAAGAGACTCTCCGTCCAATTCATACCTGGTCTTTCCCATCACTTCATCAAAATAGCGTGTCCAGGCTGTACGCCCCGTCACACGTTTTGCAGAGAGAACTTTCTCCTCACCCTCGCTCAATGTATGATCACGGAATCGACGAGAAGCCTCCAAATAGTGCCGATATGGCTCAAGGTCGTCTGATGCAATCAACTTCCCGGCACGTGAATCATCAACTGCCATCCACTCGACTTGAAAAAAAGCGAGAGTCTGTCCGATTTCCGCACCAAGCTCGTTGGCTGCCTGGAGAGCTTTACCCAGTTCCGGATTGTCCGTAGAGACTGACCAAGCCAGATGTGCAAATGCTCCAACCTTCCGAGAGCGTTCCACCAACTGCTCGTACTCTTGCATCATGGTAGAAAATTCAGAACTCTCCAATGAATCGAGACGTCCTCTCCACCGTCCAGCAAATTGTTCGGCCTCCTCTTTTACTGTTTCTGCATCCCGCTTCCATGCGGGATCATTCACGCTTTTATAAAGATCGCTCAAATCCCAGAAAATCGACTCCGCTCCGTGCATGTACCTCCTCTAGATCCTCGATTCATTCCATTCTGCTGCACCCTTGCAACCGGCATCAATATAGGGATTCAACCGGGTCGTTGAAACGCGGGAAAAGGTCCATTGGAGAGCACTTAACCTGCCCGAATTGGATCGTATTTTTATCGAATATTGGTTAATTTGATTGCTTCCACTGGAACCACCCATTTTTTCTTAACCATTCGTACCCCATTGTGAAATCACTTGAATCTGTCTTTGGCCCCAACAGTGCACTGGTAGAGGAGCTCTACAAGCAGTACCAAGATAATCCTGACCTGGTCCCGGATCACTGGAGAAGCTATTTCGATGAACTCAATGGAAACGCTTCGGGGGGAAAAGAAGAGTCCGTCACAGACACAGAGAGCACTCCGCATGCTCCTGCCAAGAAAACACCGCCCAAGCGCGCAACCAAAGAAGCAGAGAAGACCTCCGTTGCCAAACCTGAAGGGAGTGAAACAGAGACGATAAAAGGAGTGGCAGCGAAGATCGCCGAGAATATGGATCAGAGCTTGGCGATCCCAACTGCGACTTCTCTGCGGGTTCTGCCTGTAAAAATGTTGACCGAAGACCGTGCACTTGTCAATCGGCATCTTCTTCAACGAGGAGAACCGAAAGCCAGTTTTACGCACTTCATCGGCTGGGCTGTGGTCCAGGCTCTGAAGGAATTTCCGAACCTGAACAGTTTCTACAACCGGGAAGACGGGAAGCCGGAACGAATTAAACCAGGGCAAGTCAACCTCGGAATTGCTGTTGATCTAGAGGGTCGTGATGGTTCCCGGAATCTGGTCGTACCCAACATCAAGGGTGTAGACGCCATGAGTTTCCGGGAGTACCTCTATGCCTTCGCAGATCTGATCGGAAAAGCGCGAAAAGGGAAACTGGATTTGGGCGATTTCCAAAACACAACCATCAGTCTTACCAACCCGGGGACAATCGGGACCGTCTCTTCCGTCCCCCGACTCATGAGTGGTCAGGGCGCCATCATCGCAACGGGTGCCATCGACTACCCTGCAGAGTTTCAATCCATGTCACAGGAAGTCCTGAACCAGCTCGGGATCAGCAAAGTAATGACCGTGACCTGTACATACGACCACCGGATTATTCAAGGCGCAGAATCCGGTATGTTCTTGCAGAGAATTCATCAACTGCTGAACGGTAGTGATGGCTTTTACGAACAAATCTTTGAAGACCTTGCAATCCCCTACGAACCGATCGCATTCAGCGAAGACAAGTTCGAAGGACTTCTGGGTGGAAAAGGAAACACACTCGAACAGGATCGGCGAGCCATTGCGGTCTGGCGGCTCATTACCATGTACCGTGTTCGGGGCCACGTCCTTGCAGATCTGGATCCGCTTGTGGATGAACCGGGACACAGCCCTGAACTGGAACTGGAGTATTACGGTCTATCCATGTGGGATCTGGACAGAGAGTTCTACTGTGGAGGTCTTGGCGGGCGTGAGACCGCCAAGCTTCGAACCATTCTGAGCCTGCTGAGAGATACATACTGTGGAACCATTGGCGCCGAGTACATCCATCTCCTGGACCTCGAGGAGCGTGCGTGGTTACGCGAACGGATGGAGTCGACGACCAACAAGTCTCAGCTTGAAAAGAAGGATAAAGAGACCATCCTTCACAAGCTGAATCAGGCCATGGCGTTTGAACAGTTTTTACACAAGAAGTATATCGGACACAAGCGATTCTCCCTGGAAGGCGCCGACACACTCATCCCGATGACTCATTTTCTTCTTGAAAAAGCGGGAGAGGAGGAGATCGAGAAGTTCTTCCTCGGCATGGCTCACCGTGGACGCCTCAACATTCTCGTGAACCTGATGAACAAACCATACCGAAAGGTCTTTGCCGACTTTGAGGGCAACATCGATCCGGAGACCATTCAGGGATCCGGAGATGTGAAGTACCACCTGGGTACCCGTGGAGTCTTCAAAACAAGCAAGGGAAGAGAGATCGAACTGGAACTCTTGCCCAACCCGAGCCACCTGGAATCGGTGAACCCGGTCGTCGAAGGAGCGACCAGAGCTGTTCAGGATCACCATGAAGCCGACGATGCTGCCAAGAGAATTGCTCCGATTCTGATTCATGGTGATGCGGCATTTGCCGGACAGGGTGTCGTGGCCGAGACGTTGAATATGTCTCAACTTCGCGGATATGAAACGGGTGGAACCATTCATCTGATCATCAACAACCAGATCGGATTTACCACCCTGCCCGAAGACGCTCGATCCACCGAATATGCATCGGATCTGGCAAAAATGATTCTGGCTCCGATTTTCCATGTAAACGGTGACGATCCGGAAGCCGCTGTTCACGCAATTCGAATGGCTCTGGAGTACCGACAGACGTTTGGAAAGGATGTAGTCATTGATCTGATTTGTTATCGGAAGCATGGTCACAATGAAGGAGATGAACCGGCATTTACACAACCGGGACTATACGAGGAGATCGAGAACCATCCGACAGTCCGGGATATCTATTTGAAGAAACTCTTGCAGTTGGGTGAGTTTACAGAAGAGGAGACACAGGCGATCTTCGATGAATTCGACGATCTTCTACAGGAAGCATTTGAAGATGCCAAAAATGATTCGGCACTCGAGGTTACAGACAAGATGCTTGATCGAAGTGAAGAGATTCAAAATGATCGGGATCAATTCCCTGACACGACCTATCCTCTCGATGGGCTCAAGGACATTGCAATCAAACTGAATACAGTTCCCAAAGAATTTGATGCCAATCCAAAGCTACTTCGTCAGTTGGCAAAACGAGCAGAACTGGTCGAAAAAAATGCACGGAAGCTTGATTGGGGTTTTGCAGAAGCTCTAGCATTCGGGTCGCTTCTCAAGAGTGGAATTACGGTACGTCTGACGGGGCAGGATGCAGAACGAGGAACCTTCTCTCATCGTCACGCTGTTCTCCACGGTACCAAAACCAGTCAGAGATACATCCCTCTCAATCATTTGGAAGAGAACCAGGGGAAATTTTGCCCATTCAACAGTCATTTGAGCGAGTTTGCCACCCTTGGATTTGAATTTGGGTACAGCTCGGAAGTGCCGGATGCCCTGGTCATTTGGGAGGCACAGTTTGGCGATTTTGCCAATGGCGCCCAGATCATTATTGACCAATATATTTCGGCATGTGAAGCAAAATGGGGGCAAAAAACTGCCTTGGTCATGACTCTGCCACATGGATATGAAGGACAGGGACCTGAACACTCCTCTGCACGACTGGAACGATTCCTCCAACTCTGTGCCGAAGACAATATGCAGGTGATGAATCTGACCACCCCCGACCAGTACTTCCATGCACTACGGAAACAGGCATTGCAGACGAGCAAAAAACCGCTTGTCATCATGTCACCGAAAAGCCTGCTTCGACATCCCAAAGCGGTCTGCAATGTCGACCAGTTGGCTCATGGTCATTTTCAACCACTCATACCCGATCCGGACATCAAAGATCCGTCTACGGTCAAACGCTTGGTCATTGCATCCGGAAAAGTCTATTTCGATCTGATATCGAAACGCGAAGAGACCAAAAAAGAACAGGAAGTTGCCGTTGCACGTTTGGAACAATTCTATCCATTCCCTGACCAAGACTTGGCCAACATGCTTTCAACCTTTCCCCACATTGAGGAGATCGTATGGTGCCAAGAGGAACCAAAAAACATGGGTGGCTGGACATTCGTCATGCCTCGTTTAGTGGACAAGCTTAAGAAAAAACAGAAACTCTACTATGCGGGCAGACAAGCCTCTGCGAGTCCAGCAACGGGCCAGAAGAAGATCCATGAAAAGGAACAGGGGCAACTTGTGACAAGAGCTATTCACGACACCCTGTGACCCGGAAAAGAGTCTACGAACGAAACGGAGTATACTCTGCCATGTTTCTCTCGGTTTCATAGAGACGAACAAGATAGAGTTCTCCCCGTTCTCCTACTTCCTGCTTGACGGGCGTTTCCAATTGTCTGTAGAAGGCAATAACCAGGTTTTCCGTAGTCGGGTTCACGCCGTCGAGGAATGGAACATCCAAATTCAGATTCCTGTGGTCACAAGGTTCAAGAATATACTGTTCTACGATCTGATGAAGCCGTTTCAAATCAATCAGAAACCCAGTTTCCGGATCAGGCTCCCCTGAAACCACGACCTCCAGCTGATAGTTGTGGCCGTGCCAGTTGGGATGATTGCACTCCCCATAGGTTCTCCGATTCCACTCCTCCGATCGATCGGGATTATGGAGTCGATGTGCTGCATTGAAATGTACTTTTCGGGTAACAAATACCACTATCCTACTCCGATTTACTCTCCTTCTCTTTCCTTTCTTCCGATCTCGATTCTTCTTGATTGCCCTCTCCATTCACGTCGGATGCTGTCATGGTTGACGCATCTGAATCATCCTTTACTTTCACTTCTTTCTCTTTGTCAGGCAAACTTCCGTACAATCCTTCCGGGTGCTTGCCGTGAGGGCGATCACCAAGCATCTCGCGAAGATCAAGATGATTTAGCACCTCCTTGTCCAGAAGTACAGTAGCCATCTCATCCAGCTTCTCTCTCTTGGATAGAAGGAGTTCATGAGTACGTTCATAATTTTTCCGAATGATTTTCCGGACGGCTTGGTCAATCTGTTCAGCAGTATGCTCCGAATACTTTTTGTTGAACCCGTAGCTCCCGTCAGCATTATTCGAATCCTTCAAAGAGATGTATCCAAGCTCTTCACTCATACCGTATTCGGCAACCATTGCAAATGCCATATTGGTAATTCTTTCCAGATCATTCTGTGCCCCGGTGGATATTTTTCCAAATATGATCTCTTCGGCAATCCGTCCGGCAAGAAGTGCACAAATTTTATCATCCAGCTCCTCGGTCGTCATTAAAAACCGATCTTCCAGTGGAGTTTGGAGAGTGTAACCAAGTGCTGCAAAACCACGCGGAACAATGCTCACTTTAAGAACTGGATCCGTATGCTCCAAAAACCAACCAACGATTGCATGCCCTGATTCATGATAAGCAACAATTCGTCGTTCGTTTGGACTAATCAATTTGTTTTTCTTTTCCAGACCCGCAACAACACGCTCGATGGCATCCTGAAAATCTTCCATCTCGACCGCCTTCTTGTCCCGACGTGCAGCCAGCAAGGCAGCCTCATTACAGAGGTTCGCCAATTCCGCCCCGGCAAAGCCTGGTGTCTGGGAAGCAAGCACTTTCAAATCGATACCATCTGAAAGTGTCAGTTTCTTTGTATGGACGTCCAATACCATCATTCGACCATTCAAATCCGGTTTGTCAATCAAAATTTGACGATCGAAACGACCCGGACGCAATAGGGCCGAATCGAGAATATCCGGACGGTTGGTGGCAGCCATAATGATGACCCCTTTGTCGGAATTAAAGCCATCCATTTCACTCAAGAGCTGGTTCAATGTATTCTCTCGCTCGTCATTTCCACCCATCTGCATTCCGCGTCCACGACTTCGTCCAATCGAATCAATCTCGTCGATAAAGACAATACAGGGCGCTTTCTCTTTTGCTTGTTTAAACAGATCTCGAACACGTGCAGCGCCTACACCTACGAACATCTCGACGAAATCCGATCCACTGAGAGAGAAGAAAGGTACATCTGCTTCACCAGCTGTTGCTTTCGCCAACAGAGTTTTCCCGGTTCCGGGTGGCCCTACGAGAATAACTCCTTTGGGAAGACTCCCGCCGAGGGTTGTAAACTTCTTTGGATTCTTTAGAAACTCTACAATCTCTTCTACCTCTGCCTTCGCTTCCTGCAACCCGGCAACATCCTTGAATGAGACTTTGTTCTCGGACTGTTTGTCGTAAAGCGATGCTTTGTTCTTCCCGATGTTCATGACCTGTTGCCCAGGATTCATCTTTCGGAAAATGAATACCCAAAATGCAACGAGCAGTAGAATAGGGATCATCCAAATCAGAATACCCCCCCACCAATTCTCTTCAATCCGAACATCGTAAACCACTTCATTCCCATCCAAAAGCATACGGATTTCATCTCCATCCAGCATCGTTGTACTAAACTTTCGAAACTGATCCTCGGGAGGTGAAGCGAATTGCCAACCTTCGTCATCCGTTGAAGGACGCTCCACAATTCCTTCTTCTACTGCAAGTTCACTGTAAGAACCTGTGACATTCGTTCCGTTTGTTATGAGAATTTCTTCAACGTATCCTTTTTCAACATACTCCAGAAACGTACTGTATTTGATTCTTTCGGAACTCTCGGAAGGAACCATATAAAGATTGATGGCAATCAACACCAAAAACAGTGCGACATAGATCCAGACTGGAAATCTGGGTGGCTTGGTGCCACTGCTTTTCTTTGTACTCTTTTTCTCTTTGGATCCGTTATTCTTGGCCATACTTCTTATATCTAAATCTGGTCGAAACCTGTAATGTAACGCTTTTTCCAATCACAGAGGCATGAAGTATCTACTCTTGTCTGCCCGTTGAGGGGTCAACGGATCCGCCTTCGCCATCGTTCACAACAATCTCATTCTTTCTATCCGTTACATCCCCGATCACAGTGAAATCTTCAAATGAGGCTCGTAATTTCTCTACATCTCCTTCTCGAAGTGTAAATAGAAGTTCGTGATCTTCACCACCATACAGCGCATAACGATCGACATCCTCCTGCATTTCATCCGCAACTTTACGTGTGGCAAGGTCGATGGGTATCGCGGGAGAGTAAATATTGAATCCGCATGAAGACTCTTTCCCCATCACTTGGAGGTCATTAATCAACCCCTGACTTAAATCAATCATCGAACCCGGAACAATCTCATTATCCCGCATGGCATTGAATAGGTCCAAACGAGTCGTCGGAAGTAGCTGTTTACCAATTACATGTTCGTATCCGCTCAAATCGGGCTTGAACGGCTCTCCACCCTCAGGATCCCAATACTTCTTCTCTCTCAATAAAATACGAAGACCAGCCATCGCTCCACCTACGTCTCCGGTAACACAAAGAAGTTCTCCTTTACCAGACTGGTTACGAATCAATAGTGAACGCTTTTCCTGAATCCCCGTCCCGATGATCGTAGCTGATAAATAGTTTCTGGATGGTGCAATTTCCGCCACCTCCACGGATACTCCGACTGGATGTTGATCCATTCCAACCAATATGTCATCTATCATCTCGACGGAGATCATATTTGGAACCGTCAGATTCATGAAAATTTGATCGGGAACAACACCGTAGGCCAATAAACGCGTGGAAATTGCAGTTACCCATTTTGATCCCAAATGTGGAAGAGGCGTATAGGTTAGATCAAAATGAATGGAATCCATAAAGGAGGACTGAGACGATACGACCGATATTTCAGACCCCGCTATCTTCCGAACCTGTACCCTACCACCCATTACAGAGCTCACAACCGGTTTCTTTTTGGATTGGCGAGATCTGATACGATCCATGAACGCATCCAAACCCAACTCCTGTAGTGGAGTAAAAGGCCTCTGATTTTCCTTCTTCACCATTTCAATATCCTACCCATTAGCGTATTCATTCACAGTTCAATAAGAAGCTATACACCCCCTCATCCTAAAAAAAAAGGCATTTGTACCCATGTACAAATGCCTTTTCTAAATGCTGTAACAGATCTCAGGTTACATTTCACGCAGAGTCGAATAATTCACCCTTAACGTCCCTGCCTGGCGGAGTTCCTGTTGGACATCCGTTACAATTCCAAACTCCGATTCTCTGTCTACCCTGAGGGAAACAATGAGTCTCGGTTGTTCCATCAATTTATCGTACATGATGTTTCGAATACCGCCCATCTCATCGACAAGGGCATCGTCAATCTGTACCCGGGTCTCGCCAACCTGATTTCCACCGAGCCGCTCGGGGCCAATGTAGACATAACTGACAAGACGTTTTTGATCAATCTTCTCAATGTTCTCTGCCTGTGCAAACTCGACTTGAACCTGAAGTTCTACCTCGCGAAGCACAGTGGTCACCATAAAGAAGATCAGCAGCATGAATACGATATCGGGCATAGCCGATGTCGGGATCGCCTGCTTGGTCTTCGCTGATTTTTTCTGAAATTTTGACATATGCTCTACTGTTCGTCAGGTTCTGCGATTGAGATTCTCTTTGGATAGAGCTCCTGAATCTGTGCAATTTCTGGACTCCCATCTTCCAATGCACTGTACGGTGCACCGAATCGCTCCATGGATGCCTGATTTCGCAGCTCTGCATACGCACCCATCACCTCGTCAAGCATGTCGATGTAGACACGGTACGGAGTTTGTCGATCTGTCTTGATCGATACGATGGCATCATCGGGCGATTCAGACAGTGTCGGGTCATTTGTGGGGTTATCCACAAACTCGATGACTTGACCTCTTACCTGATCCGTAGATACCGGTTCATCGTCCAAGAGAATCAACCCCTGCGCGTTTACCAGAATGCGGAGCATGTTCCGTTCCCGAATGGGCGGTGGCTCTACATCGTCCGGAATGGGCGGCAAAACCAAACCGATTCCGGTGTCAACATCAATGGTGGTCACAACGAGGAAGAAAATAAGAAGCAGAAAAGCGATGTCCGCCATTGAAGAACCTTCAATCTCGACATCATTTCTTGTTCGCTTTTTTAACATGCTTCCTCTACAGTTTAAGTGTTCCTTTGAGGCCGGTGATGAGGATTGCAAGCAACATGGCTGCAATCATGATTACCATCGTCACGATGCCACTTTGGTCTGCAGACCCAGTCGTGCCAAAGCTGACTCCGAATATCACAAACGGAACCAACATGACACTCATTTTTTTAGGGCTGAATTTTCCGAGTGCAATGTTTCGAACACCCGCAATCAAAATGGCAATGACACCGATGACAACCAATCCGACTCCCAAACCTAGAAATATTACGTCGACCATTTGTCAGTACCTCTTATTCGTGGTTGAGATTGGATTGTTCTCTCACTCTTCATCTGCTTCAGAAGAAGTAATGATCTGCTTACCCTGCTTGAGTGCGAGGAGCGAATCGAGAAGCGTAACAGAGCTCTCTTCCATCTCGGCAATCAATCGGTCAATTTTGGTTACACAGTAGTTGTAACCAATTTGGAGGATAATACCTGCAAGAAGTCCACCAGCTGTCGTCAAGAGAGCAACTTTGATACCACCAGCAACAATGCTTGGTGAAATATCTGCTGCCGCTTCAATCGCGTCGAACGCTTCAATCATACCGACGACTGTACCAAGGAATCCAAGTAGCGGAGCAATGGAAATGAACAGAGAGAGCCATACCAACCCACGCTCAAGAAAGCTCATTTCAATTGCGCCATAGGTCGTGATCGCTTTTTCAGCAGCATCAAGACCTTCATCCGCTCTCATCAAGCCGGCCTGGAAAACCGAGGCAACGGGTCCGCGGGTTCTGGCACACACTTCTGAAGCAGCTTCCACGCCACCATCCTGAAGCGCTTCCTGCACTTCAACAATAAATTTTCGTGTATTGATGTCTGCAAGATTCAATGTAATAATCCGCTCTAGAAAGATAGCCAGACCAAGAATCAGTGCAATAAGTACCGGCCACATCCAGTCGCCACCCTCATTGAACTTTTCTACAATCACATTGAAGAAACCAGCATCAGCTCCAGCCTGAAGCAAAATGAGAGCTATTGATGATGTCATAAAATTACTCCGCTTATATGTTTTCGTTTAAGGGCTTAAAAAGAACGCAAAATGATAGATCATTTCAAATTAAATGTCAAAGACATCCCTTGTTCTATTCCACCTTAACCGTGTTTCTCTGCAATATCAAGTGGTTGAAAAGGATACTGATTGCAGCCTGCACGACAGTGAGTCAATTTCATTATTCATGCTGTAAAGTGCAATGAAGAAAGCCGGATAAATGTGATTGTTTCTGTGTTTGCACAACGCCTATTCAGGAAGAGAACAGTAAGACAATCAAGCTCATTCAACAAAAAAAGGGGGGCATTTATCATGCCACCCCCTTCATTTTAAATACATGTTTCTTGCCCGTAAGTAGTCAGGAGTCTTTAACAACCTGAAATGTTAGCTTGGGCTTGAACTCACCAACCAAATCAACCGTGGCCGTGTATTCACCAAGAGTCTTGACCTCCTGATCCAGGGATATTCTCCTTCGATCAAGTTCAATCCCCTCTTCGGCAAGAGCGTTGGCAATCTGCATGGTCGTCACCGTCCCGTGAATCTTGTCATCTTCACCCGTACTAACAGGTATGGAGATTGAGGACGACTGTAGACGATTTGCAAGTTCCTTCGCTTCGGCGATGGTTTGTTCCGCTTTTCGTTGTGCATCGACTTTCAACTGCTCAATTTGACGAAGCGCACCATCCGTAGCGAGTACGGCTTTGCCTTGAGGCAACAGAAAGTTTCGCCCAAAACCTGCCTTTACATCAACCAGGTCACCCGCGCTCCCCAGGTTCGACACCTCTTCTTTCAAAATAAGTTTCATAATTTCACTCCTCTCGTCGGTTATCGTACATTTTCGGCTACGTAGGGAAGAAGTCCCAAAAATCTTGCACGTCTGACGGCTCTCGAAAGCTGTCTTTGGAACTTTGCACTTGTCCCGGTAACACGTCTCGGGAGTATTTTACCCTGATCGTTCAAGAATCGCTTTAGAGTTTCGACCTCTTTGTAGTCAATGTATACAAAACCGGCTTTTTCAAATCGGCACTCTTTGGACTTCAGGTGCCCCTTTTTCGGATGTGATGGATTGTTGATCATAATCGTAAATTTCTGACGTTAATCTTCCTGCTCTTCTTCAGTCTCTTCAAAGAGAGTAGGTAGCTCGCCTCTCTTCTTCAGCTCATAGTGTTTGTGCATTCGACTGTCAAACTTGAGTGTCAGATAACGAAGAATGTTGTCGTTGATTCTAAGCTGCCGTTCAATCTGTTCGATCGCAGCAGCGGGTGCGTGAAAATAGCCGTTTACATAATAGCCATTGTTCTTTCCATCCATCTCGTATTCCAGACGTTGGATGCCCCATTCATCCATTTCGTCAATTTTTCCGCCGCTACCTTCAATCAGGGAAGTAACTTGCGTCACCGTCTCCTTGAACTGGTCTTCTTCCAGAACCGGATTGATGATGTAGGTAATCTCATAAAAGTTAGTGCTCATGTTCATCCATGGTTGTTTCAAGTTGGAAACAGTTGTTGATCTGCCACGCTACACGCCCGACAATTGGACGACTGGCGCCGCCAACAACAGATCAGAGAAAGATATGCGAAAATCCCGGTTCAAACAATTTCAATATTCCTCATCTCCATACATGACGATACAGAACCAAAAGTGGATCGAATTCCCCTCAATAGAGTGATGAAAGCAATTCAATCAGGCTCTGTGACGTCAGAACGGGCTCGATTCCGTAGTAAAGAGTGAAAAGCGCCAGAAGAAGAAGTGTGATACGAAACAGACGACCGGGTTCGGTCCACTCTACCTCTTTGTGGGCATCCCGGAAATAGAGATAGACCATTACTCGAAGATAATAATACGCACTTGCTGCACTGGCGAGTACACCGATTACAGCCAGAGATATCAACCCGGCATCTACAGCCGCAGCAAAGACATAATATTTTCCGGCAAAGCCGACAAAAGGAGGAATCCCGGCAAGCGAGAAAAGGAAAAGCGAAAGCAGCACCCCCATCAATGGCTGGCTATACCCCAACCCTCCAAAATTTTTGATATCACTAAAATCCAGACCTTTGTTCATTTCATAATACGCAATCACACCGAACGCCCCGATATTCATCACTGTGTATGCAAACAGATAGTAAAGAACACCACTATATCCTGCAGCACTTCCTGCTGCCAATCCAACCAACAAGTAACCGGCGTGAGCAATACTGGAGTAGGCCAACATTCTCTTGATGTTGTCTTGCACCAATGCAACAAGATTACCAATCACCATGGTTATGATCGCAATGAGCCCAAGGACTTCCTGCCAAGCTGATCCCTCTTGATCCGGAAGGAGTGTTGATAGCACCAACAGAAGTGCAACAAACGTAGCCGCTTTGGATGCCGTTGCAAAATACGCTGTCAAGGTTGTTGGTGTGCCCTGATAAACATCCGGAGTCCACATGTGGAATGGAACTGCAGAAATCTTGAAGAAAAAACCGGTCAGCAACATGCCTACACCTGCCATAAACAGCAGCGAGAAGTCGGCTGCACCCGCAATCTCTGCATATTGTGTCGATCCAGTCGCCCCGTATATCAACGCAATTCCGTAGAGCAAGAAACCTGTCGAAAAAGCGCCTAATAGAAAATATTTAAGCGAGGCCTCTGCCCCCTCTTTCTCGTTCTTCCTCAATCCAGCCAACACATAAAGACTGATCGACATCGTCTCCAATCCCACAAAAAGCATAATCAAATCATTGGAAGCTGCGAGTCCAAACATCCCGGTTGTTGCAAACAGGATCATGGCATACACTTCTGAGACATGTTGTCCGATACTTTCCAGATAATCACGTGAAAGAAGGACTGTAAGCAGACTTGCCATTGAAACGAGAAATGCGCCAAAAGCAGCTGTACCGCCATAGCTGATCATCCCGTAAAACGAGACTCCCGTGTCACCGGACAGATCTCCTATGGAGACACCAAGTGCGACAATCAGAGACACAACCGTTACACCGAATACGGTTCGAACCGATACTTTGAAAGCTGCCAATAACAATGCGGACAATCCTGCAATCGTTGTAACGATGGCAGGCAAAAACGTACTCAATTCGTGAAAATAGTTCATAGTCGTCTATTGCTATACAATCTTCTCAAACGTTCGGTGCATCTCGTCAATTCAGCATTCTCGGTTCGATTCTGCCTTACTGACTCTTTGTTGGCAACTCCGTAAATAATTCCCGGGTGGCCTCTGGTTTGTACATGCGAATTGCCCAACCAGGCAGCTCTTCGTACATCGCAGATTCGAGTACAAGATCACTCTTCTCCATGGTTTGCGTAATGTGATGCTCTACCCACTGTTCGGAATAACGAGTGTAATCTTCGGAGCGAATACCAATCCAGAACATGAACAATACGAGTGGTATCAATAATCCCACTTCGCGAGCATTCAAGTCTTTAAGTTTCAGATTCTCCTCGTGAGTAATCGGCCCAAACATGACTCGTTGAACCATCCACAGCATGTAGACAGCTGCCAGAATTACACCGGTAGCAGCGATAATTGCAAACACCGGTTGGTCGTAAAGTTCAGAGAAGAACGACCCGGTCAAAATCAAAAATTCCCCGACAAAACCGTTCAATCCTGGAAGGCCGATCGAAGCAAATGTGGCAATCATGAAGAGTACAGCAAATAATGGAACCACGCGGGCAATTCCACCGAAATCCGATATTTGTCGAGAGTGTCGTCGGTCATAGATCATGCCTACAAGAAGAAAGAGTGCACCCGTTGACAGACCATGGTTAATCATCTGAATAATAGCCCCTTGTACAGCGACTGTATTGAGAGCGAATATCCCCAACACAACAAATCCAAGGTGACTGACAGAAGAGTAAGCCACCAACTTTTTGACATCTTTTTGAACCATGGCAACAAGCGCACCGTAAACGATGCCGATCACAGCCAACGTTGCGAACCAGGGTGCGAACTCCATGAATGCATTCGGAAAGATGGTCAAACAGACTCGTACGAGTCCGTATGTACCCATCTTCAACATAATTGCAGCCAGTACAACGGACCCGGCTGTTGGAGCCTCTGTATGCGCATATGGCAACCACGTATGAAACGGAAAGAGAGGTACTTTGATACAGAAAGCAAGTGCAAAAGCAAGGAAGAGCCAGGTCTGCTCGACAAGACCAATTTGATACTCACTTCCGGAAAGGAAGCGCCAATCCAGTGTAAATAGTAGATCCGGGTGTACAGCCCCTGCATGAAAGCCGAGATAGAGCAGAGCAACCAACATGATCAGAGATCCGACCAACGTATAGATAAAGAACTTCAACGTTGCTTGTATTCGTCCAGCCCCTCCCCAAATTCCGATCAAGAAGTACATCGGAATAAGTGACAACTCGAAGAAGACGTAAAAAACAACAAGATCCAATGCGGCAAATACGCCAAGTGATGCTGTTTGAAGCAAAAGAAGCATTGAGTAGTACCCTTTCAAATGCTTTGAAACGGACTGCCAGGATGAGAGAATTACAATGGGACCGAAAAGAGTGGTCAGCATGAAGAGCAGCAGACTCAAGCCATCAAGACCCGTCAAATACTTCACATCGAAACCATCCAGCATCTGAACACCTTCTGTGACGTACTGTGGGATATGAGAGTTTACGATATCGAACGTGGAGAGAAGAGGCAGTGACAGAAGAAACGTCAACGACGTAACTACCAATGAGCTCCATTTTATAGCTGCTTCAGTGCGTGAGAGCAGAACAGCCACGATACCCAGGAGAGGCAGATAGATGGTTATATTAAGAAGGTATTCCATTCGATCGAAACAATTTCTATTAAGAGAGCATCAGTGAGAGAACCAACAAGACACCGAGTATGAGATAGAGAGCATAATTGGTTGTCACTCCATTTTGCACATATCGCAAGAGAGTACCGAACAATCGCACAGTACCAGCCACTCCATTCACAATCCCGTCCACAACTTTCATATCAAAGACTGCCAGAACATTCTCGGAAAATCGAACGACAGGACGAACAACTCCACCCTCATAGATCTCGTCTACGTGATATTTCTTACTCCAAAGCCGGTACAACGAACCCACGTGTCCGGAAACCCACGCATCTGACTGTTCCTGTTGCCCTTTCCCGTATAATTTCCAAGCAAAGAATACAGCCGAAACCGAAACCAAAACTGCAATTCCCATTAATAACCATTCAAGTGCTTTCCCCATGACAATCGGCAGATCGGCAGAAATGGTGTGCAGCCAATTATGGAGTAGATTCACATCGGCATACTCACCCGTAAAGGTGGCTACCACGAAATTGGGGAATCCAATAAAACCCCCGATAATGGACGCGATGGCAAGTGCCCACAATGGAATGGTCATCGTTGCAGGGCTTTCGTGAAGCATATCGGCTTTCGCTCCTGCTCCGGACGCTTTCTCTGGCAAACGAAAGGATCCGTGAAAGGTCGTAAACGTGAGACGAAACATATAGAAAGCTGTCAAGAATGCTGTCGCCATGCCGACTCCCCAAAGCATGAAGTAGAGAGGTGCTGCAAACTCTCCGTAACCGGCACTGAAAACATGCATCAGGATTTCGTCTTTGGAGAAAAATCCTGCCAGTGGTGGAATACCGGCAATCGCAATGGTTGCGATTAAAAACGTCTTGTAGGTAGATGGCAGATGTTCTTTCAGACCCCCCATATTTCGGATGTCCTGCGAGTCAAAATCAGCTTCACTCCCCTTCGCGTGGAGCTTCTCTTTCACGTGATCCATGGCGTGTATCACCGATCCGGATCCAAGGAATAGACACGCCTTGAAAAATGCGTGCGTTACCACGTGGAACATAGCAGCTGTAAAACCTCCAGCACCGAGAGCCAAAAACATGTATCCCAACTGCGAGACGGTTGAATAGGCCAAAACACCCTTGATGTCATTCTGCGTCAATGCGATGGTCGCTGCGACAAGTGCCGTTAACCCTCCGATCACCGCAATGATCAGCATCACTTCCGGAATCATCACAAACATTTCTGAAAATCGGGTAATCAAATAGATACCGGACGTAACCATGGTAGCGGCATGGATCAGCGCAGAAACAGACGTCGGACCGGCCATGGCATCCGGTAACCAGACGAACAACGGGATCTGCGCACTCTTCCCGGTGGCACCGATAAACATGAGAAGACCGATCCAGAACAGGTGTGTCGAATCAAACATCACCAGACTCGAAAAGATGACGTCAAAATCCAGGCTTCCCACGGTTCGGAAGATCATGAACATCGCAATCAAGAAAGCGAAATCTCCGACCCGATTGTACAGAAATGCTTTTTTTGCAGCATCGGACTTGGCCATGTCCTGATACCAAAACCCAATCAACAGATAGGAGCAGACTCCGACCCCTTCCCAGCCGAGAAACAGAAGCAAAAGATTGTTCCCCATGACCAGGTTAAGCATGGCAAAAATAAACAGGTTCAGATAGGCAAAAAACTTCCAATACCCCTCGTCGTGAGCCATGTACCCAATAGAGTAGAGATGGATAAACGATCCGACTCCGGTAACAACCAATACCATGAGCAAGGAGAGCTGGTCCATGCGATATGCGATGTCCACGGTAAGTGTTCCGACATCAATCCAGGTAAACAGGGTTACCACTCCGGCAGCCGAGTCCGATGTAAATTGCCAGAAAATGGTGAGGGTGATGAGGAATGGAACAAAGACTGCAACCGTAGCCAACAAGCCTATCCAACTCTTTCTATTGCGATAACTTTCGGAAAACAGTCCCAGCAGGCCGTTGATCAGGAAACCCGCAAGTGGCAACCCGACAATCGCACTGACAAGAGCAGTTGATACATCCATCCAATTCAAATATTAAGTTTGGCTTTCGTGCCTTTTCAGCACCGAAAAATCGGGTCAAAAGGTAGCCATAAATTCAGAGAGGGCAAAGATACAAAAAAGAAGAGCAAGGCAAACTTCAAGAAGCAGGAAAGCTTGTAATCTTGTAAAAGAACGACATGGGAGGCCAAAGTTTGTTGCACTTGAGATACGATTATTCCTATCATTGGGCAAAATTTTTCAGATGGCACGCATACAGTAGCAGTTTACGTGCACAAAACCAGAGCCCCTGCAGATGAAGCAGCTCTCCCTGCTAAATATCTCTCTGTCATTTATCTCATTGATGACCTTTTGGCTCATCATGAGTGGCATGTTCCAACTCCCGCAGATCATTCAGGGAATTCTCAGTGTTATCATTGTACTTGCTGTCAACCACTCCCTCAAGAGATACAAGTTTTTTGAGAACGAGATGGACGATCTGGGGACCCTTCGATTTTATTATGCTTCCATCTATCCCTTCTGGATGATGAAGGAGATTGTGAAATCAGGATTTTATGTTGCACGGGTGATCCTGTTTACCAGCAAGCCAATCCAAACCTATATTGTCAAGTTTCGTTGCAAGCTGCCCAGTGCACACGCAATGATGATTCTTGGAAATTCCATCACCCTCACTCCGGGTACACTTACCATAGATATCGAGGGGGATGAATTTACCGTTCACGCACTTACACAAGATACATTTGCAGGAATTGTTAGTGACGAGATGCCCAGAAAGGTCTTGCAACTTTTCGAAGCAGAAGACCGGCCGGTGATTCATGATGTACGAATTCTAAACAAAGCAGAAGAGACGAAGGCAAAATGACCGATTTTTTTCTGTACAGCACCGTACTTCTGACCATTATCATTGCGGTTCCCATGGTCCGGGTCGTAAAGGGTCCAACCGTATATGACCGTCTGATGGGAACCAATGCGATCGCTTCGAAAACAATTGTGCTGATCTGTCTGATTGGATACATGTTTGATCGAATCGATATGTTCCTCGACATCACGCTTGCTTATGCAATCCTCGGATTCATCGGCACCATGGCCATTGCGAAATTCATTTCGACCCAATCCGTAGAGGAGAATACATGACGGAAGTACAGATTACAGCCAGTATTGTTCTGGTGCTTTCCGGGATCTTTTTCATGTTTGTCGGTAGTCTGGGAGTCATCCGAATGCCGGACTTCTATTCAAGAACGCACGCTGTCAGTACGTCCGATACACTCGGAATTTTACTTGTAATCATCGGACTCATCATCTATGAAGGCGCAACGATCAACAGCTTGAAACTCATTCTGATTGTACTTTTTGTTGCCCTTTCCAATCCGATCGGAACACACGCCCTGGCGCGAGCAGCCTACAGAAGAGGTGTCAAACCGCTGTTAAACGGTCCCGACATCAAAAACAGAGGGGACAAATGATCTGGGAAGTAGAATTGATACTGTTTCTTTTTCTGATTCTGACAGCTGTCGTTGCTCTTCAAGCCAAGGATCTCCTGGTTGCTGTCGTAACATTGACGACGTTCAGCTTCGTCATGGCACTTCTGTTTGTCTCCATGGGAGCCGTTGATGTAGGGTTTACCGAAGCGGTCGTTGGAGCCGGTGTAACAGGCATCTTGTTTATTGTGGCAATCTATCAAACCACCATGAGGACCATCGATTGAAATACGCCAAGCTATTTATACTGATCGCCTTCGCTGGTTTGTTGATTTACGGGACAACAGCCCTGCCAGACCGTGGAGACCCGGATGCACCCATGAATCGGGAAGTAAGCATCACAGGTACGGCGGTTCCGGGTAACTACTATATCCAGGAAGCATACAACGATGCCCATACGCCAAATATGGTCACCGTCATTCTGGGAGATTACAGAAGTGTGGATACCCTTGGCGAACAAATCGTCGTCTTTACGGCGGGATTGATCTGTCTCCTAATCCTCCGGAGGTATCCTGCACAATGAGAAAACAGTTTGAAAGCCCCATTGTCCTTCTCGGATCACGACTGCTGAGCCCCTATATCATGCTCTTTGGATTTTACGTCATATTCCATGGGCACTACAGTCCCGGGGGAGGATTTCAAGGTGGCGCACTACTTGCGGCCTCTATTATTTTGATCCGGCTTGCAGGAGGAAGTACTCTCTCGGAGATGCATATACGGGAGTTCATGACCACGCCATTGGCTGCACTTGGCGTGATCGTCTATTTTGGTACGGGAATCGTCTCCATGCTAATGGGAAGCTATTTCCTTGACTATGGAGTCCTCCCGTTTCCCGGTGGCCTGGATCCTTCCTACCTCCGCTACTACGGAATTCTAGTCATAGAAATTGGAATCGGGCTTGCAGTTATGGCCATTTTGGTCATGATTTATGACCACATGACACATGGAGAGGATGATGACTGACTTTTTACTGGGACACTATGCCTATTGGCTTACACTCATCCTTCTTTCTATCGGACTCTATGGAATTCTGTTCAAAAAGAACCTGGTAAAAAAAACAATCGGCCTGACAATCCTCCAAGCATCGGTCGTCCTTTTCTGGGTATCCATTGGATCCAAATGGGGCGCAACCGTTCCGGTTCGCCACTATTCGCTCCCGACTTCTGAAGTTGCAAACTACCTGAACCCCCTCCCCCATACGCTGATGCTTACTGCCATTGTCGTCGGTGTAGCAACACTGGGTGTAGCCTTTTCTCTACTGATTGCTATATATAATCGCTTTCAGACCCTGGACGAAGATGAAATTAGAGATCAGATTCAATGATTGAGACACATTTACCGGCACTCATTGCCCTCAATTTTCTGGTATTTGCCCTGCTGATTCCTCTTTTTGGGATCTGGAAGAGAGCGGTATGCCAACCATTGGCCGTCACTGGAACCGGGATCTCTACTGCACTTTCCCTGTACGGATTTCTTTCAGTGTTGAACGATCAACCGCTACGTTACTTCTTTGGCGCCTGGCAACCCCCCGTCGGAATTGAGTTTGTTTACGATGGATTATCAGCATTCGTTGTCCTGGTTATCAATGTGGTTGCATTCATAGTATTGATCCACTCAAAGCATGTCGCCATCGGTGAGTTTGCCCAGAAACAGATGGCCTACTACAGTCTTGTCATGCTGATGATGCTCGGGTTCAACGGAATGGTCCTGACAGGTGACTTGTTCAACCTCTATGTATTCCTTGAAATTTCCTCTCTGTCCGCCTATGCTCTTATCGCAATCGGCGAAAAAGGTGCTCCGTTTGCTGCATTCAGATATCTGATTATCGGAACTGCTGGCGGGACGTTTTATCTACTCGGGCTCGCTTTCCTCTATACAGTAACCGGCACACTCAACCTTATCGATATGGCAGCAATGCTGCCGGAACTTGCCGATAACCGGGCTGTGGTAACTGCACTTATACTCATGGTCGTTGGAATCGGTGTCAAGGCCGCTCTCTTCCCGATGCATGGCTGGCTTCCTGACTCCTATACCTATGCCTCTTCGACTTCCTCTGCCCTGATCGCTCCAATAGGAACCAAGGTGGCAGCCTATGTACTGATCCGTATCATGCTTTTCCTTTTCGGAATAGAACTGATCGATCTGGTCGTCCCGATCTCCACGATCGTCGGTATTCTCGCCTGTATCGGTATTCTTTACGGGTCCATCATGGCCATTGCGCAGAATGAACTGAAGCGAATGCTCGCGTACTCCAGTGTTTCCCAAATCGGTTACATCTTGATGGGTATCAGCCTTGCGAACCCCTTTGGGTTCATCGGCGCCGTGCTTCACATTCTGAATCATGCGATCATGAAAGCAACGCTTTTTATGGTTTCTGCAAACTTGCGCATGAAAGAAGGGCATTCCGACATCAGCCTCTTCGACCACACATACCGAAAAAAGTACCCCTTGACCATGCTGAGCTTTACGGTCGCTGCGATCTCCATGGTCGGACTTCCGCCACTTGCCGGATTCTTCAGTAAGTGGTATTTGGTACTCGGAACCGTAGACGCAAATAACTGGCTGTTTCTTGTTGTGATCCTCGCAAGTTCACTTCTGAATGCTGTCTATTTTTTCCGAATCCTGGAGAAAGTCTACATGTCGAACCCGAATTCCGAAGTAGAGGCATCTGACGAAACGAGTCCAATGGATGAGGTAAAACCGTCCATGCTTTACACCACTCTGACCTTTGCAGTAGCACTTTTACTGATCGGCATATTTAATGTCGCCATTGTCTCCATGATCAGCAGCATGTTCCCTGGCGGCTTGTAATCTAATTGTATAGTAACGAATAGATGGAACCAACGTTTGTACCTCTTTACGCTGTACTGGTATCACTGCTTGCAGTGCCACTGATTCTGCTCAGTTCTTCCCGACCGAACGTACGGGAATTCTGGACCATTTTGGCTGGATTCATCAAGTTTGGACTCATCCTGTCGTTGCTCCCCACAGCTCTGGCAGGGAACAGCGTAGAGTTGACCATTATTGAATTGGCACCCGGCCTTCCCCTGCTTCTCAAAGCAGATCCATTCGGAATCTACTTTGCCGTCATTGCCTCGGGGCTTTGGATCTTTACGTCTTTCTACTCCATCGGATATATGCGTGGAGCTGGCGAAAAAAAGCAGAGTCGGTACTTTGCGAGTTTTGCTGTCTGCCTTTCTGCAACCATTGGAATCGCCTTCTCCGGCAACCTGCTTACATTCATCGTCTTCTACGAGATGCTGACACTGGCTACGTATCCTCTTGTCATCCACAAGGAAAACAGAAAAGCGATAGATGCCGGCCGAAAGTACCTCTCCTATACACTTACCGCTGGTTTGCTGCTCATTGCCTCCGCTGCGATTATTTACAACCTGACGGGAACCCTGGACTTCAGACCAGGTGGAATTTTTAACGATGTCCACGTATCAGGCCCTCTGATGCTTACCACGTTCCTGCTCTTTTTGGGTGCTGTTGGTGTAAAAGCAGGGATTATGCCGATTCACTCCTGGTTACCGGCTGCCATGGCTGCTCCCACACCTGTAAGTGCACTCCTCCACGCTGTAGCGGTTGTGAAGTCGGGGGTCTTTGGTGTCATTCGCATGACCGGCTACATTTTTGGTACTGACGTCATGACAGCCTTTAGTCTGAACGACATCATGCTGGTGATTGCCGGAACAACCATATTGGTTGCTTCCCTGCTCGCATTCAGACAAGACAACCTGAAACGACGTCTGGCTTATTCAACGGTTGGCCACCTCTCCTATATCGTACTGGGAGTTGCACTGATCACCCCACTCGGTATGACAGGGGCTGTCATGCATATTGCCGCACATGCAACCATGAAAATCACCCTCTTTTTCTGTGCTGGTGCCATCTATGTAAATCTACACAAAGAGAATATCAGTGATCTGGACGGGATTGCGAAGGTCATGCCTTGGACCATGGGAGCCTTTGTCATCGGATCACTTGGTCTCGCCGGAATTCCTCCACTGAATGGATTTTTAAGCAAGTGGCATTTGGCAGCAGGTACACTTGAAGGAGAGATGATCATTCCGGTCATTATACTCGTGGTCAGTGGTCTGTTAAATGTCGGGTACTTCTTTCCGATTATCTACAGAGCCTACTTCAAAACCGGAGATTCATCCCTCGACAACCATACCGAGGCGTCTCCGTTTATGGTTGTTCCGTTGGTCTCCACCGCCATACTTTCTATCCTGTTTGGGCTCTTTCCGAACCTCTTTTTCAACTTTTACGACTTAGCCCAACTGATTGCATTCACATTGTTCAATGGAGGCTAACATGAAAACATGGCACTGGACGACGCTGATAATACTGACCATCGGAACTCTGATCGCAGAGTTTACACTACTGGCAGATTATGACTCTCACTGGTGGAATTCCATTCCGGGATTCTATGCAATATGGGGATTCATGAGCTGTATTATCATCATTTATGTCTCCAAGTGGATTGGCAAACTTTTCCTGTTCAGAGACGAATCATACTATGATCACTAATTTCCTTTTTTTCCCGGCTGTATGGGTCCTCCTGGGCGCATGGGTTCTCCCTCTTGTCAAACAGGAGGTACGGTCTTCGCTTTTTTTGGTTTTTCCACTGGCAGCTCTTGCGGCTATCTGGATGATGCCGGATGGGTTCACGATTACAACGACCATAGCCAGTTATGAGCTTGTCCTCGTCCAGGCTGGCACCCTGAGCAGGATCTTCGGGACCATCTTTGCGATGATTGCCGTTATCGGGGGTGTCTATTCCTGGCATATCGAGGATCTTGGACAACAATCTTCTGCTCTGGCGTACGGCGCCGGTGCACTTGGTGTCACATTTGCCGGTGACTTTTTCACGCTCCTGGTTTTTTGGGAGCTGATGGCCTTCAGTTCAGCCTACCTGGTTTGGGCCCGACGGACATCTGAATCCCAACATTCAGGAATGCGATACCTGATTTATCACTCACTCGGTGGCGGAATCCTTTTGGCCGGGATTCTGGCACACCTGAATGATACAGGATCCATCCTTCTGTCCAGTTTCCCGGAAGAGTTCACATCTGCGTCTCTGTTGATCCTTATCGGTGTGGCCATCAATGCCGCCATACCTCCTCTGAATGCCTGGCTTCCGGATGCATATCCAAACGCAACGGTCACAGGAGCTGTATTCATGAGTGCGTTTACAACCAAGTCTGCCGTTTACGTTTTGATGGTCCTCTTCCCGGGCTGGAGCATTCTGATCTGGTTCGGTGTGGCAATGGCCCTCTATGGAGTGGTATATGCTGTGCTGGCGAATGATATCCGACAGATTCTCGCCTACCACATTATTAGTCAGGTGGGATATATGGTTGCAGGAATCGGTATCGGGACCGAAATGGCTCTGAACGGTGCGACCGCCCATGCATTCAGTCACATCCTCTATAAATCTCTTCTGTTCATGGGAGCTGGTGCGGTACTCTACTCAACGGGAAAGAGCAAACTGACAGAACTGGGAGGATTTGCCTCCAAGATGAAGTGGGTAGTCGGCCTCTATATGATTGGTGCATTCTCCATCTCGGGCTTCCCGCTATTCAACGGATTCATCAGTAAATCGATGGTTGTGAGCGCCGCCGGATCGGCTCACCTTGAGTGGGTCTATCTGCTTCTTACCCTCGCTTCTGTAGGTACGTTTCTCCATACCGGACTCAAACTCCCCTATTTCACCTGGTTCGGCAAGCAGAAAAGTGAAATTACCGTAAAACCTGTTCCAAAGAATATGCTGGTTGCCATGGGTATCGGTGCCTTTTTCTGTACCCTTTTTGGTGTCTGGCCTCAACTCCTCTACAGCTACCTTCCATTTCCGGTAGACTATCAGCCGTATACCGTCTATCACCTAGTAGAGGTCACTCAAATACTGATCTTCACATTTATCGGCTTCTGGATCCTTCGTGTGAAGCTCAAAGGAGATGCAAAAATTGCACTTGATACCGACTGGTTCTACCGCAAGCCGGCAGCGCTGACCCGAAAAATTTTCGTAAACAGAGTCGACGACTTCTTTGGATGGGCCGAACGAGCCGTTCACGGGATCGCCGGCAAACTGGCTTCCAGCTTTGACAACCCCATGACGTGGCTCAACCCCTGGCTCTCGCCCGGACAAACAGCATCGACCTACAGTTCCCCCATCGGAACGGTCATGGCCTTCATCCTGCTGGCCGTTGTCGTAATCGGCCTCTCATTCGTTCTCTGATTCCAAGTCTTCGTAATTGGTTTCGGGTTGAACCGAATGTGATTTCGACCGTTCTTTCCTACGGTCTACTCAACCCGACACTCAACGTCTTGCAATGTCAGAAATACAGTTAGAGTGGCTCGATTGGTCGGTCATGGGCCTCTATGTCGTCCTCCTGCTCGGCCTCGGTTTCTATTTTCGTTCATTTGCCCAACAAGGGCTCGAGAACTACTTCCTCGGTGGACGGGATGTTTCCGGTTTCATGAGTGGAGTCTCCTACTCGGCGACCACCCTCAATGCAGATGTAGCTCCAGCGTATTGCGGAATGACCGTGATCACCGGAGTCTTTGTCTACTGGTGGTACATCAGTCGATTCAGCCTTGCCCTCATGATTGGCGGAATCTTGTTTGCCGTCTTTTGGCGCCGGTTGAATATTTTCACATCCCCCGAATTTTATGGATTTCGATTTCAGCGGCTCTGCAGACCTTCCGGCAAACACTCAAGCGACGCGAGAATCCAAAAGGCAAGTGGAGTAAATCTATTCCATCTACGCGATCTCTCGACAACTTTGCCCTCCCAATGATCCTCTCGAACCTGGCAATGGAGATCGACCACCTACTGGACGAGAACGAAATCCAACGACACTCTTACGAGATCGCCGATCAAATTTTGAACCGATTCTACCGACCCGAACTCGGAATTGTTCTCGAGAACATCTGCCCGGATGGATCACTCAGCGATACGTTCGATGGTCGCCTTGTGCTACCGGGTCACGCCATTGAAGCGATGTGGTTCCTGATGGACCTCGGAGAGAGATTCAACGAACGAGAATGGATTGAAAAAGCAGCCTCCATCACGCATCGCATGATTGATTACGGTTGGGATCATTCAGATGGTGGGTTGTTCTATTATCTGGACCGGAAAGGAGCTCCACCCCAACAGCTCGAATGGAGCCAAAAATTATGGTGGGTTCACCTCGAAACGACCATTGCTTTGATCAAAGCATACCGCTGGACCGGAGAGTCAAAAAGTTTGGAGTGGTTTCAACGCGTGCACGACTACAACTGGAATCATTTCCGTGATCCGGACTTCCCTGAATGGTTTGGATATCTGGATCGACATGGTGATCTAAACATGTCACTGAAAGGAGGGAAATGGAAAGGGTGTTTTCATGTCCCGAGAGCTCTTTTCCAGATCTGGAAAACCCTGGAGACACTACCGGATATCGAATCGGAAACCACCTGAAACTTTCAGGATCCACACACCAACAGATATCGTTTGAACCCGATATCCGAAAGTGGATTGAATCCAATCTTGTGCCTTTGGAGTTACCAGCGAAGAAGATTCACTTTGGTAACATCAATGGAAAGGTGATTTCGGAAGATGGCCAAAATGATGGCCAGACCAATAACTGCCTCTGCAGCGGCAACTGCCAACGCAAAAAAGACCAGAATTTGGCCTGTGATATCCCCATGGTAGCTTGCAAATGCTATCAAGGAAATATTAACAGAATTGAGCATCAACTCGATACACATAAATACCACGATCGCATTTCTTCGAATCAGCACGCCAACGGCACCGATTGTGAAGAGAACTGCACTCAGTGAGAGATACCAATCAATTCCAATCATTTGCTAACCTGCTCCGTCGTTTTGACTTTATACTGAGCGATAAGGAGGGCTCCGACAACTGCAGCTGTAAGGAGTACAGCCGTCATCTCGAAAGGCAGCATAAAGTCCGTATACAGAACCTCGGCAACTGCTTCCACTGTTCCGATCTCACTCATACGATCGGAAATCTCGGGCAACTGACCGGCAACTCCTCCCAAGCTGTATGTAATCTGTCCGATCAAACCGGCACCCAGTAGAAATGCCAACAAATACCGGAATCTCCACTTGCTGAAAAGTGTCGATTCATCATCCAAATTGAGAAGCATGATGACAAACAGAAACAGAACCATAATGGCGCCGGCGTACACAACGATCTGAATCATCGCAAGAAACTGTGCTTCAAGCAGAAGATACAGACCTGCAACCGTTATAAAGTTGAGTACGAGAAAAAGCGCACTATTGACCGTGTTTTTGCTCAGGACCAGAGCCAAAGCCGTTGCGATCGCAAATACAGCAAGTAGTACAAAAGCGTAGGTGATCATAGAAGCCCAGTTGATTTTGAAGGGCTAAATGTAGACAAATTTGGCACCGCCTTCAAGATCCATTTACATTCGGATGAATCCTGCATTGCTACGAATTTTCACCAAACAGAGTACTCTTTCTGCCTAGATTTTGACATTTTCAATCCGACCAAAACGGAAATCAGCAAACGCTTACCCATTTGAAGAACCGACGGAGATTTCAGAATGAATGAACAACCGGACATGAACCGGCTTACGGAAGAGATTGAAGAGACAAGCCAATTTCTCGACACATTGTATACGGAACTGGGAAAAGTAGTGATTGGTCAACGGATCATGATCGACCGCCTTCTGACCGGACTGCTTACAGAAGGACATGTTCTTCTGGAAGGCGTTCCAGGGTTGGCAAAAACATTAACAGTCTCCTCGCTCGCAAAAGCGATCGATACCGGGTTTCAGCGTCTACAGTTTACCCCGGATCTATTGCCGGCCGATCTGATCGGAACATTGATCTACAATCAGAAAGAGGGTCAATTCGTAGTCAAAAAAGGGCCCATCTTTTCGAATATTATCCTGGCAGATGAAATCAACCGTTCACCTGCAAAAGTTCAAAGTGCCCTGTTGGAAGCGATGCAGGAACTTCAAGTCACCATCGGAGACACCACCTACCCACTGGACCAACCTTTTCTTGTATTGGCCACACAAAACCCGGTCGAGCAAGAGGGAACGTACCCATTACCTGAAGCGCAGGTAGACCGATTCATGATGAAGATCCATATTGGGTACCCGACCCGTGAAGAAGAGCGGGAAATCATGAGACGTATGGCTCGAACCGGAGAACGCGAAACGGTTCAACCCGTCGTATCCGTCGATCAAATTTTCAGAGCCAGAGAAGCGATCAATAAAATTTACATGGATGAAAAAGTGGAATCCTATATCCTCGATCTCATCTTTGCTACACGACAACCTTCAGACAATGGACTCTCTTCACTGGAACCCCTCATCGACTTTGGCGCCTCACCCCGTGCCACCATCAATCTGAATCTGGCAGCCCGGGCGGTTGCATTCATGAACCATCGTGCGTATGTCACTCCGGAAGATGTCCGGACGATTGCCATGGATATTTTACGTCACCGCGTCATTCCAACCTTTGAAGCCGAAGCGGAAAATATCGGCCCAGAGGAGATTATCCAGCAAATATTATCGACAGTTCCTGTTCCTTGATTTTACTGGTACACGATAATCAAATAGGTTATTGACACTAAATTTCATCAATACAGTTGATCCTTTATAATAAATTTCGAATATTCATCTGCATAAATAACAATCAAAGGACAATCTGCTGATGAAAGTAAAAATTGTACCCAAGAACACAGTAAAAGTCTCTCGAAACAGTTCATCCAAGTATCAACCACTGATCGATGCTTTGGATAAACTAAAACCAGGCGGGGATGCGATTCGAGTCGGGTATAAAAATGATCGTGAACTCAATTCGATGAGAAATATTGTCTATACCATCAACAAAGAGCAGGGAACCAAAATCAAATCGAGCAAGGATTCCGACAACAGCAATGTCTACTTCTACCTTGACTGATTCTCCTTCTCGCAGACCCTGATAAAATCGTACCTGCCGATATAAAAAAAGGCTCCCTACCGCGAGGTAAGGAGCCTTTTTTGTATTGAAACACGATAGAATCGATCAGGACTCTTCGTCTTCGTCTTCGCTTTCGCCCTCTTCACGCTTCTTCTGAGCCAGCATTTCGGCGAGACCGGACACCTCTCCGAGCGTCGGAGTTCCCGTCTCTACCGACTCGCTGCGAGTCGCACGTGTCGTTTTTGCCTTGGATGTCTCTTTCTCCTTTTGCGAAAGTTCGATCTTCTTGGCCGGCTCGTCAAATTCGACCACGAAGGCTTCCACTTCATCTCCTTCACTGAAAGCTTCGTTCAGGTCCTCTACTTCCTCTGCCAGTTTTGACTGAGGCAAGAAGGCACTCACGTTCTCTTCCAGCTGGACAAAGAGACCTTTGTCTGTAATTTTTGTCACAGGAGCTTTAACTGTACTTCCAGGACCGTATTGCTCTGCATATCGTTCCCAAGGGTTCTCACCGATCTGCTTGTGACCCAGTGTGATTCGTCGATTGTCGAAGTCGACTGCCAGAACAACAATCTCCATCTCCTGACCTTTTTCGGCTACCTCGCTTGGATGCTCCACTTTCACTGTCCAACTCAAGTCAGAAACGTGAACCAATCCGTCAATTCCGGGTTCGAGTTCGACAAACACACCGAAGTTGGTGAGGTTCCGAACAATACCGGTATGGCGGGATCCAATTGGATATCGCTCCAGCAGGTCTTCCCAAGGATCTTTCTCAAGCTGCTTGACGCCCAGCGAGATCTTTTTCTCCTCTTCGTTGATGTTGAGTACGACACACTCGATAATGTCGTTCTTCTCCACCAATTGAGACGGGTGCTTGATGTGCTGCGTCCAAGACATTTCGCTGATGTGAATCAGACCCTCGACACCTTTTTCAAGTTCGATAAAGGCACCGTAATCGGCGATGGAAACCACGCGTCCTTGAACGCGCTCTCCTTCGGGATACTTCTCATTGATTCCAGTCCACGGATGCGGTTGCAACTGCTTCAGTCCGAGTGAAACTCGTTTGCTCTTCTCGTCAAAGTCAATAACAGCCACATTCATGCGCTGATCGAGTCGTACGATTTCGTCGGGATGATCCACACGCCCCCATGAGAGGTCGGTGATATGGAGAAGTCCATCCACTCCACCCAAATCGATAAAGACTCCGAAATCGGTGATATTTTTGACAATTCCTTCGAGAACTTGCCCGGCTTCGATCGATTCGAGGATCTCTTCCCGCTGTTCTTCCAAATCAGATTCGATCAGAGCACGGTGGGAAACAACCACGTTCTCTGCCTGCATATTCAGTTTGACGACCTGAAACTCCATGGTCTTCCCAACATAGGCATCAAAATCACGAACCGGTCGAACATCAATTTGAGATCCTGGCAGGAAAGCATCAATGCCAAAGATATCCACAACCATACCACCCTTGATTCGGCGCTGAATGGTTCCTTCAATAACTTCATCTGTATCGTGGGCTTTCTCAATCGTCTCCCACGCTTGTAGAATATCGGCTTTCTTTCGTGAGAGTATCAGCTGGCCTTCACGATCTTCGACCCGATCCAGGAATACTTCCACTTCATCGCCCGGCTGCAATTTCTCGACCGTGCTGGATGGAAATTCATTGACCGGAACAATTCCTTCAGACTTGAATCCGATATCGACAACTACATACTTCTCGTCGACAGAGACAACAATCCCTGTGACAATCTCTTTCTCTTCGATTTCATTGAGCGTATCCTCGTACATGGAGGCGAGCTCGTTGAACTCATCGTCCGAATAATCCTCGGATGCCGCTTCCAGCTGCTCGAATGTGTAAATCTTCTCTGCTTTCTCACCCGTAAATACAGCGATCTCTTGATCGGCTTCCACAGCCGGTGCAGCAACTTCGGGCTCAGAATCTGAGCTTGTCTCTTCGGCTTCACCGCTCGCCTTCTCGGACTGTTCTGCGACTTCTTTTTCCAATTCCTGTTTTTGTTCTTCTGACATTGATTTTTCCTGTTCTCGTACCGCACGCTCCACTCTGGAGGGTGGGATTAGGGTTATTGTTTTTGTTTGTCGATCCTTGTTTGAATCATTGTAGCCAGTTCAAGTACTTGCTCATCAAACGAGATGCCCTCGTTCTGAATCGTGACTGCATCGTCGGGTTTCACCAAAGGATCTTCCGATCTCTCGCGATCGGCCTGATCTCTGTCTCGAAGAGAAGCTGTGATCTCGTCAAGTGTCACGTCTTCTCCGGACTCCACCAGTTCCTTGTATCTGCGACCAGCCCGCAATTCGAGCGGCGCATCCATAAATATTTTCAACTCTGCTTTCGGAAATACCACCGATCCAAGATCACGACCATCGGCGATCCAGAACCCGGTTCGAACCGCATCCCGCATCCGCTTGTTTACAAAGTCACGGACATCGCGACGTCGCGCCATTTTTCCGACTTGGTGCGAGATCCGTTGCGACCGTATCTCCCGAGAGATCTCTTTTCCATCGACTCGGACAGAGAATCGATCTCCCTTTGAGTCAAAATGAATCTCCCGGTTTTCCAGGATATCCAGGATTCTGTCTTCATGCTCTCCTGACTCGAGCCAAATCCACGTTACAGCACGATAGAGAGCGCCTGAGTCGAGATACTGGATGCCGAGCCTATTGGATACAGCCTTGGCAATTGAACTTTTCCCGGACCCCGAAGGACCATCAATAACTACAATCATCTAACAGAACGGTTAAATTACTTTTAATCCAAATAATTATCAATCCTTTCTTGGATAATGAAACGATAACCAATAAATTTGACGCCTCAACAAACTTCGCGTAATAATCTGACTCAACCAAATTATGCCACAACACAAATCCGCCATCAAACGGATGCGCCAGAATGCCAAACGGCGTCAAGTCAATCGTGAAAAGCGCAGCCGGACACGAACCATGATCAAGAATGTCCTGGCCGAACAGGACAAAGAGAAAGCAGAGTCTCTTCTCAAAGAGACGGTCTCTAATCTGGACAGAATGAGTGTCAAGGGGATCGTTACCAAAAAAATGGCCTCCCGAAAGAAGGCTCAATTAACGAAGCACGTGAACAGCCTCTGATTCAATCCTGATGGATGTGAGCTCCGATAAAGCATTACTTGTGATACTCGACGGCCTGGGTCTTGCCGAAGATTCCGAAGGAAATGCAGTTTCCAGAGCCCATACCCCCTGCCTGGACCGACTCCTGGCGTCACAGCCCAACAGCCGACTCACGGCAAGCGGAGAGGACGTGGGTCTGCCTGAAGGTCAATTCGGTAACTCCGAAGTTGGCCACCTCAATATTGGCGCAGGGCGGATTGTCTGGCAGGAACTGTCGAGGATCAACAAATCGATACGGGATCGATCATTTTTCGAGAACGAAGCTCTTCAAGCCGCTTTCAAACGAGGCGAAAAGCGTGGAAAGGTCCACCTGTTGGGACTTTTCTCGGACGGTGGTGTACACAGCCATTTGAATCATCTCGATGCGCTGCTTGAGATGGCTTCCGGATATGATCTGAATCATGTCGCCGTCCATGCATTCACCGATGGGCGAGACACCTCTCCTCACGGTGGCATCGACTACTACAAATCCTTTCTTGAATTCGCCCAACGTCACGGAACAGGGTCACTTGCCTCGATCATCGGTCGATACTATGCCATGGATCGGGATCACCGTTGGGAACGAACCGAATTGGCCTACGATCTTCTGGTTCACGGAAAGGGGACAAGATCCGACAATCCGGATTCGGCTTTCAGATCCTCCTACGAAGACGGAATTACCGATGAATTCATCAAGCCGCATCTTTTTGACACCGAGAATGAACTTCGCATTGAGCCGGGCGACAGCCTGATCTTTTTCAACATTCGGGCCGATCGAGCGCGTCAGATCATAAAGGCACTACTTTCCATCGACGAGGTTCCATTTGCCGACGATGATCTTGATCTACAGATCACCACATTTACCTCGTACGACGAAACGTTCTCTACTCGAGTTCATGTGGCCTACCCTCCTGCCGAGCTGGTCCATACACTCGGACAGTGGGTCGCCTCAAAGGATCTTCGCCAGTTGCGAATTGCAGAAACCGAGAAGTACCCGCATGTCACATACTTTTTCAATGGTGGTGACGAGACTCCCAATCCGAATGAAGATCGCATTCTCATTCCCAGCCCGAAAGTGGCTACCTATGATCTACAACCCGAGATGAGTGCATCCGAAGTGACTGACAAGCTTGCCGAGGCTCTCGCTCGCGAGATATACAGTCTGGCGATTGTCAATTATGCGAATCCCGACATGGTCGGTCACACCGGTGATCTCGATGCAGCCATCAAGGCTGTTGAAACCGTCGATCACGAACTCTCCAGAATCCTGGAGACAGCTCGCAAGCATGGATACAAAACGTTGATCATCTCTGACCACGGAAATGCCGATCGTTTGATCCAGCCCGACGGCACTGCGCACACCGCCCACACGACAGCTCCGGTACCGGCGATTCTGGACGGCATTACGAATGTCACCATGCATGACGGAACCCTGGCAGATGTTGCCCCGACTCTTCTCAAAATAATGGGTCTTCCACAACCCGACGAGATGACTGGGAACCCTCTCTATTCTTCATAAACTCGACTATTTTACCTCTTTTTTCGGTGGTCGACGGTTCTTGATTGAGCCGCCGTTTGTTTGCTTTTACAGGATCCCAACACTACCTTGATTTTAGCGGTGAACGAAAGCCGTTGCAGGCTCGTTACAGCTGTCCACAGACCCATTCATCGATTCAAAAGCTGCAGGTGTTCAATGGAGGGTAATTTTTCGAGTAAAGTACGTGACGTCATCCAATTCAGCCGGGAAGAAGCTCTCCGGCTTGGGCATGACTACATTGGAACCGAGCACCTTATTCTCGGCATCATTCGACTGGGTGATGGTGTAGCGGTACGGATTCTCAAGAATCTGGACTGTGATCTATACAAGTTGAAGAAAACAGTCGAAGATACCGTTCGTGGAACCGGCGGTTCGGTTACGGTAGGGAATATTCCGTTGACCAAGCAGGCCGAAAAGGTTCTCCGCATCACCTATCTGGAGGCCAAACTTTATAAAAGTGACACCATTGGTACGGAACATCTTCTTCTCTCCCTGCTTCGGGATGAAGAGAATATTGCAGCCCAGATCCTTCAACAGTTCAATGTATCGTATGATTCTGTTCGTGAAGAGCTGGATCTGATCATTTCCGGAAAAAGTCGTGAGAGTCGGGATGAACCGGATGCACCCGAAGCCTCCAGTCTCTCTTCTTCCTCAAAGAACCCGTCTCAAGGCAGTACAAGCCGCGAAAAGAAAGGGGAGAAATCGAAAACTCCGGTTTTGGACAACTTCGGAAGAGATCTCTCTCAGATGGCCATTGAGGGGCGTCTGGATCCGATTATTGGACGAGAAAAAGAGATTGAACGAGTTGCCCAAGTGCTCAGTCGCCGCAAAAAGAATAATCCCGTACTCATCGGTGAACCCGGAGTAGGGAAAACAGCGATCGCCGAAGGCTTGGCTACACGAATTGTAGAGAGAAAAGTATCGAGAGTACTCTATGACAAGCGCGTCATCGCACTAGACCTGGCCGCACTCGTTGCAGGCACAAAGTATCGTGGCCAGTTTGAAGAGCGCATGAAAGCCGTCATGAGTGAACTGGAGAAGACCGATGATGTCATCTTGTTCATTGATGAACTACATACCATTGTAGGTGCCGGTGGCGCAAGTGGTTCTCTCGATGCCTCCAATATGTTGAAACCGGCTCTTGCCCGTGGAGATATTCAGGCAATCGGTGCGACCACACTCAACGAATATCGCCAACACATTGAGAAAGACGGAGCCCTCGAACGTCGGTTTCAGAAGATCATGGTAGATCCGACAACCATCGATGAGACCATCGAAATATTGAAGCAAGTACGGGGGAAGTACGAGAAGCACCACAGCGTTCAATATTCAGAGGAGGCGATTGAGGCGTGTGTAAAACTTACGGACCGCTACGTTACGGATCATTTTCTGCCAGACAAGGCCATTGATGCACTTGACGAAGTGGGAGCCCGGGTTCACCTCTCCAACATTGTTGTCCCCAAGGAAATTCTGGACTTTGAAGAGGAGATCGAGAAGACCGGGTTCGAAAAGAACGAAATGGTCAAAAAACAGCGTTTCGAAGAAGCAGCCCGCCTGCGTGATCGCGAGAAACGACTGACTCGTGATCTCGAAGAAGCACAAGAACGATGGGAACAAAGTTCCGAGACGATCATCTACAACGTCGGGGAAGAGGATGTTGCTGAAGTCGTTGCCATGATGAGTGGAGTCCCTGTCACTCGCATTACACAGAGTGAAGGCAAGAAGCTCCTCGCCATGAAGAGCGAATTGGGGAAAAAGATCATTGGCCAGGACGAGGCGATTGTCAAACTGACAAAAGCGATTCAGCGAACCCGTGCGGGTCTCAAGGATCCCTCGCGTCCCATCGGATCATTTATCTTTCTCGGACCCACAGGAGTCGGAAAGACCGAAATGGCTAATGTACTGGCCAAGTATCTTTTCGACAAGGATGACGCCATTGTACGCATCGACATGAGTGAATACATGGAGAAGTTCAGTGTCTCCAGACTTGTCGGAGCACCTCCCGGCTATGTCGGTTATGAAGAAGGGGGCGTTCTGACCGAAAAAGTACGACGCAAACCCTACAGTGTCGTTCTTCTCGACGAAATCGAAAAGGCACACCCGGATGTCTTCAATATCCTGCTTCAAGTGCTGGATGACGGAATACTGACGGACAGCCTCGGACGAAAGGTAGATTTCCGAAACACCATCATCATCATGACATCCAACATCGGTGCCCGTGACATCCGAAACATGGGCAAAGGGATCGGATTTGATGCTGCGGACGGGTCCTTCGACTATGCACGAATGAAATCCACCATCCAGGATGCTCTGAAAAAGGTATTCAATCCTGAATTCCTGAATCGTATCGATGATGTCATCACCTTCCGACCACTTGAAAAGTCAGATATCCTTCTGATTATCGACATTCTCGCGAAGGATCTTTTCAAACGAATCCACGAGCTGGGTTACGAACTGGACATAACCAAAGCCGCTCGGGAGTTCATCGCCGAAAAAGGATTCGATCAGAAGTTTGGTGCTCGCCCGTTGAGGCGTGCCATCCAAAAGTATGTCGAGGATCCACTTGCAGAGGAGCTCCTGGAAAGTCGGTGGCCGGCTGGTTCTACCATCAAGATAAAAATGAATCCCTCAAGAGATGGGCTGGCGTTCGACTGGGATGATAGTCAGGTAACGGAGAACCGACCCGCCGACTCATCAGACGATGAGAACTCAAAGTCGGAAGAGGAAGCTCAAGCCTGAACCTCTCGACCGGGCACGAATGGAAAAGACGGGATTAAAAAGTGGGTTGGACGCGAATCGTTCGACCCACGCCGTTGATCTCGTGACGTGTCTCCCCACAATTCAGGTTCACACCAGTTGAGCCGTTCCATGTCAATGTACCACCCGGTACGGGTTCACGAACCAGAGATCGGGCACGCAGGCTTACGACTTGAATTTCGGCACCGGTGATCCTTGCCGACGACTCGTCTACACTCCCTGTCAAAATCACCATCTCTTCGCGAGACGAGCAATACCCACCATAGAACACCTCTTCTCCCCGAACTGTGCTGCTGCCCAGTCTCTCTGCATCCCCGACCCGAAAGCTCTGCACACGTGATGTTGTAAATAGTGTGATCACGTTTCCGGATTCGTCTACGGCCCCACCTATCCACGGCTCTTCACTCTCGATTGTCTGAATCAGATTACCGAATCGATCCACCAGCTCTACAATTCGTTCATCCATACCGGGCATCTCCTGAATCATCAACACCTGACGTCCGTCCGGCGAGAGACCAACATGCAAAAGCGTTCGATCCCGACTCTCATGGATGGTCTCCGACGCCTCGCCATACCCTTTCAGAAGTCTCACCATGGATCCACGGTTCTCCCCGTACTGAATATCGGGAACAACATAGAGAGACGTGAGCCCGAATCGGTCACTGACCAGATATGAAGGCCTTTCTCCTCCGGTCGCTCCTGAAAAGTTCGAATGACGTACTCCGATTGAACCGTCCAGATCGTGACGGGTAAAATTGGCCACATTGTCACGCACAACATACGTCCCGTTGTCCAGAAGGTAGAGCGCCAAAGTTTCATCTGCTCCATCCACAAAATCGAGCTCATGATCCAGTAGTGGACTCCCGTCCTGATCGAACAAACGGACACGAACCGAATGTCCCCTCTGGATCACTCCCCAAAACTGTCGATTGGGTGATATGGAAAGGTCTGCTACCGTCGCAAGCACCTCTTCACCTCTTGGTGATTCGACACGTATCATATCTCCGCTACGTTGCAACCGGGTATCCCCGACCCATTCCCCAGATCCGTTCTGAAGCGAAGTAACGTCTATCTGTTGTGCCTGCACGATGTCCATATTCCATCCACCTGCCATCAAGCAGATCAGAGCCATCCAACCCGTATATCGAATCATCATCTGTCCTCTATTCCCGATTTACATCCATTTTGAGTGCCCAAGCATACGGAGATTGATCTTGAAAAAGAAAAAGAGGATTGAGGCCTCCCTTTGGAATCTCCTATCTTTGGTCGAAATTCGTCCAAAGATTTGGGCAAACCTCTACACCCTTGATAGATGCTTTTTTCCATCATTGTTCCCGTATTCAACCGCCCGAAAGAGATTGACGAACTTTTGGAGAGTCTGACCAAGCAGACCTGCACCGATTTTGAAGTACTTGTCATTGAAGACGGGTCCGTGAATCGCTGTCAAGAGATCGTCCATCGATACCAGGATCGCCTGGAAATCCGCTACTTCGAAAAACCAAACAGCGGACAGGGATTCAGTCGAAATTATGGATTTGAACGTGCACTGGGTGAATACCTGGTCGTATTTGACTCGGACTGTCTGATTCCACCACACTATTTTGAAACCGTCAAACAGGCCCTTCGGGTCGAACCATTTGACGCTTGGGGGGGACCGGATCGGGCTCACTCTTCATTTACACGTCTACAAAGAGCCATCAACTACTCCATGACCTCTCCTCTGACAACGGGAGGTATTCGCGGAGATATACGGATGGCCGACACGTGGCACCCGAGAAGCTTCAACATGGGTATCCATCGAACTGTCTATCGAGCAACTGGAGGATATGAGCGGACCCGAAAAGGTGAAGATCTCGATCTATCCATTCGAATTCGGGAAGCCGGATACCGCATTCGTCTACTGAGCGATGCCTGGGTCTATCACAGGCGAAGAGACACACTTGGTCGTTTTGTGAGACAGCTCCACTTTTTCGGACGTGCACGTGTGTCGATCAAACGAAAACACCCGGATTCGTTCCGATGGATCCATCTGCTCCCCACTCTATTTCTGTTTTATCTCTTGACGGCCCTGATAAGCGTCTTTCCGTTTAAGTCACTATGGCCCCTGGGACCCTATTTCGTTTGGGCTGTATGCCTTTTTCTCCACGCAGGATGGAGAAAAGAATCCCTGCCTGTCTCTCTGTTTGCCATTGTCACATCGACTCTCCAGCTTGTCAGTTACGGCACGGGAGTATTGCAGGAATGGATTCGAGGCGAACCATAGAATGTAGAATCAAGCTTAACTTTTGTGATTCGTCTCGTTGATTTACGGCATGAATCCTTTTATATTTGCGTTCTTTCAAACCAACGATGGTTTGGATGGAACAGCATGACGGGGAGTGGCGCAGTCCGGTAGCGCATTCGCTTTGGGAGCGAAGGGTCGCAGGT
>JBBEBE010000011.1:0-15028 GCA_040882505.1 Balneolaceae bacterium | reverse complement strand
TTGCGATCCGTGAGGGTGGCCGAACCGTGGGTGCCGGTGTCGTATCAAAAATTCTGGACTAATTCTTAAAACAGACCTGGGATAACACGTGGCAACACAACAGAAAATACGTATCAAGCTGAAGTCGTACGATCACAACCTGATTGACAAGTCTGCAGAGAAGATTATTCAAACGGTTAAGTCGACCGGTGCCGTTGTATCGGGTCCGATTCCGTTGCCGACAAAGAAGAATATTATCACGGTTAATCGTTCGGTTCACGTGAACAAGAAGTCCAGAGAACAATTTGAGTATCGTTCTCACAAACGTCTGATCGATATACTGTCTACCGGTTCACAGACAGTCGATGCTCTGATGAAGCTGGAGCTTCCATCAGGTGTAGATGTCGAAATTAAAGTATAAACGCTGACAAAGAAGGATACCCATGAGTGGTTTGATAGGAAAGAAAGTTGGTATGACGAGTATTTTCGATGAACTGGGACGGAGCATTCCGGTTACTGTCATCGAAGTGGAGCCGTGCGTCATTACCCAGATCAAGACAGAAGAGTCTGACGGATACAGTGGGCTGCAACTTGCTTCATTTGATAAAAGTGAAAAGAGTTTGTCCAAAGCACTAAAAGGTCACCTCTCGAAAGCCGGTGCCAATGCAAAGGCCCGAATCACTGAGTTTCGGGGCGATCTTCCGGAAGGTGTATCACTCGGTGACGAGATCAAGGTATCGGATATTTTCAATGCTGGAGACATTGTCGATGTCATCGGTATCAGCAAAGGAAAAGGTTTCACAGGTGTCATGAAACGACATAACTTCGGTGGTGTTGGCGAAACAACTCACGGTCAGTCTGATCGTCTGCGAGCGCCTGGCTCCATTGGTAATGCCTCGGATCCTTCTCGAGTTTTCAAAGGAAAGAGAATGGCTGGACGTTCCGGTAATGACCAAGTGAAAATAAAAAATCTGAGTGTGGCCAAGATTTTCGAAGAGTCCAATACCCTGCTTGTTACGGGTTCGGTTCCTGGTCGAAACGGTGGCTACGTGAAGATCTACAATAAATCCACTGCGGAGGTAGCATAATGAAATTGAATGTCTACACTCTTGAAGGAGACGAAAGCGGTAAACAAGTTGAACTCGACTCGTCTGTTTTCGGAATTGAACCCAATGAAACCGTCGTTTACGAAGATGTAAAGCGGTTCCTGGCGCATCAACGTCAGGGTACGGCCAATACCAAGGAGCGTGGTGAAGTTCGTGGTGGCGGAAAAAAAGCGTACAAACAAAAAGGAACAGGAATGGCTCGAAGAGGGTCTATACGTTCGCCGTTGCTTAAGGGTGGAGGTACGGTATTCGGACCAAAGCCGCGGTCTTACAAGATGAAGTTGACCAAGAAAATGAAGCAATTGGCCCGAAAATCTGTTCTATCTGTGAAAGCAGGTGAAGAGGCGATACGGGTTCTTGAGGATGGATCTTATGACACACCGTCCACAAAATCGGTTCGCCAATTGTTGAAAAAGCTGGAACTGTCTGGTAAAAAGATTCTTCTACTGACGGGAGAGACGGATCGCATGCTCTACCTGTCGGCCAGAAATATGCCGGGAGTGAAGGTTCGCGAGGCACACGCCCCGTCTACTTACGAGATTCTGAATGCAGATGTCCTGCTTATTCAGGAGAGCGGACTCTCTCGATTGGAGAATAGCTTCAAACCCAAAACGGAAGAGGAAGCAGCATGAATATCCTTGAGAAGCCACTGATTACGGAGAAGCTGACCCGATTGCAGGATGATTACAAACAGTATGCATTCCGGGTTGCACGTGCAGCGACAAAGACGGAGATCAAACGTGCGATAGAAGAGCGTTATCCGGATGTAAAAGTGAAGCGTGTCAATACCATGATTGTTCCTTCAAAACCGAAAGGTCGATTTACGAAGGGCGGTTATGTCGATGGTCGCAGCAAGATTTGGAAGAAAGCGATCATCACCTTGAAGGAAGGTGAAATTGATCTGTTCAGCGAAATTTAATCGATTGTACTCATGGCTACGAAGCAGTTAAAACCGGTTACACCCGGACAGAGACATCGCGTTGCTCCTGTATTTGATGAATTGACGGGTAAACGTCCGCTCAAATCAAAAACCAAAGGACTGAGTAAGTCCGGTGGTCGGAACAATCGTGGACGCATGACCTCTCGCCGTATAGGCGGTGGTCACAAACGTCGTTACCGGGATATCGACTTTAAACGGAACAAGATGAATATTCCCGCGAAGGTTCAATCGATTGAATACGATCCGAACCGAACGGCATTTATCGCTCTTCTTGCCTATGCAGACGGAGAGAAGCGATACATCCTTGCACCTTCCGGTCTCTCTGTCGGAGACTCGATTATCAATGGGGAGAAAGTCGCACCGGATACAGGTAATACGCTTCAAATGCGAAATATGCCGGCAGGTACGATTATCCACAATATCGAGATGCAGCCTGGAAAGGGAGGTCAGCTTTGTCGCAGTGCAGGGACATCTGCCCAACTCGTGGCAAAGACCGAGAAGTATGCAACGATCAAGCTCCCGAGCGGAGAAGTACGAATGCTTCTTGGTACCTGTTTTGCAACAGTTGGAAGCACAAGCAATCATGATCATTTCAATACAGCAAAAGGGAAAGCTGGTCGAACTCGCTGGCTTGGACGCCGACCGGTCACCCGTGGTGTTGCAAAGAACCCGGTAGATCACCCGATGGGAGGTGGTGAAGGAAAGGCCTCTGGTGGACATCCGAGATCTCCATGGGGTCAAGCTGCCAAAGGGAAGAAGACCCGAAATCGACGAAAGCTTTCGTCCAAATTTATTGTCAAACGACGTAACGACAAATAATCGGAATTACCACTATGCCACGTTCACTAAAGAAGGGACCTTTCGTTCATTACAAGCTTCAGCGTAAGGTCGACAAGATGAATCAAAGCGGGAAGAAGAGTGTAATCAAGACCTGGTCCAGAGGCTCCATGATTACACCTGATTTCATCGGACTGACACTGGCTGTGCATAACGGTAAGCAGTTCATCCCTGTATACGTAACAGAGAACATGGTAGGTCACAAGCTGGGTGAATTTGCGCCAACGCGTACATTCCGCGGACATCCGGTCAAGAAAGGAGCCAAATAACCGTAAGAGCAAAGCATGATGGATAATCCAATTTTCGAAGCAAAGGCTGTACAGCGACATCTTCGCAAGTCTCCACGGAAAGTTCGCTTGGTTGCAAACGCAGTTCGTGGAGAACGTGTAGACAGAGCCCTTAAGCAGTTGGAATTTACACCCAAGGGTTCTGCAAAGGATGTGGCCAAGGTGATCAAATCTGCAGCTGCAAATTTGAGAGACCGACATGATGAAGAGCGACTGGATGATGACATGATCTACATCAAGACGATCATGGTGGACGAAGGAGTCACACTTAAAAGAATCCAACCCAGAGCACAAGGGCGAGCCAACCGAATCCTGAAGCACAGTAGTCACATTACTGTCGTGGTTGCGAAACAAGAAGAAATTGTAACTGAATAAGGGGCTGGAACATTGGGACAAAAAACGAATCCAACAGGTCTGAGACTGGGAATTATCAAGGGTTGGGAATCCAACTGGTACTCTGAAGATAATGAGCCGGCCATGTTGCTGGAAGATCATAAACTACGTGAGTATCTGGGTGCTCGACTCCATAACGCCGGGCTCTCGAATGTAGTGATTGAGAGAACCCCAAAGCGGATCCTGTTGTCACTGAATACTTCTCGACCGGGAGTAATTATTGGAAAAGGTGGTGAACAGATTGAGCTGTTGCGTGAAGAGCTCAAAAAGATCACCAATAAAGAGGTTCAAATTAATGTAAGCGAGATCAAGCGGGCAGAGTTGGATGCCAGTCTTGTCGCTCAAAATATCGGCCAACAGCTTCAGGCAAGAATATCGTTTCGTCGTGCCATGAAGACGGCCATTTCTTCAGCCATGAGAATGGGTGCCAAAGGGATTCGTATACGATGTGCCGGTCGATTGGGTGGCGCAGAGATGGCGCGAACTGAACAATACAAAGAGGGGCGGGTTCCACTACATACCCTCCGGGCAGACATTGACTACCACAATCATACGGCCAATACCATCTACGGATCGATCGGAATTTCAGTCTGGATTTTCAAAGGAGAAGTAATCGGTGATGTGGATCTCACTCCTGGATCTCAGGTAGGAAACGACAATGAGCAGAGTAGAAAACGTCGTGGTGGAGATGATGGTCGGAAGTCACGTCGTTCCAGAAAAAAGAGCCGAAGCAACTAAACGTAGGCAGAAACTGATATGCTTGAACCAAAAAGGATACACCGACGTCGTGTTCATCGCGACAAACTGAAAGGGATGGCCCAGCGAGGTCATACTCTGGAATTTGGAAGCTTTGGCATCAAGGCGCTCGAGCCAAAATTCATTACGGCTCGACAAATTGAAGCGTGTCGTATTGCCATTGCACGAACATTGCAACGGGATGGACAGACGTTTATACGAATCTTTCCGGATCGTCCGGTTACCAGCAAACCGGCGGAAACCCGAATGGGTAAAGGGAAAGGTGCACTGGACCATTTTGTGGCAGCCGTGAAGCCTGGCCGAATTCTGTTTGAGATCTCTGGTGTGACGGAAGAACAGGCGCGTGAAGCCATTCGACGAGCATCCAACAAACTTCCGATCAAAACGAAGTTTGTCATGCGACGTGATTTTTACAGCGAATAGGAGGATAGACGATGAAAGCAGACGAACTACGTGATCTCTCCATGACCGAGTTAACGGCTCGATTGAAAGACGAGATTGAGCTAAATGAAGATTTGCGGTTCAACAAAGCTGTGGCTGGCCAGTTGGAAAACCCCAATCGGATTAAAGAAACCCGGCGTGAAATAGCCCGGATCAAGACAGTCATTAATGAAAAAGTAGGTGCTGAGTAATGTCAGATATGGCACAAGCAGAAAGAGCACAAAGACGAACAAGAACGGGTCGGGTTGTCAGCAACCGTATGGACAAGTCGATCACCGTTGCTGTGGAGCGACAGGTAAAACATCCGATTTACAGCAAATTTATCAAGAAGACAACGAAGTATATGGCCCACGACGAGGAGAACTCTGCCAATATCGGGGACAAAGTACTCATTATGTCTACACGACCGTTGTCCAAACGAAAATCATGGCGTCTGGTCGAAGTACTGGAACGTGCAAAATAACGACAGATTCAGGTAGCTCTCATGATTCAAATGCAGACAAAGTTAATGGTAGCCGACAACAGCGGTGCGAAGCGGCTTCAGTGTATCAAAGTGCTGGGCGACTCCAAGCGTCGATATGCAAGGCTTGGTGATCTGATTTCCTGTTCAGTGAAAACGGCTATTCCCGGTGGGAATGTTAAGAAAGGAGAGGTCGTGACAGCTGTTGTTGTTCGTACGACAAAAGAGGTTCGTCGTCGTGATGGTAGTTATATTCGCTTTGATGAGAATGCGGCTGTTATCTTGAACAATGATAACGAACCAATCGGAACACGAATTTTTGGTCCGGTAGCCAGAGAGCTTAGAGAGAAGAACTACATGAGAATTGTATCCTTGGCACCAGAGGTCCTTTAAAAACGACGATTATGCCTAGAACATCGAACAAACAGAAAAAACTACATGTCAAGAAAGGGGATGATGTATTGGTCATCGCCGGTAATGACAAGGGAACGAGAGGACGTGTGCTTGCGGTATTTCCGAAGCGCAATCGAGTTCTTGTTGAAGGCGTGAACATGCGCACCTTTCATGAGAAACCGACCCAGGAGAATCCACAAGGTGGGCGACTCCAACGTGAAGCCCCTATTCATATCTCCAATGTAATGGTGATCGATCCGACAACCGAAGAGCCGACTCGTATCGGACGAAAGCGTGTCGAGGAAGAGGGGAACGGGCGATGGGTTCGATATGCCAAGACAAGTGGCGAAATCATTGATAAATAGATTGTAAAGCGACCTGAACATGGCTGAAGCAAGACTTTATACAAAATACAAAGAAGAGATTCGACCGGCATTGATGGAGGAATTTTCTTTCCAGAATGTCATGGCCGCACCGAAGCTTCAAAAGATTGTCATCAATGTTGGTGCAGGGGAGGCGATCGAGAATCAAAAAGCACTCGATATCATTGCTGCTGACTTGGGATCCATCACTGGACAGAAGGCGATAAAAACCAGAGCCAAGAAGTCCATTTCCAATTTCAAGCTTCGGGAAGGAATGCCGATTGGATGCAAAGTGACACTTCGCAAGAAGATCATGTTTGAGTTCATGGATCGATTGATCAATCTGGCTTTGCCAAGAACCCGTGACTTTCAAGGGATTCCGGACAAAAGCTTTGATGGCCGAGGGAACTATACATTTGGAATTAAAGAATTTGCCATCTTTCCCGAGATCGATGTAGAGAAAGTGGACAAGGTTCGGGGGATGGATATAACGTTTGTCACAACAGCAGAGACAGACGAGCAAGCCCATGCACTATTGAAAGCTTTCGGAATGCCCTTCCGAAAACGGAATTAATACAAGAAACGAACAGAGACCATGGCTAAAAAATCCTGGATAGCGAGAAACAAGAAACGGCAAGAGACCGTTGCCAAGTACGCTGAAAAGCGACGACAGCTGAAAGAGGCTGGTGATTGGGAGGGCCTTCAAAAGTTGCCCCGTAATGCCAGTCCTACACGTGTACGAAACCGATGCAACTTGACTGGACGGTCAAGAGGATACATAAGTAAATACGGGGTGTCACGTATCAAGTTTCGTGAACTGGCTCTCGATGGCAAAATTCCAGGCATTAGAAAAGCTAGTTGGTAAAACCGGAGAACGAATCCTATGCATACTGATCCAATTTCAGATTTTTTGGCCCGTGTTCGAAATGCTCAACAAGCGGGTCATCGTCGGGTAGATATACCCGCATCCAAAGTGAAACGTGCGATGACCAAGATCCTTGTAGAAAAGGGTTTCATCAGCCGTTACATAGATATTGAAGACGGGAAGCAAGGAGTTCTTCGCCTCTTCTTGAAATATGATTCGTATGGTCACCCGGTTATCCGGGAGATGAAACGAATTTCCAAGCCTGGATTGAGAAAATACAGGGGCCAGGACGCGATCCCGAGATCCTACAATGGTCTGGGTATCGTGATTGTCTCCACATCCAGTGGAATCATGACGGACAAAGAGGCAATAAAGCTCAATGTAGGTGGTGAGCTTCTCTGCAGTGTCTATTAATCTTTTTGAAGCGTAAGAGAATACGATCATGTCTAGAATAGGAAATCAACCAGTTCCAATTTCAGATAACGTCGAGTTTCAACTTGGCGCTGACAATATCATCACTGTCAAGGGAGAGAAGGGGAGCGATACGCTCCAGTTGGCTCCCGAGATCTCGGTAGAGATTACGGATGGTGAAATTGTTGTTCGCCGAAGTAGTGAAGAGAAACGTGTCAAATCCCTTCATGGACTCTACCGTTCACTGATTCACAATATGGTAACAGGTGTATCGGACGGGTATGTCAAACAGCTTGAAGTAATAGGTGTCGGTTATCGTGTTGCGATGTCCGGAGATGTGTTGGAGCTGAATCTTGGATACTCTCACCCGATCTTTTTTGTGCCACCGGATGATGTCAAAATCGAAGTAGACACAAAATCCAGAAAGAATCCAATCATCAAAGTGAGTGGTATCAACAAAGAACGGGTTGGACAGGTTAGTGCAAAAATACGTTCGCTCAGAAAGCCTGAACCGTACAAAGGAAAAGGTGTTCGTTACCTGGATGAACAGGTTAGACGCAAAGCCGGTAAATCAGCTGCCAAATAAACGATCTAGGAATTGAACGATGGACAGGAATAGATTTAAAAAAGAACGAAGAAACAAGATTCGGAGACGTGTTCGATCCACGATTCACGGGACGTCGGAACGGCCGAGACTTGCGATCTACAAGAGCAACAAACATGTATATTTACAATTGATCGATGACATGAAAGGTGAGACTCTGGTAGGAATATCTTCCAGAAGCAAAGCCTATTGTGAAGAACTGGAAGGAAAAGGCGGGATTGACCAAGCCCGGTTCCTTGGCCAGGAAGTTGCCAAATTGGCAAAAGATCGTGGTGTCGAAAAGGCTGTTTACGATCGAAGCGGCTATAAATATCATGGAATTGTGAAGACGGCTGCAGAGGCCGCTCGCGAAGGTGGACTGGATCTTTAATATCGAACGGAACGACTATGCCCAAGATTAGAAGAAAACACAATATCCCGGCAGCCAATTTGAACCTGGAAGAGAAGTTGGTTCACATCAACCGAGTTTCCAAGGTGGTGAAAGGTGGACGTCGCTTCGGTTTCAATGCCATTGTCGTTGTAGGGAATGGAGAAGGAGTCGTTGGTCATGGACTCGGGAAAGCGAACGAAGTCGCAGATGCCATCCAGAAAGGGTTCGATGATGCCAAGAAGAATCTGATTCGAATCCCTGTCACACCTGCAGGCAGTATTCACCACAGTGTCACCGGGAAAGCCGGTGCAGGAAAAGTGGTTCTTCGCCCAGCATCCAGAGGTACTGGAGTCATTGCAGGGGGCGCTGTCAAGGCACTTTTGGACGTATCCGGAGTTGAGAATATCCTCTCAAAATCAATTGGTTCCTCGAACCCACACAATATGGTGAAAGCAGCCTTTGCGGCTCTCAAACAATTGAGTGATCCGGCAGAAGTTGCTCAACGCCGTGGTGTCAGCATCAAGAAAGTTTTCGAAGGATAGAAACAGAAGAGGAAGAGATATGAACTTGCATGAACTGAAAGCACCGTCTTCGAGTCAACGAAATCGAAAACGGGTAGGACGGGGACAAGGATCCGGACGAGGAGAACAATCCGGACGAGGTCATAATGGCCAAAAATCTCGAAGTGGAAGCAAATTGAAAGCTTGGTTCGAGGGTGGTCAGATGCCTTTGCAGCGACGCATTCCGAAATTCGGTTTCAAGAACCGATTTCGTAAAGAGTACCAGGCATTGAATGTGGCGACAATAGAGGAGTTTATTGGAGCCGGTCGACTTCAGGAAACCATCACGATTCAGGATCTCATTCGTGAAGGACTTGTAGACGATCAACAACTGGTCAAGATCCTCGGCGAGGGTGAAATCACCAGCAAAGTGAGTATTGAAGCTCACGCATTCAGCTCGTCTGCCAAGGAGAAAATCGAGGCAGCTGGTGGAACAATCGCAGAAATCCAATAAGCATTCTGAATTGAAGGATCTTCGATGAGCGTATTAGATAATTTCAGGAACATCTTCAAGATTCAAGATCTCCGTGATCGTATTCTATACGTTGTGGGAGTCTTGATGGTATACAGGATCGGAACCTTTATCACCATGCCGGGTGTAGATGCATCTCAACTGGCCGTGGGAACTGGAGACGCTTCCAGTATATTGGGACTCCTGGATATGTTTGTCGGAGGGGCATTTTCTCGAGCCGGAGTCTTTGCTCTAGGGATTATGCCCTACATCACGGCAGCGATTATTATTCAGTTGATGGGTGCGACGGTCCCTTATTTTCAGAAGTTACAGAGAGAGGGAGAAGAGGGACGTCGAAAGATCAATCGTCTTACACGATACGGAACCGTTGGTATTACGGCTGTACAGGCAATTGGTTTTGCGATTAATCTGATATCGACAACACCCCAAGCCATCGTTGTAAGCAATACGGCATTTATTTTGACATCCATCGTTGTGCTCACGGCTGGTACAACATTTGTAATGTGGTTGGGGGAACGTATTACGGATCGTGGGATTGGAAACGGTATTTCACTACTTATCATGATCGGGATTATTGCAGCCCTGCCAACCAATTTCATCAACGAGATCAATACAACCCCGAATGCAATTATTCTGTTGATTGAATTGGCTGCACTGATCCTGGTGATTACGGCCTGTATTCTATTGGTGCAAGGGACTCGAAAGATCCCTGTTCAATATGCGAAGCGTGTGGTTGGACGAAAAGTATATGGAGGAACAACTCAGTATCTTCCTCTCAGAATCAATGCCGCCGGAGTGATGCCAATCATCTTTGCACAGTCCATTATGTTTATTCCCAGTACATTTGGAACATTCTTTCCCGAAAGCCAAACCGTGCAGGCAATGACGGCTTGGTCGAGTGATTTTACGGGAGTCGCCTATTCCATTGTATTCTTCTTTGTCTGTGTCTTTTTCACCTTTTTCTATACGGCTATTGCTGTGAACCCGAAAGAGATGGCAGACACGATGAAACGTCAAGGTGGGTTCATCCCGGGTGTTCGACCCGGTAAGCAGACGGTGGACTTTATTGACAATATTTTGACTCGAATTACACTTCCTGGATCCATCTTTCTTTCATTTGTTGCAATACTTCCGGCCATCGTTGCCCGAATGGGTGTTACCCCCGGATTTGCAATGTTCTATGGAGGGACCAGTCTATTGATTATTGTGGGTGTGGCAATCGATACGTTGCAACAAATTGAAAGTCATTTGATGATGCGTCATTACGACGGATTCATGAAGACAGGAAAGATCAAGGGGCGGCGAAGAGCCTGATGATCTATTTGAAGAGTCTACCCGAAATCAACAAGATGCGTGAAGCGGCACAAGTCGTTTCGCGAACACTGGGAGAGATTGCTCGTGTCATCGAGCCGGGAGTCTCTACTGGAAAATTGGATCGGATCGCGGAAGAGTATATTGCATCACAAGGGGCTCGCCCGGCATTCAAAGGTTATGGGGGGGAATCCAATCCATTTCCGGCTACATTGTGTATTTCGGTGAATGAAGAAGTTGTTCACGGGATACCGGGTGAAAGAATTCTCAAGGAAGGAGATATTGTCTCTGTAGATTGTGGTGTAGAGAAGGATGGGTACTTTGGTGATCATGCCTATACGTTTATGGTGGGTGAGTGTGAGCCAGGAGCCCGGGAATTGTTGAAAACGACGCTCGAGTCACTTTACAAGGGAATTGAGCAAGCCATTCACGGGAACAGGATGGGAGATTTGTCCAGCGCTGTTCAAGAGCACTGTGAGTCGAAGGGCTTTGGAGTCGTCAGAGATTTGGTCGGGCACGGTCTGGGGAAAAATTTGCATGAAGATCCGTCCGTTCCAAACTATGGTCGTCCTGGTCGCGGACCCAGATTGAGAGAGGGGATGACGCTTGCGGTGGAACCGATGGTTACCTTGGGAAGCTGGAAAGTTCGAACATTGAAGGATGGATGGACAGTCGTTACCTCTGATGGAAGTTTGGCTGCACACTTTGAACACGATATTGTTGTGCGGGAAGGAGAGGCTGAAATTCTAAGTACTTTTGATTATATTGCCGAGATCACGAAAAACGAAATCGTTTAGGGACTCAATTTCATGGCAAAACAGGAGCCGATCAAGCAGGACGGAGAAATCATTGAAGCACTCCCCAACGCCCAATTCCGGGTAGAGCTGGAGAACGGACATGAGATTCTGGCTCATGTGTCAGGGAAAATGAGAATGTACTACATCAAGATTCTTCCAGGAGATCGTGTACAGGTAGAGATGTCACCTTACGATCTCTCCAAAGGGCGAATCACGTATCGATACAAGTAGAACATACGGTCAAATCACGTTTGAGGTGACACCATGAAGACCAGATCATCAGTGAAGAAAAGGAGTTCGGACGACAAGATTGTCAGACGGAAAGGACGCCTTTACGTTATCAACAAGAAGAACCCTCGACATAAACAACGACAAGGGTAAACGTATATATCTATGGCAAGAATCGCTGGAATAGACCTTCCCAGAAACAAACGAGGTGAGATTAGTCTCACCTACATCTTCGGAATTGGAAAAAAGACGGCTCAGGATATCCTGGATCAAGCCGGAATTGAACGATCCGCCAAGGTGGAGGACTGGACAGAGGAGCAAGTAAGTGAGCTTCGACGAATCATTGATGGTGAGTACAAGGTCGAAGGAGCTCTTCGAACGGAGGTCAATGGCAACATTCGGCGTCTGATTGAAACGGGAACCTATCGCGGTGTACGTCACAGACGTGGACTACCTGTTCGAGGTCAACGGACACAGACCAATGCGAGAACCCGTAAAGGGAAACGACGCGCCGTCGCCGGTAAGAAGAAAGCTCCGAAGAAATAATAAACGATTGAATTGTCATGGCTAAACGACAGAGAAAAACACGCGGAGAAGACAAGGGTAGCGCTCGGCGGAAGAAGAGAAAACAGATTGCAGATTCGAACGGGATGGCTTTTGTCAAAGCAACGTTCAATAATGTGATTGTGACGATAACGGACGCCGGAGGGAATGTCCTCTCCTGGTCATCTGCTGGAAAAGAGGGTTTTAAAGGGTCTCGAAAGAATACCCCGTACGCCGCACAAGTAAGTGCCGAGACAGCTGCATCTGCTGCCTACGAAATGGGTCTGCGTCGAGTCGATGTCTTTGTAAAGGGGCCGGGTAGTGGTCGTGAGGCAGCGATCCGAGCACTCTCAACGAGCGGTCTTGATGTCAATGTAATTAAAGACCGGACACCGATTCCACACAATGGATGTCGCCCACCAAAACGACGAAGAGTTTAATCGATAAGGACAGAATTCGATGGCAAGATACAGAGGACCCAAACAGAAGAAGGCGAGACGTTTCAAGGAACCCATTTTTGGTGCCAGTAAAGCACTGGAAAGAAAACCATACGGACCTGGAGAGCATGGTCGATCCAGATTTTCCAGAAAATCGGAGTATGCGATCCAACTGGAGGAGAAGCAGAAAACAAAGTACACGTATGGACTTCTTGAGAAGCAGTTTCGCAATCTTTACAAGAAAGCGAGTGCCAAATCCGGTGTAACGGATGAGCTTTTGATGCAATTTCTTGAAGCTCGCCTGGATAATACGGTCTTCCGAATGGGTGTCGCACGAACTCGTCGACAGGCTCGTCAACTGGTTGGCCATGGTCACATCGTTGTGAATGGTCACATCGTGGATATCCCGTCGTATCATATGAAGCCGGGTGATGTCGTATCGATACGACCCAAGTCTTCCAACCTTGAGGTGATTGAGGATTCCATCTCGGGAAGTACGGTAAGCAAGTATGGATGGCTCGAATTTGACAAAAAGAGCAGGACTGGAAAATTCCTGAACTATCCGGCTCTGGAAGAAGTGCCTGAAAACATCAACGTTCAGTTGATTATCGAGCTCTACTCCAAATAATTCATTTCACCAACTGAGATAACTATGAGCAGTTACAATTTACAAATGCCCGAAAGTCTGGAAGTTGCTGAATCGGATGACAGAGTCGGATCATTTGTACTTCAGCCGCTGGAGCGTGGGTTTGGTACAACGATCGGAAATTCATTTCGTCGAGTATTACTTTCGTCCCTTCCTGGTATAGCGATCACCGCGGTCAAGATTGCCGGTGTCGAGCATGAGTATTCCAGTATAGCAGGTGTCAAAGAAGATGTTTACGAAATTATTCTGAACCTGAAACAGGTCCGTTTCAAACAGGTTGAACAGAGTAGTGGCATTATTCGACTGAGTCAGAAGGGGAGTGGAACATTGACAGCTGCACAGATTGATGAGGCAACTGCAGAATATGATGTTCTGAATCCGGATCAACTGATCGCAACGCTCTCCGATGATGCAGATCTTGAGATTGAACTGCACGTCGGACGAGGGCGCGGATATGTTCCGTCCGAGGAATTTGCACAAGATGTAGAAGAAGACGTTAACCTCATGCCGATTGACGCCATCTTTACACCGATCAAGAAAGTGAATTACGAAATCGACAATGTGCGTGTTGGACAACGGACGGATTACGAGAAGTTGACGATGCATGTCGAAACAGATGGGTCGATCAATGCCAAAGAAGCATTGACCATTGCCGGAAAAATTCTCAAGGAGCATATCGAGAAGTTTATTACGGAGAAAATCGAGGAGCCGTTTGCCAAAGAGGAGGAAGAGGTTGATGCAGAGAAACAACGTATTACCAGCCTGCTCAAGACCAGCATTGAGGATCTGAATTTGAGTGTTCGAGCATACAACTGCTTGAAGTCTGCAAATATCAATTCAATTGCGGAGCTCGTATCCAGAGATGAACAGGAGCTTCTGAAATTCAGAAACTTCGGTAAAAAATCATTGGCAGAGCTTGTTGAAGTCATTGAAGAGAAGAACCTCCAGTTTGGCATGGATGTGTCAAAGTACCTGGATAACTAAACGAGTATTGAGTCATGCGACATAAGGTGAAAGGCAGAAAACTGGGAAGAACAGCTTCTCACAGGAAAGCGACACTTCGCGCATTGGCCGTCGCTCTTATTCAAGAGAGACGTATCAAAACCACGACGCCAAAAGCGAAGGAACTGCGTCGATTTGTTGAACCTCTGATTACACGAGCGAAGACAGATACCACGCACAATCGTCGGTTGGTATTTGCGAGACTTCAGGACAAATATGCAGTAACCGAGCTGTTCGAAGAAGTGGGACCGGCAGCTGCAGATCGACCAGGGGGATATACTCGTGTATTGAAGCTCGGATTTCGCCAGGGAGACACGGCAGATATTGCTGTCATTGAGTTGGTAGATTTCAATGATGTTCAGCCTGAGAAGCGTGGTGGAAAGAAAAAGAGAACACGACGTGCCGGGAAATCAGTTGCTAGCTCGGATGCGACGACAGAAGCTGATGCGAAACATCCGGAGGCAGAGGCGAAGGATGGAGACGAAGCAGCTGCTGATATTGCCGAGAAGTCTACGGATTTCAACGTAGACGAGGTGAAGTCAAAACTGCAGTCCATGTCGCCGGAAGAGGCACGTGAGTTTACAAATGGAGATGAACGGGTCACTGTCCAAAGGGCTGTCGAGAAGCTTTCAGAAGAAGAGTAATTTTAATGCATGAACTGTTTGGTCTGGATCAAACAGTTCGTATATTTGTGGGCTCTTGAATCGGGGCTTTTAGGTCCCGAAAAAAGAGAAATAAATTGAAGTATTGTGGTGGAAGGGGTTGCATTTAGGTGCATTAACTTCTATCATTGGGATCTGTCACGGAAGTGATGGATGCGTTCTTTTA
>JBBEBE010000010.1:0-82462 GCA_040882505.1 Balneolaceae bacterium | reverse complement strand
TGTGCTCCCCGGGTAGGATTCGAACCTACGACCCATCGGTTAACAGCCGATTGCTCTGCCACTGAGCTACCGAGGAGTGACATGCTTGGATGAATGGGAACCGGGTTCGACTCCTCTTCCATCAGCGGCTCCAAATATACGGCAACCCGCTTTCGTAAGTCAAGCCGTTTTGGAGAAAACTTCCGAAAATCAGGGGAGTTCCGTTGAACCCATCAACCAACGGTCGCATTCACGTGCTGCGCCACGGCCTTCGTTGATTGCCCATACGATCAGACTCTGTCCGCGACGCATGTCACCCGCCGCAAAAACCCCCTCTACATTGGTGTGAAAGTCACCATGCTCCGCTTTTGCATTGCTCCGATTGTCCCGGTCCACATCGAGCTGTTCGAGGACCGGATTCTCGGGGCCCAGAAATCCCATGGCGAGAAGAACAAGGTCTGCCTTCCACACCTTCTCCGTTCCGTCGATTTCGTTGGGAACCATTCGCCCGTCATCCCCTTTGGCCCACTCGATCTTCACGGTGTGAAGCTCCCTGACATGTCCGTCATCGTCACCAACAAACTTCTTGGTCATCACCAGATAGTTGCGCGGATCACCTCCCTGCTGTTCGTCTGCCTCCTCTTGCCCGTAATCTACCCGGTAGATGTTGGGCCACTCCGGCCAAGGGTTCTGATCGGCCCGTTCTTCAGGCGGTTTGGGCATGATTTCAAACTGGACGACATTCTTGCACTCATGCCGGATGGACGTTCCGACACAATCGGTTCCCGTATCTCCACCACCAATCACGACAACCTCCTTTCCTTTCGCAGAAATGAAGTTCTTGTCCTCGTGATTCGAATCCAGAAGACTTTTTGTGTCGGCATGAAGAAACTCCATGGCAAAATGGATTCCGTCAAGATCCCGACCGTCGATCGGAAGATCCCGCGGTCGGGTGGCTCCTCCGGCGAGAACCACGGCATCAAACTTCTCATGCAGATCGGTGGCGGGGATATCCGTCCCAATCTCCGTTTGGGTCACAAACTCGATCCCCTCTTCCCGAAGAAGATTTATCCGTCGCTCGACAACCGCCTTGTCCAATTTCATATTGGGGATTCCGTACATGAGCAATCCCCCAATCCGGTCTGCCCGTTCATAGACGGTGACCTTGTGTCCTATCTTGTTGAGCTGGGCAGCGGCGGCCAAGCCGGCCGGACCGGAGCCGACAACGGCAACCGTTTTCCCGGTTCGGCTCTTTGGAGGCTCCGGAACCACCCACCCCTCTTCAAATCCGCGATCGATGATTGCCTGTTCAATGCTTTTGATGGCAACCGGTTGATCGATAAGCCCGAGCACACAGGACCCCTCACACGGTGCCGGACAGACACGACCGGTAAATTCCGGAAAGTTGTTGGTCTTGTGCAATCGGTCGAGCGCTTCCCGCCATTTGCCATGATAGACCAGATCGTTCCATTCAGGAATCAGATTGTAGACCGGACAGCCCATCGATTTCCCGGCTGGGTCCAGCCCGCTCTGGCAAAAGGGAATCCCGCAGTCCATACATCGAGCTCCTTGTGTCCGGAGCTCCTCCTCTGTCAGAGTGTTGGTAAGTTCATTCCAATCCTTGATTCTTTCTTTGGGATCTCTGTATGGACTCGATTGTCGTTCAAACTCCATGAATCCGGTCGGCTTTCCCATAATCTCCTCGCTTGGTTTACGTCGTCTGGATCGGTTGGATTTCTAATCGGTTTCGACCAGTTTCTCCGCCTTGCTCGCCTCGAATGCCTTCAGTTCGGCATCGTATGCTTCCAACCCCTCTTTCTCATACTTTCCGATCAGTTCGAGCATCCGTTTGTAATCCTTTGGCATCACCTTGACGAATCGGGATTGCATCTCATCCCAGGATGCAAGCACTTTCCAGGCCCGATTACTGTCGGTCGCTTCCCCATGTTTACGAATCATGGACTTGACTTCCCGCACATCCTCCTCTGCAACGAGCGGTTCCAAATAGACCAGTTCCTGGTTGCATCGTTCGGCAAAGGTGCCCTTTTCGTCCAACACATAGGCAATGCCTCCCGACATTCCTGCCGCAAAATTTCTGCCTGTATCGCCGAGAATCACAACCCGGCCACCCGTCATGTATTCACAGGCGTGATCCCCGACCGCTTCGACCACGGCATGAACCCCGCTGTTTCGGACACAAAATCGCTCCCCTGCCATCCCGTGAATATACGCTTCACCGGAAGTGGCTCCGTAGAAAGAGACGTTTCCGACAATGATGTTGTCTTCTGATTTGAAATTCGAAGCTTCATCCGGATAGAGAATGAGTTTGCCACCTGAAAGTCCCTTCCCGAAGTAGTCGTTTGCATCCCCGATCAACTCCAGTGTCATCCCTTTGGGGATAAAGGCACCAAAGCTCTGTCCTGCCGATCCACGGAACTGAAGACGAATGGTATCTTCCGGCAACCCCTTGCTCCCGTAACGCCGTGTCACTTCACTTCCAACCTGCGTACCGGTGACCCGGTGAATATTGCGGATAGGTAACTTGGCGTATACGGGTTCGGCCCGTTCGAGCGCCGGCTCGCAAATATCCATCAGCGTCTGAAGGTCGAGCGAGTTTTCCAGCCCGTGATCCTGGTCCATCAAACAGCGTGTACCGATTCGCGCGGGAACGTCCGGACGGTAGAGTATGGGAGAGAGATCCAGGGACTTCGCTTTCCAGTGATTCGTCTTCTTCTGCCGAAGTTTGTCGGAGCGTCCGATCATCTCATCGATTGTTCGAAATCCGAGTTTGGCCATGTGCTCCCGAAGGTCTTGGGCAATAAACTTCATGAAATTGACCACATACGCGGGATCTCCCTTGTATTTGTGGCGAAGTTCTGGATTCTGGGTGGCAACGCCGACCGGACAGGTATCCAGATGACAGACCCGCATCATGATGCAACCGAGAGTAATCAGGGCACTTGTCCCGAAACCAAACTCCTCGGCACCCAGCAGGGCCGCCACGGCGATGTCCCGGCCGGTTTTGTTCTGTCCGTCCGTCTCGAGCGTCACCCGGCTTCTCAAGTCGTTGATGACAAGAGTCTGATGTGCTTCGCTGAGTCCTAACTCCCATGGTAGTCCGGCATGTTTGATGCTGGTCTGAGGAGAAGCGCCGGTACCCCCATCGTGTCCACTGATGAGAATTACATCGGCTTTCCCTTTGGCGACGCCGGCGGCTACCGTTCCAACGCCCACTTCGGAGACCAACTTCACGTTGATTCGGGCTTGGTTGTTGGCATTCTTCAAATCATGAATGAGCTGCGCCAGATCCTCGATCGAGTAGATGTCATGATGAGGAGGTGGCGAGATAAGTCCGACCCCCGGTGTCGATAGTCGCACTTTGGCAATCCAGGGATAGACCTTCCGGGAAGGAAGTTCTCCTCCTTCACCCGGTTTGGCTCCCTGGGCCATCTTGATCTGAATCTCTTTGCCCTGTGTCAGATATTCACTCGTGACACCAAATCGTCCGGATGCCACCTGTTTGGTCGCACTGTTGCGGGAGTCGCCATTTTCATCCGGGGTATAACGGAGGGGGTCCTCCCCTCCTTCGCCCGTATTGCTGTTTCCACCCAAGCGATTCATCGCAATGGCGAGCGCTTCGTGAACCTCTTGAGAGATGGATCCGTAGGACATGGCGCCCGTCTTGAAACGTCGTACAATGGATTCAATCGGCTCCACTTCGTCGAGCGGAATCGGATCCTCGAGATAGTCCAGTTCGAGCAGGTGACGAAGGGTCGGCATCGGATCTTCCTGATTATCCAGCCGATCAGCATACTCTTTGTATAGCTGATAGTCGCCCGTTTTGCTTGCAAACTGGAGTAGGTGAACCGTTTCTGGATTGTACATGTGGTACTCCCCGTTCTTTCTCCAATTGTAGAGGCCGCCTTCATCCAGTACCGATCCGTTGACCGAGGTTTTCGGGAATGCTTTGTCGTGGCGAATTTGTGCCTCTTTGGCAATAATATCCAGGCTGACCCCTTCAATTCTGGAATCCGTCCAGGTGAAGTACCGGTCAATCACTTTGCGAGAGACTCCGAGTGCTTCAAATATCTGGGCTCCCCGATACGACTTGATGGTGGAGATCCCCATTTTGGCCATCACCTTCACAATTCCTTTGATCACCGCCTTGTTGTATCCCTTGACGGCTCGTTCATAGGAAATTCCTTCCATCAACTCTTGCCGAATCAGATCGTGGAGGCTTTCATAGGCCATGTACGGATTGACGGCATCCACTCCAAAACCGATCAATGTGCAAAAGTGGTGCACTTCCCGGGGCTCACCCGATTCGAGAACGATCCCGACATTGGTTCGCAATCCTTCCCGAATAAGATGGTGATGCAGACCGGCCACCGCCAAAAGCGCGGGTATGGGTGTTTGATCGGCATTCACACCTTGATCGGAGAGTACCAGAATACTGGCTCCCTCCTTGATATTGCGAACGGCATCTGCAAATAGATCTTCCAACGCTTTTTCAAGTCCCTCTCCTCCACTGCCACTGGGGAATAATATGGGGAGCTCGGCAATCTTGAATCCATCCAGATCGAGCTTCTTGAGCTCACGCATCTGGTCGGTCGTCAGAATCGGAGAATCAAGTTCTATCTGCCGGCAGCGCTCAGGTGAAGCATCCAGAATGTTGCCCTGAGCGCCGAGTGTGATCTCGGTGGAGGTAATCATCTCCTCCCGAATCGGATCGATCGGCGGGTTGGTTACCTGTGCAAAAAGCTGTTTGAAATAGTTGTAGAGGAGTTGTGGTTCGTTCGAGAGTACTGCGATCGGAGCGTCATTCCCCATGGCGCCGACCGGCTGCAGCATATTCTCGGCCATCGGACGAATATTGACCTTCAAATCCTCGTATGTATATCCGAACATCTTTTGTCGATGCAAAATCTCCTCGTGAGATGCGTTCGGCTCTCCGATGGAACTCTCTTCCGTCAATTCGGAAAAATGAACCAAATGGTCATCCAGCCACTTCCGATACGGGTGTTCACGTACAATTTTCTGTTTGATCTCCTCGTCACTGATGATACGCCCCTCGTTGGTATCGATCAGCAACATGCGTCCGGGCTGCAGACGCTCCTTCTTGACGATATCTTCCGGTGGCAGATCCAGCACGCCCACCTCGGATGCGAGGATAACCGTATCGTGTCTCGTGACATAGTAGCGAGACGGACGGAGACCGTTTCGGTCCAGCGTGGCCCCGACAACGCTCCCGTCGGTAAACGCGACCGAAGCCGGTCCATCCCACGGCTCCATCATGCAGCTGTGATACTCATAGAAAGCTCGTTTCGCATCATCCATCTCCTCATGATTTTCCCACGGTTCGGGAATCATCATCATCATCACATGAGGAAGTGAACGGCCACTCAGATAGAGGAACTCCAGCGTATTGTCAAAAACGGCCGAATCGCTGGCCCCTTCCTGTGTAATCGGGATCACCTTCTTCAGGTCCTCTCCAAATGCGTCGGATACAAACTGTTTCTCCCGCGCTTTGATCCAGTTCTGATTTCCACGAACCGTGTTGATCTCTCCGTTGTGAATCATATACCGGTACGGATGCGCCAACTTCCAACTTGGAAACGTATTCGTGCTGAACCGGGAGTGAACCAATGCAAGCGCCGATTCCATCTTGGGATCCTTCAAGTCCGGGTAGAACGAGTCGACCTGTTTCGTCGTCAACTGTCCTTTATAGACCAAGGTCCGGTGAGACATACTGGAAATGTAGAACAACTCCTTGTTCCGTATGTTCAGATCGGTCTGTTCAATTTCCCGAGAGATTCGCTGACGTACGATATAGAGCTTTCGTTCGAACGAGAGGTCATCCAACCCTTCGGGTCTGCGAATAAAAATTTGTCGAACAGATGGCTCCGTGGATCGGGCTGTTTTGCCCAATTTGGAGTTGTCGGTTGGCACTTTCCGCCACCCGATAACCTCAAGCCCCTCCTGATCAACGACTTTTTCGAATAGTTTTTCGCACGGTTTCCGATCTTCCCGATCTCCGGGAAAGAAGACCATTCCTACCCCGTACTCGCCGGCTTCCGGGAGTGTAAATCCCAGCCCGTCACACGACGATCGCAGAAATTTGTGCGGAATCTGAATCAGAATCCCTGCACCATCCCCACTGTTCTCCTCGCTCCCGGTTGCTCCACGATGCTCCAGATTGGCCAGAACCGTTAACGCCTGCTGGACAATCTCATGACTCTGCTTCCCTTTGAAATTGACCACAAAACCGATCCCGCATGCATCATGTTCGTGATTCGGGTGATAGAGCCCTTGAGGTTCCGGAAGAGATGTTCCTGCCATAATCTGTCTGGGTTTAATTCCGAGATTGGTGAGTGGGGCCAACCGACCATCGCAGGGTGGCAGTCGCCTTGACCCATCAAGCATACAAATATAGAAATATTCTACTCAATTTTTAATTGGGTAAAGCGCATCGGGCTTAATAAGTTAAGTCACTTGCCTGAAAGCCCTTCCAATCCAAGATCATTGCATCGACATGGACCGGATAACTTCCTGTCGAACAAGATCCTAGAGTTCACAAAAATCTATGGAAACAAGTAAAGGTAAAACAGAAAGATCCCTACGGGTATCGCACATTCAGAAGTATCAGGCCGTGCGGGGGCGCTGTGTATATTTGTGCGTCTTCGGACTCACCGGACAATCGCGATTCCCACTTTTCGACGGGGATTTCGTCAGCTTCAAGTCGAATCATGGTCCCGACCATACGCCGGACCAAATGGCGTAAAAACCGATCCCCTTCGATGGTGAACCGGAGTCCGTCAGGCGCATCGACCCATCGGGAAATCTCCATTGTACAGACGGTCGACCGTTCCTCTTCGGCATCCGTCCTGGCAATGAACCCGAAATCGTGACGACCGGTCAGAATGGATGCGTATTGGTTCAATCGATTCAGGTCCGGCGTACGATTCAATTCCCATCGCTGATGGCGATTCAACAAGTCGGGCCGGGTCGAGAGCTGGTAGCCATACCGACGGGAAACGGCATGGAACCGGGCGTGAAAATCGGGCGAAACCGGTTCGGCCCGAAGGAGTCGAATATCGTCTGGAAGAAGTCCCCGCATCGCGCCAATGAGGCGTTCTTCTGTCACACGGGACGGTAGATCGGTATGAGCTGTCTGCCCCAAAGCATGTACACCACGATCCGTCCGCCCCTGTCCGGTTACGTGAATCTCTTCGTCGGAAAATCGAGAGAGTGCAGACTCAAGTTCACCTTGAACCGTACGGCAATCCGGCTGACGCTGCCACCCGAAAAAATGTCGGCCGTCGTAGGCCAGTGTCAATTTCCAGCGAACCCGATTCACGATGATGGATCGGAACCATCCGGGTGGCGGCGTTCACGATCCCAGTGCCGAAGAATGGAAACGGAAAAACCGATCATCAAGAGAAACGTTCCGAGCCAAACAACGGATACAAATGGTTTGGTCTCTGCAACGATCACGACCCAATCCTCTTCGATCTCTTCGGGAAGGCCTTCAATCGTCAATTCGACCTGATCTTGATCGGGTAGAATTCGTGTAAACCGGAGCCCCAAATAGGGCCGTTCTACCTGTAGTGGAGGAGAATAGATGAAGCTCTCTCCCTCCTCTGAATAGACGGCAAATAGCGGAGTCATGTCAAACTCATCACCGGTTGGAAGGTGCCGAATCTGAAGTTGTGCCCGTACTCCGATCAATGTATTCTCGGGGAGATCCTCTGCATTGGCCGGAGCAAAATCCGTAAACTCAATCTCCCAGGATCCCAACTGTTTGGTCTCTCCCCGAGAGAACGAGAATGTTTGAATTTCAGGGACAGCAGACGTATCTGCATTCGATTCGGCGGCTCGTCGAACTCGCTCGTTCACTTGATCCACATAGGAACTCCCGGCCACATAGAGATAGATATCCTGTGTAAATCCACTTCGTACATGTGGTTCGACGGCCCACTCGACCCGATCCCTTGTAGACGTGGTCTGCATTGGATAAATATCCGGGTTCAACGTGAACGGAGCTCCTCCGTTGATGGGCTCGAACAAGAGCTCGTACTGCTGCTGACCCGGGCGGGGAGAGTCGGTAATTTCATACCCCTGATACGTGACCATATAGCGATCTCCTACCCGCTTGGGTTGGTTCAGCTCCAACATGAAGGTCTCTGCCTTCTCCATGACCGGGAAGCCCTGCTCATCGAGGACCTCCCCTGCCTCGACACGTTGGTTGTAACCTGCAATACGCTCATCCAACAGTGTCTCGCTATAAATGGAAGAGACCATAATGCCGATCAACAGAGCACCGAAACCAATATGGGAAAGCGTTCCCCCGATCAATCGAGCATTCTGGGTGGCCAGCTTGATCAACATAAACCCGTTCCCTACGACAGAGAACCAGGCCACGTAAAGATAGACCATCCACACCAGATCGCGAACATCTCCCAGTACAATGGAGAGAAGGGTGGCCACGGAGCTGATCAAAAGTGGTGTAATCAATGTCGCTGCCAGCGACTCCCAACTGTGGCGCTTCCAGAAGAGATGTTGACCAATCACTGAAACCACACCTATGATCAAAGCGATCGGCATGCTCCACTGATTGTAGAAACTGATTTCGGGAGGGGTCGGATTCTCTACAAACAACCGGCCGATAATCGGAGAACTGGTTCCAAGAATGATCACCATTCCCAGGATGAACAGCAGTAACCCGCCGGTAAAGGTCAGAAACTCTGCACTCAGAATCGTTGATTCACGATCCGGCGAAGGAATCTCTCTGTATCTCCAAAGGTACATTCCAATGCCGAGAAACAGGATCACCAGCATGAAAAGCAGGAGCTGGTTATAGAGTCCCAAATCGACAAAGCTATGAACGGATTGGTCGGCGAGAACTCCGGACCGGGTCAGAAAGGTTTGGTAGACAACTCCGATGTAGGCCAGAATCGCGAAAAAGATTGCACCCTTGTGCGCCCGGGAACTTTTTCGTTGAATAATCATCATGTGGATGCCCGCTGTCCCAATTAGCCACGGAACCAAGGAGGCATTTTCGACCGGATCCCACGCCCAGTACCCGCCAAACGAGAGCGTTTCATAGGCCCAATAGCCACCCAAAAAGATTGCCGTCAACAACGAAAGGTTTGCCCCGAGTGTCCAGGGCATGGCTGGTTGCACCCACTCATGGTACTTCTGCTCCCAAAGGGAGGCAATCGCAAAGGCGAAGGGCACCGTCATCATCGCAAATCCGGCAAAGATAATGGGTGGATGAATCGCCATCCACGGGCTTTGAAGCAGATCATTGAGACCGGTTCCCTCGGCTGGTACAAAATCGGGATTGGCCTGAATAAACGGAGCGTTGGGCATCTCCTGTGCAATCGTCCGAAACGGGGACGCGCCGATATGGACTCCAAACACGTCCCATCCAAGAAGCATGGAGATCAAAAATACCTGGCTCAATGCCATCACAAAGAGAACGGGAGCTTTGTACGGCTCCCGAGTCCAGCGAAGCAGTGCCCACCCCGTCAGAAACCCGGTAAAAATCCAGACCAGAAAGCTCCCCTCTTGTCCACCCCAAAGTGCCGAAACAAGATAGAGTGTCTCAAGATCGGTACTGGTATAATTCCAGACATAGAAAAACTCGAACCGGTGATTGACAATCAGAAAGACCAGCAGGAGTGCCGACAGGAGAACCAATACTCCCTGAACCAACCAGAGACGGTCTGCCAGCCGGAGCCAACGACCCCGCTCCGGTCCTTTGCGAGAAGCCGTTACCCCATAGAGGATCAGGGTTGCAATGGTGACCAGAAATGCAATTGAAAGTAGTACGCGTCCAACAATTTCTTCCCACATATGCGGCTACATCTCCCCGACTTCATCTGCCCGAACAAACTCTGCCTCGCTGGCATCGTTGTATTTGGAAGGGCATTTCATAAGCATGTCTTCTGCATAGAAGGTCCCGTTCCGCATATGGCCAATCACAACCAACTGGGTGGCCTGTTCGAAATTATTGGGTTGCGGACGCGGATAGACGACTCTTCGCACATTTCCATCCTGGTCCTTCATGTGAAAGGTAAACTGCATGGACTCGTTCGAAAAGCCGTGCGGTTGCGTATCGTCCCAGACTCCCACAACATGCGCACTGGCTCGATCCGTCGCATCTTCGAAGGTAACATAGGTACTGATGCTGTTGCCGAAATTGACCATCAACAACGATGTAAAGAGTACAATGGCCACAATTCCAGCGATCCGTTTCAGATTCATTCCGTCTCCTCTGTTCGGGTTTCCATTTTCTTTTCCAGTCGGGAGAGTTTCCCTTCCATGCGTACGAGATAGAACAGCAAAACAAACCAGATGGTCAGGCTCACGACCAGTACAACCGGCATCAAATCATTGGTCGCCATCCACTGAACCACTCCCGATGCCTGGTCCAACTGCGACATCGCGTCCCACTCACCACTGTAACGTTGTGTGAGTGTATCAACGGCACTCTGATTCATTTCTTGTTGCATGATCCTCTCAGTCCTCGATTTCTTGCTGCTCCAGTTGAGCGTCCAGTCGTTTGTATCGGTTCGCCACATTCATTATCCAGAACGAAAGGCCGATGAAACCAATCACGGCCGGGTAGAAAATGATGCGCAGTTCCGGTGCCGTCATTTCGCTGAATGCAGGGTTCCCCTCTGCTCCTGGATGAAGGCTCGGCATGGAACGTGGAATGATGTAGAGTAAAAATGGAAGGGTTGTGACTCCAAAAATATTGTAGACCGCCGAGATGCGTGCCCGTTTGACCGGATCGTTAAAGGCCGTTCTCAGAATGAAATAGGCAACGAACACCAACATCGCCAACGCGGCCAAATTCATTCTCGGTTCGGCAAATGTCCACCAGCTCCCCCAGGTAAACCGCGCCCAGAGTGACCCGGTGAGCAGTCCGCAGAGTCCAAAAAGAAGTCCAACCTGTGTCGCGGTTTCTGCACGCCGATCCCATTCACTCTGTTCATCGTTCAAATACCGGATACTGTACCAGAAAGAGAGCGTAAACGCAATCATCATGGTAAACCACATCGGGACATGGAGAAACAGGTTTCGTGCCGTCTCCTCAAGGATCGGGATATCCGGGATGCGAATCATGAAGCCGACCGCAAGAACCAGGGTCATCCAGACGGCCACAAAAAATTTCCAGGCGTTCATCGTTACGACTCCATTTGTGAGCCACCAAATATACAAATTTTACCTGCATCTCTGAATAAGATGTACTAGACTCTCCCCCACAAGCGCGTGCAGAATAGAGGTTCAATATGAAGAGCAGATGAATTCGATATCCACTTCCGACAAGAACCGAACCATCGTCTGGCGGTCGGACTGGAGATACCAACTCCCGTTCTGGGCCATCGGCGTGTTGTTACTCCCGATCTTCGGCCTTGGACTCCCGGTTTTACTGTGGGGGTACCTGCGGTGGCGTCGTCGGGAATGGATTGTACACGATCAATATCTGATGATCAGAGAAGGGACCGAACGGCAGACGGTCTCCATCGAAGATCTGGAACGGGCCCGGTTCACAAAAAACAGGATGGAACGTCGATTCGGAGTGGGTACACTTGTATTGGAATCCAGACACAACCAGTGGGTATTGCCCTGGCTTCGAGGTGCCGAGTCGGCCTCCAATACGCTCAACCGGGCCATTCAGGCGCTTGCAACCCGAAAACCGCCCAAACCATCGCGTCCTGCATCGCCACTCTCCCCGCAACGGATGGATCGAATGGATGAACTCACAAGCTTGTGGCAGCAGGGATTGATCAGCGACGAAGATTTCGATCGGGAACGTCGCCATTTCGAGACCTGACAGATCTGACTGCCGCCTTTATCGGGCGGCCATTTCCAGCAGACCGGGCATGAACCCGTCCGTTGTCACAGATGTCCGGTGCTGCCGAATCCGCCCTCGCCACGCTCTGTATCATCCAGGCTGTCTACCTCGTGAATGGAGAGTTTGGGAACTGCAGAGATCACCATTTGCGCCATGCGGTCCCCGTGCGAGACGGTCCATGACTCCTCTCCGTGATTCACGGCAATCACTTTCACCTCTCCGCGGTAGTCTGCATCGATCGTACCCGGTGAATTGAGCATGGTAATGCCGTTTCGCAAGGCCAGTCCACTGCGGGGCCGGATCTGCGCCTCGTACCCCGGGGGGAGCGCCATGGCAAATCCGGTAGGTATCAATGCTCGTTCTCCGGGTTGCAGGGTGAGAGGTTCTCCGAGTGCCGCCCGCAGATCCATGCCCGCCGACAACTCACTTTCCTGAGCCGGCAACGGCAGGTTCTTCATATGGGGAAGTCTCTGAAACCGGACCACCACCTTTTCGTTTTCCAATCTGTTCATAATTGATTAATGAGATTTTCAGATTTCCGAAAAGCACTTTCACATGGGCCTCGAGCGGAATTCGACGATCATCCGTCAGAAACCAGGAACTGAACTCCCCGGTAAATCCGAACGGGCCGTCGATATCGGCAACTCCGTCACTCCGGTAGGTCGCCACCGGTTCGTCAAAGGCATCGTATTCCCGAATCTCCGTCCGGGAACTCGAAGAGGCACGAACCTCTCCCAAGCCATCCTCCGAGATAAACACAGGCAGAGCATACGGCCTCTCCTCTCCGGCGTACATCCGTGCATAAAAAAAGATAATGTCCCCGCCACTGGCCGGTTCAACCAGTTCCAGTGTGTCACGTGGTTCACCCCGTTCAAAGAAACGAACCTCCATCTCTTCACGATCGAATTGGATGTCTGCCCGCATGGGTTCATTGTCATGCAGATCGTCTCGCCAAAACCTGTGTGAATAGATCGCATCACGATCAAAATGGAACGTACTGGCGTATCGAACGTGTCGGTTTCGAAGAAACGGGATGCCGGATCCAGACCGAATGACGGTTCGCATCTTCTGCAGCGGCTGCCCATGTACCGTGGTATCCGGAAGCAGCTCCACTTCGATCTCGCCCAATCTGAAAAAACCGTACCGAACCTCGTAGACGAATCGCTCGCGAATTGAAAGAATCTCCTCCATGTCCGGGGGACGGTCACGCTCCCAGTCAAGCTCCTCCAACGACGTCGTCTGTGCAGAAACAGCCACAGGCAACAGACTCACAAAAAAGAACCACCCCGACATCCACCATCGCATTGCGCCTCTTTTTTGTATCTTTTCCGTTCCGGTACATGTTTCCAACGGCGATGACTGCATTATCGTCTCCTGTTGATGCTTTTCCGGGTCGAACCGACCGTAAGAGGTCCCAATATACGAGCTTGCAGACCGTATGACATGCATCTATTCAAATCCAGAACCGGAAATCGTCGTCTACCCGGATTCACGACCATGATACCACTGATGAACGGCCTTGGTTTCCGAGTGGCAGGATCTCTGATTCTGCTTTTACTGGTGATTTCCGGATGTCAGGCGCAACAGGATCAACGGGATTTCGAGGCCAATGCCATCTCTCCCCCCTCCGGTATCACCGTCACCGACATTCATGGCGTCACACCGGAAGGCGCGACCGATCCGGATGATTGGAGAAGTTCTCCATTCTATAGTGGAATCATCGATATCTCTCCGGCTCGACCCAATCCGGTACTTTCTACCGAAGAGGTTGTCATTGAACTCTACATGGATCTGGATACACGCGTCTCCCGGATTCAAGCTGTTGTCCTCCACGACAACGGTGAAACGCCCCCTCTGGATGACATCAGCGGAGCCCCTCTCCCTCCCGGACGACATGAACTCCGGTTCCCGGCTTCATCACTCACCCGCACCGTCTCGCCTCAAGGTCTCTTTCGGGTGTTGATCTACGATGGGGACTGGCAGATCATCAGCTATGGAGATATCGAGGTCGAGTGATCAACCAGCTTGGCTTTACACGCCTGAGCTTCTATCTTCTCGGCGGTCTCCTTGTTCGAAACCAATCGAATGGGAGAATGACGTTCCGCCAAAATTTCGCATCCGGATTTCCATCTATGAAATTGACCCCTTCACAGCAGCTCATACTGGATGTCATGATCTATCCGGAAACGTTTCAAAACATCAAAGAGGAGACCGGCCTTCACGAAGGGGCCCTTCGAGACGACTTGGCACAACTTGTAGACCTGGGTTATATCGATGTACGGGAACCGGAAGCCCCGAATCTCCACCCACGTTTTTACGATCTGGATCATCTACACGATTTTGCCTTCCAGGCAACCCGGGACGGTCTTCGTGCGCTGAAAATGGCCGTCGTTCGAACGAAAACCTGATATCTGTGGCCGGTCGGAACACCCGTCAACCAAACAACGTACAACTCCCGAACCGGAAGCCGTTCATGGCCCGGTCGGAAGCAGACTCATAACCGGAGTAGCGGACAATCCGTTACCGTTGCAAGGAGATCATTTTGGACAAATTCATCATAGAAGGAGGCACACCCCTCCAGGGAACCCTTCCGATCAGTGGTTCAAAAAACGCGACACTGCCACTCATGGCTGCCGCACTACTGGCAGACAGTCCGAGCACACTTACTCATGTTCCAAAGCTGCGGGACATCTACACCTTCAACAATGTCGTGCGTGTGACCGGTACACATGTCACTTTCAATGAAGAGAAAAATGAGCTCGTCATCGATCCGGGGGGGTTGGTCCATACCGAAGCCCCCTACGACCTGGTTCGAAAAATGCGCGCCTCATTCTACATGCTGGGAGCTCTGTTGGGCCGAACCGGTCGTGCACGAGTCTCCATGCCTGGAGGCTGTGCCTGGGGACCGAGGCCGGTAGACCTTCACCTGAAAGGACTGGAAGCGATGGGAGTGAACATCGATCTTGATGGCGGTTATGTTGTTGCCGAAGCACCGGAACGACTCCATGGAGAGAGTTTTACGCTCAATCCCAGCAGCGTGGGTGCGACCATCAATTTGATCCTGGCTGCTGTACGGAGAGCAACCCGTTTCACCATCCGGAATGCGGCTCGCGAGCCGGATGTCGTTCAATTGTGTGAAGCGCTCAACTCCATGGGAGCCAATATCCAGGGAATTGGAACAGATATCCTGACCATCCAGGCCGTCGATACCCTGAAGGGAACAACCCTTCGAAATGCACCGGATCGCATCGAAACCGGAACCTGGATGATTGCCGCCTGCATGCACCCCGAATCGGATCTCACTCTGACGGATTGTGACCCCGATGCACTCGGCCACTTCCCGGCCACGTTGAGAAAAACCGGTGCCCGCATCAAGATTCAGGATCATACCATCCACGTTCAGGCACCACAAACCATCCTCCCGGTCTCCGTCGAAACGGCCGTCTATCCCGGCTTTCCGACCGATTTACAAGCCCAATGGTCGACGCTGATGACCCAAGCCCAAGGGGCCTCTGTCGTCACGGACACCATCTATCGGGATCGATTCAGCTACGTTCCGGAGCTCAAGCGACTTGGCGCCACACTTTCGGTGCAGGAGAATTCGGTACAAATCGAAGGCCCTTCTCACCTGCAGGGGGCCTCTGTGATGAGTACCGATCTCCGGGCAAGTGTGAGTCTGGTGATGGCAGCCATGATTTCAAGAGGGACCTGCGAAGTGCTGCGCGTCTACCATTTGGACCGGGGATACGAGGATCTGGAAATCAAATTGAATCGAGTGGGTGCGTCCATCGAGCGAGCGCCCGAAGAGTCCTCGTGACACGATTCGGATTTGTCAGGAATCTCCTATATTGGATCCGGGGAAGAAGCTGTGACACTTCTCCGAAAAAAGACTTTTATCCTATTGATTTTTAGGCATTTACAAATATTAAGATGGCTCCTGACATGGGCACTTCGTGCGCGCATGTACACTCCCTGTGTGTCGAATCTTTCCGCACCGGACCCATTCGACCCGGATGCCTTCTCCATCAACAGAAATTTTACACCCTCCCCTGCCCGACAGAGATCCGATTCGGATCGTGCCGGCGACGGGTCAGACTCTCGTCACTGGAGCCTGCGTTTCCAACCCGTTCTCGAACTCCTGTTTCGGCGGGACCCGCGACCAGGGGAGAGTTGTACGAACTTGAGGCCATTGCATGAAGAACCAGATTATCATCCATTCTGCCGGCAAGCAGAATCGTATCGCCCTGATCGAAGATGGCGAACTTGCCCAACTGTTCATTGAATCCGATGAGAACCGACGAACCGTCGGAGATATCTATGTCGCCCGTGTCCACAAGGTCATGAGTGGCATTCGTGCTGCGTTTATCGACGTCGGCATGGAAAAAGATGCCTTTCTTCACTTTTCCGACGCCGGAGACCACCTCGGAGATTATGTCCGTATGCTCAATGGTGAACAGGCCCTGGCAAAAGAGGCGCGTAAAGACCTGGACCAGTTTGACACCCTCTCCAACCATGAGAAACAGCTTCTGGCCGGAAAAATACTGAGCTCGGGACAGCGCCTCCTGGTTCAAATTGTCAAAGAACCCATTGGCTCGAAAGGACCACGAATCTCCACCGACATTACCATTGCCGGACGCTTCCTCGTCCTGATTCCAATGGGTGAGTACATCGCCGTCTCCAAGAAAATCAGCTACCACAAAGAGCGCCGGCGCCTGAAAGGGATCGTCGGATCGATGTTGCCGGAAGGGTTCGGTGTCATTATCCGTACCGTAGCCAAGGGCCAAGACAAGGAAGCTCTTGAAGAGGACCTTCGGAATGTTCTCAAGAAATGGGAACAGATTATCGAGAAGCTCAAGACCGAGAAACCCCCTTCGCTTCTCTACAAGGATCTGGATATGGCGGAGAGCTTGGTTCGGGATCTGTTTGCCAAGAACTACGATCGTGTGTTGATCGACGATCACCACCTCTACAAATCGGTCAAAAGTTACGTCTCGCAGATTGCACCGAAAATGCTCCCCAATGTAGAACTCTACAGAGGAAAAGAGCACATCTTTGACCACGCGAAGATCTCGGAGGATGTCAATTCCATCTTCTCACCACGTGTCCGGATGCCATCCGGTGGGTACTTGATTTTTGAACAGACGGAAGCGATGTATGTCGTGGATGTAAATTCAGGCCCTTACGCTGCGAAGCAGAAGCAAGAGGACAACTCTCTGAAGACCAACCTGGAAGCTGCCCGGGAGATTGCCAAGCAGCTTCGCCTTCGGGATATTGGTGGAATCATCGTTGTCGACTTCATCGATCAGCGAGAAGACAAGAATCGAAAGAAGATCTATGATGAACTCAAGAAAGAGTTCAAGAAAGATCAAGCCAAGACCAATGTCATTGGCATGAGTGACTTTGGGGTCATCCAGATCACCCGTCAACGGATTCGACCCAGTGTGGTCAATTCTGTTTCCAAAGTTTGCCCGATGTGTGGAGGTTCCGGAACGGTTGTCACTCGAGATACCATTGTCACGGATATCGCAGGGTGGCTTAGCAAACTTCGCTCATCAACCTCCTATCGAGCGGTCGAAATCTACATAAACCCGTTTCTCAAGTCTTATCTGACGAAAGGGCTGATGAGTCTTCACCTGAAATGGATGCTCAAGTACCGTCTGCGGGTACAGCTTGTCTCCGACGAAACCGTCTCCCTCAACGAGTTCAAAGCGACGCTCTACGGATCGGATATCGACATTACCGATGCCGTGATTCGTGGTGATAATATTGAGGAGATGATGACGCGAGGCATCCGTCAGAAAGAACAAGAGGAGGATCGCAACGACGAGGACTCGTTTGAGCGGGAACGTCGCCCCAAACGACAACCTCGCCCTCAGACCCAATCGTAACATCCGCGACGCCATTCAACAACAGCTGAAGGAGTTTTTTATGAGTATGGATCTGTCGACGCTACACGCAACGACCGTGATCGGTATTCGCCACAACGGTCAGTCTGCCATTGGCAGTGACGGTCAGGCGACCCTGGACAAAACCGTCATGAAAGCGACGGTTCGAAAAGTCCGGAAACTACAGAACGGATCCGTTTTGGCTGGTTTTGCCGGGTCAACAGCCGACGCATTTACACTCTTTGAAAAATTCGAAGAGAAATTGGCCGAATACAATGGAAATTTACAACGGGCGGCCGTAGAAATGGCCAAAGAGTGGCGGAAGGACAAGTTCCTCCAAAAACTACAGGCTCTTCTGGTGGTCATGGATCGGGAGCACTCCCTGATTATCTCCGGACAAGGAGATGTCATTGAACCCGATGATCAAATTTTGGCCATCGGAAGTGGCGGCATGTATGCGTTGGCCGCCGCTCGAGCGTTAAAAGAACACGCACCCGAATTATCGGCGCGCGAGATTGTAGAGCAATCTCTACATATTGCGGCCGACATCGATATTTACACGAATCACAATTTGACCCTACTGGACATTGACGAGTAAACCAACAGCACCCCAAACCGAATTGAACCTGACCCCGAAACAGATTGTAGAGGCACTGGATCGCTATATCGTAGGTCAGAAGAAAGCCAAACGATCTGTCGCCATATCATTGCGCAACCGATGGAGACGACTCCATGCAGATCCGGAAATCCGCGAGGAGATCATCCCCAACAACATCTTGATGATTGGCCCGACCGGTGTCGGTAAAACTGAAATTGCACGTCGTCTGGCCAAACTGGCACAAGCCCCCTTCATCAAAGTCGAAGCTTCGAAATTTACAGAAGTGGGATATGTGGGTCGGGATGTGGAATCGATGATCCGAGATCTGGTCGACATCGCCATTACCATGGTTAAAGAGGAGATGCAGGAGCGGGTCCAAGCGAAGGCGATCGAACGAGCCAACCTGCGGATCCTGGACACCCTCATCCCGCCTGTACGCGCCGGTGTATCCACGAGCGGAGGTGAATCGTCTTCGGAAGATTCAGACAAGCAACTGAATGAGCGAACCCGTGAAAAATTCCGGGAGAAACTCGAGCGGGGAGATCTGGAGGATCGCGAAATCGAGATCGAAGTCACGCCCGGGAAAAAACCGACCATGCAGTTCTTTGGTCCACAAGGGATGGAAGAGATGGGGGTCAATCTTCAGGATATGCTCGGCAGTCTCACTCGTGGGCAAAAAAAGGTCAAACGAACGCTGCCGGTATCCGAAGCACGGGAGATTCTCACCGATGAAGAGGCCGAAAAGCTGATCGATCACGAAGCGGCGACTCAAGAAGCCCTCGAACGTGTTCAGAATCAAGGGATCGTCTTTATCGACGAAATTGACAAAGTTGCCACCAGTGCCTCGTCCGGGAAACAGGGAGCCGATGTAAGCCGTCAGGGTGTCCAGCGAGATCTACTTCCCATTGTAGAAGGGAGCACGATTCAGACCAAGTACGGGATGGTCAAGACCGATCATGTTCTCTTTATCGGGTCCGGTGCATTCCATATGTCCAAACCCTCGGATCTGATCCCCGAACTTCAGGGACGATTCCCGATTCGGGTCGAACTTGACTCCCTGACTGAAGAAGACTTTTTCCTGATTCTCACCCAGCCGAAGAATGCCTTGACCCGACAGTATCAGGCGATGTTTGAGAGTGAAGGAGTGGGTCTCGAATTCGATGAAGATGCCATTCGCGACATCGCCTCCATTGCGGCCACCGTGAATAGTCAAGTCGAGAATATCGGAGCTCGAAGATTGCATACCATCCTCTCGAGTCTGCTTGAAGAGTTGCTCTTTGCAATTCCCGACGACATTCACTCGGGAACCATGACGATTGACCGGGAGTATGTCCAGCGACAGCTTTCGGACCTGGTCACCGACAAGGATTTGAGTCATTATATTCTCTGATTGTGTTAAAAGTTGTCACTGGGGAAACGATTTTCGATATTTTTCGTTTCATTTTGTACATAGTGCGAGTAGCTTTCGCCGAAAGTACCCAGAGTGTATTGAGAGTTCGTCTGATGAATAAAAGTGTAGCCTGATGCGTCTGAAAACGTTTATTGCACCCAATTTAACGCTGCTCGTCCTTTTCTCATTCCTCTGGATCGCCGGAGTGGATAGAGTGGTTCCCGACAGGAACCACCAGATGAATCTCTCAAAGTACCTCCAGGTACAGCAGAGAATCATGGATAATTATGTAGGCGAGACCGACATCAACACCCTCTACAAGAACAGTTTGGTCTCGTTTGTCACCGCAGCTTCTGCAGATCCTTACGAGGAGACCATCGAGGTCGAGGGAACACCGGCAGACACGACCTTTGATCAGGATCAAATTACGGATTACAGGGATGCCTTCTCCCGATTCGAGAAGGCATATCTCTATGTGGCCAACACATATCCGGATCGAGATATGTATGCCTTGACAGAAGAGGCCGTACGTGGCATGTTCGGGTCCCTGGATCCACACTCGGTTTACATTGAACCGGAGAATACGGAACGCATTCAAGAAGATTTCGAGGGGCGCTTTCAGGGTATCGGTATTCAGTTCAATATCATCAGCGACACCATCACGGTGATCACAGCCATTTCCGGAGGACCGAGCGACCACCTGGGCATTCTGTCGGGTGACCGCATTGTGGAAATTGAAGACAGTAGTGCCATCGGCTTGAGTACGGACGAGGTGGTCAACAAGTTGCGTGGCCCGAAAGGGACCGAAGTTCAGGTCACCATCAAACGCCCCCACTCCTCAAATCCACTCCGGTTCACCATCGAGCGGGACGATATCCCGCTCACCACGGTTGATACCCGCTACATGACAGACGAGGTTACCGGATATGTCAAGATCAACCGGTTTGCGGCCACAACACACGAAGAGTTTCGGGATGCCGTCAGGAATCTACGGGACCAGGGAATGGAGCGCATCATTATCGACTTCCGGAACAACCCCGGGGGGTACTTGAGTCAAGCGATTGCCATCAGTGAGGAGTTCTTCCCGCGTGGAACCAAAGTCGTCTCTACCCGAAGTCGTCACTCCCGTTTTACATCCGTCATCCGATCCAGGCGTGACGGAAGTTTGAAAGACATTCCGGTCATCGTCCTGGTCAATGAGGGGTCTGCATCGGCCAGTGAAATTGTCAGTGGGGCCATTCAGGATCATGATCGAGGCCTGATCGTCGGACGAAGAACGTTCGGAAAAGGACTTGTCCAACAGCAGTACGAACTCATCGACAAGAGCAGTATTCGGGTCACCATCTCCCAATATCACACACCATCGGGACGGCTCATTCAGAAACCGTTCCGCGAAGGTCGTGAAGAATACGCCTATGAAATCTACTCGCGAGAAACAGCTTCAGACGACGCCCGTCACTTTATCGAGGCCCTCCCCGACTCCCTGGTCTATCAGACGATGGCCGGTCGGGAAGTCTACGGCGGAGGGGGAATTGTTCCGGATTTCATCGTGCAGGAAGACACAACACTCACGCCGGTCGTCTTCAACTTTATGCTGGCCAATCGACTCGACTTTGACTATGTACGCCAGTTTCTGGACGAGCAGGGCGAATCATTCCGTGAGCGATGGGAGTCTGACTTCCAAAAATTCCGAAACGACTACCATTGGGATGAAAAGGACCGCCAATCTTTTGTGGAATTGATGAAGAGCCGGGGACTCACCCTTTCGGACGAAATCGATGATCCGGTCATCGAGGACAATGAGGTGACTGTCTCTCCGGATCATTTGGATGAGGTTCTCTGGATGGCAGAAGGGCGAATCAAAGCCGAATTGGCCCGCCAAATCTGGGGAATGGAGTACTTCTTTCCGGTCATCAATGACTACTTCAATGATATCCTGACCGAAGCCATGACCTTGTGGGGCGAAGTGGCACAACTGGAATCTTTTGCAGCCAGCCAGGCAGATCAGAATCGGGAAGGACACAGCCAACGGCTTCAGAGGCCCTGACCCGCATTCCTTCAAGAACCAACGAATACGCCATCCCTGTTGCCTCTCCTGCGCAGACCACCAGCGATGCATTTCGTCAGCAGCCGTTCACACAGCCTACTCTTGAAAGAGCCCGGCAATGGCGATAACGGCCGTCTCTGTTCGCAGGCGGTATCGCCCGAGTGAAAATCGATCGGCTTCGACCGTTTGGAACAGTTCACGCTCCCGATCGGAAAAGCCACCTTCCGGTCCGACAACGAACAGCAGTTGATTAAATCGATTCCAGGTACGCCGGCCAATCCGGCCCGGCTCCTCTTGTTCGTCGGCAATCACCGTTTTTATTCCCTTGGCTTCGGCCTGTTTGAGAACCTCTTCTACGGAATCGGCTTCCACCACCTCGGGAGCCCAACATCGAAGGCTCTGTTTCATGGCCGAAAGGGCGGCTGCCTGCAATCGATCGACCCGAACACCTTTCTTCTCACTCCGGTCTCCCCGAAAGATGACAAACCGTGTAACACCGAGTTCGACTGCCTTTTCAACGGCAAATTCCAGACGATCCCGCTTCTTGATGAGCCCGACAGCGATCGTGATTTCGGGTGCAGGCCCGGTATGGACCGTCTCTTTCCGGATTGAAATCCGCACCTCCTCCTTCTCTACCGATTCAATCACGCCATCAAACAGGGCTCCCTCTCCGTCGGTTGCAAAAAGCGGATCCCCCGTGCTCATCCTCAGAACATGTGTAGCGTGGTGAGCTTCCGATCCTTCCAATACACAAGATCGAGCTTCCCCACTGTCACTGCGTATCACGTGGGTTGTATAGAATAAATTCATGGCTGTTTGAAATGTTTTCCCAGTTTAAGTCCCTGGCCTTGATAGTTGCTCTGAATCTCGTGGCCATACACAAATTCGGGACGTTCACTGTTGGTTTCAAATTTCATACTGCAAAATGTCTGTCCATGCTCGATCATGAACGGCACATCGTGAGATCTCACTTCAAGGACGGCACGCGCACCTCCATCTTCGACGGATCCACCAAAGCCGCTATCAAAGAAACCGGCATAGTGAGTGCGTAGTTCGCCAGACCCGGTATCATAGGCAATCATCTCGGCCGCCAAATGGGCTGGAATTCGGCATCTTTCCCGTGAAGCAAAGATATAGAACGCCTCGGGTTCCAGAATGACCGGATCACCGTCACGACTCTGAATCGGCTCCCAGTAGTCTCCAACGTCATAGTGATGGGTCTTGTCCAGATCGATCAAATCCCGATGGTTTCGTGCTTTGTATCCGATGATTCCGTCTCTATCCGATCCCGGAATCAGGTTCACACTCAAAAAGAGACCCTGGTTCACTCGAAGAGCCTCTGAATCAAGCGGAATCCCGGATGCATCAAACAGCAGAGGATCCCGCTCATGTGTCTGAATGAGGGCCTCGTCGTCAAGCTCATGGTATCCGTGCCGGATACGCAACTGATTCAATCGATGGCCGGTACGGACACGAATGGGAAACGATTTCGGCACCACTTCGAGCCACAACGGCCCTTGATACCCAGACTGAATCTCTTCGAACCGGTGGGAGTAATTTGCAATGACCCGGGTAAAAATATCAAGCCGGCCGGTCGTACTTTTCGGGTTGGCCCGGGCGCTCAGATACGGTGACTCCGGCCCCGAAATCATAGAGAGAGGCGCATCCGGAAAGAGATGTTGTTGACGGGATACCGAGTGTTCCGGCAGGTTCAACCCCTCCAAAAGAGGGATAATGTAGACACAGTTGGGCTCCAGAACCGCCCCGTCCTCGATTGAAAACGAGTACTGCCGAAGCCGCTCCACTTTCTCCGGTACGGTCTCGTCTTCGGGAAGAAAGCTGCAACGAACCCGATGGGCCACCCGACCGAGTCTCAGGTCAATGGAGTTGGGTTGGAATTGATCCTCCTCGAAGGGAAATTCTTCTTCATGCGTCACCATGCCGGCATCGACCAGTTGGCGAAGAGACTGAACCGGAAGAATTCCTTCCGAGTGTACATGTACATCCTTGCTCATCGTCTACCCGTTACGTTGTTTGCCCAGGTTGTCACGCTTCACACCTGGTGCCGAGTCGTTTATGGAGATTTCAGCCCCTGCCAGCTCCAGCACTTTCTGATACTCCTGTTCCGTCACGCGTGTAATGGAGAGGCGGTTTCGTTTGAAGAGCATCATTTCGGAGAGAAGCGCGTCCTCTTTGAGTTGGTTCCGTGTAACGGACGAGGAAAAGGTCTCCAAATAGGAGACATCGACCAGCTGCCATCTCGGATTCGATTCGGAGCTCTTCTCGTCAAAATAGTTGCTCTCGGGATCAAACTGCGTTGGATCCGGATAGGGTTCGCTGCAGATGGCCATCTGCCCGACGATCACCGGTGGTTTCACGTTTGAGTGGTAGAAGAGCGCACGGTCCCCGATGTTCATCTCGTCTCTCATGAAATTGCGGGCTTCGTAATTTCGTATCCCGTCCCACGGTTCGACCCGATCCCTCTCGAGATCATCCATGCCGTAGGCACCGGGTTCCGATTTCATTAGCCAGTAGGATCGATTCATGACTCTGTCTTCTCTGTTTCAATTCCCGTTCCAGATCCGGGTCGCTCGACTCGACACCGGAAATTCTCTATTTCTTCTCATTCATGTACTTCTCGGCGAACCAGTCTACAGTCTGTGCGAGTAGCTCCTCAAACGGTTCCGAAGGTGTCCATCCGGTCCGGTCCATCAACTTTCGACTGTCGACAGCGTATCGAAGATCGTGTCCGGGCCGGTCGGAGGTAAACGAGATCATCCGTTTGTAATCACCACCGGGGCCCTCTCCCACTCGTTTATTGAGCAGATCACATATCTTTTCGACCAGCTTGATGTTCTCCCATTCGTTGTCACCGCCTATGGTATACTGCTCACCACTCTCTCCCTGCTCGACCAGAAGGTGCAACGCCCGGCAGTGGTCGCTCACATGGAGCCAGTCCCGCACCTGCTTTCCGTTTCCGTATATCGGGATCGGTTTGTGGCGGAGAGCCTGACGGATGACGGTGGGTATCAGTTTTTCGTCGTGCTGATGAGGGCCGAAATTGTTTGAGCAGTTGGTGATGACCACATCCATACCGTAGGTACGGTGGTAGGAGCGTACCAACAGATCGCTGCCCGCTTTGGTCGCACTGTACGGTGAATTGGGCGCATACGGTGACTGCTCGTTGAAGGTCCCCTCTTCCCCCAAACTTCCAAACACTTCATCAGTAGAGACATGAAGAAACCGACCCGGTTCCAATTCCAACTCCGGATCGTTCCAAAGCTGGCGACACTCCTCGATCAAATTGAACGTCCCGACCAGATTGGACTGAACAAACGGCTCGGGACCCCGAATGGAGTTGTCTACATGGGACTCGGCCGCGAGATGAATCACCGTATCGGGCATCCATCGACGCAACATATCCCGAACAGCCGGTCGATCGGCCAGATCCACTCGCGAAAACCGGTACCGGTTCGAATGTTTGAGTGTTTGCAGGTGGTTGTTGTCGGCCGCATAGGTGAGCTTGTCCATGTTCAGGATCTCTACTCCCGGCAGCTCTTCATGGAGATAGAGTATCAGATTGGACCCGATAAATCCCGATCCGCCGGTTACCAATACCTTCTTCATCTGCTTCTTCCTCTGTTGTTCCGACATGCTAAAAAAGATCCTCGTCCCTGAGTTCCGACCACGCGGGCAACGAACGATCTTTATCCGACAAAACCGGATTGTGGACAATCCAATCGATCTTCAGATCCGGATCGTTCCAGCGGATCCCCCGCTCCGCATCGGGTCGGTAGTAATGACTGCATTTGTATGAGACGGTCGCCTCATCCGAAAGGACTGAAAAACCATGAGCGAACCCCTCCGGAATCCAAAGAATTCGACGGTTTCCTGCACTCAATCGAACCCCCAAATGACGTCCGAATGTTGACGATCCACGTCTCAAATCGACTACCACATCCAGAATTTCACCGGTTACAGCCATCACCCACTTCGCTTGAGCCGCTTCGCCCCGTTGATAGTGCAGCCCCCGGATCACCCCTTTCGTAGAAACGGAGACGTTGTCCTGCACCAATTCGGGCCGAACCGGACCCTCTCCCGTGCGCCGGTAGCTCTCCAAAAATTCTCCCCGCTCGTCGCGAAAGATTTTCGGCTCACCGATCCATACGCCTTCCAATGTCGTCTCTGTCCAATTCATCGGCTCCTTAGTTGGTCCACCAGCTTCGGTAGCTCTTCTCTCCACCCGGTTGGTTGTTTTCCAATCGCTCCGGTCACCTTATTCAGGTTCAACCGGGAGAAGCGGGGCCGGGGTGCCGGCCGCGGAAATGCGTCGCTCGATACCGGTTCGACCCGTATCGTCACACCCGCAACTCGAAAAAGTTCACAAGCCAGTTCGTACCAAGTGGCTCGCCCCGACTGAGAGAGGTGGAAGATACCCCGTTTCGACCGATCTACCAATGCAGCCGACACAGATGGAACGGTATGCGCCCAGGTGGGCGATCCAATCTGATCATCGACCACCTGCAGATGGTCCCGCTCAGCGGCCAGGCGCAACATCGTCTTCAAAAAGTTGGATCCATGTCGCCCACACACCCAGGAGAGGCGAAGGATCAATGCGTGCGGATCCTGAGCCAAAACAGCCATTTCTCCCGCCCGTTTGCTCTCCCCATAGATGTTGATCGGTCCCGTCTGTGCGTCCTCCGGGTAGCCCGAGGGATAACGTTCCCGGTCAGAAGCACGACCCGGAAAGACATAGTCCGTCGAATAGTGAATCAGGGGGACCCGGTGTTTTCCGGTCCATTGGGCAATCCGCTCTACGGCATCCCGGTTGATCCGGAATGCCTGTTCCGGACTGGATTCGGCACCATCCACATCCGTCCAGGCCGCACAATTAATCACCTGTTCGGGTCGGTATGTCTCCAGGTAGGCCTCCAGTTTCTCGAGTTGCATCAGATCCAGCTCGGTCGACGTCGGAGCCAACACCTCCCATCCCCGTGAACGTGCGTACGAAACCCATTCATGGCCCACCTGCCCGCTGCTCCCCGTAATCAGGACGTTCATTCCGGCTCTCCCGGAAATGGTGGACGCTCCCGCACCAACGCATTGGCGCGCCGGTAGGACTCGTGTGTACCCGCATCGGTCCACCACCCCTCCATCCGGGAACTGTGCAGACGTCCCTCCCTCAGATAATCATTGTTCACATCCGTAATCTCCAACTCGCCCCGATCCGATGGTTTCAGTGTGGAAATCCGGTCAAATACCGACGCATCGTAAAAATAGATTCCCGTAACCGCCCAGGAAGAATCGGGGTGCGCCGGTTTCTCTTCAATCTTTACCACGTGATCCCCGTCCAGAGTCGCTACCCCGAAACGAGTGGAATCCTGGACCTCCTTGACCAGAATGCGGGCGCCCGCCCCGTCCCACGAACGAATGGGTTCTGCCAGTGACATTTCGAAGAGATTGTCCCCGAGGAGCACCACCATCGACTCCTCCCCACAAAAATTCTGTGCCAACCCGAGTGCCTGCGCAATGCCTCCGGCCTCGTCCTGAACTTTGTAGGTGAAACGACATCCAAACTCGCGGCCCGATCCGAGAAGATTCACGACATCCCCCATATGTTCGGTTCCGGTCACGATCAGGATCTCTTCGATACCAACGTCGGTCAATTTTCGGATCGGATAATAGATCATCGGCATTCCGCCGACCGGCAGAAGATGTTTGTTCGTTACTTTGGTGAGCGGATAGAGACGGGATCCGGTCCCGCCAGCCAATACAATTCCTTTCATGTCGAGCTCTTCTCACGATTTCGGGGTGATCCCCAAGATAGGATTCTGCACGAACTTTGGGAACCGGTTCCACCCGAATCATTCTCCGGACGAGGCCTGCTGTCTCCGTGCACGGAACAGGGCTATTTGATATGCGTCATTTTTCCGGTAAGTACCTTCCCTCCGACACGGAGTATAGAAGCTGACGTCGATTTTCCTTCTTACAGCAAGTAGAAACGAACATAAATTCTACCGAATTACAATCGATTTAACCACAAAGCTCTGATCTCCGGAAATCATTCGTATAAGGTACAACCCACTGGATAGAGAAGAGGCATCCCATTGAAGGGTATGATGCCCTGCCTCCACATTTTTATCGAGCAACGTACCAACTCTGCGTCCGAGAATATCAAAAACGTCGATTCTTGTCTCGCTCTGTTCAGGGAGTTCATATCGAAGTGTCGTAGTACCCCGGAACGGATTCGGATAATTTTGTCCGAGGTGAAACCGGTCCGGGATCCCTGTTGCATCCGGTCCGGGATCGATACTGAGCAAAAAACGAACATGACTCTCTGAGCTCCGAGAGAGGGAACCGGAACCAGTTGAGTACAGGCTACTCCCTTCATCGATCTCCAAATGATTCAAGGAGATGGTAATCGAGTCCGTTTCCATGATTGGAATAACCTCTCCGGTATGTTCATTCAGAAGTTCAACCGTCCAACCTTCAGGAATATTCTTAAATCGTGAAATGTGTATCTGTACATCCTCATTTATCGGCCTGCCTCCACGCCAAGCGTTTAGTTCCAACGGAATTTCGATTTTTCGACCGAACCGTCTCGGGAGATTGGTGATCGCGAGCCGGTCTCCATCCGGCGTGCTGGAAAAAAGCTCCATGAAGTCGCTTACACCTGGTGGAGGTTGTAGTTTGTAACCGTCATGACGATCGATACCATCAAGACCGGATTCACTAAACATGATATGTGCCGTAGAACGATATGAACGATTGTAGTAGGCTTCGATTGTCATGGAGGGAATCGTCTCTGCCTTCTCTACAGCAGATAGAGTCCCAATATAGTCCCCTCCGATGGTCTTCGCATCACGATGGACGATTAGCTCCGGATTATCATCGTTGGCCTTTACCATAAATCCCTGAAAAGGTGCCAGTACTCCATCCTCGATATCCCCGACACTTCCATTCCATGTCTGATACTGATTGATGTTCGCATCCCAGACGTAAATGACCGGGTCGATGTTGGTCTTGGTCCACGAGGAGTGTTCCCAGTCAATCGCTGCTCCATAGGGGTTACCGACCAGATTCCATCCCGTATCCCCTTCTTCCGTATACGTGACCTGAAAGTCGACCTGCTCTCCATCTCCCTCATGCTCCAGTCCATCGACACGAATCGTGTAGGGAAAAGGCTCGTCGTAGCGCTCGTCACCATCTACCTCTCCAAACATGTATACATGATACCCGCGAGACGGGACGACAGAATCCTCGATGTTCGTCGGTGCCCGCCAACGCTGATTATCCGTTCCTTCATACGTCTCGTCGTACCAGAGAACATTGGGCTGCAGAGGCTCGGCGCCGGAAATCGACGCGCCGTCAAACCCTTGTGTGATGACTCCGTCCAGCATATTATCAAACGTAGTGGCCACCGGAGATGAAAGTAGCCGGTAGCCCTGCTGTCCGTCGATCACCAGTTCATACTGAAGTTCACCCTCGTCAATCACTTTCTCGTCAGCAATAAGTGAAAGGCCATTTCCAACAATTAGCACTCCACTCTCGAGCCGTAAAATGCCGTTGATACGGATAGAAGTGTCCAAGCTCACACCCCCTTCATTGTCAATCGCTAAATCACCCTCAAGAGTATTCGGGAGAGCATCTCCGACTTGCTGGTGCGCGGAACCACTGTAGAGATAGTGTGCCTGTTCACTGAATGTACGCTCTCCTTCATTTTGGATACCACCCGTCTCTTCCTCATACGATATGCCTTCCAAAGATCCGATACCGAGCGTTCCTCCGGCCTGAAGAGAGAAATCTCCCTCACCGGTGAGAATATATTCTCCCATCTCGAGTCGACCCGTATCCAGAATGGTAACCGATTTGTTGTTGACAAGGCTGCCAGTCAGAGAAATACGGGATTCCCCACCTATAAACACCGTATCCTCCGTTTCGGGAGCCCGAGTGGCTGCCGGTCCGGAATGACCACTCACGGACCAACTCTCCGGATCGTTCCAGGGGCCGTTCTGACGACTATAGTAGCTCCCTTCTACGATATCAAAAGAAGCTGATACGACCGGATCAAATTCATCTGCAGCTACTTGGAGAGTATAGCTGCTTCCTATCTTGTCGATATGCAGATCATCAAAGACAGCAATACCATCTGAAGCCGTGACGGTGGTCGTGCCCGAGAGAGTTGCGCTTTCCGTTGGATCATTCTCGATCTGAATTGTTACCTCTGTATCGTTGTCGCCAACCACGAGCTCTCCCTCACGATCCAACAGATGCACAGTAATTCCCGGAGAAATAACTTCCCCGGAGACCGTTTCGCCGGGTTGTTGAGTAAATTCCAATTCGACGGCACCCTCCACAACCGGCGGTTGAAGTCCCCATACCAACTGCTCTTTGTAGTATACGTTGATGTAAGGGTGATCGGTGATCGAGGTGATCTGCGAATCCCAGGAATAGTCATTGGTCTGATCATAGTCGGTCCAACTTGTATCGTGAATTCGGGTCTGCAACAGACCAAGCGTCGCCGAAGCCGGAAGCAGGTTGGGGGTACTACCGTCACCTCCCAATCCGATCGGAATCACAATCTCCGGACCAAAGGAGATCTCCAGATACTCTTCACCGGATATCTCTCCAAACGTACCGGAAATATGGGATCCATTCGACTCGCCCATTTCGGCCCAATCCAGGATATAGTTGTCGCTTCCGGCTGCTTCAGAAGTAAACCAGTAGCGAATCGTCAGTTCATCAAGATTCAGGTTTACATCACTGTCATTGAAGACCTGAATGTGAGGACGAATCGTCTGTGCAGAACCGTTTGCAGAATCATTATCGTATTGAAGTCGAATACTTCCGAACGGAGGATCAGGCTGAAGAACGGCGAAGGATTCGGAGACGACCTGAGAGAGGCTCTGGGCAGAAAAGATCATCTCGTAGCCAGTATCCACCGGATCCACCTGTAAATTGTCGAATATCGCCAGTCCGCTACTGTTGCTTTCGACAATCACAGTACTCCCTCCCGTGAAGTTGTTCTTGTTCAGCGAAACCGTCACGTTAACCCCCGGAACCGGATTGCCGAAAACGTCGGAAACCAGAACAGCGGGAGCCGGCGAAACGGTCACCCCCGACGTGATCTCCTCTGGCGGGTCTTCAGAGATCGAGAGCTCATCCGCGGTAGAGGCGCTTACCGTGAACTCGTTCGACTCGACACGATCAACGCCGGGAGCATCGGCATCGAACTGAAGCTTGTGATCATCTGCGGCTGTCGCCAGAACCAGGTCATCAAATTCTGCAATTCCTCCGGAACTCGTTGTGATGGTGACCGTACCGGAAGAAAAGCTCCCTTGACTCGGGGAGACGGTGATCTCGATCCCGCTGACTGGATTTCCAAAGGAATCCGTCACCGTAACTTCCGGCGGTCCTTCAATTTCGTTTCCTGCTACCGTGGACTCCGGCTGGTTACTCACACTTATCTCAGCAGGCGGAGCGGCCACGACATCGAAAGGAGACGACAAAACGTTGGAAACACCGCTATAATCGGCATTGAACGTAATTTCATAATCATCAGCAACCGATTCGATCACCAGATCGTCGAAGAGGGCCTCGCCCGAGCCATTCGTCTCCACGGTCAGTGTTCCCGATGAAAATCCGTTCTGATTAAGTGATACGGTTACATCCACTCCCGAAAGTGGACTGCCCGATCCGTCGAGCAAGGTGATCAGCGGGTGTGGTGTAAGAACTTCCCCTGCAACCGTCTCTGAAGGCGCTGTATCGACCGTCATCGATCCACTCGCTTCAATGACGTCGAAAGGACCGGACTGCACGTCTGAAACTCCCGATGCATCGGCATCAAAATTGAGAATATATCCTGTATCGACCGTTTCGATCTCGAGATTGTTGAACACAACCAAGCCAGAGTCATTCGTGGAACGTGTCAATGTTCCCCCATCGAGAGTGTATGCACCGGCTTCGGAAACCGTCACATCAATACCTGAAACCGGATTACTGAAATTATCAAGAATCCGAACCGTAGGAGGGCCGGTAATCACTCCTCCACTGACCGATTGGAGCGGTTGCTGGACCACGGTCAACTGCGATGCATTTGCCGGTGTAATCTGAAAACGAGAACTGTTCACCGAACTGACTGAAGAAGCAGTGGGACTGAACGTAATTCGGTAGTCGGAAGCGGCTTGAGTGATCACCAAATCACTAAATGTCGCGACTCCGGATGCGTTGGTAGCCAGAGTGAGGTCACCGGAGGCAAAATCGTGCTGATTGAGAGAAACAGTGACCTCTTCTCCCGGAACACTATTGCCGTAATTATCGACCAGAGTGACCGCGGGAGAAGGAGAGAGAGTCTCCCCAGCTGCCGCAATGGTGAATGGTTGAGTGGTAATTGTAACAGACGTAGGCTCGTTCGGATTGATATCAAAGAGATCCGAGTCAAGGTTCGACACCAGCGATGCATCCGCGTCGAACGTCAACTGATAATCGTCGGCTGCCATATCAACGCGAAGATTGTCAAACGTCGCATATCCTTGAGTGTCTGACGTAACAATCGTCGTACTCCCGCCCGAAAAGCTGTTCTGATTGATCGAAACGGTAACATCGACCCCTTCTACAGGGGTGCCCTGAGCATCCACGAGACGGACAACGGGTGTGGGGGAGAATAGATCACCAGCCGATCCGGTCTGTGGTTGCTGAGTGACGAGCATCTGTTCTGCATCGGCGCTTCCCGATGGAGGAGTCCCCCAAACAAGGCTACCCTGATGATAGACAGTTATATAATCGTAATCGGTATAGGAGGTGATACTCTGATCCCAAGAGTAGTCATTGCTCTGATTGTAGTTGTTCCACCCGTCATCATGAATCCGGATTTTGGTTTCCAAAGAACTGGATCCTCCCGGAAACAGATTGGGCGTCCCTCCACCAGGAGACCACCCCGGAATGGTGGCATCCGGAGTAAAGCTTACTTCCAGGTAGCGCATATCACCGCTCGTACCGAAACTACCTTCAACATTGCTTTTGCCAACAGCGGCGGCATCAGATACGAAGACATCCATGCCGGAGGGCTCGGATGTGAACCAGTAGCGAATCGTGATATCGGTAAAATTCAGATCCTGAATACCATCGTTGTGCAGAATAAACTGCGGACGGATCGATTGCGTACTGGAGCTAGTCTCGTTGTTTTTGTACTCCAACCGAACATCCGCCGAAGACTGCCCATACAGTTCCGTACTGACCGTAAGAGTCAATAGAGTCCAAAACAGGAATATGGATAGTCTGAACCGATTCATATTATTTACAGACCAGAAAATATGGTGCCACTTAAACTTTCACTCTCTCGATTAATTGACTCCGAAAATGTACTTGACCGAAATCACCACACAAAATAAGGAACTTCGCTCCCGTTTTGGATTAAATTCCATTTATTATCCAATATGAGAATTCATTTATTTTCATGCGATTCCCCTGAAATAGTGCGATTTTTCGTTCATGTTCATACAGACTGTTATAAATTGTGTCCGGCGCTCCGAATTCCATATTGACTGAAACGTATCGTTCCATGAAACAATATCTCCCGCTACTTGGGTTCGTTCTGTTCCTGACAGGACCGCCTCCTCTTTATGGGCAGGGAGGTGCCTCCACCGAACTGACGATGAATATTTCAGCAGAAGTTCAATCAACAACGATTGAACTGATCACCCTGCAGGCAATGGACTTCCGAGGAATGAGAGCACAACAACTCCAACTCGTGGTAGACCCGGTTACCAGCGAACGTGCAGGCAAGATGGTCGCATTGGGAGATCCCCTAAGCTCCTTTCGCATTTCGTTTCTTCAAACGAGAGAGTTTACCAACCTGGATGGAACGGGAGTGATCCAGACCTACTATAGGGTCAGTGGCTACTCCGTAGACGAACAGGAGAACGCCGAAGAAATTGAAGTGGAGAGCCGAGAATTGATTTTTAACGAAGAGGGAGAATTCTACTTTTGGGTGGGTGGCCAAGTAAATTTGGAGCGAGCCACCCCAGGAAGTTATGAAGGAGAATTTACACTCGAGATCGAGTACCTCTGATGTTCGAAAACAATCTCAATGATCCCTGGAACATGAACCGGCTCGCCATCCTGTTGATATTGCTGCTCTGGTCCACTCCATTGGTTGCACAAGAGATCGACTTCGGTCAATATGATACAGCTCGGTATAGCCTGACGCTGGATATTGGATTGGATGATTTCAACTATGGATCACTTCCCCGGGGAACCGACTTGGACCCGAATACCTATTCTGTCGAGATTCAGAATGCGACGGAAATAGCCATTGACGGCATCTCTTTCCTGGATGTCCAGGTAGAACTCTCCACACCACAGGGGAGCTACCTGCTCTTGGATGGCGATCCTGAGTGCACAGACGATCCGGAGTGTCGAGTCCCGTTCACACTTGAGGCGGCATACTCCAATGTGGGCGCTGCACTACACAGCCGAACGCAGTACCAAATGATTCCAGTTGTCAACAACACGGCCTCGGTTCGTTTTCCCGTCTTGCAGCGACAATTTCTGCCTCCTGGGCCCCCGCCCCCGCCTCCCACGCAATCGAGTGCACCATTACCAACGGAAACAGCCCTTCTCTGGCTCTACGGAACCATACAGGTCCCCGATGTTCAAGCAGGAATGTATACCGCCCAGATACAGATTGACATCACCTATGGCTTGCCTGACAGTCCATAATATCGTGCGAAGACTTGTACGCTACATTGTAACGGGAGTTCTTCTGCTCCCTCTGCCGCTCCACGCCCAATTTCTGTCCATTCAGATCGACGTCGAGCCCGATGTGGTAGCGCAGACCGTTCGACCGCTCGACTTCGGTCAAATTCCGACTGGAAGCGGAGAAGTCCGTATCTCTCTTGGTGATTCTCAAATGGGCATCTTCTCTATCCACGCCATTCAAACACAACGACTGTTGGTGACGCTTGAGCAGCCCGAATTTCTGACGCACGAACGGTTGGATGCCCGCATTCCGCTCACGCTTCAGATGGCCTACACCGAATTCGGCATCAATGATTTCAGTCAAGCGACACCGATCGGACAAGAGAACGAAGAGATCATCGTCCAGCCAATTCCCGGAAATATTACAACTGTCTGGTCGACTGCCCACCTCTACGTCTACGGGTGGCTCGACATCGGCATGGTTCCGGAGGGAGTCTATTCGGGGGATGTGGTACTCCTGATAGAGTATGAATAGACTGTACAACAATACGTTGAGTCGATCTTATTGCTACAGATTAAACAGATATAGTGATTGATCATGTGTGTAAAATGTACACAACATTATATATTTTTTGCATTTCACATCCTGATTAAGAGCATCTAATTAAAATGTTCTAACTTCTGATCCCGAATCTTTTCGTCTATCTTTGTGTCAGATAAAGAAGGACCCCGGAAACAAACCGGGTTTCAGAGTAAAGGATAGAAACAGAAGAGACTAACACACAGAACCACAGATCGAGATGAAAACATCTAGCACCCTTGTAACGATAGTATCCGCGATACTTCTGCTCATCGCAACGGAACAGGCAACGGCACAGATTGCAGAGACGTCTACGGATGTTACTGTATCTGCCTACGTTGGCGCAACACTAAATTTCACTCCGGTAAATTCAAGTCTGAGTTTTGGATTGGTCGATCAGAACATTGGCGGAAATGGCGCCGGATCCAATCCCAGTATCGATCCAACTGATGGAACCCGTGTCAACATACTGGACGATACAAACGTAAGCATTGCGAAGTATGAACTTTCGGGAACCGACGGCCTCACTGTCCAGTTTGAATATTCCACACTGGCTCTCACAAACGGGGCAAAAACGCTCAACTTTCTTCCGGAAATCTCCTCGGCTGATGGTGATGCCGATACAAATGATGGTGATTTCGGTGGAGCCACTCTCCAAGGAAATAACCAAGTGACCTTCAGCAGCACCAATATGACGCTCTGGGTTGGTGGTACATTGGAAGAGGATGAGCCCACAGACGACATGGTGGCCGGTGCCTATGAGGGGAACCTCACGATCACGGTTGATTACATCGAATAACACACATATCTCGTTCTGAATCGTATGATTTCCCAAAGAGGGAGGCCCCGACCGGACCTCCCTCTTTTCTTTTCCGGAAATGATAAATTTGTATATTCAGTGGCATTGTCGCCATTAATTGCTGTCCCATGAGAGACCGACACTTCTACGGATCCACCCACCTATTGCACGCCACGCGGATGGTCACGACAGCTCTGTTGTTCATCCTGTGGGCCTTGCCGGTCCAAGCCCAGGTGAGCATCTCTCCCACATCCATCTTTCTTCAGGACCGGGCTCCGTTTGCCAACGTCATCGTCTCCAACGGGTCGTCCGACGCACAGGAAGTGAGTATTCGATTCGATTTCGGCTATTCGGTCAGTGACGAGGGCGGAAACGTCTCCATGAGCTACCCGGACGAAGAGAACGAGCAGGACCTGACCGACCACCTGAACGCGTTTCCCCGAAACTTTATCCTGGAACCGGGACAGCGTCAGACCATACGAATTGCCGTGCGGGGACTCAACCAGGAAGAGGACGGCACCTATTGGTCCCGGGTGCGTATTCTGGCCAGCCCGATGGCTCCGCCTCTGGAAGCGATGGCCGATCAGCAAACCGTATCGGCACGCATCAATATCAATTTTGAACAGGTGATCCCGGTCTCCTTTCGAAAAGGGAACGTGACAACGGGTGTCACCCTCCACGAGATCGATTTCCAGCAGGAAGGTCCCGAAAACGGCCATTTCCTGATTCACATGGAGCGAGAAGGGAACTCTCCCTTTGTCGGTAGCGTGACCACACGCATCCGGGATGCACGCGGACGACAAGTGTTGGAACAGATGTCCAATATCTCCCTCTATTACGAATTGAATCGCCGATTCCCGGTCGACCTGGCCGAGCTCCCTGCCGGTGACTACGAAGTGACCGTACTGGTACGATCCGATCGACGCGACATCTCCAGTGGAAACCTGATTCAGGTCGAGCCCATCCAACGGATTCAAAGCTTCCGGGTTGAGTGATCCGGTGGCGGGCGTTATACCCACTTCTCTCTCTTTTTCTTCTCGCGCTTCTCGCTGAGCAGGGTTCGGCTCAGACGGAAGATCAGGAGGTCTTTCTCACGTTCCGGTACGAGAATGTCGTAAACCAATATGTCACGGCGATCTACAGAGAGGACGGAACCTTTCTACTTCCCCACCAAGAGCTCTTCCGGGCCCTCGAACTGGATGCACAGAGCAATCTCTCCACGTTGACTCTTTCGGGATTTCTGCCGGGACAGGGCGAGTGGAGCCTCAACTACCGGGACGGAATCTTTCGCATGGGAAATCAGCGGATTGAATTGGATCCCGACAGAATCCATATGACCGAAATGGATTTCTACCTTCATCCGGCCCTCTTTCTCGAGCTGTTCGATCTGGAATTTCAGGTGAACTTTAACCAATTGAACCTGCAATTGGAGAGCACATGGACGGTTCCTGCTGTTGCCCGAGCCGAACGGGAGCGCCAGCGCGGGGGTCTGTCCCCGTCCGATAATCTGGTTCCGGATTACTACCCGCTTGAATATGACCGGGAGCGCCATCTCTTGAACGGGGCGTTCCTGGATTACAATCTGACAGCGACTCAGAGTGACCAACTCTACAGCTCTCAGTTTCAGGGGGCCATTGGTACCGAGGTGGCTGGAGGCGATCTTCAGGGAACTCTTTTCGGCAATGTATCGAAACAGAGCGCGACACTCCGCTCGAGCGGGCTTCGTTGGCAGTACGGAATACGGGACAACCCCCTGATCAGTCGCATCACGGTGGGACAAACCAATTCCAGGGGGCTTCTCCCGGTCACCTATTCCGGTGCACAGATCACCAATGAACCCCTGGAGCCCCGACTTCTGTTCGACATGTATCAGTACCGGGGGCAAACCACACCCCAAGCCGAAGTAGAACTCTACCGAAACAACACGCTGGTCGATTTCCTGCGTGCAGACAATGAGGGCGAGTATCGATTCAAGTTTCCACTGACATACGGGACCTCCCGGTACGATTTGCGCATCTATCACCCCAATGGGGAGATCTCCGAGCGGCAGACCCGCATACAGATCCCCTTTGAGTTCAACCCGCCTGGCGAACTTACCTACCGATTGAGTGGAGGACAACTGGACACCCCTCTTCCCGGAACCGTCACCCGAAACTACATGGGGCGAGGGCGATTGAACGTTGGCCTCACTCATTGGCTCACACTTTCCGGGGGAGCCGAATATTTTGAAGGGATCACCGAGAATCGACCCACACTAAGCGGAGCTCTCTCTACGCGACTCTTCCAGCAGTACCTGCTGCAGTTTGAAATGGGCGATCGCTACTTTTATCGGACCAATGCCAGTGTCGTCTATCCATCCGGGGTCAGTCTCAGTGGCTCCTACGAACGTCAACTTGAAGAGAGCCTTCTTTACAACCGGTCCGGAAACCAATCCAGAATTCAGTCCTCGATCTTTCTTCCGATTCAGTTGGGTCCTCTCCCCCTCTTCTTCCGAACATCGATCAGCCATGAAGAACGATCCACCACCCGCCAAACTCGCTACACACTGGATCTGAACAGCCGAATCGGCCGGGCCAACCTTCGATTCTCCTGGCGAGACACGCAAGTGGGACCTTTGCAGTGGACCACGACTCCCAGCTCCCGTCTCCTTGGATCGATAACCTATTCGTTCAGCCGTAGTCGACAAACAGCCGCGTTGGTGCGCGGACTCTATCTGCGTGGTCAGGGGAGCTGGCTGGCACACAGTTCGGAACTTTACGATGCCGAGCTCTCCCTGAGTCGGCGAATCTTCACGGCCGGTCGAATCCAGCTGGGAGGCGGAAAGAATTTTGCCGGAGACTTCCTCTTTGGACGGTTCAGTCTCAGTTTCGATTTCAATCGGGTTCGAACCAATACCACTGCACGCTACTATCGGGAATCGTTCTCTGCCAGTCAGAACCTTCGGGGATCCATCGGGGTAGATCCGGAAACGCGTTATATACAGATGAATCAGCGGCAACAAGTGGGGGGTGCTGCGCTTGCCATCCGTCTCTACATTGACGAATCGGGGTCCGGGACCTATGAAGAGGGAGACCCCGTTGTCTATCAAAATGCGGTTCGGGTAGACCGGGGTGGCGGAACCATCACCTTCCGGGACGGTGTATCCTACATCACCCAACTGCAGCCGTATCGGCGCTACAATTTGAGCATCAACAAAAACTCGCTGGCCAACCCGATGCTCATGCCTGCTGTCGAAGAGTTCTCGGCCATTACCGACCCCAACCAGTTCAAGGTGATCAACATCCCGCTCTACCTGTCCGGAATTGTCGACGGGCGGGTGGTTCGTGAACAGAACGGGATCACCACTCCGGTCGGAGGAGCCCGGCTCATGTTGGTCAACCTTGCAGAAGAGGGGCCCTTCCAGGAGTTCGAACAGGAGATTCGAACATTTTCCGATGGTGGCTTTTATGCCTATGAAGTTCCACCCGGACCGTACGAATTGCGTGTGGCTCAGGATCAGCTGGATGCGACGGGCCTGCAGATGGATCCGGGACCTCTGGAATTCGAGGTACGGGCCACTGCACAGGGTGATTTTGTCGAAGGCCTTCGATTGACGCTGACATCGCAACAGGCATCCATCGTCGAGACTCCGGAAGCCGAGCGGGATCCGTCCGAAGATCTCACGATTGAATGGCTCGAGCCGACGGCCCGGGGAACACGTGTTGGCCGCCTGGATACCGGAACGTGTCGGTTTCCAATCCAACTCGGATCCTATCCAAACGAAAGACGAGCCATTCAGATCGCACAAGAATTGGAGGAGAAAACCGGGGAGCCACTCATCCTGATCTACAATTCCCTTCGACACATCTACGCCATCCGGACCGAGCAGTCCTGGAATCTTTCCGACGCCATGGATCAACTACTGGCGTGGAGAGAGACCCTTCTGGGACACGACCTCTCGATTGTTGCCCGATGTGATTCCATGCCGGAGAATGCGGATTCAGGAGCAATCGAACACTCCCTGCAGCTGGGTGCCTTTTCCACGATGGGCAGCGCGCGGCGACTTAAGGAGCGAATGGATCACGAGCTCGGACTGGACTTGACCATTATGGAACCGGATGATCAGGTTCCGCTCTACCGGGTGCGGTACGGACCGTTGAGAGCGACAGAAGCTCACACTCTTGCCCAGAGGATCCAGGGACTCGAATTGGTTAACGATCTCTACTTGGTTCAGAGCCGGGACTCACGAGGATTGCGACTGACGTTTGACTATATGGTTCAAGTGGGCGTGTTCGCTACACAAGAGCAGGCATCTGCGTGCAGTATTCAGTTACGGGAAAAGCGCGGACTGGAGAGTTACATACTCTTGGATCGTCAGGATCGGTCTCATCTGCTCCTGGATCACCGATACCGTGACTGGAACACCGTTCGGCAACTGCGCAGCGACCTTCGATGCCCGGACTCTCCCACACTGCCGATGATTCATCTGATTGAAACCATCGAGCCGTAAAAAAAAGAGGCCCTCCCCGGTCAGGGGAGAGCCTTCGATGGGCCGAATCGCTGGGGGTCATGCCATCCGGCCCGTTCTAGTTTGGATATACGTGATTGAATGCGTTTCGTGAAACGTACATTGGTTAATGAAATTCAAGAACGGCGACTTGCCGACCTTCGTACGCTCCCTGATGTTCGATCGTCTCGCCTCCAGTCGCTGTTCGGCATTTGACTTGAAACGTCTGCGTCCGACCGTTTGACGTCATCTCGGTTGCAGTTTCAAGGCTCCAACTACCCGTACCGTGCATCTCGATCTCCTGGTCGGTATGAATGGAGAAGTCGGCTCCTTCAGGTACCGTAATTGAATACTCTCCAAGCGAGATGTGCTCGCCTTGGTCCATGCGTGAAATCTCACTGGCTCCGGCCTCGACAATCATCTGATCAAATTGAACACCCCCAACAATCTCGACTTGAACCCTCATGATCGCCGTTGAACCCATCGATCCCTGTGCCGAGACACTCCCTGAAGAGAGGGAAAGAAGCGCGAATATGAGGGTCAGCGTTTTCATTGGATCGTTGGTTGGGGAGGCGGTCAATCACCTCACTCCTATTTTATTAAAATTTCCTAACATTAGATATTTTTAATGATATATTTTATCTGCACCTGTTGCACGGAATCGCATGTGTGCGAAAAAAACATTGGAGAGTCGCCATCCACTTCCTATTATTTGTGCGAGAGACCTGTGACGGGATCCAAAATAAATGCGTGGGATCCGAAGGAAGGACGAAACAAACCGAATAAACAGGCTGTCGTGACTGGCAGGCTGAAGACAAAATCAGAATACCATGAGTGGATACTCCGATGTCATCCAAGTGATCGGGGCCATGATCATCTTCTCCATGATCCTGCTGAATGCCAACAGCCTGATGCTTCGAAACCAACAGATACAGGTAGAGAGCGAGTTGGAACAAGAAGTCGTGGCATTGGCTCAAGAAATCATCGAAGAGGCCCGAACCCGAAGTTTTGATCAAGTCACCTGGCAGGCCACTGCCCCGCCCGCCGAAATCCCGGAAGGATTTTCACCCTCTGCACAACTGGGTCCCGACAGTGGCGAAAGCGATCGCACCCAATTCAACGACTTTGACGATTATGACGGGTGGAGCCAGCAGGCCGAGACTGCGCAGGGAGTCTATGACATGGATGTCGAGGTCGAGTACGTAGACAACGTGAACTATCAAACGACGGCCTCTTCGTCTACATTCAAGAAGATGACGGTTCACATTACACATCCACTGCTACGGGACGGAAGTGGATCTCCCCGACTCTATCGACTGGAGTTCATCCGAAACTATTACGCCGATTAACCGAATTCGTGATTTGAATCCAACCTTGCCAACATGAACCCAGGAATGATCACCAGTTTCGTGATTGCCGGTCTGCTCATTCTCGCCATCGGGCGGATGAATCTTCGTTTGGGGAACCACAGTACGGAGGTGACACTCTCACACCTGAATCGTGAGTACCTGACGCAGGTCACGGAATTACTGCATGAAGATTTTCCGAACATGGGGTATGATGTCAAACAGCCCACGGATCCTGTTCTGGTTCATGGAGACTCCTCCAAAATCTCATTCTACAGAAATGTCTACCGGGACTCGACCCGAACCCCTCAACTTGTGACGTGGGAGCTCCTTGACCAACCCATTCCTGGCCGAACCAATCCGGATCATCGGAGCCTGCTTCGAATCGAGGCAGATTCGGCACTGGGGACAGCAGACACGACCTGGATCCGGAGCGGTATCACACAATTCGAGCTCAGCTACTTTAGCGATACGCAGGGGAAACCCATGAGCGATCGAATGAACCCGGCTCCCGGATCCAATTTGTCGGAACTGGATCGGGTGCGCCAGGTACACGTCGAAATGGAGTTGCAGAGTCGTGAACCCATTCAAACCGGCGACACCGGAGCCACTCGATATCTGCGTTCGGTCTATGACCGGCGTTTTACGCCTCGCAATCTAAACTAAACGGAACCGCCATGGGACGCGCCATGCTTATTGTCTGTGCCGCCTGCCTCATCGTCGTCGGCATGATCAATGTTACAACCTCCAAACAGGGGTTGCGAATGACCGAAGTAAATGTGCGCTATGCCGACTTTATTATGGCAAAGAATACCGCACACACAGCGATCCAGATCGCCATGCAGTTGATCAATGCCGATGAAAATTGGCCATCGACCCACCACTCCGGGAACCCGTGGGAGACCGAAATTGAAGGTCGGGCCATCTCACTCTATGCCCGACAGATTGAGCATCCTGATTTCTGGGAAGCAGACACCCTCTATTTGATCTCCAATGCCGAGTATGACGGGATTTCGGCCGAAGTCCGGAGTCTCTACCTGAAGCAGCCGTTCAACACCCTCGTTCCCCAATTTCAGGGGTCCATTACCATGCCCAGCGGTTTCAACAGTTTCAATATTGACGGGAACGCCCACGAAATAAGCGGGATTCCGCCGGAAGGAAGTGGGTGCGAACCCATGCCGGGAATTGTGGTTCACAGCCAGGAGATGGCCGATCAGCTTCCGGAAGGCGAGATCAACATCGTCGGCGAGCCGAACGTACAAGTCAACTCCGATCTCAATTATGAACCAACCGACGAACTCATCGCGCGTCTCCTCGGCTCCGGAAACGGGGTGACCGTGAACGGGGACTTCAGCGGCACCTTGGGAACCGCCAGCAATCCTGGAGTCTTCTTCATTGAAAACGATGTGAAGTTGACCGGGAAACAGAGTGAAGGGTACGGGATCCTCGTTGTTCGATCCGGTGGGATGATGGAGTACGAAGGGGCACTCTCGGTGGCCGGAAACTTCGAATGGAATGGCCTGATGATCTTCGAAAATGCCTTCGAGTTTGACGGTCGAGGCACCCCTACCATCAATGGATCCATCTTGGTTGGAAATACATCTGAATATTCAGGGGATCCGATCAATATCTCCCTGGGAGGAAACATCCAGATCAATTACGACTGTCGGGGAGAGGACTATGCGCGCATGGCCGCCGCACTTGCGGTCGAGCAGAACTTCTATACGCACATTGTCACCTCCGAGAATGCCAACTACGACGGTCCGGGATTTTGATCAGAGAAGCATGGAGAGGGGATTCTCCAGCATTCCTTTGAGTGTATTCAGGAATTGAGCCGCTTTGGCTCCATCCACAACCCGGTGATCGCTCGAGAGAGTCAATTTCATCCGCTTCCCGGGTACGACCTCTCCACCCTTGACGACCGGGACATCCCGAATTCCGCCCACTGCCAGAATACAGGCATTCGGAGGATTGATGATGGCGGTAAATTCCTCCACACCAAACATGCCGAGATTGCTGATCGTAAATGTACTCCCTTCCATCTGATCCGGCTGAAGCTTCTTCTCTCGTGCCAGATTCGCCAACTCCCGTGTCTCGGTCGAAATGGAACGGAGTGACCGTTTGTCGGCGTGCCGCAGGACCGGGGTCATCAATCCGTCGTCTATCGCCACAGCCACAGCGACATGAACATCCCCGTGAATCTCGATGACATCCTCTTTCCAGGAGCTGTTGATGTCCGGGTGCCGTCGCAATGCGTGAGCCGATGCTGCAACGACAATATCGTTGAAACTGATCTTCACCTCACTGACCTCGTTCAACGACGCTCGAGCCGCAACGGCCGGCTCCATATCTATATCCACCGTTACGTAGAAGTGTGGATTGGTGAACTTGCTCTCACTCAATCTACGGGCGATGGCTTTGCGCATTTGTGAAACGGGAAGAGTCTCGTCTTCACCAGAGACAAACGTTTCTGCCGCGCGTCCCTTTGACGGTACAAAATTCTCGATATCCTGCTTTACGATTCGTCCATCGGGGCCGCTTCCGTCTACCCGTGTGAGCGAAATCCCTTTCTCTTCGGCCATCTTTCGGGCCAGTGGCGAGGCTTTGATTCGACCGTCTTCTTCTGAATCCGGACGACTGTCGCTTCCGGCCGAAGGTGCTGGTGAGGATGCCGCCTCTTCCTTGGCCTGGGGTTCCGGCTTCTCGTCACCAGGGCTCTCTGCACTTCCGGAAGATTCTGATTCTTTTAAAATCGCATCGATATCTTCACCCTTCTCACCGATAACCGCCATCAGTCCGCCAAGAGGAACACTGGCTCCCTCCTCCACCAGGATCTTCAAGATGGTCCCGGACTCAAAGACTTCGACCTCCATGGTCGCTTTGTCGGTCTCGACCTCGGCAATCACATCGCCGGACTGGACCTTGTCGCCCTCTTTTACATTCCACTTGGCAATGACACCCTCTTCCATGGTGTCGCTCAGTTTGGGCATCTCAATTTTTTCGGCCATATGCTATACTCGTCTGAATTGTCAGGGGGTTCACATCGGTTTTCCTTGCGATCCGTCTTCCGGATAGTATCAAGGGCATCACTAAAAATCTACTCCTTGCTATCGGTACATCACCGTATTTACGGCCTCGATCACATCTTCAGGACCAGGCAGCCAAAGATCAAAGAGTGGACGGGAGAAGGGTGCGTTAACATCGGGAAGGGTAACCCGGGCGACAGGTGCGTCCAGATAGTCAAATGCTTCACGTTGAATCAAAAACCCGGTTTCCGCGGCCACACCGCCAAATGGATGTGCCTCGTCAACAACCACACACCGGTTTGTCTTCCGAATGGACCGGACAACCGCTTCTGTATCAAACGGTTTGATGGTACGCAAGTCAATCAATTCTGCATCCACTCCCTCTTTCTCGAGTGCATCCACAGCTTTTTGGGCCACGTGAACCATCTTTCCGTGTGAAACAATCGTTACATCGGATCCTTCGCGTTGAATCCTCGCCTTTCCGATCGGGATCAGGTAATCTTCCTCTTCGGACACCTCCCCTTTGAGCCCGTACATCTGCTCGGACTCCATAAAAATAACCGGATTGTCGTCCCGAATAGCCGACTTGAGGAGTCCCTTGGCATCGTCGGGATTGGAGGGTTGAATGACCTTCATACCGGGAAAATGAGCATACATGGAATCATAGGCGACCGAGTGTGTCGCTCCCAGCTGACCGGCAGACCCGTTCGGTCCACGAAAGACAACCGGCACATTGACCTGGCCGCCCAACATGTATCGTACTTTGGAGGCGTGATTGATAATCTGGTCGGTTGCCAACAAGGCAAAGTTGAAGGTCATGAACTCAATGATCGGGCGCAGACCATTCATCGCCGCTCCCGCACCAATTCCGGCAAACCCCTGCTCAGAGATAGGCGTATCGATCATTCGTCTCAGACCATACTTGTCCAGAAGACCTTCCGTCGCCTTGTAGGCACCGTTGTACTCGGCTACCTCTTCTCCCATGACGAAGACTTTTTCGTCTCGCGACATCTCCTCATCGATCGCATCCCGGATAGCTTCTCTGAATTGTAAAACTGCCATAGCGTTCTCTAACGTCGTTTATAGGTTCGTGAGACAGACTCTCGTCACCGGATTATTTGTGGAAATATGGATTCTCTTCGACAAACATGTCCTCATAGAGCGCTTCCGGCTGTGGAAAGTCGGACTGCTCGGCAAACTCTACCGCATCCAGTATCTCTTTTTCGATCGAGGCTTCGATCTCTTCGACATTTTTTTTCGTCGTGATCTTGTTCTCGAGAATGTACGCACGCACCCGGGCGATCGGATCGATCTTTTGATAATCTTCGAGCTCTTTTTTCGTACGATACTTCTGAGGGTCGGACATGGAATGTCCGCGGTAGCGATAGGTTCGGATCTCAATGAACCAGGGGAGACTGTCCTTTCGGATCTCCTCGGAAATCTCCTTCATTTTCTCATACACGGACAACACATCCATTCCGTTGATCACCGCCTTTTTCATACCGAATCCATCGGCACGATCCACAATCTCTCCCACACTGTGCCGGTGCGCCGCCGTGCCCATTGCATACCCGTTGTTCTCGACGGCATAAATAATGGGAAGCTTCCAGAGCTGACTCATATTCATGACCTCGTGAAGGACCCCCTGATGGACCGCTCCGTCACCCAGGAAACAGGCGGTAACCCGATCATTTTCCTGATACTTGTTGGAAAATGCGAGGCCGGTTGCCAACGGAATATGTCCCCCGACAATGCCGAATCCTCCCCAGAAGTGCTCTTTTACATTGGCAAAATGCATGGATCCACCCTTCCCTTTGGAACAGCCGGTCGCTTTTCCATAGAGTTCGGCCATCCCTGCATTGGCCGATACACCCCGAACCAACCCCCATCCGTGATCCCGATAGGCTGTAATAATGTCATCGTCTGCCTGAAACGCTTTGACCGTTCCTGCAGAGATCGCTTCCTGCCCGATATAGAGGTGCAGAAACCCACCAAACTTTCCTTTCTGGTACATCTGCATGGCCCGTTCTTCAAAACGGCGCTGTCGAAACATGTTTTCGTAAATCCCGGACATATCCTCCTTGGTGAGTCCGAGATCCTTGTACGATTTTTTGGTCGGTTCGGGAAGCTCGACCGCTTTCTCCACATTACTTTTTGTCGTCGCGGTCAGGCCAACCGGTGTAAAAACGGCCTCTTGCTGCTTCTTTGCCATAAGAGTTTGGTCAGGGTAGATTAAAAATCGCTTTTCTTACAGTTACTCAAGATACCGAAAATTTCAGAAGATTACATTGACCCACATGCTTAACCTGCCAATACTCGTTCAATTTGCTCTTTGGCCTGGACAAACATCTCGTCAATTTTCTCTGGAAACCGACCCCCGGCGGTCGCAAGACCGGGCTGCCCACCTCCTCCTCCACCAAGTGTCTTTCCGAGGTCCCGAACCAGATCTCCGGCCCGCAAACCCCTTGCAATCAAGTCGTCGGATACGGCAGCCATCAGATAGACCTTCCCGCTCTCTGCGTCTACCGATGTCAGGAGTGAAACCGTCTCCCCGGAAGATCGTTCAAGCAGATCATATCCCATCTGTTTGAGTACCCCTGGATCCACATCTTCCAACCGGCCAACAACCAGACGAGCACCGGAAAGCTCCACTGCATCCCGAATCCACTCATCCAGATTGGAAGTTGCACTCTTCTGTTTCTCTTTTTCGAGCTGCTTCTCCAGTGCTTTCCGCTCCTCGATCAACGTGGACACTTGATCGGCCAGTGAACCGGTGGGGTCCAGCAGTCCTCGTAACTGATTCAATTCGTTCTGTTGATTTTGGATGTACTCATCTGCCTCGACTCCGGTCAACGCCTCGATCCGACGAATACCAGCGGCTACCGATCCCTCGTCAACAATCAGAAAGCTACCGATTCGTCCCGTAGACCGGACATGGGTCCCGCCACAAAGTTCCTGTGAAAAGTCCGGGTCAAAGGTAATGACACGAACCCGATCTCCGTACTTCTCTCCAAAGAGCATCATTGCTCCCCTCTCCTTCGCCTCCCCGATTGGCAGGTCACGCTCCTCGTCAAGAGGAATGTCCTCCCGGATTCGATGGCGCACAATGGACGCAATTGTTTCGAGCTCTTCCGGTTCCACCCGTTCAAAGTGAGAAAAGTCGAAACGAAGCCGGCCGGGGGCCACCAAAGATCCTTTCTGGACCACATGATCTCCCAATGTTTGTCGAAGGGCCGCATGCAACAGGTGTGTCGCGGTATGGTGACGCTCAATCTGGTCCCGACGCTCTGTGTCTACAGAAGCCTTCCAACGGCCCGACGGATCGTTGGGTCGTCGATCGACCTGGTGAATGTGACCCCGAGATCCTTTCTGTACATCCAATACGGTCAACCGTTCATTCCCCTTTTCCAGGATCCCGGTGTCGGCGACCTGACCTCCACTCTCGGCATAAAAAGGGGTCTTCTCCAGAAGTAGCAGATATCGCTCCCCGTCACTGGCCGTTGCAAGAATTGCGGATTCACATGTCCGCTCGTCATATCCGACAAATCGGGATTCAAGGTCCGGGTTCAGATTTTCCCACTCCAAACGGGACTCCCCTCCTTTGAATTGACCGGCATGGCGACCGCGCTCTTTCTGCTTCTGCATCTCGCGCTCGTACCCTTCCAGGTCTACCTCCACATTTCTCTCGCGTGCAATGAGTTGTGTCAAATCGATTGGAAATCCATAGGTATCATGCAGTTTGAACGCCTCCTCACCGGAAATGCGCCCCTCCTCCTCGAGTGTGGCTTCCAGCCGTTCCATTCCTTGTCCCAGCGTTCGGAGAAAACTCTGCTCTTCGGAACGAATCACCTCCTGAAGGTACTCCTGCTGCTGAACAAGCTGGTCAAAAAGGCCGGAAAAGCTCTCGGTGAGTACCGGAACGAGTGTATACAGAAACGGGTCCATCAGCCCCAGACGATCATATCCATACCGGATGGCCCGCCGAAGAATCCGACGAATGACATATCCCCGCCCCTCGTTGGATGGAGATGCGCCATCGGCAATGGCAAAGGTGACCGCTCGAATATGATCGGCGATCACACGCATGGCAATGTCGGACTCCGCCTTCTCGCCATACCGACAGCCAGCCTTCCGGGCAACTGCCTGAATGATGGGCTGGAAAAGATCCGTATCGTAATTGGATGATTTCCCCTGAAGAATGGCACAAACTCGTTCAAATCCCATGCCGGTATCGACGTGTTGCGCAGCCAGTTTCTCAAGCGTCCCGTCTTGCAGGCGGTTGAACTGGATGAATACCAGATTCCAGATCTCCATGACTCGTGGATCATCCCGGTTTACCAACGTGGCTCCATCGACCTTTTTGCGCTCCTTGTCCGGCCGAATATCGACATGAATTTCGGAACAGGGACCACATGGACCGGTCTCTCCCATCTCCCAAAAGTTGTCTTTCTTCCCGAAGAGAAGAATGTGATCGGGATCCACACCGGTTTCCGATGCCCAAAGGTCTCGCGCCTCCTGATCGACCGGTGTCCCGTCAACTTCACTTCCCTCGAAAACCGTTACATACAGCCGGTCCGGATCCAGGCCCCATCGATCGGTCAGAAGCTCCCATGCCCAGGCAATGGCCTCTTTTTTGAAATAGTCCCCGAATGACCAGTTCCCCAACATTTCGAACAGCGTGTGGTGGTACGTATCGTGCCCCACCTCTTCGAGATCATTGTGTTTCCCGCTTACCCGAATGCAGCGTTGGGTATTGGCTGCCCGTTTCCAGAGTTTTCCATCCCGCTCGACTCCCTCCTCTTCTCCCAGAAAAATCGGCTTGAAGGGGTTCATCCCGGCATTTGTAAAGAGAAGTGTCGGGTCGTTGGCAGGCACGACAGGTGCACTTTCGATAATCAGATGTTCTTTCTCCTCGAAAAAGTCAAAGAATTCCTGTCGAATCTGTTGGGATGTTCGTTCGCTCATAGGTGCAACTCGGGGCTTGATCGCAATTTTCAAAGAAGCCTGAAAGATAGAAAAAAGAGGAGAGACCTGCATTGAGCTGTACACTCTCCCCAATTCTCACGATCATATCGATCCGGAGCAACGCTCCCCGGTTCAAACCCGATATCACAGAGAGAGCTCATGAAACTTCTTTTCAATTACTTCCTGCGGGGACTGCTCTTTATCCTGCCGGTCTTCACCACCATCTACATTTTGGTGATCCTGGTCCAGTGGGCCAACCGGCTCTTCAACGAGCTTCTTTTCAACTGGTTGCCCGTCTACATTCCCGGGCTCGGTCTCCTTGCAGCCATTCTCATCGTTGTACTTCTCGGCTTCTTTGTCACCATGGTCGTGACGCAGCCGATCTTCAAGGCGCTGGAACGGTTAATGGCGCGGACCCCTTTCATCAAGATTATCTACTCGGTGATCAAGGATCTCACGGAGGCGCTTGTAGGAGACAACCGGCGATTCAACAAGCCGGCGTTGATCACATTCGTGGATGGCGTGGACCGGATCGGGTTCATCACAGACGGCGAACTGGAGGGCGCGGGAATCGAAAACCGAATTACGGTCTATATTCCCCACTCCTACAATTTCTCGGGCAACCTCTTCCTGGTCGCACCCGACCGGGTTCGACCATTGAACCTTCACCCGGCCGACACACTCAAATTCGTGGTTTCGGCCGGCGTCACCCGAATCGATGAAGGAGTGAACTCTTGAAACGAATCTTCCAGGACATACGGGAGTTGATCACGGCCACATTTGCCAAAGCGGTACGGGACGACATCATCACTCAAGGGGCAGCCATTGCCTTCTACACGCTCTTCTCGATCGCACCCATGATCATGCTCATTCTCTCTCTTGCCGGCATGCTCATGCCTCAGGAAGATGCAATGAGGCAGTTGCACGACCAGATGGTCGATTACCTGGGGCCCGAAATTGCCGGCAGCCTGGCTCAATTCCTCCAGGAACACAGCCTGTCGTCATCCAATCTCTGGACATCCATCGTTGCCACCGGCATCATCGTCTTTGGGGCCACGACCGTCATCAATCAGCTAAAGCACACGCTCAATCGAATCTGGAACATTCACCGAATACGCATCCACACGGTCTCCTCGTTCCTGCTCAACCGATTACTCTCGTTCGGAATGATTCTTCTCTTTACAGCCCTTTTGGGAGCTTCTCTTCTCGCCGAGGGTCTCGTAAGCATCATGGGATCGTTTTTCCAGGAACATGTTCCACAAGTTCCGCTCGATGTCTACCTGATTCTGAGTCAGAGCACGACCATCGGACTCGCGGTTATTTCGTTTCTTCTCATTTTCAAAATTCTTCCTGATGTCCATGCACGCTGGAGTGATGTGTTGGTCGGATCGGTCGTTACGACATTACTCTTTCTTCTCGGAAAGAGCCTGATTGGTCTCTACCTCTCCACGACCGGAATTCAGGCAACCTATCGTGCAGCCGGAACCCTGGTGATCTTCGTGGTCTGGGTCTATTACAATGTTCAGACGGTCCTTTTGGGTGCCGTTTTTACCCAGGTATATACAGAGAAGTTTGGCGGGCGAATTCTACCCTACAAATTCGTGGAACTGAAAGAGATGACCAAACTGGGTGGGCGAAAACCCAAAACGGCTGGCAAAGAAAAGAGTCGTCATTGACGATCTAACGGGTCGAACCGGTTCGGCCCGAATTCCCGTCTCAATAGACTTCGACAAAGAGCCGACTGGACGGTTTCAACATTCTTTTGAGTTCGGCAGAGTCGAGCGCACCGGGGTCCTCGGGCAGGGGTCGACCCGGCTCAAAATAGCCGTGCAGCCTCTGACGCAGAAGCTCTCGATAAATTCCGTCCTCCATTCCCTGCAATCCGCAGATGTAAATGAGTGTATCGGGTTTTTCAAGAAGCGGGCGCAACAACGATTCCTCGTCTGTCAATTTGGTCTGGACATAATCCTTGCTGCCATCCGGACGTCTGCCCTCTCGGGATATGCTCTTCAGGTAATGGAACCCGGATTGCTCGCTCTCCACGTTGTCCAGCCAGGATTCATAGAGCAGGTCTGTCCGATACGGGCACCCAAAAATAAGTACGCAACTCTTGTCGAATCCACTGGCATAGAGCTGTTGAATCATCGCCCGAAACGGGGCAATCCCGGTACCGGTCGCAAAAAAGATGTAGTTGAAGTCGTTCGCATTCTCGGGTAACAAAAAGCGCCGGCCACTGGGTCCGGTCAATTTGACCTCGTCCCCCGGTTGCAGATCGGCCAAATAGTTCGAAGCGACACCCGTATACAGCTTGCTTTCCCACTCCTCGAGAACCCGTTTGACGGTTGTCGATATTTTTGTCGGGTCTCCCCCTTCCCCTTCATCCGGAGAGGAGACAGAGTAGAGACGGATTTTGTGAGGGCGCCCCTTTTCATTCATTCCCGGGGGCAAAACGCCAATTGCCTGACCGCATTTGACCCGTCCGACAAGATCGGTTCCGGAGATGTCAAATGTAATGTGACGTACAAAATTGGGGCTACTCGAACTGGTAACGATGTAATTTTCCGCAATGGTCGCCGTCACGGTATCCTTGGGCGTGTAGATGTTGAGCTCGACTTGTGGAAGTATAATCTCTGACATACCGTCTCCATTGGGTTCGCAACGTCGGATCGTCCGTAAAAGTAACGAACGACCCTGTAAAATGAATCATGTCCCGTTCTCCAAACCACGAGCGAGGCGAACCGGCTCATTGGAGCGGACCGGAAATGAGAGCACATGGGTAAACAGTGCCGCATCCTCCTCCTGTGAATGAGTGGCCATCCAAAGCATGGCTCCCCGATCGACCGCCTCCTGGAACAATACGAGAGCCGCCTCTCTCGATTCACGATCCAGCCCACGAAGAGGTTCGTCCAAAATGAGCAGATCCGGCACTCGGATCATTGCAGCGGCAATTTGGATTTTTTTTCGCATCCCGGTCGAATAGGTGCCGATCTCCTCCTCTCTCTCCTCACCGAGTGACAGGCGGTCCAGCAAGTGATCAATGGCAACCCGGTCCGAATTCGTCGTACCGGACCGACTCGCTTGAATCCAATTGAGAAGCTCCACACCGGTCAAATGCTTGGGAAGACTCTCCTCGTCATGCACGAGTCCCGTCCGTGAAAGGTATCGAACCGGATGCTGATGGATCGACTCGCCCCGGTACCGGATCTCTCCCCGGGTCGGAAAGGAGTTGAGTGAGAGCAGCCTCAAAAATGTGGTCTTCCCCGACCCGTTGGGTCCGGTCAGAAGCGTTGCATCTCCGGGAGAGAATCGGGCATTCACATCTTCAAAAATCCGCTTTCCTGCTCGATACTGCTTGGTCACGCCGTGTAGTGTCAGCGTATCACTCATGATTCATGCTCCATCGTTCTCTTGGTTACAAAGGTGCTCCGGTGATTGGTTCGGATCGTCACCACCGCAGAAGTTGCCAGAGAGGCCAGTAGATAGACACCGGTAAGCTCAAGTAGCGAGCCCGTACCGAATGGACCGAAAAGCCACTGCATCACACCGGCACTAGCCAGTAGCGGTAACAACCAACGCACCTGCATCCAAAACCGGATCTGCATCCATCTCCACGGTGTCGCCAATGTGCGCAACAACCAGGCGGGTGCAAGATCGCTTGAACCGGTTGGCAAGATCCAGGCTTGATGGAGGAGTGCAAATCCACACCAAAAAACCCAAAGTTGTGAACCTTCCGCTCCGCTGTATGCAAGGACCCAGATAAGCAGGTGCCCGACGAGCAGAACCCGCCCGGCTGGGAGTGTACGATCCAGTTGAACCAGAAGAGCCCATGCATGGATTCGAAGAGACGACGGGATCCACCAGAGCTGATTCGGAGCCAACTCTCTCTCCCCGTCTACCGATGTTCGTGGCGGAGTAAAAAATTCACTGAAAAAGGCGTTGGTCTGATAGTAATGTGCGGCGGCTCTCTGCCGCTTGCTTCCGTAACGGACGAACCCGATCAAGAAGAGAAGAAGGGCTACAGACAGCTCCCCCAAGGGTCCATACAGGGAGAAGGCCCAAGCGCCGACAACGACACCGCCCATCCCCACCAATGCAAGACGCATGGTCGAAAGCAGGGTCGGAAGGGATCCCGGATCGACCGGATATTTGGCGATTGCAGCTACTTTGAGTGCCAGTGCCCGCCCTTCATCACTCTCCTGCCAATATTGGGAGCGGGCACCAATGCCAATCAGATCGGCAACAGCCAACCCCCACACCCCAAGAAGAAAGAAGAGGGCGTAGAGGGCCACCCAAAGTGATTCCAAGCCAAACCGAATCTGGTCGGGACCCGTGATCACGGTTGCGATCAGCAGAAGTGCGCCGCCCGTCACCAGATATCGGTGACGGGCCAGGAGATGGGTATGATACCAACGATTCGAGCGATTGAGGAGCTGCCACAGCCCGGATTTTGGATCGGGAAATGAAATGTAGGGCAGAATCCATGCAAGCAGGGCGACCCAGGAGAAAAGTAGATAACGAACCGTTCGACGGCTCTCTTGGACAGTTTCCCCTTCCCGAACAACCATAAAAAGCAATATACCGGTACCAAGGCCCAACCATCCGGCCCAATGTCTCCACCGGACCGACTCCCTCCACCCGACTCGTTGTTTGGACATACGGTTGTTCCCCTCTAGAATCATGGATCCCATCTCTCGGTTCAGCTCGCCCGAAGATAGAGAAGTGACCTTCGTCAATCCACCGTATTCATCCTTGTCATTGTTCTTTATTCTTCCTTAATTACACATATATCGTACATGAAGCCCACACCCTCTACGATCACGTGCAGATACGTAGTTGGGAATATCCCGAATTTCCTCTCGTTCAAAAAAATCACACCATGGATCACGCTCAGCTAACTCGAAAACAGAAAGAGTTTTTCGATTATATCGTCTCCTACAAGGAGGAGCACGATGTCTGGCCGACCTACCGGGAAATCGCCGAAGCATTCGATTACAAGTCTCCCAACAGTGTTACTCAAAACATTCAGGCTCTGCTCCGGAAAGAATTTCTGGTGCGCACCGAGGATGAAGAGTACGATCTCCACCCCCGATTTTCAAGATCTGGTGAATCACTGGAAGGTGGCGGGATTCCTGTGCGAGGGCTTATTGCTGCTGGCTACCTCCAGGAAGCCGTCGAAACCCATTTGGGCGAGATTACCCTGGAAACATTGTTTCCCAATCTGGATCAGGTATTCGCTCTCCGGGTCTCGGGCATGAGCATGAAAGATGCCGGAATCTTTGACGGTGACTTTGTCTTGTTGATGGACAGTGATGTCAATGAAGGAGATATTGGGGCTGTTCTTTACAACGGTGAAACCAGCCTGAAACGAATCTACAAGGATGAGCGTGGATTGCGTCTGGAACCGGCCAATGAAGAGTATGACGACATCTACATCTCGCCCGAGATCTTTGAAGAGGTGCGTATTATTGGCAAGTATGTGGGTCATGTAAACCGGAATGGAATCCACCGCTCCTCATTTACCGACTCCAATCTACCGAGAAAAACCGGGTAAAAGACGTCACCCTCTTATTTCTCTCCCACCCGGTGATTTCCGCCTTTGCGCATCTCCTGCAGCTGGGAGTCCTTGATCCAGGCACGACCTCCATCATGTTGCAGCTTTTTCCTGTTTTTGAGACCCTTGGCTTGGGAATGAAGATCGGGCATTATCTTTTTTCTCATGGCGTATGAATAGTCAACGTTTCTCTGGTTTTCGAAGTCTTAACTCGAATCTTTGCGAATCGAGTACACGTCCTCCAATGATAACCGGGCTCCTTGATCTGTCGGAGTCCTGATCGTCTGAAAGATACCGGTTCGGCATCATACTTTCAGGAGGATCAGGAGTTTCATTTTTTCTGATTGCTCCGTATATTCTGAATCTTTGGGAAAACAGAAATTGAACTAATCGGACGTAATATGTACGCTGTTGTAGAAATTGGCGGGCATCAGTACAAGGTGGCAAAAGATGACAGGATCTTTGTCAATCGCCTGAATGAAGATGCCGAGACCATCACCATTGACCAGGTTCTCCTACTGAAAGGCGAAGACGGGGAAGTCCGTATTGGGCAACCTGTTATAGACGGAGCCAAAGTGGAGGCCCGTATCGTGGATCACCAAAAAGGCGACAAGGTGATTGTCTTCAAGAAGAAGCGACGAAAAGGATACCGTGTCAAACGCGGTCACCGACAGCTTCTCACACAACTACACATTACATCCATCTCCTGACCGGGAGACGTTAACGACAAGGAACGGAGGTCACTGTGGCACACAAGAAAGGTCAAGGTTCGACACGAAACGGTCGCGACTCGGAATCGAAACGACTGGGCGTCAAAAAATACGGCGGGCAACAGGTTCGTTCAGGCAATATTTTAATTCGCCAGCGCGGCACCAAATTTCACCCTGGTCTGAATGTAGGCCGAGGCGGGGATGACACACTGTTCGCAACGGCTGACGGAGTGGTTCAATTTAAAGACTCGAAAGGCAAAAAATTTATCTCGGTAGAAGCTGTCTAAAACGGATTTCGTCCAAACACGTACAGTTTATTGCCTACCGGGGACTTCCCTTCGAATACCAAAGGCCGGACCACAATCCGGCCTTTTTTCATTTCACATGCTTGCCTACATTCCGGAACTGGTTTCAGAAAACAGAATTCAATTTCGGTTCCACGGAGTCCACCTCATGCCCTGGTTTCTGCGCCTCTTCTGGTTCACATTACTACTTTTTGCCGGCTCCTCTCCAGTTTTGACAGGACAGAATCTCTCCTTCCTGAGTGACACGACGTCCTATCACTGGCCTACGGATGCCACGACATATCTGTCATCGACCTACGGGGAGACACGTGCTGCCCATTTCCACGCAGGATTGGATATCCGTACGTGGGGACGGGAAGGGTATCAAGTTTTTGCGACCCGGGACGGGATCGTTCACCGGATCGGTACGTCACCCTACGGATACGGAAATGTGATCTATCTACGACACGATGATCAGTCCTATTCGGTCTATGCACACTTGAACCGGTTTGACGCACCCATCCAGGCTGTTGTCGATTCCATCCGGATCGCCAATGATTATCAGTCCGATGTTGACCTGGAGATGGAGTCTCATCAAATCAGGGTTCTCAAAGGGGAGCGCATCGCCTGGAGTGGATCGACGGGGGTGGGACCTCCCCACCTTCATTTCGAGCTCCGAACACCGAACAATGAACCCTACAACCCGTTGCTCACCAATCTGTCTGAAGAAGTAGAGGATTCACGACCTCCCGTATTCACCGGACTCGCAATCGAGCACATGAATCCGGAGACCTTCCATACGGAACGAATAAGCACGCACCGACCGCTGCGACGAGGTGCCGTTACGGACCTTGGACGTCATCAGGTGAACGGGCCGGTTGGGTTGGCTGTCAATGTTCATGATCGAGCAGATCGAACACCCAATGTCTACGCCGTCTACAAACTTGCATTGCGCACCGAAGCCGACACGCTCTTCTACTCACGAATGGAATCCTATCCAATGGAATGGGGGACTCAAATGTATATCGATCGAGTCTACCCTATCCTGAATCGAACCAGAGCCGGTTATCAACGACTTTTTCGTGTAAACGGGAACCGGCTTCCGTTTTACGAATCGTTGTCGCGAACCCGTGGAATTGTTGATCTTCCGGAGGGAGACCATGAGCTGGAAGTGGTTGCAGAGGACTACTACGGGAATCAAACAACCGCACGCATCACCTTGAACGTCGTTGACCGCACATCACGGCCTGCGTGGCAAATTACATCCATTCCCGCCTACCCGAACGACGTAGAACTGGACGGCGTCCCGTCTGGTTTGTCCCGGCTGCATGAAATCTCGCCATTCCGGACAACGGATGCTTATTATGCCTCTTCCGAGGGCCCGATTGGTGAAGGAGATTCATCCCCTCAACCGGATCAAGGCCGACAAGAACCGCTTATCTATCACACTCAGGGGCCCACGACAAGCCGAACGTCCAAAGAGCTCCTGCCGAATCGGCGTCAATTCCTCCATCTTTCGGACCAGTCGATCTGGATCGAATTCCCGAAGGATGCACTTTTTGACACGCTCCGGGCTCGTCTGAGCGTCGAACGCAGTGAAGAATTTCCAATCGTCCGTATGGAACCGGTAGATGCCCCGCTGCAACAACCGATTCGTCTTCATGCGATTCTCCCATCCACTCTGGATGCCAACAAACGCGTAGCCATGTTTGGCGTTCATCCCCATCGTGGCGGGCGACGGTTTCTAGGAAGTGGATTTCCGGGAGAGGTACTTCGAGCAGATTTGCGTGAATTCATGGAGGTACACTTCATCCAGGATGACGAACCTCCCGTGGCAACCGGGGCGCGAATACACCGAAATCTGGCGGGAAATCCCGTTGCATCCGTCAACGTCCGTGACAACTTGACGGGGATCGATCATGCACGCTCTATCATTCATGTAAACGGCGTACGCGGAATCACTGAATACATTCCGGACAACCAGCGTCTTGTCTTCACTCTTCCGGGTTTTCGGCCGGAACGGTCCAATCTTATCCGCGTCCGGCTGGTCGATGGATCCGGAAATCGTTCCGAATACCAGTTTGAGGGTGTCCCGGGTCTATAGACACCTTCCGACTTGTCATGGAAGCATACATACGCTTAATCCACATCTGCCAGAGCTTCGCAACTGATCTCGACGAGTGCGCTCATTGGGAGTTCGCGAACCGCAACGGTCTCCCTCGCGGGTGGTATCGTCCCTACCCATTCTTCATAAATCCGGTTCACTGTATCGAAATGAACCATTTCCGTTAGATAGATTCGCACACGAAGAAGGTGCTCTATAGAACTTCCGGCTTCGACCAGGACGGCATTCAAATTATCCAGAACCTGACGCGTTTGTCCTTCCAAACCTTCAACCAGCTGCATCGTGTCCGGCGTGAGACCAATTTGGCCGGAGCACCAGACCCACTGACCCACCCGAACAGCCTGACTGTATGCTCCGATAGCCTTTGGTGCACGTGAGGTACGGATGATTTCTCTTTCCATTCATTCCTGTTTCAATTGGCGTGCCGGTCAACGTTCACAACCGGCAACAAACCTGTTTATGCAACAAAATGGGAGGCTTGACGTTTACACACAAGTACAAGTTTGTCCTGCCATCCAATGAATCCATCCACCATCTCCATATCGTCGCGCATTCGTGCAGGTCATAAACCGGCCTCTGTATTGCGGATAGATCGAGTTATGGTTACTTTCACATTGATTTTTTCATTTAATACCGACCTCAATTGAATCCTATGAATATCCGATCACTCCTCGTACTTCTCGCCTTTACCGGCCTTATCGCAGCCTGTGAAACGGTCGATCCCCTGATTCGCGATGCACAGCTCTATGTTCAAGGCATGGACTATGAAGAGGCCCTCAATTCTGCAGAACTGGCCCTCGAAGAGAACCCATACAACGCATTGGCTCACTACTACAAAGGGGTCGCTCTCGGAGAGATGTCTGTCGACATGGAACCGCCTGCAGCCCGAAATTCGAACTATTCCGAAATGAAGGAGGCATTCGGTATGGCCATCGCCATTGGAGATACCATGGAGACACGACCCGAAGAGTTGGACGGAATAACCGAGTTTACCAATTCAATTTGGGCATATGAACACAATGCAGGCGCCGAAATCATGACCAGTGACAGCGTGCGTGCCGCCACGCAACAGCCGGAACAGACGGCCATTGCACACTTCGAGAATGCCATTACCGTTGAACCGGACAGTTCCATATCTCACATCGTGCTCTCTTCCATACTTTATCAACTCGGAGAGATCGAACGGGCCACTTCTGCCTACGAAAATGCCATGACCATCATGGACCAGCCGGTGAAAGAAGACTACGAGTTTCTGATCAGCCTCTACTTTATGCAGGAGGATTTCGACAGTGCCCGGAACCTGGCTGAAGAAGCACTTGATGCCTATCCAACCGAATCCATTTTTGCTCAGTTTCTGGCCGACTCCTACCTCGAGACCGGTCAAACAGAAGAAGCCCTGAACATGCTCCGAAATTTGATTTCGGAGGATCCGGATAATGCACAATTCCGATTCGCCCTGGGTACCCAGCTCTATCGACTCGCACAAGATGAATTGGATGCCGCAACCGCCGGATTTGAACAGTCCTACCAGATGGAGGATCAACTTCAACAGCTCTCACAATCCGAACGCTCCGAACTTCAAGGTCGAATCGACGAAGCCCGAGCAGAAGCAAACGAGCGTGAAGCGCGTGGCGACGAGTTGGCCGATCAAGCGATCGAACAGATGAGCGAAGCCGTCAGGCTTGACCCGGACAATGATGAAGCCTACAACATTTTGGGGATCATCTACCAAAACCGTGCAGCCGCGCTCTTCGACAAACGAAACAACACAAGAGACAATGCCGCTGCCCGTGAACTGGACGAAGAAGCACGTGAAACCTTGCGCAGCTCTCTGGAAAACTATGAGCAGGCCGCAGAATTGAATCCGGACGAGACCACCTACTGGGAATCTCTCTTTCAGGTCTACACCACGCTCGGAATGGACGAAGAGGCCGAGCAAGCGATGGAACGAGCCGGAATGTAAGACCGCCTCACTCCGTCGTATACAATAAATATTCACGACAAATAAAAATCTTCCGTATGACCCATCGGTGGAAACGCACCCGACTCGCGAGCTCAATACTCGCAGCCGGGTTCTTTTTTTTAAGTGCCTGCCTGTCAACTGAACCGACAACCCGTCACTCGCCAGACCCGCTGTCTTCTGAACGAGCACTCGAAGAGATCGATCGGAAGATCGATTCCGGACAAGATCCGGGTCCATTGCTGCTCGAACGAATGGAGGTCTTGAAAGACCTGGCAGACGAGAGTTCCCCGGATGGACGATCCGTATACTATGAAGAGATGGTACAGACTGCAGCAACTCCGGACCTTCGGCAGAGTGAACTGGCCGACCAAGCCGATGACAGATTGAGAAGCACGTATGAAGATGAATTTCAGTCCGGCGAGTCCGGACTGGGTGTCGCGGAATCTTCGAGCCTGCACCACTTCCGAAATGCTTCCATACTCCAACCGGAGGAGAGTGATCCGTACCGGCATTTGAGTTCGATCCTCTATCGTCAAGACCGAATTCCGGATGCAATTTCCATCCTTGAATCTGCAAAACGAAGGATCGATCCGTACCCCCCGGACATGAGTGAACGGATCGCCTATCTCTACTTGGAGTCTGGACAATTGGACGAAGCGGTCACACGATACCAATCGCTGGTCGACGAAGATTCTGGGCGGATCGACGTTCGACATGCACTCGTCAATGCATTCATTCTGAACGAGCAACACAGCGATGCCGTCCAAGAGCTTCGTGAGCTCCTGGAGACGCATCCAGAGAACAACTGGTACCGGCAGAGTTTGGCGGTCGAACTCTTTTTTCTGCTCCAGGATCACTGGGGTTCAACCCCCCCGACAGAACGAAACGAGAATGAAATCCGAACGGATCTCAAGTGGGTCGACGAGGCCATCGAGCAACTGGCAGATCCGGATGAATCCCCCCCTGCAGATACAGAAAGCGCCTATGTATTGGCTCAATTCTACCGAAATAGCGGGCTCTATCTTTTGGAACAGGCGGAGGGTCTTCCGAACCGAATAGCCACCGAACTTGTCTCAAGAGGAGAATATCTTCTCAAAGAGGCGATTCCACGCTGGAAGGAGATGGCCGATCAGAACCCGGAGAACCGGGAGCTCTGGAGCCATCTGCAAGTGATGTATCTCAAATTGGGTCTGGATGAACAGGCCCGACAGATTGATGAACAGTTAAATTCGTAACGAGGCGTACCATGAGACGCAACACGAAATCCATTCACGCCGGCCAGTCCCCCGAACCGACAACCGGGGCCGTAATGCCCCCCATCTTTCAGACATCCACATATGCCCAGTCGGCACCGAATGTTCATCAGGGATATGACTATGCAAGAGTCGGGAACCCCACCCGAACGGCTCTCGAAACATTGATTGCGGGACTTGAAGAAGCCGATGAATGTGCCTGTTTTGCAAGTGGTTGTGCGGCCATGGATGCCATCCTGAAAGGCTTTCGCCCCGGCGATCACGTGATTGCATCCAATGATCTTTATGGCGGAAGTTATCGTCTCTTTACGGAAGTATTTCAACCGTACGGGATCGATTTCACATTTGTGGACATGACCGATACGGACCGGATTGAAAAGGTCATTCGACCGGAAACACGGCTGATCTGGATCGAAACACCGACCAATCCACTCCTGCGTATTGCCCCGATCGAGGAAATTTCTGCATTGGCACGATCCAGAAAGATTCGAACGGCCGTCGACAACACATTCGCCTCACCCTACCTTCAACGACCTCTCGAATTGGGTGCCGATCTTGTCGTACACTCCACGACAAAGTATCTCGGTGGACACTCCGATGTCGTGGGGGGTGCCGTCGCGACATCCGACAAGGAGTGGATGGAAAAAATCCGGTTTCAGATCAAAACCACAGGTGCAGTTCCCGGCCCGATGGATTGCTACCTCTTGTTGCGAGGAATCAAAACACTGCATATCCGAATGGATCGGGCCGTTGAAAATGCCATTGACATTGCCCATTGGCTGGATGCCCATCCCGAAACCGAGGTCGTCCACTATCCCGGACTCCCCTCTCACCCACAATTTGATCTTGCAACCCGACAGATGGATGCACCCGGGGCCATGGTCTCGTTTGTACTCAAAGAGAATACCGAGGCTTCTGCTGCCCGATTCATGAGCCGGACCCGTATATTCACCTTGGCAGAAAGCCTGGGTGGAGTCGAATCTCTGATTAGTCATCCGGCGTCCATGACACACGGGTCCATCCCAAAACACGTACGCGAGGCAGCCGGACTCAAGGATTCGTTGATTCGGCTATCGATCGGCATCGAAGACGTCGATGATCTGAAAGAAGATCTGGAATCGGCTTTTTGAGACTTTTCAACAACCAAGCTTTTCTTGCCCAATGAGATACGGTTTTGTGAATTCGCAAACAAACGTTGACATTTCTTTGAATGGAAATTAAATTGATCTCATCAAACTGGCGAAACCTTTCAAGATGAGGTATCATTACCTATCTGTTGCCCACTGGCCATCACGAGAGGGTCCGCCGCCCACAAAACCACACGGGTAGAGTAGGCAGCAGCAATGGACTGAGCCTCGTGGTTGCCAACGTCAACCTGCAACCGTATCTATTATGAAAACCCTCATTACCCGTGCAGCACTCCTGGTGCTCGCCACACTCGTCCTACAGGCTCAATCAACCAAGGCTCAGGTCGGAATTACCGCTGTTCCGTTTCTCCAAATCGAGCCGGACTCCCGGGGTGGCGGAATGGGAAACACGGGTGTCGCCATTTCTGACAATTCAGCCGCCATCTTCTGGAATCCGGCCGGACTCGGTTTCCAGCGTGGAACGCAAATCTCGGTTACCCACGCCAATTGGCTTCCTGCCTTCAATGCAGATCTTTTTTACGACTACCTGGTCGGAAAAACGTATTTGGAAGAGATCGGCACAATAGGTGTCCATATAACGTTTCTCAATCTGGGCGAGCAGCAACGTACGGATGAGACGGGCCTGGAATTGGGCCGATTCAACAGTTATGAAGTAGCTACAGGCGTCTCATTGGGGCGACAATTGAGCGAGAACTGGAGTGTCGGACTTGGATTACGCTATATCTACAGCAGCCTTGCGAGTGGTGAACTCTCGACCGGAGAGCAGATCAATCCGGGATCGAGTGTCGGAATAGACCTCGCCACACTGTATCGAAGTTCCCCATTCACACTCTTCCAACAACAAGCAAAGATTCAGGCCGGGCTGAACCTCTCCAATCTGGGTCCGGGTGTTCAGTACACGGACAACTCTGTGAAAGATCCACTCCCGACTGTCCTTCGAACCGGGTGGGCATTGACCCTGGATCTGGATGATCGCGGAGACAACTCTTTGACCTTGGCCAACGACATCTCAAAGGTCATGGCTCGAAGTGAAACGGTTACCGTGAATGGGAACGAGGTCCACCGGCCCGTCCCGATGGGGCGCGCTCTGATCGAATCCTGGGGTTCACTTGACAGATTCAACGGGAGTGAAACCGTCTCGCTGAATCTGGTCGAGCAGTTGATGGTCGGATTCGGGGCCGAGTATTGGTACCACAATCAGTTCGCACTGCGAACCGGGTACTACTACGAACATCCAGAAAACGGAAACCGCGAATTCCTCACCTTTGGCGCCGGAATTCGGTATCACATTTTTGGTGTCGACTTCAGTTACCTCTACACACTCGAAGAGGACCATCCATTGGCAAACACCATGCGATTCAGTCTTCTGCTCAACTTCTGATCCTTCTCCGGGAGTCCACGATACGGACTCCCGTATTTGATTGCGCTTCCGTTTGTCATCTCTCCGACAAATCGGTCGCAAACATTTAAAAAGCCCTCTGAAAAGCGTATTTTGTACGCATGCCCAGAGACAAGTCTCCCATTCGTCAACAGATCAAGCACTGGACCATTGCAGCCGTGCTCCTTGCACTATTCGGAGCGGCAGGTCTGTTCGCCGCCGACAACTGGATCATGCCTTCTTATACCAATTACCAGGAAGGGGTCACCATTCCGGATGTCACCAAACTCTCCTATACCGAAGCTTCCGAGCTTCTTGCAACCTATGGATTGAGATACGAAGTCCTGGACCGGCGATCACATGCCGCTTATCCGGCCAATTACATTATCGACCAGGCTCCTGTGGCGGGACGAATCGTCAAACCGAACCGAAAAGTTTATCTGACGGTCAATACAACAGAAGCACCGACTGCAACTGTCCCCGACCTGACCAACATGTCCTTGCGAAATGCCCGCATTCAACTTCAAAATTCTCAACTCCAGCCGGGAGTGGTTAGCTACGAATCGTCGCGTTACCGAAATACAGTCCTTCGTCAATCCCTTCCCCCTGGAGAGATTGTACCACAGGGAACGAATGTTGATCTGGCAGTGAGCGATGGTCTGGGTGATCGGATGGTGGATGTTCCGGATCTTTCTGGCGAGGCTCTCCCCGACGCACAACGCCTGATTCGGGAAGCAGGATTGCGTATCGGTGATGTACGATTCGAACGACAACGAGATACCCAACCCAATACGGTTATCGGTATCTCTCCGGATCAACCCCGATTACGGGAAGGAGAATCCCTGGACCTCGTGATTTCTGAACGTTTCGACGTACAAGAAGAATCTGAATCCGGCGTCATTATTGAAGCGGAAGAACCCCTGGAGAGAAACAACTCTGAAGAACCGAATGAACGTCCGGAGGGTGAGGGCTCGGATACAACACCGAACGAACAGCGTCCGCTCAACCTGGATGACCCTCAACCATTACAACGTTAGACCAAACTCGTGTGAGTCCATATGGAATTCGACCTGCCTAAACTGGCTCCATCCATTCTGGCCGCGGATTTTACAATCCTCGGTGAGCAGATCCATGCATGTGAAACAGGTGGTGCACAGTGGATTCACTGTGACATCATGGACGGCCATTTTGTTCCGAACATCAGTTACGGGGCCGATATCGTGGCAGCCGCACACCGTGCAGCTCCCAACCTTTTCTGTGATGTCCATCTGATGATCGAACAACCGGATCACTATATTGAATCGTTTGCAGATGCCGGTGCCGATCTGATCACTGTTCACCAGGAAGCATGCCCCCATCTTCATCGGACGATCCACCTGATCCGGGATCACGGTTGCATGGCAGGAGTTGCGATCAATCCGGCAACACCCGTCTCATTGATCGAGCCCGTCCTGAATGATCTGGATCTGGTCCTTGTTATGAGTGTGAACCCGGGATTCGGAGGACAGTCATTTATTGAATCGACATTGGACAAGCTGGAGCAGTTGCGCCGTCTTCGAGAGGAGTCCGGGAATTCATGGCTACTCGAGGTAGACGGAGGCGTCAGTGAAGAGACAATCGAGCAGGTTGTTCAAGCCGGTGCCGATATCTTGGTTGCGGGTAGTAGTGTCTTCCGATCAAAAGCGATATCCGAGCGGGTTCAGAAACTGCAAGAGATGGCGAGCCGAGCTTCTGAAACCGCCTGATCGGCCAACAATTTAATACGCATGAATATGGAACGGAGGATCTGCCTCTTTGCAAAATAAAACGTCCAAACCCGAGACTTCTACATTTACCATCAATCACGTGGAGCCGGTTCTTATTTTGGGGTTCCAGGATCAGCACCTGAAAGTCCTGGAAGAAGCGTTCCCGGAATTGGGAATTCACTCCAGGGGAACACTGATCAAAGCAACCGGGCCCCGAAACCGACGTGAACAGCTCGTCTCGACCCTCGAAGAGATGGTCTCATTTGTTGAGAAACGGGGCGTGCTCGAGTCGAGTGATCTCGAGATGATCCTTCTCTTGACACAACCGGACCAACCCCGAAAAGGAAACAGACCAGCCGCATCCGTCGATCGAAGAGCCGAAGACCCGACAGTCATTCTTCACACCCATGCCGGTGAGACCGTTTCGGCAAAAACGGCAGGGCAACGACGAATTGTGGATGCCACCGATGAAAACGATATCGTTTTCGCAATTGGACCGGCAGGAACAGGAAAGACCTACACATCGGTTGCTCTGGCCGTTCAGGCACTCAAACAGCGACGAGTCAAGAAAATTGTCCTGGCACGACCCGCTGTAGAAGCCGGTGAAAACCTTGGATTCCTGCCTGGAGATCTCAAAGAAAAAATCGATCCTTATCTTCGGCCGCTTTACGATGCGCTCGAAGAGATGATCGAACAAGACAAACTTGACGACTACCTCGCCAAGAATATCATCGAAATCGCTCCACTGGCCTACATGCGTGGCCGAACATTGAACAATGCCTACGTAATCCTGGACGAAGCGCAGAATGCGACCAATACTCAAATGAAGATGTTTCTGACCCGAATCGGATTTCACAGCCGGGCCATCATTACAGGGGACATTACGCAAACAGATCTCCCGAAAAAGCAGCACTCGGGCCTCATTTCAATTCAGGAAATATTGAATCAGATTCCCGGAATTTCGTTTGTCTACCTGGACCAACAGGATGTGGTACGACACGCACTTGTCCGCCAAATCATTGAAGCGTATGAACGATTTGAAGAAGGTCAACAGACGAGACCAGAATGAGCAAAGCAGAAGTCGATGCACTCTATGAGGGAACTTGGTCCGTCGGGCTCGACAAAGTCTTTCACCCGATGGATCGAAACGAACCGGCACGAAAAGGGGCTCTCAAACTATCCATCAATCCCTTCTTGATTCAGCACAGAGACCAAATTATCCTCTTTGATGCCGGATTGGGTGATTTGGCAGAAGAGAGTTCGACCCAACGACTCCTCAAGAATCTACAGGGTTGTGGTGTCGACAGTTCCGATGTCACCGATGTAGTGATAAGCCATCTACACTACGACCATTTTTCCGGATTGGTCCGACATGACGACGGCTATCCGGATCTCACATTTCCCGATGCAGCCATTTGGGTCAACGGAGATGGCTGGACTCAAATGAGAGATCGGGATGGAAACACGGATAACGACACTCGAAAGACTCTCTTTCACTTTCTGGATGCCCGGGCAGACCTTCATTTCCTGGATCGAGAGAGTACTCCTTTTCCTGGTTTGAAAACACAAGTCATCGGTGGTCACACTCGTTATTCCCAACTACTGGAGTATACGGACGGAGAGACTACATGGCTCATGGCCGGAGATAATCTGGGAAGACGCTCTGCCATTCTCCGAAATTTCAAAGCCAAGTACGATCACGATCCGGATACAAGCCACCGCTTTCGAGAGGCCTTGCGTGAGCGCGCTGGATCCGAAACGATCATTCTAATGGCCTATCACGACTCGGAGTCCCCTCTCTTCAGAGTCGAAAAAGACAATCGAGGTGGAATTCGGACGGTTGCCATACCCAATGCACACGATCACGGATTTACTTCCTAATACGGTTCTTGTAAATTGGCTGGTGATGGTTCCATACACACCTATCAAACCGGCCAACATGACGACGAATCCACTTCTATTCATACGACACTACTCGATTGCCTTTCTTCTGCTCACATTCTTTCCCTTATTGCCTCAGGCCCAATCCCTTCCGGTTGTCACTCCGGAAGCTGCAGGAATGGACAGCGGGCACTTGTCCCTGGTTGACCAAGCCATCCAGGACGCCATAGAGGATGAACAGACACCGGGTGCCGTTCTACTTGTATTGCGCGATGGTGCCATCGTCTACAGAAAAGCATATGGGCTTCGTCAAGTGGTTCACGGCGCTGAACCAGCAACAACCGAGACCATTTATGATCTCGCATCGTTGACCAAACCGGTTGCTACTGCAACAGCAGTCATGCAGTTATTGGAACAGGGAAAGCTGAGATTGTTGGATCCGGTGTCCATGTATCTCCCTGAATTTGAATCATGGCACGATCGGGAACAAGGACAGATGTCAACGATCCGAATTCGTCACTTGATGACCCATACTTCCGGACTCCCCTCTTACCCACCGGTCAACGATTTGTTGGAGTTGGCCAATGGAGAGAATACTCGGGAAGTTGTCTTCGATTGGCTCGATCATGTGGAGCGGGATTTTGCACCCGGTGAAAATTTCCAATACAGCTGTCCAAATTTCGTCACACTCCAACGAATCGTGGAATCAATCACGGGCTTGTCGCTCGACGAGTACACACAAAAGCATATTTTCAATCCACTCAAAATGGATAAGACTGGGTATAACCCACCTGAAGAGTGGATCCCCCAAACGGCTCCAACCGGGATACTGGACACCGGTATTCAGCAAGTCTGCACGGTGCATGATCCATTTGCAAGAGATTTGATGGAGGGAATTTCCGGGAATGCAGGGCTGTTTTCGACGGCGGATGATCTTGCCCGGTTTGCAGCCATGATGTTGAACGATGGCGAACTGGACGGGATCCGAATTTTGAGCCCGGCCTCCATACAAGCACTCCAGTCCGTCCCGCGTGGACTGGAGTCATTTGGACGAGGGCTGGGCTGGGACCTCTACTCTCCCTATGCAAGCAACCAGGGAGATCTCATGGGCAACCGTTCGTTTGGTCATACCGGATTTACAGGCACATCGCTCACCATCGATCCGGATAGCCGGACAGCGATCATTTTTCTCTCGAACCGGGTCTACCCGGTCGAGGGACAAGGATCGGTTGTTCGTCTCCGAAGCATCATTGCAAATATAGTCGCCGCTTCCATTCTGGGTGAACCCGGGTCGATCCCGGCTCAACATTGGGCCGATCGAACGGAGGCTCCCTGAGTCGTTCAATGACCATAGACTTGGGACTCGTTGGCCGTCCTGAACGAACCCGTCAATGGGAGAGTTATGTCCGGCAAATTCAGGGAGTCTCCAAAGTCATCCTTGCCGGTCATGTGAAAGATGTCCAAGAGACCTCTGGATGTCTGATACTAACGGATGATGAGCCGACAGCACGTATCGAAGAGGCGATCCGGGCCGGGCTACACTGCTATGCCGTTGCACCGATTCCTGAAGATCCAACAAAGGCTGCCCGGCTGGAAAAGCTGGCATCCGAAGCGGGAGTCCAGCTTCTTTTTGCCCATTGGCCCACCTACGCCCCGACCACTCGTACCATGAATCAGGAGATGGCATCTCCTGAACGACTGGTGACAATTCGAACCGACTCCGCTCAAGAGACGTTGGATCAAACGACTCGAAGCCGCCGGTTTTGGATGGACGAGATCGGATGGATTCTCAAAATGGCCCCCTCCCCTGTCCACTCTCTTGAAGCCGAAACTCTTTTCGGGGCAACACTCCCGCATCCGGGTTTGCAGGTCCGTTTCCAATTTCACAACGGAGCCACAGGGATTTTTCTGCATCACCCCATGGGCGACCAGGCATCCCACAGACGATGGTTGTTCCGAAAAGATCGACTTCTCGATTGTGATGTTCTGACTCAACGGCTTTCACGAACATTGCAGCAAAGCAATGGAAACCCTCTGATGGAATCGGAATGGATGGACCCGTCGCAGACTGCGATCCTGTCCATTGAGCAATTTCTGCGTGCCATTCAACGACAAGAGTCGTTTCATTTCTCCATTCACGATGTCGTGACAAATCTGAATGTGATCGAACGCATCCGACGATTGATCTGACGGGGATCTCTACTCTCGTCACCTCTTACGACAACTCGTCATCCTGATAGATCGCATCGATCTGTTCTTTGTACCGTTCGTGAATGACACTCCGTTTCAGTTTGAGTGTCGGCGTCAACTCACCGTCTTCAATCGTTAGCATTTTTTCCAAAAGCTTGAACTTTTTGACGGTTTCCCAAGGGGAGAGAGTCTTGTTTACTTTTTCTATCTCCTCCTCTATCACCGTGCGAACCTCGGGAGATTCCCCGTCAGGATCCTTCACAGAAAGGCCCCGACGATCCAACCGATTCCCTACATTTTCCCAATGAGGGACGATCAACGCAGAACAAAACTTCTGGTGATACCCAAGCACCACTGCTTGTTCAATAAACGGACTGTTGATCAGCTGAGTCTCTATGAATTGTGGCGCAACATATTTGCCGGTCGAAAGTTTGAACAGATCTTTTTTACGATCCTTGACATAGAGTTCCCCATCTTCGTCCAATTCTCCGATATCTCCGGTTTTCAGCCAGCCATCCGATCCCAGAACGTCGTTTGTCCGTTCCGGATCCCGATAGTATCCCATCATAACATTCGCACCTCTCACGCAGATCTCACCATCATCGGCAATTTTTACCTCGACTCCACGAAGCGGCAACCCACAAGAACCAGGTTTCAAATGGTTTGGATCCTGAACAGCAATGACCGGGCTCGTCTCCGTCAACCCATATCCTTGTCCACAATAGAGCCCAATCCCGTTGATGAACCTGAAAATTTCTTCCGACAAAGGTGCCCCACCACTGACCACACCGATCAATTCTCCTCCCAGTTGGGCTCGAATTTTTCGATAGACAAGCGAATCAGCGATGCGGCGTTGCCATTGTTCCACGATTGAACCTTTCTCTGACGGATCGTAGCGACTGGCCAGTTTCAATGCCCAGTAATACAGTCGTTTCTGAACTCCCGACATCTCCTGACCGCGAGCTTTCATTCCATTCTGCAATTTCTCCAGCAGACGCGGAACCGTCGCAAAAAAGGCGGGCCGAACCGTTTGAAGATCTTCCCGGATCTCGTCAATCTCTTCGATATACCAGATACTAACCCCCATTAGCAAGTACATATAGGAGATCATTCGCTCAAAAACGTGAGAAAGAGGGAGATAAGAGAGAAATCGCTTGCCGGGAACTTCGTCCAAGCGAAATGGAACCCGTTCCATCGACGCTTGAACATTGAATGCCAAATTTCCGTGTGATAGCATGACTCCTTTCGGCATACCGGTTGTTCCCGACGTATAGATCAAGGTTGCCAATGTCTCCGGTGTAATCGTTTCCAGGATCGAACGGACAGATTGTTCATTGTCCGCTTCTGTCTCCTTCCCTTTTGCTTCGATATCCCTCAACGTTTGAATAGACGAGTGTGTCGATTTTTCGATGGATACGATCCCTTTGATCGTCGAGATGGATTTGATCAACGGTTTGGTCTCGGCAAATAGACTGTCATTCTCCACAATATGCAACTTCGACTCGGAATCCCGCAGGATATGTTCGATCTGCTTTCCGGGCTGTGTTGTATAAATGGGAACCGTGACGGCACCGAGTTGCTGTAGGGCAAGATCACAAATCAACCACTCTGCAGAGTTTCGGGAGTGTAGACTCACCCGGTCACCTGGCCGAATTCCGGCATCATACAGGCCGAAAGCCGTATGACGAATTCGTTCTCGAAATGTTTGAGTCGACAATTCGACCCAAGTACCCTTCCGCTTGGTCGAGACCATCACTTGATTCGGTGTCCGACCTTCCCATGCCCGGTCCAACACCTCCGTAAGGGTTTGCTTCTCCTGCTTCATGGAGTCCTCCTCTGTTCCAGGCTACACTCAAAATCGTTCGAAGGGATGCCATTCATGGACACGTCCCTGATCCAATTTACCATTTGTCTTGAGAATTGAAAATTCCCTACCATGACCCGTGGCAAGTCCTGTACTATCATCTTCGAATAGGTATCCACGTACCCATGACGACTACATACCACACCTATGGAAATTGAAGAGAGTCTGAGAAATCGTGTCGAAGCTCTTCTTGATGCACGACAAAAAACACTGGGAGATTCCCTCGGTATCACGTTCACCAAATTGACACGGGACGAAGTCGTTGCAACCATGCCGGTGGATCACCGTACGGTTCAACCCGTTCGGATTCTTCATGGGGGTGCTTCGGTCGCGCTGGCCGAAAGTGTCATGTCGGTGGGTGCCCTTCTGCAACTCTCCCCGGACTCCAATCAGACGGTTGTCGGGCTGGAGATCCATGCCAATCACATTCGGTCTGTTCCTGAAGGTGGCCAAGTGACAGCAACTGCCCGCCCCCGCCACCGTGGTCGACGAACCCAGGTCTGGGAGACGGAACTTCAAGACAATGAAGGGAATACGATTTGCCTCTCCAGGTTGACACTCATGAATGTAGACCTTCCTGTTTAATCGATTCGTCCCGGTTCACTACATCAAGAAGTCGGTTGCCCCTATCCAGTGGATCGTAATCCATCCCAAAATTCCACTGAACAATACATAGTATACTGTAGGCAGAATGGTCAATCGGAGGATATCCCCCTCTCTACCCAAGAGACCCACTGTTGCAGAAGCTGCCACCACATTGTGAATGGCGATCATATTTCCGGCAGCTGCCCCTACGGCACCCAGCGAGATGATTAGAGTCGTCGGCATCGCCAGAGATTCTGCAACGCCGAACTGGAACAAGCTGAACATCAAATTACTGATCGTGTTGCTTCCGGCAATGAACGCCCCAAGAGCCCCAATCGAGGAGGCAAAAAGCGGATAGACGCTTCCAACATGATGGGCTACCCACTCGGCCATGATGATTGGCATACTGGTGAGCCCGGCTTCGTTCATGCCGGAATTGATGTAGATCCGAACCATGGGCACGGTGAAGACCAACACAAAACCGGCTCCGACCAACATCTTCCCGCTCTCGAAAAGTGCAGGTCGAATCTTGCTCCAACGCATCCGGTGCAGACCAATGACCAACAAACAGGAGATGACAAGTACAGTGCCCGGAAGGTAGAGTGGAGTCGAACTGGCCGTTACAGCTGTACCAAAAATGGAGGGCCACGAGATGGTGATGGTTGTCATCCACTCCTTGATCGGCAACTGATTCAATCGGCTAAGCACAAGCAGAAGGGCCAGTACCAGATAAGGGGTCCAGGAGCTGAGAAGGGAGGGACGTGAGGTTTCGGGTCTGACCCCGAGATCTCCCGCTGCGCGTTCGGCGGTTAGTTTTCCAGACCACCGCGTCGGCCATTGATCCTTTGTTTCAAACTCCCAAACATCGTCAGGAAGCAACCACCCATTGGTGGCCGCGAGAACCATCACGCCCATTCCTGTCAACGCACCGATCAGTGTCGGAAATTCCGGGCCCAAATAGAGACCCGTCAACATGTAGGGAATGGTAAAGGAGACTCCACCCAATAGTGCAAACGGGAGAATGGAGAGCCCCTCACGCCAAGATCGCTGATGACCAAAAAAACGAGTCATCATCATGACCATCAGTAGCGGCATGGCAGTTCCCACAATCGCATGAATAATCGCGACTTGACCGGATATCACCATCAAATAGTCGGCCAGTGTCCCCTCGTGTCCCGCCAGAAGTTCCAACAACTCCGGACTTTCAATACCCGCTTGTACGCCAATCAATATGGGTGTCCCGACCGCACCAAACGTGACGGCCGTACTCTGTACCATCAGTCCGATCATCACTGCAGCCAGAGCCGGAAACCCGAGTGCCAACAGAAGCGGGGAGACAATGGCTGCCGGCGTACCGAATCCTGCCGCACCTTCCAGAAACGACCCGAACAACCAGGCGATCAATACGACTTGAACCCGCCGATCCCGACTGATCCCTGCAAAACGCTCGCGAATAACATCCACTCCACCTGAATGTGTGAGCAAGTTAAGCAGCAGTAGTGCTCCGAGAATGATGTAAAGAATGTCGAATGTAACAAAGAGGCCCTGAATGGAAGACGCGATAAGTGTCAGTATATCTACCCCCCAAACCGTCCCGGCAATGAGTAACGTCATCAAAAACGAAACGGGCATGACCATCCGGGCAGGGTAGCGAAAACCAACCAGCAGGACACCGGCCGTAATAATGGGAAGGATGGCCAGGAAAGCATAAATCGTTGAAGGCATGATACACCAGTCAGATTGAACTCATCATTGTGCCGAAGAGAATAAGAAATTTCTCCGAGAACGGGAACCAGACTACGAATAGCAACAGGCGAGTCCGTCTCATTTTTTTGATATCTTGAAGCAAGATTCGTTACACCGAACTTTGATGAATTCAATTGACATGCCAACGTTTTACACGACACGTTTTGCAACCGACCCCGAAAGTTTTTCACAGTGGTCTACAGAAAAAATCCGCAAGGAGATGCTTCTGAATTCCTTGTTCTCACACGACTCCATTCAATGGGTCTACACTCACTATGACCGGATGATGGTTGGAGGTGCAATGCCGGGATCCTCTCCACTTGTACTCGATCCGGTCGACCCACAAAAAGCTGATTTCTTTCTACAACGAAGGGAGCTGGGAATTATCAATATCGGCGGACCGGGAGCCGTCCGGGTCGATGGGGACATCCATACGCTTCATGCTCACGATGCTCTCTATGTGGGTCAGGGAACAGAGTCTGTCGAATTTCTGGAGGGTGACGGGGATTCCCCTTGCTACTACCTCAATTCAACACCGGCACATTGCTCCTACCCGACAGAAACCGTCTCGAAAGAGGACGCCGAAACCGTAGAACTCGGCAGTCTCGAAGAGTCCAACCATCGGGTGATCCATAAATATCTGGTTCATTCACGAGTCGAGACCTGTCAGCTTCAGATGGGAATGACGACGCTCATGACCGGAAGTGTATGGAATACCATGCCGGCCCACATTCATGACCGGCGAATGGAAGCCTATCTCTATCTGAATCTCCCGGATGAATCTGTCGTCTGTCACTTTCTCGGAACACCGGAAGAGACTCGTCACATCTGGGTACAGAATCGTCAGGCGGTCCTCTCCCCTCCTTGGTCTATCCACTCCGGGGCAGGTACCCGATCCTACAGCTTTATCTGGGGAATGGGTGGAGAGAACCTGGATTATGGAGATATGGATGTTATTGAACCCAACCAACTGAGGTAGTCATGACCAACTTGTTCGATTTGACCGGAAAACGAGCCTTGGTTACGGGAGGCACCCACGGGCTGGGAATGGCTATGGCTCGTGGTTTGGGAGAAGCTGGAGCAGAGTTGGTCATCAATGGTCATACACCCGACCGACTTGAAAGAGCTGTCGAGATCTACCGTTCAGAAGGATATTTGGTTACCGGCAGTCTATTTGATGTTACAGATGAATCTGCTGTACGTCAAGCCGTTGACTCCTTCGAAAAGAAAACAGGACCGATTGACATTCTTGTCAATAATGCGGGAATTATTCGGCGCACTCCTCTACTCGAGATGTCACCTTCAGAATACAGAGAGGTGTTGGATGTAGATCTAACGGGTCCATTCATTGTGACACAGGCAGTCGTTTCACAGATGATTCGACGCAAGCAGGGAAAAGTGATCAATATTTGCTCCATGATGAGTGAGCTGGGACGGGACAATGTCGGAGCCTACGCAGCAGCAAAGGGCGGGCTCAAAATGTTGACCCGCTCCATGGCAACCGAGTGGGCACGTCACAACATTCAGGTCAATGGAATCGGACCCGGTTACTTTGCAACCGAACAGACAAAACCCATTCGAACGGAAGGCCATCCACTACACGAGTTCATCCTGAAACGAACACCAGCGGGACGTTGGGGGACCCCTGACGATTTAAAGGGTGCTGCCGTTTTTCTGGCTTCTGCAGCAAGTAATTTTGTAAACGGACACATCCTCTACGTCGATGGCGGAATACTAGCCACGATTGGACGGCCGGATGATCCGAGACATTAGCGAAGCATGGGTGTCGCCCTTTTACAGAGTTGCAAAGCGACACCCCAAGGGTCCCGCATCATGACCAAATGAGACCCATCCGGCAAATGTTCGCTGCTGACAGTGGTTGCCCCTGCTTTTTCAAGACGGGATCTGTCCTGATCCGGATGATCCGAGATCCATGCCAAATGAAGAACCAATGGATCCATGGATGCATAATCAGGGACCTGATCACTTGGATTGCAGTAGATTTCTATCATAATTTGACCACTGTCATCGGCCAAAAAAGTCATCCAGGGGGCATCCTCACTCTTCTTGACAATGTTCAAGCCCAAGTGATTGCAATACCAACGAGCCATTTGAACCGGATCCGGGACATTGAGTGCAATATGTTCCATTTTCATAACAGGGAAGCTTTTGATTCTTTTTGAACGTTTCACGTACGACCGATGAAGTCTGGACGGGATCTTGAGTTCCGACCAACGAAAATATCAGATCCATCAGGACATCGTTGTTATCAAGTGGTTGATTCCGGGTGGAACCGAAGGGAAAAACGTGCACCTGTAGATCCAGATCGTCGATTGCCCACATCCAATTTTGCATGGATTTGGCGAGCCAGGGTTCGAACCAATGTCATCCCCAACGATTTGTTGGTCATTGGATTGAATGGTTCGGGAAGTCCAACCCCGTTGTCTTCCACAACCAAAATGGCCTCGTCACCTTCCCAGTGCAACTGAATGGTCACTTTCCCTTTGTCCCTTTCAGAAAATGCATGCTTGTAGGCGTTGACCACCAGTTCATTCAGAATCAACGAAACTGGAATCGCCTGATTGATCGTCAATTGAAGATCTTCCAAATCCAATTCCAATTCAACTTCACGCCCACTTCGCCGGTGAGTTTTTTGTATGGCAAGCAGTAATTTGTCGATATACTGAGAGAGATCTATACGGGAAAAACTCTCGGAGTGATAGAGCAACTCATGGACCAGAGCAATGGATTGTATTCGTAATTGACTCTCTTTTAATGCGTCGATATTTGCACTATCCTCTTGTGATAGCGACCATACCTGCATCTCAAGCAGTCCTGAAATGACTGCCAGATTGTTCTTGACCCGGTGATGAATCTCTGCCAACAGAACTTCCTTCTCCTTGAGAGATTCATGTACCTTCATTTCGGCCTCTTTCAACGTCGTAATATCGCTGAATACGAACACACGTTTCTTGCTCGGCCGAGCCGATTCCAACAGTTCAGACTCATTCAGGTTGACAGGGACAAACGTATCATCCTTTCGCTTCATTCTGATCTCCAGGTGACCCGGTGTTCTCCGGGCCAAAACGGCTTGGACAGAATCATACGCCTCTTTGTCAAAGAGCATCGAGAGTGATTCCCCGATCAGATCCTCCTCTTTGTAGCCCAAAATTCCCGTCAAACGGCGATTGACCAACTCCATTTTCAGATCGGGTGTCGTCACCAACAGCATGTCTCCCATCGACTGTATGATGTTGTTGACGTACTCTTTGGTAACCATCGTTCGATTCAAATTCTCTGCCATTCGATTGAACGAGCTACCCAGTTGTTCAAGTTCATCTCCCGTTTCAATGTTGATTCGATTACTCAAATTCCCCGATCCGATTCGATCTGCAGCTTCCGTCAGGGTACGAAGAGGATGAATCATGTATCGAATCATCCATAGGCTCAACACCGAAGCAAGTAGTAGAGCAATACTGGTCAGGCCGATAATCCAGCGTGTATTTGCTCCAACACGATCTTCAAAATGTATGAGGTTCTCATCTACCTGATTCTCTCTGAGGGTGCGATAGCGATCCAGAAGTGGTAGCAACGTGGACCGAAAATAGGGTTCAACCGTCAGATCCAGCATCTCGTCGGCCAACTCCAGCTCTTCCTGATCCAATTCCAACAACTCCTCCAAAAGTGAGTGGTAAATTCTAAAGGCTCCCGCCAGGGTGTCCTCAAGAGCGGTGATTTCCGGTGTTCGATATCGTTCATAGAGGTGAGGCTCCTGCAACTGGAATCGGGAAAAACGCTGGCTCAAATGCGCAAGAGATTCGCGAACAGCGGCTTCTGAATTTCGATGCAGAAGATGGAATTGGTCCGGTCGTAACTCGTCTCTTCGCTTTTTCTCGACCAAGGTGTTTCGTGTAAAAATCAGACTGTTGAGTAGCTGAGACTCAAGATCCGAAATGAGATGTAGTTCCCGGATTCCCTCTTCATTTTCTTGGAGAAGGTCTTTTTTTACATGCTCATTCAACAAAAAGGAACCAAATCCTACACCGAATACGAGAAGTGCAATGGCCGAATAGCTAAGTAGCAGTTTCGCGCCTAGTTTCATGTGATATCGCCAGTTAATCGCAAATTGGAAGGATACCCATCAGTTGGGTCGAATATAACCAATCTCCACTTTATTCCCACCGGTGGAGTCCATACCCTTCGACAGTTGTCATTCCCATAACCAAATGAAACGTTCCATGAACAGGCCTTCTCATTATCTGATTACCGGTGCAAGTCGAGGTATAGGACGAGAAACCGCCATCGAACTCTCAAAGATGGGCCACAAGCTGACATTGACTGCCCGGAACCGACAGGCGCTGGAGGAAACACGCTCAAAGTGTGAGTCGGATTGTTTTGTCATGGATGCCGATCTGACTAAACCGGACGGTCTCCGACACATTATACACCACATCAAGCATCGACAGCTTGCACTGGATGGGCTTGTACACAATGCCGGTCTCTTGATCAACAAACCTTTTGTCGAACTCACCGATCAAGATTGGCAAAATCAGTTTTCTGTGAATTTAATGGCTCCTGCCCGACTGACTCGTGATCTTCTCCCTTTCCTTGCCGACCCTTCACACATTGTGATGATCGGAAGCATGGGTGGATATCAGGGAAGTGCCAAATTTCCTGGATTGTCGGCATACAGCGCAACGAAAAGTGGTGTTTCCATCCTGGCCGAATGTCTGGCAAACGAGTTGGCGCCCCTGGGAATACATGTCAATTCGCTCTGCCTGGGAGCCGTCCAAACCAACATGCTTGAACAGGCCTTCCCGGGATTCGAAGCCCCGGTATCCGCTCCAGACATGGGTCGCTACATCGCTGGATTCCTGACAGAAGGAGATCGGTTTTACAATGGCCGGGTTCTGCCTGTTGCTCTTGCCGATCCGGCTTGATACAACAGGATTCTCTTGACAAACTTTTGTAGTTTCTCTCCAGAATGAGGTATAAAAAAACAATCCGGTTATCGGGTTGCCAACATTGTTATTCGCATCCAGTCACTATTCGTATGATGAGACAACTCCTTCTACCGGTACTGACGCTACTCCTCCTTCTCTTTTCGACCCTGAAACCCGCTCACGCACAAACTCAGGAAATCCTCGGTGGAAACCTGCTCAACGGTGCGATCAATGGTTCCTTATTGGGTGCTGCTGCCATGGGACTCCAGAACAGCGACGATTTTGCACCTCTCCGAATCGGACTGGGTTCCGGTATTCTCTATGGCGTTGGAATGGCGGCCTGGGATACAACTCAACGGCCTGAAAATGGGGATCTGGTCATTCCCGGTACATTCAATCAGGGGCGAAACAGTTCCATCATTGTATTGTTGGATACGATCTACGGTGCTGCTGGAGGAGCATTGATCGGCGTGGCGGGAATGTTGATCGCCGATCAACCCATATCGGACGGGCTTCAATATGGTTCAAGCTCCGGAGCTTGGGCCGGATTTGCATTCGGTTTGGTCGATCGATTCATACTTGCCGAACGGAATCGAGCGGTCGCATCCATCTTCAATCGAAACGCAATTATTGAATTGCCACGAATTGCTGGCTGGAAAGCTGAGATGGGGAAACCGGATTGGGTATCACGCATTCACCTTTCTGAACAGTCTCTTACTCGTCAAATAGAACCTTCCTGGACATTCCTCGCATTGAATTGGAAACTCTAATCTCCTGGACATTCCACCGTCCCATTCGCACAAAACGTCCGGGATTCCGATCAATCGTCCGAACTGGATTGAAATGAAAGAACCAATTCCCGGACTGTGTTTGTATGCCCACTTAGTGATGGATGCAGTCCGTCGCTTAAATAATACCATGCTTCCGGTGGATTCCCCATCCGTAGCCCAGCGGGATCGACCAAATGTCCCGACTTGCTTGCGATGATCTCCCGAATTTGTAGAAGGTCCGAGGCATCAATCCGGAAATCAAACAGATCCATTTGATCCAGCATACCGTCAATAACCGGAGGAGGAGAAATCCAAAATACTGGATTCTCGGTCACCGTTCCGATAGCCGATTGAATGGTATTCAGATTTTCCCATGTCTCGGAAAGCGGAATAAGCGTCCGGTCCGGTGCAAACGACAGACGTTGTCCGTCAAAGGTTCCCAAGGAGACAAATACCCAATCAGGATTCCTGGAAAGTACATCCCTGTGAAGTCGTCTGAGTGCTTCAGATGTTGTATTGTAGGAGACACCACTATTCACCCAGTGGTATTCGTCCTCCGGCCGAGCTAGTCGAACCAACTCCTGAAATATCTGAAACCAGCCCTGCAGATCATCTGTCATCGAATCACCAAGAGCAATAATCGTCTCTCCGTCCCGAAATGGCAGCTGATCGATCGCTTCTGAAATCTCTTCCTCCTGAAGTAGTTCAGACGCTGCCTGACGCGCATTCTCTTGATAACGAACTCTCCATTTCTCTACATCGGAACGATCCACACCCATGATGGATGCAAGTGCCTCCGGATTCCGGATTCCCGGTAGTAGTGGAAACTGTTTTTCAAGATTCAAAAACTGGAAAAGGTATTTCTCCAGTGCCTCTTTTTCACCTTCACTTGCTCTAGCACTGCTCTTGCCCATACCCTTTACGTCCACTCAGTTGGAATAGATAACAACGACGATCCCTGCACTTCTGAAATTATTTCAGGAAGTAACGGGTCGGAAAAACTGAAGCCAGGAACTATTCTCGGTATAGTCTTCGACGATATCCGAGTGTGGTTGGCTTTTGAATGTCGACATCAACGTTTCAATCTCGACCTGCAGGCTCTGAATTGAATGATGGATCATGTCACTATGGAATCCGCTTTCTCCCAGTCGAAGAACCATCTCCAGCGATACGATTCGACTGATTGCACGTCCCATCTGAACGAGCTTGCGTTGAGCCATCTGAAAATTCAGTTCAAAATCGAGCAGTTCCTGGAAATAATCGCTCGCACGCTCCGTCAATGCATACTCACTCAAAAATCGATAGAGATTACTCTCCTTTCCTCTTTTCATCAACTTGATCACGGATTCTGATATTTGTTGATATAGAATGTCATTGGAACCTTCAAAGATCTGAAAGGGTCGACTGTCCACGAGGGAACGCCCCGCAATATGATCCAATCGATACCCTTTGGCACCGACAAGTTGCAACAGAGACTGTGCGGCAGACTGCATATAGTCTGTTGAAACTGTCTTGATCGAATTCGCTTCAAGATCCATTCTGGATGTGTCATCATTGATCGACACATTGGTACTGGTAAAATAACTCATGGCCGAACTGACTGTAAAATAGGACTGAAGTCGAGCCAGTCGTTCCCGAACTTGATCATATTCAATCAGTGAAGACCCACCAACAAAACGTTCTTTACAGTGAATGACACCTTCATCCAACATTCGTTTCAAATAACCGGTAGCCATCCCCGGAAACTGCAACCGACTTCTGTGCAGTATATCCAGCATCATGGTTACTCCAGTACTTCTCGGTTTCAAGCGATAGCTCTTGGGAACCTGGATATCAATCTTGTTTCGCCCGTAAGGAAGCATGTAAAGACCAAGATTTTTGTAATACTCTTCCACCTCAATCCCACCACGGTCGGTTTCGTGGATGAAGAAACCGATATCCCGTCCCAACTCACCACTCTTGTTGAGTCCACGAGCAGTAATGAGCCAAAAGTCTGCCCACCCCGTCAATCCAGCCCAATGCTTCAATCCTTGAACACGATAATCTCCATCTTGTTCTTCGAAACTCGTCTGCATTCGAAGAGCATCAGAGCCAAAATCAGGCTCTGTAATCATGAGGCCTCCCATGTTCTTCTTTCTCAAAAAACGTCCAAAAACACGTTCTTTTACCTCTTCATCTGCATAGTTTGCCAGTGGTTGAAGAAACAGTGCTCCATTAATTCCCATCATCAAGGACAGAGGCAACGACTGATAGGATGATGCTTCAAGCATGGACAATGCTTCATGAGTGCGTGCACCACGCCCGCCAAACCCTTCCGGGATAAATGTCGACAGTGGATTGCACTCCAATACTTGTCGAAGCACATACGGTGGAAGCCCCCTTTTTGTGGAAAACTCATCTTCCTGGAGTCGTCCCATAAAGAGCTCTTTCAAACGATCTTGATAGGTGGTTAGAAACGTTTGAAAATCTTCTTTGACCTGCAATCTATTCAAAATATTCGTATCCACAAGAGATTGATATCGTTAATCATTCTTTCCTCTGAAACCGGCAATCCATATACCGGTACATTTTGACACCCTATAATATACAAAGGAGGTACTAAACGAAAAAAGCCTCACTTGTGATCAACAAGGAGGCTTTTTTGGGGTCTTAAAGGAGAT
>JBBEBE010000009.1:0-336950 GCA_040882505.1 Balneolaceae bacterium | reverse complement strand
CTCTCAGCTCCGTTCGGTGAAGTGCGTCCGACCGGGGACCCCCTCTTTTGACGCGGCCCGGTCGATGGTTCCCGTCCCGAAGGTGTTGTTGATCAGGTCGGTCGCCCGGTAGAGCCGTCGCAGCTCCTCGCTCTCCTGGAAAAAGAGATCGGCTTGGTCTACGGGCTGCATCTCCACAGTGCGAAGGCCGATTCCCCGAATCCGGTAGCCGTTCCGGACCGACTGCTTCAGAAGCCGCATCAGATCTTCTTGGGCCGCCCCGATCAGGTAGTCGTCCAGAAAAGTGAATCCGTCCGTGGCGCAGAGATGGTGGATGCCGTTCCACTCCACATCCTGGTAGCGGATGTGGAAGAGCCACTTTCTCGCTTTTCGCCGGTAGGCCCGAAGTCGGTAGCAGACCGTTCGAATCGCACGGGCCACCTCTCCCCAGACCTGACTCAGGTCTACGCTCCAGTCGGAGAAGGTGTGCATGTAGGAGACCTCGTCGGGAACATGGTGGCGGTGGTCCAGCACGCGAGCTCGGTCTTGCCCGGTGACAATCTCATGGAAGAGTTGTCCCTGCATGGATCCGAAGAGAGAACGGAACGGGGCGGGCCCGGCGCGGAAGGCATCGGCGATGGTCTCGATCCCCTGTCCCCGCAGCTTCCGGTAGCGACGCGAGCCAATCCCCCAGACTTCGTCCAGTTGAAGGGGGAAGAGCCGCTGCGCCACATCGTCCGAGGAGAGGACGAGCGTGCAGCCGTCCGGCTTCTCCAGATCGGAGGCTAGTTTGGCGTAGGTCTTGCTGGTAGCCACGCCGATCGAGCAGACCAGGCCCAGGGTTCGGTAGATCTCCTCTTTGAGTCGTCGTGCGAAGGATTCGATGCCGTCCCGACTCCGGCTCAAGAGATGGGTGACATCCAGGAAGTACTCGTCCATGGAGTACCCCTCCACCTCCGGTGCGGCGGTTTCGAGCAGGTCGTAGAGCTGCCGGCTGATCCCCTTGTACTTGTCGTAGTCAATCTGGAAAAAGAGAATCCACGGGCAGATTTGCCACGCTTCGTAGGCGTTCATGGCCGTCTTGATTCCCAACGCCCGTGCCTCGTAGCTGGCGGTGGCCACAATCCCGCGCGGGGTTCCGTCCTCTTTGTGCCAGCCTCCCATGGCAACCGGAAATCCGTAGAGGTTGTGCGCATGTTGCTCCACTTGTGCGTAGAAACAGTTCATATCCAGGTGCAGATAGAGCCGTTTTTTCAAGCTCATGTGCTGATGCTCCCGCGCTACAGTGCTGTAGAGGGTAATCCGGTGGAGGTTCTCTTCCGGGTGGTAGGTGTGGGGGCGGTTCGGGTCCATGGGTGCTGTTCGTTGGTTCGCTCGCGTTCGGGGATGGAGTTGGGGGTCGGTCGGTTCGGCCCGTTGGGATTTTTCGCCAAGGAATTTGACACCTGACAACTACACATATATTGTACATATAAATCAGGGAGCGAGTCAAGAGGAGATTGGAGGGTCGACGGACATCGGGAGAAGCAAAAAAATCCCGGAAAGTGATCTTTTAATAGTGATGGAACCGCTTTTTTCCGTTATTAAGAGATATGAAGGAGATCATGATGCGCTCTGACTCTTGCCACAACAACCAGAGATCCAATCTTTATGCTTACACGAAAAGAGGTACTACAGATGCTTTCGGCCCTTCCGGTCGGAGGATTCATGGCCAGCCAGGGGCTGGCAGGAAATTTGACTCGTCGACCGGGTGCAGAACTGGGTCGGGGGCCGCTTTCATTGGACGAGGACCTGTTCCGCTCGATTGGGGTAGAACCGGTGATCAACTGCCGGGGAACCTTTACCATCATCGGCGGCTCGATCGAACACCCTCATGTGAAAGAGGCGATGCGGGCGGCATCCAACAATTTTATCCAGTATGACGAACTCGCCTTCGGGATCGGCGAGCGGCTGGCCGAAATTACCGGCGCCGAGTGGGGAATGGTCTCCGCCGGATGCGCCGCTGCCCTGAAGCACGTCACCGCTGCCTGCGTGGCGGGAGGAAATCCCGAAGTGCTCATCCGGATTCCCGATCTGCGGGATGTGGAGAAGAACGAGGTGATCATGCCGCGCCACTCGCGAACCACCTACGATCATGCCATCCGGAACATCGGGGTCAAGATGGTCATGGTCGATACGCCCGAGGAGCTTCAGAGCGCCATGAGCAACCGCACGGCGATGATCTGTCTGATGTCGGGCCGAACCGGGCCGCTCGGACTCGAGAACGTCTCCCGCATGGCGAGGGAGAGAGGAATTCCGGTGCTGGTGGATGCGGCAGCCGAAGATCTGACCATTCCCAACGTTCACTTGGCCGGGGGCGCCGATGTGGTCACCTATAGTGGCGGGAAAGCGATGAACGGGCCACAGTGCTCCGGACTCATCCTGGGCGACAAGAAGATTTTGATGTCGGCCTGGCAGGCGAGCTCGCCCCATCACGGACCGGGTCGCGACAACAAGGTAGGCCGGGAAGAGATGATCGGCCTGTTGGCCGCCGTCGAGGCGTGGGTCATGCGGGACCACGAGGCGGAGTGGCAGCGCTGGCTTGGCTGGTTGAACCAGATCGGGGATCGGGCCCGGCAGGTGCGCGGCGTTCAGACCGAGATTCAGGAGCCGACGGGACTGGGCAACCGGACTCCGCGGCTGCGAATTTCCTGGAATCCGGAGCAGTTTCATGTGACAGGGGCCGAGGTCGCCGAAGAGCTGGCTCGTACCCCGCCGCGGATCGCTCTGGGAAGTGGGGACGGTCCGGACGGACAGACCTCGGTCAGCATCACCTCCGGGCAGATGCAGCCGGGCAATGCCGAGATCGTGGCCGATCGGATTCACGAGCTGCTCTCCCGACAGCGAAGCCCGAAGCCGGCCATGCGCCGTCCCGGTGGAACGATCACCGGACGCTGGATCGCGGATCTGGAGTTCTACAGCAGCTCCAGCCAACACACGCTCTTTATCGAGGAGCAGGACGGAAACTGGATTCGGGGCGCCCATCAGGGTGACTACTCGACCCGGGATCTGGCCGGCACAATCGAGGGGAACGAGGTGAAACTCGTGAGCACGGATCGCCGCCCCGGGGACCGGGTGACCTACATCTTTATCGGAACGCTGGAGAACGGTGCGTTTTCCGGTCGGGTCTTCATGGGTGAGTATCTGGAGGCGCAGTTTACGGCCAACCGGTACGAACGTTCCGACGAGCGTCGCGAGATCATGGTTCCGGACGGACCGCCACTGGCGACGTAACCAGGAGACGCAACAAGCGACGAGACCTTTCAACGAAGCGGCACGACCGGCTCCGGATCTCCGGGGTCGGCTCCGCTGTTGATATATGTGTGAAATATGTGTATCCTGCCTGGCCAATCTGCAGGAGACCCGATGGAGAAGAGAGAGTACCCCGCCATCCATGTAATCAACACCATGCGAGGATTTCAGTCCCGCGAGCTTCCCTACAAGATCACGCCGCACCGGTTTCAGCTACCCGACGGTCGGAGATATCGCATTCGAAAGATTCGTCGAATGACCACCCAGAAGGTGGGCCAAGCCCTCCACTACCACTTTGTGGTGCAGACGGAAGACGAACGCTACTTTCACCTGGTCCTGGACAGCGCCTCGCTGGTCTGGCGCATGGTCCAAGAGGTAGACGAAGCGCTCTTTTTTCACGAGTAGGGAGCGGATTTGCCAGTAGAGAGGTTCTTCGGGGTCGGCGGCATTGAATGGCTTTTCCGTTGGACGAAGCTGTACAACCGTTCTTAATTCGGTGGGTTGAACGCTCCTCCATCCAGGCAATCCAACGGGGAGGTAATGGGTTTTTCCGGTTCGCACGCGACTTCATCCCCGTGTTCGTCGTGACACGTTTCGAAACGTGCCGTGCTGCTTGCAACAGAGCCCAGAAAACCGACTCCGTCTTCTACATTGGAGACAGCACCGTCCGGCAGCTCCTGTTCGAATCGATCAAGTGAGATGAAGTCGGGCCAGTGCTCGTTGGAAGCAAACACACGGACTTGTCTTGGGAAAAACTCGTACGTATTTCGTAGTTCAGCAAGAGGGACAGATAACTGTTGAGCCAAATAGGGTTCAATACCTCTGAGTTCAATGCGATAGCGATTCGGAAATCCCTCGACCGTCAATTCACGGTACTCTTTCACAGGGATGGAGAAAATTCTGAATTCATGTTCACTGGCACCGCGTTCTCGAGCGCAATAGAGGGCTCTTGCATCGATGAGATTTTCGATTTCGTCGGCGAAGAATTCATGCGGATGTAAACCCGGGGCTGATGAGATATTGACAATGGGTGTAGGGATTTCGTTGGGTGTGTGGACCTCGGCCTGGCTCTCCCGCTGCTCTGTTCCTTGAACGTGCATTTCGTAAGGAGTGTCCGGGTCGATTTTTTTGGTGGTCCAAACGATGGGGACGGTCTCTCCTAGGGTTTGAATCAGGGAGTCGTTCATCACGATGGTTTCGCCATTGGAAAGGTTCTCCAGGGTGACGACGGCATCGAGGGGCTCTCCGGTAGGCCGGAGTTGATCCCGAACGGGAGTCACCCGCACCCACTGGGTGTCAGCCGCAACGTCCAGATACCCGTACACCGAGAAGTGGTACTGGTCATTCTCCTGCATCGGTTCAAATGTGGTATCGCAGGAGGTACATAGAACACCCAGTATCATGACCAAAAGCCCACATCTAAATCGAGAGTTCATCATAAAGGTCATGTGAATTGATAATGCGTTCAAATACATGTATGACATACGGATTGCAACTGACAATGTATTTAGGTAATTACCGGACCGTTCGCAAATAAACATCTTTTTACATATCCACCTGTGCATCATTGAAAGAAATTCATCTTTTTGTTAACTCATTCGCCATCAAAACTCTATCGTATGCCCTTTTCCAGTCGGTTTGCTCTTCTTGTACTCCCGTTTTTGCTGCTGTTTTCCGGGCTTCCAGACGAAGTGGTCGGGCAGGCGGCTCTTCAGGGAATCGTGTCCGACGCCACCTCCGGCAACATTCTGGATGGCGCCAATGTAACGCTGAGCGAAGTGGATGGAGACCGGTTCTACGGGGCAGCGACGAATCGGAACGGTCTCTACCAAATCGGAGGGATTGCGCCCGGCCGGTACGAACTTCGGGTCACCTATGTCGGCTATGAAGCGATCACAGAGAATGTGCAGTTTGAACCGGAGGAGCGAGCCAACCGGAGTTTCGATCTGGAGCCGGACGAGGGCATGCTGGACGAAGTGGTGGTGGCACCGCGAGGGGGTGCCTCCCGACGAGAGGTAGGAGTGCAACGGATTACGCAAGTGGATCTGAGCCGGATTCCGACGCCGGCGGCCGGCGGGGATCTGGCGAGTTATCTGACCTCCATGCCGGGTGTGGTCTCGACCGGAGACCGGGGCGGGCAGCTCTATATCCGGGGAGGTCTTCCGTCTCAGAACATGATCCTGATGGATGGAGCGATGATCTACCAGCCGTTTCATATTGTCGGATTCTTTTCGGCGTTTCCCGAGGATCTGGTCTCCTCCACCGAGTTCCACGCAGGCGGGTTCGGCCCGAAGTATGTCGGGCGTACCTCTTCGGTCATGGATATCCGGATGGCCGACGGGGATCGATACGAGACGGGCGGAACCGCCTCGGTGAGCCCGTTTGTGGCCGACGTAACCGTAGAGGGTCCCATCAAAGAGGGGACCTCCTCCTGGATCGGATCATTTCGACATTCGCTCATCGAACAGACCAGCTCATGGCTCATGTCGCGCCAGCAACCGCTCCATTTTGACAGTCAGTTTCTGAAGGTGAGCCAGCTGAGCGAGAGCGATTCGCGCTGTTCGGCTCTGGGGATGCGGACCTACGATCGGGGACAGCTCGATTCGGGCAGTTCGGACGAGATCAACTGGTCCAACGTGGTGGTCTCCGGACGGTGTCTCTTCCTTCCGGAGAACTCGAATCTCTTTCTGGCCATGGATAGCGGAATCTCCACGTTCAACAATCAGCTGGTGAGCGAGGATGTGGCCAACCTGGAGGCGGGAGTGACGCGCTTCCACCTGAATACGAATATGACGCAGCAGGCCGGAGCGGTGGAGCTGGAGTACGGGATGAACTCCTTCATGGAGTGGATGTCCTACGACATGAACGAGAAGTTCATCGGAATCCAGGATCAGAGTGAGGATATGTTCAGCATCGGGTTTCATGCGTCGGCGGCCATTCCGTTGGGCGAGCGGGTGACGGTGACTCCCGGGGCGGCCCTGAGCGTCTATCCGAATCGGTATCCGGCGAGTGTGGAGCCGAGAATTCGGGCCTCCTGGCAGCCGTTCGGGCGGGAGAGCGAACAGTTGAGTGCGGCGGCGGGAATCTACCGACAGGCGCTGGTGGGTGTGAATGACATGCGGGATGCCAGTTCGGTCTTTACGGCCTGGATGCTCTCGCCCCTGTCCGACGAGCAGGTCGAGACACGTCACGCATTGCTCGGGTGGAGGCAGGAACTCCCCTGGGGATTGCAGCTTTCGGTGGAGGGGTACGGGAAGTGGATCCAGGACCAGCCGGTGTCGGTCTGGAGCCCGATTGCCCGGTTTTCCAGCGAACTGGCATTGGCAGACGGGGTGGTCTACGGTGGAGATTTGACACTGGAGCTCAACACTCGGCGATTTTACGGGTTTGTCGGCTACGGTCTTTCCTGGATGGAGTATGAATCGGCTCAGGCGAGTTTCGGGAGCTGGTTCGGCGAGCCGGTACAGACCTACCACCCGCCACACGACCGGCGTCACCAGTTGCAGGCGATGGGGAGCCTGGAGTTGGGGGAATATACTCTGAGTTCCCGGTGGCAGTTGGGGAGCGGGTTGCCGTTTACCCGCCCGATCGGATTTGACGAGATTCACTACTTTGACGGCCCGCTGCCCGATATTCGACGTGAGTACGGAACACCCCGGGTGATCATGGATCGTCCCTACGGCGGCCGGATGCCCACCTATCACCGCATGGATGTCTCGCTGGAGCGCACCTTTGATTTCCCCCAGGGCGAAGTGGCTCTGCAGGTGGGTGCGATCAATGCCTACGACCAGACCAATATCTTCTTTTACGACATCTACACACACCGCCGTGTGGATCAGATGCCTGTCGCGCTCTACGGGTCACTTAAAGTGACGATTTGATCCAGGACTGGCTCATGACCTGGAAGAATTGAGTACTCGTGAGGTTTAATTAGATTTACAGTTTTTCAAGAGTATCCACCGATACGATCCCTTTCCTTTTTGAAATTCCATATAATCATTTATAGGTTCCGACCGTCGTCAATTAAAGACATCAGAATAAATAAAATTATTTATTTGTAATTGAGAAGGTTTTTGTATGGTTTATCGTCCATTTTTTGTTGGATTGAACGCATCCATTTTTTTTGTTCTACTACTTGTCGGTTGTGATGGTGGAGAGTCCATTACAGATCCGGGAGGGACGGATCCCGGGAGCGAAGAGCCTCCGAACGAACAGGTCGAAGAGCTTGAATCTCAAGAGGGAGCTTCCTGGACCCTATTACAGGTAGATGTGGGAACAGAGTCGGAGGAGTCTAGATCCGTTCAGGCGATCATTGACGAGGATCGGGAAGTGGATGCCACACTGTCACCGGATGGGACGCTCTATTTTTTGATTCCCGACCTGGAAACCGGGGACTACAGTGTCCGATTTACAGAAGGAGAGAATACGTGGGAGTTTGACTTGACAGTTCGCGAATCGGAAGAGAACTCAAGCGATGAAACCGCTCGTGAGATCGTAGACGAGTTGGACTCTTCAGGGTCCGAGCCCACAGACGCAGAGGAAGTACTTTCCGAGATCGAGTCCCTCGAGCCGGAAGAGCAGGCAAAGGCAGAGGTGTTTCTCTCTCAAAATCAGTCTCTTGTACAGGAATTGATGGATGTACTGGGTGAATCCGAAGTTCAGAGCCTGTCTCGATTGCAGGAACGACCTCAGATGGTCAATGTGGATGAGGATGTGTGGGTTCGAACGTTGGCAGCACTGGAAGCCGCATCGGAGGCGATGACGAAAATGGCATCACTCAGAGAATCGGTAGAGGCGACACCTGGAATCGAACTGGCGCTGGAGTTTGTGGATCGCGTGGTTGAATCCCTCCTCCCGGTCGTAGATCAGTTGGCGTCGGCCACGATGGAGTCCCCGATTGTCTACCAGGGAGAGGGAATTCGGGTTGAATCTTCGACCACGGGGCCACCGCTCTCCTTGACATGGGAGACTTCGGATGAGAGTCTGGAATCCTGGGATGCAGTGACGGGCGAGTCGTACAGGATGCAGGTTGAACCGCTGAATTTTCGGACTGTCCGGGATTCGGATATCGGCCACGAATCTTCCGTGGTTCGATCCCTGGTCGAGTCGTACGAAGCATTTCGGGCCGGAGCGGCGGAGTTGTACGATGAATCCTTTGACGCATACAGTGAGGAGAGCGATCAGGTTTGGCCGAAAATCGATGAAGAGCTGATCCTCTCCATGGGGACGGATGATCTCGAGCTCGACATTTCCGAAGTGGAACCGGGTCTGGTGGAAATGACAATTCTTCCAACGGACTATCAAACGGAGCTGGAGCAGCTGGAAACAACTCTCCAGTTCTCCTTGCAACTGAAGGATCAATCGTTTGAGCTTTCGGTTCCCGTCGATGTCGAGGTTGATCCGGAATCCATTCCGGAGGCACCTGAATTCAGCCGTGGATGGACCGTGGTAGACCCGGCATTGGGAAGTGATCCGATCCATGAATTGGTGGATATCGACTTTCGGGACGAGATGCATGGATGGGCCGTCGGATATGACGGTTCAACCGACGATGGCGAGGGTGTTGCCATCTACTCAAACGATCGTGGGCGAACGTGGGAGCGGGATTTTGACACCGAAACGGGAGAGAACTACCGACCGGTCCAAGTGGAGTATCTTTCTACCGGTCGAGCCATTGCGGTCACGCGAAACGGGGTGCTCCTCTCCAGGTTCGACGAAGAATCTCAATGGAGTGTATCGGACATTGCGTCCGATCTGCCGTTTTCCGGGGATGTTCGATTCTGGACGTTGGAAACCCAGGATGAAGATCGTTGGTGGCTTGCTGGAGCCCTTGTCGAAGGGAGTGATGAGACGCAGTACACTCCCATACTGCTCCGTACAGATGACGGTGGAGAGAGCTGGTCGGTTGTCCTGGATCTGTCCGGTGAAGAGACGGGCCGGTTTTATTCGGTCTTTTTCCTCGATGAAGAGGTTGGCTGGGCTGCCGGTCCCGACAACGGGGTGATCTATCGGACGACGGATGGAGGCATCAACTGGGAAAAATTGACGCTGGAGGAGTTTCCGGAGCAGATGACTCATGTCACAGCGACCAGAGAACGTGTTTGGTTGTCCGGAATGGACGGCTATACAGCCCGAAGCGAGGATGGCGGGGAGTCTTGGTACGTCAATTGGTTCAACCAGGAAGATATCGAGATGATCCGTTTTCTGGACGCCATTAGGGGCACAGGCTGGATGGTTGGCCCGAGTGGCGTTCGGGAGAGCGACGTCGGGGGCAGCATCTGGAACCCCGTGAATAGAGGCTTGCTCGGACTCGGTCGTCCCTACGACGGTTATTTTACATCCATCCATGTCGAGGAGCATGGAAGTGTCTGGTTCACAGGCGTGCGATGGTCTCCCGAGGGCGGAGGGGGAATCCTGGTGCACCGGGGATTTGAAGTGGAATAAGATGGGTGGTTCTCGACTTGGTAATTCGGATGTTTATTGAGTGATTTGACATTCCTTTCGTATTTCAGTTGGTTAGGGTGGCTGTCGTTCTGATGCCGGGACAGAACGCCGGACCCTGAACGGCAGCTTGCGTTTGTCAGCATCCATCCATCGACAAAGAGATTAGATTGAGCGCCCGGATGGGTGATCAACAACAACTCAAAAAATGACGGGGACGGGAATGAATCACTTGTATGCCAGGATCGCCGGACTGTGTGCGATCCTGATCGCGATCACCTCTTTTGCCACTCTTACGGCTCAGAATAGTGCCGAAGACGATTATGTCGAGTTTGGAGGTGCGCTGCGCTACAATTTCTATCATACCGATTATGGCGGCGGGACCAGCCCGAACGATACGCAGTTCACCATGGATACCTGGCGGCTCAATGTGGTCGCGCAGCATTCGGGTGTCGGTCTCAATTTCGAGTACCGATTCTACCCGACCTTCAACACCCACTTTCTCAAGCAGGGATGGATCGATTACATGCTGTCGGACCGGACCGAACTACAGGTCGGTGTGACGCAGGTTCCGTTCGGAAACCTTCCCTACAATTCGCACAACTGGTGGTTTCAGGGGGCGTACTATGTGGGGCTCGAGGATGATCACGACACCGGGTTCAAGCTGATCCATACCCGGGAGAATTGGGATTTGATGGTCGCCTATTTCATCCAACCCGAGCCCGGAGGACCTGCGCACGGCATCGGCTCGTATGGGATCGGCGGTCCGGGGCGGTACTCGTACGACATCATTCCGGTTACCTCGTCTCAGCCGTGGGGAGGGGTGTTGGGGCCAAACGAAACCGGTCAGTCCAATCAGGAGAAGAATCAGTTTAATCTGCGATCGACCTACACCCTGGGGCACGCCGGTGGGGAGACCAACATCGGTGGATCCCTGCAGTATGGCGGAATCTACAACAGCGCCGCAGACGAAACGGGAAACCGGACGGCGTGGGCACTGCATACCAATGTGACGTACGGGAACTGGAATTTGTTGGCTCAGTACAGCTGGCTCTCGCACGATGTGGTCGACGATTTGGGCAATGGAGTGGATTACGTCTACATGGCGGCCTACGGAGATGCCTACCCGGTAGCCACCGACCTGTCCATCGCATCCATCGGGTTGGCCTACTCCCTGGATGTGAACGCCGGACCGCTTTCCAATCTGCAGTTCTACAACAACTATTCCTACTTTGACAAGCGGGAGAGCGGATTTGAAACCAGTCACCAGAACGTTCTGGGTGTACTGGCCACGGTTGGAAACATCTACGCTTACTTCGATATCGCATCAGGGGTCAACCACCCCTGGCTCAATGGTTCCTTCGGGAGCGGACTGGATCGCGGGGTGAGTGGAGCCCGCATGAATACGCGGTTCAACATCAACATTGGCTACTACTTCTGATTCGGGCCGAACCCGACCGGGTTCAACCCGAGAATCGCGTGAAATTTGAATTCAACGAGGAAGAGGATGGCAAACCACGAACATCAACCCAATGAATCGAAGGGACGCTCCAATAAGCTCTTCGATATTCACGGCCCGGTTTTTTGGCCGTCGACGGTACTGATTGCACTACTGATCATTTCGACACTCATTGCCGGGGATGCGGCCGAAGAGGCGTTCAACGCGGTCCGGGTGGGAATCACCGATTCGTTTAGCTGGCTCTTTGTCTTGTCGGTCAACCTTTTTATCGGTTTTGTCTTCTACTTCGCTTTCAGCAAGTTCGGGACGATCCGTCTGGGAGGTCAGGATGCCGAGCCGGAGTTTACGACCATGGCTTGGTTCGCCATGTTGTTCAGTGCCGGAATGGGAATCGGTCTCATGTTTTTTGCCGTGGCCGAGCCGATGTGGCATTTGCTCTATCCACCGCACGCCGAAGCCGGGTCTACGGATGCTGTACGGGATGCCATGGGGATTACGTTTCTGCACTGGGGAGTCCACGCGTGGGCCGTGTATGCCATTGTTGCACTCGCACTCGCCTTTTTTGCATTCAACCGGGGCCTTCCTCTCTCATTCCGGTCGGTGTTTTATCCGTTGCTCGGGGATCGGATCAACGGCTGGATGGGCGACGTGGTCGATATTTTGGCGGTTTTGGCCACTCTGTTCGGGTTGGCGACATCGTTGGGACTGGGGGCGGCGCAGGCCGGTGCCGGAATGGAGTATGTATTCGGGATTGAGAATACGGTCTGGCTGCAGGTGTTTATTATTGCCGGTGTAACCGTGATTGCGACCGTCTCGGTTGTGCTGGGAATTGACAAGGGAGTCAAGGTGCTGAGCGAGTTCAATATACGTCTGGCCGGACTCTTTCTGCTCTTTATTCTGGTCGTCGGACCCACACTCTACATTCTGGGGTCGTTTGTTCAGAACACCGGGCACTACCTTCAGAACTTCCCGTCGTATGCGACGTGGACGCAGATGTACGAGGACGGGAGTTTCATGAATACCTGGACGGTCTTCTACTGGGCGTGGTGGATCTCCTGGTCTCCCTATGTTGGAATGTTTATCGCCCGAATATCGAAGGGGCGAACGGTCAAAGAGTTCGTGCTGGGTGTACTGATCGTTCCGACCATCCTGACCTTTCTCTGGATGAGCGGGTTTGGCGGGAGTGCCCTCTTCCTGGAGACCAGCGGGCTGGCAGAGATTGCGTCCGCCGTCGAAGCGGATCAGACCACCTCGCTCTTTGTTCTGCTGGACCAGTTTCCGTTGGCCATGATCACATCGTTTCTGGCAATCGTGCTGGTATTGAGCTTTTTTGTGACCTCGTCCGACTCCGGATCGCTGGTGATTGACAGTTTGACCAGTGGCGGGAAGCTGGACTCGCCTGTTGGCCAACGCGTCTTCTGGGCCACGACCGAGGGGCTCGTTGCGGCCGTCTTGCTGTTGGGAGGAGGTCTTGGCGCCCTGCAGGCCGGAGCGATCAGTACGGGTTTACCCTTTGTGTTGATCCTGCTGGTCATGTGTTACAGTCTGCAGCGGGGACTCAGTCGCGAGTACCGGGATCTTACAGAGAAGAGAGAGAAGAAGGAACGTGAATCCTATCGGGATCTCGTTCAACATACCGTGCAAAAACAGATCAAGAACAGCGAAGGGAGTTCGTCATGAATAATTCGAAATGGATGGTGTGTCTGGATCTCAGTCAGATGGATGAGGTCCTGATTGGGTACAGTCACTTTTTGAGCGAGGCGTACAAGCCGAGCGTGATCACGTTTCTGCATGTGGTACAGTCCGGGTATGTGGCTCGGGAGATGGTGGAGGCGTATCCCGAAGTCAAGAGCTTCGAAGACCTCAAGGCGATTCTCCGCAACGAGATCGAGGGCCGTGTGTCGAAGGTTTTTGACGGAACGGGGGTAGAGACCCGCGTGGACATTGCCGAAGGGTATCCGACCGATCAGATTATTGATCGTGTGAGAAAACAGGACCCGGATCTGCTGTTTGTCGGACAGAAGGTGGGGTATGACGGTGAAGGGATTGTCCCTCGTCGGATAGTGAAGTATATCCCTTGTTCGACTCTCTTTGTCCCCGAGACCAGTCGGTATCAGCTGGAACGAGCGCTTGTCGGGGTGGACTTTTCGGAAGCTTCTGCGAAGGCAATCGATACGGCTTGTCTCTGGATCGGATCTGCAGACGAGGTTACAGCCCAGCATGTCTATCGCTACAAAGCAAAATTCTTCCCGTACGCCTTTTCCGACAAGGAGAGAAAAGAACTGGTTTCCGAAGTCGAGAGGAAGCGTGACGAGTTCCTCGATCAATACGATGTCCCGAAAGGAGTTCGGTTGGAGTTGACGCTCCTCAAAGAGGGGAAGATTCCCCGCGCCATATATGATGTGGCCATACGGGAACAGGCCGATCTGATCGTGATCGGTACCAAAACAAAAAAACTGAGCCGGATTATCCGTCAGGATGTAACCGACAAGATGGTCGATTATGCATTCGGCATTCCGTTGCTCGTACAGAAGGACAAGTCGGTTCAACGCACGATGTTGCGTCGACTGTTTGAAGAGGGATCTCTTTAGCGTTAAAATGATCTAATTCAAACCGGGCGGTTATTGTGTAACAGCTCGGCGTCCCGACTCTCTTGAGATTGTCGTTCACAAAAGACTATCTCTGGGGGTCAGAGTCGTGCATTCAGGAGAGCTTACCAAGTATTTGGCGATTGGATTTGCCGGAGTGTCCATACTCGTGATGGGGTACATCCTCTATGCACTGGAGACGACCAAGAGTCATTTTGCCAATCAGATCATCGATCAATCCTCGATGCAGATTCAGACCGAGTTGGATCAGTTTTTTGTTCCGGTCGAGCAGCTGATCCGGTCGCTTGAGGGGCAGAGCACCATGGGTCTGTTTGACGATATGGACGTGCAGGATCTGAACCGGTATTTCATTCCGCTCATCGAGCAGTATCCGCAGCTCTCGTCTGTTGGATTGGCCGACGGGAGCGGGTATGAATTGGACATACTCCCCCATCCTGAACGGCCGACTTGGCTTACCCGTACCCGCGAGGTATCCGTGGACGTTTGGGGCGATGTGGAGCGGTGGCGGGAGTGGGACGGTGATGCAGGGATGTCTGCACGGGGTCAGTGGGAGAGCCCTCTTGAAACGGATCCGCGAGATCGGCCTTGGTATCTCGGAGCCATGCAGGCGGGGGAAGACGAGCTCTACTGGACGGAACCCTATCAGTATTCAACGAACCGGGAGTTGGGAGTGACCGCGTCTCTTCGGTGGGCATCGGCAACCGGTACCGAACCGGACCGGCTGCTGGCACTCGATGTGACGCTGAAGGACATTACTCTTTTTTCTCAGGGACTCTCGATTACCGAGAACAACCAGATTTTCATTTTGACCCGGACCCATCGGGAGATCATCGGACGTTCGGCAAATGCCGCCTCCATTGGCAATGAATCTGCAATGGACTCACTTCTTTCGACGCCGGAGGAGTTTGGCTCTCTTCCATTGGTCTCTCTGGTATCCGGACCGGTCGGACGAGCCATGTCATTCAAGAGTAACGGGGAGACGTGGTGGGGACTCTTGGAGAGCTACCCGATTTCGGCTTCTCAGGAGCTATTGTATGCCATTCTGATCCCGGAGGACGATTTTGCATCGGAAATTCAGAGGACCCGCAATGCGATGCTGGTCGGATTTCTGATTATTCTGGCGTTGACACTGTTGCTGGTCCGGAGTCACAATTCACTCGATCGAACCAGGAGCAAACTTAACGAAAAGAACGAGGTGATCTCGCGGCAGAAGGAGCGTCTGTTTGCAGAAGTGCACCATCGTGTCAAGAATAATCTGGCCGTCATGTCGGCTCTGATGGATCTCGAACAGGGAGAGAGCTCTTCTCCTGAAGCCAGGGAGGTGTTGGCCAAAACGCAACGTCGGGTCAAATCGATGGCCGCTGTTCACGAGATCATGTATCAATCGGATGACCTGAACCGGGTTCGATTGACCGAGTTTCTACCCGGCATCCTCACGTTTGCTCAACGCGACCTGGAGGCGGAAGAGGGGAAAATTGAGCAGGAGGTGGACGAAATTTTGATCAATGTGAATCAAGCGCTTACCTATGCACTGTTGATGAATGAGTTGATGGGGTCTCTGTTCCGAACGGGTCTTCCGTCCGGGTCGTGCATCCGGGTTCACGTTCATCTCGACGGTGAAACCATGCAGACGGACCTGCATGTTCACTGCCCCTGGGACCCGGACAGTCTCGCCGGTGACAAGGAATCTCCTCTGATTCGGGTTTTACTGCTTCAACTCAATGCCCGAATGGATCGATCTCGTGAAGCGGAGGAATCTCTCCTTTCCATCTCCTTTGAGCTGGCCGACAAACGGGGCACGGTCGGGAATATGGCTTTCAGTCAGTTGTAGGGTTGGGAATCCATCTCTAACTTCTTTATTTACCGGTAAAATGGATGTCCGAGTGAAAAATCAAACAGTGACAAGGTTGGCTCCCGGAAGGGAGTTGCTCTCGTTTGCATGAAATCACATCCCGTACGCAGAGACCCGAGCAAGGTTCCGGTATTTGGCACAAGTCGTGAAGAGGATCGACGTGTCGTGGATGAACTCTTTACTCATTACTACACGTCGCTGGTACGGTTTGCCTGTGGGTATGTACACTCATCTGCCATTGCCGAGGAGTTGGCACAGGAGGCCTTTGTAAAATTGTGGGAGCACAGAGCATCGCTCTCCCATTCGGACTCCATTCGGGCGTGGCTGTATACAACGGTCCGGCGGCTGGCACTCAACCATTTGAAGCATCTGAAAGTGCGCGAAGCATATGACGACGAATGGATGCGAACAAATGTATCCGTGTCGGTTCAGCCCGAGCATACGTTGGACGGTTCACAATCTGACAATGATCTGAAAGAAGCGATTCGACAGGCGATCCTGGAATTGCCGGAGAAGAGCAGAATGACGTTCACTCTCCATCGATACGAGGGGCTCACCTACGAGGAAATTGCGCATGTGCTGGGTGTTTCCGTAAAAACCGTGGAATCCCGAATGACTCGAACATTGAAGAATCTACGGTCGCAACTCTCTGCTCTTCTCTCTGTTGCGTTGATTGCTCTTTTGGTCGGGTAAATTTTTTCAAGAAAATTGAGGGGTCTCGTCTAATTCGGTTGTTACATGTACGATCGAGGGCACCTTCCATTACTCTTCGGAGGTGCAAACGACGTAACAGCGAACGGAAACAAGTTCAGATTTCATTGGAATTGCGCGAACAGGATTGGGAGTTGATTCAACGATGTGTTTCGGGGCGTTCCACCCCGGAGGAGTTGCGCGAACTGCGCACTCGAATGCAGACATCAGCTGAATTTGAAGAGGTGGTTCGTCAAGTCGAAGCGATTTGGCAAAGAGCCGAAGCCCCGGAAGTAGAGGTCGATCTGGACAAAGCCAGGGAGCAACTCCACTACCGGTTGGATCAGGCTTCTTCAATTCCCTCCCGACAATACCCGTCGCGATCACGTCGAAGCCGGTGGATCTCCGTAGGTCTCAAAGTCGCAGCATTGGCTCTCCTCTCTCTTTTTGCCGGACTGTTTGTGGTTCAACAGATGGCGTTCGAGGAGCAAGAGGATCGGGGTCGGCAACAGTCTTTCAATGTTTTGCAGGTGCTGGAGACGGAGAATGGCGAGAAAGCACGTGTCACATTCTCGGATGGAACCCGCGTGATTCTGAATTCGGCCAGCTCCATTCGCTTCCCTCAATCTTTTGAAGGAGATCATAGAGAGGTGTGGCTGGAAGGTGAAGCCTATTTCGATGTGGCTCACGACCCGGAACATCCTTTTGTGGTTCGATCACAGGATATCGAGATCGAAGTGCTGGGTACCGAGTTCAATGTTCGCGGATGGAAAGAGGATGTGGATGTGCAGGTGGCCGTCCGGGAGGGGAAGGTGGCCGTTCAGTCTGGTTCTGATAGTGGAGACGGGCGTTCGAGAGTTCTTTTGACTGAGGGGCTGATGACGCGCGTGGCCCGCGGAGGGTCTCCCGCCGAGCCCAATCCGATGGAGGTACAGGAGCAATTCTTGTGGACAACCGGCGGGATTCATTTTGACAACAAACCGTTCGGTCGAGTCGTACAGGATCTCGAGCGCCGATTTGACCTGGAGATTGATGTGGAGGACCCGGATCTCTTGCAGGTACCCTACACTGGTACATTTCAATATGCAGAGCTGACGGAGATTTTGAATGTCATGGCAACCTCGTTGGGAGTCGGTTATGAAAAGGACGGGTCACGGATCCGGTTTGTGCAGCCATGACGATTCATGGTGTAATGGTTTTGGAGATACTGCGTACATGAACCTCTGTGCGCAGAGTTGGTAGAAGCGCTTTTTCACCACCGGTTGTGAGTGGTACGAGGAAGCATTTGGATAAATACGAATCAAACAGGGAAACGCATGAAGAGAACGAAACGACGTTTGTTTCGGGATATCGGTTTGTCCGGTGTTCTGTTTACGATCATGGGGTTGCAGCCTGTCTGCCTGAACGCGCAGCAAGCACCTTCTCTCTATGAGAGGGATGCTACCGTTCAAGCCATGAGGTTGTCGCAACTCGAGGAAAAATTCTATAAAACCGAAATTCCTCAGGAGATTGTAATCGCTTTCGAAAATCTTACGGTTGAAGAAGCGCTTCGTTCTTTGGCCTCGCAGACAGGGCTTCGACTCTCGTATCGCGGTGATATCATTCCGGATCGGCGAGTGAATCTGAAGTCTCGGGATATTCGAGTGAGTGACGCGTTGGATTTCGTTCTGAAAGATACCGGGCTGGACTACCGATTCTCTCGCGAAGGGTATCTGTTGATTACGGAGAAGAATGCCACTCCGATTGCAGATGCAATCCAACAGACGGTCCGGGGGATCGTCCTGGATGCCGAAAGCGGAGAACCGCTGCCGGGTGTGAATATCCTGATCGAGGGTACGTCAACGGGAACTACAACCGATGGAAGCGGTGAGTTTGAGCTTACGGTTCCCGATTTGAATGATACACTCGTCTTTACCTATATCGGGTATGATCGTCAGGAGGTGCCCATTGCCAATCAGAGTGAGATGACAATTCGGTTGGCTCCGGATGTGCAGATGTTTGAAGATGTCGTGGTCATCGGGTATGGCACCGTACAGCGGGAAGAGCTCACAAGCTCGGTCTCCAGCGTGGACAGTGATGATTTTATCACGGGTGCTGTGAATGATCCCATTCAGATGATCGACGGGAAGGTGCCCGGACTGACAATGGGAACGGTTGCTGCCGGAGACCCGAATGCGGGATCCTCTCTGCAGGTTCGGGGAATGGCTTCCGTAAATGCGGGAACCGGGCCTTTGATTGTCGTCGATGGTGTTCCGGGTCGGGATCTTACATCGATTCCCAAGGATGAGATCGAAAGCATTACGGTGTTGAAAGATGGGGCCTCCTCGGCAATCTACGGGGCACGGGGAGCCAATGGTGTGGTAATAGTGACAACCAAAGGGGGACGCGATCGTGAACCCTCGGTATCGTACAATGGACACCTGTCCATCAACACGGTGGCGAATAAACCGGAAGCACTCTCGGCGGAGGAGTTTGTTGCCAATGGACGATCGACACAGTACGATCCGTCTCAAGCCAACAGTCTTCCGCATTCGAATAATTTTTACGATCTGCTGATTCAGGATGCAGCGGCTGAACAGTATCACAATATCGCGGTTGATGGTGGCGGAGAGACCTCCAGCTATCGTGTCTCGATGAATTACCGGGATTCAGACGGGATTGACCTGGTCTCGAATCGTCGTGACTACGGGGTTCGACTCAATTTCAATCAGCGATTTCGGGAACGTGTTGGCGTTCGCGGGAATATCTATGCCAACAAGAGCAATCGAATCTACACCAACTATGAAGCATTCAATCAGGCGATCAAGGTGCGCCCGACGGAGCCGCTCTTTGACGCCGGTGGAATTGATTATCAGTTGTTTAGTGGCCACCAGTACTTCAATCCGGTCGCACTTCTGGAATACAACAGAAACCAGGGGGAGCGGGTCAATTTGAGTGGCGATGTTACATTTCAGGTTGATGTAACGGATGATTTGACAACGAGTCTTCTCATCGCCGAAAATTATGTGGATAGTGAAAGCAACTACTTCACTTCGAGTAAATCGCGGGAGTCAAGGGACAATCAATACTCCGGCCGAGCTCAGATCGGGAACTCCAAGTCGAGTGAACGGGTACTGGAGTGGACAGCCAACTACATGGTTGATTACGATCTACACAGCGCCGAGATTCTGGCCGGATACAGTTATCAGGACTTCGAGGGTGAGAGTGCAACCGTCTGGAATGCCGACTTTGCCTCGGATGCGCTGCTTTGGAACAACCTTGGTGGAGGATCTTACCACAGTACGTCTGGAGGACAGGTAGCCCCGGCGTCATCGAAGAATTCGAGCAAGTTGATCGGCTTTTTCGGTCGAGTGAATTACAATTTTGATCGAACCTGGCTTCTGACCGCTTCACTTCGAAGAGAGGGATCCAGCAAATTCGGAGCCAATAATAAATGGGGGATGTTCCCCGGTCTTTCAGTTGGATGGGTTCCCTCCAACATGTCGTTCTTTGACGACATAGGCGCAATTGACTACCTGAAACTTCGAGCCAGTTACGGGGTGACCGGTCGGGAGGATATTTCGAGCCTGCTCTCCATCCCGACATACGGTATTCACTCAAGCTATTATATGGGGAGTGGCTGGTTACAGAGTTGGGGTCCTTCGGGCAATCCCAATCCAAACCTGAAGTGGGAGACGTCGGTCAATACCAACATCGGATTTGATTTGACAATGTTGGACAACCGGTTGGATGTCTCGCTTGATCTTTACAATCGTGAAACAAGAGACCTTCTCTTCTATACCCCGACTCCCAAACCACCTTCGATCTACGGAAACACCTGGAGCAATGTGGGCTCCATTCGGAACCGGGGGGTCGAAATGGTCCTGGATCTGGATGTGATTCAATCTCAGGAACTGAATTTCACTACCTCTCTTGTCGGTAGCTACGGGAAGAGCACCATGCTGAAGATCAATGACAGTGGAGGCAATACGACCAACTACATTGATCAATACACGTTACCGGCGCCCGGGAATCCGGGACCGATCGTTCGGCTCGAAGAGGGTCAGGAGATCGGGAGCTTCCACATGTACAAGCATGCCGGAATTGACGAGAACGGCAACTTTCAGATCTACAATGCAGACGGAGATGTCATTCTTGCTCAAAACAAGTCCGAGTCGGACAAGCAATTTGTCGGAAACGGGACACCGGACATTACCATGTCTTGGACCAATAATGTCGAGTACCGAAACTTTGACCTCTCACTCTATTTCAGAGGCGCCTTCCTATGGGATGTGGTTAACTTGCACCAGATGTATTACGGGTTGCAAAATACACCCGGGAATGTGCTCAAGAGTGCATACGGACGTAACAGTGCCATTACGGCCGAAAAGGAGGCAAGTAGTTACTTCATGGAACGGGGTGATTATGTGAGTCTTCGAAATCTGACCTTGGGCTACACCATTCCGTCTGAATCGGTCAACAATCTATTCCGTCGGGCCAGAGTGTTTCTGTCTGCCCGGAATCTGTTCACCATCACGAATTCGACAGTGACGGATCCGACTCAGATCGAGGTGAACGGATTGACACCGGGAATTCAGCCGCTCAGTTTTTATCCGAGCACGCGTGCATTCACGCTTGGCGTTCAACTCACATTTTAAACAGGAGATCCATGAGACGATTGAATACACTTTTTGTACTCTTTGCAGTGGTCTTGATGGCCGGATGTACCGATCTCTCGGAGGAGATGCACTCCAGTGTGGGTGCAGACAACTTCCTCCAAGGGGAGGAGAATCTGCAGCAGACTTTGGCTACGACATACTCCTATGCGCATACATCGACGCTCATTTCCTGGTTCTTCCCTCAGGAGTTGACGGCTGATCAGTTACTTACACCCACACGAGGGATTCACGGGTACAACGGAGGAGAGTACCTTCGATTGAATCAGCACACATGGACCAACCTGGATCGGGGTGGTGCTATGGCGTGGGATCAGAACTACTCGGTGGTCGGTTTCGCCAACGCCTTTATCGACGATGTGCAGGAGTTGGACTATTCTGAATTCGGAATGTCGGAACAGGATAAAGCCCGACACATTGCCGAAGCGAGGGTACTTCGTGCGATCGCCTATTGGAGGCTTCTGGATATTTATGGCGGGGTTCCCATCGTCACCAATGTAAATGCGGAACCGAAAGGCAGAGATACCGATCAAGATGTGTTCAATTTTATCGAAACGGAGTTGAACCAATCTCTTGACGATCTGCCGACCAAAACCGGAAACGGCAATCCGGAGCATGTGAATCGTATGACTAAAGGGGCCAATCGGTTTGCGCTCATGAGGCTCTACTTCAACAGTGAGGCGTACATCGGTACATCGATGTTTGACGAGACGAAACAGTTGGCTCAGGATTTAATCAATGGAGTGTATGGGAATTATGAACTCGATAATCGATGGAACGGGCCGTTTGATGCGCACAACATCGAGTCTCCCGAGAATGTCTTTGCTTTCCCGATTGAGAAAGGACAGCGAGACGAGAAGGGATGGTGGTTTGGTGGGTTCCACCACTATCAATCCCATCTGACCTTTGGCTCTTCCCATGGAGGCGCAGGGTGGAACGGCTGGGGTATGATGCCGTCCATAACAGCAACTGGCGACACACTTGAATACGACTTGGGAACTCCCTTCGTGGGGTATCACGAGAAGGATGTGCGAAAGCAACCTTGGGATTATACCGGCAACGGAGAGTGGGAAGGCATGTTCCTCTACGGTCCGCAGATGACCTATGATGGTTCAGAAGAGGTACTTGGTGTAGAAGAGTATAATGGCGAGCCGTTGGTCTTAGTCGATTATGTTGCCCGTACATCCGAGGGAGAGACGGAGTCCATGAACATGCTGAACGGCGAGGAGAACACAGGGGTTCGACCCGTGAAAGTCACCCCTCCGTATCCGGATGAAGCCGAGCAGTATCAGGCACAGGCCGATCAGCCGGAGATGCGCATTGCAGAAGCCTATTTCACTCTCGCCGAAGTCTTGCTTCGGGAAGGGAACAAGCCTCAGGCTGCTTTCTATATCAACGAGGTGATCGAGCGCAACTATGAAGCGGCAGACTGGAATGACCCGACACTCGGTCTTCAGGTACAGGCGTCGGATCTGGATGACGATGGCTATCGGATGCTCGAAGAGTGGGCGAAAGAGTTCCTGATGGAGGGTCGGCGGCGGATTGACCTGATTCGATGGAACAAGTACACGACCGATGTCTGGTTCGATCACAATGAGCCGTCTGAGGAGTATCGGCGCCGAATGCCGATTCCATATGACGCGATGAACGCGAATCCGCTTTTGGATCAGAATTTGGGTTACGAGGAGTAATTCTCCGCCTGAATTCCTGTTCAATGTGAAGACCACACACTCTCCCGGAGGCTTGTCGAGCCATTGAGGCTGGATCCGCCCCGGGAGATTTTATTGAAACGAGGTAGAAACTCTCACCCGGGTCCGTTAATATGCGCCCGTAACCAATTGCAAGCGATTCCAATGAAGTCACTCTCGTATCTGTTTTTGTTCATCTTTTCCGTCTCCTGCTCCTCCTGTTCGGAGGGCATGGAACCCGAATCGCCTTCCTCCGAGATGGGGGAACCCTCTCACAATCAATTGACCGCGGCAGAGCGCAATGCCGGATGGACACTCCTGTTCGATGGCGAGAGTACCGATGGATGGCGAAACTACAAGTCGGACACCATGGAAGGGTGGGTGGCCGAGGAGGGCGTGCTCAAAACCAGTGGGGGGAACGGGGACATCATCTCCGAGGGCCAGTACTCCGAGTTTGAACTGAGTGTCGATTGGAGAATCGAAGAACAGGGCAACAGCGGGATCTTCTATTTTGTCGTTGAGAAAGAGGGGGTAAGCCGAATCCACGAAACCGGTCCGGAGTTTCAGATCATTGACGAGAACAACTATCCGGTTGATCTGCAGCCCAACCAAGTGACGGGGTCACTCTCCGATGTTTACCCTCCGTATGAGCTTCTTTCCAATCCCCCGGGTGAGTGGAATACCGCGAAAGTTGTGGTGGAGGGGGCGTCCGTTGAACATTGGCTCAATGGAACATTGATACTGGCATTTACGATGGATACTCCCGAATGGGAGCAAGCTGTCGAAGGTAGCAAGTTTGATGCAATTCACTATGCCGTTGCTCGAACCGGACACCTGGCCTTTCAGGACCACGGCAATACGGTAGAGTATCGTACTATCAAAATCAGGGAGCTGTAGGAAAGCGATATTCCTTTGGCTTCTGCAACGAAAACCGAATCCATACGCATGAAAACAGAAGATCGATCCAGACGTTCGTTTTTGAAAAAAATGGGAGCCACGGCTGCCGGAATGGCCATGGTCCCTATGGCAGTCAAAGCAGGAAACAACACGGAGATCCTGAAATTCATTGATCGTGGTCAGAAAAAATATTCAGCCAACGATCACATTCGGCTCGCATTGATTGGAACCGGAGGGATGGGGATCGGAGATGCTCAGACTGCACTGGATGTAAGCGGGGTAGAGATCGTGGCGGCGTGCGATCTTTATGAAGGCCGTCGTCGTCGGGCCAAGGAGCTCTGGGGAGAGGACATTCAGACGACAGGTGATTATCGCGAGCTTCTGGACCGATCCGATGTGGATGTCATCATCAATGCCACAACAGATCATTGGCACGAGCAGATCAATGTCGATGCCATGAAGGCAGGAAAGCATGTCTATTGCGAGAAACCAATGGTTCAGAAAGTGGACGAGGGGCACCGGGTCATTCAGGCACAAGAGGAGTCCGGGGTGGTTTTTCAAGTGGGGAGTCAGTACACCAGTTCACTGTTGAGCGCCAAAGCGAAGGAGCTGGTTGATGCAGGCGAAATTGGCGACATCAATTTTGTGGAGGCGATCATAGACCGGCACAGTGCCCTGGGCGCATGGCAATACTCCATTCCGCCGGACGCCTCTACCGAGACCGTGGATTGGGGAATGTACCAACGAGGAGTGACCGATCTTCCCTGGGATCCCAAACGCTTTTTCCGCTGGAGAAATTATCGGGATTACGGAACCGGGCAAGCGGGGGATCTCTACGTTCACATGCTCTCCATGCTTCACTTCATTACCGGATCCCACGGTCCGACCCGTGCGATCTCCACGGGGGGGCTGCGTTATTGGAAGGATGGCCGGGATGTCCCGGACATTCATTTGGGCCTGTACGACTATCCGGACACCGAGCAACATCCTGCTTTCAATCTCGCGCTTCGAACCAATTTTGTAAGCGGGGATGGCGGTCAATTCCTCTTCCGGATTGTCGGATCCGAAGGAGACATCTCGATCGGTTGGTCGTCTCTTACACTGAGAAAAAATCCGTTGCCTGAAGCACCGGGAATGTCTGTCGGGACCTTTCCCGAGGATGTTCGTGAACAGTTCATTGCAGAGTACAACGCGACGTACCCGCAGGAACCGAAAGTTCAGGAACCGAACGAGTTCACCTATCGTGATCCGGACAATTACAAGGGAATGCGGTACGATCACTTTGTCAACTTCTTCGAATCCGTCCGCAATGGAACACCGGTCCTCCAGGATGCAACCTTTGGTCTGCGGGCAGCCGGTCCTACGTTTGCCGGGAACCTCAGCTATTATGAGGATCGTATCGTGGGATGGGATCCGCAGCGAATGCGCATGACCTCCTGAGGGTGGAAGTCGGCAGAACGATCTGAATCGCTCTTTTGTAGCTGAACGGGACATCACATGTCTCGCCGGTCGATTGCAGAAGGGCTATTAATCAAATTCAGTGCACCCATCGGTGGGATGATACACCGCAGCTCCTTGCTGGTAGACCAGACTGGCACCGAGGTGGGCCGTATAGGACAACCCGGCCGATCCAGCGAGCAACAGAATGGCAACCGTCCATGTGGCAAACGAGCCCTTCCAGTCATTCCATTTCCAGTAATCATGGATTAAATCCAGGATCGCCGCGATCGTGAAAAGGAAGGCCGTCCACATAGCTAGCTGTTCATGTGCTTCGAGCACGGTTGGATCGCACAAGGCCCGGGTGACGATGGAATCTGCAATGTCACCCGTATAGATGGCTAGCCAGGAAAAGAGGGCGCCGACTACCAACATTCCCTTGCTGCAGGAGTATAGAACGGGAAATCGATTCCGACCGGTCGCCAGATGAATCCACCGAAGAACCGCAGCCCCGAGGAGGAGAGCGATCGGGAAATGGACCACCATGGGGTGCCACAACTCGGCTCTCCACATATCGGGAACAGTTGGCATGGCTGTCAGTTCAGAAGTTCAACGTGTATCGGATCGAGACGTTGTCCGACACGCTCGACGTCAACTTCGACCCGGTCTCCTGTCTCGATCTCCGAAAACGGGACTTCGGTTCCGTTGCGCTGCAGCGTGGTTGTGTCCGTGAAATAGAGCTCGATTTGCTGACCGGAGTCGAGATCAACATAGATTTCAACTTCCTCCGGATTCACGTCTGCAATGGTTCCGGTGTAAGTACCGGATTCGACAACACTTGTCCCTCCACCGCAGGCGGTGAGAATCAGTGCCAGAAAAAGTGCGATGGAAAACGGTTTTGTAATGTTCATCATTCAGAATTGGATTGGCGTGAAAAGTTCTTGTCCCTGCAATACTACTATGGATCCGGAGAAGATTCAATATCAATCCAACTCCATGCGAATGGAGATGTAGGGTGAAAACGGCATCTGATTGACACGCCGGTCGGTGTAGACATCGTAGTAGAAGAGGTTGGATCGGTTGTAGACGTTGATGGCCCCCGCTTGTATGGCGAGATCGGCCAAAGGGAATGAGAAGGTTCGTTCCACAGAGAGGTCCAACCGATGAAAGGCAGGTAGCCTCTCGTCATAGGGACGCTCCATGATGACTCGGGTCGAACCGAATTCACTCCGAACGTCCGGAGGCTCTTTCTGGAAGTAGTGTAGTTCGTCGAAGCCCATCGGCCGGGTAAAGGGAAATCCGCTCCCCAATTGCCATCGGAGACTGATTTCGTAAGAACCCAATGACCACTGAAGCATCGATTGAATCTGATGCCGTCGATCATGCGGCGGATGGTAGCGTTGGATCGGCTCTCCGAACCAGGTTCCGAAGTGATCCTGTGCAGATTGGTATTCGACAGAGGAGATTCCGTATCCAAGGAATGTATAGAGTCGTTCTCCCCGATACTCGACTCTGACATCAATTCCGGATACCTGCCCGTCGGCCAGCGCCAAATCGGTCGTGAATCTGGCGATCGAGCTCCAGATTGTGACCGGTTGCCTCAGGAGTTGTTTGGCATACCCCTCCAGTGAAATGCTCCACTGCTGCCCAATCGATTGACGCCATCCCAGCGAAGCGTGGCGGGCTTCCATCTGCTGTTCTCCAATCGGGCTCAACATCCAAGTGGTGAATACCGAGCTGGCATCCCTCAAATCGCTCACTCCGGCGAGGGCTTGACGGTAGATGCCTCCTGCCAGAAAGAGCTCCCCGCCGTCCGGGCCGAAGGGACGCCACTCGGCGCGGAACCGGGGTTCGATACTTACCGGATACCGGTTGGGATAGACGCTGATTGCCAGTCCGGGTGTGAAGGAGACGGATGGCCCGATCGGGATCTCCACCTCACCGTGAAACCCCACACTCAACAGGTCATTGTCATCGTCCCGTTGCCCTTCGATGAGCTCGTCGATTTCGTACTCCATCCATTTCAGGAACGAGTGCATTCCCAGCTCAAAGCGCAGATTTCCCGTCCATTGCGTGAAAGTCGAGTTCAGATAGAAGCGTTGCACATTGGCGTGTAGTTCACTGTCTCCCGGCCGGATCATCTCGTTGGTGAGACTGGTGATCCCAGTATCGAGACTCAGAAAGGACTCTTGATTTTCGGGAAGGAAGAGGCACCTGCCAGCCAGGACACCGTTGGTCCAGCTGAACTGATCGTCACGAGAGAAGTTCAGTTTCCCCCGGTCTTTGGTTCGCATCCAGAAGGCCGAGCATCTGGAGTCGTTCTCGCTCAACTGGCTCACCTTGATATATTGACTCTCGAAGTGGAGAGGCTGGCGCTCCCCGGTGAGTGGTTCGCTCGTCTGTTCTATCAGGGAGTGTCGAATGGATCCGATCCAGGAGGACGAGCCTCGTTTGAGAGGACCTTCGGCCGTCAGGGATGCAACATACGGGCTCCCGCTGGCCGTAGCCTGAACATTGTGTCGGTCCCCGTCTTTCATGCGAATATCCATGACCGAGGAGGTGCGACCGACATATCGGCTTCCGAATCCACTTGCGTGGAAATCGGCACCAGCGACCAACTCTTCCGGGAAGGCAGAGAAGAAGCCCACAATATGGAAGGGTTGGTAGACCAGTGCGCCGTCCATGAGCACCATGTTTTGCGATGGAAGCCCCCCCCGGATGTAGAGCTGACCTCCCCGGTCTCCCGTTGCCACGACGCCCGGCATCGCCTGCAGATAGGTTGCCAAGTCTCCACTTCCGCCCGGTGTGGGTACCCGTTGGATATCGATATTCGTAATCCGTTGTGCTCCGGCCTCTCGACTGGTAATTCCGGTCATTCCGCTCGAAACAACCACCTCGTCCAGGAGTCGATCATCCGGCATCAGGTGAAATACATGTATCGGGGACTCCTGTCCCGGACTAACGGTTACAGTATCGACCTGTGAAACATACCCAACGTAGGTCACAGTAAGAGTGTACTCGCCGTTCGGCAGGACGGGAAACCGGACCATTCCCTCCTCGTCACTGGCCATGCCTCTTGTGATGTCCCGGTCCAGAGAGACGAGTCGTGCATTGGCCCCTTCCAGTGGGGTGTCGGTTTGGGAATCCACGACTCGACCTTGTATCGATCCTTGTGCCTGAATCGCGATCGGAGCCAGAATCAAGAGTAGAATTCCCGTGACAAGCAGGGCACGATGTGGATTAGTCATGATCATAGACCACCTTGACCAATCCGCTCGGGTTCATGGTCGGTTCTGCCGGGCAGGGGGTCGCCACCCCGGATCCGGGTTCTGTACAGCTCTCGTACGGAACGGTGACACCCGTGACTCCCGCGACGAACCCAAGGCCGTTCTCCACATTGGAGATCCCGTCCGGAAGTTCAATCTCTTCATTCGAGAGAGTTGTAAATTCAGGCCAGCTCGGCTCGGCAGCGATCACGGAAACCTGACTACGTCCCATCTCTACATAGTCCCACAAATTGGATGGAGAGAGCGGGAACGGCATCATCGGTTCCAGATAGTAGACGAAATCAAGATCGAGTGCCCGGCGATCGATGGTCAGTCGCCACTCCCCGGGTGTTCCGCCCGGTTCGGCCAGGTGTGAAACCGCAATGCGGAAATGCCGTTTGTCCAATACCGGCGTATCAAAGGTGGTCTGTATTTTTTCCTGATCGATGTCGAGTTCAAAGTAGAGGAAGACATATGCGATCCGCTCAACTCCGTAGATGGTGATTTGATCGAAGAGAATCTCTTGGTCTTCCTCGATTACCTCTCCCAACTCGACCAGTGGTCGGGGGACGGTCTCCGGAATGGAAAGAGTGGCACTGCTTGATTTTCCGTCCGACCGTTGGGCAGTCAATCGGTACGAATCGCCGGGAATCAGGGGTTCGTCCGTCCAGAAGTTCCACGCCTGCAGAGTGCCGAACTGAAAAAGGGAGTCGCTCCAGACAAACTGATCTCCACTGTCGAGGTGTTCCAGTGTGACGGTGGCATCGATGGGTGTTCCGTCGGGGCGAAAACTCTCGCGGAACGGCATGATCCGAACCCATTGCGTGTCTGCCGAGGCATCCAGCAGGCCATGAATGGAGTAGATGTATCGATCGTCCGAATTCCGAATGGGATCAATCGCAGTATCGCATCCGCTCCAAAGAACAACGATGAGGAGCAGGGACAGGAGAACGTGAAGAGTAGTGCTCGATTTCACTGAGTTCCGGTCTGGATGTGAAAGGAAAAGAGTGGATGGTTCAGAATAGTCAAGTGCCATCAGGAATGCCAGAGAGAGATAGGAAGAAGGAAACGATCTCCATCCTTCCTCGGTTCTTTGATCACAATATTGATCATTTTTGGTCAAGTTCATCGTGCTGTACCTTCGAGGGATAGAATTGACCGGAAATTTCGAGGTGGGAGATGGAACCGTTCGTAGATTCACGACGGGGGATGTTCTGCTTGTAGAGGATGTGACTGGGCGGGGGCATAAAAGTCGGGCTGTGAACAACGAAGTACGAACATCAATATTCTTGACCATCGATTAATCAAACAGGAAAGGGGTTATGTCAGATCTGTTCTATACGAGTCTTCATGAGCATGTTCAGATGACGAACGAGGAGTGGGAGTACTGCAAGACGCAGTTCCACCCCAGGCGAATGCCAAAACGGCAGTTTTTCCTCCAGGAGGGAGAGGTCTGTCGTCATGTAGCGTTTGTGGAGAGGGGATCTCTCTGCTCGTATTCACTGGATTCGAAGGGAAATCAACACGTCATCCGTTTTGCGTTTGATGGATGTCAAGATTGTTTCTTGTCTCATGTCAATGGGCAATGAGTGATGACAGGGTATATTGGACACATTCGTTCAATATTAAACCAGTTACACAACTCAAGGCCCACTATGAGAAAAATTACACTTCTTCTATCCTTCATTCTTCTTCCTCTGAGCGCGATTGCGCAGAATACCTGGGTGGAAGATCCAGCGCACTCGAAACTCGGATTCACCGTGACCCATTTTGGTATTGCAGATGTTCCGGGCCATTTCGGGGAGTATGATGTAATCATTACCGCTACGGAAGAGGATTTCAGCGATGCACAAGTCGAACTGACCGTCCAGACGGAATCGATTGACACCCGAGTAGGAGACCGGGATGATCACCTGCGGAGCCCGGATTTCTTTGACGTGGAGACGTACCCGACCATGACATTCAAAAGTACGGGGATTCGAAAAGCAGCCGAGAATGCCTACGATCTGACCGGAAACTTGACGTTGAATGGTGTGACCAAAACCGTCACAGTCGCACTTCTTTATCGTGGCACCATCGAGAATCCGATGCTTGACGGTGCGCCAACCGCCGGTATTCAGATTATAGGTACCATTGACCGGTCTGAATTCAATCTCGGAAATGGATTTCCACCACCGATGATCAGCAACGACGTACGTATCAAAGCCGATGGAGAGTTCGCACTCTCTGAGAAGTAACAGGAACCAAACAACAGACCAAGAAGAGAATGAAGAAACTGAAAACCGTTTACTGGATTACGACAGTACTCTTTAGTGCGATGATGCTCTACAGTGCAACCATGTACTTTGCCAGCCCGCAAATGGCCGGTGCTTTCGAACACCTCGGCTTTCCGGACTACTTTCGGGTCGAACTCGGCATTGCCAAATTTATTGGTGTGGCGCTGCTACTCATACCATTTGCCGGCCGGCTTAAAGAGTGGGTCTATGCAGGATTCACCTTCAATATGATTTCTGCAAGTATTGCTCATGCAGTGATGGGGGATCCCGTTTCTGCAGTAAGCACACCCATTGTTTTGTTGGCTCTTTTGGCGGCATCCTACATCTCTTTTCGCAAACTTGGCGAAGAGATAGAGCCGGATCTTGTCACCAACAGGTTGAGAACAGCCTCGTAACGGGTTGAACCGTTCGATTAAAAGCGTGGATTCACAATATTGCTATACGCCGAACCGAAGGTGTAGGAAAATCCGAACGAGAGCCAAAATTCATAGGACGTGGCTTGTTGCCTCTCCCCAAGCAACCGCTCGGTGTCCGTGATATCCTCTGCAGGCAAGGAGATCTGATCATTGATGATTTGGTATCGTCCGTTGAGAAAAACCGAAAGCCCTCGTGTAATGCGTATACTGAAGTAGGGATTCAGCTGAAACCTGTTGAGCGAGAGATCGTGGAGGTAACTGGAGGCAGACGTCCAGATGTCAATCCTGCCCCACGGTTGATCGAATCGCAATTGATGGGATAACACTTGTTGGGAGACGATTTCATGATTCTTCAGAAATACGGTCGTCTGGTCGTAATTTCGGTAGGAGGGGGTGATGCGATATTGGAGCACCCACCTTCGCTCCTGAAATTCATTGTATGGGAAAAAACTGTACTCGATTGCAGGGGACGCTTCCAGATTCACTAGAATGTTGTCAGTTTTCGAGGCACTTGCCTCGGTGAATAACCCTATCGAAAAGTGTCTGCGAATGCTGTACGCTACAAAACTGTCAAAGCTCCATGAATCCCGGTTCACATACCGGGTTCCGGAAGAGAGATCAATCTCTGTCCGGTCGAGTTCAATATCCAGGCTGTAGTCCATTTTCCAGTTCTCGGTGATCCGTTCAGCTTCTAATCCTCCCTCGATTTCGTAGTTGAATTCAGTCTCTTCCTTGTCAAAAGAGGTGGCTAGATCGATTTCAAAAACCCAGTTATTCCATGGGTCAACAATCTGTGTTTCTGACTGCAGATCCTCGATTGGTGAATACCCGCTGACATCCAGTCCCTGCATGACGATGGTTTCGGTCAGGAACGGAACCAGTCCCACCCGGATATATCTCATGAGCTGGGTGCGTTCTTCATCTGAAGTAGCTGATTGCAGACTTGTAAAAGTGAGAACCTCGAGACGTTCAGAGAAAGGCGGAATTCCCCGAAACTCCAACGTGTACTCACGGCCACTTCCGGTCTGGGCGTCAGTGATCCGCAAATAGATATCGGCATCGGCCTGATCCCGGACATAATTAACAAAATCAATATTGAGCCGCACATAATCGAAGGAACACCGATTGCAGTCCAGATAGACGTTCGGGGCGGGAGATTGAGGTCGGTTTTGTGCTTCTGCGCGCGATCCAGAGACACCGAGAAAAAGGATGGACACAATAAACAAGCCGAACTTGAAATTAGGTGAATACATATACGAGTCACAACTGTATTGCCGGGATGCACTTTCGCAAGAATGCGTTGTACTTCCTTGATTCTACGAATGAGGGTTGACCAGGATCAAGGCCATCGGACTAGTATATCGGCTTTTTACGAGTTTTTCTGTGTCAAAAATGAACGGGCATGTATTAATCCGGATATTGAATCCCCAGATCGTTGTCTCGTACGTCGTGAAGTTTCTGCTTGAGCCGCTGTTGGAATTCATCTACGATGTGCTCGAATTGTGGGTTATATGCCAGGTTGTTGTACTGTTTTTCATCATATTCCATGTCAAACAATTGCATCCCGCTTCCGGCATCGTCGTCATGTTGAATGTATGCCCATTTTCGTGTGCGTAGCAGATAACTGAACCCGCCCCCCCAGCGATTCATCGAGAATGCCGCATCACGAACCTCGAATTCAGGATCGTCAAAAATGGGTACAAGACTCTCTCCCTGCAGATGTTCTGAATAGTCCAGTCCTGCCAGTTCCGCAATCGTGGGATAGAGGTCCAGAAGTTCGACCAATGAATGGCTGACGGCTGGCTCCTGACCGGGTACCTTGATAATCAGCGGTACCCGGACGGACTCCTCCATCAGGCTCACTTTCATCCAAAACCGGTGCTCGCCCAAATGAAAACCGTGGTCGGAGGCAAAAATCACGATGGTGTTGTTTTCAAGTCCCTCTTCTTCGAGCGTGTTCAAGACTTTGCCCACCTGTGCGTCCATGTACGTCACCGAGGCGTAGTAACCGGCGATGGCTTTCTTCTCCTGTTCCTCACTCATGTTGGCGTTTACACTTGTTACATAGTTGATACCACGCTCGGGTATGTCGTCCCAGTCGTTCTCCACCAGAGGAGGAAGAACCATTTGTGGGTAGGGATAGGGCTCAAAGTACTCCATTGGCGCCACGAACGGCACATGAGGACGAACAAATCCCACGGCCAAAAAGAACGGTTCTTCGGTGTGATTTCGGATCAGTTCAATAGCTTTTTCGGCCGTCTTGCCATCGGAATGAACGTTGTCTCCGCCATCGGCTTTCACAACGGTCATCACATTCCCACCCTCCCGGGGCTTGAGTCCATATGGGTTGTTCTGAACCAATTCTGCCTCTCCTTCGGCCGTCCATTCGGGCCCTTGACTGTTGTAGCGTTCATCCCAGGAGGCGGGATCGTCAGCGCCATTGGAGCCTTCTTCAATATGAATGGGAACGCCCATGTGGTAAATTTTGCTGACTCTTGCCGTATGATACCCATTGTCTTTGAATAGCTGGGAAAAGGACGTTCTGTCGGGTCCTACATGGTCCCTTCCACTCACATAGCCATAGGTTTGTGTGGCACTTGGATAGTACCCAAACATCAACGATGCACGTGATGGCCCGCAAACCGGGTATTGAGAATATGCCCGGGTAAAGCGGGTGCCCTCCGAGGCCAGCTTGTCGATATTCGGAGTTCGACTCAACGTATTCTCGTACGAAGAGACCGCTGTTGCCGTTAAATCATCGGAAATAATGAATAGGACATTTGGCTTGTCCGGGGATTGTGCCATTAGAATGTCGGAAAATAATGTTCCGAGAAGGAAGAGAAGAGCGAGATGTTTCATATAAACGAGTCAGTTTTCAACAAGGATCAGAGCTGTTCCAATAAACTCCTACGAATTCGCAGCAATTTGCACAAATCGTGCAACAAATCGGAAAACAGAATGTTATACTTTCCGATTTAAGGTCAGGAAGCCGTATTTCCCCGAATAAATTGAAGAGATACCTAATGACATACGTCCTATGATCCTATATGTCAAATACATGGTGAGCCGCCGATGCAAGATGATGGTCAAAGAAGAGCTTAAAAAACTGGGACTGCACTATGTCATTGTTGATTTGGGTACTGTAGAGATATTGGAGGATATCACTCAGGAGCAGAGTGATAAACTGCGAGCGAATCTTTTGAAGTCGGGGTTGGAGCTGCTGGATGACAAGAGGCAGATTCTGGTAGACAAAATAAAAACCGTCGTTATTGAAATGATTCATCACTCTGATGAAATCCCCCACGTGAATTACTCGGATTATATCAGCAAAAAAATTGGCAAGGATTATAATTATCTATCCGACATCTTTTCAGAAGTAAATGGAATTACCATTCAGCAATTTATTATCAGTCATAAAATTGAGAAAGCCAAAGAATTGATATTGTATGATGAAATGAACATTACCGAAATATCCCGGAAATTAGACTACAGTAGTGTATCTCATCTCTCAAACCAGTTTAAAAAAGTGACCGGCCTTACCCCATCATTTTTCAAACGATTGAAGAATAAGAGACGGGGCAATCTGGAAAATCTATAGCCAACAACAGGCTTCAAGATACAAATCAAGGATCAGTACTTCTTTTCAGGATTTTCATAAACAGGAACATATACAACTCTTTTCCCCTGTTGTACAACATATTATCCGATATTAATGTGCAATTTATGGTTGTGATCATTATATCACAGAAACCCGTTTTATCGGGTAAAACCATAAAGCATGAAAACAATAATTACGTATTTCAACACTCCATTCTTAGCAGCTCTTTTCCTGGCCGTTGTCATGATTGGATGCAGCGACAACAGTACCGGTGTAACAGACGATCCGGATATCGAAGCCCCTACGGTCACCGCTACAAATCCGGAAAGTGACACCGAAAACATCGAACGTAATGTCGCGGTTACCATCACATTTAATGAGGCAATGGATGCTTCTACCATCAACTCAACAACCTTTACCCTGAAACAGGGTACGACAGCAGTTGAAGGGGCGGTTTCGTATGAAGGAACCACGGCTACCTTCACACCAACCAATCCATTGAGTGCATCTGTCGTTTATACAGCCGCAATTTCTGTGGGTGCCAAAAGCTCCAAAAGTGTAGCTCTTGAATCGAAAAGGGAGTGGGATTTCACGACCGGAGGATCCACTGAATCCTTGGATATCGTAGACCTTGGAACATCGGGTGACTACGTGATTTTGGCCAAAACGGCGATCAATAACAACCCGACGTCTGACATTACCGGAGATTTGGGTATCAGTCCGGCAGCCGGATCTTATATCACAGGATTTGCGCTGACCGATGATACAGGGTATGCGACGTCAGATCAGGTAACCGGAAGGGTCTATGCAGCGGATATGGCAGACCCGACACCATCGAACCTGACAACAGCGGTTGAAAACATGATTACTGCGTATAATGATGCCGCAGGACGCCCAAGCCCGGATTTTGTTGAATTACATACCGGAAATATTGGCGGAAAAACACTGACCCCGGGTCTTTACAAATGGTCAAACACCGTCACTGCTCCGACAAGTGTTGAGCTGTCCGGTGGCGAAAATGATGTTTGGATCTTCCAGATTGCGGAAGATCTGACAGTAAGCTCGGATGTAAACATTACGCTTAGCGGCGGTGCACAAGCCAAGAATATATTCTGGCAGGTTGCAGGTGAAGTGACGATCGGCACAGATTCTCATTTTGAGGGCATCATTCTGTCGATGACGGGAATAACGCTGACTTCACGTGCGTCCATGAACGGGCGTTTGCTGGCTCAAACGGCTGTAATATTGGATGCCAACACGATCGTTGAAGTAAACTAAGCGATCAGAATGACTGAGAAGATTCAAAAAAAGAATCTTTTCATAAAACGATTAGAGCAGCTCTGAGGATATCGGAGCTGCTTTTATTTTATCTGGTTTTGACGTTTTTGAGAGCTGTTTTATCCAGATCATTGGAGAAAATTACACACAGCTGGAAGTAACGGCCAGGAATGGAGAATCAAGTGGGCCCGGGAGGACTTGAACCTCCGACCAATCGATTATGAGTCGACTGCTCTGACCACTGAGCTACGGGCCCGAAAAGAAGCCAAAGATACCAATCCTTGTCCACACTGTCGAGATCCATTCCATCCATCTTCCAAATCCGATTGCCAGAAGTCTATCCCAGTCTCTATCTTGGTTTCTGTCAATAGAACACAAACGGTTGTCTGGTATGTATATTCAATGCGCAATCAGGGGTACGTCTCCCCGGATTGCCATTCCAATAATGGAGGAGTCTATGAAATTCATCAATCGTCACACTCGTCAGATACGGATCACCCTTTTTTTGGGAATCGCCATATTGTTCGTCGGAACAGCAACAGTTGATGCCCAGATCGATCGGGAGTCACTCGCACTGGAAATCGAAGAGCTCTATCAGGATCGGCTTTCCGGTGTGGAACGGCTGGAGATTACCTCCACAATGGATGAGGGAATGTTTCAGGGAATGGAATCGACCGCCATATTGGAGAAGGTGGAAGTGGATGGCCGACCGACTTTGCGTCAAGTTGATTCCGAGGGGGAGTTTGAAGGGCTTTTTGAGGGGATGTATGACGATGTCCTGCCTTCGATCATTCGAAACGCGACATCCATTTCGGAAGAGGCACTTGACGGATTGAACGGGTATCGAATTCTTGTTGAAGATACCGAGTTTTTGGCCGGGCTGAACCCGAGTGATGCCGTGGTGGATGAGGAGGTTGCCGGTGACTTCGAGCTGGAATCTGCCGAGATCTTTGTGGATGCTGCCGATAAACTGGTCCGAGCCGTCACTTTTCGACAAGTCGGAGAAGATGGAGAGCAGATTACGGTACACTTTCGACTGTCGGACTACCGGGAACATGCCGGATTCCCCGTTCCTTGGGCCATGGAGTTCGAACTGCAGGGTCTTGATCAGATGATTTCCGAAGAACAGATGGCCGAAGCCAGACGGGCCATGGAAGAGATGGAGCGTCAACTGGAACAGATGCCGGAAGCCCAACGTCAAATGATTGAAGAGCAGATCATGCCACAGATGAAACAGTTCGAGGGTCTGCTCAATTTGGAAGAGGCCGGACGAGCGGTCATGCGTGTTCAAGACGTTCAGGTGCAGTAAGGGACGCCGAAAATGCAGAGAAGCTCACTCTTGATCCATTTGTTGGGATGCATGGTAATGGCCCTTCTTTTCCCGTTTCAGGTCCGGGCACAGGAGACTGCCAGCGACCCGGAAGCCTGGTTGGAGCAATTCCGACAAGAAGAGTCGCTTCAAGAGCGGGTACAGGGATTGGAGCGGATTCCGGAGCTTCTTGAATATGCGCGTGAACAGGGAGATCAGGAGCTGGAGATTGAACTCCTGGATCGACGCTACTCCACGTATGAGGATATGGGGCGTTATCAGGAGGTGATCGAGGATCTGGACAACGAAGCAGAGATGTGGCTCCAGCGAGAGCGTGGATATGTATTGGTGAATGTCTTGGCCAATGCGCACACGGTACAGGGGAACTATGAACGGGCCCTCACCCTCTACCAGCAGGTCCTCGATCGTGTGGAACAGCTCGACGAGGATCGTTATATCGCCGGTGTACAGCAGAATATGGGGGCAGTCTACAAGGATCTGGGGGATGTGGAAGCTGCCTTGAGCCGTTATCTGACAAGTTTGGAGGTCATGCAATCGCTTGGGGACCGGGAGACGGAGTCGATCATATTGAACAATATCGGAGAACTCTATCGGGGAGAAGAGGCCTACGATATGGCACAAGAGTATCTGACTCGATCGCTGGAGGTCTCTCGGGATATGGACGATTCGAGGGGGCAATCCAGAGCGTTGTTGAATTTGGGGCTTGTCTACAAGGACACAGGGCGATTGCAGGAAGCGCTCAACGCTTTTGAAGAGTCCATTTTGCTCGCGGGTCCGGAGAATCGAATCCGACCCATTCAGGTGCTCTACAATCGGGGGATGGTTCAATTGGATCTGGAATCCTATGAATCAGCCGAGGAGTCCTTCATGCAGTCACTTGAGATGAGCATGGAGAATCGAATCGCTCAGGGAGCATACTACAATCATAACGGTCTGGGTCGCTGGGCGCACGAACAGGGAATGTTTGAACAGGCTGCTTTTCACTTTCAGCAAGCGTTGCAGGTCGCCCGGCAGTCCGGATCCCCGGCATTGGAGGAGGGGCCCATTCGTGGATTGTGGGAAGTGTATCGGGATGGGGGACCCCCCGACCTGGCGATTGCTTGGGCAGATTCGTTACTCAACTTGAGCGATTCACTACGTTCATTGAATCAAGAAGAGGCTCTATCGAGGTACCAGGTTCTACTCAACGTGGAGGATCAAAAACGGGTCAATCAACTGTTGGAGGAGCGCGTCGCACGGCAACGACAGTGGATTTGGTTCGTCGTCGGTTTTCTGCTGCTTTCCGCCATGATTCTCGGAGTTCTTTACCGGAGTGTTCGTCGTCAGAAAGAGATGAATCGTCTTCTCGGGAAACGGCAGAAGGAGCTTGAAGAGTTGAACCGGGAGGTTGCCGCACAGCGGGATCAACTCACCGGGCTCAACGAAACCAAAGACAAGCTCATATCGATTCTGGCTCACGATCTGCGTACCCCGGTGACGCAGCTTCAGGCACTGGTCTGGCTCATTCGGGAAGAGGAGCTGCAGCCAGAGCAGCGGGAGGAGCTGCTGCAACAGGTGGATGGTCAGTTGAACCGAAGTCTGACCATGCTCCAGGAGTACCTGAACTGGGCAAAGAGTCAACTCGAGGGAATTGAACCAACTCTCTCTCGTGTGGTTGTCAGTCCTCTGGTTTCCGAAGTACTGGATTCGATGACGCCACAAGCAAGAGAGAAAGAGATTCGATTGGAGTCATCGGTGCCGGCATCTTTTGAAGTGGTCGCCGATCGGCAGATGCTCCGGGTGGTTTTGCAAAACCTGGTCTCCAATGCGATCAAGTTCAGTGATGCCGGACAAAAGGTCTGTTTGACACTGGATGCAGAGGATTCACAAAATCCGCGACTTCTTGTCAAGGACAACGGGGTCGGCATCCCCGAAAAGGTGCAATCGGAACTCTTTTCCAATCCGGGAAATGGCCGGCGCGGGACAGAAAACGAAGCAGGTACCGGACTGGGGTTGGTCATCAGTCAAGAGTTGGCACAAAAGCAGGGAATGGTCATCGAATTTGAATCCGTTCCCGGAAAGGGGACGGATTTCTGGATTCGGTTCCCGGAGAATGGATCAGCGTCCGGTTTGCGCTCCACAGACTCCTCCGGTTCCGCCCGTTAGATGCGGAGACGAAGGCCCAGTTCCCGAAAATTGATCCATTCTATTCCGATCGCCGGAGCGACGTCGAAGATCAGCCGGTATCGATTCCCGGAGTGCGTTCGAAAGTGGCTCTGGAAATGCCAGCGCCGATACCGAAGTTCATGGATGAGATGGAACTCTCCACTCGTTTTTCCGGACATTTCTCCCTGCAGGCCCATCCCCACCCAGACCCGCGCAATGTAGCTTCGGAAGATGTCGCCGGCAATCCACGTGTTGTATCGATCATCCAAGTTGTCGCGATGAAGGTGGAGTTCGCCGCCCAGCTGCCAGCGATAGTGCAGCGACAGAGTGAGACCCAGTCGCTGTTCGTCTTGTCTCAAATGGTGGGATCCGTAGAGATGGTGCCGATCCCGTCGAGGTGTTCGGTCAAAATCAGGAGAGCCGATCTCTTTCATTAAATTGTTCAGTGCAATCGTCTCTCTTCCCTCCAGCATGGTTAGATCCGGCCCGCGAAAAAAGATCGGGATGGAAGCCTCCTGACGCGTGAATCCGCCATGATTCCCCTCGGCACTGTAGTCGGTCTGGTTGAACCGGCCTGCTTCCAGGAAGGTGACCAGATCTCCTGCGCTACTGTTCTCGAGTAGATGAAAAATTTGTGACGGGGCAGCGGGATAGTCCAGATCGTAACTGAACTCGAGCCACTCTTCGTCACTCCAAAGTTCTCCTTGGTACCCTGCTTGAGTGAACCCGAGTGGATCTTGCCCCATCACACCGTAGCGATACCGATGACCGCCCGGTGCTTCGATGATGACCATCTCCCCGTGATCATGAATGCCCACCACTCGGCCTTCGCTCTGCAGATAGAAGACAAAATCGATATCGGTCTCCGAGACGATCCTCCGCGCCATCTCCCCCCGGTGGGCCGGATCGTCCGGTTCACTCAGGTAGATGTTGGGGTAGGAGGCGGTTCGGACGTCTTCTCCGAACCGTTCGCGAATCTGTTCATCGGTTTGTAATCCCCGGCCAAAGGCCATTCCGTGATCAGAGTAGAGAATCACGTTGATTGTCGGATTAATCTTCTCAAGCATGGAACCGATGTGGCGATCAAACTCGTGGATCTTCTCCAGATAGGTCTCTTCTCCATAGAAGTGACCGATCGTATCGATCGGGTACCAGTAGTATTCCAGTGTCGGGTACTGGCTCACAAAATCGGGCAGATTCCGGGTGGCAACGATGTTTAGCCAGGAGAGAGACGGGATGCCATAGAGCAGATTCGCCATGCCGAGTCGCGATTTACTGCGGATCATCTCCCGAAACGTATCAATACCGGTAAACGGTTGTCCGGTCAGTCGATCAGCCCCTGCCCAACTGACCAGGGGGCTCTCCTGTATTGGGGTTGATTTCCGGACGCTGGAAACGACCATCGGTGTTTTGCTCGGCAGATAGGTGATCGCATCCGGAATCCAGCCGGCTTCCCCGAATTGGGCCTTCAGGTGCGGGAGTCGTCCCTCTTGCCACTCCTCTCGAAGATGGTCGGCCGAGATCCCGTCCACATGAATGAGCAGATATTGTGGTTGAAGCGACGGGTGTTCAATCGGCGGGTCCTGTAGCGGTCGACTCTGGAGGACGACCGGCAGGAGAACCAACATCCATCCAATGACGAGTCTGTGCACGGTCCGGCATTCGGATGGGAAACAGAGGTGTAACGGGGTGTCCATCCGCATGTTGGGAGACTTGAAGGGCACTCTCTATCGATTCTCGTTGACAAACAGCAAATCTACGGTTTATTTGTCTCTCTTTAAACGTATACAGGAGAACACGGCTTCCGGTCGGAGACGGAGACATGGCATGATAAAGAATGGAAACAAAAAATCGGGGGATGTCCGCGACGCTCGAGGGGTCTGCCAATCGGGTCGAGGGAGGTATGCGAGATGGATTTCAGTCTGGATCATGCTGCTTCTGCTCTCATCTTGTTCGTCTACAGGGTCCTTGGGTGAACCGGTGAATTCTGAGCAAGCCGAACCGGAGGTGCCCACGCAGGAGGAGATGGATCTGCGGTTGGAGCGAGCGGTTTCGTATCTCTCCTGGAACCTGCAGGAACAGCTCTACCAAGCGCCGGTTCAACCCGACTGGCTGTCCGGGAATGTGTTTTGGTATCGGGTCCGGACTCCGGAGGGGGTTCGGTTTCGCTATGTGGACGGATCAGAAGGAGGAGAGATCCGCCCCGCGTTTGATCATCAACAGTTGGTCGATGCGATCACCCGGAAAGCGGGAACACCTCCGCCAAACGGGGAGGTGCCGTTTCGAACATTTCGGTACAGCCGGGATGGGGAGCGACTCTCGTTTATCTACAAGAATCACTATTGGTCGTGTGATCGAACCAGCTGGGTGTGTGAAGATCCGGTCGAGCGAGTGCGTCCCCCGGAAAACTCGGTCGCCTCTCCCAATCGCCGAAATTACTTGCTGTCCAGGGATCACAATCTCCACCTCTGGAATCGGGAGACGCGTCAGACGGTGCCGTTGACTGTTGACGGTGTGGAGAGGTATGCATATGCGCTCGACTCGCAGGGCTGGCGACGGTCGGATCGGCCGGTGGTTCGATGGTCACCCGACTCAAGGAAGGTGGCGACCTATCAACTGGACGAACGGGGTGTCGGGGCACTGTCCGTTTTACGGATGGCCGGGGGACGACCGGTTGTCGAGTCACGTCCGTATGCGATGCCGGGAGATTCTCTTTTGCCAAAACTGGAGACGGTGATTGTGGATCTGGATCGACAGATGGTGATATCGGTGGAGCGCGAACCGACCTGGATGCGTGCATCCAACTGCTGTGGTCTGATTCGGGACGGGGCTTGGGTCGATACACAGTGGAGCCGGGACAGTTCGACGCTCTACCGGGTCGAGATCTCCCGGGACTACCGGACGGCCACGTTGGTCGAGATCGATGCCGAATCCGGATCGTCCCGTGTCCGATTCCGGGAGACACTGGATCCCTATTTCGAGAGCAATCTGAAAGCACGAGCCGAGCCGAACTGGCGCGTGGATCACGAGGGTCGGGAGCTGCTCTGGTATTCCAGGCGCGACGGGTGGGGACATCTCTATCTGTATGACCTGGAGAGTGGGGAGCTCAAGCGGCAGGTCACGTCGGGGGAGTGGAATGTGATTGATCTGCTCGACTGGAATCGGGAAGAGGGGGTTCTGCACTTCACCGCCATGGGACGGGAGCCGGGGGTGGATCCCTATTTCGAGCAGCTCTATCGACTGGATCTGAATCGTGACGAGATTGTACGTCTCACTCCCGGGGATGACCATCATCAGGTGACGCTCTCACCGGACGGGTCCATGGCAGTGATCAATCGTTCTCGACCGGATCAATATCCGGTTGCCGAGTGGATGGATCTGGAGAGTGGGCAGGTTCATCTGCTCGAAGAAGCCTGGATTGGCGGATTGGAGGCCGTCGGATTTGAACCGCCTCGCCCCTTTACGGTCAAAGCGAGGGATGGGGAGACCGATCTGTACGGGCTTCTCTTTCTGCCGGCAGATTTTGACCCCTCCAGACGGTATCCGGTCGTTGTTTCCATCTATCCCGGACCGCAAACCGGCAGTGTGGGTGCCCGATCGTTCTCGACCTACCGGCGCGGGCAGGCACATGCATTGTCTCAACTCGGATTTGTGGTGATGCAGCTCGATGCATTTGGCACTCCTTTTCGTTCTGCCCGGTTTCATACGTGGTGGCATGGCAATCTCTCCGACAACGGGTTGGAGGATCAGGTGGTCGCTCTGCAGCAGCTGGCCGAAAGACACGACTGGATCGATCTGGATCGAGTGGGAATCTATGGCCATTCCGGTGGCGGGTATGCAACGGTGGCGGCGATGCTGCGCTACCCGGAGGTATTTCATGTGGGCGTGGCCGGTGCGGGGAATCTGGATAATGCACTCTACACGGATTATTGGGGCGAGAAATATCAAGGAGTTCCTCTACGCGAGGGAATGAGCTATCGCAACCAAGAGATTCACCGCTTGGCCCATCGGTTGAAGGGGAAACTGCTTCTTACCTATGGAACGGCAGACACCAACGTCCATCCGGTCATGAGTTGGCAATTGATCGACCGACTCATGGCGCAGGGACGACGGTTCGATCTGATGGTCTTTCCCGACCGGGATCACGCCTATGTAAATGAACCGTACAACCTTCAGCTTACCTGGGACTATTTTGCCCGGCATCTTCTCGGCAGGGGGATCATGGAGCCGTAAGCCGGGTTACGATTCAGAGCTGTTTTCAGGATTTCGAACCAACCGGACGGCTTCCAGAACGATCCAGAGCGTAAAGCCGAGAATGATGGAGCCAAAGGTGAAGAGCAACAGATCCATGTCATGTTTCCCGAGTCCGGACCAGTCGAAGATGACCTGGCTTCCCATGGCCCAGAGGGTCATGGCCAGAACAAACACCATGGGTACCAGCGAGTAGATGATCGGACGTCCGTTTCGTTTGAGCCAGATGGTCAGGAGAAGCAGACTGATACCAGCCAATAGCTGGTTGGAGGTACCAAAAAGGGGCCACAGGATGTACCCGCCGGAACCGAAGCCGTGTGGTCCTTCGGGAAGAAGAACCAACAGGGTGCTGCTTCCTACGGCCACAATGGTCGAGATGTGCAGACGAGTCAACGGGCGGATGTGGTACGTTTCCCCCAACTCGTTGAGGATATATCGCATGAGCCGCACCGATGTATCCAGCGTTGTGGCTGCGAAACTAATCACAATGACGGCGATAATCGTTTGAGCGGCCTGAAGTGGGATGCCGACACCTCCCGCCAGAACGGCAGCGCCCTCGACAAAGATGGCCAGACCACCGGAGCTGGCATTGGCGAAGGAGTGGTAGTGCGCTAAAAATTCGCCGGTGGTGTTGAAGTATGTGACGATGGCCACGATGGTGATCAAGGCCAGCATGCCCTCGCCAACCGACCCGAGATATCCGACAAACCGGGCATCGGTCTCTTTGTCGAGCTGTTTGGCCGTCGTACCGGAGGAGACCAATCCATGAAATCCGGAGATCGCTCCACAAGCGACGGTGATGAAAAGAAGCGGGAACCAGCCTACGTCGGTCGATTCCGGATTGGTGGGTGGAGCCGTTATTTCCGGACTCAAGACAAATAGACCGGCATAGAGGATCCCCAAGCCCAACAACAATTGCCAGGCATTGATCAAATCACGAGGCTGCAAGAGCATCCAGACCGGTAGGGTCGAGGCAAAATAGACATAGACCATCAGGATGACGATCCAGGTGAAGAATGCCATTTCCATGCCGCTGAGTCCAAAAAGGACGATACTCTCCTCGCCTCCGAACCATTGAACCAGATCGATCTGCATGGCGGGAATGTAGCTGGAGAGAATGGCCGTCCCGTACATTGCAATCAATGCAAGAACGGAGGGGACGATCATGTTCCCGGTCGCACGCCAGGCGCGAAATCCGATCCAGACTGCCAACGGAATCTGTACGAAGATGGAGAGTACACTGGCCGGAAACGTGATAAACAGATTGGAGATCACCCATGCGAACACCGCATTGACCATCAGTACCAAAATCAGAATAATGAAGAGGAAGAGAAGTTTGGCGCGCTTTCCCACCAATTTGTCTGCCAGGGTACCAATGGACTGCCCTTTGTTTCGGATCGAAAGAACCATGGTACCGAAATCATGGATACCTGCAGCAAAGATGGTCCCGATGACAACCCAAAGCATGGCGGGAAGCCAGCCCCAATAGACGGCGATGGCGGGTCCGACGATGGGGGCAGCACCGGCGATGGAGGTGAAGTGATGTCCCCAGAGAACGAACTTGTTGGCCGGAACATAGTCGACTCCGTCTTTGTACGTGTGAGCCGGTGTGACCGCCGAAGGGTCCAATTGAAAGATCTTTTCGGCCAGAAAACGGGAGTAGTACCGGTATCCGATAAAGAAGAGAAACAGTGAGAGAGCTGCGACCCAGCTTGCTTGCACGATGTCAGGATTTGGTTCTTGGGTGGTTGTCCGAACGACCCGGATATACCCATTTTTCTCTCTCTTCGCAAGATCTGCCTGGGGGGATTCGACGAAGAACGACTCCTCGGTATCCCCTCCGGGAGTTCCTGTTATCGGAGATCATAGGCCGTAGCCCTGCGGTACCCGGTAATGGCGATGCGGCCGTCTGCCCGGATCTCTGCAATGGAGTAGGCGTTTTCGGATGCTCCCGATCCTTCCACAACGGCCTGAAACGTGACATAGTGGATGTTGTCGATCTGTTCGTGCCCTCCTTGGTGCTGGTGACCCTGGAATACAGCGAGTACCTGACCGGACCCCGAGAGGAGGGCACGAACCTCCTCTGCATTTTTTACGCGGTGTGCCTCGTCTCCACTCAGGCACTGATGAACGGCTACGATTGTCGGGACCTTCTCCCGGTCGAGTTCCTTCTGTAGCCAGTCGAGCTGATTCCGGGGGATCCAGGTATCCTGCCAGTGGTAATTGCCGGCATTATAAGGGGTCCCGTCCTCCTTGAAACAAGCATCCAAGACAATGAGTCGAATGCCCTCGATGTCGGTCGAGTACCACGTGTCCATCGGTGGAACACCCTCATTTCGAACGATCGATTGAAACGTCTCTTTGGAAAGAGCATCCAGGTCATGGTTGCCCAGTACGTGGTAGCGAGGCCCCCGAAAGAGGGCGAGTGCCTGCTCGGCAACCTCTGCATGCCTCTCATTGTTCTCCTCCGCACCATTCACCAGATCCCCCAATTCCAACAGGGCATCAACCTGCTCACGATCGAAAAATCGGGCCGCTTCTGAAAGTTTGAAAAGACTCTCCCGGTAATGGCGTGTCGTCCAGGTCGAGAGTTCGGCGTAGTGTGGATCGGTGACAATGCCCAGGCGCACAGAGGATCGGGCGGGGTCCATCCGTCGGTGAATGGACGGAAGCAGGGTGGTGGTCGCAATCCACAGACTTCCTGCATAGAGAAATTCGGAACGATTCATACTCGCCTGTCAGGTTGGGTTGAAGGGTACAATAAATGAAACCGTTGTCGGATTACCCGGATGACGATGGCCAACCCCGTTCTCCGATCAACGGGACGAATTTAAAATTGTCCAACGGCTCTTCCTGAAACTCCTCTTCGGAGACCCGTACGATTCGCGTCATGGTTTGCGACTCCTGTTCTCCAACCGGGATGATCATTCGGCCACCTACGGTAAGCTGGCGAACCAGATCGGAGGGGATGACCGGTGCACCGGCCGTGACCACGATCCCGTCATACGGGGCATAGGCTTTCCACCCGAGACTTCCGTCGCCCATTTTCATTCGGGGGCGATACCCCAGATCCTGCAATCGTTGTCTGGCTGCTTGGTAGAGTTCGTCGTGACGTTCGACAGTAAAGAGTTCGACGCCCATATGGCAAAGAACGGCGGCCTGGTATCCGGAGCCGGTTCCGATTTCGAGGACCTTTTCTCCGGGTTGAACCTCCAGCAGTTCTGTTTGACGGGCAACCGTATAGGGTTGAGAGATCGTCTGTCCTTTGCCGATAGGCAACGCCGAATCTTCATAGGCCCGACCCTCCAGGGCGGTGTCGACAAACTGGTGGCGCGGGAGTGCACCGATGGCATCCAAAACCCTGGGATCGTTGATTCCTCGTTTTTCAAGCAGGTCGACCAACTGCTTTCGACGATGGCTGAATGTTCGTTGGGTGGAACGGTGAAACACGCGTGAGGATGTTCAGTTGATGCTCGTGGGTGCCGCAGGCACCGATACAGTGTTGCGGAGTATACTGAAAAGAGGAGGCAATGGGTAGAGTCGACCGATTCGGGATGCAATTGCCGGCGGTGGGTCCTATTTTTGACAGATGACCCTGGCATTACTTCAACCTCACTTTGCACCGGATCTGCATGATTTGGCACTCATGCTGCAGGCGGACGAAATTTGGCTCCAGACCGGAGAGGTCTGGTCAAGGAAAGGGCGCATTCATCGCGCCCGGATTCGGACACCGGACGGCTTCGCCTGGCTGAACCTTCCGGTCCGGACGGAAGATCGCAACAACGTGATCGACCGGGTTAGAATAGACCAATCGGTACAATGGGTGGATCGTTTCAAGAAAACGCTCTACTACAACTACCGAAACAGTTTTTATTATGATTACTATCGACCGGACATCGAATCGGATTTCGAAAGGGCTGCGGCCAAGGAGCGATTAATCGACGCCGTACGGTTTCTTCGCCACCAATTGTTTGGCTATTTGCAGCTGGATCGCGACTTGATCCCCAAAGAAAAACAGACTGATCGGTATTTACCACCCGGGGCAAATCCCGATGAATGGGCGAGTAGCCTGGGTGCGACACGTCTTCTTCAGGAGCATGACTCCCGTCACTATCAGCGTCAGGCAGACATGCGTTCCGATCCAGGTGTGGAGCATCCAGTGTATCGGCAGCATTTTGACGGGTTCGAACCGTGGTGCTGTCTGTATGATCTACTGTTTCAGTATGGGCCGGAAGCGATGGATGTATGGAGCCGGCTTCTTCCAACACGAACACATTGAGGACCCCGTATGAGTGAAGAGGTATCTGCACGTCAAATCGCACGCTGGCGAACACTCTCCCGGCGAAAAGGCAGGGAGCGGGAAGGACTCTTTCTGATCGAAGGGGAGCGAGCGGTTCGGCAAGTGATTTCCAATGGGCGATTGAAGGTCGAATCGGTGTTGCAGGAAGAGGGGACGGATCTATCGATACCCGGTACTGAACGAGTGGTGAGGTTGGATCGGGAAACATTTCGTTCCATCTCTTGTGCAGAGACACCACAAGGCATCATGGCCGTGGCCACCATTCCGGCAGAGGCCGAGGTAGAGAGGGTGCGTCATTCACGGGGTATTTTGTTGGCTCTGGATGCGATACAGGATCCCGGCAATTTGGGCACTCTTCTCCGTACGGCGCTCTGGTTCGGTGTAGAGGGGGTTCTTATCGGAAAAGGAACGGTCGATGTCTGGAATCCCAAGGTTGTACGAAGTACTGCCGGTGCGACCGGTGCTCTACCATGGATATCGGGGGAACTCGAGACGCTGATCGAAGAGCTGGAAACTGCGGGATGGGAAACGGCTCTTCTGGATATCGGTGAAAACTCCAAGGATCTCTCAACATTTTCCACTTCTCCTCGACAAATTCTGGTGGTGGGCAATGAAGGAAACGGCATTCGTGAAAATCTGAGACAACCACATCGGCCATTGGTGCGAATCGATGGAGACTCGGATCGTGTCGAAAGCCTCAATGTTGCCATCGCCGGAGGAATCGCTCTCTATTCGCTTTCTCGCTGACGCAATCGATCCCTCCATTCCCTCCACTGTCGGAATTCGCCATGAAAAGTCAATGGCACGAGCCACAGTGCAAGAAAAACTCCGGTATCGAGAAGCAGATCTGACCAGAGGTTTGACGACGGGATTTGCTGGAGGACAACGAGTGTACCTGCGGTCCAGAGAAGGATGTAGAGATGAGAACGGGTAAATGGAGAGAGATGAAGGCGATATTTGACAAACAGATATTTGAGAGTGTTGTAGATGAGTAGTGAAAGGGTGGTTGCGACAGCCGCACCCTCTACTCCGAATCGTGGGATCAACATCCAGTTGGTGAAGAACGTGAGAATGACAAGAAGGCCATTGAAGAGCAGATCCCATCGATAAAATCTGGAAAGAAGCAGAATACTTCCATTGGCACCCGTCGCCATATCCAGCAACTTTCCACAACCGATGATCAGAATGACGAGCGACCCCTCACGATAGATGTCCGGAAGCAACGTCAGAATCGGGTCGGCCAAAATCCAGACCGTCACGAGAAGGAAGGATCCGCTCAAGAATTGAAGGTGAGCACTTTGACGATAAAGATCTCCGATTCGTGACAAATTACGGTCACGAAGATGGTCGGCGATCAATGGAGTCAAAATCTTTTCCAGTGAGCGCTGAGGAACCGTTATGACGCTCCCCATGTAGAAAGCAATGGCATACACCGCTGTCTGATCCAGACCAGCCAGAGATCCGAGCATCAAAATATCAATGTTCCAGACAATCATCGTTGTGAGGCCACTGAGCATGGTGAAGAGGCCATACTGCTTCATGGATCCACGGAGTGACCGCGAGATCGCAGTCAACCGTAGCGAGAAACGGAGTTCTCCGTGTCGTGCCAGAAGATGTAACAACCACAGGGGGAGAAGAACATAGGCCGATACGAAGAGCCGGAAGAAGGTGTCCAATGAGATCCATTCGAGCCAAAGCAGCATGAGCGATAGAATGATCACGAGCCGAAGCAGGAGGTCCTGCACAAAGGATCCGCTTGTCGAGTCTTTCAAACTTCGAAGGGTACTGTTTGCGAGCTCGAAATAGAGGATGGCCAGTGTGAGTGGAACGAGCAAGTGGAGATAGTCGCCAACCAGAGGGGATCGATTCTCGTAGAGAGAGATGATCGGCTCTTGGAAAAAGTGGAGAAGTAGTCCAAATAGAAGAAACCCGGCCAGAGGAAGCAGGAATGTGTAGGTCCGGAAGGAACGCATCCGCTCGGAATCGTCCTTGAAGACCGGTGTGAATCGGAGGATGGTGTTCCTCATCCCCAGGTGCGAAAGGTGGGCTCCCAACAATCCTGCCGAAACGAGAATTCGGGTAAGTCCGTACGCTTCCGGCGATAGAATATGCGGGTAAAGAAACAGAGTGAGTACGGCACCAAGCCCCATTCCCAGATAGGTGTACAGAACATTCGTCGTACTCTGTCGGGCAATGATTCCCACGGGATGGATCTGGTTTTCGATGGCGAACGGCGTGAGAGGCCGTATCTCTGAAACGCGGACTCTGCACGGAATGAATTCCGGTCCCGAATGGTACGGCCGGGAATGGAAAAGGGAAAGGGGAAGCAGAGATGCCTGGGCAATGCCTATATTGCCGGCATGAAGGCAGCAATGATCATGGATACCCCCTACCCTCCGGACGCCCGTGTAAAAAACGAGATTCGGACCTTGCAGCAGGCCGGAGTGTCGGTCGATCTGTTTACAATTGATTTCGATGTCACAGGGGAGAGACTTGGATGGCGCGGTACCCGACTTGAACGGACCCGCCACGAGGCGGTCGAAATTTGGCGTTTGCACGCCGGTCGGTTCTGGTACAAGCTATCTGCACTGGTTCATTCGACTCCTCTTTTTTCATGGTGGCTGGCTCCCCGCATCCGGGACTTTCTGGACGCATCCCGTCCGGATTTGGTTCACATTCACGACATGGTGATTGCACCGGCTGGCATGCGAGTCGCGAAGCGATCCAATCTTCCGGTCATTTTGGATCTGCATGAGGATCGGCCACAGATCCTGCCTCACTACCCCCATATGCAGCGAAAAATTGCGCGTGCTCTGATTCGCCCTCGACGATGGGCCCGTGCACAGCGGCAACTGATGCAATCTGCAGACCGGGTCATCCTGGTCACGGATGAAGCGAAAAAGGTGGCCTTGAAACGGGACCATATCGCCCCGGAAAAGGTGATTGTCCTTCCCAATGTCGTCTGGCCGGGAGAGTTTGATGTGGGTGAGAACGACCCGGCAAGAGAGGGTTCCGACCCGGCTCGTCCGCTTCGGTTGCTCTACATCGGAGATACATCCATTCGAAGGGGAACCGTGACCATTCTGGAGGCGGTGAAGTCATTGACGACGGCACACTGTCCGGTTACGTTGTCCATGGTGGGAGATTCAAGCGAGCATGACCATCTTCTGGATCTGGCCCACTCCCTGGGCATTCGCGACCGGATCGACTGGGTCGGATGGGTTCCGCCTGAAAAACTGCCGGAATATGTGGCAGAGGCGGATGTGGGCCTTAGCCCGTTATTGCGGAATGGCCACCACGATACCACCTTCGCCAACAAACTGTTTCAGTACATGGCCGGTGGTCTTCCGGTCATTGTAAGTGATTGTCCGGCACAGGCAGATCTGGTTCGTAGCGAGTCGTGTGGGCGGATTCACCGGGCGGGGGATGTCCATGCACTTGCTTCGCAGATCCGATGGATGGTGGATCATCCCGACGAAGGACGTGCCATGGGCCAGCGGGCCCGGGAAGCGATTCAATTGCGTTGGAACTGGTCGATTACCGGTCGCCGGCTGACAAATCTTTACGAATCGCTTCGATCACATACCAACGAGGGGTCACGAACCTGAGCAGGGGGCGAATGCCGAATTTGCGGACCGGGTTGGTCCATTTCTCACTGCGAATGATCGTCCACCCGGCGTGATCCAGCAACCAGTCGAACTGCCACGATTCAAATTCATGAAAGTGACGATCCCATGGATCGTCCGGATTTCTGTAGGCGTTCGAGAACCAGAGTCGCATCGGGACCGAGGCGTAGAGGCGCTTGCCCGGAAGGTTTTCGAGGACTCCCAGCGGGTTCAGAAGATGTTCCAGGATTTCGAATGCGGTCACGACATCGGCCGGATGTCGGGCAAGTTCACCAGGGTGGCGATCCAGATCGACATGGCTGTTGTGAACCGTGTATCCGTCTGCTTTCAGTAGTCTTGAAAAGGGGTTCTCGCTTCCGACATCCAAAATGGTTTCGTCTGGATGAAGGGTTTTGTCGAGAAAGGCTCGCGTGCGTTCGTACCGACGTTGATGCGATGTCGAGAGCAGGCTCCACTCCGGGTGTTGGTGCATCGTCATGCGGAGTCCTCCAGCTCTTGGGGCGGTGTCCCGGCTTCGGTCTGGTGAATGAGTTGTGCCAGTTGGCGACTGAGCTCGGTTCTTGAGGAAGGATGCAAATCAGGGTGTGAAATGTCCGGTGCATCCGGGTGAACACTCAATTGGGTGATCAAACTCTGAAGTGCAGCCAGCAGGCCGTCTGTATCGTCCGGTGCAACAACCTGCCCGCCTGCGTTGCGAATGCGTCTCGCACTCTCTCCCTCTGGCGGTCCAAGCATCAATATCGGACGCCCGGTACCGAGATATTCGAACAGTTTGCCCGGAATGTGGTGCTCCATCTCCGGAACAGCGGGAAGGATCAGTAGCAGCAGCTGAGACCGACACATCGCGTCAACGGCTTCCCGATGGGGACGGTATCCGGAGAGAGTGACTCGTTCTCCCAGCTCCAGAGCCGTCACTTCTTTTTGAAGATCGTTGTGAAGATCTCCCATGAATTCCAGGTCGACAGGGAGTTCGGGAGTCTTGGCGAGGAGCCGAAGCAGGGAGTGTGGAATGGCGGCTTCGCCGACGGTACCGATATGCCTCATGCAGTATCGACCCTCTTTTGGAGGATCCGGTGTTGGTCTGGGATCGGGGAAATCGGCCGGGTCGAACCCGTTCGGGATCACACGATATCCGCGTTCACAATGCTTCCGGAAGTGCTCTGCCTGTCGGTCACTGACGACAATCACCTCACTGGCCTCCTGAAGAATGCGACGTTCAAGCGACTCGTCGATCTGTTCGGCCATCTGGGTGCGAGGGAGCAATTGGTTGTAGTAAACCTGGGACCAAGGGTCCCGGAAGTCGGCAATCCAGCGGATACCGGTCCGTTGAGAGACCCACTTCCCAATGAAATGAACCGAGTGGGGGGGACCGGAGGTGAGGATGGTGTCGATGTTCTGATCTTCTACCAACTTCAGTGCACGCCGTGTGGCCGTGACGACCCATCCGGCCCTTGCATCGGGTATGAGCAGATTGGCCCGGACCCAACTTCCGACTGTGCTCGTCAGAGTGTCTCCCTGGATTTCGGTTGCGGGAGTGATATCGTCTGCTTTTCCCCCCTTCAATCCGGCATAGAGTGCAAACGGTTCGAGGGTACGGGTCTTGTAGACCTGAATTCCGGGAGGGACCTCCTCCAACAGAGTAGGGTCTCGAAGCGGATAGGTCGGATTGGCAACGGTTAGTACCGAAGGATCCACTCCGTATTCCGGAAGGTATTTGACAAATTTGAGGATGCGTTGCACACCGGGGCCTCCACTGGGAGGCCAATAGTAGCTGGTGATCAATGTTCGTGAACGGTTCATCTCTCTCCTTGTTGTCGGGTACGGATCCACTGGATCAAAAGACCGACTCCCAGGATCCACTGTACCAGATTGGCGACCCAGCTGATTCGGGATCCTGCCCGGTGGGATCTTGGTTCGAATGCCAGCGTCAATTGATGATTTCCCGGTGGAATCTCGAATCCACGGAGTGCATAGTTGGTCTTGTGGATCGGAATTTCCTCACCATCCAGTCGGGCGACCCAACCGGGCGGATACCAAATTTCGCTCAGGACGAGAAAACCGGGGTGGCTGCGACTCAGTGAGAGCTGCATTCGTCGGTCGGTCCAAGAGAGAATTTCGACGCTGGAAGCCGAATCAGGCTCCACTTGAATATCCTTGCGACTTTCGACAACGGCAAGGGTCCGGGGATCAAAATCGGATTCGGGAAGGAGCGCCATGATCGCTTCCCGTGGATTGTCGACGCTGCGAACATCGGACACAAACCAGGCTCGAGGCATCGGCTCGGTCCGTTGGTAGAGCCAGGATCTGTCCTCATGGAAGACCGGTTCGAATCCGGGGATGGAGAGCTCTCTTCGAGTGGTGATATAGTGGACTTGGAGCATATCCAGGAGTGGAAAGTTGAGCCCCTGAGGACCGGCATTCAGTGCATGATCCAGAAGATCCTGATAGACGCTCAGTTTGGCTCCCGAGTACCCGCCGATCGACGGGTAAAAATAGGATGGAATGGCATTGTTGAACGCGTTGTCGTCGAGTGGAAGCGTGCGGGGTTGGGGAATCCGGTCTTTGATTCGTTCACGAACGGCACGGTCTGCCGGCTGCCCGGATTGTTCAATGACGCCGGTCAGCGTCTGTTCGGTGTCGACCATCGCTTCATCGTTGATGTATCGGTGTCCGACGGTGAGTAAATCGGCGGCTGTGATCAGGATGAGTCCGCCCAGGTAGAGCCGGTCAGAGAGGGTCCGGTTCAGCCAGAGAGCACTCCAGGCCAATAGAATGGCAAGAATGAAGAGGAATCGAAGTGTATCGGTACGGGCAAGTGCTTCCCGTTCCGGTTTGAGACGGCCTTCCACATATTGTCGGGATTGACGAATCACTTGTGGATTGTCGGCGGATACATTGTTCTGTTGCGCCAGTTGAGTGGCGATCTGTTCGGTTTCCTGGCTCTTCTCAAACGAGAGGAGGGTCGGGCCACCAATCAGAAAAAGCAGTCCGAATCCGACCAGGATTCCGGCTGGCCAGGCGTACGGCTTCAGGCGGGAGGAACGCGACGAGAGGAGTTCTTCCAGTCCCAGAACAGCAAGGATGCCAAGCGAGAAAACCGTGACAGTGAGCCACATTTCAGGGGTTCGAAACTTGTCAAACCCGGGGAGCAGGTGGAACCAGAGTTCGTTGAGCGGGAAATGGTAGCCCCATGCAAAACTCAGGGTCAGTAGTGCAATTCCAAACCAGAGCCATTTGATGGGCCGCTCACTACGGAAGAGGGCGATCAGGGCAAAGAAGAGGGTTGCAACACCGGCGTAGTGCGGCCCGCTGGTCCCCGGTTTGTCACCCCAATAGGCCATGCCACTGCTGCCACCGAACAGATCCGGTATGGCCAGTGTGAACGTTTCCAGGATTCCCTGGGACCAGGAGAACGCATACTCGATTGAAAGACCTCCACCCCCGCTTCCCAATGCAGAGCCGCCACGGATCGAGAAGGGTGCGTACTCCATCAAGCGCCAGTACTGTTCGGCAGTACCCAGAAAACCGACCAGTGTGCCTGCGGTCAGAAGGGCTGTTACCCGACCCCAGGCAGGAAGTTGATTGGATGTCCAGGCTCGCCAGCTGTCATACAGGTAGAGAGCTATAAAGAGATAGACAAAGTAGTAGGTCACCTGCGGGTGTCCGGCGCGGAATTCCAGAGTCGTGGCGATGGTAAATAGAAACAGACCCCAGAGGGATCGGGAAGGGTGACGGGTCATGAGCCAGTATCCGGCCAACATCCACGGGATATAGGAGTAGGCGATGAATTTGATGTTGTGCCCGGCGCCGATGATGATCGGCAAATAGGTTGTGAGTCCGAAAAGGAGGGAGCCGAAGACGGCGGCCCATGGGCGGGCCCCCATCAACAGAAAGAGAAAATAGAGACCGCCAAGCAGCACCCAGTATGGGACGGCTGGCCAGATCATCCGGAGCTGGTCAAAGACCAGATTGTCCAGATGGGGGACCGATTTGAAGACGTGTATTGTATAGGCGGGCATTCCGGAGAACATGCGACTCGCCCAGAGAGGCTCTTCTCCGTCGTGTTCGGCCCGGTAGTCGTAGATCGATTCGGCTCCGGCCCGCCACTGAAGGGTATCGTGCCCCATGAACTGTTCGCCACCCAGGATGGTCGGAAAGAAGAACAAGACCGGCAGGAGAAGCAGAACCGCCAATGCCGCGAGGTGCTCACGCTGGTTCGGGCGACCGGGACCGGATGGGCGGGAGCGTTCCATGTTACTCGATCACCTTGGGTACCCGGAAATAGTCACTGTCGGCATCCGGGGCATTTTTCAGCGCATCCTCGTGATCCAGAGGGGGTTTCGCTTCGTCCTTCCGGAAGGGAGCCGTCGCATCGGTCACGTGTTCGAGTGGCTCGATACGGTCTGTGTCCAGCTCATTGAGTGTTTCCATGTAGTCGAGAATCTTGTTCAGATCCTTCTTGAATCGATCAGCTTCTTCATCCGTGACCTGCAGTCGGGCCAGGTTGGCTACATACTTCACATCCTTGTCTTCTACGGACATCGGTCGTTGGTTGAGTTCGGGATTTCTCCGGCCAGCCGTGATGGACGGCCGGTTTGAGTGTCTACTGATTGTTCAGGGCTGCACAGATCGCCTCGGTAAAGGTGATGGTGTTTCCTGCCCCTCCGATATCGGGAGTACAGACATATTTTTGATCCTGAAGGACCCGGTAGAGAGCCGACAGAATTCGGTTCCGTACAGTGTTTTTGCCCAGATAATCCAGCAACATCATTGCGGAGAAGAGCATGGCCGTCGGGTTGGCCAAATTCTGACCGGCAATATCGGGAGCCGACCCGTGAACGGCTTCGAAGATGGCCGCATCATCACCAATGTTGGCCGCACCGGTGACCCCGAGTCCACCGACCAAACCAGACGCCAAATCGGACAAAATATCACCGAAAAGGTTGGTTGTGACAATGATGTCGAACTGTTCGGGCCGGATCACCATCTGCATGGCCATGTTGTCGACGATCAGATCTTCAAACTCGATGTCGGGAAATTCCTTCGCGACCTCTTGTCCGGTTTCCAGGAAGAGTCCGGTCGTGAGTTTCAGAATGTTTGCTTTGTGGACCAGGGTAACTTTTTTCCGGTCGTGAGCAACAGCGTACTCGAAGGCGGCCCGAACGATTTTTCGACTCGCCTCGCGGGTGATCACGGCAATACTCTCGGCGTGCTCTCCCTCCTTGATCCAGTGCTCTTTTCCGATATAGAGTCCCTGGGTATTCTCACGGAAGGTAATCATGTCAATATTGCTGTACCGGGAGTCAATGTTGGGCAATGATTTGGCTGGACGAATGTTGCTGTAAAGGTTGAATTCTTGACGGAGAGCAACATTGATCGATCGGAAGCCGGCGCCGACGGGAGTCGTCAAGGGCCCTTTCAGTGCCAGACGATGTTCCCGAATGGACGCAAGAGTCTCGTCGGGAATCGGATTTCCGGTCTCTTTGAACGCCGTCTCTCCGGCTTGTCGTTCGACCCATTCAATGTCTGCTCCGGCTACATCCAGAATTTTTACGACGGACCGGGTAATCTCCGGTCCGATCCCGTCCCCGGGTATCAATACAATCTTGTCCATGAATCGTTGTTCGTTTGGGCGTTGATAGAAAGAACGTCTGAGATACAGTGCCACAAGATAGAGAAATCGGGGATGAACTTCAGTTCCAACTCTGCACTCCGGCCGCTTTCATCCCTCGGAGAAAAAGCGTATCTCTGGCCATGGTTTCCAATCCGACCCCGACCGATTCCAACTCCGTTCCACGGGCCCGGGCCTCCCGGCGCGAACTGTTCGGGTGGGCCATGTTCGACTTTGCCAATCAAGGCTATACCCTCCTGATTATAACGGTTATTTTCCCTGTTCTGTTTACGACCGTCATCGTCGAGAGTGACGATCCTCAGTTTCGGCTCGGAAACCTACTCTGGAGTGTCGCCATCTCCCTCAGCTACATCGCAGTTGTTCTGTCAGGTCCAATCCTTGGAGCAATGATGGACTACTCTGCACGAAAGAAGGAGTTTCTCTTCTACAGTTATCTGGTCACAATTCTTGCTACGGCCGGTCTCTATTGGGTGGACCCCGGGATGGTTCTTTTGGCGATGGGGCTGTTGATCATCTCGAACATCGCGTACTCCATGGGTGAGAATTTCATTGCATCCTTTCTGCCTTCGCTGGGACCCCCCGACGAACTCGGGAAAATTTCGGGCTATGGATGGGCGTTGGGGTATGCCGGTGGGTTGGTGACGGCCGGATTTGTCATTTTCTTTTTGGGGGAGCCCACCCTGGAGAATTATGACCGAATTCGGTGGACCGGACCATTTACCGCTTTCTTCTTTCTTCTGACCGCAATTCCGACGTTTCTCTGGCTCAGGGAACCGGGAATTGCACGGTCGCTTCCCAGTGGCGAAACGTTTGTCAGCGTAGGGTTTTCCCGGTTGGGGCGAACGTTTCGGGAGATCGGGGAGTTTCGGGATCTCGTACTGTTTTTGGCGTCGGTCTTCTTCTCCATGGGTGGAATTTATATCATCGTCGCTTTTTCATTCATCTACGGCGATCAGGTGATTGGATGGAGTGAAGAAGTTCGGGTGTCCATGTTTTTGATCGTACAGATAACGGCCGCTGCCGGTGCGCTCCTTTTCGGACGGCTGCAGGATCGAATGGGTGCACGTGGTACCTATCTGATTACACTGGGAACCTGGTTTCTTGCAGTGATGGGCATCTTTTTTCTGGATGGACTGACGCACGAAGTGAATCGATGGGTTGGCCAGGATCTGGAACCACAGCACCTTTTTCTGGGGATCGGTCTGTTGGCAGGGACGAGTCTGGGGGCGAATCAATCGGTGAGTCGAGCCATCGTTGGACTGTTGACTCCGGAGAGTCGTTCGGCCGAAATGTTTGGATTCTGGGGCATGTTCAACAAGATGGCAGGTGTCTTTGGAATCGTAGGCTTGGGCTTGCTTCAGACCCAAGTGGGACTCCGGAATGCGATCCTCTTCTGCGCCATCCTCTTTCTGGCGGCCGCATTGATCGCCCTGTTTGTGGACCTGAGTCGTGGTCGGAAAGTGGCCAGAGCCATGGAAGAGAGGGGTTTTTCTGACTGAATCGCAGAAATTTACATTCAAAGATGGTTTTTTGATAAAGAATGTTAAATTGCCCCCTGCTGGTACCGAAAGTGAGGTTTTGGCAAGAGGGTTGACCAATTGGTCAATTCTCTCATCAATCATGAATTGAATGCAACCGGAGGATTTCTATGAGTAGACTGGAACAAATCAAGGCCCTGATGAGCGAATTGGAGCCTGAAATGGAGAAGTTCTATGATAAAGGGAACAAAGCAGCGGGGACACGTGCCCGCAAGCAGCTTCAAGATCTGAAGAAGTTGTCGCAAGAGATTCGCCTCGAAATTCAGGAGATCAAGAACAACGCTTGACTCGTGGAACGAACGCTTCTAAAAGCCGCCGGGACACCCGGTGGCTTTTTTTATGGACGCCTGTTGCCGGCTCCTGATCCCGCAGATTCGGTTCCGTCAGGCAGACTCTCCCCTCGCATTATTCGGGTTTGGCAGTGGGGAGCAGCCCTACGATCGTCGCTTCTGCCGATCGCTTGGGGGTTGTACGCACTTTACCAATCTCCTCAATCGTCCCTGCATTGGCTATTGTGGGGTGCTCTGCTCGCTCTTTTGATCCTTTTTTGGCTGATTACGGTTTTCTGGCATCCGGTCTTCAGATGGAAACACTGGAGGTATTCGATTGATCGAAATCAGATCGAACTGCATTATGGCGTGTGGTTTCGCCAACACACCGTGATCCCACTCAACCGGGTTCAACACGTAGACACCCGCCAAGGGCCGCTTTTGCGAGCCATGAAGGTGTCGGCCGTAGCCGTGTCAACAGCGGCAACGGTACACGAAATCCCGGCCCTGGAGTCGAAACGGGCGCAGGAGGTTCGACAACAAATCTCCAATTTTGCCAGACTGGCTCAAGAGGATGTCTGAATTTCGCAGACTTCATCCGGTTGCCGCTCTGGCTCGTGCCGGCGAAATGATTCGTGGCAACTTGCTCACCCTGTTGGCCATTCTGATCTTCGGCAGTCGGGGAGAGGATGGGTCGTTTCTTTGGGTGTTTCTCGGTTTGCTGGTTTCGGTCCTCCTGGTGGGTCTGATGTCATGGTGGCGGTTCAGATTTCGAATCGGTCGGGGCGAGATGGAGATCCATCAAGGGATCTGGGTTCGGAAAGAGTTGTTGCTTCGTCGGGAACGGGTACAGGTGATTGACCTCTCCTACGGTCCGGTTCAACGACTCTTCGGATTGGTTCGCGTCGATGTGAAGACGGCAGGGTCGACATCCCGTGAAGCACGACTTTCGGCGGTTACAAAAGAAGTTGCCGACGAAATCATACAGGAGCTCAAAACCGGACGCACATCTGCCCGAGAAGAGCTCTGGCAGGAGAAAGAACGAGTCCGGAGGTTACCCATGCGACATCTGTTGTTGGCAGCCACGACCTCTTCCAGTTTTGGAATCGTCCTCTCGCTTCTTGCAACCCTCCTCTCGCAACTGGATCCGTTCTTGCAGGAATCGGAATGGGCAATGCAACAGTTCGAACAACTTCCCGGAACGGGTCGTCCGCTCTTTTGGATGGGGATGCTGATGCTCTTTGTGCTGTTTGCCTGGTGCCTTTCATTTGCAGGTACATTGGTTCGATACGGTAATTTCACACTTACAAAGCAGAATGAAGGTCTGGTGATTCGCCACGGATTGTTCGAGAAAAAACAGATCACCCTCCCATACCACCGAATACAAGCTGTTCGAGTCGTTGAAGGAATTCTTCGCCAACCGTTCGGATACCTTTCGATTGAACTGGATAGTGCCGGATACGGAGAGGAGCGGGAAGCAGCATCGGTCGTCATGATGCCTCTATTGCCGGAAAAAGAGTTGGAGCCGTTGGTCGGGGAGTTTTTGCCGGGATTCAGCGAGATTCCACTGGAACATCGATCACCCGGAAGAGCGCTGTTTCGGCGAATTGTGCGTACCGCAGGTGGGATCGGGGGCGGGTTGGCTCTCTTGCAATGGGGATTTGATCTCTCTCCCTGGATCTGGATATGTTGGGTCCCCTCGCTTCTTTGGGGCTGGCTCGTTCACAAGGATGCCGCTGTTGGCTGTATGGGTGATCGAATGGCTCTGAGAACTCGTCGTTTGGCCAGAACCACTACATGGATTCACAGAGATCGAATCCAACAAATGTCGTTTCACGAGAGTGTTCCCCAGAGGTGGCGGTGGCTGACTACGATTTCCGTGTCCGTCGCTTCGGGCGATCGGGGGCGCAGTGTCCGGGTACGGGATATGGACAACGCGCTGATTCCCGTTCTTCGATCATGGTTCCGGCGTCGGATCCGGGAGCACCGACCGTCTACAGTCGATTACTCCTCCTCCAGTGGCAGTGCATGAGGGGATTGGCCCTCTGCATAGGCAGAAACCGGAACGCATGCACAGTAGAGATTTCGATCTCCCCAGGCGTCATCCACTCGGCTGACAGCCGGCCAAAACTTGTGGAACTTCAAGTCCGGAAGCGGGAAGGCAGCTGTTTCCCGGCTGTACGGTCGATCCCAATCATCCGAAAGTAGTACACGAGACGTGTGGGGGGCTTGATTCAGCAGGTGTACCTCCCGACTTTCCACCCCGTTTTCGATGTCCTGAATCTCGTTGCGAATCGAGATCATGGCGTCACAAAAACGGTCCAGCTCCTCGATGGATTCGCTCTCGGTCGGTTCAATCATCAATGTTCCAGGTACCGGGAATGACATCGTCGGTGCGTGGAACCCATAATCCATGAGCCGCTTTGCAACATCCGTAACATCGACGCCTGCACTCTGCTTGAGAGGCCGAAGATCGAGAATGAACTCGTGGGCGGTGCGTCCTTTCGCTCCGGTGTAGAGAATCGGGTAGTGAGAAGCGAGGCGCTCCTTGAGATAGTTGGCATTCAATATGGCGATTTTGGTCGCCATAGTGAGCCCTTCGGCACCGAGCATCCGGATGTAGGCATGTGAGATGCCGAGAATGGAGGCACTACCGTAGGGAGCTGCCGAAACCGGGTCGATCGCCTGATCCGTTCCGAACGGCGCCAGTGGATGACCCGGTAGGTACGGACGCAAATGATCACCCGCGGCAACCGGACCCACCCCCGGGCCACCTCCACCATGCGGGATACAGAACGTTTTGTGGAGGTTCAAGTGACAGACATCCGCTCCAATCTCGGCCGGAGAGGTGATGCCGACCTGTGCATTCATGTTCGCTCCATCCAGATAGACCAGACCACCGGCTTCGTGGACTATGGAGCAGACGGTCTGAATGGACTCCTCAAACACCCCGTGTGTAGAGGGGTAGGTGACCATCAGTGCTCCGATTCGGCCTGGATGGGACTCCAGTTTGGCGTTCAAATCCTCCAGATCGATGTTGCCTTTTTCATCGCATGAAACGACCACCACGTCCATACCGGCAAGGGTTGCACTGGCGGGATTGGTTCCGTGGGCCGATGAAGGAACCAGGCAAATGGTTCGTTCCGGATGTCCTTGGTCCCGGTGCCAGGCGCGGATCATCAGCAAACCGGTCAACTCCCCCTGGGCTCCGGAATTGGGTTGGAGTGAAACGGCCGGCAGTCCGGTAATTTCGCCGAGCCACTCCTCGAGTTCACGAATCAAGGCCAGTGTACCTTCTGCTTGGTCCCTTGGAGCAAAAGGGTGGAGCCGGCCGAATTCCGGCCACGTCATGGGAATCATCTCCGCTGTTGCATTCAGTTTCATGGTGCAGGACCCAAGCGATATCATCGAGTGGGTCAAGCTCAGATCCCGATTTTCGAGTTGCTTGAGGTAACGAAGCATCTGGTGTTCGGATCGAACCGAGCGGAAGATCGGGTGCGTGAGAATCGAATCTGTTCGACGCATCGATTCGGGGAAGTAGTCGGGCGATGTCGAACGCTCGACAACCTCTTCCCTGAGTGACGGGTCAAAAACCTGCAGAAGCTCGATCAAGTCGGACTCTGATTTGGTCTCGTCGAATGAAATTCCGATCCCGTTGTCGTCGAATCGAAGGTTGATTCCGGCTCTCTGGGCCCGTTGTTGAACCGGAACGTGGTCTTCCGGATTCAAATCAATGGCAAGGGTATCGAAGAAGCGGTTGTGCCGAACCGTATACCCGCTTTTCCGAAGCTGTTCCGAGGCTCTGGCAGCAAGCATATGGACGCGTTCGGCAATGTTTTTCAATCCGTCCGGTCCGTGCCAAACGGCGTAAAATCCCGCCATGACGGCGAGCAATACCTGTGATGTGCAGATGTTGGACGTTGCTTTCTCGCGACGAATATGTTGTTCCCGGGTTTGAAGAGCCATTCGAAATGCAGGATTCCCCTCCCGGTCCCGACTCACACCGATGATTCTCCCCGGAATCTGCCGTTTGAACCTCTCACGTGTCGCAAACCATCCGGCATGGGGTCCACCATAGCCCATCGGGACACCAAATCGTTGGGCCGAACCGACCACAACATCCGCTCCCATTTCGCCGGGTGATTTCAACAACGTGAGTGCCAATAAATCAGAGGTAACAGCGACTGTAAGATCTTTTTCGTGAGCCCGGGCGATCAACTCACTGTGATCCAGAAGCTCCCCGTCACTGGCAGGCGTGGACAACAGAAGGGCAAACAGAGATTCGTCGTCCAGAGTCAGGTCCTCTTCATTTCCGACGACCACATCAATACCGACCGGGTGCGCCCGTCCACGAATGACGGAAATGACCTGTGGATGGCATCGGGACGAGACAAAGAATCGGTCGGAATCCCTCTTGGTCCGTTTTCGAAGACTGTGGAGCATGGACATCGCTTCTGCGGCAGCTGTCGCTTCGTCCAAAAGCGAAGCATTGGCAATTTCCATTCCGCTTAAATCACAAATCATCGTCTGAAAATTGAGCAGTGCCTCCAATCGCCCTTGTGAAATTTCGGCCTGATAAGGGGTATAAGCGGTGTACCATCCCGGATTTTCCAAAACATTTCGAAGCAGAACCGGGGGAGTCCATGTGTCGTAGTACCCCATCCCGATAAAGGATCGTCGGATCCGGTTCATGGAGGCATACCGTTTCGCTTCCTGCAGATACTCTTGTTCCGTCAGTGCGGTGGGGAGATTCATCGCCCGGGTACGCCGGATCGCCCGTGGAACGATCTCGTCGATCAGGTCCTCGAGAGTCTCGATATCGAGAAGCTCGAGCATCTGATCGGTTTGTTGGTTGTCGGGTCCCAGGTGTCTGTTTAGGAAGGCGTCGTAGCGGGGCGATCGGGCCATGGGGGCAACTCTCCTCTGCGTCGGTATCTCGGTTCGTGTGATAGCGGCTTTTGCCAGCGCCAAAAAGATAACGGTTTTCGTCCTGAAACCCAGTCGCGTGCAGGAGGAGTGACCGCGTGATTAATTAGACAAGACTAAAAATTTTATTTTGTTTGGTAATACACTTATACTCCAAGGGTTGTTGGACGTTGGAACTCGAAAGAGAGGGATTCATGGATTCATTTATGAGCTGGTTTTATGAACTTGGGCCGGTTATGCAGGCGCTTCTTGGCGGAACACTCTGTTGGGTGACGACCATGATCGGAGCCGGCACCGTCTTTTTTTCCCGGACGGTGAACCGAAAGTTGCTGGACAGCATGCTCGGGTTCGCTGCAGGTGTCATGATTGCCGCGTCCATATGGTCCTTGATCGAGCCTTCGATGGAGATGGCCAAGGGGCTGGATATGATCTATTGGTTGCCGGCTACTCTGGGGTTTCTGGCCGGAGCGTTGGTCCTCCGACTGGCAGATGCCTGGGTTCCGCACCTTCACTTTGGTCTGCCGAAAGATCAAGCCGAAGGGGTCGAAACGTCATGGAGGCGAGCCACTCTGCTCGTAATGGCGATTACACTGCACAACATCCCGGAAGGATTGGCAATCGGTGTGCTTTTTGGAGCATCGGCCAGTGGAATCGACCCGACCGGGACGGCTACCGTGGCAGGTGCCATCGTTTTGGCTTACGGGATTGCCATGCAGGATCTCCCGGAAGGGATGGCCGTATCACTGCCGCTTCGTGGTGAAGGAGTATCGCGGTGGACCAGTTTCAACTATGGACAACTCTCAGGCCTGGTTACACCTATTTCATCCGTACTGGGGGCAGTTGCCGTCATCGCCATTCAACCCATCCTTCCCTATGCACTCGGTTTTGCTGCAGGTGCGATGATGTTTGTGGTCATCGAGGAGTTGATTCCATCTTCTCAGCAACACGGAAATACCGATATTGCCACACTGGGAACTCTGATCGGATTCTGTGTCATGATGGTGCTGGATGTGACGCTCGGATAGGATTCGGGGCGTTAGTACCCCCGGGTACGATCCACAGTGTAGAGTAATTTCTGATTGGAGATCATTCGTTTGTAATTTTCCAGAAGTTGAGGGGCCAATTCATTGGCTCGGGAAACCGAGGCAATGTGTGGGGTGATACGAATGGAGTCCCGGTTCCAGAAAGGGTGTGAATCCGGGAGAGGTTCTTCGCGAAAAACATCCAGAAAAGCACCTTCCAGAAGATTCTGATCCAGCGCATAGATCAGATCTTCGTCTACCAGATGCTCTCCCCGTCCTGCCTGAATCAGCCAGGACGGTTCTGCGAGTCGTTTGAAAAGTTCCAGGTCCAGAATCCCTTCCGTTTCACGAGTGAGTGGAAGCAGATTAATCAGAATCTGTGTATTCGAGAGCATGTCGGGAAGCTGGTCCCGACCGTACCACGAGATGCAGCCAGGGATCGATTTTCGGCTACGGGACCAGCCGTGAACCGTCCATCCGGAAGAGGCAAGAGACGCTGCTACAGCTCCGCCCAATTCACCCAGTCCCAACATTCCGACTCGCCATTGATCCCGGGTCGTATGATCCAGTTTTTCCCATCGAGCCGATCGCTGTAGATTCAGATAGTCGTCACATCTGCGGAGTATTCGGTAGAGTGAAGATTCGACGTAATCCCTGATCTGCTCCTTTAACCCGGGGGAGACCAATCGGGTAATGGTGACCTTGGCAGGAAGGTCGGGATCCGTGACCAGATGCTCGACTCCAGCCCCCATGGAACTGACGACCTCCAGGTTGGAGAATCTGGAGAAAAATTGATCGGGCTGGTCCCAGGCAACGATGAACCGAACACGTTGAGGACGCTTGCAGGTGGGCCAAATCTCGACATCCAAGTGCGGATCGAGTCGTAGAAGTTCTTCCCGAAACGGAATCATGTTGCGATTTCGTGCGACCAACAGGATAGACATACAGATGGGGTCAGGGTGAAACCGGTTTGCGGTTGCGGAATCTATGGAGTGTGAACAAGACCTTCCAGCTTTTCAGAGAATGGCATTGGAAGGATGGGGGTGAACTATTTTGTAACATTCACATCGTTGAAGCCTCTTTTCTGTTGAGATGGAGTCCCAACCCATCAATCCGGGATCACCATTGGAGAACTTGAACAAGAGATACGGATCTGGTAGAGAGGATTCATGAGAGATAATAAACATGTGAAGGGGAAAACGAATGATTCGTTTGAACCGTCAGAATATACGCGGCGACGGGAGGAGTTTCTGAACGGAACACTTTCTTCCGAGGAGATGGAGGAGCTGTGGATCGACTGGTTGGAAGATCCTGCGGCCCTGGAGAATGTACGAACCGAAGCCAATGTACAGGATCTGGTCCGGAAAAGCGGGAAACTTCGGATGGTTCGGGGTCGAGGGGCGGACACTCGAGCGATCGGGCAATCCACGGGGCGCTGGAAATCGTGGATGGCTGCTGCAGCGGTACTTCTTGTCGCGTGGATGGGGTACCAGTGGACCGGGGCAGACCGTACGGACTCGGTGAGCCCATTGGCGCAAATCGAACTGGAAGTTTATCGATCCGCCGAACCGGTTGACGAGGATTCTACCGTTCGGGAAGCGATGATGCTGGCAAGTCAGGGGCAGCATCAGGAAGCTATTCAATTGATTGATCAAGCGCTATTGAACGTTCAGGACGCACAGGAACGAGCCCGTCTCACACTCAATGCCGGATCCATACTTTACAACCTTTCCCGCTACGAAGAAGCCTCTGAACGATTTGTTCAGATTCTTGCAATGGAGCTTGACGATCAGATGGTTCAAGAGCGAGCACTCTGGTATCTGGGGAACGCCTACTTCCAGATGAACGACTTGGCAAGAGCCAGAGAAGCATTTCAGCAGACACTCGAGATGAACGGATCGTATCGTCGTGTAGCAGAGCGGTATCTTAAAGCGCTGTCCGCTTGAAGCGGATGTGCCACCTCCAGTAACCGACAGTCGCGACAAGCAAGAGCAGCAGGCTCCATCGTTTCCACGGAATTCCGGGCAGGAGGGGTTCGGGATTTCCGAAGAGAATCCAGGCTCCCCAATAGTGTGGATTGGCTTGCTCTTCAATCAAAGAAATTTTTGCCCGTTGAAGACCGTCTGCCCGTCCCGTTCCGTCTGCCAGTTCCCTGTAGAGCTTTGTAGCCAGCTCACGTGCCGTCCGGTCATGAACAGGCCATGCATTGAGAATCAAACTTTCGGCTCCGGCGTATCGGAGTGCCCGACTGAAACCCATGACGCCGGCTCCCTGGAGATAGTGACCACCTGCCGTATCACATGAATTCAGCATGATCAGTTGATTCTGAAACGGGATGCGAAAGAGCTGCCAGGCGTAGAGTGGACGAGTTTCGTTCATGGCCAACGGATCGGACGACTCGTCCGGCCAAAGCATCATGTGCGAATAGAGTGGATCCTGGTCTGAAACAATACTGTGAGTAGCCAAATGGAGAATTCGCGAGCGGGTTGCACTCTCCAAAAAAGCCGCATGCGTCGCTTCCCGGTTCAGAAACGTACGGGTCTTTCCGTGAGGGTTCAGAATGGATGCAATGGACTCTACCTCTGGTACGGCTTCCGGCAGCGGGTTCATCTCGGTTGTTCCCGCTGAATGGAATTCGGTGACAGCAAAACCCGAGAAGAGGTCCTCATATGATCGGTCGTCCCGGCGGTTTGCCCGCTCGTGAAATCGGTTCAGATACACGATGGAGACCTCTTCGATCAGATAGCGACTGGATCCGTAACTTTCGGAGTGGTCCGGTGCAGTTGTCGGCAGAATATCGATGGGAAGCTGATAGAGGTAGCTGTCCGGCAACAGGGTGATTCGATCTGTTCCCGGTGGAACCTGATCGAGTCCAAGCCAGAGGTAGAGCTTGTGGAGTTTCATGAGATCCGGTCGGCCACCAGCCAATCCCGAAAGAGCTTCTTGAAACGTTCGATCCATGTCGGTGGTAAAAGCAAGACGCTCGAATTCTGCACGATTCCGGGTAAACCGGATCTGATAGAGCGTATCCCGTATGCGAGTCTGATGAATGAGTACTTCGTTTCGATCCAGTTCATTCAGAATTTCGATTCCGTCAGAAGCGGTGTCCGGTGTACCCTGACTCTGTCGGTCGATCCGGTTTCGCCTTGCTGCAAGAGATGTCAACTCGTTTTGAATCTCGAACTGCTCGTCACCACTGGCATTGACCCACTCTCGTCGCAACTGCTCCATTCGCTGTTGCAATCGCCGATTTTCGGCCAATTCCTCTTCGCTGAGTCGGTCAGAGAGAAGAAGAGGATGGTCTGTCAGGCTGGCGTCGTTCATCGTCTTTAGCTGATCCAGACGGACAGCGGCTTCTGCAAGTCGATTTTGGTCAATCAGAAGATTGGCGTAGAGTTCGAACAAGTCCAGGTACGCGGGTTCGATGGTCCAGTATCCCGATTCCGGGTCACTGGTATGACGAGCACGTTCGACAACCGGACGGTAGATCTGTTTCAGAATTTCTTCGGCTCGCGCCGGTTTTCCGTCCAATATGGCGATCTCTGCCCGAATCCGGTGGTATTGGACAAGGTCTGGAAAGTCGAGAAGCCGGAGATTGTAGGAGCTCATGGCGTCAACCTCCTCGATGGCGGCATTCGGACGATGTTGCAGGAGTGCAAGCCGGGCCAGCTCCAAATGGGCATTGAGAATCATCCGTTCATTTCCGGTATCGACACCACTGGCAAGGACTTCGCGAAGTACCGGTTCGGCTCGATCATACATCCCTGTTACACGATAGAGCGCGGCTTGTTCGGTGAGCATTCGAAGGTAGAGAGGCTCCTGCGGGGACTGATCAAGCAGGGCTTGTGCCCGGTCCAGCAACACCTGTGCTTCGTCTGGCTGGTCCAGATAATCCAGCGAAAAATTGGCAGCCGAGATGGTCAGGGTAATCAGTTCTTGGGGATCCTCCATTCGAGCTGCGATTTGTCGTGCTTCCTGCATCGCCCGGCGAGCAGCATCCATTTGTCGATTCTTCCGGTAGTAGATATGAAGATTTCGGTATATCTGAACGAGGTAGGCATCGTTGTCCTGTCTCAGGGCAATTTCCCGGGCTTGCATCTGGGTTTCAATATATCGGTCATGATCGCCCAGTTTATAGTAAACCAAGCCCAAATTATTGAGCAAACGGGCCTGAAGCGCTGGCGAGAGAGGTTCGTCCCGATCCAGAATCTGCAGGAAGACACTCTCGGCATCCTGAAACCGGCCAAGTGTGTAAAGGTATCCTCCATACGTTGAGAGAACGTCGGGTTCGGATTCCGGTGCCAACTGACTGGTGAGCGGAAGCGTGTGCGTTCGTTGCACTTCGAGGCTCCGGTCGATCTGTCCATTCATGTAGAGGGCAAAGTCGAGGGCACGGTAAAGATTACGTCGAAGGGAGGTGCCCGGGATCCATGGCAGGTCCGAGAGTTGGGGATAGAGGGACGAAATCACGCCATACCTGTCCAACTCGTAGGCAGCCCGAAACCGTGCGGCTGCCAGAATGTCTCGACGTATCGGATCCCGAACAACACTTCGATCCATATCCGGCTGCTGCAGATGCTCCAGAATCCATTCGAACAGTTGATCTCCTTGTTCAGGGAGTCGATGAGCATAGTAGAGAAGCAGAAAGGACACAAACGGATCCCGAATTCCCTCCAAGTGTTCCGGCCTGGGAGAAGCTCCTTCTGCAATTGATCGGTTCAAGGAAGCCAATCGGGATGAACCGACTTCGGCATAGAACGTCTCGACCCATTCCCTGCGTTCCTGGTCACTCTCTTGCAGCTGCAGGTAGAGCAGGAGAGGTTCACTTTCTGCCTGAATGGCCATCTGCAACAAGATCTCCGATTCGGACCGGGAACCGGATTCACTCTCGATCCATGCCGTCCACAAGCTGTCTGCCGAAGGCTTCAGGGTACGTCTCACCCGCTGACTCCAGGAGGGACTCTCCCGGTCATACTGCACGAGGGCCCAGACCGGTTCGGCCCGGTCGGGCAATCGGTAGTGGGCCTCGATCCAGGTGGTCGCCGCCTCTTCCGGTTCCGGAAGAGGTTGGCGGACTTCAAGCGGTGATTCTCCGCTCTGGAGAAAAAGTAGCACCCATAGAAGTAGTGTCATCAAACAGGTGTGACGGCAGTCTGACTGACGTCCCCCTTAATTTCCCCAAGGGCCTTCAGGCTTGTCGATAATGGGATCCATCTGGTCACGGTTGGTTGGAAACCAGTCGGGTTGATCCGTTTGCGAAGCAGATTCGCCCTGGATGGCAGATTCATTGACATCGCCGGTTGCATCCGTTACAGATGATGCACAGCCGCCAAGAAGTGCGACAACGAGGAGAATGGTAGCAATTCGGTAGATGTTGTCAAGGAGTGTTTTCATAATATGTATAGGTTGGATGATGTTGGATGTTTTGTTACGGTGTAGTCAGGGTTTCCACTGCAATCAACGGAACCCCCGTCCGTTGGACAAACGTACACAATTCAGTGAAACTCCATAAGGAGCTTTCCAACAGAAGAGATGTTTGACTTGTAATTGTTACAATATTGAGAAAAATTAGAGGATCTTAATTCGTTGGCGCATGTGAAATCTCGCATATAGGCAAGGAGACCGGGATGGGTACCCATGAAACGTCCGTCGGACAGGACGGTGCAGAAGGTGTCCAACCGGATCAATAAAGGACAACAAGGCCACACTTTATGGCAGGTATCGGTACGGGGACAGAGAAGGGGGACGTGTGTCACGCGTAGACTATTCCGAGCTGGTAGAGGTGATCCAGGCGGGCAATGGTCGCCGGGCAGACGAACTACTGAGCGAATTGATGCCACGATTGGTGGACTATCTGCGTATCGGGATGGGTGCACCCACTGAACGTGCACGTGAAGCCGTACAACAGGCTTTACTAAACGTCGTGGAGAAGATCCATGAAGAGAAGATCAACCACCATCGAACGATTTTTCGGTACCTGATTCGAGCTTGTCGCAACGAATATCTACATCAAACCGGTTATGAACAGCGTTTTGATCATGAGACCGAGGTAGGAGATGTTGATGTCCAGCCACCCGGCCAACTGGCTGCTCTACTCTCCGACGAACGTCAGAAAATTCTGGAGTCGTGTCTGAATGAACTCGACGATGAATCCCGATCTCTGATCGATCACTTTTTTGCACACCCCGATACAACGACTCGGGAAACAAGCAAAGAATTCGGCCTCTCGGAAGCGAATGTACGTACCCGGAAATCCCGGATCATCGCCCGGCTTCACGACTGCTACAAGCGGAAGAGTCGAGACGATCGTGCGCGGTAAAACCCCTTTTTTGTACTGTAAACGTCAAAAAAGTTCCCGGTTACGCTTGAGTTTCGTTCGTAAAAAAGAGAACATACGGCACATTGGACGGGAGTGATGATCGCGAGAATCAACAACGAACTGAATTGAATTATTATGTGGTTGAATATCAAATCATTTGATGAGTACAAAAAGGTCTACAAAGAGAGTCAGGAAGATCGGGTTGCCTTCTGGGAGCACGAAGCCGGGACCTTTTATTGGAGAAAGCGCTGGAAAGAAGTGACAAGTGGCAGTTTCGAAAAGGGGGACATCAAATGGTTTGAAGGCGGCAAGCTCAATGTGACGGAGAACGCGCTGGATCGCCATTTGAATGCCATTGGCAACAAGCCGGCATTCATTTTTGAACCGAACCACCCTGACAGTTTCCGGCGAACGATCACCTATCGTCAGTTGCACGAAGATGTGTGTCGGTTTGCCAACGTATTGGAGAGCAAAGGGGTTCAGAAGGGAGATCGTGTCTGTATCTATATGGCGATGACACCGGAATTGGTCATTGCAGCCCTGGCTTGCGCACGGATCGGTGCCGTCCATTCAATTGTATTTGCCGGATTCAGTGCCAAAGCGTTGGCAGAACGAATTCAGGACTGTGATGCGAAAATGCTTATCACCAATGATGGATTGCGTCGTGGAGACAAGCACGTTCCGCTGAAAGATATTTCGGATGAGGCACTCGAGTCCTGTCCCGATGTCAAAAGTGTTATTGTTTGTCAACGAACCAACCGTGACATCGACTGGGTCGAAGGACGTGACGAGTGGTGGCACCTGCTCATACGGAATGCGTCCAAGCGGCACGAAGCGGTCGAAATGAATGCCGAAGATCCGCTGTTCATTCTCTATACATCCGGCTCTACCGGAAAGCCGAAAGGAGTTCTTCATACGTGTGGCGGCTACATGGTCTACACAAGCTATTCATTCCGCAATGTATTTCAGGTCTCCGAAGACGATGTCTATTGGTGTACGGCCGATGCAGGATGGATTACCGGACACTCCTACATTATTTACGGCCCGCTTTTCAACGGTGCAACCGGTATTATTTTTGAAGGGACTCCCACATACCCCGATCCGGGCCGTTTCTGGGAGGTGGTCGAAAAGTACAAAGTCACTCACTTCTACACAGCGCCTACGGCCATTCGTGCGCTCATGAAGTCCGACCTGGACTATGTCAAGAAGTACGATTTGAGTTCGCTCAAAGTACTGGGATCCGTTGGGGAGCCGATCAATGAAGAGGCCTGGCACTGGTACCACACCCATATCGGGCAAGAACGTTGTCCGATCGTGGATACGTGGTGGCAGACCGAGACGGGTGGCATCATGATTTCGGCACTGGCGGGGGTCACACCGGAGAGACCGGGATATGCGACACTTCCGCTTCCGGGCGTCGAACCGGTACTCATGGATGAAAACGGTCAGGAGATGGACGGGAATGATGTCTCCGGAAATCTCTGTATCAAGGAGCCGTGGCCGGCTGTTGCCCGAACCATTTGGGGAGACCACGAACGATACCTGAAGACCTACATGAGTGCCTACAAAGGCTACTATTTTACGGGTGACGGCTGCCGTCGGGACGCTGACGGGCTCTACCGGATCACCGGTCGCGTCGACGATGTATTGAATGTCTCGGGCCACCGTCTGGGGACAGCCGAGATCGAGAATGCCATCAATGAACACAAGAACGTGATCGAATCGGCGATTGTTGGCTATCCGCATGATGTGAAAGGTCAGGGTATCTACGCGTACATGATCTGTGAGAACGATCCCAAGGATCTGAAGGCGTTCAAGAAGGAGATACACGATCTCATTACCGACATTATTGGCCCGATTGCGAAGCCGGACAAGATTCAAGTCGTGCCGGGTCTTCCGAAAACCCGTTCGGGGAAGATTATGCGGCGGATTCTCCGAAAGATCGCATCCAATGATCTGGGCAATTTGGGAGATACATCCACACTTCTGGATCCGTCCATTGTCGAAGAGATCAAGAACGGTCAGAGCGTCTGAACACTCTGACGCCATTCATCATGACACGCTCATTGTTCATCCGGTACCTTTCGAGGGCCTGGATGGTCGATGGGCGTTTTCTGTTTATGCAATCGAAAGGAGGGGGCGTTGAGTAAAATTCACCCCAAAAAGAGTCTGGGTCAACACTTTCTGCATGATCAGCGGGTGATCCACAAGATTGTGGATGCCGTTTCGGTTCCGGAAGGGGGTCGAGTGGTCGAGATTGGCCCGGGAACCGGTTCATTGACCGGTGAACTGGTTCGTCGATTCGACCGAGTGACAGCTATCGAGATTGATCGTCGTGTCATGGCAGATCTTCGGGAGAAGTATCCGGATCTGGAGTTGATTCAGGAGGATGTGCTAAAGGTCGACTGGGATCGACTTCTGAGAAAGGGAGAACCGGTGACGGTCGTCGGAAATCTTCCCTACTATATTACCAGTCAGATTCTTTTCTCTCTCCTCGAGCACCGGAACCGGTTGGAGAGTGCGGTGATCATGATGCAGAAAGAGGTCGCCGCCCGGTTGGTTTCGCCACCCGGGACCAAAGCGTACGGAATTTTGAGTGTTCAGACGCAGCTGATGAGTCGTCCGGAGCTTCTGTTTGACATTGGACCGGGTGCATTTACACCGCCTCCATCCGTGACCAGTTCGTTGGTGCAGCTCACCTTCGACCGACCATCGTTGATGTGCAGCGACCAGTCTCTGAAGCGTGTGGTTCGAACAGCTTTTCAACAACGTCGAAAAAAGCTCTCCAATTCACTGGCTCCTCTCGGCATCATGCCGGAAGATCCCCGGTTTGATTATTCGCTTCGTGCCGAACGTTGGGATCCGGCTCTGTATGAAAAGTTGACAGCACGACTGGAACAAGATGGCACGATCGCCTGAATTTATGTCCCGAAGTGACATGCATTCGTCTGGTTATTCATTGGATTGAGCCGATTTCCCTCTTTTTTCCGAACAGTTCGCGTTTGGTACGGTCCTTGCACACAGTTAGGGCAGTACGGTTGATGTGTCAACCCGAGACTTTATGAAGAACATCATAGTAAACCCAAACCATTGAAGGAGTCATTTATGGCGAAAATCAAACCATTGAGCGATCGTGTCCTGGTCCGTCCGGACGATGCGGAAGAGACCACCAGTTCTGGAATCATTATCCCGGATACAGCGAAAGAGAAGCCTCAAAAAGGCACAGTCATTGCTGCAGGACCAGGCAAAGTGGAGAATGGCAACAAAATTGAAATGAGTGTCAAGAAAGGAGACCATATCCTCTACGGAAAGTACTCCGGAACGGAGATCACACTCGAAGGGGAAGAGTATCTGATTATGCGGGAGTCTGACATTCTGGGAATTGTCTCCTGATTCCTCTCCCGTCACGAATTGAATAAACCTGAATACAAAGAAGAGAAATTATGTCTGCAAAACTAGTTCATTACGACTCGGATGCACGCGACGCCTTGAAGCGCGGTGTGGATAAATTAGCGAATGCTGTCAAAGTCACGTTGGGCCCTCGTGGTCGGAACGTCGTTATCGAGAAGTCGTTTGGTGCGCCAACGATTACAAAAGATGGTGTCACGGTTGCCAAAGAGATTGAACTCGCCGACAAGGTCGAGAACATGGGTGCCCAGATGGTTCGGGAAGTGGCATCTCGTACTGCCGATAATGCCGGTGACGGAACCACTACAGCGACCGTACTTGCCCAGGCCATCATCACAGCGGGCCTGAAGAACGTTACGGCCGGTGCCAACCCGATGGAGCTGAAACGAGGGATCGATACAGCCGTAAAAACCATCGTGGCAGAACTCCACAAGATCAGCAAAAACGTTCAGGACAATCCGGAGAGTATCAAACAGGTTGCAACGGTATCGTCCAATGGAGATGACGAGATTGGATCCCGTATCGCCGAAGCGTTCGAAAAAGTAGGAAAGGATGGTGTGATTACGGTCGAAGAGGCCAAGAGCACAGAGACCTATCTCGATACAGTCGAAGGAATGCAGTTCGATCGTGGATTCCTCTCTCCCTATTTTGTGACGGACAGTGACAAGATGACCACAGAGTTCGAGGAGCCCTATATCCTGATCTTTGACAAGAAGATCTCCAACATGAAGGACTTGCTCCCGGTACTGGAGAAGGTGATTCAGACCAATCGACCGCTTTTGATCATTGCAGAAGATGTCGAAGGAGAAGCCCTTGCGACGCTGGTGGTCAACAAGTTGCGTGGTTCTCTGAAAGTGGCTGCAGTCAAGGCACCAGGTTTCGGTGATCGCCGAAAAGCGATGCTGGAAGATGTCGCCATTCTGACAGGAGGTACCGTGATCAGTGAAGAGCGCGGTTACAAACTGGAAAACGCGACTCTCGACTTCCTGGGTCAGGTAGACCGTCTTACCATCGACAAGGACAACACCATCATCGTTGGTGGCAAAGGGAAGGATGATGACATTAAAGCCCGAATCAATCAGATCAAGTCTCAGATCGAGAATACGACCTCTGATTACGACCGGGAGAAACTTCAGGAGCGACTTGCCAAACTGAGTGGCGGTGTCGCCGTCATTTATGTGGGTGCTTCCTCCGAAGTGGAGATGAAAGAGAAAAAAGCCCGCGTAGAAGACGCACTTCACGCAACACGTGCAGCTGTTGAAGAGGGAATTGTCCCTGGTGGTGGAGTCGCCTTCCTTCGTACGCTGAATGCGGTTGAAGGACTCAAAGGAGACAATCAGGATCAAGAGGTCGGATACGACATCATCCTGCGGGCACTTCAAGCCCCGCTTCGCGCGATTGCAAACAACGCTGGCGTGGAGGGATCCATCGTGGTACAGAAAGTACTCGAAGGCAAGGGTGCCTACGGATACAATGCTCGCACAGAGAAGTACGAAGACTTGATCAAGGCCGGTGTCATTGACCCGACCAAAGTTACGCGTACCGCTCTTGAGAATGCAGCCTCTGTTGCCGGTCTGCTGTTGACAACCGAAGCTGTCATTGTCGACAAGCCATCGAAGGATGGTGACGATGATGGGGGTCCGGCCGGAATGGGTGGTGGAATGCCCGGCGGCATGGGCGGAATGGGAGGCGGTATGGGGATGATGTAGTCCCTGCCTACCCAGCACCGTACAAACGGTGCACAAATGGTTTGAAAGCCTCGGTCCGGGTATTCCCGGTCGAGGCTTTTTTCGTTTTTATGAACAATTTCTTTTATCATCTTCTGGATGCTATTGATGAGGTTCCACCCCAACTCAAACTCTGGATTATGAAGGAATTGAAAGCGACAACCGAACGAACGGTGACTCGAAAAAAATTTTTGAAAGGGACGGCAGCGGCTGCAGGTGGCGCGCTGGTCTCTTCTGCACTTCCGGTGGGCGCGAGCGCATGGGTGGGTGGAAGTGATCGAATCAAGGTCGCGCTCATCGGAACGGGGGCACGGGGAGCCGGTGCGGTTGAGCGTGCACTGTCGACCGATCGTCCGATTGAACTGGTTGCGCTCTGTGACATCTTCCGTCACCAAATCGACACGTACCATGACCGGTTGATGCAAATCGATTCCATCCGGGACAAAATCAATGTTCCCGAGTCTCGTAAACTGGTGGGTCTGGACGCATACAAAGAGGCCATCGAGTTGGCAGACGTGGTGTTTTTGGCCACTCCTCCAGCGTTTCGCCCCCTTCATTTCAAAGCAGCCGTCGATGCCGGCAAACATGTCTTCATGGAGAAGGCACTGGCGACCGATTCGCCGGGTGTTCGAACCATTCTTGAGTCGGGAAAACGGGCCGAAGAGAAGGGGCTCAACGTGGTGGTGGGTCTTCAGAATCGGTTCAGTGTCGCCTACCGGGAGCTGGTCAAACGGGTACATGACGGCATGATCGGTCGCGTGGTTTCTGCCAATACAGACTATTTGATCGGGCACATCACAGAGAGAGAACGACTTCCGGGACAGACCGAGCTGGAGTACCAGCTTCACAACTGGAGGTATTTCTACTGGCTTTGGGGAGGTTCACCGGCCGGTTTGAATATTCACTACTCGGACATTATTCACTGGATCAAGGGTGGTTGGCCGGTTCAGGTGCATGCGGTGGGCGGCCGGGGATCGTACAACAGGGTTGGTCAGGGAAATGTTTACGACTCCTTCAGTATTGAATTTCTCTATGAGGACGGAACCAAGTGTTACAGTCAAATTCGAACGATCAACGGATGTCACCGAAATTCCGCGTTCTATGTACAGGGAACCAAAGGAACGGCAAGCCTGCGGGACGGAATCCAGGATCTGGACGGGAATCTTCTCTGGAGACACCGGGATATCGACGATCCGGATCCCTATCTTGTAGAGTTGAACCTGCTATTCGACACCATACGGGAGGGAGGGTATGTGAATCATGCCGATCGTGGTGCGAGGAGTACACTGGCATCATTGATGGGGCGGATGTCTGCTCATTCCGGACAGATCGTGACCTGGGACGAGGCGCTCAACTCCGAACAGGTGTTGGTTCCCGAACTTCATTCTTTTGATGATGAAGCACCGGTTCAACCCAATCCGGACGGAACCTATTCAGTGCCGCGTCCCGGGGAAACAAATACTGTTTGATCCCGTTCACAGACAAAGACTGTATCATAGAGGTCGACCGGTCGGGAAACCGGAAGATGAATCGTGATTGTAAAGGAGATTGTTCATGAAGTATTTAATGGAGTGGGCCCTCAGCCTCTCGATACTATTGGGAGGTGTGATATGGGCCGCCAATCCGGATGGGACATCCATGCCGGATGAATCGGTTCGGGCGGTGAATGAAGAGGTTCCGGAGATTGAAATGGTCGACCTGCCGGGTGGAACCTTTACCATGGGGATCGAAGACGAGGGAGTGAATGGTCCCGAACGCGAAGTGACCGTCTCTCCCTTCTCTATCGGTGTGTATGAAATTACGTGGGATCAGTATGAGACCTACATGTTTTCGGAGCAGTCCGAGGTGCTCAATGATCGGTTCTCGCATCTGGATGCAGCGGCCGTGACCCGGCCAAGCCGGACCTACATCGATCCGAGTCACGGAATGGGTGGAGGGGACAGTCCGGCAATCAGCATGACTCAACATGCGGCGGTTGCCTTTACACGCTGGCTGTCACTCAAAACGGGGGAGTTCTATCGGCTGCCAACCGAAGCCGAATGGGAATATGCGTGCCGGGCAGGGAGTGATACCTTTTTCCACTTTGGAGATGATGAGGAGGATCTTGAAGAGTACGGACTGTTCTATATGATCAGTAATCAGGAGTATGAGCCGGTTGGTCAGCGAAAACCGAATGCATGGGGGCTCTACGACATGCACGGCAATGTGGCCGAGTGGACCATGGATCAATTTGTAGAGGATTATCACGAACAGATTGGCGACGGGGTCGAGAATCCATGGATTGAGCCGAGCAGTCTGGAGCCACGAACCGTGCGAGGTGGATCCTGGTATCACGACCCGGATCAGTTGGGGTGCGCTTCCCGAATTGGGTCCAATCCCGAACGTTGGAAGCGGGGGGATCCGCAGTTTCCGAAAAGTCTCTGGTGGAACAGCAATTCGCCGTTTGTCGGTTTCCGGATTGTAAAACCTGTAGAACAGCCGACGGAAGAGGAGATGCACGCATTTTGGGAGAAGACACTGGATGAGTATTACTACGAATAGGGTTCGACCCCGACTTCCCGTCAATGATCCGATCAAAAAAAACCGGCAGGAAATCCCTGGCCGGTTTTTTCATGGCCGGGTACTGTGGGGATGGTTCATCGTTTCGGTACTCTTTTCGAGCTGTTCCCTGTTTGGCACGGAGCAGACGCACTATGCCGATCGAGTCGAGCCGTTGATGGGTACCGATATCCGGATTCAACTCTATGCTTCAGACGCCGAAGAAGCGACCCGGGTGCTTGAGTCTTCGTTTGATCTGTTGGTCTCTCTCGAGAATTCCTGGAGTCACTTTGACGAGCAGAGTGAGTTGAGCCGCATTCACGCGACGTATTCTCCCGGAGAGTGGGTCGAGATGTCGGAAGAGCTGGCGATTTTGGTCGAACGGGGATTGCAGGCCTGGCGTTGGACGGACGGAAAATTCGATCTGACAGCCGGCCCGTTGATCGAGTTGTGGCGAATCAGTCGTCGTACGGATCGGTTGCCTGCAGAGGATGCCCTTCTGGAGGCGATGGATCGGGTCGGGTCGGAATGGATCCGCTTCGATGCCGACGGCAGACGTATCCAGTTCTTGAAAGATGAAATGCGTCTGGATCCAGGCGGGATCGGGAAAGGGCTGGCTGCCGATCTGGTTATGGAACATCTAAAGGAACAGGGCATCGAACATGCGTTGATCGATGCAGGAGGAGACCTCCTCGCCTCGGCACCCCCGCCTGGAGAGATGGGATGGGATGTCTGGCTCGAACTGCCTACTTCCCTGAAAACAGAGGGAGTGGTTGAACCGATTCGGTTGAGTCTGGCTCATCAAGCGGTGGCGACTTCCGGGGATCTGTTCCAATTTGTCGATATTGACGGGATTCGTTATTCCCACATTGTCGATCCTTCATCCGGTCTCGGAGTAGAAGGTCTCCACCAATCAACCGTGATCGCGCCAAAGGCCTGGCTGGCCGACCTCTTTGCAACGGTCGCTATTTTGGAGGGGACCGGTATCGAAAATCGTATTCCACCGGAGGTAGACCTGGAGTATCTCCTGCTTCGAAAACCGCTCTCGTCATCCGATATTTTGCGATGGGAGAGTGATGGTTGGCGTTCCTGGATGCATCAGGGTTCGCGATAACGTTCCAACTCTTCGTCACGCCAAAGAGCCTGCCGATTGGAGGTTTCTTCACGAATGTTCTCGACCCGCTCCGGGCCAACAGGATCCAGATCATGGAAGTTGGATCGTATGTAACTGAGAAGGTCGGCCAACTCTTCGTTCGACAACCAGTTGAACGGTGTCATGATTCCCCGTTCTCCCTGTTTTCCCTGGAGCAGGATACGAAGAGAGGCTTCTACCGAAGATCCGGCCCACTTGGAAGCGGCCATGCCCGGTGCGACTCCGTCCGAAGCATGGCACGACGAGCAATTGTTTTCGAAAAGCGTAGCACCACGATTGAACCAGTCCGGTCCACCCGAATCCGCTAGTTCACCAGACGTTACCGACTCCACGGGTGCTTCGCGATCCTCATGGTGCCGTGCAAGAATTCGGTTCTGCCATTCGGGGCGTCCGAGGCTCTCATCCGGAGTGAGCCAATTGATGGTTGCCCAAAGAGTCTCCTCTTGGAATGTTCCGTCGGCAAACAGCAGATTCCATGCGATTTCCAGCTGCATGACCGACTCCAATCCGTCGATGGACAGACGGACGTCATGACGGTCCTCCGAAATCGTGACAGCGTCTACAGGCAGAGGGTCACGACCTTCTCGTTCCGGTTCGGCCAGTGAATATTCTGCCGAACCGTATCGGGAGGTGTACCGATACTCCCATTGGGAGAGACGGAAGTCATCCGGACCGATGGAGGAAGCATCCAGTGGCTGGTCAAACGTCAAAACGATGGCTCCCGGTTCGGCCCGAAAAGCCGTTGGCAGGTAGAGTGGTTTGCCGGTGTATCGAATACGTTCCAGACTGCCATCGGCTGTACCCAGCGTGGTCCAGCCACGAAGTCCTGCGACGTAGAGTTGGCCATCGGATGGATTCATGTCTCCGCGAATGACACCGGATTCGGTCTCGATGGGAAGTGAAAGGGATGCTCCCTGGAGACGGTTGTCCGGGAATGATTGTGTCAGAATCAGGAAGAGGCGACTCTGACCGTAGGAACCCAGAATCCAGTGGTCTGCGAGGGGCCCCCATCGGTCATCTCCTGCCCAAACCATCATGCCGGAGGAGTTGTTCACCTCGTACGGCATCCACAATACAGGGGGGACAAACTCACCGACCGGCATCCCTTCTCCACCGTGTGTCCGGAATCCGTAAAATCCACCTTCCGTCATTTGATCGACCCGTTCGACCGGAACCCAATTTCCCTGTTGATCGGCCGTGAAAATCTGGTCTTGGTCATTGATCCCGAGAGTGTTGACTCCGCGAGATCCATTGGAAACAATCTCTCGACGGGATCCATCTGCAGAGACGCGAATGAGGGCACCGTGACCGGGAATGCCGGACGGCACCCGGTTTCCATTCTTCATAAAGTAGAAATTTCCTTCGGAATCGGTTTCCAATCCCAAGGCGTGCGCCATGGGCCAGAGAACGCCCTCATGGTTCAAGCTTTCGTAGTAATCGGCCTCGCCATCACCATTGAGATCATGCAGGCGAGTCAGCTGGCTGCGTTCAGTCACATAAATCACATCGTCGACCACTTCAACTCCCATCGGGTAGAAGAGCCCGGATGCATACCTCTGCCAACGGATGTCGCTTAAATCTCCGTGAAGGCCCTCGACAATCCAGACATCCCCGTTCCATGTCGTGACGGCAGCTCGTCCACCGTCGTCAAAAAAGTCGATTCCAGAGAGTCGAATCCAGGCATTCCACGGGTTTTCGAACGGAATCGGTATGGACTCGGACTGGTACGTAAATTCAGTCTCCCGAGAGGTGGCCGGTCCGGCACGGACCGACCCCCAACGAGCGGGTCCGCCCCAAGTCCAGTCGGAAATCCGGCGTTGAAGAGGTTGGTGGTTTTCAGGAACCCTGTCTGCGTCTTCTTCATGGACCGATTCCCAGACCAAAAGTTCGGCCCTCAAGATGTCTTCGGACGGCGGGAAGCGAAAGGTGAGTAGCGAGTCCTGTACGCCAAGACTGGCACCCTCTGCCGGGCTCTCCAGTCGAGCTGTGAGCCACCGTCCCTCGTCGGTAGTGAGAATGATCTGATCTTTCCGAACCGATTCGATCTTCCAGTGAGGATTCATTTCCAACAGCAACCCCTCGAGCTCCTCTTCCCGACCCGGGATTTCGAATCCCCTGGAAAAGAGGTGGCTCTCGCCATGAGACCAGGCTCGCGGAAATTCCAGGATATCGGTCTCTCCGACACTGTACGAGAGGATCACCCAATCCCCGTAGAGATAGTACCCCTTGTATTGTGTCCAATTGGCAGGTACCGGACCCATACCGGCCTCTCTGGGAGCCTCCCAAGAGCCGTTTCGTGCCCAACCAACCCGGCTGGAGCTCCCGAAAAGTTGCCGTCCTTCCGCCGAGGCAATCTGTGATCCTTTGTAGCTTGTATAGTCGGTTTGGCTGATGTCAAGCCATCCTCCAGTAACCGCAGCGCTGACCTGAACCAGATCCCGATCCAGATAGATGGCGGCATCTTCCGACAGGCGAATCGCCAATCCTTTCCGAATCAGTTGCTGTTCCGGCCACTCCTGTTTGATCGATTCGGCCAACACCGGTCCGTACTGCATCGTATCCGGAAACCCCGGCCGTTCTTGTCGATCCGTCGGAGGATCGGCTGGTTGGGCGTGGGTGTGGAGTACACGTGTACCGGACAGTGTGAGGAACGAAATCAGTAACGAGAAGAGAAAACGAGTCATGGTACAGATGATCGGGTGAGTGGAAACGGGAAAAAGAGCCTTCGGAAGACGACTCTATTAATCGGTACCGGTGGCGTCTCAAGGCCGGTACCGGCTGAAGATCAGTCGAAGAAACGGTCCAAATTCTCTTTGACGAATGCATCGTCAGTCAGGTGCGGATAGTCCCGATAGATTCGGTCGATTTCGTCACTCTGACCATTCGAGAGAGTCTCTTCAGGATTCAAACAGCGGACCGACCGAAGAAGTCCCTGCCGATGGAGCACTTCGTGAATACCGGGAATACAGCCATGGAATTGATTGGCTGCATCAAAAACCACAGCGTTGGAGTCGGTGACCTCGGCGTTGAGTGTGAGCACGTGTGCCGGAATGGTCTCGCCAAGTTGATGAATCATATCCAGCATTTCGACCGCTTTCGATGTCCAGACAGCCCAATGGCCCAGTAGTCCGCCAACGAACCGTTTGGTGACCGGGGTCCCATCGATCGGTATTCGAAACGGGGTAAGCAGATCGTTGATGATGTTGTCATCATTTCCGGTATAGAGGGCAATCTCGTCCCGACGGTCGGACTCGATGACGGCACGCACGACATCCAACGTCTGGTACCGGTTGAATGCGGCGACTTTGATGGCCAGGACATTCGGGATGTCGGCAAACTCACGCCAGAATCGGTAACTCAGGATACGACCACCCACGGCCGGCTGAAGGTAGAACCCAAAGACAGGCATGATCTTGGCGACTTCTCTGGCCCGTTCCAGGAGTTGAGGTTCACTCCAATCCCCCAGACCGCCGGGACTCAGGAGTCCCAGGTCATACCCCAGTCGGGCAGCGGTTTCCGCTTCGGAAATTGCCTGATCGGTCGGGCCGCAAATTCCAGCCACTTTGAGAAACGGTCGGTCGAGTGCCTGGGCGTCGACCTCTTCGGCGGCCATCTTCAGAACCGGCTCAAAGAGATCAATTCCGGGTTCCCGAATTTCGAATTGCGTAGTATGGACACCCACGGCAATTCCACCAGAGCCGGCAGCGATATAGTATCGTGTAAGAGCCCGCTGGAAGGCTTCGTCCATTCGGTTCCCATCGGCCAACGCCAGGGGATGGGCGGGAATGACGGTTCCTTTCTGTAGCAGATGTCGTTTGTCGGAGTTGAGTTGCAACGTGCTCATGGTCAAAATTTTCCTTCTCTTTGCTGAAAGTGCGTGGGTTTGTCAAGGGTTTCCCGATCATGAACGACCCAGTCGGTGGTCCACTCAATCATCTTTTCCAGGGATACCCGGGGCCTGCCGAAACGTTCAATGGATCGGGATGCATTGCTTAAAAGCGCGGTAGGGGCCTCTTCACCGGAAAATACGGGCTCTTTCCCCATCCGCTTGCCAAATTCGTTGGCAAGCCATCGAACCGATGTGGTTTCCGGGCCTGTGACATTCAGGACGGCTGCCGGGCTCGTACAATGGTTTAATGAACGGAGGGCAATCTCGTTCGCGTCTCCCTGCCAGATCACATTTACGTATCCCGTGGTAAGATCGATCGGACGTCCTTCATTCACCGAGCTGGCGACCTCGTGCAGTACACCGTATCGAAGGTCAATGGCGTAATTGAGACGATAAATTAGAACGGGTGTACCCGCCGTCTTCGAAAAATATTCAAAGATACGTTCCCGCCCGAGACAGGATTGGGCGTACTCCCCAATGGGCCCGGTCGGATCTTCTTCTGTAGGACCCCCGGAGTCGACATCACTGAACGGGTAGACATTACCGGTCGAAAAGGCCACAATGTTGGCTTTCGGATATCGCGCGGCAACTCTTCCGGGGAGATAGCTATTCATCGCCCAGGTATAGCATTCGTTTCCGCTCGTTCCGAATTTGGTTCCAGCCAGGTAGATGACGTTTGGCGCATCGGGAAGTGCGGCCAATGCCTCGTCGTTCATCAAATCGGCAGCAATGGTTTTAATTCCTTGATTCTCCAACTGAGTTCGGGACTCTGGTTTGGAGAAACGGGAGACGCCGATCACCTTCTGTCCGTTCCCGATTCGGTCAAACGCTCTTTTTGCAAGCATGGCAAGACTCGGGCCCATTTTTCCGGCCACACCGAGAAGAAGAAGATCTCCTTTCAGTGATTGCAAATCTTCAATCAGGCGTTGGGACGGTTCGGAGAGGACGCGGTCCAGCTCTTCTATAGATTCAATCATGTGTATTGCAGGTCTGTTGGTTTCAATGAGCCGGGGCTGGTCAACATTCGTCCAACCGCCCCCTTCCATTATGATTTCGTTGCAATGGGTTCATACAGGTATCATCATGCAATGAATAGCGTCCAAGCGTTCCGTCCGGCCAGCAAAAACAGGATGCCCAATCCCAGATAGCCAAACGCTTTTTGCCAAGGTTTGTTGACGAAGTCTCCAAGGATATCCTGGCTGTTGGCTGTCATGAAGAGGATCACGCCGATAAACGGAACGATGAAAATCGTGACACCCTGTGCAAAAACGATCAAATCGATCGGAATACCGCCGAATCGAATGGCGATTCCGGCACCTGTCACCATGACAAAAAGAATGAGCAGGCGTGTGACGCGATTTTCCAATCGGCTGTCTTGTCCGAATGCATCACTCAGCAGACTGCCGCCAATGGTTGCATTTCCGATAAGCGAGGAGAACGAAGCACCGAACAATCCAATCATGAAGAGTGTGGTCGCAAAGGATCCGAAGAGAGGTTCAATGGCGATTCCCATGTCGGCGGCACTTTGAATGGTAATCTCCTGCGCGTGGAGGACAGCTCCGGCACAGATCAAGATAATGAGGCCGATGGACCCGAGAATGGCAATTCCGGCAAGCCCTTCGGCTCGTGCCTCGCCGACCTGGCTTCTTCGCCACCGCTTCTCCCGAACCAGGTAGGATTGGTAGAATGCCCCGACTATGGAAAAACTGGAGGCGATCATTGCGACAGCCAAAAGAAAGGACCCGGTCGGCAGCGTCGGGACAAATCCGCTGAGGACCTGTCCGATGGGGGGTCGAATGATGATCAACGTTCCAAGGAACGAGAAGAGCATCACTAGCACCAGTCCCAACATCAACTTCTCCAATATTTTGTAAAACGATTTGAACCAGAGAAGCGATATGGAGACCAGGGTGAAGACAACAATCCAGGGTGTAATGGACGTTCCGAAAAGTTCCGAAAAGGCGAGTCCGGCTCCGACTGCATTGCCAGCCTGAAACGACGCAACCACGAGAAAAATCCCGATCCCGATGGTGACAGCTACGACATTCCCCCACTTTTTTCGAATCACATCGAGCAGGGAGCGATCTGTAGCCAGTCCGATTCGGATCGACATTTCGGTAAAAAGCATCATGAACAGGGTGGCGATCAGGATCACCCAGAGATGTGCGTACCCGAAATTGGCTCCCAGAGTCGAGGCAACCGTCAAACTTCCGGGCCCGAACACCAACGCTGCGGTAATGAACCCGGGGCCCATTTTGGCGATCCAGCTTCCGGACGAGTGATCTGCCCCCGTGTTTCCGGTGTTTCGTTCTGTAGGATAGGTCTTCATGATCAGAGTATCAGATTCCTGCAGGGGTTCGTTCAAAAGAGAATCTCTCTTCCGAATGGCGGCCGATTCAAGTATAATAACATTCATTCAAACGGACAGTACTTTTCTGGAACAAGATGGGGGCGAACAGGGTGAAGCCGGTGAAGGTTCGAGCCACAAGGATTCCTGCCAATAAAAGACGGTACTACGTCCGGGGCGCCATATTATGGATCATTTTCTGTCTGCCCGTTTCTCTCTATTCGCAGGGATTTCAATTATTGAATGGCCGACACGAAGCGGGAGTGACCTGGCAGGTGACCCGGTCGGGTCCGGTCGAGGTGGTCTACCCGGAGCGATTGTCATCCCGAGTCCCCGAGATCCTTGCCACGGCTCTTGAGAGTTACGGTACACTTTCAGACTGGTTGAACCTGGAGAATCCGGATCCGATTCGACTCTATGTAACCGACCGGGACGAAATTGCCAACGGATATGCTGTCCCTCTTTCTGGAGGATATGCGTTTATCTGGGTCAATGTTACGACATTTGCCTCGAGCTTTTCCGGCAGCGAGAAGTGGATCCGGAAGGTCGTTTGGCACGAAGTTGCCCACCTGCTGCATGGCCAGGCGATTGACTCACCATTGGGATCCTGGAGTTTTCTTTTATCCGATCCCATGCCACTCGATTGGTCCGAAGGGTTGGCCCAGTATTTGACTGAAGAGTGGGATGCACAGCGGGGAGAGCGCTATTTGAGAAAGGCTATTTTTGACACGGATCGTCAAGGATGGGATTCCGGACGAACCGGCCGGTATGCGCGCGGTCACTCCATGGTCCGCTATCTCGCAGAGACACGAGGAGATTCGACCCTGATTCGTCTCCTTCATCACCGAACGGGACGAGGATGGGTGGAGCGTCATTCCTTCCGTCACGCGTTTCAGGAAGAGGCAGGCCTGTCCTGGAAAGCGTTTCAACGGGAGTGGGAGCAGCATCTCTCTGTCGACTATTTTGCAACCGCCGCACAGTCGGATCGAGTCGATTCTCTGGGCGGAGAGCCGTGGTTTCGTGTGGATGGAGAGGTGTTGGATGTTTCGTGGAGACCGGACAACGAGTCCGTTGCCATGTTGCTGGATGAACGACCTTCACGGCCGGTTCGGCGACTGGTCATCGCCTCGCCCGATTCACTGGATGCTTCACGGACCATCGCGATGGGAGACATCCGCCCGAATCTCTCCTGGAGCCCTTGGTCCGATCAGCTCGTCTACACACGGATGAATCGATCTGCCGGGGGTGCGCTCGTACATGATCTTTTTCTGTATGATTTGGAGCTGGAGCGTGAAATCCGACTTACAAGTGGACGTCGGGCACGCTCTCCTGTATTCGGCCCGCATGGTGTCCGGATCGCAGCCATCGTAAACAAGGGTGGAACCGATCAAGTTGTACTCTTTGATCGAAACGGTACCGAGCGATTTCAATTGACATCGGCAACGGGCAATTCCGAGTTGCTGGATCTTGTTTGGAATCATGAACGAAACGAACTCTATGCACAGAGATTTCGCCCCGACGGAATACGAATGCTGGTTCGAATATCATTGGAAATGGGTGGTGAAGAGCCGTTGGGGACAGGAGAAGGGGATCATCGACACCCGGTTGTCTCGCCTGCCGGTGATCGACTGATCTTTACATCGCTTGAAGACGGGGTTCCCAATCTGTATCAGGTTCGCCTCGACACCGTTGGAAACGGTAAAGAGCCCGTCCGGATGACAAATCTCTTTACAGGGGGAGTGGGCGTCGACTGGATTCAATCCGATGAGGGGCAAGAAGTTGTATTCCTCTCTGCAAGCGAATATCTCGAGGAGGGCCAAATCCATCGGATTTCCCCGAACCGCAGACGTTCAGACATCTCTTTGGACGAACTCCAGGCATATCGGTCGTGGCGAACTCAGCGTCCAGAGCTCCCCGGGCAGGTGGATGGTTCCTGGGATCGAAGCACGGGCCCCTACCGGTCATTCTCTGAAATACGACATCTGGCAACGGTCGGTCTTCCATGGATGACGGGGAGAGATCAGTACGGACTGTCGGCCGGAACGATCTGGATGGAACCGATGATGCAGCATCTATGGGTTGCGGGGGGAGCCTACTCCATACCATCCCCTGACGAAAGTGCATGGTTCTTGGGATACCTGAACCGTCGTTGGCAACCGACGCTCTGGACGGCACTCTATCAATCTCCCTTTTATACCGGACATTACGGCGGTGAATCTTGGATCGAACGTCGAACGGGAGGGACTGTTTCGGCCAGATGGACGGGAGACAACCCAGATCTTCCCGGCAGTGACCTGCAATTTGCGACCCGATTGAAGTGGGAAGATCGTGAGCCCTGGAGCTGGAGTGGCCCGTTGGTCGATGAGCGTTGGGTAGAGCCGGAGGCGGGGGAGTGGATCTCCCTGCAGTTGGTCTGGATGATTCGTTCATCCGTGATGGGAGCCCGAATGGTATCGGACCGCCAGAGCGGGTACGGGGTTCGACTCTCCATCATGGCGAGTGAGCGAATGAATCGTGAATTCTCTCCGGCGACAACGGCCGATCTCGAGAGCTGGATCCAGTTTCCGGTTTTTGCAGAACGGGATCAGCTTCACCTTCGTCTTCGCCTTCAATCCCAATGGGGAACTCCCTTTACCCAGGATCGAGTCGGACTCTCCAGAAGAGATCGATGGGAGATTCCACTCCCATTTGAACTTTCGACCTATCTGGGACACGGACGAGAACGGGTGAGGGGTTACCGGGAGTTTGTTGCAACCGATCGACTAACATTCGTATCTGCAGAATATCGATTGCCGATACTCCCGTCACTTCAGACGACTCTTTTGGGATGGTTGCGTCTCGGGCAGAGTGACGTGGTTCTTTTTGCCGATGCAGCGATTTCCGGAGATCGATTGTTTCGGGATGGGATCAGGGAGGGGCACCAGTGGATTGGTACAGGAATCGAGTGGTTGAACCGATTCTCCATGGGCCCGTTGAAGCTGTCTCATTCGGTCGGTGTGGCTCAACCTGCATCGCATCTTGGAGGCCGTGATGTCGATCTATACTACCGGCTGCGTACACGGGTTCCGTTTTGAATCCGGACGAAGCTCCGGTTTAGCGGATCAAGGAGCCGACTTCAATTGGTAGAGGAGAAGAAACAGAATGAATCCCAAAGAGATCAAGTTTGCTGCCATAAACCGGACTCGGCCCGGTAGCCGTTCTTTCTGCGATTGAATGGCAGTCGACGTCGCCTTCCACCGCACCAACAGCTGCCCGATGATGAAAAGCATCACCAGGTACCAAATTGAAAAGAGGAGTTCGATCCATCCGGCTGCCCAAAACGAGATGAAAAACGTCGGGAGTGCAAGAAGAAGGAACGTGCGTAGTGTGGAGAGCACCATGGCTGGAGGATGATCGAATGCCGACCATCTGACCAATTCGGCCGCCGCATTTCGATGGGCGAAAAAGAGCCAGATTCCGGCGCTGAGCAGAAAAATACCGAGCGTTGGATAGAAGAGGGAGAACCATCGGAGTGCCACTGTTTCCATGGGCGTCAACATACCTTTTTTCGGAGGGGCATGCACGGTCGTTCGATCAGGAAACAATAGAGAACAGATATGTATTCAAATTGTTACTAAATTGTAAACACACTCGGTCCTCGCTTTGAAAGGCAGATTGCGGAGCCGACGGGTGCAGGGACGTGTTTTCGTTACGTCAGAATTTAAAAATATGTGGAAAGTTCATGAGCAGAAGGAAAGAGATCGGCAGGACGATTTGCGTGTGGCGAAACAGGTTTGGTGTGACAATGTTCATTTTCTTGTTGATGGCGGGATCGATGCAGGCGCAGTCAGGAGAGGCACCCCTGACGGACGAGCTGCTTTCGACCATTCAGTCTGATCCCATTCGATTGACAGGAATATTCCAGACGTTTGGTGATTTTGCATTTACGGATGCCGATGATCTTCGGGGCCAGTCCTTCCGTATCGGAACGGCTCGTCTTGGACTGGCGGGCGGGCTCGATGATCGAATCCGGTATCGGCTTCAATTTCGATTGGAGTCTCAACCCAACCTCCTGGACGCCTGGCTTCAGTGGCAGATGGATGACTGGGTGGCACTTCGGGTAGGTGCACAAAAACCTCAAGTCTCCAGGGAGCAGATCTATTCGACCGGAACGACCGACTTTATGCGACGGGCGCAGTTGACGGGCAGACAGATCTACTCGCGCGAGATTGGTCTCTCCCTGCATGGAGAACGAGACGGATTCGGGTACAATGTCGGAATGTACAACGGAGTCGGAGTACAGACCAATTCCGACAATCGGTTTCAATACACGGCTCGCGGGACATGGCGGGGAGACCTCCGGGAAGGAACAGAGCTTCAACTGGGAGCCAGTACAATAGCCGGTACATGTGACGAGCGGTGTGTACCCGGTATTGCACAACCGGTCGATGGTCAACGCCTGAGTTTGGGTGGGGATCTCCGTGTTCAGGATGAAGAGTGGTATCTGGCAGCCGAGTATCTCTTTACGGATGCCGAGCGAGCCAACATTCCGGATGAACAAATTCACGGCCTGCTCGCATCTGCTGGATTTCATATTTCGGACGAGGCGCGGATCCAGGCACGCTACGACTGGCTTGTCTACGATGTGGCTGCAACCGAAAATCGCATCTATACAGTCGGGTATGACCGGAATCTATCACGGATTCTTCGGCTTCAGGTCGAATTCCATCTGATGGATGATGAGCAGGTTCCGAATCTGCAGGCAGGAATGAGCGGGAATTTCCAGATTCGGTTCTGAGCCGGACAGGTGTTTCGGAGTTCCGTTTATAGGTTGACGACCCGTCGATCCGGAGCCGGCTCGGCCCATTTGACCTTCTTGAACAGAATCCAGATCCCGAAGAGTACCATCGGTATCGAGAGCCATTGCCCCATATTCAGCAGGATGTACGCTTCGAAATCCGAGTGATAGAGTTTGGTGAACTCGATCAGGAATCGTCCGGTGAACAGGGTGACCAGAAAGGTTCCGAAGAGAGCCCCTTCCGGTGGACGATTCTCGAACCGTTTGTAGATCCAGAGAAGGAGGCCCAGAATCATGACAGTGGAGAGGGATTCATAGAGCATGGAGGGATGACGTGGTACGGAATCGATTCGTTCGAATACGACGGCCCACGGCAATGTGGTTGGCTCACCCAGGATCTCTGAATTGAAGAAATTGCCGATTCGGATAAACATTCCACCGATGGCGACAGACGGAACCACACGATCGGCCAGCCAGAGAAAACTCATGTTTCTGGTTTTTTGTACATAGAGCCACATGGCAATGATAATCCCGATGGCGGCCCCGTGGGAAGCAAGTCCTCCTCGCCATACGGCTAGAATCAGGTGCGGGTTCCGAAGATAGTAGTCCAGATTGTAGAAGAGGATGTGGCCGAATCGGGCACCAATGATGGTGGCAACGAGGATGTAAATCAGGAGACGGTCCATCTCTTCGGCTGTTCGCCCGGCATCCCGAAAGAGGCGGGAGGCGAGCAGATATCCGAAAATAAAGGCACAGGCGAACATCAGGCCGTACCAGCGAGGCTGGACAGGTCCGATCGTATCCAGAGTGGGTCCATGCGGGGCGACAAGCCAGAAAATCAGCTGCATGGAAATCAGTGATCCCAGTATGATGCTCCATGGTTTCCAGGAGGGGACAGCCGCCCGGGCGTTGTCGTCAGATGGAATGTGTCGGTTCCAGAGCCAGAAAAGCAGACCGAATCCGGCAAGAAGCCCCCAGATGGAAAGAGGGATCGGAAGATCGAACTCCGGTATGGAGAAGAGAATTGGGTCGGCATTCCAGGTAAAGTAGGCTCCCTCGGGTGTCTGCATGGGTCAATCTTGGTCCAGGTTGTGTGCGCAGGAAGTTACAAAAGGCATCTGTGAATGTCTCTGCCGTGGGCGATCACTGTGCGTCCCGTTTGCTTCAGCGGAAGAGCCCCCGGAGCAGCTGTTCTCCCTGATCCCGTACGGTATCGCGGAGCAGATCTTCGATGACAGTCTGACGAGGCGTGATGGTAGGTCGCTCCATTGTGCCGGTCATCCGGAGCGGAACGACAATAATCCCGTCCTCCCGCTGCAGAGCATCGACCACTCGGGAAGAGAGAACGGATGCAAGCCCGGCCCGAAATCGAGAGGGGAGAAAGAGTTCGACCACAAAGTCGATCTCGTCATTGACCAGGTGCTGGGTTCCATTCAACTCGACGCCGATGTTCCCGCTTGTCAGGCTGAAGTTCTCCAGGGTCAATACCGTGTCCTCGATTGCAAAGAGAGCTGTCCATTCATCCAGAGCCATGGATCGAAATTCATCGGCTCCCAACCAGGTGGCCAATCGATCCTGTATCGGGTGCCCTTCGAGTCGGGCCTGTGTCATTCCGAAGTTCCCGTTGGCCCGGGTGGTTGTGATGTCCGGCTGCACAAAGGCGTCCAGTTCGGTGTCATAGTTCACTTGAGCCGAAAAGGCTCCGGTGACATATTGTTCGAGTCGACTGTTCTCTCCGAACATGGGAAATTCACGGAAAAAGGCGTCGGCCTGCAGCGCATCCAATCCTCCGTCGAACCGAATACGGGTTCGGTCCGGTTGCGGGACGTCCCATGAGAGATCTCCCCGCGCCGACCCGCCCAAAAGCCGGGCTGTCGCGCCATCGATCTGTATTTGATCCGGGCGGAGACGTCCACTCCCCTGAATGTCGGTGATTTCCGTTTCGAAGATGATGAGAGAGTCGATGCGTGCGTCGACGTCGGCGGTCATGGAAGGGAGTTCGATCCATATCTCCTCTTCTTCGGATTCCGCTTCCCAGTCGATCATTTCGTCCATATCGAGAAGCCGGCTGTGGTAGCTTCCCTGTATGGCCGGCATGGTTGACAGTTGGTCATGCTCTTCAAGAATACCCATGTATCGATCGACGGTCCCTTGAATCGAGAAATCGGACCGGCCGTAGTTCATCTCGAACTCCGTCAGGTCAAGTTGCTCCGGGCTAGCCAGAAGTTCTCCATGAAGACCGGTAACCGGAAGGAAGAGGGAATCTCCCTGTATGGCAACGTCTGACAAATTCATGGAGCCGTTGAGTGCGATGCCCGTCGGGTCATGTACAGGCCCGTTCAAACGGAGATCCAGGCGAGCTGTCCCATTCAGTTCGTTGACCCACGGCTCGAGAGATACGTACCGGTGAATCTCCGAGAGTACTCCGAGCCCCTCGATGGTCAGATCCATATCGGGTTCGTCTGCCATGGGCTGCGTGATCTCTCCGGCGATTCGAAGTTGATTCCCGCCAAGACGGAGGGATGAATTGTGAAGCAGAACTCTGTCTTGATTGGCCTCTACATCCGCTTCGATCTCTTCGATCGGATCGGGGATATCTGCCAATTGAAGGGCTCCACCCTGCAGGGTAAATCGGGTTTCGAACCGGGTCGATTCCGGATCATCCAAACGTCCTTCCCCACTTGCCTGAAGAGAGAGCATGCCTTCAAGACGATCCACGCCACTATCCGAGAGAGGGTAGAAGCGGTGAATCGTGCTCAGATCGGCATCGCTCTCCATGGAGAAAGAGAAGGGAGCATCTTCCGAAAGCGGTCGTTCGATAACGGCCTCTGCCCGAATACGATTCTCGAGTGCCTGTGCCTGGAATTCAGTGATGGTCACCTGTTCGGGAGTGGCGCGAAGATCGAGCTGGATCTGCTCTACCGGAGCATCCAGGTCCGGGTGTTGAAGCGAGCCGTCCACGATTGTGGCCGTCAAATCAAATGGCGGAATCTCTCCATCCACCAATGGACCCCGAACCCATCCCTCCAGTGTGAAGGCACCGTCGGACTGTACACCCTGTAAATTCTCCTGCATGGAGGGTGGAAGCAGTCCCAATAGTTCGCCCACTTGGTCGGATGCGGACCGGAAGGCAAGATCCAATTCCGGTGCATCTGTACTCCAGTTTCGGAATTGACCGTCCAGTTGCAACGTAAAGTTTCGGATGGAGAGTTGACTCTCTTCCAATAAAAAGCGCTCTTCTGCCAAGTGAAGCCGGGAGCGCTGCTCGATCCTCAGCGATAAATTCTCGACAAGGGTCTCCTCTCCGGACCAGGCGGAGATCGACTCCAGATTCAATTCCATGCGGGTCTGAATCTCTTCGCCATAGGAGAGTCCGATATCGGTCGTCATACCATCCATCGTAGCTCTCATGCCGGAGGTGGCATCGTGATAGTGAAGGGTTGCATCGGTGATCCCGATGCGTGGAATTTCGATTTGGAAGGGTGTGTCCGTTCCGGAACCTGATTCAGGTTCGGTCTCTGTTTCGCCACCTTCAGGCATCAGTGAATCAATATTGGTGGTCGAATCTTCATAGACTCGATAGGTGATCTCCGGACGGGTCAACTCCAATTCTGTGATTTCCAGACGATCCCTCAGGAGAGGGAACAGTTTGACAGAAACCGTGAGCGCATCGAAGCTGGCCACCGGCTCCTCATCCACGCTTCCGGGGAGTTCGAATCCTTCCAGGATGAGGCCGAACCGGGGAAACGTACGAAAGAACGTGTAGCTGATCCGGTCCAGCTGCACCTCTCGATTCAACGTCTCTTGAACAGGTGGCAAGACCCAACTGCGCAGACGATCATCGGTCAGGTAGAGGTTCAGCCCGACGAGGATCAGAAGAAAGAGTCCGAGGAGTATACCGAGTATCTGGAGAAGTCGTTTCATGATGGGGCCGGTTTGGATTCAATCGTGTACATTTTTTTTATTCAATTTCGTCTGTCTGTCCAGTGCCGATATTAACCAGGCCGGGAATCGCCACCGGCATCCGCCCTCGTGGCGCAATCTCTCCAAGAAGAGCCTCGACAGCCGCCTGAATGGAGGATTCCACACTGCTCCACGCATTGACGTATAGGTCGGCATCGGGCATCTGTCGGAGAAGATAGGGGTCTCCGAACGAGACGAGTGCAGTCGGGACATCAAGGCGGTCCAGTTCGCGCAGGGCACGATCGATCTCGCCAGGGAAAACGGACTCTTCCTCTTCGTCGACCCGGTGAGTCCGTATATAGGAGTGAATCAGGATCAGATCGGACGCTTGTGCGTCTTCGATCAGTTTTTCCAGTTCCAGTTCGTTTGTTCGCGCATCTATTTTTCCGGTTCTGAACCGTCCCGTTTTTTCGGCAAAAAGAGCTTCGAAGTGGCTACCGGCCGGCTCGGCCGTGTTTGGGGAGTCGGATCGGTGAACGGCGGTCACCTGGCCTTCCCGGTCGGAAAGGGAGATGAGCAGTGGGCGCCGGATTTCCCGGTCGGTGATTGGCAGCAAGTTGTGGCGATCCCGGACGCTGGTAATCGATTGGCGGGCGATCTCCAGAGCCAGTTTTCGATGGCTCTCGATTCCGACCGTGCGGCGGATATCACGGGCATCACTCGGTTGATATTCGGAAAGGCCGACCGCCTCTTTGGTGGCCAGAATTCTGCGTACAGAGGCGTCAATTCGCTCTTCGGATATCTCGCCAAGCCGGACGGCAGAGACGATCGCTTCGAGTGCCACGACTGGATCGGGTGGAAGAAGGATGATGTCGGCTCCCGCTTTGACAGCCCGGACGGCGGCTTCGCTCCGGTCAAAAAAGTGATCGATTCCCTGCATGTCCAGGGCATCTGTTACGACCAAGCCTCCAAAACCGAGATCCTTGCGAAGCAAGTCCGTCAGGATGTTGCGGGAGAGAGTCGCCGGCAACCCCTCTTGTTCGGTCAACGCAGGAATGGCGAGATGTGCGGTCATGACGGAGAGTACTCCGTTGTCAATCAGTTCCCGGAAGGGTGGCAGTTCTACCTGCTCGAGTCGTTCCCGGTCATGAGGAATGGACGGAAGTGTATAGTGAGAGTCCAGATCCGTGTCTCCGTGACCGGGGAAGTGTTTGGCCGTGGAGATCATTCCGCCGTCATGGAGTCCCCGCATCCAGGCACTCGCCAATGTCCCGACACGTTCGGGATCCTCGCCGAACGAGCGAATGTTGATCACCGGGTTGTCCGGATTGTTGTTTACATCGGCCAGGGGTGCAAAATTCTGGTGGACCCCCAGAGAGCGACCCTCCAATCCGGTAACCAGTCCCATGCGATAGGCAAGGTGGGGGTCGTTTGCCGCTCCCAGAGCCATGGCTTCCGGGAAGGCCGTGCCGCGCCGGATTCGCATCGGGATTCCGCGTTCGAAATCGGCGCTTACGAGGAGTGGAATTTCACTCAACTCCTGAAATTCGTCGACAAGAGTGGAGAGTGCATAAACATCTCCTGCAAAAAAGGTGATACCACCCAATCCCAGTTCCCCGATCCACTGTTCCATCTCCCGAAATGCATCGGAATCGGAGCTCATATAGTGAGAATTGATGCGCGGGCTCAGCATCTGCCCGACTTTCTGTTGCAGATTCATGCCGGCCAACGTCTCCTCGACCCAGGGAGTGGTACCGGCCATCAGTCGTGTAACGTCCAGGCCCGTTCGAATCTGTGCCAGAGGCTGATCATGATCTGCGACCGGGTCCTCGAGGACGTCCATGAACGAAGCCGGTTGGACCGAAACGTCGTCGGCATCCAGTGTCGTCGATCCGGTTGGTGGATCGGATGGGGGGACCGGGCTGCCCGCAGTGAGTGGAACAAACAGGAGTGTGAGCAGAATCAAGGATCGTATCATGGGCTGGGCCGTGTTGGGTTCAATTCGTAATGACGGGAAGACCGCCGGATTCGTCAAGTCGTTGTATCCTGCTTGCGACGCCACTCATAGCTGACGAGCGCTGCACTTACCGATGCATTCAATGATTCCACTCCATGGTGCATCGGAATGGCGTAGTGAAAATCACAATGTTCGAGCGTTTTTTTCCGAATACCGCTCCCCTCGCTGCCAATCACAAAGGCAAGTGGTACCGTGACATCCATCTCCCAGAGAGGCGTAGCCGAACCCGCCTGCAGACCGGCAATCCAGAATCCCTGTTCTTTGAGTTCAAGAATGGCCTGATTCAGATTCCCCGCCCGAATAATCGGAATCCGACCTGCTGTGCCTGCCGACGTCTTGAAGACGGTACTGGTTACCGGAGCCTGGCGGTGTTTGGGAACAACCACGGCTGTGATTCCGGCCGCTGCCGCCGATCGAAGGATGGCGCCGAAGTTGTGAGGGTCTTCAATTTCGTCCAGCAACAACAGGGAGGTATTTGCAGATACATCTGCTTCGTCCAGCCAGTCGTGCAGATCCAGATAGTGAATCGGGCTCACAAGAGCGACGACCCCCTGGTCCTGTCGCTCATCGGTCAGCTCCCGAAGGCGGGCAGCCGGGACACGGGAAACCGGAATCCGGTGACTGGAGGCGAGCTCCTGAATGCGACCGACATCCCGTCCGCGAAGTCCGTCCCGTAGAAAGATTTTCTCGATCTCGCCGGGTCGCTGTTCGAGCGTTTCGAAGAGAGGGTTTTTCCCTGCAATGTAGTTGTGTTCATCTGACATGTCGGACAAGATACAATGTAGCAATGAACCGGTACAGTCCATTCCGGGGTATTGTCTATTGAACGGGAGAGGGGAACCACCTATTTTTCGACCCATTCATGGGTCCTTGTCTGCCCCGTTCAATTTCTACTGCGTGGGCAATGGCTGCGACATCTCAATTCGGATCAATCTTCCATGGCTACCAAATACGTTTTTGTTACCGGTGGTGTGACCTCATCTCTGGGTAAAGGAATCATCTGTGCATCACTGGGCCGTCTTTTGGTCGCCAGGGGATTGCGTGTAACGGTGCAGAAACTGGACCCCTACATCAATGTGGATCCGGGAACCATGAATCCGTATGAACACGGAGAGGTGTATGTGACCGATGACGGAGCCGAGACCGATCTGGATCTGGGTCATTATGAGCGGTTTCTCGATATCCGGACGTCACAGGAGAACAATGTGACCACCGGACGGATCTATTACGATGTCATCACCAAAGAGCGAAAAGGTGCGTATTTGGGGAAAACGGTTCAGGTCATTCCCCATATTACCGACGAGATCAAATCCCATGTACTCAACCTGGGTGAGTCCGGGGAGTATGATGTGGTGATCGTCGAAGTGGGGGGAACCGTGGGAGACATCGAAAGCCTCCCGTACATTGAAGCGATGCGTCAAATGCGATACGATGTCGGACGCAGCAATACACTCTCCATCCACCTGACATTGGTCCCTTATTTGGCAGCTGCAGGTGAGTTGAAGACCAAACCGACTCAGCATTCGGTCAAAACACTTTCCGAGAGTGGATTGAGCCCGGATCTACTCGTTTGTCGGTCCGAGTACGAGCTTGATCAAGGCATCCGGACCAAGATTGCACAATTCTGCAATGTGGAGAATCAGGACGTGATTGCATCTCTGGATGCGGAGAGCATCTACGAGGTACCCCTTTTAATGCGAGAGGAGGGCCTGGATCGACGGGTGATCGAAAAATTGGGCCTGAAGGCAAGTGAACCCGATCTGACAGACTGGAGCCGGTTTGTGGACCGACTCAAGCACCCGGATCGGGAAGTGACCATTGCGCTGGTCGGCAAGTATGTCGAGTACCATGATGCCTACAAATCGATTATAGAAGCACTGATCCATGGGGGTGCTGCAAATGATGTCAGCGTGACGATCGACTGGGTTCAGTCGGATCACCTGACGCAAGAGAATGTGAAAAAGCGTCTTGCAGGTGCAGACGGTATTTTGGTTGCTCCCGGTTTTGGAGATCGGGGTATTGACGGGAAGTTGCAGGCCGTACGTTACGCACGGGAAGAGGGGATTCCCTTTTTCGGGATCTGTCTCGGAATGCAGTGTGCCGTGATCGAGTACTCCAGAAACGTGTGTGGAGAGTCGCAGGCAGGAAGTACAGAGTTCGACCCTGACAGTCCATGGCCCATCATTGACCTGATGTCGGACCAAAAAGGCAGGCAGGAGACGGGCGGAACCATGAGGCTGGGAAGCTATCACTGCCGGCTTGCACCTGGATCCAGAGCCGAAAAGGCATATGGCCAACCGGAGGTTGATGAACGGCATCGTCATCGATACGAAGTGAACAACCGGCTTCGTGAAAAACTCCGCGAGAACGGACTCCTCTTTTCCGGGATCCATCCGGATCGGGATCTGGTCGAAATCATAGAACTTCCGAAACACCCCTGGTTTGTCGGCGTACAATTTCATCCGGAATTGAAAAGTACGGTGAGCCGTCCCCATCCTCTGTTTGTTTCGTTTGTGGGTGCATCGGTTGCATCGGCCCGTGAATTGGAGCTTGATTCGGGTAATGGGCAGCATTCGGCATGAATTCGGGCCGAACCGATCGAAACCGGATCCGGATTCGATCCTCTGCACTGATTCTTCGGGAAGAGAAAATATTGTTGGTGCAGCTGGACGGTCCCACTCGGCCGTATCCCATCTGGATTCCACCCGGAGGAGAGGTGATTCCTGGCGAGCCTCTTCACGAGGCCGTCATTCGGGAAGTGGAAGAAGAGGCGGGGATTCGGGTCGAACCGATTCGCATCTCGCTTCACCATCAGTTTGTTTCTCCTCCGTTTCATGCCATTGAGTATTATTGGCTCTGTGACTGGGTCGGAGGTGTACCGAAACTGGGAAGCGATCCGGATCGCCCGGGAGATGCCATTCTGACTGATATTGCCTGGGTTCCTCTGATCGAGCTTTCGGACCGACCGGTCTTCCCCGAATGTCTGCGAACGGGGATGGAGCGTTACGGAAGGCGGGATGGATGCATTGAACTGCAATTGAGTGACGAGAGGGGTGTATGAAGATTCGAATGGTTCAAATGAACCCGACTCCGGGAGATCTGGAGGGCAATATTCAGCAGATGGAAGAGGCCCTCCGGCAAGCCGGGACGGACGGAATCTCCCTTCTGATCTTTCCGGAGATGGCACTGCCCGGGTATCCGCCCCAGGATCTTCTGGAGCAACCTGCGTTTTGCGAGGCATCGATTCGTGCCAGCCACGAGTTTGTATCCCGAACCGGCGATGTGACGGTCGCATTCGGAACCATTGAACACGCACCGGCCGGAAGTCGGCGACCTCTCTGCAATGTGGTCACAGTTGCTCGAGAGGGGACACGACTTGCAACAGCGCCCAAGCAGCTTCTCCCCTCTTACGATGTCTTTAACGAGGAGCGGTATTTTGAGCCCGGCACGAATTGTCACTGGCTGGATTTGGGGGGATACCGGATCGGGTTGACGGTTTGTGAGGATCTCTGGCACAATGAGAACGAAAGTGGTGCGCATGCCTATCACGGAGATCCGGTTGCGGGACTGGTCTCCTTGAACCCGGACTTGGTCCTGAATCTTTCGGCATCCCCCTATACCCGCCAAAAACACAAACTTCGTCGAACGGTATTGACGCGACGGGCGAGGGAACTGGGAGCACCGATTGTCTACTGCAATCAGGTGGGCGCTCAAGCCGAACTGCTCTTTGAGGGGGACTCCATGGTGGTGATGCCGGACGGAACGGTGTTTCAGTCGTTGCTGCCGTTTGAGACCGGAAGCGAAACCGTGGAGCTTGCAAGAGGGTCCGACCGGATTCTCGGGAAGCAGGCAGACGACAAGAACGAGGACGAACTGGAACGACTGTTTCGGGGATTGGTAACGGGTATCCGGGACTACCTTACCAAGAGTCGGGCTTCGGAACGGCTGATTCTTGGATTGAGCGGCGGGATCGATTCGGCCCTGGTCGCCGTTCTTGCAGCAGAAGCGGTTGGCCCGGAGCGCGTGACCGCATTGACACTGCCTTCCGGATTTTCGAGCCCCGGCAGTGTGGACGATTCGGTCTTGTTGGCGGATGCGCTCGGCGTGACACTGCATGAACTCTCAATCGAGGAGATGTACGATCAAGCCGTTCGCTCGTTGGCCCCTCTGTTTGGAGATCGACCGTTCGGGGTTGCCGAAGAGAATGTACAGAGTCGAATCCGGGGGTTGCTTCTGATGGCGATGGCCAACAAATTCGGCGATCTGCTCTTGACGACCGGGAACAAGTCAGAGCTGGCGACCGGATATGCCACGCTCTATGGGGACATGAACGGTGGGTTGAACCCGATCGGAGATCTTTACAAACAGGATGTATATGCACTTTCAAGATGGATCAACGATGTCTGGTACGGCCGGGAAGTGATACCGGTTTCCATCCTTGAAAAGGCACCCAGTGCCGAGCTTCGTCCGGATCAGACCGATCAGGATACACTGCCCCCATACGATCTTCTGGATCCGGTTTTGGAAGCGTATCTTGAACGGAGGCTGGATCTCGACGAGATCGATTCCATGACAACGCTGAGTCGGGCGACGCTGAGCAAGCTTCTTTCACTGGTCGATCGCAATGAATTCAAACGATATCAGGCTCCTCCCATACTGAAAGTGACTGCACGTGCGTTCGGGATGGGGCGTCGTTGGCCATTGGTGCAGGGGTGGAGTCACAATCGCGAGCGGTTCGGCCCGACAAATTGACGCTCCAGAGATCCCGGTTCAAGTTCCATAAGTGGGATGGATTGGTTAATTTTCAAAAATTCACCGAAACAACGCTTTGTCTATGCGATTCCTTACCGTATTCGTTCTTTTTATGGGTCTGCTATCCACACCCTTGATTGCGCAACAGGGAGGGAGTGACAGTGAGCCGACGGACAATCTCCACCCGATGCAGAAACAGTTGCTTCCCTATCCCAATCCATTGGGCCTTGGACTGGAGATTTCGGAGCAACCGGCGGAGCGTGAGCTGGAACCGGTCGAGTTGACGGATCGGGAGTCACTAGCACAAATGGCGGAGGTCTACCGGATTTATCTCGATGTTCTGAATGCACGGATCGATGATGATCTGGTCTCGGCAGAAGAGGGCCTTCGGGAAGCCGTGTCCGAACTTCATTGGTTGCTGGATACCCGTCCGGATTTGCGGGAAGAGCGGCGCTTTGTCGAGCTCTATCGCTCGGTAGTCGCGGAGTATCGTGACTTCTACAACGTTACCGGCTCGTTGAATGAGGTGGAGGGAGAGGTGTTCGACGTGCAAGAGGAACTCTGGGGCGAGGGTGACGATTGGGTGCCTGAACGGTTCGACCTTCCCGTTCAGATTCGGTTCGACCAGACCGAGATTCCATTGGTGCAGAACAGCCATGTGACGCGTCACTTGACGTACTATACGATCCGGCGCCCGGAGGTCATGGATCGCTGGCTGGAACGATCCGAGAAGTATTTTCCGATGATGAGAGAGATTTTTGAAGAGGAGGGAGTCCCCCCCGAGTTGATTCATCTCTCCATGATCGAAAGTGGCCTGAATCCGACTGCACGAAGCTGGGCTGCGGCCGTTGGGCTTTGGCAATTCATCCGGCCAACCGGTGCCGCATACGGCCTGGAGGTCAATTGGTGGCTTGACGAACGCAGAGATCCGGTCAAGGCGACGCGTGCGGCTGCACAACACCTGCGTGATCTGTACAACATTTGGGGAGATTGGCATCTGGCGATGGCCAACTATAATATTTCGCCGCGGGGTCTTCGGAGAGCGATCAATTCTGCCGGAGGGATTGAGGACTATTGGGCGGCCTACCCCTATCTCCCCAGGGAGACGAGAGGGTATGTCCCCGGCTTTATCGCCGCGACCATGATTGCGCTTCATCCCGAAGAGTTTGGGTTCGAGCGTCACTATGGCGGAGAGCCCTGGAGGTATGACGTGGTCGAGGTCGAGGGGTTGCTTTCACTGGATCGACTCGCCGAAGCAGCCGGAATAACCACTCAGGAGCTACGTGAGTACAATCCGGAGCTTTTGCGCTGGGCGACTCCTCCGGGAGACCGGTACCCGCTCAAGATTCCGACGGGCATTCGGCAAGAGTTTCTCGCCAATGTGGAACGGATTCCTGAAAGCGAGCGAGTGGATGAAGTAGCGGTGCATACTGTGAGCCGGGGAGAGAATTTGGGACAGATCGCACGACGGTACGACACATCTGTCCGGTCACTTTATGATACGAATGAGTCGTTGAGTTCGACTATTCATCCGGGACAGCGGATCATGATCCCGGTCGCAAGTGGTTCGATGCAGCCGATTGCAGCCGATCGCCCGACCAATTCAATTTCGCGACGTACCTCCACATCGTCTTCCCGGCAGTCGGCTCAAGTTCAGGTTCCGGCCAACAGTACATCCGTAGAGTATACGGTGAAGAGTGGGGATACGGTCGGACACATTGCCGAATGGTTCGGTGTCGCCTCCTGGCAGGTTCGGAACTGGAACGGGGTCGGAAACATTATTCGGGCGGGACAGAAGCTGACGCTTCATGTGCCCAACGGACGGGCGTCCTATTACCGGCAAATGGATTCCCTCTCTTTTGCAGAGAAACAAGATCTGAATCGTCGCCGGCAGGCTGGCGAAGATGTTTTCTCGTTGGCCGCAGGTTCCGGTGATCATCAAGTCGAGAGCGGGTCCGGGGGGACGGTTACGTATACGGTTCAGCGCAATGACACCCTGATCGGCATTGCAAATTCTCACGGGGTATCCGTTGCCCAGATTCAGCGGTTGAACAGTCTTCGTGGAACGAGAATATATCCGGGGCAAACCTTGCGGGTTCGTGCCGGTGAGTGAGTTGAAGGTCGGGAGGGAGCGTGGGTAGAGCAGACCTGCATTTGCATACAACGGCTTCCGACGGGTCCTGCGAGCCGGAAGAGATCCCGGATCTGGTCCGTTCCCACCATCTGGAGACACTGTCAATAACGGATCACGATACGTTGAGTGGGTATGACCGTGTTGCACATCTACTCGGTTCCGACTCCGATCTGACACTCATTCCGGGCGTCGAGTTTACTGCGACCGTTCCGGGGCGTCAGATTCATGTATTGGCCTATGACTTTGACCCGGATTCCAACCGGATTCGGTCACTGATTCGCAGACAAATTGACGCTCGGTCCAATCGAATGGAGGAGATTTTGGGCCTCCTTTCGAAACAGGGGATTGAGGTGACGCTGGAAGAGGTGCAAGCTCAGGCACGAAGTCGGGTGGTCGGACGACCTCATCTGGCTCAAGCTTTGGTACGGAAGCGAGTGGTTGCCACGGTGGGGGAAGCGTTTATGCGCCATCTTTCCGGGCAGATGATTGATTCCATCAAGACAGATTTTGTGGAGTTGGAGGAGTTGACGAATTGTGTCGCAGAGGCAGGTGGTGTGACGTCTCTTGCCCATCCGGGACCGTTGTATGATCAGAATGAGGTGATCGAATATATGGAAGTCGGGCTGGATGGTATCGAGGTGATCCATCCATCTCATGATTTTGAACAACAGAAGCGGTTTCGCGAGCTGGCCCGAGAGCGGCGAGTACTGGAGACGGGTGGAAGTGATTTTCATGGTTCGTCCAATACATATGCTCCGTGGTTGGGTGTGGTCACAATAGGATCGGGTCATGTTGCATCCCTGCGCCGCCTCGCGAGGCAACGAAAGAGTTGGAAAAAAGAAAAAGGAGGCAGCCATGAAACAAGCTGAGGGTGGAGACGTTATGAACTGGAGCAAGCTTCGGGTGGGCGTGGTTGTCGCCCGTTGGAATTCGATGGTGACGGACGAGATGAAGGACGGAGCCATTCTGGCCCTGGAGGCGAAGGGGGTCTCATCAGAAGCCATTCATGTTGTCTCTTGTCCCGGTTCGTTTGAAGTGCCATTGGCATGCAAATGGTTGGCCGAGCGTGATGATGTGGATGGAGTCATTGCGATTGGAGCCGTCATTCGCGGGGATACCCCCCATTTTGATTATGTGTGCAGAGCCGTCACGGACGGTATACGGGAACTGAATATGCAGACTGGAAAGCCGATTGCGTTCGGAATTTTGACAACGGATACGGTTCAACAAGCCATGGAGAGGGCGGGTCGGGATCGAGGTAACAAAGGAGCCGAAGCTGCGTTAGCACTTTGCGAGATGTTGGAATTGAAAGCATCCTTGTCGGGCCGTCTCAAATGAAAGCTTGATAAACCTTTTGTCATGGTCTAATTTGTTTGGCTTGACAGATCCGACAGATCTGTCAAGTACGGGAGATGCCCGGAGTGACAGGAATGGATGGAGACATCCGGAGAACAGAACGATTGGAATCAGATTCAACAACACATAAAAAGCCGACCGGCGAAGATCAGAAGCGTCAGGAGTCACTGATCGCATCCGGCGAAATCCCGAAACATATCGCCATAATCATGGACGGGAACGGTCGATGGGCACGGCGAAAAGGGAATGTTCGTGTTTTCGGCCATCGCGCCGGAGTGGAATCGGTTCGGGATATCACCGAATCGGCCGCCCAATTGGGTGTCCAGTACCTGACTCTTTACGCGTTCTCGACAGAGAATTGGGGGCGGCCAAGCAGCGAAATCAATGCGTTGATCAAACTTCTGGTAAGTGCCCTCCGAAGCGAGACGGACAAGCTGCACGAGAACGATATTCGATTGACGACCATTGGCCAAACCGAACGATTTCCGGCGCAGTGTCAAAAGGAACTTCGTGAAGCCATGGCGTTGACTCGCAACAACAAGCGCATGCAGTTATGCCTTGCACTCAGTTACTCGGGGCGCTGGGATATCACGGAAGCCGTCAAGGAGATTGCTCGGGAGGTACAACGTGGCGAGCTGGATCCGGACGAGATCAATGACGAACGGATTTCGAGTCATCTTTCTACAGCCTCGGTACCGGACCCGGATCTGATTATTCGAACCAGTGGTGAATATCGGATCAGCAATTTCCTGCTTTGGCAACTTGCCTACTCCGAACTGTACATTACCCGGACGTATTGGCCTGATTTCCGGAGAGATGAACTCTATCAAGCGATTGAATCCTACCAACGACGCGACCGACGGTTCGGCAACGTCCGAAACAGCCGTCCCGGTCAAATAATGCAGAATATTGTGAATCATTTTACCTCGTGAAAAAACGGATGAAGGAGTTGAACACCGTGCCAAGACGCCCGATTGGACTCGTATATTTTATCGCACTTCTGGTATGGACATTCACGGGGCTGATGCCGGATCCCGCAGTAGCTCAGGAGGCCTGTGAATTTCAGATTACGGATCCGACGCAGGAGCGTCCGCAGAGTTATGTGATCAATGATATTCGAGTCGAAGGGGCAAGTACAGCCCGGGACGGCTATCTGATCAGTACCAGTGGAATGCAGGTGGGAAACCAAATTACGATTCCTGGCGAAGAGGTACCTGAAGCGGTCCGTCGCATCTATCGAACGAGTCTTTTCAGCGACGTCCAGATCTGTGTCGAGCCCGAAGGGAGTCGTGTAAACATGATCATTCGTGTTCAGGAGCAGCCACGGCTTGAAGAGTTCCACCTGGAGGGCATCAAACGGTCGCATCGCCGGGAACTCGAGGAGCAGATCACTCTCCTGCCCGGGTTTGCCGTCACCAACTCTGCGAAACAGCAGGCGATTCAGACCATTCGACGGTATTATCAGAACAAAGGACACTGGTTCATTGAGGTCGAGACCGTCGAAGAGATTTCGGATAACGAACGGAACCGGAGTACACTCACCTTCCAAATCGATCCCGGACAGAGGATCAAAATCGGACGTATCCGGTTTGAAGGAAATGAAGAGTACAGCGATCGGGATTTGAGAAAAGAGCTTGGTACGATCAAAGAAGACACGTTCCTTCGTCTTTTTAAACGGTATGTCCACACGGAGGAAGATTTCGAAGAAGCGATGACCAACCTTCGAACCTTCTACCGCGAAAACGGGTTTCGGGATTTCAGGATTTTGTCGGATTCGGTCTATGTGTATGACCACGATCACTGGATTCGCGGGACTCTGGATCGGGTAGCAGTTGACATCGAGGTCCATGAAGGCCCGCAATACCGGGTACGGAACATCACCTGGGAAGGCAATTCCGTCTATACGGATGAACAGTTATCGACCATGCTTGATTTTCGGGAAGGCGATGTGTTCAATCAGACAAAGTTTGAAGAGAACCTCTACATGCGGAGGGACGAGAACGATATTACAAGCAATTACCAGAATATCGGATATCTCTTTTTCGAGATTGTCCCGGATGTTCAGGCAGTGGGAGAGAACGAACTCGACATCCGTTTCGATATCATTGAACGAGAGACGGCAACCGTACGCGACGTCAGCTTTTCGGGGAACACCAAAACACACGATGATGTGGTTCGCCGGAATTTGAGAACCATGCCGGGTCAGACCTACAGTCGATCGGCCATTATGCGAACCGTGCGGGAGCTCAGTACGGTTGGATATTTTAATCCGGAAGGAATTGAACCGAACCTCAATCCGAATCAAGAGGAGCGGACGGTGGATGTCAGCTACCGGATCGACGAGTCTCAGAGTACGGACAATTTTGAGTTTTCCGGCGGGTTTGGAGGGCGATATATCGGGATCATTCTGGCTGCACGGGTAAACTTCAACAACTTCTCCGTACAACGGATGTTTGAGAAAGGAGGATGGAATCCGATCCCGTCCGGAGACGGACAGAAATTCTCTCTCGGTGTTCAGGTGACGGGACGGGGATATCAAAGCTACAGCATGTCGTTCCAGGAGCCGTGGCTCCGTGGACGTCCGACCTCTCTCGGGTTTCATGCATCGTATGATATTTTGAACTATGAGCAGATCGGGAACCAGCCACGAGAACGGAACGAACTCTTCTCTGCCGGTGTATCCATCGGCCGACCGCAGTTGCGCTGGCCCGATGACTTTTTCTCCATGCAGACGTCGCTATCGTACCAGCTCTACAATGTGGCTGGATTTGCAGGGATCTTTCCGGACGGGGATACGAATATCCTGAGTATTACCCATCAGTTTGAACGAAATTCACTGGACAACTTCATCTCGCCGCGAACCGGATCCAAGTTGTTGATCAGTGGAGAGGTGGCACCACCCCTTCCGGGATTTGCACAATACTACAAGCTGAAGAGTGAGTACCAGAACCACACGAACATTGCCGGTGACCTGACGCTGACCGGAGGTGCCCAGTATGGATACATGGGCTATTTCGGGAGTGGCGAAGAGAGTCTTTTCCAGCGATACTTCCTGGGCGGAACCGAAATTCAGCAGCGACAGAGCTTTATCAACGACAATGTGGATATGCGTGGATATCCGGGTGGAGTTACCGGCGTTATCTCTCCATTGGACGAGAATCGAAACCTGATCGGGGGAAGAGTCCTTTCAAAGTATTCTCTGGAACTTCGGTACCCTGCCGTCAGTTCGGAGCAGTTGCAGCTGATCCCGTACCTCTTTGCAGATGCCGGGAATACGTTCCTGACGCTGGAAGACTTTGACCCGTTTGATGTCAAACGGGCTGTTGGATTCGGTGCCCGCCTCTATCTTCCCATCCTCGGGTTGGTGGATCTCAGTTATGGATATCGAATGGACGGAACGCCGTCTTCAAATCGAGGTGGCGGGTTGAACGCTGGTGAGTGGGAGTTTCTTTTCAATATCGGGGCTCCTTTCTGATCAAAACCAAGAGACCATGAACCGTGTTTTCTGGATTTGGATCCTGTTTTTTCCGGTTCTGGCGCAAGAAGTTGGAGCGCAGAATCAGCGAGTGGGGTATGTCAATACCGATCGGATACTGGAACAAATGCCGGAATATCAGGGTATAGAAGAGAGGTTGACCATCCTCGGGAATCAGTGGCGTGAGGAGGCCCGGGAGATGGAGTTGGAACTCGAGCTTCTTGAACAAGATTTTGAAGAGAGAGAACTGCTGTATGATGAGGAACTGCGGGCGGAACAGCGAGCCCGGATCGAGCAACTAAAGGGAGACAGAGAGGCATTTCTACATCAGAAATTCGGACCGGACGGAGACTACTTTCAGCAGCAAAAGGCACTGCTTGAACCCCTCCAGCAAGAAATTTACCAAGCGATTGATCGGGCAGCCCGACAGGATTCATATGACTTTGTACTGGACCGGGCCGGGGAACCGAGGATGTTATTCGCAAGGGAAGAGTGGGATTTAACCGACGAAGTCCTTCAGATTTTGGGGCTTGGCACATCCAACGAGTCAGAATTAAGAAATTGAGACGCTTTTTACTAACTTTGCCTGCTATGAAATCAGAACGAGGTATGAATATGATTCGAAAAGGACTATTGGTTATGATGATGGCACTGGCTCCAGGGTTGGTCCTCGCCCAGTTGAGTGTCGGAATCATGAATCCGGACGAGGTCATGCGATCTCTTCCGGAGACACAGCAGATTCAGCAACAGTTGGAAACGTATGGTCAAGAACTGGAAGATCAGTTCGTAAGTCGATACTCCGCATGGATGGATGAGGTCAATGCGTATGAAGAACAAATGGAGTCCGGTTCCCTCTCCAGCGAAGAGCAGGCAACGCTCGAAGAGCAGCTCATGGCCCAGGAAGAGGAACTTGGTAACTTGGAGCGCCGGATTCAGAATCAATTGCAGCAACGCCAGGCCGAATTGATCGAGCCGGTCATGCAGCGCGTGGAACAGGCGATGCAGGAAGCGGCCATGGAGGAAGACCTCGATTTTGTACTGAATACACAGACCAGCGCAGGTGATCCACTGATCTATTATGCATCGGATCGAAGTGTGGATATCACTGAACGGGTCATCGAACGATTGACATCGAACTAGCATGAATCAACGACAGATGGAGAAGAAGATGAAGAGAAGATGGATGACCGGACTGTTTCTACTGATGCTCACCCTCATGCTGGCCCCGGACCGGAGTCAGGCACAGGATATGAAGATCGGCTATGTAGAGCCCAGAGCCATTCTGGACCGCATGCCGGAGATGCGTGCAGTCGAACAGCGCATGCAGAATTTTGTTGAACGAAAGCGACAGGAATTGACCGAGCAGGAAGGAGCTCTCCAACAGGAGCTGGAAGCATTCCAACAGAAGATCGGAGTCATATCCGATAATGCCCGACAGCAGGAAGAGGAGCGCTTGGGACAGATGCAGTTCGAACTTCAGCAGTCCCAGAATCAAGTTCGACAAGAGATCCAGCAGCGTCAGGCCGAGCTGATGTCTCCGCTTTTGGAACAAGTTCAGGAGTCGATAGATGCCGTTGCCCAAGAGAAAGGTCTGGATTACATTCTGAATACGACGACGTCGACTGGAGATGTTGTCATCCTTTACGTGAAAGAGGAGATTCGCAACGAAGTGGACATTACCGAAGCGGTCATGGAGCACCTCGGAATCTGACATCGATCGATTGAGTGCGATGCTCACATTCGAACGAAAACTTTGGTCGGATGGCTTTCATCGGGTCATGGGACTCGATGAGGTGGGCCGGGGCTGTCTGGCCGGACCGGTCGTTGCGGCAGGTGTGATCCTGGATCCCCATGGAGATCATACCGGATATCGGGACAGCAAAACCCTGTCTGCTTCAAAAAGAGAGAGGTTGGCGGAAAAGATCCGGGAAGAAGCTCTCTACTCGGTGCTCATCGAAAAATCGCCAAAACGAATTGACGAGATCAATATTCTGAACGCTTCTTTGGAAGCGATGGTTTGCTGTAGTGAGTCTGGAGGAGATCCGGATTTCCTGTTGGTAGACGGGAATCGATACCCTGCTTCTCTTGTGTCGTTCGAATGTATTGTCAAAGGAGACAGCAGGTCTGCTTCAATAGCCGCAGCATCCATTTTGGCAAAAGTTCACCGGGATCGCATCATGAAGAAGTTGCACCACACATATCCTGGTTTTGGATGGGAGAAGAATGTCGGTTATCCGACAAAAGAGCATCGAGAGGCTCTTGCCGAATACGGATTCACGATTCATCATCGCCGATCATTCCGGCTTGGAACGGATCGTTCTTTGGACCCAATACGCACAATGGGCGAATGATATGCATGCAATATGCAGAAAGTTGCTTCGCGGAACCCGGGGTATCTCTCTGGCAGAGTGAACGATTGAATCCTGCAGACGGCCATCTGCATGGAAAAAATGAAGTTTGTATAATAGGAAATGAGGAAAACCATGGCAGTCCAAAAAGTAACATTCAACAATAAAATCAGTCGGGAATTCAGTAAAACGGTCAAAGAGCGGGTCGATCAATATTTTGAGGAGAATGGCCTCTCCAAACATGCCAACCTGCAGATGGTGGTAAAGACCGTCTTGTTGCTCACTCTCTTTTTCGGAAGTTACGCTCTGATTATCTCGGGCCGGTTTTCCCTGGAAGTGATGTGGTTTCTGAGCTTTCTGATGGGTGTCGGAATGGCCGGAATCGGATTTTCAGTATCCCATGATGCGCTTCACGGGGCCTACTCATCCAACAAACATGTGAATCGTGCTCTTGGCTTTACCTTCGATCTGTTGGGTGCAAATGGATATATCTGGAAGATTACACACAACATCATCCACCACACCTACACCAATATTCACGGTCATGACGAAGACCTGGAAGTGGCGGACTTCATTCGACTCTCTCCGCACTCGGAATACAAGCCGATTCACCGTGTACAACATATTCTTGCATTTTTTGCCTACAGTCTGGCCTCTTTTTTCTGGGTATTTATCAAGGATTACAAGAATTTCTTAAAGTCCAATATCGGACCCTACGAAAGCAAACATCATCCATGGAGCGAGTGGGTCATCCTGTTTGTCACCAAGGGTATCTATTATGCGTACACGCTTGTACTGCCCATGGTACTACTTGATATTACCTGGGTTCAACTGTTTATCGGATTCGGAACGCTTCACCTGACAGCCGGGCTGATACTTGGAATTATTTTTCAACTCGCCCACGTCGTCGAAGAGACCGACCATCCGCTTCCTGACGAAGAGAACATGATCGATGAACACTGGATGATTCACGAGATGGTGACGACCAATAATTTTGCACGGGACAACAAAGCGTTGTGCTGGTTTGTCGGGGGTCTCAATTTCCAGATCGAGCACCATCTGTTTCCCCGGGTTTGCAGTATCCATTATCCGGCAATTAGTCCCATCGTGGAGCAAACGGCCCAAGAGTTCAATATCCCCTACAATATGCACGACACATTCTTTGAGGCCGTAGCATCCCACTACAGAACACTCAAAAAATTCGGCGATCCGGAGTTCAGTTATCCTGCATAATCCGATCTAATCGTTCCAGAGTCGAGTCGATGGAGTGTGGATTCACATTTTTATCGATAGATACTGAAGGACCGTTTGTACAGATCGAGGTTCAAACAGATTCCGAGAAGCATGGAGTTGATCAAGAAAGAGGATCCTCCATAACTGACGAATGGCAGTGGCAGGCCAATGACCGGCATGACGGCCGTAGCACTTGCGATATTGATCAAGAAGTGGATAAAGAAGACGGATGCCGTACTGACCATCACCAGTTGGGCAAACGGATATTTGTGTTGCAGTGAAAGCTGAAGGAGCCGGATGAAGAGGAGAAGAAAAAGGGTGATGGTGATCGATGCACCAAGAAAACCGAACTCCTCTCCAATGACGCAAAAGATGAAATCGGTCCACTGTTCCGGAAGAAAGCGAAGTTGAGTCTGCGTACCCTCCATGAATCCTTTTCCCGTGAGACCTCCGGAGCCGATGGCAGTGGTCGCTTGCAGGATATTCCACCCGGAACCCTGTGGATCCAGATCCGGATTGACGAACGCTTCGATTCGTGCAGCTTGGTGCGGTTGAAGAAGTTGATGAAGAAGGATGTCGGTTGAAACAACCGTTACGATGCCGATGGCCAACGCTGCAATCGGGAGAAATGGCTTCCGGTGGATGAGAAACAGAAGCAGAGTGAGCACGACAGCTCCACCTATTCCCCACGGCATGCCGATGACACTCAAATAGCCGACCAAAACCGGTGAAATCACGAAAAGTGTAATGCCGTGTGGCAACCCCGCCCAGAAGAGCATGAACGGCAACAGAGCTATAAAAATGACCGAGACGCCAAGTTCACTCTGAAAGAGAAGCAGCGTGATCGGTAAAAGAAAGATCAGAATTGTCGTCAAAGTGGTTCGAAGATCACTGGCCGATGTATTTCTGGAGTGGGTCAGATAGTTGGCCGCGGCCAGAATCGTGGAGAGTTTCATGATTTCGGCCGTCTGCAAATTCAGCGGGCCTACACGAAGCCAACTTCTGGACCCACTTACTTCGGTGCCAAAGAAGACCGTCAAAATCATCAAGAAGAGGCTGAATGCGTAGAGGATCCAGGAGAGTCCCTGAAATGTGCGCGGCGGAACAAATTGGAGAGCCGCAATTCCCCCAAGCGAGATAGAGACCCAAAGAAGCTGTCGTGAAAAATTGTTTTGAATGTACTCTGGAAGAAATTGAGATACCGGTCCCTGAGTTGCGCTATAGATTGCAACCAGTCCGATAGACGAGAGTGCGGCCCATATCAATACGGTGAACCAGTCGATTTCACGGAGTGCATTCATGGCATCGGACGATCAGAGGGGTTGGCAGGGTCGGATAACGGGGTCTCGTTTCGAGGCTCCTGCATCGATGGCAACATGGAGTCTTGTGGGTCTGTCTGGAGGGGTGAAGGGATGGAGTCACTCATCGGGATATAGAGCCCTTCGCTTCGTACAGAGAGTGCATGATCCAGGACATGCTGTCGGGTGACATCGCCGGTCAGATACTGCTCGATGAGCAATGCGGCGATGGGAGAGGCGGTTTGGGATCCAAATCCCGCATTTTCGACAAGGACGGCAATCGCAATCTGTGGATCTTCAAAGGGTGCATAGGAGATGAACCACCCATGATTCTCTCCGTGTGGATTTTGTGCAGTTCCGGTTTTCCCTGCAGCGGAAATATCGGGAATGTTTACATAGTATCGCCCACTTCCCTCGGTTACGACCCGACGCATCCCGTTCTGTACCGTCTCCAAATGGTTCGGTTCGATCCAGTCGATCGAATGTCGCTCCGGCCGGGTATACTGCAACTGACCATCCGGCCCGTGAATGGCACGTACCAAATGGGGTTGTACACGGAATCCCCCATTGGCGATCGCCGAGGTGGCAACGGCCATTTGAAGGGGGGACACAGAGACCATTCCCTGGCCCACACCCAGGCTCATGAGATCACCGACTCCCCACTGGCGCTCCCCGAATGTCCGGTTCATATAGGTGCTGTCCGGAATAATGCCGGTGGTTTCAAATGGCAGATCAATTCCGTTCTGAATTCCGAGTCCGAAATCTTTGGTAAGGCGACTCCACTCATTGAGCCATCCTCTGGAAGCGATACGATCCATCATCCAGAAAAAATAGGTATTGCTCGAACGGGTAAGGGCGAGCTCGAGATTGTAATAACCCGGGTCCGCCAAGTCTCCATAGGCCCTTCCGCGATAATAGGCGCCCGGATTGTAGATCTCCATCTCCGGAGTGACAAGACCCAAGTGAAGGCCGATCAGACCCATCATCGGTTTGAATGTGGATCCGGGCGGTTGCAGGGAGGAGATGGTACGGTTGTAGAGCGGATTGTCTTGATTATCGTTGATCGCTTGCCAGTAGGTACGATCCATCTCCCCGGCAAGCCTGGAGAGGTCATACTGTGGAGAGCTGACCATCGCGAGAATTTCACCGGTCTGCGGATCCATGGCAACAACCCCCCCTTTCTTGTTGACCATCAAACGTTCTGCAAGGGTTTGAAGATCGGCGTCCAGGCTGGAGATCAAGTCCGATCCCTTGACTGGCGGGACGGTGAGCTCGTGATCGGGATGAGGTCCCAATGATTGCCCCAGTGCATTGACTTGGGTATATCCGATACCGGCATCTCCCCGAAGGTGCTCTTCATAGGTCATTTCCAGACCACTCTTTCCGATTTGGTCTCCCAACCGAATCTCTTGATCGGCCAAATACTCTTCCCGGCTGGCCTCTCGAAGATACCCCAGAGTGTGGGATGCTCGAAGAGTGAGCGGATAGTGACGTTTGCTGTCGATTTGATGATGAATACCCGGAAGTTGCCAGCTGTTCTCTTGAATATCGGAAAAGATATCAAAGGAGACCTCTGTAACGAGTCGTGAACTTCGGTGCCAGGAGTAGGACTGTGCTTGCTGGATCCGCTCGCGAAGCTCCTTCTCCTCCATCTGCAAGAGGGAGGCCAACAGCGGGATACGGGTGGTATCCATATTTGCGGGGGTGATGGCAATTGAATAGATCGGTTCGTTTTCGACCAAAATGGTTCCATTCCGATCGTAGATGAGCCCTCTGGAGGGTGAAATCACCTCTTGGCGCACGATGTTTTGTTGGCTGATCGGGGCATAGCGATCGTAATCGAGGATTTGCAATTGCACAAGTCGACCCATGAGTACAAGCCAGGCAAGCACAAAGAGCCCCTGGATGACACGAACCGAAAGGGTAAGATGGTTCTTTTGGCGAGGCGTCATGTCGGGTTCAATTGCGAATCAGATAGAGAAAACTGCCGATAAAAGCGGTATAGAGGCTTCCGACCGAAACAAGGGTCCATCGGTTCCACGGTCCGAGAGGAATACCGTTCAATTCCGTCAGAAGGACAATCAAGACTTGATGGACAACGGCCATTGCCAGCAAGATAAGGAAGACTTGCCAGAAGATGAGTCGATTGGCAGAGACATTGTTCAGGTAGGTGTGGGTAAGATAGATCAGAAGTGTCTTGGCAAACGTATGAACACCCCACATCTCTGTACCCAGATCCAGTAGAAAGGAGAATGCAGCTGTATAGAGAAGAACTTGGGTGCGGTCTTTCCAACTCGCCATCCAAACCAACCAAACAAGCAACAGATCCCCCTCTGTTCCGAAAATGGTCAGATGCCTCATGAGCAGTAGCTGTACAAGCAGAATGAGGATGCCGGCCAGAATCAGTTGAACATGACTGTAGCGATTCAAAATGTCTCCTCCGACTCTTCGAGTGCGTCCAGTTCAGGATCGGGTTCGTAATGAAGGATGAACCCCTCGGCCAATGTGTGCAGGTTGACGATGGGTTCGATGTAGATTCGATTCATCTCGATGTTGTCTCCCTGAACAACGTCTACAACTTCGCCGATCGGAATTCCGGCAGGCAATTGATTGCTGTATCCGGAACTCTCTACAAGTTGACCGGGTCTGATTTCAATGGTCGAGGGAACAAACTCGAGAACCAACAATCCAGAGCGATCCACAGCCCGGGAGACGATACCGAATGCCCGACTCTCCTGAATGCGTGCACTGACCCGGAAAAGAGGATGAGTAAAAGTCATGACCCGGGAGTAGTTGTTTGCAGTGAGCGTAACAATACCAACCAACCCTCTTGGAGTGATCATCGGCATGCCGGATCGAACATTCTGATTCTCGCCTGCGGGAACCGTCAGCGAGTTATTCAGTGTGGTAATTTCTTTGGATACGACATTGACCGGCGTGAGATTGTAAGGAGATGCTTGTTGGAATTGGAGCAAATCCCGAAGGATCCGATTCTGTTCACCTACGGATCGGAGCCGACTCAATTCATCCTGGAGAAGAACGTTTTGTCGCTGTAGCCACTCATTCGTATTGAGTGCCTGACGGTAGATTCGGATGGTCGATAGCGGGGTTTCGAGATAACTGATGAGGGTGACCGTCGCTTTTCGGAGAGATTGAAGACCATTTTCGTGGCGCTGCATCATCACCTGAACCGACAGCCCCAGGATCACTACCGTCAGGATAATGTCTTTTGCATCGGATATCCTTGGAAGTCGTAATCTCATTTCAGGTTGTCAATCATCAGGTAATGACACTTCGGTAGTAGTCCAGATCTTCCAGAATGGCACCCGTTCCGCGAACAACAGCGGTCAGAGGATCCTCTGCAATGTGAACAGGCAGATCCGTCGTCTCCGTAATCAATTTGTCCAAATTGTTCAGAAGTGCTCCCCCTCCGGTGAGCATGATTCCACGGTCCAGGATATCTGCAGACAGCTCGGGTGGTGTCTGTTCGAGGGATTTGGTTATCGCCTCGACGATGGTGTTGATCGATTCGGAGATGGCCTCTCTCACGTCCCGGGAGGTCACTTGCCGGGTACGGGGGACACCGTTGACCAGATCCCGTCCCTTCGTGATCATTTCCAACTCCTCGTCCATGGGAGCAGCCGACCCGATTTCGCACTTGATTCGTTCGGCCGTTCGCTCACCGATGAGCAGGTTGTGATTTCGCCGGAAGTAGTTGATGATATCTTCATTGAGTTCATCTCCCCCAAGGCGGACGGACTGTGCATAGACGATTCCGGAAAGAGCAATAACTGCAATCTCCGTGGTTCCGCCCCCGATATCAACGATCATGTTTCCAATCGGTTCATGGACATTGAGGCCGATACCGATGGCCGCAGCCATCGGTTCGTCGACCAGGTAGACCTCTTTGGCTCCGGCATGTTCAGCGCTGTCACGTACGGCTCTTCGTTCCACCTCTGTTATTCCGCTCGGAACACAGACAACCATCTGGCGTGTTGTCGAATACCACTTCTTTTTTACACTCTTGATCATGCCGCGGATCATGTGCTCAGCCACTTCGAAATCGGCAATGACACCATCCCTTAGTGGACGAACCGTACGGATGTTCTTGTGAGTTTTCTCGTGCATCAAGCGCGCTTCATGCCCGATGGCAACCGGTTCCCCCTGATTGTTCAGTGCGACAATGGAGGGTTCATTGAGTACGATTCCTTTGTTTCTGGAATAGATCAGCGTATTGGCCGTGCCCAAGTCAATGGCAATGTCCGTGTATAGAAAATCGAGCAAGCCCGGTTTTTTCTGGCCGTTGCGGGGTTCCTTTTTTTTGAGTCCGAGTCCGGGAAGGTGGGTATTTGACATGTGAGCAGCGTGAGTCCGTTGAGTCTGTGACAGGATCGTTTGCGTCAAAAAATACAATAATGAGGTTCGATTTGCGAATGGAAGATCTTGGTGAAACAGAAAGGTCGTGTGTTGGAATGATTCCGCCCCCCAATCTCCGGGATCTTCTCTAGTGTCGGAAGTGGCGACGACCGGTAAAGAGCATACTCAAACCGCGACGATCTGCTTCCTCGATCACCTCATTGTCCCGAATACTGCCACCGGGTTGAATCACGGATACAACGCCCGCTTCAGCGGCAGCTTCGATACTGTCTGCAAACGGAAAGAAGGCATCGGATGCGAGGACTGAACCTTCCAGCGAGAGCCCCTCTTTTTTTGCTTTCCGGATGGCAATCTCCGAACTATCGACCCGGCTGGTCTGTCCCGTGCCAATTCCAACCGTCTGCCCATTCTTGACATAGACGATGGCGTTTGATTTGACAAATCGGACAATCTTCCATGCCAAAAGCAGGTCCTGCAACTCTCTATTGTCCGGGGAGCGCTTCGTGACGGTTTTGTACGTCGATGCATCTTCCATGTCCGTGTCCGGTCGTTGCAGCAGTGCGCCTCCCACAATGGATCTGAATTGAAATTCTCCGGAAAGGTCGGGGTAGTGAAGCAGTCGTACCAAACGACGATTTTTCTTTTGTGTCAGGAGGGTCAACGCATCTTCGTGGAACGAAGGGGCAACGATGATCTCTGTAAAAATGGAGTCAATTTCCCGAGCGGTTTCCAGATCCAATTCCCGGTTGCAGACGATAATTCCGCCAAACGGAGAGGCGGTGTCTGTTGAAAAAGCTTTTTTCCAGGCCGATGCAAGAGAGTCGGCATCCATCCCCACTCCGCATGGAACGGTATGTTTGAAAATGGCAACGGTCGGATCATCCTCTTTGAATGCTGCAATCAGCTGAAGAGCGGCATCCATATCCAGATAGTTGTTGTAACTGAGCTCTTTTCCGTGGAAACAGTCGATGTATGTTTCGGGACGGCCGTAGACCCCCGCTGGTTGATGGGGATTCTCGCCATATCGAAGGCTTGCTGCTTTCGGAAGGCTCACATTCCACTGCTCGGGGAGCGTTTCGCCCTGAATCGATGTCAGATAGTGGCTGATGGCGGTGTCGTAATCGGCCGTGTGCCGAAACGCCTCCAGGGCCCATTTTCGACGTAGTTCAAATGGAACCGTACCCTGATCCGACAGTGCATCAATCATCGTGTTGTATTGATCGGGAGAAGAAAGGACCGCCACATGAGCAAAGTTCTTTGCAGCCGCCCGAATCATGGTGGGGCCGCCAATATCAATATTTTCCGTAGCAATGGCGGGGGTTACACCCTCTTTGGAAACGGTCTCCTTGAATGGGTAGAGATTGACGACAACAAGTTCGATCGGTTCGATCCCGAGCTTTGCCATCTCGTCCCGGTCTGCAGGATGGCTTGTACGGCCCAGAATCGCACCATGAACCATCGGGTGCAGTGTTTTGACACGGCCGTCCAGACACTCCTGAAATCCGGTAACGTCAGAGACATCGATGACATTCAGCCCCTCTTCCCGAAGGACTCGCGCCGTACCTCCGGTCGAGAGAAGTTCGACGCCTTGTTTGTGCAGCGCCTGTGCCAGGGGAACCAGATTGTGCTTGTCCGAAACGGAGAGTAATGCACGTTTGATTTTCAGCGGAGTGTCGGGAAGCTTGTCGAGTGGTTGTAGTGCCAAGGATCTGGGTGAGTTACGAGGTTAATAGTTTACGAATAACGTCTGGAAGAAGCTGATGTTCCTGTTCCAATACCCGGGCTGCCAATGTCGTCGGAGTGTCGTCGGGTCGAACCGGAACACGACGTTGACCAAGGATGGGCCCTTGGTCAAACTCTTCGGTGACCAGGTGGACGGTACATCCGCTTTCGGTTCGTCCGGCAGCAAGTACAGCCTCATGAACCCGGTGGCCATAAAATCCTTTTCCCCCAAAGTCGGGAAGAAGGGAGGGGTGGATGTTGATCATTTTTCCTTTCCATCGTTCAATGACGGCGGATGGAATCTTGACCAGATATCCAGCCAGAACGATCAGGTCGGGTCTCCATGCATCAAGCTGTTCCAACAACGCCTTCTCGAAGAGCGAACGGTCAGGAAAATGCAACGGATTCAGTACGGAAACGGGGATATGACGACGTTGTGCACGATCTATTGCACCGATTCCTTCACGTTGGGCGATGAGGCCGGTGATACGGGCCGGAATCTCCCCTCTGTCTGAAGCATCCAGGACGGCCTCAAAATTACTTCCGGATCCGGATGCAAAGACGACAATCGATTTCACACAGAATGGGTTGGGGTTCGGAATGGGTTGGAATCGACAGCACACCTGTCGAAGGGGTCGGAAGATATGGAATCGTCTGCAGACAGGGTACCGAAGAGCGCCAATTATCTGTTGGATTCCGGATTGGCTGGCGGGAGGGGTGGGGGCGTCTCGATTCGATAGACCTGATAATTCCGGAAACTCCAGAGAATTTGACTGATGGTGATTTTGACAACGGTTGCAATGGGTATGGCAACCAGCATTCCGATCATCCCTGCTGTCTGTGCACCAATGATGATGATGAACAGAATGGCAACCGGATGCATGTTGGCCGATCGGGAGAAAATGAGAGGCTGAAAAAGCACATTGTCCATCAGCTGGACAGCCAAAACGGCCAGAATACAGGGCAAGACCAGTGAGAAATCACCCGTTTCGATAATCGATATGATGATGGAGAGAATATAGCCAAGTAGCGGACCGAAGTAGGGGATGGTGTTGGCGACACCGATGGTAATCCCGACCGATGTGGCATTGGCCAAATCTGCCATGGAGAGGAAGATCCAGGCAAAAAAGCCAACCAGACTGCATTGAATAAGCACACTTCGAAAGTAGCGACCCAATTGACGCTCGACTTTGTCGATCAGTGTGAGTGTGGTCTCGAAATACCGATTCGGAACCACGCGAAGAAGATCCCGCCGGATGGTGTGCCCATCTTTCAGAAAGAAGAAGGTGGCAAGCGGAATGACAATTATGGCATAAAACAGATTGGTAAAGAGGCCAATGAGACCACTCATCAGTTCGGGGATGCGACCTGTGTCCAGCAGTCCCTCGGCAAGGGTGGTGACATTCTCTTGAAGAAATCCTTCCGGTAAAACGGTGATGGTCTCGAGAATGGACTGCTCGATTCGGCGAGTGATCTGCTGGATGTTGTCCATGGTCAGTTGTCCCGCCAACAAGCTCATCTGGTGAGCAAGAATCGGGATGAATGTTGTCGAAACCCAGGCGAGAAGCAGGATTAAAATCGCCAATGTCACGGAGATTCCGGCCACACGCGGCATGCCGATCCGTTGCATCTTGTTGACGAGAGGCTCCAACAGATAGCTCAACACCATGGCGATGGCCGCATAGGCGACCAAATTACTGTAGAGATAGAGTATGACACCCGCAATCGAGATGACCGAAAGAACGGTAATCCATCGAAAAACTCGATCAGCTGTGATGGGTCGATTCATCGAGGCGCTCCAATATCTCCGGCATTGCCGCCGTGATGCTCTCCCGGCTGTATCCTTTCCGTTGCAACCACGCGGCAATTTTTTGTCGTCTTCGGAATACGTCCTCTTCACGAAGGAAGTGTCCGCGACGTTTCAACGCCAAATCTACACAAATGCGCGTGAGGTCCAAAGTGTCACTCTCTCTGCGAACCGCTTCCGCTGCCCGGCCACTCGAGACTCCCCGCCGCCGAAGTTCGCCCTGAATCTTGCGCGGCCCCCATCCCCGCAGATGCAGCTTGTCGTGCACAAATTGTTTCGCGAATTCGGCGTTGTCCAAATATCCCTGCTCCTCCAGGCGATCCAGCTCTTCTTCCAGCAGTTCGGAATCCCCTCCCTTTTGTCGTCCTTTCCGAAAGAGCTCCGTCCGCGTATGGCTCCGTCGTCCAAGAAGTCGCAACAAGTGGTCACGGGTCTCCTGTCGTTCCTCTGCCCGGCAGATCTGATCCCAAAGTGAACGGGTCAACTGCGTGCCTGCTCCAATCTTGAAGGATTGACGAACCGATTCGGAGAGCCCAATCAGAAACTGTTTGTCGTGGAAGAGGGAGATACGGTCCGATCGTTTCTTCTGTACGTGGACGGAGGTCACCTCCACAGGCAAGTCGACGGGTGGATCCGTGGGAGAATTCGGGTTGCTGCGGATCATTCCGCCTCGCTGGTCTCCGCCTCTTTGACCTTCTCGGTACTCTCTTCCTCGTATCGATCGGGATAGAGTTCTCGAAGAATTCGAGCCTCGATTTGGTTGGCCAGTTCCGGATCCTCCTCCAAAAACTGGACAGCGGCGTCGTTCCCCTGTCCAATGGGTTCGCCGTCATACCGGAACCAACTCCCCCGCTTCTCGATAATGTTGTATTCGACGGCCAGGTCCAGGATTTCGTTGACCCGGGAAATCCCCTTCCCGTAAATAATGTTGAACTCTACAATCTTGAAAGGCGGGGCCACCTTGTTTTTGACCACCTTCACCTTGGTGCGGTTCCCGACGACTTCGTCTCCCTTCTTGATGGCACCAATTCGTCGAATATCGAGCCGGACCGACGAGTAGAACTTCAGAGCACGTCCTCCGGTTGTGGTCTCCGGATTCCCGAACATCACCCCGATTTTCTCCCGAATCTGGTTGATGAATATGCAGGATGTTCTTGACTTGCTTACGATTCCGGTGATCTTCCGAAGTGCCTGGGACATGAGGCGGGCCTGGAGCCCGACATGGGAGTCACCCATTTCCCCTTCCAGTTCGGCCCGGGGGACAAGCGCTGCGACCGAGTCCACGACGATGACATCCAATGCACCGGAACGGATCAGGGTTTCGGTAATCTCAAGTGCCTGCTCGCCATTGTCCGGTTGAGAGATGAGTAGTTCGTCGGTGTTGATCCCGAGAGCTTTTGCATATCGGGTGTCAAACGCGTGTTCGGCATCGATAAAGGCAGCGTATCCGCCTTTTTTTTGTGCTTCTGCAATGACATGCAACGCCAGGGTCGTCTTCCCGCTCGATTCCGGACCGTAGATTTCAGTGACCCTTCCACGGGGAATCCCGTCGACCCCGAGAGCGTAATTGACCAGAATGGAGCCCGTCGATATGGAGGGGACCTCCTGGATTGCCTCGTCACCGAGTCGCATGATGGTCCCGCTGCCGTGCTGTTTTTCGATCTGGCCGACAGCCATGTCGAGTGCTTTCCGCCGGTCGTTTGACGATGATTCGGATGATGCCATAGTGGAGTGTGGATCAAAGGTTCGGAGTACTGCGTCAATATATGTTTGATATATGTATGATACTGTTTCTGTTCGATACTTACGAAACTTTTTTTCTCTCCAAAAATTGGTATCCTCAAACACGGTAAACGCGCGGCAAGTGCAGATCCTTCGGTCGGTTCAGCCCGAGCAAGGGGTCCGGGAATCCGAAACAAGAGCTCGATAATCATGAAATTTCAACCATCCAAGTGTATCCACCGGCCTCTGACGGTCATCCTTCTGATCGTTTTGGCGATCGGAACGTCTGCCTGCGGCGAGGCAGACGACGACCGCACTTCCCGGGAGATGGCGACCGATTCTCTCCATGTGTTGATGGTGACGGGTGGCGCATGGCACGATTTCGAGGGGCAAAAAGAGCTTTTGACCCGGGAGATTTCCCGCCGGGCACCGGTTCGGTTTACGGTTGTCCACGAGGACGGAGAGGATCCACAGGCCTCCACTCACAAGTTCTCTGTTCTTCAGGAAGAGAACTGGCACGAGGGGTTCGATCTTGTGCTCTACAGCCATTGTGGCGCCTGGGTGACCGATGTGGAGTATGTCGAGAGTATTCCGCGCGTCCACCGGGAACAACAGTTGCCGGCAGTTGCTCTTCACTGCACGATGCACTCTTATCGTCGGGCCGACACATCCGAGTGGCACAACTTTTTGGGCTTCTACTCTCCCCGCCACGGTCCGTCCTATCCGTTCGAAGTGGTCAATCTGGCACCGGATCACCCGGTCATGCGTACGTTTCCCGAGCGGTGGATGACACCCAACGGAGAGCTGTATGAAGAGGGAGAACTCAAGGAGACGGCCACACCCCTGGCTCACGCCATGGATCGGGAGCTGAATCGTTACATGGTCAACGTCTGGGTCAATCATTACCACGGAGCGAGGGTCTTCGGAACCACGATCGGGCACCATACCGAAACAATGGCCGACCCGGTCTACCTGGAGATGGTTACGCGCGGGCTGTTGTGGGCAGCGGGGAGGCTGGATGATCCGGGAACAGATGGAGGGCCCGGCCCGGAATGAGAACGCTCATCGCAGACAGTGGAGCCAGCAAGACGGCCTGGGCGCTGGTCCAGGGTCGATCCATTGAGTACCGAACCACACGCGGGCTCCATACATCCTGGATTGACGAAGAGAAGCTCAACGAGGAGCTCCGCAGGGAACTTCACGATCTGAATCCGGATCGGATTCGTTTCTATGGAGCAGGTCTTTATGGCGGGGTGGAAGACTCTCCGGTAGAAGTGCTGCTTCGATCGCTTTTCGGAGAGGTCGAGCTGGAGTTTCGTAACGATCTGCAGGCCGTTGCAGACGCCTTTTTGGGGGATCGGTCCGGTGTGGCTGCGATCTTGGGTACCGGCTCCAATTCCGGGTGGTTCGAAGGGGGACAACAGACAAGCGGGGTCGCCGCACTGGGGTATGTTCTTGGTGACGAGGGGAGCGGAGCCGATATCGGAAAGGCACTGCTCAAGGGGTATTTCCGGAACCAATGGAGTCGTTCGACCCTGGATTGGGTGGGTCGGAAACTGGACCATTTGACGTACGAAGAGATGGTACGCAAGCTCTACATGGAGTCTCGACCCAGTTATTGGCTTGCGTCTGTTGCCGGTATTCTACTCAACGAACCGGGCCGTCCCGATGAACTGGATGCGCTACTGGATGGAGCACTGGACCGGTTCATCCGGGAGCACTTGATGCGTTACGAAGCCTGGCCCGATCTGGAGGTCGCAATCTGCGGGGGCGTGGCCAATGCTTGTCGGGACAGACTCTCGGCCAAGTTGAACGCAGCGGGTATTCGGACGGTTCATCTTGCCAGAGGGGTCATCGAAGCATTGGCCACTGACGAAGTACAGCGTCAGCACAACGTGTGATCGCACCGGATGTCTGCCACCCCGAACGAAATCACAGGATCGTTGTGAACGAATCAAAAATGGACTCGATGAAGAATTTTCCGCTTTGTGATACGCATTGCCACCTGTATGTGGATGAGTTCCGCAATGATCTCGTGGACGTCATGGACCGGGCGGTGCACGCCAATGTTCGGGAGATCTTTCTTCCTGCCATTGACCTGGCTTCAATGGAGGCAATGGGGGCACTCGACCACGAGCAGATTCGATTCCATTCGATGGCAGGTCTTCACCCTTGTGAGGTAAAAGGGGAGGTTGCGTCTGTGCTTGACCGGATCGAAGAGTGGATTGACCGGCCCGATGTGATCGCGGTCGGAGAGTCCGGCCTCGACTACTACTGGAGCAAGGATCATGTCGGGATTCAGAAGAAGAGTCTCCGTCGTCATTGTCACTGGGCACGCGAGAGCGGGAAGCCGATCGTTTTGCACAATCGTGACAGTACCACAGACCTGTTGGATCTGATCGAGGAAGAACAGGATGGTCGTCTGACCGGTGTCTGGCACTGTTTTACCGGTACGATGGAGGAGGCTAAGCGGGCAATGGCCCTCGGGCTCTATCTGGGTGTCGGAGGCGTATCCACGTTCAAGAATTCCGGTGTCGGTGAGGTCGTGGCCGATCTTCCACTGGACAGACTGCTGTTGGAGACGGATGCCCCCTGGCTCTCACCGGTCCCGCATCGAGGGGAACGGAATGAACCCTGCCGAATCGCCGACATCGCCCGTAATTTGGCCGAACGGAAGGGGATAAGCATGCAGGAAGTGGCCAACCAGACCACCCGAAATGCATGGCGTCTATTCCGGCTCGATTCCAAGGATGGACAGCCATGACCAGCGGTCGATCCACGAAGCGGGGACCCGGATCGCCGGAAACTCTCTTCGCAATGGAGCTTCGGCCCGTAGCTTGAGAAATGCGGCGTTGCGGTCGGAATCGGGAAGAGGAAGCAATCTTCGCATCTCCCGGTCAAAATCGAGAACAGGATGAATGTGACCGATCACCTTCTGGATCGATTCTGGAGGGTTGTCGGGGTCGTTGGTATCACATCCGATCCGAATGGGCGTTCGTGGCTCATTTCGGGACGGTACGGGACGGTTGAATTCCCGACAGAGCGCTTCGATGACCATGCGGGACGCATTCTCTTTCGACTCTACCGAATATCCCGCAATGTGAGGGGTTGCGATGCACGCCTGCTCCACTTGCCGTTCGGTAATCATCGGTTCTCCTTCCCAAACATCCAGTACTGCGCGCTTCAGTGGGCCGGACTTCAACGCATTTCCCAACGCTTCTTCGTCGACCACGCCTCCCCGAGAGGCGTTGATCAGCAACTGCGCACGGCTCGTTTGAAAGGCGTTTTCATCCATCCAGTGGTGGCTCGGATGCGATCCTCCGCGATGGTAGGAGGTGTGGAAACTGAGGATCTCACACTGAAGAACGTCTGCTCGTGTGGCTCCCTGAAACTCTGGATCCACCGCCTCTCTCGGCGGGTCGTGCAGGACCGGACGCATCCCCAGCTTCTTCAGGAGGTGGGCGGTGGCGCGCCCCGCATAACCGGCTCCAATGATTCCCACCGTGCGGTTCCGGAGTGAATCTTCACATTCGCCGTATTGCAGGAGCAGGACGGTTGCCACATATTCGGCAACGGAACGGGCGTTGCAACCTCTCGAACAGGCAAACGAAACGCCGTTCTCGCGAAGCCAATCCGTATCGACATGATCATACCCGGCGGTGGCACTTCCGACAAACCGCAATTTCCCGGTCTGCGGCAGGGTCGACGAATGTACAGGCAGAACCGTCCGCACAAGCAGCGCGTCCATATCGGTAACGTCCGCCGGGAATCCGCCTGACGGGTCGAACCGCTGGATTCGGACACCTTTCGGAACCATCCAGTCGGGGATGGGAATGTGACGGTCGGCTGCAATGTGCAGGTCAGGCATGAAAAATTTGGCTGTGAATGGTGGATGGCTCTCTTTACATTACGGAAAATCAGCTCTATCAGGCACTATGGCAACCATGATTATCGGTACGATCCTTCTGAGCGGCTTCTTCTCGGGATCGGAAATTGCATTTGTATCGGCCAATCGGCTCAAAATCGAGATTGAGTCGCGGCGGAGTGGGTACGCCTCCCGGTCTCTCGGGTTCTTCATGCAGAAACCCGAAAGCTTTTTGACAACGACTCTCGTCGGGAACAACGTTATCAACGTGCTCTATGCGACGTTGATGGCGATCTTTCTGGTTGAACCGATTCAGACCGGATGGTACTCCATGACCGGGGCCCTGCCTTCGTATGCCATGATTTTGTTTCTGCAGACGGTGATCGCATCGGTCGTCATCATGCTCTTTGGCGAGATCCTGCCGAAAGCTTTTTTTCGAAGCCAGGCAGATTTCATGATTCGAGTGGTGGCCATTCCAATGCGTGTTACAAGCTGGGTGCTCATGCCGTTTATCTCCGTGACCAATACAACGGCTCGTATTCTGATGAGGTGGCTTCGCGTCGGTGAGGACAAGAGCACGAGAATCTTTCGCCGGCAGGATATGGAGATGATTTTCAAAGAGTTGACCGATGGAGGGGGCGGTGAAGATTTTGACAGTGAAGACTCCGAAATCCTCCAAAATGTGTTGGATCTGTCCAACAAACGGGTACGTGAATCGATGATTCCGCGAACCGAAATGATCTCGGTCGAAAAAGGGGCCACCATCGAGGAGTTGCAACGCGTATTCATTTCGTCGGGGCACTCCAAATTGCCGGTTTATCAAGAATCTATCGATGATGTAATCGGGGTTGTGTTTGCACAAGAGCTCTTCCACAATCCAAAAGAGCTTTCCGATATCATCCGTCCGGTCAAGTTGATTCCAATGAGCAAGAAGTCGAAGGATCTGTTGGCCGAATTCCGACAAAGCAATACATCGGTGGCGATTGTGATCGATGAGTATGGGGGAACAGCCGGTATGGTTACCATTGAGGATTTGATCGAAGAGGTGGTCGGGGACATTCAGGATGAGTACGATATCGACGAGCAGATTATGAAGAAGATCTCGGACGGTGTCTTTGTGGTCAGTGCCAGTGTGGAATTGGATGATCTGGAGCAGGCATTTCCCGAGATTCAGATCCGGGGAGGGAATGACGAGTTCGAAACTGTGGCCGGCTATATCATTCATCACCTCGGTCGCATTCCGAAGGTGAACGAGGAGCTCTTTATCGGAGACCACACATTTATCATCAGCAAAGCAACTCCCAATCGTCTGGAGACGGTCAAGCTGATTCTCCGTGGCGGGAGTTCCTGAACCGGGGGCTTGCCAGGCGATCGGTATCGGAGTGTAAATCAGGGATTCCGTACCTTGTCGGTTTCCCAGTGGCCGCGTGGTTCCGGGAAAAAGAGCCGAGCGAAGTGAATGTGAATTGAATGGATAGTGGATTGTCAGAGAAGAAGCAGAAGAACATATCGGACTGGAGAGAAAAGATCGACAAACTGGATCGGGAATTGGTTCGGTTGTTGTCCGAGCGGCAAGAGGCCGTATCCGGTATTTTTTCCAACAAACTGGAAGGAGCATCGGGTCTCCGAGACAAGAATCGTGAATCCGAAATGCTCGACCGGATCCGGGCGCTTGCTACCGAGCAGGGAGTCGATCCCTATTTTGCCGAAAAGCTCTTTCGCGACATCATTGAGCAGAGCCTTCACTTTCAGACATGGTCGTTGGTCGATCATCAAAACGAAACCCGGGGCACGAAAAAGGTACGGGTCTCCTATCAGGGAGCGGAGGGTGCCTTCAGCAACCAGGCCGCCATCCGGCACTTTTCCGGACGATACGAGGAGATCGAATGCATCGGGTATACGACATTTGAACAGGCGGCTGATGTCGTGGAGAACGGGGAGGTCGATTACGCCATCTTGCCGATCGAGAATACGACAGCCGGCTCCATCAACGATACATACGATCTGCTGGCACACAAGAATCTCCATATCGTCGGAGAAGAGGTGCTTCATGTGGTACACTGTTTAATGGCTCCTGGAAAGGTGAAACTGGAGAACATCCGTCGAGTGCTCTCTCACCCACAGGCCATTGCACAGTGCAGTAAATTTCTCTCTACACTTCCTCGTTGCCGGGTCGAATCCTACTACGATACAGCGATGGCCGCCCGAAAAGTTCGTGACGATAACGACCTCTCCCAAGCAGCCATTGCAAGTGCCTACGCTGCGGATCTTTATGGTCTCCACGTTCTGAAGCGGGGAATCGCCAATCAACCGGAGAACTTTACCCGGTTTGTCATTGTCTCGACCGAACCGGTCGATGTGGATGCCCAGATACCCTGCAAAACGTCTCTGGTTTTTTCGACACCCCACGAGAAAGGGGCACTCATCAGATGCCTCAATGTGCTGGATCAATACGGCATCAACATGACCAAACTGGAGTCCAGACCGCGGCCAAGGAAGCCGTGGCAATACCAGTTTTTTCTCGATGTAGAAGGGAATATTGCAGATCCAACCGTCCGGAAAGGGATTCGGGAGTTGGAAAACCGTTCTGTCTGGCTCAAAGTGCTGGGTAGTTATCCCGTCGGGGCAAATGGCGAGAAGTCATAAACCGGAAGCCGGGGAGATGCCGGAACCCGGGTCTTGGATGATTCATTTCTGCCGAAAAAATCTTCGGATCCAACAAGCCGTGCTCAAAAAAAAGGAGCTCCGATCAAAGAGCTCCCTGTCTGGTTTAGCAATCATAAAAGAGAAGAAAGAGATTCAGGGAGAGTCCTTACCCGGCCCCGCTTGGGGAGAGAGAACTCACCCGATTCCCGAATCTGCAGGATCAGTCCATAATGCGCCGCAGGAATGCGGGTTGTTCGGAATCCCGTTTGTCGATCTTTTCGCCCGATTCCCGACTTCCGGCCGATCGTGAATCATCATTGGCCGCTTTTTTCTGGATGTTGGGATGGCTTTCCCGAAGCTCTTGCTCCTCTTCGTCCATGGCCGGTTGCATGAACCGGACGTCTCGTCGGAAGATGGCCGGAGAGTCCATATTCTTCAGGTTCTTCTCTCCTTTGTAATATTCCGGCTGGTTTCGTGTAAAACGACCGGCGATATCGACGGCCTTCGGGAGCTCGTCCATTTTGGTTTGGCTCTCCCCGCGGGCATGTGTCGTCCGGGGTGAGATTTTGGCCTGATTTCGATCATCGGCGAGATCGAATCCGGTGGCGATGACTGTGACCCGAAGACCCTCGTCGAAGGACTCGTCGAGTACCGTTCCCAGAATGATCTCGGCATTTTCTCCAGCCTCTTGTTGAATGATACTGGTGGCGGTTGTGGTTTCCCGCATTCCGAGATTGGATCCAGCTGAAATGTTTACCAGTACGTTTCTCGCACCACGGATGGATACGCCGTCAAGCAGTGGAGAATTGATGGCCTCCCTTGCCGCAATTTCGGCCCGGTCTTCACCATTCGCAGTGGCGGATCCCATGATGGCAGCCCCTCCGTCGATCATGGTGGTTCGGACATCGGCAAAGTCGAGGTTGATCAGACCCGGCATCAGGATCAGATCGGAGATGCCTCGTGTGGCGTTGTAGAGGACTTCGTTGGCCATGTTGAAGGCATCCATCAACGATGTATTCTCGTCAGAGATATCGAGAAGTCGTTCGTTGGGGATAACGATCACCGTATCACAGTGCTTCTTGAGTTCGGTGATGCCTTCCAGGGCGTACTTCATGCGAATTTTTCCTTCACACTCGAACGGTGTGGTGACGACACCAACCGTCAGGATTCCTTTCCGTTTGGCGATTCCGGCAACGACCGGCGCGCCGCCCGTTCCGGTACCACCACCCATTCCGGCGGTAATAAAGAGCATGTCGGCTCCTTCCACAGACTCTTCGATTTCGTGTCGGTTCTCTTCGACCGCTTCCCGACCAATCTCGGGTCGTGCACCGGCGCCGAGGCCGCTGGTCAGGTTGGATCCGACCTGAATGGTCAGGTTGGCCTGGTTGTTTTTCAATGCTTGGGCGTCGGTGTTCAACGCGATGTATTCAACACTGGTCAGACCCTTGTTGATCATGTTGTTGACGGCGTTTCCGCCACCACCTCCGACTCCAACCACTTTGATCTTCGCATTGTCTTGACTCTTCTCGTCAAAACGGAAGCTTGGGGTTGAATTGTTCATATCGGGTACTCCTCTTTTTTGGATTGCTATCGGTTCCTGTCTCTTCTCTCTGTTCCCGACCTGTCCGGTAATGCGCGTTGCAGATACCGTCGGTGCGAGAATCTCTTCTGTTGTTCCGGTCTCTGTCAAAGCTCCTTGAACCAATTCTTCATTCGCTCTGCGATTTGGGTCATCAGCTTTTCGACACCGGTTCCCCGTCCACTGGACGGGATCATCGGTTCCACGCCGCTTTGCCCGGTCTTCTGCGCATGCATGACCAAGCCCACCGCCGTCGCGAAAATCGGACTGTCTACTTCGTCTGTCAAACCGCCACCCAGTCCAAGGGGACGCCCCACTTTGGCGTCCATGCCAAGGACATCGTTCGCCAATGGACAGACATTCTTGATGAGCGAACCGCCTCCGGTAAGGACCAATCCGGCACTGAGCGTATCGGCGTATCCGCTTCGTTTGATCTCGATACCAACGATTTCGATGATCTCCTCCATCCGGGCCTGAATGATTTTGGCCAGGATGCTCTTGGTGATCTCTTTCGGTGGCCGTCCGGCAATACCGGGGACCGTGATGGTTTCGTCCACTTCGATAAGGTCGATGTAGCACTCTCCGTGCATGTGTTTGAGCTTTTGTGCCTGGTCGTCCAGAACACTGAGTCCGACTCGAATGTCGTCGGTCACTTTTTTCCCGGCGATGGCGATCACGGCTGTGTGACGGATGGTATTGTCCTGAAAAACGGCCAGATCGGTTGTCCCTCCACCTATGTCGACCAAGACCACTCCGGCCTCTTTCTCCTCGTCATCCAGGACGGCATAGGAGGAGGCAAGAGGTTCCAAAATGATGTCGGCGACTTGGTATCCGGCTCGCTCGACACATCGGTAGATGTTTTTGGCTGCAGAGACCAATCCGGTAATGATGTGGACTTCGGCTTCCATCCGCATCCCGCTCATCCCGACCGGATCACTGATCCCGTCCTGCCCGTCGACGACAAAATCCTGGGGAATGATGTGCAGGATCTGTTGATCCGGCGGCAGCATGATTCGCTGACAATCTTCCAGCAGTCGCTCGACATCCCGAATGGTGATCTCTTGATCCGGGTTGCTGATGGTAATGACTCCTTTGCTTCGAATGCTTCGGATGTGATCACCCGCGATTCCCACATTCACGGACGTGACGTCGATTCCGGATGCGAGTTCGGCCTGCTCCACTGCCGTGCGGATGGCATTGACGGTCTTTTCAATGTTGACGACAACCCCCCGGTTCAACCCGTCACTTGCCGCTTTGCCTACACCCAGAATGTGGATGCGGTCTTGATCGTCGATGGATGCAACGACCGCGCACACTTTTGTGGATCCGATATCCAGACCCACAACGTATTTTTCTTGTTCACTCATATCACTCCCTGTCTGTTGATCGATTCGATCCGTTCACGATTCTGGTTATCCGGCCGGAGTCTTTTCGGTGACGATCTGCTTTTGAAAACGCAAATCGACAGTCCGAAACGACTCGATTCCCTCTTTTGTCACGACCTCCCGGTAAAACCGGTTCCAGTAGGTCTGTTTTCGTTCAAATTCTCCTTTGCCGAAGAGAATCTTGACCCCGTTCTCCTGAGTCAGTGCGGTCACTCCTTCTCTATGATTCCAGCTTACCTCACTCAAGGTGTGCCAAGAGAGGGGGTCACGTTGCATGGTTGTTAAAAAATTTCGGACATCGTCAAAAGCGTCTCCCTCCAATTGGTCACCAATCCGGCACGAGAATCCGTGAACCAGAGGCAGGTCGACGGCTTGTCCGCGCAGATCCATTCGCATGCCGTCCCGATCCATGTAACAGCGCCCATTGGCAGCAATCAGGATGGCAATCGGTTCTCTCTCCGTGATGTGGAGTGCCATTCGCCCGCCTGTTTGTGGACGAACCGTGGTTTCCCGGATCCAGGGATGACCCAATAGAGGATCCATTATGCTCCTGAAGTTGATGGAGTCGGGGTGGATACCCGTTGGCAGATTCGTCAATTCACGCAATTCGGATTCGTCGACACGTTCCAGACCGACAAAACGGTACTCGTCGACAACCGTCGTTCTCTCCAGATGGAGCCCGAACAGGATGGCTGTACCAAGAAGAAGGAGGCCTCCCGTCAACGGAAGAGCCCGACTTCGAATCCACGATATGGCGGAGTTTTTACGCGGCATGAGGGTCGTCGGATTTCATGATTTGTTGCACGAATGTTTCGGCAGCTTTGTAGATGTCACCGGCACCCATCGTGATGACCAAATCACCGGGGCGCAAGTGTTTTTGAATTTCGTTCGGGAGATCCTGCTTCTTTTCGATATAGTGAACTTCTCGGTGACCGGTTTCACGAGCTTTGCGTGCGATCAATTCTCCGGTCACCCCTTCAATCGGGGCTTCCCGTGAGGGGTAGACATCCGTCACAAAGAGTATCTCGGCATCGGAGAAGGAGAGTCCGAATTCATGGGCCATCGCTTCTGTTCGCGAATAGAGGTGTGGCTGGAAAACAGCGATTATCCGGCGGTCGGGCCAGCCACTCCGGGCTGCCCGGAGAGTTGCCTGTACTTCGGTCGGGTGGTGTGCATAGTCGTCAATGACCGTAAGGCCTTCACGCTCCAATTTGACTTGAAACCGGCGGAAAACTCCCTGGAATCGTTCCAACCCGGCACGAATCTGTTCGAAGGGAATCTGCAGTTCCAGACCCACAGCGACAGCTGCCAGGGCATTCCGGATATTGTGTTCCCCGGGAACAGAGAGGGTGATACGGCCCAGTTTTTCGCCATCCCAACGTACCGTAAACTGACTTTTGTATCCATTTACCCGAATGTCGGTTGCCCGCAAATCTGCCTGCGGAGTCATTCCGTAGGTGATGATTCGTCGCTTGAGCCGGGGAAGAATGCTACGAACATTGGGATCGTCCAGGCAGACCACGACTGCACCGTAGAAGGGGACCTTGTTGGCAAACTCGACAAAGGCCTCTTTTACATCGTCCAAATCCTTGTAGATGTCCAGGTGCTCGGCTTCAATGTTGGTGATGACGGCCAAAGAGGGGGAGAGACGGAGAAATGTCCGGTCAAACTCGTCGGCCTCGACGATCAGGATGTCTCCTTTTCCAACGACCGCATTGGTTTTGTCAAAACTGTGAACCCGACCGCCTACAATAATGGTCGGGTCAAAACGTCCGTCCTGCACCACATGGCCGGTGAGCGTCGTCGTGGTGGTCTTTCCGTGCGTGCCGGCGATACCGATTCCGTATTTTGCCCGCATCAGCTCTGCCAGCATCTCGGCCCGCTTGATGACGGGAATGCCTTGCTGAATGGCTGCCTGGGTCTCTACATTCTCGTCTTCTTGTACAGCACTGGTATAGACAACCACATCGGCACCCTCGATTTGAGAGGCCTTGTGACCTTTCCAGACCGTCGCTCCCAAATCCTGCAGCCGTTCAGTCGTTTCACTCAATTGACCGTCGGACCCACTCACCTTGTATCCTCGCAGAAGCAGGATTTCGGCAATTCCACTCATACCGATCCCGCCAATCCCGACCATGTGGATGTGTCGGGTTCGTCCGAAATGAGGTTGTGTTTGAATGGTTCGGTTCATGCTATCGATTTATCTGTTCCAAAAGAGTTATTGCGATCGTTTTTGCCGCATCGGGTCGAGAGAGCGATTGCGCAGCGTCTCCCATTGTCTTGAGTGTATCCGGGTCTGCGAGCATCTCCTGAACAACCTGTGCGAGTCTTTCTGTTGCCTGTAGATCGGGAAGCAGCTGTGCAGCACCGTGAGCGGTCATCGCCTCTGCATTTCGCATCTGATGGTCCCCGGCCACAAACGGAGACGGAATGAGAATGGAGGGTTTGCCGGTCACCATCAGTTCACTCAGGGAGATGGCACCTGCCCGGCTCACAACCAAGTCGCTGGCTGCATAGGCAGCGGCCATGTCGTCGATGTACGGCACCAATCGAAGTTGGGGCCATCGCTCCGGATCCAATTCGGCTGCAAGATCGGTGTGATAGGCGTGTCCACAAGGCCAGAGGATCTGCAATCCTTGTCGGTCGTGAAGCTCCTCGAGATTGGCCAGTACGGCATCCCGAATGGTCCGTGCTCCACCACTTCCTCCCATGATCAACAGGGTTGTGCGATCCTCCTGCAGACCGAACCGTGCGCATCCTTCCGAACGGTCCAATTTGTTCAGGCCCGTGCGAACCGGATTCCCGACATTCCGGACCTGAACATCCGGCAACCATGGACGGGCCTCTTCGAAAGCTGTAAAAACGGTTGTCGCGTGTTTGGCCAACAGTCGGGTCGTTATCCCCGGGTAACTATTCTGTTCTTGAAGAAAGAGTGGAATCCCCATCCGTGCAGCGACCCATCCGATGGGTCCCGATGCGAATCCACCACAACAGAGGACGGCATCCGGGCGGAATCGTCGAAGGATCTGCAGACTTTGAAGCAGGCTTACAATCAATTTGAACGGGAAAAGAAGGTTTTTCCAGGTCCAGTGTCGGTGAAAGCCGGAGATCCAGACCGGATCGATCCCGTATCCGGCCTTGGGTACGGCATCCCATTCCATCCGGTCGCGAGTTCCGACAAAGTGCGCTTCGGCGTCCGGTTTCAAGGAACATAGAGCGTTTGCAATGGCGATTCCCGGATAGACATGCCCGCCCGTTCCTCCTGCAGCGACCAGTAGTCGGGGAGCGCGGAGAGAGCCAGTTGCGGCTTCAGGGGTCGATATGTGGATGGACGAAAGGGTCATGCGGTTTGTGAAACTCCTGGAAGTCGATCACGTGAATGCTTGGAAATGTTGAGCAGGATCCCGGCCAGCGCGGCGCTGATCAGAGAGCTGGTTCCTCCGTAACTGACGAACGGCATCGGCAATCCGGTTACAGGCAGCAGCCCACTGGCGACCATGGCATTGACAAACCCAAACAGAACGATGCCGAGCGTGCAGGCCGTGGCCAACAAGATCCCCAAGGAGTCCTCGGCTCTTCGGGCAATCACGGCGATGCCCCGGATCATGACGATCACAAAGAGAAGAAGCACGGCGAATGCACCAATCAATCCGTACTCCTCCGTGATGATCGAATAGATAAAGTCGTTGTAGGGAGCCGGAAGAAAATTTCGTTGCGTACTTTTCCCGATTCCGACGCCGGCAAGTTGACCTTGGGCGATGGCGATGTAGGATTGCTGTGCTTGATAGCCGGCACCGCGATTCAGTTCCGTCGATTCAATCTGTTGGATCTGCTGAATATACTCTTGAACCCGACTCTGGCGTTCGGCAGAGCTGGTTACAAGCAACATCCCTCCAATGGCACCAATCAGAAAGAGAATCGACATTTGGGGCAGGCTAATTCGCCCGACCACCATCAGGATCAGGCAGATCCCGAGTAGAAGACCGGCACTGCTGAAATCTTCCAGTCCGATAAGGGCACAGGTCGGCAGAACCCAGAAGAGAATGGGGAGAAAGCTTCGTTTGGCATCCTTGATGTATCCCTGCTTTTCACTCAACAGATTGGAGACGTGAATCAAGAGTGCAGCGCTCGCCATCATCGATGGCTGAAATGAAATCCCGCCAATGGAGATCGACCGTCGCGCACCAAAGACGACATCTCCGAAAAAGAGAACGGCGACCAGCAACGTCCAACTCAGAATCAGGAAAAAGAGATTGTAGCGGGCGATCTGGCGATAGTGAATCTTGGAAAAGATGAGCATGACCACCACAGCCAGTCCGATCTTGACCATATGGTTGCTCAACAGACTCCAGGCAGTCGTTCCCCGAGTCTCGGCAAAGAACGCGATGGAGGAGTAGACGGCCAGCAACCCGAAGATCATCAACATCAATATGGTGACCAGCAGGATTCGGTCACTCCCTTGTTGAGGAAGATCCAGCTCTTCGGGTGAGAGCGGTTTGGCCAGGCCGGCCGCGCTATTTGGGGTCGTGTAGATCACGTATGGTTTATTTGTCTTGTGGGTGTCTGTTTCGTTGAATTCGTTGGATGGTTCAGAGGAGGGCTTGTACCAGTGCTTTGAACTGGTCCCCCCGGTCTTCATAGCTTTTGAACATGTCAAACGAGGCGCAGGCCGGACTCAACAGAACGGTTTCGCCACGTTTGGCAACGGTATCCGCTTTCCGGACGGCTTCATCGAGAGTGCTGACGGTACAAATATCGGGCACGATCCCGGAAAGTTGCTCCCGGATGGTTTCTTTCGCTTCTCCCAGTGCGATGACGGTATGAACTTTTTCGCGCAACGGACGCTCCAGCTCGAGATAGTTGTTCCCTTTGTCACGTCCGCCAAGGATCAGGACCATCGGCATGTGGAAGCTTTGAAGTGCGAACCAGACCGCGTTGATATTGGTCGCTTTGCTGTCGTTGATCCACTGGATCCCGTTTCGGGTACGTACCAACTCCAGTCGATGTTCCACACCGGAGAACCGGTTCAGACTTTCGCGGATCGCGTCGCTGCTGATCTCGGAGACCCGACCTGCCAGGGCAGTCGCCAATCCATTGCTTACATTGTGAAGTCCCGGAAGACCCATCTCGTCTACGGACATAAGTTTCTCCATCACTCCATTGAGGTTGAATCGGATCGTACGATCTTCTACCCAGGCTCCCTCTGCCACCGGACCCTCTGTCGAGTAGGTGAGAAGTCGGGGGGGGGACTCTCGCTGTCTGAGCAGGGTCGCCGTTGCACGGCTTTCCGGATCATCGGCGTTCAGGATGGCGATCTGTTCCGGTCCTTGCTGGTCAAAAAGTCGTCGCTTTGCAGCAGCATACCGGTCAAAGTCATGGTCGTACCGATCCAAATGATCCGGGGTGATGTTCAACAGCAGGGCGACATCCGGACGGAATTGTTCGACATGATCCAGCTGGAAGCTGCTCACCTCCAGAATCATGGTTCGATCCCGCCCACTCTCTTCGACCAGATCGGAGAGAGGAATTCCCACATTTCCACCCATCTGTGCTTCGCGTCCGGCTCGTTTCCAGAGATCCGAAAGCCAGTGCGTGACCGTTGTCTTCCCATTGCTTCCGGTAACGGCCACCATCGGACTCTGGTTGAACCAGCTGGCTACTTCCAGTTCGGAGTAGATGGCCGTTCTCTGCGCCATCAATTGTTGAACCGTGGGAGATTGATCCGGAACCCCCGGGCTCAGAACCACCCAATCGGCTTCGAAGACCTTCTCGCTGTGACCATTCTCCTCCCACGGAATTCCAGCCTGGTCCAATTCGATGCGTGCGGCGTCCGGCATGGACCCGTATTCGCTGACAAAGAGACGACCGCCATGCCGATGGAGGAGTCGTGCAACGGCACGTCCACTTCGGGCTGCTCCCAATACCGCGATATGTCGGTTATGAATCTCTCTCATCTTAGTTTCAGTGTAAGCAGGGACAGAATGGCCAGCAGGATGGCGATGATCCAGAATCGGACCACGATTTTGCTTTCGGGCCACCCCTTCTTTTCAAAATGGTGGTGAATCGGTGCCATCAGAAAGAACCGTTGACCCTCTCCGTATGTAATGCGTGTATACTTGAACCAGATTGTTTGAATGATGACCGACAGTGTGACCATCATGAAGACGCCACAGATGACCGGCAACAAGAGTTCTTTGTGAATCATCAATGCCACGGCACCCAGGGCACCGCCCAAGGCGAGGGATCCGGTATCGCCCATGAAGACTTGAGCCGGATGAGCATTGTACCACAGAAATCCGAGGCAAGCCCCGACCAGAGCTGCGCAGAAGATGGTGAGTTCGCCAGCTCCCGGTAGATAGAGGATGTCCAAAAACGAGGAGAAATCGGTTCGGCCCGAGACATATGCAAAAATTCCGAGGACCACCCCTGATACGGCTGCCGTTCCGGTTGCAAGCCCGTCCAATCCGTCGGTCAGATTGACGGCATTGCTCACGCCAGTCAGGATAAACGTGACGAGCGGGATGTAGATGAGCCATCCCAGGGATTCTCCCAAGAAGGCATAATCCACATTGACGCTCTTCAGAAACGGGACCGTGCTTAGGGTTCGGAAGGATTCAAAGTCGGGCCACCAATAGAGCAGGCTTCCAAGCAAGAGACCGATCGTAATCTGTCCGATGAGTTTGAATCGACCCCGGAGGCCACTCTTGTCCTTGCGGATCACCTTGATGTAATCATCTGTAAAGCCCACAACACCGAGGGAGAGTGTCGTCAGGACGATCGCCCATGTATAGATGCTGTCGAGTCGCATCCAGAGAAGGGCGGGGAGAAGTATGGAGAGCAGGATGATGAGTCCGCCCATGGTGGGGGTATCTCCCTTGCTCAGATGATTGTCCAGACCAATGTCGTCCCGAATTACTTCGCGTAGCTGCATCGACTCCAACCATTGGATCATGCGCCGACCGATAATCAGACTGATCAGCAACGAGGTCGCGGCGGCCAGTGCCGTTCGTGTAGTGATGTAGGAGAACGCACCGATCCCTGGTGGTTCGTAATGTTGTTGCAGCCATTCGATCAAAAGTGTCAGCATGTTGCCTCCTCCGACGGTGCGGAATTTGACAATCGCTCTTCGAGAGCCCGACGTGCTTCAATTCGGTCATCCAGCGGAATTCGACGCCCTCCGGCCTGCTGTTCGGTCTCGTGTCCGCGACCGGCAATCAGAACAAGTGCACCGTCCGGAGCTGTGCGGATGGTTGTCTGGATGGCCTCTTTTCTGGAGACGATTCGTGTGACAGGCAGGTTTGATGAAAATCCATGCATGATTTCGTCCAATATGGCGTCCGGGTCTTCCATGCGTGGATTGTCGGATGTAAGTACGATCCGGTCTGCATGAAGTTCGGCTGCACGCGCCATCTCCGGGCGCTTGGACCGATCCCGATCCCCGCCACACCCGAATACGAGAATAAAGGTTGAACCGGTTGGTTTGATCTCTGCAAGGGCTTTGGAAACCTGCTCCAGGGCATCCGGTGTGTGGGCATAATCCACAAAGACGGTGGGGAGCAATGGACTCGTATCTGCACCCGATCCCGGGGAGCGATGCATCGGTTCGACCCGTTCCAAACGTCCGGGAGCTCCAGTCGCTCTGGATGCAAGTGGAATCAATCGGTCGAGCGACAAACCAGTTGCGTCACACATCAGCATGGCGGTGACCAGATTTTGTGCATTGTACGCACCGACCAGAGGTGTCTGTACCGTCCGGGACCCGATTTTCAGGGTCTGACCGTCCGGACCGGACCGTTCCAGAATGCATCGTACATCGGCATCTTGTTCGAATGAAAATTGTTGGACCCGACTACGACATGCATCGGCCATGTAGGCTCCGTATGGGTCGTCCAGATGGAGAACAGCCGTTGCATCGGTCGGGAGCTGCTCGAAGAGTTTTCGTTTGGCCGCAGCGTAGCGCTCCATGGTTTGATGATAGTCCAGATGATCGTGGCTTAAATTGGTGAATCCGGCGACATCCCACTCCACGCCCTGTGTTCGTTCTTGATCCAATGCATGTGAGGAGACCTCCATGACCAGACGCTCACACCCGCGGTCGATTGCCGTCCGAAGATCCCGGGCCAATTCGACAGGCCCGGATGTGGTCAGACGACTCGGTTCGGCATCACGCCCGAACCATTTTCCGGTGGTTCCGAGCAGAGCACATCGTTCGCCTGCCGCTTCAGAAAGTTGCCAGATCAGTGTGGCAACCGTCGTCTTTCCGTTGGTTCCGGTGACGCCCATCATCTTCAACTCCCGAGAGGGATGACCGTACCACGCGTGGGCCAGGGGTCCCAGAATCGAGCGGGTATCCTCGATTCGGGCAAACCAGACATTTGGGTAATCTGCAGCCAGGACGTCGGGAAGTACTTCGGCCAGAACTCCACCGGCACCGCGTTCAAGTGCATTCCGGACATAGTGGTGCCCATCCGTTATCGAGCCGCGTACGGCGACAAAGAGATCGCCCGGCTCAACCGTCCGGGAGTCGTCCGTCAAGCCTCCAAAGCGACGAATTTCCGGACCCATGGTCTGGAGGGGGGAAACCAGAGATTTCAATGTTTCAATATTCATTGTCCACCTCCCATGGCCAGGTCCTGTGTACCAAAGCTTCGAATTCGACCACGAATCGTGACTGTGCGACCGGTTCTCATCGAATCTCCCGCTTTTGGGAACTGATTGTAAATCGTGCCCGAACCGATCTGTTGAATGGAGAGCCCCAGATCTTGAAGTAGATGCGCGGCTTTCCGCATGCTCATTCCACGAAAATCCGGTAGCGTGACACGTTCGTTTTCTTCGTCAACAGTACTCAATCGAGCCAGTTGGATCTCCAGGTGGTCACCGGGCCGGAGGGTATCTCCCGGTTCGGGGACTTGCTGCACGATGTGGTCTCCATCTCCAGTCCAGCGGACCGGAAGGTTCAGTTCGTCCATCAGGGTTTCTGCAACGGATCGATCAAATCCAAGCAGATCCGGCGCGAACGCCAGTACATCCTCTGAATCTCTTCCCGGAATGGATTCATGAATATCCGGATCGAGCCCTGCAATTCGGGTCGCAATTTCACGAAAGATCTGTCCTGCAGTAAATCCACCATAGAAACTGGTTTTCGGCTCATCCAGGAGGACCAAAATTACATACTTCGGATCCCGGGAAGGGAAGAAGCCAACAAAGGAGGCACGGTATCGGTTTCGGTACTGGCCATCGATGAATTTCTGAGCTGTCCCGGTCTTGCCGGCGATTTGAAGTCCGGGAACTTGTGCCCAACTGGCTGTTCCGGAGTCACTGACCACCTCTTCAAAAACCGGCAGCAACCGGTCGATCGTTTTTTTGCTGGCAATCCGTCGAACACTTGAAGGCCGGTGTAGTTGGACGGTTTCGCCAAACTCGTTGGTCACTCTGTCCACCATATAGGGGCGCATCATCATGCCACCGTTTGCAAATGCACCGTACGCTTGGACGATCTGAATCGGTGTCGTCTGTACTTCATAGCCGATGGACATCCAGGGGAGTGTCACCCGGCTCCAGTCATACGGCTTCTGCAAGCGGCCGCTCTCTTCATTGGGCAGATCAATCGATGTGGGTGTCCCGAACCCGAGATTTCTTGCATACTGATAGAAGTCTTCAGGGTCCAGACGCATGGCGATTTCGGATACGGCAATATTGGACGATTGAGCGATCGCTTCCGTAAAGTTGACGGTTCCCAATGGATCGTGATCCCGCATCATCTGTCCATGAATGACGGTCTGCCCATCTTCAGGTGTGAGAAACTCTTCATCAAAATCGACCACTCCCTCTTCGAGGGCTGCGATGGCCGTCACCAGTTTGAACGTGGATCCCGGCTCGATCATATCCGAAATAGCCGGATTTCGCCGGTTTCCCGGATCGGAAGCGGCCGGATTGTTGGGATCAAAATCGGGGAGACTGGCCATCGCTCGTATGGCACCGGTCGACGGCTCCATGACAATTACGGTCCCTTTGTTGGAACGTGTCGAACGCACCCCTTCACGTAATTCCTCTTCGGCAATTGCCTGAATGAAGGAGTGAATCGTCGTATGCAGTGAGTATCCCTGTACCGGCTGTTTGCGGGGTGCACCGACATATGAAAAGATTCGATTGGAGCGATCCCGCTGTACCTGCTGAAGTCCATTTTCTCCTTCGAGTTGATTCTGGAAGCGGGCTTCCAGTCCATTCACACCATGCAGTTCCCGATTCACATACCCAAGCAGATGTGAAGCCAGACTCCCGAAAGCGTATCGGCGCTGATACTCCTCTTCAAGAATGACGCCACGTGCCTGAAGTTGGACAATCTCTTCCCGGGCGGTGACCGGGATGCTGCGTTCCAGAATGATGTAACGGGAGCCGGATCGGGCCTGGTTGACTCGGCGTTGATAATATGGAACCGACCGGCCGGTATGTTTTGACAATATCCGGAATACCTCCTGGAAAAGGTCTGCCCGGGCTCCGGGAGCGTGTGGATCCAAGGCCAGCTGATAGGCGACGCTGTTGGAAGCAAGTTGAGTGCCGTTCTGATCGTAGATGGCTCCCCGCTCGGCTGGAATGTCGATGTACTGAATCGTCTGTTGACTCCAAAGCTTTCGCAGAGCTTCCCCTTCTGCTACGTTGATGCGCAGCAGTTGAAGGAGTATGGCCACCGGGATCAGAAGCAATAGGCCCAAGACCAAAAAGAGTCGCCGTAATATGTAACTGCGTTCGTTCAATGCGGTCTGAAAGATTCAGGGATTCAGGTTCAGGATGATGTCGGTTGGTCCGGCGTTCACAAAACCCGCGTTCCGGGCACGTTGATAGATCTCTTTGGGCCCGGTTACCCGGTCGTACGCCAACTTTGTCTCATTGTAGATTCGATGCGTTCGATTGTATTCATGTTGTAACGTTTGTACCTCTTCGAGCAGCTGCTGCGTGGAGAGCAGATGAGTGATATAAAGGAGTCCGCACAAGCCGATGCAGAGACTGCCCAGAATCATTTTCCAGGGAGCGATCTCCGGTAGTATCAGACGCCGTGACCCACGTTTCGGGGTCGAAGCTTTCGGTTTTGCAAAACGAGTCGTCCGTTTGCCATCGGTTGGCCGGCTGGCACCACGCATGGATCGGCGATCCGGCTGCTTGGTCTCTGCCTTTCGACGGCCCATGGATGTCTCGTTTCGGCGACGGGTTCCGGGAGTCTCTATCCACATGGAATGTCCTCCGGGTTACGTTTCGAGGCCGCACGGAGGCGAGCACTTCGTGCAGCGGGATTTCTGTTCATCTCCTCTTTGCCGGGTTTGATCACCTTTCGGTGAAGCGGCTCCAACGGGGCTTGGGAATGCCCGTAAAAATCTTTTGGAATCTCGCCGTCAAAATTCCCGCTTTTGAAAAAATTCTTGACCAGACGATCTTCCAATGAATGATAGGAGATGGCCACAAGAATACCGTTCGGTTTTAAAAGGTCCAGAGCCTGCTCCAGAGCCTTTTTGAGCATCTCCATCTCTCGATTTACTTCGATCCGTAGTGCCTGGAAGACGCGTGCCAGAGATTTGACCTGATGAGGTCCCTTGACGACGGATCGGACGATCTGTGCCAACTCTCCAGTTGTTGACAGTGGGCGTGCAGCCACAATGGCACGTGCAATGGGACGGCCAAGACGCTCTTCACCGTACTGCCAAAGGATCTCACGAATTTGCTGTTCGCTGTATTCGTTGACAACATTCGCCGCTGTAAGGCTGGTCAGATTGCCCATTCTCATATCGAGAGGTCCATCCTCCTGGAAGCTGAACCCACGTTCACGTTCTCGAATCTGATGAGTCGAAACTCCCAGGTCGAACAAGATACCATCAATGTTGCCATGACTCTCTGGTGGAAGCAGACTGACCATGTGGCCAAAATTCCCGTGCAAAGGATGGAATCGATCATCCTCTCCGATTCGTTCTCCAGCGGCTTGATGCGCCTCTGGATCCTGATCGATCCCGTACAATAAACCGGTTGGTTCAAGGCGGTTCAGAATTGCTTCACTGTGTCCTCCTCCTCCCAATGTCCCGTCGATATAAACTCCATCGGTCTGTTGGACCAAGAAGTCCAGGCACTCGGTCAGAAGGACCGGAATGTGCGGGATGTATTCGAAATGCTGAACACTCATGACATCTCCTCTTCCGAGTCCCCCATCACTTGCTCGAAGAGCTCCTGATAGGATTCAAAGCTGAGATTTGCGTCCACTTCGTCCAGTTTTTCCGGCGACCAGATTTCGATTCGTTCACCACTGCCAATAAATATGGCGGTTCCGTCAATCTTGGCCCATTCCTTAAGGTGAGCGGGGAGTGGGATTCGATTTTGTTTGTCCAGTACAACATCTTCAGCGAACCTGAGGAAGTTTCGCTTGACGGTACGACCTTGGCGTGTGAAACTATTGATGGAAGCGAGCTTGTTCTCAACGACTTTCCACTCGTCCCCCGGATAGAGGTAGAGACATGGCTCCAGCCCTCGAAGAAGGGTAAACCCCTCCTGCGCCTCTGGTGAAAGAAGCTTGCGTAGCTTGGCAGGGAAGGAGACCCTTCCCTTGCTGTCCACGCTGTGTTCGTATTCCCCTTTGAAGCTGGGCACGAATAGCTGGAGTTTGGGTTGTCGGATTGTGATCGGCTCTGGAATAACCGGAAAACGGGGGTAGGATAAACTTCTCCCACTTTTCCCCACTTCTACCCACAATGTACCCCAAACAAAATCAACATGTCAAGAAGAATATTGAGACGTAATCCCAAATTAGTGTGAATATTCTTTGAACGTTCTCATGGATCCGTGGTAATCGCTGTTTTTACGTTCTTCTGCACAGTATTCCAAGATATACACATATAGTACATATATAAAATGTGGATAACTCCGGAACAGGTCCGGTTCATGACATTCCGGATGGTCACAAAGAGAACGGGGGCATCGGCAGAGAAACAGACCGTATTGGATCGTCAATCGTCGCTTGACGATTCGCCGGTCCGTGATAGAAGCGACAGGACGGACAGAGCGGTTTGTGCAGTCTGTCCGAACTTATCGCGAGAGCGTCGTCTGCCGATTTTCAAAGAAGGGTTTCGTCAACCCTTTGAGTTGATCGAACTCGATCAGGAAGGCGTCATGTCCATGGATGGAGTGAATCTCGGCAAACGATCCATTCGGAAGAAGACGGGCCAACTCTTTCTGTTCCTGGACCGGGTAGAGAAGATCGGTATCGATCCCAACGACCAGTACCGGAATCTCTACCTTGGAGAGAATTTCGGATGCGTTGCCGCGTCCACGAGTGATGTCGTGGCGATCCATCGCCCGTGTCAGAGCAATGTAGCTGTTGGCATCAAACCGTTTTGTCAATTTCTCACCTTGGTAGTTGAGATAGGACTCGACTTGGTAGAGGTTGTTCTCCGGCTGAATGCGCCGTCCGAATTTCTTTTCGTAATCCTCGGGGGCGCGATAGGTGATCATCGCAATCATGCGTGCAGTCGAGAGCCCCTGATTCGGGGGAGCTGCATCGCTATACTCACCACCTTTCCAGTTCGGATCCTGAAAGATGGCTTGTCGTTGTACATGACTGATGCCAATGGCCCATGGTGTATGAGCCAATCCCATGGCCATGGGAATGGCAGACCGGATACGATGGTCCATCAACATGAACTCGAGGGCCTGCATGCCTCCCATGGATCCGCCAAGGATGGTTTCGACGCCTTCGATCTCAAGTTGATCCAACAGGAGTTGCTGGAAATGTACCATATCCCGAATCGTAATTTCGGGGAAGGAAGACCGCCATGGATGACCGGTCTCGGGACGGGTGGTAAGGGGTCCCAATGAGCCGTAACAACTGCCGGGAACGTTGATGCAGATGACGAAGTGTTCGTTCGGGTCAATCGGGCCGTCCTTCTCGAACAGCCCGGGAAACCACTCATCTGCATGAACATTCCCGGTCAACGCGTGACAGATAATCACCACATTGTCCCGTCTTCGATTGAGTTGTCCCCACGTCTTGTATGCAACCGGTGCGTGTTCGAATCGGTCTCCCGCTTCCGTAACAAACGCTTTGCGCAGGGTTGTATGTTCAGTCGTTCCAGTCATGGGTACTCCATAATACAACGAAAGCCCCGCCATAAATAGGATGCTGTGCGGACAGAATCTCATCGGTATGACGGGGCAATCGTGCTTTCAATCAAGCGGGTTTATGTAATCGACACATCTTATCTGATCGCTTTGAAGGCCTCTTCAAAGTCTTCGATAATGTCATCGATATGTTCAATTCCGACAGAAACCCGGACCTGGTCTTTCTTGACACCACTGGCAATCTGGTCGTTGTCACTCAACTGCTGGTGTGTGGTCGATGACGGGTGAATGACCAGTGTCTTGGCATCCCCGACGTTGGCCAGGTGGCTGGACAGTTTTACATTGTCGATAAAAGCCCGACCGGCTTCATAGCCTCCCTTGACTCCAAAGTTGAAGACAGTCCCGAAGCGGCCCGGTTGCAGATACTTTTTCGCCTGCTCGTGGTAGGGATGGTCCGGTAGTCCGGTGTAATTGATCCATTCCACAGAGTCGTGATCCTTGAGCCAGTTGGCCAGTTTTTTGGCGTTTTCGTTGTGTCGCTCGATTCGAAGCGAGAGTGTCTCGAGACCTTGAAGCAACAAGAAACTGTTGAACGGAGACTGAGCCGGACCAAAGTCCCGCAGCCCCTCGACCCGTGCACGAATCGCAAAAGCGATGTTGCCAAACGGTCCGTCTTCTCCAAAAACTTCCCAGAAGTTGAGCCCGTGATATCCGGGTGCAGGATCCGTAAAGAGTGGATAGTTTCCATTTCCCCAATTGAAGTTTCCGGCATCGACGATCACTCCACCGATGCTGGTGCCGTGTCCGCCGATCCATTTGGTGGCAGATTCGACGACGACGTTGGCTCCATGTTCGATGGGTCGGGCAATGGCTCCGGCCGCACCAAAGGTGTTGTCGACCACCAGTGCGATATTATGCTTCTTCGCCAATTTGGAGAGCCCTCCAAAGTCGGCAACGTTGCCTCTCGGGTTTCCGATCGATTCGACGTAGATCGCTTTGGTGTCCTTGTCGATCAGAGATTCAAAGGCGTCGATGGTGTCCTCTTCGGGAAACCGGACGTTGATACCGAGTCGTGGAAGAGAGACGTTGAACTGGTTGAACGTTCCTCCATAAAGAAACGGAGTCGATACAATGTTGTCACCGGCCTGGGCAAGTGTGGTAATTGCCAGGAACTGGGCAGACTGTCCGGAGGCGGTTCCGACAGCAGCGGCTCCACCCTCAAGCGCAGCAATTCGCTTTTCGAAGACATCCGTGGTCGGATTCATGATTCGGGTGTAGATGTTCCCGAACTCTTTCAGGCCAAAAAGATTTCCGGCGTGTTCCGTGTCATTGAATTGATACGAGGTCGTCTGGTAGATCGGGACGGCCCGGGAGCCGGTCGTTGGGTCCGGTTCTTGTCCGGCGTGCAGTTGAAGGGTTTCAAATTTGAAATTGCGTTCAGATTTTTCAGAGCTCATGGTCGGTTCGGTTGATTCGGTTGTCGATGATCAGTTGATGGATATAAAAAAAGCCGCTTACGCGTTCCGTCCCGATTCGGGATCGACGAGTAAGAGGCTTTGTATTCTGTCTTCATCGGACAACCTCGCGACTCATCTTTCCCCCGTCCGGGGCAGGATTTAGCACCTGGCCTTCTGACGGATCAGAAGCGGTTGCTAAGGGTTCAACGGGCCTGTTCCCTCCGCCTTTCTCGATAAGAGCTTGTTTTGAAAAAGAACGTCGTGCATTCAAACAAAAAAGCCCTCGATCGAATCGGAGGGCTTGTGCACGTGAAAAGTGTGACGGAAATCCCTCCTCTGCTACATACAGATACAGCAACAGCACATCATCCCGAGGGCGATTCTGTTGGAAGCAGAGGTAGTATGGTTGATTTCGTTTCTCATCACGGGAGCAAATATAGAGAACTTTCAGTTTTATGCGAAATTTTTTTTACCCAACTTCCCGGAGGTTGGCCGATCGGGTCACAAACCGGGTTGCCGACTTGTACGAATTGAATGTTCACAGAATGAAAACCCCTATCCCATGAAGAACGTATCTACCTTGCTGAAAAATGTATCTCCAATGGTACTGGCTCTGCTGCTGTTTGCCTCCTGCAACAGTGAATCTACGGCACCCGCCGAGACCGTGACGGCCGAGCCGGATCCACAGGAGGTGCTGGATCGGGAAGCCGATCGTGTAGCCTATTTGGAAGCACAAGACTATGATGCACTGGAAGAATTAATGTCTCCTACCAGCACGTATACCCACTCCAGCGGAGTCATGGATACCCGGGAACAGCTGTTGAACACGCTACGGTCCGGAGACGTGATCTACCGCAGCCTGGACCATCATGATGTTGAAGTTCGGATCATCGCACCGACCGTGGCGATTATCAACGGAAGCAGCGATCTGGTTGTCAATGTCCAGGGTGAAGATCTGGATGTCTATCTCCGGTTTACCCTTGTCTATACCTATGAAGACGGGGTCTGGTCCTTCGAAGCATGGCACTCTTCTCCGCGAGAGCCCTGACAGGAGTCAACAACCATTTCCGGCCGTTGATCAAGCCGGATCGGGAACATGGATACGGGCTGAACCATTTTGGTTCGGCCCGTTCTGTTTGTGGCAGGATCGATCAAGAGTTGTAGCCAAGCTGGCGTACCCACTGCTCTTTTTCCCGCCACTTTTCCCGGACTTTGACGTGCAGATCCAGAAAAATGTGACGACCTGTAAACTCTTCAATGGAGGCGCGTGCTTCCGTTCCCAGATTGCGGATCGCTTTCCCGCCCTTGCCGATGAGCATACCTTTCTGGGACGAGCGATTGACAATGATGTCTGCCCGAATCACGTCCATTTTTTCCTGCTCCTCGTACTGAAAGACCTCGACGGTGCAGGAGTAGGGAATCTCTTCATGGAATTGCAGGAAAATCTGTTCCCGAATCAACTCGGCAGCGAAAAACCGCATCGGCTGCTCGCTGAGCATCTCTTTCGGATAGTATGGAGGCCCTTCGGGCAGGGACACCTTGAGGGATTGCAGAAGGTCGCCTGTTCCGTCGCCATTCAAGGCAGATAGCTGAAAGGTTCGATCTATCCGCAGCTTTTCCCGAATGCGTGACTCGATCTCTTCCGCTTTCGTTCGGTCGATACGGTCGAGTTTGTTGATCACCAGCCAGATTGGTTTCTGCAACGAATGCAGAATTGAAATGGCCCGGTCCGGTGTTGAGGCATCCGTCCCGTCCACAATAAAAAGGATGATGTCGGCATCCTGTCTGGCTCGCTCGACAAAACGCATCATGGCACTCTGCAATTCATACGAGGGGGTAAGAACGCCGGGAGTGTCCAGGAACATGATCTGGGAATCCTCGTCCGAATGGATCCCCAGAATTTGATGTCGGGTGGTCTGTGGTTTGTGGGTGGTAATCGACACCCGGCTCCCCAGAATTTGATTCATCAGTGTCGATTTCCCGGCATTGGGATTGCCGATCAACGCGACGTAACCGGAACGGTGCGGGGTGTCTGCAGGGCTGTTCATGAGATCATGCGGTTGACGGGCCGGATTCTCCCTGGTGAGTGTGATCATCCATGCAGTTCAAATAGGTCTTCACCGTCGAGGAGAGCCCCTGAAAGAGGGCGTCCGAGATCAAGGCGTGACCGATACTGATATCATTCAGATGGGGGACGGTCTCCAAAAACTCGGGAAGATTCTGAAGGTTCAACCCGTGTCCGGCATTGACGGTGATCCCGAGTTGGTGGGCTTGAATAGCGGCCTCCGTGAGTCGTTGAAGTTCCACGTTGCGGGCTTCCCCACGGGCATTGGCGTATCTGCCGGTGTGGAGTTCAATGACTGGAACTCCCAGGCGCGCGGCAATGTCGATGTGGGTCGGTTCCGGATCCAAAAAGAGGCTCACCTGCGTGCGGGTTCCTTCAAAAGCCGGCAGAACCTTCTCGCTGTAGATGATCTCCAAACGAGTCATGTCCAGCCCGCCTTCGGTCGTTAGCTCCTGGCGGTTTTCGGGCACAAATGTGACCAGGTGGGGATCGACCTCCCGGCATATTCGGATCATTTCGTCCGTTGCAGCCATCTCGAAATCAAGAACACCGGTGACCACATCCTTGAGGCGAAAGACATCGGGATCCTGAATGTGTCGCCGGTCTCCCCGAAGATGGAAGACGATCCCGTGTGCACCAGCCTCTTCACAGACTCTTGCAGCCTGGATCGGGTCGGGATACCCTTCCCCACGGGCATTTCTGAGTGTGGCGACATGGTCGATGTTTACATAAAGCTGCATGGATACGAAGTCAGCGCCGTTTGATCCATCGCCAGAACAGGGGACCGATCGATCCTGAGAGTCCGCCAATGACCATGGCGATGAGCAGGGCCGGCGTTAATTGTGAGTGAACATGATTCGAGATCAATATACCACTTACAAACATCCCGACCACCGCAGTTACGTATCCGATGATGAAAGAAGAGGCGAGGTCTTTTGTTTTCAAATTGATGAACAGGAGGCTCAGCATGGCAGCAATGGACCCGATCAGGAACCAGAGACCGAGAAATCCCGGATCGGTGAAGTCGACTTGTCGAACCGGACGGGTCCAGATCGGAATGCCGGCGGCAACCATGGAGATCAAAATGGCAATCTGCTTGTAGTGTTGGCGAGTGGTTTCAATCACGGGATCGGGGTTGGGTGATGGCAATGTGCCGGACAGGTGATGAAACGGAGAAATAACGAAAAAGGCCACCCGAATCGGGCAGCCTTTTTGCATGGAAGAGGCGAGAAGATCTCTACCCGTTCGGGTGGGTCTGTGCCCTCGGTCGAAGGCTGGTCAAATCCCGAATAAAGACCGGTTCGCCGGATTCGCAACTCTTCCGGGCAGCGATTCCGGTCAGAATGGACATGACGCCATCCCGGGCATTGGCCGCCTGATTGAGGGGGTCGGCCATATCGGGATCTCGGAAGAGTTTGTCATTCATGAGCGGGTCGCCTCCCCAGTGTCCCCCATCCTGAAACTCGGCACGGATGACTTCCGGCTCTTGATCACGGACAAAAAGCTTCCATTCCTGGTAGTCCCTGGATGGCCAGCCCCCTTCCTGTCCTTCGATTCGCCCCTTTGTGCCGTTGAAGGCGAGCCAGTATCCGGAGTGATCGGACTGTCCGGCGAGCGAGTAGTTCAAATGGACACCATTTGCATAGCGAACCATGGCCGAATGTTTGTCGTAGATATTGATCTGGTCACGGAAGACGCAGTTGTCCCGGATGTATCCGTCATAATGTTCATTCTCCGTATAGAGTTGTCGGAGATGATCGTTGGCCGTGATGTCCCAGTAGTAGGGGCACTCGTCGGTGTGGGCACAGTTCCGACAGTTGTCTCCCTGAAACGGCCCGTTGTGCCCGAACTGTTCGAGGGCTCCCTGAGCGAACACCATTTCCGGTTCCGAATTCAGGAACCAATTGATCATGTCAAAGTGGTGAGTCGCCTTGTGGACCCACAGGGTACCGCCTCGCTCCCGTTCTCCATGCCAGCGTTGCATGTACCGTTTGAGGTGATCGTGGTCCAGATTCCAGTGAAAATCGACGCTGGTGATGTCGCCAATTACACCACTCATGAGAATCTCCTTGAGTCGTGCCCGGTGGGGCGGCCAGCGGTAGTTGAACGTAACGATGATCTCCTTGCCGTACTCTTTTTCGGCGTCCAAAATCAACTGCGCCTTCTCCTCGTCGATGGTAATCGGCTTCTCGCAGATGATGTTGCATCCGTGTTTGAGGCCGGTCAGAATCTGATTGTGGTGCTCCCAATCCCATGTGGTGATGATGAGCCAGTCGGGCTGCGTTTCAGAGAGCATTTCGTCCAGATCGGTATAAGTTCGGGCATCGGGCGCCTGAATGTACTCGGCTCCATAGGCGAGTCGTCCCGGATTCTTGTCGCAGATGCCGACCATGTTTACATATTCACCATAGTTCTGGATCAGGCGGCGACCGTACATCGCCACGCCACGTACCCCGGTTCCGACCAGGGCCAGGCACATTTTTTCGTTTCCGGTACGGTTGGCTGCAAAGGTGAGGATCGGATTGGCCGCCAAAAATCCGGCGCCGACCGCCGTTCCGGTCGTCTTCAGAAACGACTCACGAGAATAGGTCTTTTTCATGATATCGGGATCAGGTTGAGGGTAGATACGTTTCGAACGAATCCTGTAGCGGCCAGCAGACAAGTGTGTTCGTACGAAGAAAAAACGCCTGCCCCACTCATTGTGAAGCAGGCGCTTGTCCCAAGATATCAAATCAGGTCAATCCCGCAAATGGAAAGGGTCCGACGACCCGGAAGAGAGGTTACTCTTCCAGATTCGCGCGAACGCTTGCTACGTCTGCAGGTGTGACGGCCGACGCGTCGTTTCCGAAATTGGATCGAATGTAGGTCAGAACCTGGGCGACCTCTTCATCACTCAGATATCCGTGGGCCGGCATCGAGGTGTTGTAGACCTCACCCTTCACTTCGATCGGTCCATCCAGACCCTGAAGAACGATGGTAATCAGGGTCTCCTTGTCTCCGTTCACCCATTCGGTATCGGAGATGGGCGGGAATCGAGGGGGGGATCCCTCTCCGTTTCCGGAGTGACAAGCTGCGCAGTAGGTATTGTAGACGGTTTCGCCGCCAGCTGCCAACTCCTTCTCCAGGTTGTCATCTTCCGGGTGAGGATTCTTGATGTTGCTGGCATTCTCTTTTTCGGCAATTACCGGAGCGAGCTGCTCTTCACCAAAGTTCTCCCGGTCTCCGGTGTAGATCACGCGCCAGATCTTGCCATTGATGGACTCCGATATATATAGAGAGCCATCCGGCCCCTCGGCAATCCCCATCGGACGCGCTTTCGCATCACTGGTGTTGATGATGGGGTCTACACCCGCGAATCCGTTTGCAAAGACTTCCCACTCACTGGAGAATTGCTCTCCTTCCCACGGGACAAACGAGACAAAGTATCCCCCTTGCGGGTAGGGAGCCCGGATTGTGGAGCCGTGCCACGCCATGAACGCACCGTGTCTGTAGTGCTCGGGGAATTGATCACCACCATAGAACCGAAGGTCGTTCGGTGCAAAGTGACCCGGGAATCCGATGATCGGGTCGTCATATTCGGCGCATCGACCGATGGTCTCGCCATCGCCACCATACTCGGGGTTGAGTAGTTTCTGACCTTTCAGTTGATCGTAGTAGCAGAATGGCCAACCGAAATTGGACCCTTCCGATGCGCGAACAAACTCTTCGGCCGGCAGCAGGGCACTGTCCCAGCGGGAGTAGATGTTGGACCATTGCCGAAAGAGGTAGTCCCGTCCGTGCTGAACCAGATAGAGTTCATCGTCTACGGGATGCCACTCCATGGCAACCACACTGCGGAGGCCCACAGAGTATTTGGTTCCCACCTTCTGGAAATCAGGATTGTCGGAGACACTCTCCTCCTGAACCTGGTTCAGTTCGTCGGCAGAGAATTTCCAGATCCCGCCATGATTGACCAATTCCGGACAAGGGTCCTGGGCCAGCAATCCCGGTGTGCGCGGGGGATCCTGGCAGGTGTCCGACGGTGCACCATACGCAACGAACATGTTTCCTTCGTTGTCAAATGCGATCGGTTTGGTCTGATGGGCGTGGTATTGACGTTCGTGGTCGTCATAGACGAGCAGCTCCATCCGGGAGGTATCCGGCACAAGCTCACCCTCGACCATCGGCATGCGGAAGACCTGGATATTGGTACTGAAATACATGTACCCGTCCCGAATGCGTACGTCGGTTTCGTAGTTGGCTCGGGCCTGATAGTGGCCGAATTGCTTGATCACATCGGCGCGACCGTCACCGGTGGTGTCGCGAAGGGCAACAATTCCACCGTTATCGTCGATTCGCCGGAGTTTGACATAGATGTCTCCATTGTCACGGATCACGAGATGTCGTGCCGGGCCAATGCTGTCGACGACGACGAACGCCTCGAAGCCTTCCGGAAGCACGAGGCCGCCGTTGTCCGGATCCGGTACAGGGAAATTGTTTTGTGAGGAAGGTCCTCCGCAGGCGGAGACCAGAAGAAGAGCTAGAACAGAGAAGAACAGAGATCGAATCGATCCGGGCCGGTGACAGCCGGAACGTGTCCAGTGGGTAGTCGTTTGCATGTGTACGTTTTTCGGTTCTGTGGCAAGATGACGTTTCTGCCGGTTGGAAAGCCGACAAAAGCAGACTCCCATTTTAGCTCTATTCAGATCCGATTGCAATGGATTAGAAGCGTTTATAAAGCCTGTAGAGCCCCTTTTTGTAAAAGCTTGTATACAGAGTGAGGTCAGAGAAGAAGGGTCGATCGTGATCTCCGGGCAAGATGACGGGGATGGTTGTGCAAAAAAGGAAAAATGGTTACTTACCCTAACCGGGGAAGAATGAAATGGATAGACCCATCCCGTTGAAACCGGTCTGTCTGGACAAAGAGCTGGAGGAGAATGAAGCGAAGTCGACGTGAGTTTTTGGAGTGGATTGGATGGAGTGGATTGGGAGCAACGGGTGCAGGGCTCTCCTGGATGGGTGCAGACCGGAACCGGGTCGAACCGGTTCAGCCCGACCGAACCGTAGCAGAGCAGGCCGCCAGTGGAGATCTCCGTCTACTGGATTGGGAGCCGGTCACGCAGATGGTTGTCAAAGAGACGGTTGTCGAGAAGCCGAAATTCCCGGTCATCGACATTCACAACCATTTGCGAAATCTGGACCGGATGGAGGAGTATCTGCAGGTCATGGATGAGTGCGGGGTCTGGAAAGTAGTGAGTCTGGACGGCCGGTCGGCCGATAACTTCTACGAGGAGCATTTGCGGGTGGCGCACTCGCTCTCCGAGGAGCGATTGATCGTCTTTTTTACTCCGGACTTCAGCCGGATCGACGAACCCCGATTCGGGCAGAATGAAGCAGAACGGTTGGAGAGGGCCGTGCAAATGGGGTGCCGGGGGATGAAGATTTTCAAATCTCTGGGCCTGACTCTCAAGGATGCTTCGGGGGAGGTGGTGCCGGTCGATGACGAACGACTGGATCCGATCTGGGCGAAGTGTGGGGAGTTGGGGATTCCGGTTTTGATGCACGTTTCGGATCCGAAAGCATTTTTCACACCGGTCGATCAATACAACGAGCGGTATGACGAGTTGGGCGAGCGGCCACACTGGGCCTTTTTCGGAGAAGAGTTTCCCGAGAAGGAGACGATTCTGGATCAACGGAATCGGGTATTCGCCCGCCATCCGGGAACGACATTCATTGCCACGCACATGGCCAATCTGCCGGAAGAGTTGGGCCGGGTTTCCATGTGGCTCGAGCAGTACCCCAACATGTATGTGGATATCAATGCCCGAATCAGCGAGCTGGGCCGGCAGCCCTATACCGCCCGCCGGTTCATGATCCAGCACCAGGATCGAATTCTCTTCGGGACGGATACACCCCCGCGCCCGGATGCCTACCGGGTCTATTTCCGATTCCTGGAGACCGATGACGAATATATCAATGCCGATCCGAGCCATCACCGGCAGGGTCGTTGGCGTATTTACGGACTCTATCTGCCGGACGAGGTGCTTGAGAAGATTTACAACAAAAACGCCTTGAAGATCTTTTCGCAATTCAAGGGGGGTTGAGCAGGCTGCCCCGTGTAGAAAGTGACGTGTCCATACGTTTGAATCGGGTTTGAACAGACCCGGAACCCATCACCTAATCCCGCACAAATGGATCGATCAATAGACCGCAAGACATTTTTGAAAATCTCGGGTGCTGCCGGTGTGGCCGGAGCCGGAATTCTGGGAGGGTGTTCCCCGGCTTCGAATCGTGGTGGAGCATCGGGTGCATCCCGAGAAAACCCGTTTCCGGTGACCCATGAACAGTCGTTCAACATGCGGGGGTATGCAGCACCTCCCATCGAGGAGGTGGGTGTCGCTGTGATCGGGGTTGGAAATCGTGGATCCGGAACCGTCCGCCGACTGGCCAGTATCGAAGGGGTGCAGGTCCGGGCCATCAGTGATATGGAAGAGGATCGGGTGAATGCCGCAATCGAGTCGATCTCTGCCACACACTCCCCCGACGGATATTTTGGAGGAGAGGAGGAGTGGAAAAAGGTGTGCGAGCGGGATGACATTCACTTGGTGGCGATTGCGACTCCCTGGGAGTGGCATGTCCCGATGGCCCTGCATGCGATGGAGAGTGGAAAACATGCCTATACGGAGCTGCCTGCTGCCCAAACGGTCGAGGATTGCTGGCGCTTGGTTGAGACCTCCGAGCGAACCCGGATGCACTGTGTTCAGATGTCTGCATCGTGTCACAGCGGGATTTCTGCCGTCGTGCTGAACATGGCGCGGCAGGGGGTTTTCGGAGAGTTGATTCATGCCGAGGGGGCCTATATTCATGATTTGATGCGGGACTACAACTTTACCAAGACGATGTATCACGATCTATGGCGTCTCAAGGAGAACATCGGTCGTCACGGAAGCCTCTATCCGCAACACGGGTTGGTTCCGATTTTGCAGATCATGGATATGAATTGCGGAGATCAGTTGGACTATCTCGTTTCCATGTCTTCGAATGATTTCATGATGAATGAGTATGCCCGGGAGCTGGCCAGTGAGGATCCTTTTTGGGAGCCCTACGTCGACCGGGACTACCGTGGCAACATGAATACCACCACGATCCGGACCAAAAAGGGTCGAACCATTGTGGTTCAACACGATGTGACCTCACCGCGTCCCGGAGTCCGGTTCGATCTGTTGAGTGGGACCAACGGGGTCTATCAAGCTCGCCCTCCGCGTTTTGCCCACGGACATGACGGCTGGGTTCCGGACGAGGAGTTTCAGGAGATGGTGCAGTCGTACACGCCGGAGATCACCAAACGGTTCCGCGAACTCTCCGAGTCGTCTACGACCGAACGACCGACGCACTCCTATGCCCGGGTGAGCCCGACGGACTGGCGCCTGATTGATTCACTCCGAATGGGGCTGCCGATGGATATGGATGTCTACGATGCGGCGCTCTCCAGCTCCGTGATTCCCCTGAGCGAGTGGTCGGTGGCCAATCGGTCTACATCGGTTGATGTGCCGGACTTTACGATGGGAGCCTGGGAGAGCAATCCCAGAGGGATGGACATCAATCTTGAGCAGGGGGGTGGGGAGACAGGGTTGGTTTGAAGGGATGTTCGACGTGTCGATTTTGGTAAATGGGGAAGGGTACTTGTGTTTTTGATATCGGTACGCTAATTATCGCTAACCTCATTAAGAGGTAACCGTTGACAGTGGCTTCAATCTTTTTTCACGAAGCCTTTTTCCACACAGTGGGAGTGCTTTGATGAACCTTTCTGACAGAGAATTGGGTATACGCATATCTCGAGGGGATCGGGAGGCATTCGGTGAGCTGTACAACAGATATCACAAACAACTCTACTATCTATCCATCAAGTATCTGAAAGAGAAAAGTCTTGCCGAAGATGCCGTTCAGGATGTCTTTGTGAAATTGTGGAGCAAACGGAATCGGATTGATCCGGGCAAAGGCTTGCGGGGGTTATTATTCGTTTCATTGCGAAATGATATCATGAATAAAATCGAAAAAAATCGCCGCCGGATTTTAACTGCTTTTGAATCGGAGGATGATCACAGATCATCGGATGATGTTTTTTTGAATTATTTGGAGAAAGAGTATGAAGGCTTGTACAATGATGGCTTGAAGAAGCTTCCCAAACGAAGACGTGAAGTCTTTGAGCTAAAAGTATCGGGTTTGACCAATAGTGAGATCGCAGAACAGTTGGCCATTTCAGAAAACACGGTCAAGGTTCACTATTATCATGGGACGAAGTTTATTCGAGAGTATTTAAGAGTTCATGGAGGAATCGCTCTTTTGGTTCTTTTAGCCGTACTGTCCTTCTACGGATAGGAAGAGGGTCTATATTTTTGATGGCACAAAAAAGGTCCGGACATGAAGTCTGGACCTTTTTTTTATCTATTGAGAAAAACGACTAATACTTCAGGTCTTCTGAACTGTACTCATAACAGAACACGGATCGTATATGACAGAAATTTATCGGGAATTAGTGGATAAATACTTCAAGAATGTCTGCTCCCAAGAGGAGGCATCGGAAGTTTTGAATTGGTTTAGGACCGACGAAGGGAGGCAGTTTCTCCACGATAAGTTGGAATCCGACTCAAAGTGGGTCAATGACAAGCGTGTGAAGGTGCTTATTCGGGATATCGATTCTGCAAAGATGTATAGCGAGATTGCCCGGCAGACGGAAGGTGACAACAGCGCGAATCGATTGCGATTCAGAGTCAGTGATGTCACACTACGAATGTTGCAAACGGCGGCTGTTCTGTTGGTCATGCTTGTCTCGGCATGGTTTACCACAAGTGTCATGAATCGGTCCGAAACAATAGTGGAGATTCGATCTCAAGTCACCGAACAGCTGTACGAGACGTCAGTAAATGAGATCCGCGATTTGTTGCTTTCGGATGGAACCAGAGTAAGGCTGAATGAACAATCAAGTCTGGCGATTGTTCAAGATTCTGTAGAGAACACTCGTAAAGTGAGACTGGAGGGAGAGGCCTATTTTGATGTGGAGCGCATGCCGGACAAACCATTCATTGTGGTGACAGAGGGAGCTGAGATCGAGGTGTTGGGGACTGCGTTCAATGTCAATTCGCATCAATTGACGAGTGAAGAGATTCAAGTCTCTGTAATCGAAGGGAAGGTGAGATTTCGTACAGAACCAAATGTTGATAATGCTCAATCAATATTAGTCGAAGCGGGTCAGTTCGGGGTATTGAATACCGGGTCCAATCAATTTTTGTTGGATGATCAGAATCCAGTGAATTATCTGTATTGGATGAGTAGACGCATCGAGTATACGGATGATTCCCTTGAAGTTGCTTGTGATCAGATGAACAGGATTTATGGTTATGAGTGTAGATTTGATGTTCCAGAATTAATGAATGAGAGATTTACATCGACATTTTCCGAGAATGGTATTGAAAAGTTTATATCCGTGATCTCGTTAACCCTCGATATCGAACCAGAAGTGAATAGCGAAGAGAAGATTGTTGTATGGAGTTATAACTAAAACCAAGATTAGTTAGCTATGAAAGACAAAGGATGTAGTTCAAGGTGTGCCAAGTTACGCCCAAGTTTCAAAGTCTTATTGATACTTATAGTCTTTTCCTTTTTTCCAAGTATGATCTTGGCTGGGCAAGATGCATATGATCAAGATGCATATAACAACGAGTTGCTCCCGAACCGGAGTGCAATTGCAGCGAATGAATCTGAGGTTGTTCCGTCGAATAAATTAATGTCCTTTGTTGTGACGGATGTCAGTATTGAAAGCGCTTTGCAATTGTTCGCCGAGAAGGCAAGAGTGGGACTTTCATTCAAGTCAGCAATGCTACCCGACCGGAAGATTTCGGTTTCCATTTCCGCAGGTGAGCCACACGAGGTTCTTTACTCGATTTTGGAGGGTACAGATTTATCACCAAAGTTAACACCAGAGAGGGATGTACTGGTAATTCAACAATCAGATGCCGAAGAGGAGCAATTCGTTCAGTCGACAGTCTCCGGAGTTGTAACGGATGCTCAGACGGGTGATCCAATTCCTGGAGTTAATATCCTTGTTCAAGGGACAACAGCAAGTGGAACAACTACAGATGTAGATGGAAATTTTGAGCTGAATGTATCAAGCTTCGAAGAATCTCTTGTTATCTCATATATAGGGTATATAAGTCAGGTCGTTGAACTAAATGGCAGGAATGAAATTGAAATACAGCTCGAAGCTGCTGTGACTTCCCTTGATGATATAGTAGTCGTTGGATATGGCGAGCAAAGAAGAAGAGATTTAACAGGATCGATTTCAACCGTTCAGGCAGAAAATATTCAGAACACTTCAAGTTTAAGACCTGATGAAGCTATTCTTGGAAGGGTTGCAGGTGTTGCAGTCTCTCAGAATAGTGGAGAACCAGGTGGAGATGTCACGATTCGTGTACGGGGTACAAATTCCATTACGGCTAGCAGCGAACCACTATTCGTCGTAGATGGGGTTGTTGGAGCTGGAGATTTAAATACAATTTCTCCAGATGATATTGAGACAATTACTGTTCTAAAAGATGCATCTGCTACAGCTATTTATGGGTCCCGGGGAGCAGGTGGAGTGATAATGATTACTACAAAGAGGGGTCTGACAGATTCTGCACCTACAATTAGTTATCGAAGTTCCATTGGGATTCAACAAGTCAGCAAAGAGCTTGACCTTCTAAACGCCACTGAGTACGCGGAACTTTATAATGCAACTTTAGCAGCACAAGGGTTACCTCCTGCGTATGCTGATCCAGCTTCATTTGGAACCGGAACCGATTGGCAGGATGAAATATATAGATCTGCAGTACAACATAATCATAGTTTATCAGTAAGAGGCGGGGGCGAGAATACAAGGTATATGCTTTCAGGCAACTATCTTGATCAGGATGGAATTGTGATGGAATCTTATTTCAACAGAGGTGGATTAAGGTTCAATCTTGATTCAGATGTTGGAGAAAGAGTTACAATAGGTACATCGGCATCTATGAGCAGAGCTCAAGGAAATCCGGTGGGAGGGCAAGTAGTCAGAAACGCGTTACTTCAGCCTCCTATAAACCCAATTTATGATGAAGATGGAAACTACTATCAGTTCGTAATTCCAAATATTCCTTCAGATAACCCAGTTGCTCAAGCAAGTGAAATAGATCGCAAGAATACAATTTCAAATGTGTTTGGTAATGTATATGGGAATATTTCAATTCTTGAACAACTAGACTTTAGAATCAATTTAAGTGCTACCACTCGTTCCGCTGAAAACAAAGTTTATTTCCCAAGTTATCTACAAACGGCTTCTGCTGTCGATGGCCGAGCCCAAATAAATACAAGCTCGCGAATGGAAATGACTATGGAAGGATTGTTGACTTATCAACAGGATTTTGATCGTCATTCGGTTACTACACTTCTTGGCTATACAGTGCAGGAAAGAAGGACGGAAGAAGTTTCAACGGGAGCTACTAACTTCACAACGGATAAATTGGGCTATAACAACCTGCAGGGAGGGGCTGTAAGTCTAAGTCCTACGAGCTCAGTAGATTCATGGGGTTTGGAGTCCTACTTATTTCGAGCTAATTATGGATTTGACGATAAGTATCTGATAACTACGACTGCCCGTCTTGATGGATCTTCAAAATTTGGTGTGGATAATCGATATGGATTCTTTCCTTCTGCTGCGGTTGCATGGGTAGTGTCCGAAGAATCATTCTTTGATGTCTCGGTTGTTGATGATTTCAGGGTTCGGACAAGTTATGGTTTAACTGGAAATGAAGGAATCGGTTCTTATGTGTCTCGAGCGAGGATGACCACAAATACGACAGTGTATGGGAACACACAACAAATCGGTTTTCGAGTCCAAAGTGTTGCCAATCCAAATCTTAAATGGGAAAGTACTAGTCAGTTAGATATTGGCTTGGAAGTCGCCTTGCTCAACAACCGATTATCAATGACAGCAGACTGGTATGATAAAATAACGGATGATCTCTTACTCAATGTTGAGGTGCCAGCACAAACCGGATTCACGAGTTCTCTTCAGAATATTGGAAGTGTGAAGAATACTGGATTTGAATTTGCGATAAATAGCAGAAATATTGCCAATAATAATTTTATATGGAGTTCGAATTTTAACATCACATTTAATTCTAACGAAGTATTAGAAATTGGGGGTGAGGACGAGATCGTCCTTAATGTTAATCTAAGCCAATATTCCAATATGAATAACGGTACTGTCCGATTAGTTAAAGGAGAGCCCCTAGGAAGTATCTATGGATACTTATCTGATGGTTTATTCCAGTCACAGGCAGAAGTAGATAACAGCTTTATGTCTGGTGTTGAAGTTGGTGATGAAAAGTTCATAGATGCGAATGGTGATGGTGTGTTCACTACATCAGATAAGGTCCTTATTGGGAATGGTCAGCCCAAGTTTTTCGGTGGAATCGGAAATTCATTCTACTATAGTGGATTCGAGTTAGATGCTTTCTTTACATATGAGTATGGATTTGACATCCTTAATAGCACCGCGGGTTCGAATTCCACTGGCTGGGCAGTGTCAAACGAAATGGGCTTTCTTAGGGATCGTTGGACGCCTGAAAACACAGATACTGAAGTGCCCAGAGCGCGATTTGGTGGGCACGTCTCAAGGGTAAGCGATCGATTTATCGAAGATGGGTCATATATTAGATTTCAAAACTTGACAATAGCATATAATTTACCAAGAAGTATTCTTGGTCAATGGGCAGATAATTTTAAGGTGTATTTCACAGGGACAAATCTACTTACAGTAACAGGTTATTCTGGGTATGATCCTATGATTAATAACCAAGGTGGAAGCAATGTGGCGTTTTCAATTGATTATCAGCCGTATCCAAATGCCAGGCAGTATACAATGGGAGTAAATATTGACTTCTAAAGAATATTAATTTCAATAAAAATAATGATAAAATGGAAAATTATCGTTTAAAATACTTGCTTGGGTTGATTGTTTGTGTAATGATAATCCTGACTTCATGTGATGTCTTGGAGCAACCTGCGGAAGATTTCATCGAACTTGATCAATATTTTCAAGATGAAAACGAAGCAATTGCTGCAGTCAATGCAATATCAGACGAAGCATGGGATACCAAGATAGGAAGTTTGTCACAGCATGGTCATCGCTCATCTGATGAAGTTACGAATCCAACCTATTGGGTTAATGAAAGGCAGAGAGAGATTAACGAATATAGGATGGATGGATCCAATATTGAAGTTGAACGACATTGGAGGCAGCATTATCGATATATCGTTATGGCGAACCTTGTAATTACTCGTGTAGCGAATATGACACCTGATCAAATTAGCCAGGAAGTGAAAGATTGGGTAATGGGAGAGGCATATGTATGGAGAGCAGATAGTTATTTCAAATTGGTCACTTTGTTTGGGAATATCCCAATTATTTTGACAGATAATATGGAAGGCTTGGAAATTGAAGTTCCTGAATCTCCTGTCGAGGACGTTTATGCGTTGATAATTTCAGATTTGGAAGAGGCCGAACGGTTGTTGCCTGCGGAGTTTACAGGAAGTGACAGGGGCAGACCCATTGAGACAACTGCAACTGCATATTTATCGAGGGTTTATATGCAGCAACGTAATTGGGAGAAGGGAGCTGAATACGCAAAGAAGGTAATTGATTCTGGTAGACATTGGCTTTACGATGATTTTAAACATGCTTTTTCACCTCTTTTTGAAAATGGGCCAGAACATATATGGTCATTTCAGATCGCTAGACAACCAATCGGAAGGGGAAGCAATAACGCTTGGTTTTTTGCGGCACCTAGGGGCTCAAACGTATTAGAGGACTTTCGTGGCGGTTTGGCATCATATGTGCCAACGATTGAAGCATTCAATGTATTTGAAGAGGATGACTATCGAAGAGAGGTCTCGTTCATGACTGAATATGTAGATAATGATGGTAATACCATTCAATGGCAAAATTTTGATGCCCCTGTGCCTCATATCTATAAATTCAATGACAGAACGCTGTCGTGGGAAGAGAATCAAGATGTAAATAGGCCGTTAATCCGCTATTCTGACATACTGTTGTTGTATGCAGAAGCAATGAACGAACTTGGACTTACAGATCAAGGCTTGCCATATTTAAATATGGTCAGGGAAAGAGCGAGAAATGGAGATCCCAATGCCGCTCCTCAAGATTATCCGATGGGAATGTCACAAAATGATTTTCGAGACGCAGTTCACTTGGAGAGACGTTTAGAGCTTGTATTTGAAGGTCACCGTGTTAGAGATCTGTTAAGGTGGGGGACATTAGTGGAGTCTATCCGGGCTTTAAGCGATCCAGCTGATGGAGCACCAAATCCAGCAGATTATATTCAGGAGCATCATATTCTCTGGCCTAAACCAACTACACAAATTGAACTTAATCCGTTGCTTAATCAAAATCCAGGTTATGACTGAATTGAAAATTCATTCAACTACTCTCGAAATATCAATGAGAGTGGTTGGTGGAAGCGTTTTTATTTATAATTAACAAAAATCTGGATTCATGAGGAATTTAACGATATATATTATATTTATATTTGCAATATTTAGTGCTAATAAAGCATATTCTCAATCATATGAAATAATATTAAAAGGCGGACATGTTATAGATCCAAAAAATGAAATTAATGATGTATTGGATATTGCAGTTAAAGATGGTCAGGTTGCTCGAGTAGCTGATGATATTCCGATTTCTCTTGGAGAGCGAATAATTGATGTCAGTGGTTTGTATGTAACTCCAGGTATGATTGATTTACATACTCATCTTTTCCATGGTACTGTCCCGGGAAACTATCTTAATAACAGTTTTTCGGCTCTGCCTCCAGATGGATTTACATTCCGTGCAGGAGTTACAACAGCTGTTGACGTTGGTGGTACGGGGTGGAAAGACTTTGGCTTGTTTAAAGATCAAGTCATTGATCGTTCACAAACCAGAGTCTTGTCATTTTTGAATATTGTAGGCGGGGGAATGAGGCCGCCGGTACCTTATGAGCAAGATTTAAACGACATGGATCCAACAATGACTGCATTGGTAGCAAATCAGCATTCTGAAATTGTTGGAGTGAAGGTTGCTCATTACCGGAATCGTGATTGGACTCCCTATGAACGTGGTGTTGCTGCTGGTAATCTCGCTGAAATTCCGGTAATGGTTGATTTTGGGGGTGCCAATCCAGCACTTTCTATTGACTCACTGTTTTTTGACGTTTTAAGACCGGGTGATATATATACTCATGCTTTTGGCGGTGGTATGACAGGCCATGGAGATCGAGAAGCGATTATTGATGAAAATGATAGATTACGACCACGAATGCATGAAGCTCAAGAAAGAGGAATAATTTTTGATGTTGGTTTTGGTGGCGGGAGCTTTTTTTACGATGTAGCCATTCCTGCTACCAAACAAAATTTTTGGCCTAACACATTTGGGACTGATCTGCACACTGGAAGCATGAATGGTGGAATGAAAACCATGTTAAATGTTGCCTCTACAATGATGAACCTTGGAATGTCCTTACAGGAGGTCATTAATGCTTCAACTTGGAAGCCTGCACAAGTTATTCAACGCGAAGATTTGGGGCATCTAAGTGTGGGCGCAGAAGCGGATATTGCTGTTTTTAATTTGTTAAACGGGGATTTTGGATTTCAGGATTCGAGAAGAATTATGATCCCTGGGAATGAAAAATTGGAAGCAGAATTAACTCTTCGTGCAGGACGGGTCGTTTGGGACCTTAATGGGATTGCTTCACCTCAATGGGGGGACTAAGTAAGGGATTATTTAATAGGTACTATCTTGTATCGGTGTCATAAAATGGATCCATTAACTAACTCACAAGGTTTTGGATCGACGAAAATCTGAAATTGAGATGTCCCGTATATTGTTGCCGGTGTTATATATTAGTTTCAGGATTAATAGGCTCTACTGTCAAGTTTGGTTGTCGAGGGTAAATGACAATTAAACTTCACATTGGAGCCCTTTTTTATTTATCGTGAACAATCGAAACTGATCACGTTACTTGAAATAACTTCATCACTGTATATATGAATAGAAAAAATGTCTTAAAGTTTCTCGCATCCGTACCGTTTTTGGGCAGTGTAGTTGTCAGCGGACAGTTCCCGCAGGGAATAGACCTAGAAACCGGTACCTCGGTAGCGAATCAGGGGTTCCAACGAGACTACTTCACGGAATTGGGAGTTCGAACACTCATCAATGGTCGGGGAACTCTGACGACCCTGACAGGTTCCCTGCCGGATCCAGCCGTTGTGGAGGCGATGAATTATGCCTCACAGAAATTCGTGAGCCTGAGTGAATTGAATGAAAAAGTCGGCAATCGGATTGCCGAGATGCTTCGGTGCGAAGATGCCCATGTAACGGCCGGAGCGGCTTCTGCACTTACTCTGGCAACAGCAGCATCGATCACGGGAACCGATCGGGAGAAAATTCGGATGCTTCCCAACCATACGGGGCAACAGCCCGAAGTGGTGATGCCGAGAACCCATCGAATTTATGAGCAACAGTTTACACTCTGTGGTGTGAAGCTCGTGGAAGTTGAAGGGCCGGAGGAGATGCGGAGGGCCATCAACGAGAATACGGTGTTGGCGTTCTACTTCAATAACGCACCGGAACGAAGCATTGGTCGGGAAGAATTTGTCCGGATTGGCAAGGAGTACAATGTGCCGACCTTCAACGATTGTGCCTCGGAGATTCCCCCGAGTGAGAATCTCTTCAAATATATCGAGATGGGATTTGATTTGGTGACATTTTCGGGTGGAAAAGGACTCAAAGGTCCACAGAGTGCAGGACTGCTTTATGGCCGCCGGGATCTGATCCAGGCTGCCCGGATGAACCATAGTCCGAACGGGTCCATTGGACGGGGTATGAAGGTCAACAAGGAGGAGATTCTTGGAATGATGGTTGCCTTGGAAGTGTATTTGGGCAAAGACCACGATGCACAACGAATAGAGTGGGAGAGTTGGGTAGAGCACATTGCAGAACGTGCTCGAACCGTACCGTCTGTTTCGACGACTATCGGTGTACATGCCGAAACGAATCAGACACCGACTGTGGAGATTACATGGGATCCGTCCATTGTCAAAATTACGGGACGGGAAGCCGCCGGAAACCTGCGTGAAGGGCACCCCTCGATCGAAGCGAATTCAGGGTCTCATTCCCTCTCCTACCGGATTGGCAGGGTTCAGGCACATGAGGTGAGAATTGTAGCCGAGCGGACCCGGGAAGTTCTTCAGGAAGCGGTATGAAGAATATGTTGGAGCGCCAGTTCAGGCATGGAATCCAAGTCTGGCTCATCTGTCCAAGTCGATAGATTTGACAAATCTTTACAAAATTGGTAGATAGTGAGTTATAGTACGAGACACTATACAACCAATTGGATAGCTTGGTACGGATCCAGCAAGAAAAAACATGGGAAACAAGGGAGATCCCCATTGCGAACGTGAGTGGATCCTTCGCCTGAAGCGGGACGACCGATCTGCGTTTCGAGAGGTGTATGATCACTACCACAAGCTCTTCTATGTGATCGCATACCGTTATCTGAATCGAGAAGATTTGGCGAAAGATGCCGTGCAGGATCTCTTTGTTACCCTCTGGACTCACCGAAACGGACTGAATGAATCCAAGTCCATTGGAGGTTATCTGCGAATCGTTCTTCGGAACCAGATCCTCAATCAGATTCGGGATCGAAAACGGGAGACCCTCTCGTCGTCGGATGGCTCACTGGCATGGGTAGCCGGTAACGAAGATACCGATCGAACGATTCACCACCGGGAGGTCAAGGAGCTCTACAACCAGGGGCTCAAGCAACTCCCGGAACGACGCAGAACCGTGGTGGAACTCAAGGCATCGGGGATGACCAACGATGATATCGCCCGTCATCTACTCATCTCGGTCAATACGGTTAAAGTACACTACTACCATGGATCCCGGTTCATTCGGGAATTCATCCATCGATATCGGGATGTCATTTCGACGCTGTTCGTCTCATTTGGATCCGCTCTTCTCTGAATTCTTAAAAAAATCTGATCAAGGGTAATACTTCCACCCCTTTCATGTGTAAAGGTGGGTAGAATCATCCATCACAAAAGGGAAAATCGTTGGAAAAGCGCCTATTTGATCGATTTTTGGCCGGTGAATGTACCCGTGAAGAGGAGGCATTCATCTTGGAGTGGCTGCAAACTCCGGAAGGACGGGCATTTCTGGATTCACGATTGAAACGTGATCAAGCGCGTCTTAGTGGCGAACGAATGACACTGTTGGCCCCAGGGTTGAACTCGGAGGAGCTTTTTGTGGAGATTCTCGAAAAGATCAGCCACTCTTCCAAGAGAACACTCCCTGGTCAGCGGAAACGGTATCGAAGAGTCTATGATACAACACGGCTGCTCCTTCAAGCTGCTGTGATTCTGCTGGTTACAGGTACCGGTATCTGGTTTGCACTTCAACAATCGTCGCAAGACAGGTTTCAACGAGTGGCGCTCTTGGAGCCTTATCAATTCGAAACGGCAGCCGGGCAGCAGCTCGATATCCGACTTCGAGACGGATCACGAGTTCGTCTCAACGAACTCAGTGAGTTGATCGTGCCATCCGATTTTTCATCCGGGGATCGGAACGTGGAGCTTCATGGAGAGGCATTTTTTCAGGTCGAATCTGATGAGAGATCTCCATTTCGAATTCAAAGCGAGGGCGCCAACGTTGAAGTTCTGGGAACAGAGTTCAGTGTGAACACGAATATGGGTCCCCGTCGTGAGATGGTTGTAGCCGTTACAGAAGGGAGTGTGGCTCTGCATCATGAGCTGTTGCCGGCAGGAGAGGATCGAGTCGTACTGGATGTCGGGGAGGTCGGAATTTTGGATCAGCATACGGGTTCCCGTGCTACGATCGAGGTGGAACATATTGGCGCGTCCAATTACCTCTCGTGGATGAATCGGCGGCTACAATTTCAAGAGATGCCTTTGGCGAAGGTATGCAGCCAGTTTTATCGAATTTACAGTTTGGAGTGTCACTTTGACGAAGAGGAGATGAAGAGCCTTCGATTGACAACGGATATCTCGGAGTTTTCGCTCGAACGAACCCTGACGATTATGGCCATGTCCCTCGGGTTGGACTATGAACTGAAAGGAGAGACGGTTTACTGGCAGAACCAATGATTTGATAACAGCAGCGTGATCTTCTCGTGAAATTGAGTCGATAGATTCCTGCCGAATTCAAACGATGGACAAAAATTGTCAAAGATGATCCAAGGTGAAATGTCACGCAATCTCAACCCGAAACATCATGATCTATGATACCGTACAGATACTTGCATAACCTATTCAAGCGGGGCTCGACTCTCGTATTGGTCTTGTCACTTTCCGTTGGGTCAGTAAATGCCGGTCAATCAAACGACCGGCTGGAACTGACAAAACTGGAGTCAAGTGATGTATTGGTTTCCAACCGGGATCGGGCAGAGCAGAAACGGATCGATTTTTCGATCGAAGAGCTACCTCTGCAAAGAGCGCTTCAGGAGTTGGCACAAACAGTCGGTACCGGAATCTCGTTTCACTCGGACCTGATTCCGGACCTTCTGGTAAGCCGGAATTATCGAAACGCAACGGTTTACGAAGTACTTTACGGGCTTCTGGAAGGAACGGATCTGATCGCTGTTTTGTCTCCAACACGAGATGCCATCGTGATTCAACAACGAGAGCAACGAGACGAGGAGGTCCAGCAGACAGTAACCGGACAAGTGACCGACGCGGATTCCGGTGAGCCGCTTCCCGGAGTGAATGTTGTCGTACAGGGATCGGACCAGACGACCGGGTCTGTTATTGGAGCACAAACCGACGTGAATGGTCAATACTCCATTCGCGTGCCCGAAACCCTTAACGTACTGGTCTTCACCTATATCGGGTACGAACGGCAGCTCGTTCAGTTGGACGGTCGCTCGCAAGTCAATGTTTCATTGATGTCGGATGTACAACTTCTCGAAGATGTGGTCGTCGTCGGGTACGGTTCCCAACAGCGAATCAACCTGACCGGCGCGGTGGATCAGGTAACCTCCCAGGATCTGGAGAATCGTCCCATCTCGAACCTGACTCAGGGTCTTCAGGGGGCAATGCCCAATGTGAATATCAACATGATCGAGGGGAAACCCATTCACTCTCCGACGATCAATATTCGTGGTACGACTTCCATTGGACAGGGCGGGAGCGCGCTGATATTGATTGATGGTGTGGAGGGGGATCCGAGCATGCTGAACCCGAATGACATCGAATCCATTTCCGTACTCAAGGATGCCTCCTCAGCAGCCATTTATGGTGCAAGGGGAGCATTCGGAGTGGTATTGATCACGACCAAGCGACCGGAGCAAGATCAATTGAGCGTCACGTATTCCGGTACTGTCGGTGTCAAATCACCCACAGTCGATCAGAGTCAATATGTGACCAACGGGCTGGAGTGGGGAAATCTGTTTGTAGAGTCGTTCCAGAACTGGGAGGGGACCTTCCCGGCCGGTTCCAACAAGACATTACCGTTCTCACAGGACTATCTGGACGAAATTGAACGACGGGTCAACGATCCTTCGCTCGACAAAACCTGGATTGGAAGTGATGGAAACTATAGGTATGCACACAGTACCGACTGGTTTGGTCACCTCTTTAAATCCCGGGCAATGACTACGAATCATAATCTTTCAGTTTCCGGAAGCAGCGGGAATGTAGATTACATGGTTTCCGGACGGATACAGGATCAGGAGGGACTGATTCGATTGAGCCCGGACGACTATTCACTGGCAAACCTGAGAGCATCGGGGTCGGTTCGGCTCTCTGAAAACGTTCGGGTGAACAACACGTTCGATGTCTCCAGCCGGGAGTACTTTAACCCGATGAACTGTTGTGATGCACAGTATGCACAGCTGGACATCGCTCTGGAAGGGTTCCCTCTGTCTCCTCTCTATAATCCGGACGGAACACTATCGCACTCCGGCGCCTATGCGCTCGGGGGATATGCTCAGGGATACAACGGGATCAATCTGGAGCGACGAATCATTCGGAACAAAACCGAGGTCGAAACCCGGTTATTGGACGACCGGATGACTCTTACGGGAGACTTTGCATTTCAGCAGCGGCTTGATGAGCGTGCTCAAAAGCGGGTTCCGGTTACCTTTAGCCCGGCTCCCGGGGTAGAGCAGACAATCGGGGCATCCACAAACTGGCTCAGGGAAGATATCGAGAATCGTAACTTTTTGGCGACCAATGTCTACCTGACTTACGAGGAGACTCTGGGTGAGCGTCACGATTTGCGCGGGACACTCGGGTACAACTATGAGCAGTCGATATATGATCGGTTGGTGGCCCGTCGGGACGGACTCATTTTCCCGGGAGCGACCGACATCTCTCTAGCACTGGGTGAAGATGTCGATACCGATGGGGGGTACGAAAAGTGGTCTATTTTGGGAGGGTTCTACCGTCTCAACTACATCTATGACGATCGATATCTGTTGGAGCTGACCGGCCGCTACGACGGATCGTCCAAATTTCCCGAGAACGAGCGATACGCCTTCTTCCCGTCCGCATCCGTCGGATGGAGGATCTCCTCCGAGCCGTTTTGGAATGTATCTGACGAGCTGATCAACCACTTGCAGCTTCGCGCCTCCTACGGCTCCATGGGGAACGGGAATATCGGGTCGTATGTCTTTACAGAGGCATTCGGAATCTCTCGCTCCGGACGTATTCTCGCTGGGACCCGGCCACGTCAGACCTCAAGCCCTGCCGTTCTGCCCAATGGACTCACCTGGGAGACGGCTACGACCCGCAATCTGGGATTGAATATGGAGATGTTCAACGGACGTCTTCAGTTTAGCGGAGACATGTTCGTGCGCGAGACAACCGACATGTTCTCGATCGCCCTCACACCACCGGCCATCTTCGGAGCATCCGCACCACGCGGGAACTATGCCGACCTGGAGACCAAAGGGTGGGAACTGGCGATTACCTACAGAGACCGGTTTCTGCTTGCAGACAAGCCATTTAGTTACAACATCGGATTCAATCTGGCAGATCACAAAGCCACGATTACGCGCTACAACAACCCGGACAAATTCCTGAACGACTATTACGAAGGGATGGTTGTCGGGGAGATCTGGGGGTATGAAACCGACGGCTTCTTCACGGATGCCGCGGATATCGCCAACCATGCGGATCAGAGCCGGTTTCGATCCACCTCGACCGGGCAGTACCACCCCGGTGATGTCAAGTTGCGGGATCTGGATGGAGACGGGGTCATCGGGCCCGGAGACAATACAGCCGACAACCCAGGCGATCGACGGGTGATCGGGAATACCACGCCACGATACACGTTCGGTATAAACCTTGGAGCAGAGTGGAGCAACTTCTTTGTCTCAACATTCTTCCAGGGGGTCGGGAAACGGGATTGGTATCCATCCAACGAGGCCAACTTCTGGGGTCAATACAACCGTCCATACAACCATGTGCCGGCTTGGCACGTAGAAGAGGGGATGAGATGGACACCCGAAAATCCGAATGCCTTCTTGCCTCGTTACGTATCGCGTCAGGCATCATCAGGAGACGGAATCCTTCGCCAACAGCAGACGGGGTACCTCATGAATGCTGCATTCCTGCGCCTGAAGACACTCCAGGTCGGGTATAACCTTCCGATTCAATGGGTGGAATCGTTCGGAATCCGTCAGGCGCAAGTCTTCTTTTCGGGTGAAAATCTCTGGTCCTGGTCGCCACTCTACAAGACGGCCGACCATCTGGATATCGAGAACCAGATCGCTCAGTCTGACGAAATTGCACGACCCAACGAGACAGTAAGGCAAGGATACAACTATCCCATCATGCGAACGCTCACGTTCGGTGTCTCCATTACATTTTAACTGAACAATCCCATGATCATGAATTGTAGAAGAATCCATCATTTTGCGATCGGGCTTTTGACAGTGAATCTCCTTCTGGTCTCGTGTGACTTGACGGAGTTCCCGCAGGATACAGCCTCCAAAGAGAATGTCTTCAAGGATGAGATCGGATTGGAACTCTATACCAACTCGTTCTACAACATCCTCCCTTCGGCCAACGACATTACCCGAGGGGATGCCATGGCAGACTATAGTGCCCGGCGTGATGTGCCGGCATTTATCCGTCCGGGTGCGTACGGTCCCAACAATACAAGTGGTTGGAGCTGGGGAGACCTTCGTGACATCAACTACTTCCTGGACAACAACTCCAACGAGGAAATCGCCCCGGAAGTGAGAAATCATCACAACGGGATCGCCCGGTTTTTCCGTGCTCTCTTCTATTTCGAGAAGGTGAAACGGTACGGGGATGTTCCCTGGATCGACACCGCGCTCGATATCGACGATCCGGCACTCTACGGTCCGCGCGATTCACGGGAGATGGTGATGGATCGGGTACTCGAAGATCTGGACTTTGCCGTGGACAACATTCGTGATTCGGTCGATCCGACTCGAACGCTGGTAACAAAAGATGTTGTGCTTGCGCTCAAATCCCGGGTAGCTCTGTTTGAAGGGACCTTCCGGATGTACCATGCAAATGGATTGGCAAGCGGTCTTGGTGATACAGCAGATGCCTGGTTGCAGGAGGCCGTGGACGCTGCAGAGCAGGTGATTCAGCGAGGCAACTTCTCCCTCTATACAGGTGCGGGTAACGACTCGTATGAAGAACTCTTCAAAACCGATACGCCGACTACTGAAGAGGATATGTTGACCATTGTGCACGATACGGAACTCAGTGTACTCCACTCGGCCAACTGGTGGTACACCAGTTCGACCTACGGGGTACGTCTCAGCTTCGTTCGAAACTTTGTAAACTCCTACCTCATGTCTGACGGAACCCGGTTTACCGACCAACCCGGATATGAAACCATGGAGTTCACCGATGAAGTCGAGAACCGGGATTCTCGACTTGCCCACACCATCCGGACACCGGGATACACACGAATTGATGCGGGCACCACGGTCGAAGTGGCTCCGGACTTCCTCTACGTCTATACGGGATACCATCCACACAAATGGACGACGGACGATACCAGCATTGACAACTGGACTGAAAACACCAACTCGGTTGCTGTCTTCCGATACTCCGAGGTTCTGTTGAACTACGCAGAGGCGAAAGCGGAGCTGGGAACTCTGACCGATGCCGATTGGGCCATGACCGTCGGTGCCCTTCGGGATAGAGCCGGAATTACCGGGGGGCTCAATACCCGGCCGGTGACGGTTGACAGCTGGTTTCAGCAGACCTACTTCCCGGATATCAATGATCCCGTGATCCTTGAAATTCGTCGAGAACGTGGAATTGAGCTTGCCCTGGAGGGGCATCGTTTCTACGATCTGGTTCGATGGAAGCGGGGAGAGCTTCTGGAGATGGACTGGATGGGTATGTACATCCCGGCAGTGGATCAAGAGTATGATCTGAACGAAGATGGATCACCAGACGTCTACTTTTATACGACGGAGCCGGCCGAAGGAGACAAGGAGGCCGGGGTGGTTTACATCGACGTTACACAGAACAGTGACTTTGGACTGACGGGTGGAACCTCAGGGCAATTGACCTGGCGTCTCGATCTGGAGAAAGAGTGGGAAGACTACAAGTACCTCTATCCGATACCGGAGAACGACCGTCAAACCAATCCGGATTTGGGGCAGAACGACGGCTGGTAGACACTGCGTTGGAGACCGGTACCTGATCGGGAGTCAAGTGCCCTGTGACGTCCGGTCATTCAGGGTCACGGCCTTCCATACCAAGAAAAGGCTCGGGAGTTTCACTCTTTCTCCCGAGCCTTTTGTATGTTCTGAACATATAACTGACAAATGGATATCGTTATGAGAGAGATGAAGGTTCGATGGGTCCTATTCCTCCTTGTTTCCGGGATGTTCCTGGGGACAGGATGTGCACAGAAACCCTATGGTGAAACGGTGACCGGTCCCGACCCGGAGACCGATCCTCCCGGTTCCGTCCGTGTGATGGCCTACAACATTCACCATGCCGGCGGGATGGACGGTGTCGTCGATATTGAACGGATTGCAAATGTCATACGAGAGAGCGGAGCAGATATCGTAGCGTTGCAGGAGGTCGATGTGATGGTAGGAAGATCCGGGCACATCCACCAAGTCCGTGAACTGGCACGGCTGACCGGACTCGAGCACACAGCATTCGGAGCCAATATCGATCTGGACGAAGGGTGGTATGGCACAGCGACCCTCTCCCGCTTTCCCATACTCGAAGAGAAAAATACGCACTTCGAGCAGATTGGGCCCGAGCAGCGTGGCGTTTTGGAGACGCTGTTGGACGTAAATGGTGAAGAGCTTCTTTTCTTGAACACCCATCTGGACCATCGTGGAGAGGATGACCGTGAACGGATACTTTATGTGAACGAAGCCCGGGAGAAGATTCTGCCGCGCTACTCGGCCGAACGGGTACTTTTTGCAGGGGATTTCAATACTCGTCCCGACAGCGAGGCCTATCGGCTGGTGACCGAATACATGACAGACAGCTGGGTCGAAATCGGAAAAGGCGAGGGGAATACCATCCCCTCCAACGACCCGAATCGTCGCATCGACTATATTTTTTACCAGGGAGATCTGCGACCTGTTCATGCCTGGGTCCCGCGCACAACGGCATCCGACCACCTGCCGGTTGCCGCCATCTTTGAACTCCATTGATCGATCCCCGGAATTTACACCCACAAGATGACCATGAGATATCCCATTCCGACGTTTGGCCAGGTACTTGAGATGAAAACGAATCTTGCCGTCATACTTACAATGTTATTCCTCCTCTTTTCGGGATGTTCGACAGAGAATCGGCAATCTTCCCTGGATCGCCCCAACATCATTTTCATCTTTATGGATGATCAGGCAAGCCATTCGATCAGCGCCTACGGATCGGACCTTGTCGAGACGCCGAACATGGATCGTCTGGCCAATGAGGGGATCCGGTTCGACCGGGCATTTGTGACCAACTCCATTTGCGCGCCGAGTCGTGCGGTACTGTTGACAGGAGTTCACAACCACATCAATGGAAAGATGACCAATGGGGATACCTTTGACGGTTCCCAGATCACCTATCCGAAACTGCTGCAGGAAGGGGGGTATCAGACGGCAATGATCGGAAAGTGGCACCTTCGAAGCATGCCAACCGGATATGATCACTGGGATATTCTACCTGGGCAGGGAGCCTATTACAATCCCGATTTCATCAACGAAGAGGGAGAGTATCGGGTCGAAGGGTATGTGACCGACATCATCACTGACAAGGTGATTGACTGGATCGATCAAGCGAAAGAGTCGGACGAACCGTTCATGGTGAATTACCACCACAAGGCCCCCCACCGGAACTGGATGCCGGGCCCGGACCATTTGGATGCATTCGAGGGGACGTCATTTCCGGAGCCATCGACTCTCTATGCCAACTGGTCGAACGAATTGGGCTCTCCGGAAGCCGAAGATCTGGACATTGACGAGTGGAGCGGCCGGACCTCGGCAGTCCGCACGCAGCGAATGACACTCATGAATGATTTTGATCCGGCCTGGGATCTGAAGCTTCCCCTGGAACAGGTAGAGGATGCCCGCTATCATGCTCTCTGGTCCAATGCGTACGGCCGGTTCAACGAGGAGCAACGGGAGGCGTGGGATGCGGCTTACGACCCGGTCGGAGAGGAGTTTCGCCAGTCGGATCTAACCGGTAGGGAGTTGCAATCCTGGCTCTACCAACGTTATATGAATGACTACATGGGGACATTGCTCTCTGTGGACGACAACCTCGGAAGACTGCTCGACTACCTGGAAGAGAGCGGGCTGGACGAAAATACGATTGTGATCTATACGTCCGATCAAGGCTTTTTCCTGGGTGATCATGGATGGTACGACAAACGCTGGATGTACGAACAGTCGCTCCACATCCCGCTCATGGTCCGCTGGCCGGGGGTCATCGAGCCCGGACAGGCTGATGAACAGATGGTGCAGAACATCGATTTTGCACCCACGCTCGTCGATCTGGCCGGTCTGGAGATCCCTGATTGGATGCAGGGCAAGAGTCTGCTTCCGATCTTTCGGGGAGAGACTCCGGAGAGCTGGCGCGAGTCGATCTATTATCACTATTATGAGCACCCGAGTGAGCATTCAGTCGAGCGTCACTACGGGGTACGCACTGACCGATACAAATTGATTCACTACTATCAGATTGGAGAGTGGGAGCTCTTCGATCTGCAAGAGGACCCCGACGAAATGCAGAGCGTCCACGATGACCCGGATTATCAGCAGATTCGCAATGATCTTGAAGTGGAATTGGAACGGTTGCGAGAGCAGTATCGCGTTCCGGAAGAGGATCCAGTCTAGCCAAAAGCAATCCAGACAATGCCCATGAAGGCAGATCGGCAGATCGATGAGAAAAAAAGCCCGGAGGAGTCAGGCCGGGACCACTTCCTTCGTTATCGGCCCTGGCTGGTGTTGGCCATCCCCCTTCTTACGGTTTCTCTTTTTCTGACAATTCGATGCAGTCCGGAATCGGAATCGGGTGTGATGAATCGGGGGATGGATCTCCGTCCCATGGATGGATTTGTAGGGTCACCCAGCTGCCAAACCTGCCACCAAGAGGAGATGGATGCCTGGGAGGGCTCGCACCATGAACGGGCGATGGCCCGTGCCACCGAGGCCTCCGTCCGGGGATCGTTTGACGGACAAGACGTTCAGGCAGGAAGCGAAACGTTCAGACCGTATCGAGATGCAGACGGGAACTACCGGATTCAAATAAAGCGGGACGGGGATCAAGAGCCGAGCGACCGGGAGGTGACACACACCTTTGGCTGGGAGCCGTTGCAGCAGTATCTGGTCCCTGGCGAGAAGGGTCGATGGCAGGTGTTGCCGGTGGCGTGGGATACGGAGAAAGAGCGATGGTTTGCGCTCTTTGAAATCGATCCGGAAGAAGATCCCTGGCTTCACTGGCAGGGAGGAGGGATGACCTGGAACAGCATGTGTGCCGACTGTCACTCCACAGCGCTGGATCCGGGTCTGGATCCGCAATCCGGCAAATTCGAGACCACTTTTTCGGAGATCAACGTCGCCTGTGAAGCGTGTCACGGTCCTGGCAAGGAGCATCTGGAGTGGGCCGAGAGTGAAGTGAGCGGGGGAATGGATCCCTATGCGACAGACGTAGGTGAATGGCACCGGGGAGTGTCTATGGATCGGATGATGGCCGAGATGAAAAAGTGTGCCGCCTGCCACTCGGTCAGACAACCATTAACGGCAAACAATCCACACGGCGAACGGTTTCTGGATCACTACGACCCTTCGCTTCCACTCCCCGATCTCTACACGGCAGACGGACAGATTCTTGAAGAGGTCTTTGAGTGGGGCTCGTTTCTGCAAAGCCGGATGGCACACGAAGGGGTCACCTGTAGCGACTGCCATGACCCGCACTCGCTGGAACTTCGCGCACCTCTGGCTGGAAACCAGCTCTGTCTACAGTGTCATGAGCCTGCCTACAATGAGCCAACCCACAACAATCATCCAACGGGAACCGAGGCGACACAGTGTATCTCCTGTCACATGCCGGAACGGATCTACATGGAGGTTGACGGACGCCGGGACCACAGTTTTCGCGTCCCCCGACCCGATTTGAGTGTGGCATACGGTGTGCCCAATGCCTGTATCGATTGTCATGCAGAGGAGTCAAATCAGTGGGCTGCCGATGCGGTTGAACGATGGTTCGGGCCCAACCGGACGGTCGAATCACGGGATCTCTTTTTGCAGGCAACCGAAGCTGTTTCACAGAATTCTATGTCCCTGTCCGATTCCGAAATCGATCGACTCTTCGAGGAGCTCAAACGGTTGAGCCAGAGTCCGGAGGCGACGGGAGTGATCCGCTCGGTGGCCCTCAGACATGCCGTACAATTGCCGCATGATGCGGGTACCGATCTCTTGGAGCAGGCACTTTTCTCTGAAAGTGCACTCTTGCGTCAAACAGCCGCCCGTTCTCTGTCCTCCACTGCGCCCGAATTTCGGAGGCCCCTTCTCTCCCGGGCATTGGGAGATTCGATTCGAGCGGTTCGAATGGCCGCCTTGCAGGGGCTGTTCGCCTTTGATTCGGAAGAGATTTCGACTATCTATCAACCGGACTATGAACATGCATTCTCGGAATACGAGATCTACCTGGATCGAACGGCAAGCTTTCCAAGTGGCCGGATGAACCGGGCCCAACTTCTGGAGCGGCAGGAAGAGTGGGAGGCTGCACGAGATGTATATGAAACATTATTGGGTGATGACCCGGAGTTTCATCCGGCAAGACTCAATCTGGCGACCTTGCTTCATCGATTTGGTTTGCCGGCACTCGCCAATGCACACTTGGATACTCTTCTGAATCGGAATCCGGGGATGGGGGAAGCACACTATGCCCGGGCCCTGCTTCTTTCCGAACAGGGGGATCTGGATACGGCACAACCACATTTCGATCGGGCAGCAGAGTTGATGCCTGAAGCAGGACGTGTACACTACAATCGGGCCATCGCTTATCAGACTCTAGGGGATTTGAATATTGCCGAACAGAGCTATCGAAAGGCATTGAATCTGGACCCGGGGAACACGGAGTATCATCGAGGTCTGCTTTCGTTGTATTTGCAGCATCGACGCACAGAGAAGGCGTTGGAGCAAGCCCGAAAACTTTTGGAAATCGATCCACGGGGAGAGGATATTCAAAGACTGATCAACGAGTTGGCATCCGAAACAGGGAATTGACAGTCACTTCTTTCACACTATTGCGGAGTGACGACGGATTATCTATCTAAAAAGCAGGCGATAGGCTCCAAGCCTGTTTTAACGACTCAATCCCTGTCAATTTTACGTTCGTGACTGTCACTCCTGATCATACCCTTCTGTTGCAGATCCGCCAGGATGATGAGTCCGCTCTGGAGGCGCTATTTGAACGCTACTACTATCGTCTCTGTGACTTTTCGTTTCAGTATGTCAAGAGTTTTGATCTGACCGAAGAGATCGTATCGGATGTCTTTCTTTCCATTTGGGAACGCCGACACACCATCACCATTCGTCGGGATTTGAAAGCCTATCTGTTTGTTGCCACCCGCAACCGGTCACTCAATTATATCGAGCGGGACCAACTTGACTGGGAGCCAATCGATGAACAGGATCACTATTCCGGAACCCTGCGACCGGACGAAGAGATCATGCTCAAAGAGACACATCATCAGGTAGATCTTCTTCTCAATTTACTGCCTCCGCGTCGCCGTCTCATCTTCAAACTCTCCCGACTCGAAGGGTTCACGTATCAAGAGATCGCTGACATACTCTCCATTTCAATTCATACCGTACAGAACCAGATGGTTCATGCGGTCAAACAGATGGCCAACCTCTCTCATCGGGTCGATCGCGAAAACGAATAATCAAAAAAAGTTTTCATCCGAATAGTAGGTCATCCCCGTTTTTCGTGTCTAACGAGTGAAACCATCCATGGCACGATGCGGAAAGACCTATGAAACCAATTGACGAAACCATCTGGATTGTACTGACGAGATCCCTTTCGGGGGAGGCTACGCTCCGTGAAGAGGAGACACTACAGGACTGGATCTCGGAATCAGAAGAGAACCGGGCACTGTATCGTCAAATTCGATCAACGTGGAGTCAAGCCCCCTCTCCGACATCCGATGCACCATTTCTCTATGACTACAAAAGAGGCTTGAATCGCCTGCAAGAGAAGATCTCCGAATCGGAACAGAAGCGATCAGACCGTCATCAGCGATGGATCACCCGTCGAAATCGACGAATTCGTCGGTATGCACTGAGTATTGCAGCCGCCATACTTGTCGTTGTCTTGACATCCGTTTCCTACGTCACACACCAGTACTACGAAGAGCCGCTTCTTTTCAGTTATGCGACCAACGATTTTGAGCAGCGCCTGATAACCCTTCCGGACGGATCCGTGGTTCGGCTCAATAGCGGGTCCCGGTTGGAGGTTGATGCCGATTATATCGACGGATCCCGGGAAGTTCGGTTGACGGGCGAAGCCTATTTCGATGTGGAGGGAAATCCGGAACAGCCGTTTCTGATTTCGGTCGGGGATGCAATTGTTCATGTCATTGGTACCGAATTCAATGTGAAAGCAGGTGAAGAAGTCATGGTTGCTGTGACCGAAGGGGTTGTCTCGTTCCGTCATCAAGAACTGGACCACCGGAGCGCTGCACTCTTGACACCTGGTCATTTGGGGGTATTGTCGAGTTCTGGACAAGACGTACGAATTGAAGAGACCCCGGTAGAGAACTATGTAAGCTGGATGAATGGGTATCTCCGATTCGAGCAGATGCCGTTTGAGCAAGTGCTGAGCCAGCTGGAACGAATATATGATGTCAAATATGACGTCAATGTGAATGAGATCGCCAACCTGCGATTAACCGCTTATACCGAGCAGATGCAGCTGGAAGAGGTGCACAAGACCATCGCCCTTGCGCTGGACTTGACCTACCATTCAGCGGATGGAACCGTGCAATGGAGGTTGAACGAATCGGAAGAAGCACTCAAATGATGAAGAAAAGCGACGATTGTACAAACAGATCAAGCTGGATCTGACCAACAACGATGAAGGACAAAAAAAACAACGACACAACGCGTGATCAACGACCACACAACGGAGACCGTGATGATAAACAAATCGATACAAATCTGGATCGGAGCCGGCCTTCTTTTGATTGGCATGGTTCTGAATGTTGCATCTCTGCAGGCCCAGACCGCCAAGGCGGAAGGACCTGAGCTCTCGTACCTGCAGAAGGTGGATCTTCTCTGGAACGCCAATCCGGCGATTTCCCTGAAATTGGAGGAGATGTCACTTGAGCAGGCGCTCATTGAAGCCGCTCGGGAAGCTCGTGCCGGCTTTTACGCCGAATCGAGTATGATTCCCGACAAAACGGTCTCGCTCGACGTCACGCAGACACCGATTGGAGAAGTTCTGAAAACACTGCTGGAAGGAACCGGGTTGGAAGCCTACACCTCTGGCCGCAATATCATGTTGCGTGAACGAACACAAACCACAACGCCTCTGCCGCAGCCGGTGGTCGAAGAGATTGACCGGATCCAGCAGTCTGTGACCGGTGTGGTCGTTGATGCATCCAGTGGAGAAGCGCTTCCGGGTGTAAACATCCTGGTGATGGGAACCGGCACCGGTGTCGCCACCAACATGGATGGAGAGTTTGAACTTTCCGTACAGGACTTGAATCAGACGTTGGTTGTCACCTATATCGGATATCAGCGACAGGAAGTTGCGATCAACGGTCAGGCAGACATCGAGATCCGGCTTCAACCGTTGATTCTCGAAGGAGAGGAGATGGTTGTGACGGCTTTCGGGATCGCCCGAGAGGCCAAGTCCCTTTCATACAGCACGCAGGGTGTGAATGTTGAAACACTTACCGAGGCTCGCGAACTCAACGTCATGAGTTCTCTCCAGGGGAAAGTAGCCGGATTGAACATCTCCAGCTCTTCCAGTGGTTTGGGTAGCCCGACACGGGTTGTACTTCGTGGAAATCGATCGATCTCCGGAAGCAGTCAACCGCTGTATGTCGTCGATGGAGTTCCCATCAGCGGGAATCCCCAAGACATCAACCCTGACGATATCGTGAGTATTGATGTACTCAAAGGTCCCAACGCTGCGGCGCTCTATGGTAGTGCGGCACAGAACGGAGCCATCGTTATGACGACTCGGCGTGCCCAAGCGGGACAAGTGAATGTGAGCCTGAGCAATACATTCATGACCGAAACGCCCATTCTGACCATTCCGTTTCAGAATCAATATGGCCAGGGAAGTGGCGGGGTCTATTCGCCGACATCGGAGTACTCTTGGGGACCGGAAATGAACGGGCAACAGGTCGCGTTCTGGACACCGAATCCCAACCATGAGCTCTTTGGGTCCACCTACTCCATGACACCCCAGCCGGACAATGTTCGGGATCTCTTCCAGACCGGCTACAGCAACTCGACCAATATTACGGCGAGTATGGGTGGAGACCGAACCAACACAACCTTCTCCTATACATTGACAAATGCAGAAGGGATGGTACCCGGCAACCAGCTGGCCCGCCAGAATATTTCAGTGAGTGTGGGAAGTCAGGTCACGGATCGACTCACTCTCGACAGCCGGATTGTCTACATGCAGCAAGCGATTGACAATCAGGTTGCAACCGGAGAAGGGTTCACCAATCCAATGCGGAACGCCTACCGGATTCCACGAAGCATTCAGACGCAGCACCTGAGTGAGTACGAGTATATCGACAACAACGGGCTGCTGCGTCAAAACTACTTCAATCCCGGATCCAATGGCGGGAACAACCCGTATTGGGTTCTGAATCGTCGTCAGTCACAGAACGACCGTGAACGAGTGCTGGCCATGAGTTCACTGACCTACCAGTTCAACGAGATGGTTTCGCTGATGGTACGTGGAGCGTATGACGGCTCGTTCAATAGCGAGGATATCAAAACATGGGGCGACTCCTATGTAACAGCCGATCAAGGGCTTTATGTCGTCGGTTATTCCAACTCCAGAGAGTGGAACGGAGATTTTCTGCTGTCCGCAGAGCGCCAATTGAATCAGAACTTTGATGCCAACATCAATCTGGGGGGATCCCTGCAGATGCGGCGAAATGGTGGGCTTGAAGGCGACACCAACCGCGATGTCGGGTTGACGGTTCCGAATCTGTTCGCCATGTCGAATACGCAGAACGTATTGGTGAGTCACAATGTCGGCTCTCCCCGTGATACCCAATCACTTTACGGATTCGGTGAAGTGAGCTACCTGAATTCAATCTTCCTGAATCTGACCGGACGGAATGACTGGAGTTCGACACTTCCTGCAGATGCGAGATCCTACTTCTATCCATCTGTCGGTCTTTCAGTGGTTCTCAGCGACCTGCTTCCAGCATTTCCCGATGCGATTACCTTCGCAAGAATTCGGGCATCCTGGGCCAAAGTGGGAAGCTCTGCTTCACCCTACAGCCTGAACCGGGTGGCATCGGTCACGGCCGGTGGACGAGGAGGATACCTTTCACTGGACAACACACTGCCCAACACATCACTCAAGCCGGAGCAGACGATCTCTCGTGAATTGGGACTCGATCTTCGTTTCTTTAACGGTCGACTTGGATTCGATGTGACCGGGTACATCATGAATACGGAGAACCAACTCTTTACCGTGGCACTTCCGATTGGATCGGGTGCCGGCGAATACTTCACCAACGGTGGAGATGTCGAGAACAAAGGGGTTGAAGTCGTAGTCTCTACGACACCGGTACAGACCATGGATCTCAACTGGGATCTCAACTTTACCTTCGGGTTGAACCGGAACACAGTGGTCTCCATTTCCGAGGAGAGACCGCGGGTTCAGATCTCCAGCAACTTCATTCGCGATCATGTGATCGAAGAGGGGGAGCCTTTCGGGAACATCTACTCCCGGGATCTGGTGCGTGACTCGCAGGGACGTGTGCTCATTGACAGCAATGGTCTTCCCCAGGTTACTGCCGGCCGAACCGAGTTGGTTGCCAACTACAATCCGGACTGGACAGGGGGCATCTCCAATCAACTGGCCTACAGAAACTGGTCGGCCAGCTTCCTGATCGATCACCGACAGGGAGGAACGATTGTTTCGCAATCCGATGCGATCATCTATGCCGATGGTGTGGTCAAGCAGACACTTGAAGGTCGGGGTGGAGGACTTGTCTTTGGAGAGAACTTCTTTGAGGAAGAGACGGCTGTACTCGCTTCCGATGGTTCCCCGAATACTCTTGCCATCGACGCAGAATCTTTCTGGCGCCACGTCGGGGGTCGGAATGCACCGGTCGGAGGCATGTTTGTCGAATCCGCCACCAATACCCGGATGCGGGAAATGACCCTGGGATACACACTGCCGCAGGCGATCGTGAGCTCCTTGCCGATCTCTGGTGCCAAAGTATCCTTGGTGGGACGAAATCTGTTCTTCATCTACAAAGCATCGGAGAACAACGATCCGGATATACTGACAGGTACAGGAGAGGGATCCGAAGGGCTCAATGCATTTGCCCTTCCGACGGCCCGCTCGTTTGGAGTCAATCTCAAGGTTGACTTCTAATCCAATTTCCAACTTCAAGAACAGGACAACACCATGAAAGAACGAATCACAGATAGAAGATTTATTCTCCTGTCGCTTCTGTTGCTGATGCTTGGCGCCTGTACCGATCATTTCGACGATCTGAACACGCCACCGAACCAGACAACGGCAGAGAATGTAGACGGATCCCTTTTGGGCCAGGCATTTGCCTACGCTCAATATTGGGGCCACTTCGGGCCGGCCAGTCCGACCCAAACCTGCTCCTCTCACTACGGGGACATCTACGCACAGTACTTTACTCAAACGGCAGAGAACTTTGATTCCGATCAGTTTCAGTCGTTGGGTAGACGACCGAACAGTTGTTGGAACTGGTTCTACGGGAACACGGCTCCACAGCTCAAGTTCGTGGAGGATCTGACAGCCGAAGAAGGAATGGTGGTACAGAATGCCGTCGCGAAAGTATGGCGAGTCTATGTGTACCATCGCATCACCGACTTCTGGGGCCCGATCATCTACTCCCAGTTCGGTAATGGCGAAACCAGCGTTATGTATGACAGCCAGGAAGATGTCTACATGGACTTCTTCGAAACACTGGACGAGGCGATCGCTGTATTGGAGCAAAACGCCAACGCGTCGGTCTTCGGGATTCACGACCAGGTCTATGAAGGAAACGTGGGCCAGTGGATCAAGTTTGCCAACTCGATCCGTCTTCGATTGGCACTGCGGATCAGCTATGTGGAACCGGCATTGGCACAAACGGAAGCCGAGAAGGCCGTGAACGCCGGCGTGATCGAGAGTGTGAACGACAACGCCACGCTATTGGTGACCGACAACTCTGCCAATGGCTACAATGTGATCACAAACTGGGGCGAGTTCCGCATGAGTGCCGCCATGCAGAGTACTCTGGAGGGATACGACGATCCGCGACTTCCCGAATACTTCAATGAGGCATCGACAAGTGGTGAATTTCGCGGGTTGAGAAATGGTCTGCCGAGAACCCTGAAGCCGGGTACGCTTAATTCAGACTACTCCGACATGGATGACAAGTGGCTTCCGGCCAACACACCGGGACCGAACCGTCCGTTGGTTCGCGCTGCTGAAGTCTATTTCCTCCGTGCAGAAGGGGCCCTTCGCAACTGGGATATGGGCGGAACAGCCGAAGAGCTCTACAATGAAGGAATTCGTGCATCCATGCTGGAGTACACGGCAGCGACGACCACAGAAATCGATGCGTATATCCAGAGCATGAATACACCAACGGCTCTGAATGATCCATGGAGTTCACCTGCACATACCGATATTCCGGTTCGATACGATGCACTCGGCAGTTTCGAACGGCAACTCGAGCAGATCATTACCCAGAAATGGATTGCTCTCTATCCCGATAGTTGGGAAGCATGGAGCGAACGCCGACGAACCGGCTATCCGGTTGGATATGCGATTCTGTCGACACTCAATCCCGATTTGGGCTTGACCGATCTCTTCCGCCGTGTCGGATTCACGGAAGTGGAGTATGCCAATAATGCGGCCGGCGTCGAGCAGGCCACCGGACTGTTGAGCGGACCGGACAACAATAAAACACGACTCTGGTGGGATGTGAAGCCGTTGTCTGCGTACCCGACACCGGTCGACTGATTCAATATCACATACTGAACAGATATCGCTGCTCATACCAGCACACACAGAGCCTGAGGGTTGGTCATTCCGGCCCCGGGCTCTGTTCTGTTCTGGTATCGGAGAAGTCAGACTGGAAACCACAGAGAGGAGTAATTTGATGATTAACGGGTTGAACCGAAGGTACAAGAACGTAAACAGCATGTGCGGCAGTACACTCACAGGAGTGTTTCTGTTCATCGTGACATCCTTCGGGTGGAACCCGACGGTGTCTGCCCAAGGGAGCAGTGAGGGTCCTGTATCGCTGAGGTCCGACATCCGGGTCGAACACTACATGGAAGTCGCGCCCCAGAGTATCCGTTTGGCACAGGATCCCGTTTCCGGAGATCTCTACTACAACACCAATGATGGTGGAATCCACCGGATTGTCGAACAGGGTGTGTATGAAGAGCTCTGGTCTGTCGAGGATCACGACATTCCCCGAATGCAGGGGTTGGCATTTCACGGCGAGGATCTCTTTGCAGTTGGAAACCAGACCGCAAACGAGGGGCTCGGTTCGGTCGGGATCATCATGCGTGGCCGGTTGCAGGCAGACGGAAGTCGGACCTGGAGTCTGGTCGCAAAAACTGTGGAACACGGCGGTGCCCAAACGGTCTTTGATCATGGATTCAATGGAATTCTCATTGATCCGTCCGGAGAGTACTTGTACGTCAACAGTGGAGCGCGTACAGATCACGGAGAGGTTCAGCACAACAATGGAAACTACCCCGGACAGCGCGAAGTGCCTACCACAGCCGTACTGTTTCGTCTGCCGATCGATACACAGGATCTGATCCTTACACATGACCCGGATCAAGTAGATCCGTATATCTTCGTCAAGGGTGTTCGGAACATCTACGATCTTGAATTCGCACCAAACGGACATCTGTTCGGCGTCTCCAACTCGAGCGATTACGACCATCCGGAAGACATGTGGTGGTTGCGCGAAGGTCATCACTATGGGTTTCCCTGGATCATGGGGGGTGTCCCCAATCCTCAACAGAATCCGGAGTGGCATCCCGACCCGGAAGAAGATCTACTGCTCCCCCGGTTCAGCCATGCCTATAATGTGGGTTATTTCCGGAATGACCCCGATTTTCCCCAAAAGCCGGACGATCTGGTCATCACACCCGCCGTTCAAAACATAGGCCCGGATGCAGACTATTATCGCGATCCGGAGACCGGCAACATCCTGAAAGCAAGTGAGGAAGGGACGACCATCGGGACGTTCAGTTCCCACCGATCGCCGCTCGGACTGGTCTTCGATCACGAGGGCGTTCTTGGCGGTGACTTCACCGGAGACGGCTTCGTCATTGGTCACAACGGGATGCGGACAGGGATGTCACAACCCTTTGGCGGAGCCGATTTCGGTGAGCAAGAGGGACGGGATTTGATGCACCTCGAACTGATCCATTCCCCGGCCCATGACAACTACCTTGTACGAGTCACCCGGATTGTTGGAGAGTTTCCTGCACCCACCGACGCATTGATGCTTGGAAACGAGATCTATGTCATTAATTATGGGAGGGGAGAGTCCAGTTCCATCTGGAAAGTGATTCTTCCGACCCGGTAACCCGTGAACATGCACTGGTGAGCCATTGGGCCACAGTGAAATTCCGAATCCTGAAATCAGAGAAACCATGAGACGCAACTCCAAACCATTGACCACTGCCCGCCGCTGGCTGGCGCTCACGCTGATGCTGTTCGCCGGACTGGCCGTGCAGCTGCAGGCACAATCATACGATACCCTGCTCAAGGACGGGCATGTCATTGACCCCAAGAACGGAATTGACCAAGTGATGGATGTCGCCATTCTGGATGGCCGGATCGCACGCGTGGCCAGCCAGATACCGGACAACCAGGCCGAGGAAGTCATCGACGTTTCGGGGATGATCGTCTCGCCGGGATTGATCGATCTGCATGGGCATCTTTTCCATCTGGAGGTGACTCGTGCGGTGTTCCCGGACATCTTCACCTTTCGCAACGGAATTACCACCATCGTGGATGGTGGAACGTCGGGATGGCGCAACTTTCCACTCTTTAAAGAGCAGACGATCGACAACTCTCGTACGCGGGTTCTCGCGTTTCTGAGTATCGTTGGCGTTGGGTCATCGTACAAAAACGACTTGGGTGTATCGCAGAGCCGGATCGCGACACAGGATCACTACGACATGAATCCGGTACTCACGGCCATGAGAGTCGAGGAGTATCCCGGCATCATTGTGGGTGTGAAGGCGCAACACTACAAAGGTCCCGATTATACGCCCGAATTGCGCGCAGTGGAAGCGGGGGAAATCGCCGGTGTTCCCGTCATGGTCGACTTTGGCGAGCACCGTCCCATGCGATCGCTGGACAAGTTGCTCAACGAAATTCTCCGCCCGGGCGACATGTTTTCACATACCTTCTCCAACACGGGGGGTCGCGAGACGGTCGTGGACGAAAACCGGCAAGTGCGACCGTTCGTAAAAGAAGCTCAGGATCGTGGCATTCTCTTCAATGTCGGTCACGGGGGTGGGAGTTTTATCTGGTGGCAAGTTGTCGCAGCGGCAGAGCAGGGTTTTTGGCCGGATATCATCGATACGGATACACACACCTCGAGCATGAACGGCGGAATGAAAGATATGAACAACCTGATGTCCAAATACCTGACCGTCGGCATGTCGATCCCGGACATTATCTCAAGAACCACCTGGATTCCGGCCCGCTCCATCCAGCGTGAAGATCTGGGCCACCTGACCGAAGGCGCCGTGGCCGATATTGCTGTCTTTTCGATTCGGGAGGGAGAGTTTGGATTCATCGATTCACGCGGCCGTGTGATGGAAGGTACCCGGAAGTTCGAGAGCGAACTGACGCTCAAAGACGGCCGAGTGATGTGGGACCTGAACGGCGTATCTGCCCGACCTTGGGACGAGAACAACGAGAATTACTAAGAAGACGACCAAGAGGAGCTTTTGATGAATCGATGGACAAAATGGAATGGATTGGAATGGCCGTCTGCACCGGTTGTTGCACTGTTGATGATGGCGCTGTTGACCTCATGTGGCGAGCGTGACAGAACGGCCGGGATCTATTTTCCACTCCCGGAGGGGCCGCAGGTCATTATGGAGTCAGAGGACCAGGCGTTCTCTGTGGATACACTTCTCACCGATCTGGTTCGACCCTGGAGTATGGAGTTTTTGCCCGATGGCCGCACCTTGATCACCCAGCGGGATGGAACCTTGATTCAGGTGCGAAATGGTGAGCGATTACCCAACCCGATCTCCGGAGTCCCCGATGGGCTCCGGGATGTGAAAATCCATCCCGAGTATGAATCCAACGGCTGGCTCTACCTGACCTACTACCAGGATCCGGAAGGGGATGACGGTGGCTACACGGTCCTTATTCGAGGGAAGTTGGACGGGGATGCATTTGTCGAGTCCGAAGAGCTCTACCGCGCGGGGCCCTACCAGGAAGCCGGCGGATCGTTCGGCAGCCGCCTGGCTTTCGATCATGACGGCTACCTCTTCTTCATCATTGGAGGCCGGACCCTGGATGAGCGCCATCGACGTATCGCCATTCAGGATCTGCGGAGCCTCTCCGGAAAAACCCTTCGATTGTTTGACGACGGAACCATTCCGGCCGACAATCCCTATGCCGACTCGGTCGGTGTCCCGCTCGAGATCTACAGTACCGGGCACCGGCAGCACCAGGGACTCGTGGTTCATCCCGAAACCGGGACCGTCTGGTCTACCGAACACGGGGAGTATGGTGGAGATGAACTGAACATCATTCGCCCCGGGCGGAACTACGGCTGGCCACTGGCCACCTACAGCCTGGAGTACGACAGTACGTCCATTTCGGACGATCCACTCATGGTGGGGATGGAACCACCGGTCCACTATTGGACGCCGAGTATTTCGCCTCCGGGACTCGATTTTGCCACCACGGATCGGTATCCAGGCTGGAATGGAGACCTCTTTGTGGCCTCTCTCTCCATGCAACTGCTGAACCGAAGCGTGATGGACGGCGAGACGGTCCTTCGTGACGAGAGGCTGTTGGAAGGGATCGGGCGGGTACGAACCGTTCGTTTGGGACCGGATGGCTGGCTCTACCTGTTGACCGAAGACAATGGAATGCTTCTCCGGCTCTTGCCGGCAGCGTCGAACGACTAACTTGATTTTACCCTGAACCTGTTGACCCCGATACTCATGAATCCTACAAAAAAACGACCGTGCCAACCGGGGATCCGGCGCACGTTACGATCCATATTGACCACCCTGCTTCTCTGCCTTCTTCCGGTACTCTTGCAGGCGCAATCCTTTGACATCCTGCTCAAGGGAGGGCATCTGATTGATCCCAAAAACGGGATTGATCAGATGATGGATGTTGCCATAGCCGACGGCAAAGTGGCCAGAGTCGCCCGATCCATCCCTGAATCGGATGCAGAACAGGTGATCGACGTGAGCGGTCTCTATGTGAGTCCCGGGCTGATCGATCTGCATACGCACATCTTCTTCGGAACCGATCCCTATTCGGACCAGATGAATAGCTACCGGTCCGTGATTCCCGACAACTTCAGTTTTCGGTACGGGATTACGACTATGGTCGATGCCGGAAGTTCGGGCTGGCGCAACTTCCAGCTCTTCAAGGATCAGACCATCGCCAACTCCCGCACCCGGATTTTTGCCATGTTGCGGATTACCGGACACGGGAGCAAGGGGGGTGTCTACTCTCAGAACCTGAACGACATGGATCCGAAGATGGCCGCTTTGGTAGCGCGTCGACATCCCGAGATTGTCGGGTTCAAGATTGCTCACTACAACGGTCACACATGGGAGCCGATCGACCGACTGGTCGAAGCAGGGCGATTGGCTGACAAACCGGTGATGATCGATTTCGGAAGTGCAGATCCGGCGCTCTCCCTGGAGACTCTTTTTATGGAAAAACTCCGACCCGGTGATATCTACAGCCACATTTATGGTGGCAGCCCGGATCCAAACAGTGGTCGGGAAGCGATTATCGATCAGAACGGAAACGTCCGCGACTTTGTGGCAGCAGCCCAGGAGCGCGGGATTATCTACGATGTCGGCCACGGAGGCGGGAGTTTCGATTTCTCCACCGCCATCCCGGCGATCGAGCAAGGGATCCAACCCAATACGATCAGCAGTGACCTGCACATGAGTAGTCTGCGCACCCTTGGCATGCAGGACCTGAACAATGTGATGTCCAAGATGCTCAACATCGGGATGAGCGTTCAAGAGATCGTACAGGCCACGACCTGGAAATCGGCACAGGTGATCCAGCACGAAGAGTTGGGACATTTGAGCGAAGGGGCCATTGCCGATGTCTGGGTGTTCGGCATCCGGGAAGGTGAGTTTGGTTTTGTCGATGTGGATCGCCCGTCGGTGGCCGTGAGGGGAGATCGGAAATTTGACAGCGAGCTCACCATTTTCGGTGGAGAAGTGGTTTGGGACATGAACGGACACTCCAATGACAACTGGCGGGGAGAGTAACGTGTATCGATTCGATTGGAGATCCTTTACGGGTCGAACCGGAACGGACCGCCGGCATCACCGCCCCGTCCTCGCATGGATGGCGCTGGTGCTGATCGCTGCCGGGTGCAGTTCCGCTGCCCCGGATACCGAACCGATTCCGACGGGTCCGGCCGTTCAATCCGAACGCCCGAATCTGTCGTTTGACCCGAACAGCTACATCGTCTATCGTGCTTCCGGGCCCATCGACATTGACGGTGAACTGGAGGAGAGTACGTGGGGCAATGCTCCCTGGTCTACTCCGTTTGTCGAGCGGGATCCACGTGAGCGGCCTCACCCCCAATGGGAGACCCTCATGAAGATGCTCTGGGACGACGAGAAGCTCTATGTTGCAGCCCGAATCGAGGATCATGCCATCTGGGGCGAAGCAACCGAGCGAAACAGTCAGATCCATCCCGAGAATGCATTCGAGATCTTTCTGGACCCCGATGGAGATACCCACAACTATCTGGAGTTTCAGGTAAATGCACTGGGTACCATGTGGGATCTCTTCATCACCAAACCGCGAGGAAACGGACGACTTTCGACCAGCACCTGGAACATGATCCATTTCGAGCATGCGATTTCAGTCGACGGGGAGGTCAACAACCCCGAGGGGAAGGATCGCTCCTGGACAGTGGAATTGGCCTACGACTGGGACGAGATCCGTCCGTTGCTCGGGAACCGGCAGTTGCCGGAAGACGGGGACCAGTGGCGGGTCGCGTTCATGCGCATCGTCTGGGACCTGGTCTGGGAAGACGGAACATACCGGAAGGAGATCGATCCGGTGACCGGGCAGCCCTGGCCGGAGTACAAGTATGTCTGGTCTCCTCAGGTGCGAAGCCAGCACATTCCGGAAACGTGGGGCTACCTGCAATTCTCCGAACGGGAATCCGGGAACGGGATTGATTCCTTTCGCTGGCACCGGGACGAAGAGGTGAAATGGGCATTGAGACTGTTGCACTACGCTCAGCTCGAGTTTCATGAAGAAAACGGTCGATACGCACAGGACCCGGGCGATCTCGAGATCGACGAGTATGAGATCGAGGGATACGAAGCGGTGCCACAGATCGAAACGACCCGATCACTCTACGAAGCGACTCTGCCAGGGTTCGAAACGGGCACACAATGGCACATTCGCCAGGACGGCCTCGTCTGGAAGAGCGAAGAAGGATCCTAGTCAGAAGATTGGACGACTGATTTCTACTACACACACAGAAAGGGCCGGCCCGGAGTGATCCAGGTCGGCCCTTTCACGTATCAGATGGGTTACTACTTCTTCTGGATGTACTCGAAATAGATGATCGGTCCCATAAAAGTCATCAGTTCATACAACAAATGTATGAATTCTAAAACAATTCCAATCCAACCCGCATGAAAAAGATTGCAGGTCTGCTTGCCAGAGAGTTAATTAGGGAATGCGGGGTGCAGGAGAATCGGGGTTTTCAGAAAAATCGGGGAATCCATTGAATCGCAGAACACAGCTACTTTATCGGGATCCATTGGTGATTGTCGGGATCTATCTGATGGCCGGCTTCCTCTGGATCTTTTTGTCGGATCTTTTTTTGCCTGCTCCGGTGCGAGTCCAGCAGCTTCAGACCGTCAAGGGGATCGGGTATGTAAGTGTCACAGCCCTTCTTCTCTACTGGCTCATCCAGCGAAACAACAACGCCTTGGCCGCATTGATCGACGATTTGGAGTCGGTGCGTACCCGATTGGGAGACATTGTCGAACACAGCAACAACATGTTTTATGCGCATGATCCGGATGGCAATCTTACCTATTTGAGTCCTCAGAGTGAAACGTTTCTTGGAATCCCGTCCGATGAAATCGGAATCAGTTGGGAAACCTATGTGACGGACCGCCCCGAAAACAAGATTGGTCACGAGCGAACCACCCGGGCTCTGAAGACCGGCGAGCGCCAGCCGCCATACGAACTGGAGCTACAGAAACCGGACGGCACCAAGCTCTGGGTCGAAGTCAACGAGGCACCGGTGGTGCGCGACGGTGACGTCATACAGATGGTGGGTGCGCTTATCGACATTACCGACCAGAAACGAGCCGAAGAGGAGTCCCGTCGCTATCAGGAACTGCTCGAAAAACTGACCAACCAAGCCGGAGCCGCCATCTGGATTCGGGAACCGGGCGGTCGGTATATCTTTGTAAACCGGGGATTTCGAACCCTGTTTGGTCTCAATGGACACCGGATTCTGGGCAAGTCGGTCGATGAAATCCACACTCCGGAGGTGGCTGCTATGTTTCGCGAGAATGACAGGCAGGTTCTGGAGAGCGATCTGCCGGTGATTCTGGAAGAGATGCTGGAGATTGGCGAAATGAAACCGCACTGGTACAGAACCAATCTCTTCCCGCTCCGGGACATTCCCGGACTTTCCGATGTGATTGGCGGAGTCGCCATTGACATTACCGAGCAGAAGGAAGGGGAGGAGGTGATCCGCGCCTCTCTCCAGGAGAAGGAGACATTGTTGTCCGAGATTCACCACCGTGTCAAGAATAACCTGGCCGTCGTTTCCAGTCTCCTGGAGTTGCAGGCGATGCATTTGACCGATCCGGACCAGCGAGAAGAGCTTCTGAAAGGCACGGTGCGCATCAAGTCGATGGCCACCATCCACGAACAGCTCTACCAATCGGAGAACTTTTCGAGAATTTCCTTTGAAAATGGAGTGGAAACGTTGATCCAAACCATTGTGGAGACGCTTCGGGTGGGGGTTGATGTGGATTTGAAATTCGATTTGGCCCCCCTGAATTTGAGCATCAACCAGGCGGTACCCTTTTCACTTCTGATCAATGAAGTGATGACCAATATTCTCAAACACGCATTCCGGGGCCGAACCCATGGGGTTATCCGGATTCGTCTTCGCGAAGGTCCGTCCGAGCGAATTCAACTCGAGATTGAAGATGATGGCCCTGTTTTTGTCCCCGGCAGGGATCAGGAAGTCAGCGGGACCATGGGTCTGGCCCTGATTCAGCTGCTCACCAAACAGCTCAAGGGGGAGTACCGGTACCACGAAACCGACAACGGTACCCGATTTACGCTGAGCTTTGATCGTTCGGACGAGAAGGGGAGCGGCAGCTTTTTCGTTCGGTAATCTTTCCGGTATTCCGACACCGGATAGCCCACCCAAGCCCTTTACTCCTCCTTGATCAGTCGCCGAATCTCGGCTACATCCTTTTTATCGGAGAGGATGAGCAGTTTGTCATGCGGGAGAATCTCGGTCGTCCCTCGGGGCACCATGAACGTCCCTTCCCGATTGATCAGTGTAATCAATACATTTTCCGGAAGTCCAAGCTCCAGAATTTGCTTTCCGACCGCATAATCCATCTCCTCGACCTCCACCTCTTTGAGTGCCGCCCGGGTATCGACGGAGGGTTCCAGTTCGATCGGATACCGTGTGCGGGGCTTGACAGGGGTGTCCACGTGGAGCCAACGGGCTACCAGCGGGATGGTGGTCCCCTGGATCAGAACCGAGGTAAGAACCACAAAGAAGACAATGCGAAAGAAGAGGTCCGCCTCTTCCAGTCCCACGACCAACGGGAACGTGGCCATGATAATGGGAACAGCACCCCGAAGTCCGACCCAGGAGACCATCCATTTGGATCGCCGTCTCATTTGGGTGAACGCCGTCGAAATGAATACACTGAGCGGGCGGGCAACAAAGATGAGCACAAGGGCGATCAGCAGGCCTGGACCCGTCACGTCAATGACCGTCGAGGGAAAGACCAACAGGCCCAGCACCAGAAACATGCAGATCTGCATGAGCCATCCCAGTCCGTCAAAGAAATTCATCAAGCTGCGTTGATGAACAAAGACTGAATTTCCCATCACCAAGCCAGCCAGATAGACGGCCAAAAATCCGCTTCCACCGGCCAGGTCGGTGAGGGCATAGATGAGTGGGACAAACGAGAGGGCCAGTACCGGATAGAGCCCGTCATATCCCAGATTGGCGTGGTTGATGAGCCAGGTGATGGCTCGGCCCAGCAGATATCCGAAGAGGAGACCCAGGGACATCTGTTTCACAAACAGCCAGACAAAATCCACCCATCCCGTGTCCGGAATCGTCAGATACTGAATGATTCCAATGGTCAGGAAAATCGCCATCGGATCGTTTGTGCCCGACTCGAACTCGATTAGCTCCCGCAGGCGGTACTTGAATCCGATGGAGCGGGACCGAAGAACAGAGAAGACTGCAGCGGCGTCCGTCGAGGAGACGATCGCGCCCAACAACACCCCTTCCATCCAGGAGACATCCAGAATCCAGGCGGTGGCCGTTCCCACCACCAGAGCACTGACCAGAACACCGAGCGTCGAGAGGAGGATTCCGGGGAGCATCACGGGGCGAATCCGGGTCCATCGGGTATCCAGACCCCCGGAAAAGAGGATGTAGGCAAGAGCTACGATTCCGAGGGACTGCGCCAGTCCGTAGTCACTCAAATAGATAATATTCAGGCCGTCGGAGCCGGCCACCATCCCGATTCCCAAAAAAATGAGCAGAGCGGGGACGCCGTAGCGGACCGAGAGCTTGCTCGAAAAGATGCTGACGAGCAAAAGGAGTGCGCCTGTCAGCATATAGATGGAAATCATCATGGGCGTTCCCGGTCTCTGGTGTGAAATTTCAGGGAATCTATGGGTTTTGGCGTTTCCATGCTTTCCCCCTTCCACTTGGTTTTTTCGCCCGGAGTCAAGTAATTACAACCGTTCGGACTGAACCGGATCCGGTTTTGATAATTGAATCACATATATGTATTGCTCCAGACCGGTTCGACCCGGCTCCATGATCCCGACAACAAAAACAGCTTTCCATGAAGATATCGTCCCGGTTTCATCTCTTGTTTTCAAAGTCAGAGGGCAGACCTCGCATCCTGTCTCTCTGTTTGGCCCTCGTTCTGCTTCCAACCCTTCTCTGTGCACAGATCCGGGTCACTCCCGGATCATCTGAGGGTGGGACTCCGCAGGATCCTGCCTGGACCCATGTGCCCGAGACGATGCAGGCCTACCTGGAGACGGTTCTTCCGCCCGATTGGCCCCTGCCTCAAACCCTGGAGGAGTGGACCGACGCACGTCTGGAACAGACGCGCGAGATCCTGATTCGCCAACTGGGTGATCTTCCCCCGCGACCCGACACGCCACGTGTACGGATCCTTTCCATCGAGCAGCACGACGGGTACACCCTGGAACGGTTCGAGTTTCACAACGGGGTCGACATGGTTGTACCGGGGATATTGATGATTCCAGACGATCTGAAGGAGCCTGCTCCGACCATCGTGGGTCTGCACGGCCACGGCAGTTCCAAGGAGAGTATCGGGGGAACCCATACGGAGAGCAGCCAGCATGTGGGCCCGGACCTGGTCCGTGAAGGGTATGTGGTGGCGGCCATCGATTCGTATTTCAACGGGGAGCGGATCGGGAAGGGCCCGGCCGGAGCAAGTGAAGACAAGCGGCAACAGGAGTGGAGCCAGTTCAAACTGTACAACTGGTTGGGCCGAACCCTCTGGGGATTGATGTTGCGAGACGAACAGATGCTGCTGGACTACCTGGAGACCCGCCCGGAGGTGGATGCCGGCCGGATTGCAGCCACCGGTATGAGTATGGGGGCCACGCGGGGATGGTGGTTGGCGGCTATCGACGAGCGGATCCAAGCCATCGTGAGTGTGGCCTGCTTTACCCGCTATACGGAACTCATTCAGAACGGATCACTCCGCTCTCACGGGATCTACTACTTTGTTCCGGGCATCCTGAGCCATTTCGACACCGAAGCGATCTACTCGCTGGTCGCACCGAGGCCCATGCTTCAGCTCTCCGGCGATCAGGATGCCGGTGCACCGACCCGGGGGATCGAGGTTCTCGAAGAGAAGCTCGCCCATATGTACGAACTCTATGGAGAGCCGGAGAATTTTCGAAGCGTTCTCTATCGGGAGACGGGGCATGAGTACCTCCCGGAGATGAAACAGGAGATGCTCGACTGGTTCCGTGTGCATCTGCCGGTTCACGGACGATGAGTTTCCGGTAACCTGCGTGCGTTCTGTCGGACAAAGGCCATTTCCTGCTTTCGGGATAGAGGCTATATTGGGTGCCCTGAATCGACAGAGATTCCCGGGAACGCAACCACAGCATGAAACGAGGTAGACATGGGATGGATTCGGCAGATGACCAATTGGTTTTACAACGACGTGGTTCTCGAGATCCGCGACATCAAGGCGATGCAGCAGATCGCACCACTGTACGATGGGTACCTTCCATGGAGCGGAGCCTCCCTGCGACCCACGACGATTGCCTATCTGCTCAATGATATAACAATTCACCGGCGCTCTTCCATTGTCGAATGCGGCTCGGGGCTCTCGACTCTGTTCATCGCGACACAGCTGGAACGGTTGGGCCGACGTGCCGATTTTGTATCCATCGATCATGACGCTTCCTGGCACGAAATTATTCGCGAGGAGCTGGAGCGACGCGGCGTTGCGCACCGGGTGCAGTTGGTACATGCCCCGCTGAAAGAGAGTCCATACGCCTGGAAAAAGGAGGGCACCTGGTATGACACAACCATCCTCGAGAGTGAAACTCCGGCAGAGGGAATCGATCTGCTCTTTGTGGACGGCCCGCCGGCCAACCGGCCCGGCCTTTCGCACGCACGGTATCCGGCGGTTCCATTTTTTCAATCCCGACTGGCTCCTGAAAGCAAAGTGGTCCTGGATGACGGAAAGCGTCGCGGGGAGACCGACATTGCAACGAAATGGAGCCAACAGTTGGAACGTCCCTTCAACCTGGACCGATTGAGCGGGAATATCTATGTCTCTGAAGGAAACGACTCGGATTACAATATCTGATTTGCCACATCCCGTTACTGCAGCGGCGAGTAGTCCGTCGGTGTCATGAAGACCGATTCGACCGACTGGACCAGATTGCCATTGGCGTTGGTCCGTTCGGCGATCTCCTGCCATTCGGCGCTGTAGTAGAAAGCATCCCACCGCTCTTCGGCCACCTCGCGACTTTCATAGGAGATGATGTAGATGAGCGTGTTGTGCGAACGCTCCGGGTCGTCCGGAATCCAATAGCCCACATTTTGGATTCCGTGTTCTTCAAACAGGGCCATCGTATAGTTTCGGAAGCGATCCTCCAGTTCGTCCAGCTTCCCTTCATTGGCCGTGTAAATACGCATTTCGTAGGCTCGTGTTTCGGACTGCCAGCCGTCCGGTTGGGAACCTTCGGCGTCCCCACCGGACGGCTGGCAGGCGGTCAGGGGCAGGAGAAGGAGGGTGAGTATCCAGATGATTCGTCGGAGGGGGGTGAAGGGTCGGTGGTTCATGGAATGTGATCTTGGTTCGGGTTGTGAATCGGTTTCGGGCAGAACCGGAACGGTCATACGGACCGGGTCTCCGGAAGCGCTGCCATCGGTCGGTTGAATATACATGCCGTTTTATTAAGTTTCCCGAACGACTGAACCTCACCCCCTGCCCATGATACCCTTACAACCTGTCGTTTCCGGACTCCGCCTCTCGGTCTCTCTGATGGGAGTGGCGCTTCTGTTTTTCCACCACGTGCAGGCACAAGAGACGAACCGGTCCATGGAAGGGTATCGGGCAGAGCCGATGCACTTGGGAGTGATCGATGATCATGTGATCGAACAGTTCGCGGAAGATGGAGCGTCCGATACGTTCCTGACGGATATGGACGGCAATCGCTACGAGGTGGTCCGGATTGGAGAGCAGATCTGGATGGCGGAGAATTTGAGAACCACCCGGCTGCGGAACGGAACGTCCCTTGTGGAGAAGGCCGATGCCAGGGAGTGGCGAGAGGCCGAAGGGCCTTCCATGAGCTGGCGACCTGAAGAACCGGACGTCCGGATGACAGGTGCCTACTACAACGGAGCCGCGATTCAGACGGGGCAGCTCTGCCCGGCCGGCTGGCAGGTCCCCGACCATGAACAGTGGGAAGAGCTCTTTGCGGTTGTCAACGATGATGTGGCACCGCTCATGTCGGTCGGACGGGAGGGAGAGGACGAACGAGCAGGCAGATCTCGTCACCTGATCTGGAAGCGAAACGTCGCCCCGCCCGGGACCAACCAGACCGGATTCAACGGGCAACCGACCGGGTTTCGCACGTCGACCGGCCAGTTTACCCATCTTCGGGAGCTGGCCGCCTGGTGGAGTCGAACCCGGACCGAAGATGGAGGCATGGGGTATCGCGGGATCTCCTACAATTATGTCTACCCACTCCGGCATGAGGTCCGGCCAGAGGCTGGATTTCCGGTACGGTGCGTCTTGGAGGCCGGTTCGGCCCGAGCCGAACCGAGTGATGCAGCCAGTGAGAGTCGTCCCACGACGGGTCCAGGTGTTTCCGACGAGGCAGTCTTGCCCGATTGGAACGCTGTTCTCCGATCCGACCATCCCCGTCTCTTTTTCAACCGGGAGAGCGAGTCGCGCGTCTTGAATCGGGCGCAAACCACCGAACGTGAATGGCTTCGGGAGATCGAGGAGCGAGCCCGCACGCTTCACCAACAGCTGGAGAAGGATCCGACCCGGGAGCCGGACGATTATGGCGAAGAAGCGGCCATTGCTGCCTTCCTCTACCGGGCCACCGGAGAGGGTGAGTGGAAGGAACGAGCCATCGAGTGGCTGGAGATCAGTATCGCCCACTACGAGGAGCGTCTACGATTACGCCGGGAAGTTCGTTGGGACACCGCCAGTCGGGTGCACGCCGTCATGGCCTGGGACTGGCTGCGCGGCGAGATGGACGAGGCCCGCAGCAACCGGCTGCTGCGCCGGCTCATTCACTACACGCACGGCGCCATCACGCATATAGACGAGATCGCCCGCGAGCATCTGGGCAGCCCGACCACCGGGTATTACGGTCTTCGCAATCTGGAGTGGTTTTTGGGACTCACCGCCTGGGGGACCGGGGTCGAGCCGGCCATCACCGAAACGTTTTTGAGCAACAGTTATTCCATGACCCGGGCGCTGCTCGAGCACCGGAAAAATGCCTCGGGTGACGACGGGGGTGGAGCCTCCTCGACCATCACCTACACCTTTGGTCAGTACCCCTTTGCCGAGCAGAACTACCTCTACACCTGGGCATCTGCCACCGGGCAGAGCGACGTCGAGCGCTGGCCCCACATCGCCATGCTGGCCAACTACGTCTACTGGAACTGGATCGTGCAGGAGGAGGGACCGCCGCTCGAATACGGCTACGGGGATGTACGGCATCTGACCAACGAGCTGCCGATTGGCCGCATGTATACGCATTTGGCCAATATTCGACATCTCTATGGTCGGGCCGAACCGGAAGCGGCCGGACTGGCAGGCTACCTGCAGGACGCCTTGCCCAATGAGGCAAAAACGTGGGATCCCACCTTCTTCGTCTACCCGTTTCTGATGGTCGATCTGGAGGCAGCGCCCGAACCGAACGAGCCGACCGACCAACCATTGGCCCGCCACTTCGAGAACATGGGGCAGATCTTTTTCCGGACCGGGTTCGGCCCGGAGGAGACCTACGCCCTGCTGGCCGCAGGCGGGGAACTCGGGCAGCACAAACAGTACGACACGCTCCACTTCACGATCTACCGGAAGGGGTACCTGGCTCTCGATTCGGGGACGCGTTGGCGTCAGTTTGTGAACGGCCACCACCTGGCCAACTATTACGGGCAGACGGTGGCGCACAACACAATCCTGATTCATCAGCCCGGCGAACCGCTGTCAAACTATTGGGGCGCACCCAACGAAGCAGCCCACGGCGGGCAGCACCAGACGTTGGGCTCGGAGGTGATCGCATTTGAAAGCAGTGAGGAGTGGGCCTATGTGGCCGCGGATGCGACCGAGTCCTACCTTCACGGGGATGATTCTCTGGGCGAGAAGGCGCGCGAGGTGACCCGGCAGGTTCTCTTTTTGGCCCCCGACCTGTTTGTGATCTACGATCGGGTGACCAGCACGGACGCCTCTTTCCGGAAGCAGTGGCTCCTGCATACAGCCCGTGAACCCCGAATCGAGGGGAACCGGTTTGTTGCCAGTCAGGGGGATGGAACGCTGACGGGTCGAACCGTCTGGCCGGCCGATGCCGGGTTGCGGGCGGTTGGCGGACCGGGCCGGGAGTTTTGGGCCGGAGGGCGGAATTGGGAGATCGACCGGGGGATGTTGGGCGAGGAGCTTGAACTCTTTGGCTGGGGCCGGATCGAGGTTGCCCCCGGTTCCACCCGGGAGAGTGATCACTTCCTGCACGTGTTGCAGGTTGGGGAGCGTGGTGCCGCCGCCGAATCGGAGGCCACTGTCGAACGGATTGGACGTGCGGAATCCCCTGGTGTTCACATCGGGGAGATCGATGGAACCGCTTGGGAGATAACGTTTGAACGGGAGGGACCGCTGGGTGGCACCCTCCGTAAACGTGAAGGAGGTGACATCGAGTTTGAACGAGCATTACCGATGACGATTGAACCACAAACCGGAATCGAAACACGATAACCAACAAGAAAGGACAATCATGAAACGAAAAGATTTTCTGAAGAACGGACTGGCAGCGGGAACGTTGATGGGGACGGCGGCGTATGCCACCGGCGCCCAGGCATCCAATTTGAATATGGAGCGGATGCAACCCGGTGATGGCGTCACACACCCGGACGACGAGGTGATCGTGGAGCGGGCGCAGTCGGGAAAACCGCACGCCGGGAAGGTGCTGGCCGCCATTCAGCCCCACTCGGATGATATTCCGATCTTTGCGGGTGGTACTGTGGCCAAACTTCTTGACGAGGGCTATACCGGGTATCTGATCCGGACCACGAACGACGAGAAGGCCGGCCGGGGAGATACGCTGGGACAGAGTATCGAAAATGATCAAATCGATACGGAAAAGATCGTCCAGGCCTACGGCATGGAGAAGATGTACGATCTCTACTACCGGAACCACCAGATGGACAACTATGCCATTCAGGAGATCAAGGCGAGGCTCATCTATCTGTTCCGGCTTCTCAAGGTAGACACCATTGTCTCCTACGATCCCTGGGGGCATTACGAGGAGAATCCGGATCACTACGTAACCGCACGTGCAGTCGAGGCGGCCCGCTGGATGTCCGGCAATGCCCGCAACTATCCCGAGCACTTTGATGCCGGCCTGGAGCCGCACAGTGTGATGGAGCAGTACTACTTTGCCCGCGGACCGCAGAAAGTGAACCGGGTGGTGGATATCTCCAACTACATCGACAAGAAGGTGGAGGTGAACATGCTCAACGTGACGCAGGGGCCGGCCGGTGAGACAGGTTCCCGACTGCGTCGAAATCTGGAGGCCCAGGGTCGTCGACTGCCGATATTGGGAAACAGCGACGAAGAGGCCGACTTCAACTACATCAAACACCTGATGCTCGACAAAGCGTCTCTGCAGCTTCGGGGAGTGCTCTCGGACAAGGAGGTGGGGCGACCCTACGGACTGGAGTGGGCCGAACGGTTCTACTATCGCGGTCCACGGGAGAATGCCTTGAGCGCGTATATTGAAGAGAACACCGAGAGAATCTGATTCTACGTAACATTCGAGAACACTCAAAAATGCCAAAAACTGGATAATTGAGTGTTCTCGATTCATTTAAAAGCAATATAGGTCATTGCTATGTGTAAATCTCTGAATGAAGTAGTGAGTGAAATTCCCTCATGTCTTGAGGTATCATTGGAGCCAGCAAGCGGAGACTTTAAGGTATATTTAAAGGATAAACTTGAGAAATATTATTCTTTTATATGTAAATATAATGTAGACGATAAAATAACTTATGAAATAATAAAATTAAATGATTTTATTAATTCATCGATAAGATCCTATTATGAAGGTAAGGTGACGGAATCATCATTAATTCTCTTTGAATATTTTGAAAAAAATAAAATTGAGAAGTGGTTGTTTACAGAAAATATTACCGTGAATAGTGAATTTTATCGATCACGTTACTCGCCTTTGAGAAGTAATGAAAAATTCGATAGAAAGGATTTATTTCATATTAATTTTAAAGATCGCCACAAGGCTGCTTCAGCTCGGTTTAGTGTGCCTGGTTTGCCTGCGCTGTATTTAGGTGAGAATTCATATGTATGCCATAAAGAAAGCGAAAGTCATATTGAGGAATTATGGTTTTCGAAATTCACAAATAGATCTGTACTGGTCGTTCTCAGTCTCTTAAAGCCATCGGACTTTAATTTATTATTAAAACGTGCTGATAAGGGTGAATCAATTAGTGATGAACTGGTAAGGAAGTACATTGTGACATATCCTCTTATGATGGCGGCTTCTGTTAAAAGATCGTTCAAAGGTGAGTACTTCAAGCCTGAATATATTATTCCACAAGTATTATCGCAGTACCTCGTTTCAAGTGGAAATGATAAAATTAATGGTATTAAATTTCCTTCAACAAAAATATCTCATGGAGAAATAGTTGATAAAAATCATTTAAATAAATCATACAATTATTATTTCCCGGTAAGGGGTATAAAACCCGTTGGGTATTGTGATTATATTTCTAGTTTATTCGATATATCTATACCTGTTAATAATGAATTGATTGGAAATATAATATATGATGACAAAATGTTTAAAGGTCTAATAGCAACCGATTCCTTCCATAAAGACTGCGGAAGATTGATTAAAATTAATAATGAGATTGAGTGTAAATTCAGTAGGTCAGTCTATGGTACAATCGAGGCATATGTCGAAGAGGAGCTAGAATTGAGGAGCATCAACTAAATGAGATGTATTCTAATTTTCCCGGAGTATTAAGATAAATTTGTCTTAATACTCCGAGAGCTGTACATTGTGGGTGAGGAATTCGGATTGCCGGATCCTAATTTAAGACATAAGACTCTTAAATAAATAAATAATCAGACTCCCGGCGTTGAATTGGGAGAAACCCACACTCAGATGAAACGAACGTTTGCACATATTATGCTTGTCTCCCTGTTGGTCGGAGTGATGCAGCCTGTGATGCCGATGTTCGATTATTTGTTGAGTGAAGGGGAGCTCACCAGCTTGCTGTTCGACAGTGAATCGACAGCTTCATGTGAATTGGCCGCCAAACGAGGTGTCAATTGTGAAATCAATTGTGCAAACGATGTTGAAGAGGACGTACTCCTGTTGGACGGGGACTACTACCCCATCCTGATCTCCATTCATGCAGTAGCACCAGATGCCATCCTGCCACTTGCCTATCGACTCTCCTCTGCTCCCGGAGAACGGTGGCAAACCTGTTACCCTCATCCACTCTCTCCACCACCCAGGATGGTCTGACAACGAGCGACAATCGATCGGATTGCCGCAACGTACGAGATTGCCACTGCTGCAATCTCCCTTGGCCCGACAACAATGATTCAAGGTCGGTTCAGCCCGTTAGACTCACGAGAGTGTTAAGCGTGATCGGTATTGGGCACGACCCATCCAACAAAAATGGAGACAGAGAGATGAAACGATTTATGCAGTATACAGGACTACTTACGGCCATGATTGCAGGTGTGCTCCTGCAGACCGGCCTGGCTCAGACTCCGGAATACGAGATCGACGGGATGATCTTCGGCATACCGGAAGCACAAGTCACCAACGAGGTTTATGACGGCCCGGCGGTGGTTGGAGAGTATTTGACGCAACTTCCCCACCTGAAACCCCTCGACTATGAGGGCAACCGGCACCACGAGGTACGAATCGATGTACTGGTGCAAGAGATTGAAGTGGCTCCGGGCGTTCGATACCGGGCCTGGACCTTTGGCGGCTCGGTTCCCGGACCGGTACTCCATGTACGGGAGGGAGACCGCGTCACGTTCAAGATGACCAATCGATCGAACGAGGAGGTATCTCTTACCGAGCCGGGTCTGGGGGGGTCTCCCTTCCTGGAGCAAATTCGACAGAACAACTACCAGAAGAATGCTCCGGCGATGATGCCGATGCCGCACTCCATGGACTTTCACTCCGGAACGGTGGCCAAAGATGACAAGTGGCGAAGCATTGCCCCGGGTCAAACCATCACGTTTGACTGGGTGGCCAACTACGCCGGAACCTACATCTACCACTGCGGGACCCCCAGTGTGTTGATGCACACGGCCATGGGACAGCACGGCGTCGTTGTGGTCTCGCCAAAGGAGGGATTCCCGACCGACGAACAGGTCGATCACGAGTTTGTGATCGTCCAGAGCGAGTACTACCTGCGAAAGGGCTCTGGCGATCTCTACCAGTATGACAACGAATCTGCGAGGAATCGAAATCCCTCTCATGTGGTCTTCAATGGACACCTGAATGCCTTGCATGATGCCCCCCTGGAGGCCAAACCGGGCGAGCGTGTTCGACTGCACGTCTCCAACAACGGACCAAGCGGAACATCCAGCTTCCATGTGATTGGAGCCATCTTCGACCGTGTCTTCTATGAAGGGCACCCGTTCAATGAGTGGCGCGGTATGCAGACGGTACTTCTGGGTGCGTCCAACTCGGCCACTGTCGAGTTCATCGTTCCGGAAGAGGGAACCTATGTCCTGGTCGATCACGAGTTTGCCGATGCCGAAAAAGGAGCCACAGGCACCTTGATTGCCAAACCGTAGAACGAACGCAACGGAGACTGCCATGTACGTTCCGTCCAACCGGCTCATTCTGCCGCTTTTGATCGGTGCACTCGCCCTTCTCCTTCGGGTGGAACCGGGGAGTGCCCAGCCGGATTCCGTGAGGATCCCTACCGGTGTCTACCACTCCCTCTTTCCGGAGGTGGTGGGGGAGCCGGTGACGGTTCCGTCCTTTCGACTGGATCGCCATGCGGTGAGCAACGAACAGTATCGAGAATTCGTCCGGGAGAACCCCGAATGGGCTCCGGGTCAAGCGTCCAGCCTTCAGGCGGGAGAGAGCTACCTGAAGCAGTGGACGGGTGCAGCAGAGACGGATGCCAACCGTCCGGTCAGCAATGTCTCTTGGTTTGCGGCCGCATCCTATTGCGAGTGGGCCGGTGGTCGGCTCCCCGAACTCGACGAGTGGGAATATGCTGCCCAGCGGTTGGATCTGGAGAGCGATGCGGAGTGGACCGGACTGGGGAATGACATTCTGGGCTGGATCACCTCGGTGGATCCGACCCGGCTTCTTCCACAGGGCGAGAGTGGCATCGTGACACTGGACGGGGTGGAAGATCTGCATTTGCAGACTCTGGAGTGGGTCGCTGATTTCCGTCCCCCTCTCTCCAACGAGATCACCTTCGACTGTGGAACGGCAGGACGGGTGGCCAGTGGTGGAAATGGATACCGCTACGCCAGCGTCATCCGTACGCTCACCCGAATGAATCTGGATGCCCGGACCACCAGTGGGACTGTCGGATTTCGTTGTGCGTACGATATCCCCAACGATCAAGAGTGAGGCCGTGATGAATATGAAAACAGTAAACAGAACAGGGTTGCTGGTACTGCTCGCATGGTGGATCGGAGCCCCAGCCTTGATGGCTCAACACCACGAGGCCGTGTCGATGGAACCCAGCACAGAGGACGCGCATCACCATTCCCACGGGGAGGCGCTTCAGGCGACCGAGCCGTTGAGTGAGCAGTCCCTCTATCAATTGGGCCGTACCTGGACCACGCACCGCAACGAGACGGTCGAGCTCTCGCAGTTTTTGGGCCGCCCGGTCATCGTCGTGATGTTCTATGGAAGCTGCACCGAAGTCTGTCCCGTCCTGATCCAGGACAGCTGGCGACTCTACCAAGGGGTGGATCCCTCGATGCGCGACCAAGTCGAAGTACTGGCCGTGACCTTCGACACAGAGCGCGACACTCCGGAGCGTCTGGCCGAGTATGCCCGAAACGAACGTCTGGATCTGCCCAATTGGCACTTCCTGAGCGGGCCGAACCGGGCGGTTCGCGAACTGGCCATGGCCCTGGGGGTGGAGTACCGGAAACGCTCGGACGGCATTTATGACCATACCAACCTGGTGGCCGTGCTGGATCTGAATGGTGAAGTGGCGCAGCGTGTTGTAGGGTTGGGCAGGGAGATGGCGGAGGCGTCCCAAGCCATTGAAGAGATGATCCGATCGGACGTCCGGACAGATACGCATGAAGCGATGCACGAATCTCCGGTATCAGCCGCTCGGGATACGGTTCTTGTTCGGGTGACCGGTACAGGAGCCGATGCCCGGTTCGACCCGAAGATTCTTTCGGTGCATTCCGGAGCCACCATCCGGTTTCAGGTGCAGGAGGGGATGCATACGGTTACGGCCTACCACCCCGACAACCGTCGGGAGTTGGGCATTCCGGCTGGTGCTGTCTCGTTCGACTCCGGTCCGTTGGGCGCAGGGCAGACGTGGGATCTCATCCTCGAACTCGAAGGAGAATACAACTATTTCTGCCTGCCTCACGAGCGGATGGGCCATACGGGAATGATTCGGGTTCGGAACCCTTGAGGCCAATGGCAATCATCGTTCGGGTTAAACCCTGATTGTCTCAGAACGCGTTTAATCACCATACAAGATCCATTCTTGTACGTATCACAACTTGAATGGCAACTTAAAAGAGAAACCGTTATGACCTATCTAAACACAACACTGACACTTGCATTGACTCTATTCATTCTGCCGGCTACGACCATGGCGACCGACGGAGCCGATCAGGACGAGATTCGAACGATCACCATCACCGGGTTGGATACCATGAAATATGATGTGGAGGAGATGGTTGCCTCACCCGGAGAGACGATCCGAATCGAATTCAAGGTGGTGAGCAATATTCCACCCGCTGCGATGAAGCACAACATCGCAATTCTGGATCAAGGAACGGACCTGGACGCGTTCGTGATGGCTTCGATTTCGGCCACCGAAAACGAATACATTGCACCCGATATGGAGGAGCAGGTGATCGCCAACACCGAAATGATCGGAGGTGGAGAGACCTCCACGATCGAATTTACGGTCCCGGAGACACCGGGTGAGTACACCTTTGTCTGCACCTTTCCGGGACACTATCAGGCCGGGATGGTCGGGATTCTACGCGTGGACGGATAACCACCTGACAGAGACTCGGGTCGCCCCCGACGAACCCAAAAAACCCTGACGGCCAACGCCGATCAGGGTTTTTTTATGCAGGTTCAATTCGAGCTCATCACTGTATGGGAGTGAGGGATAAGGGATATATTCGGAAGAGTCAGGAGCTTTCCGTGCGAATCCGTACATTCCGTGAATCCAATGAGATACCAAGAGGCAAGAAGAAGGGTCTGATATGAAGATTCTGGTTACGGGGGCAGCAGGGTTCATCGGTTATCACCTCTCGAAACGACTCGTCGCAGAGGAGCACGAGGTGGTCGGTATCGACAATGTGAACGATTATTACGATGTTTCGTTAAAAGAGTCTCGTCTCGTGGAGCTGGGGATCAAAAAATCCGACATGGCCCATCTGAAGGGAGGAGTCGACGGGTTGAACCCGAACGGATCCTTCCGCTTCTACAAGCTGGATTTGGCGGACCGCAACCGGATGGAGAAACTTTTTGAGGAGACCGCCTTTGATATCGTGGTGAACCTCGCCGCACAGGCGGGCGTTCGCTACAGTCTTGAAAACCCGCATGCCTATACAGAAAGCAATGTCACGGGTTTTCTGAATATCCTGGAAGGGTGCCGAAATACGGATGTCTCCCATCTGATCTACGCCTCCTCGAGCTCGGTCTACGGAGCCAACGAGGGGATGCCCTTCAGGACCCAGGACCGGGTCGACCATCCGGTGAGTCTCTATGCGGCGACCAAGAAGTCCAACGAGCTGATGGCCCACACCTATAGCCATCTCTACAACATTCCGGCCACCGGCCTTCGCTTTTTTACGGTGTATGGTCCGTGGGGCCGCCCCGACATGGCCTACTACAAATTCGCAGAGCTCATGCGGGAGGGCAAGCCAATCGATGTCTACAACCACGGCAAGATGAAGCGGGATTTCACCTATATTGACGACATTGTCGAGTCGTTGGTACGTCTGATTCCGCTGGCTCCCCAAGCCACCGACAACGACCCTGTTCCTGCCCGGCTCTACAACATTGGACGGGGCGAACCGGTCGGGCTCATGGAGTTCATCGAGACTCTGGAGTCCGAGTTGGGCATGACGGCAGAGAAGAACTTTCTCGAGATGCAGCCGGGCGATGTTCCGGCCACCTGGGCCGATGTTGAAGATCTCTACGCGTCGATCGACTACCGCCCGAAGGTTAATCTGGACGAGGGAATCGCCCGATTCGCCACGTGGTATCGGGAATACCATTTGTAAGTGTTGGGGGATCGATTCGTGGAATGAGTTTTTGTTGGGAAAACAGCCTCCACATTGCTACAATGCGGGGTATCTCACAATTCCGTCCATCTTACCACAGAATTCGATGCCATTCATACTGCGTATTCTCTCTGTCCTGTTTGTTACTGTATCGATCATTTCTTGCCAACAATCATCGAATTCCAACAACGACCTCCCACCAAGCGACCCCGACAACGGGGAACTCCTCTTGCCAGGTGGCTTTGAGGCGTTGGTGGTCATCGAAGAGGTGGGCCGGTCCCGGCACTTGGTCGTCAATGACAACGGAGACATCTACGTCAAACTTCGGTTCAATCCGAACATGAACCGAAGGGGCGGCAACGTTGGAATTCGAGATACCGATGGAGATGGCAAAGCCGATATCGTGAGCTATTTCGGGGATTACGAAGATGAGGGAGGCCTTGCCTGCTGCATTACGATCAACGACGACTATCTTTATTTCAGTTCGACGCGAAGTGTCTACCGGCAAAAGCTCACGGCTGGAGATCTGGTACCCGACTCGGAGATCGAAACCATTTTGACCGATGATCACGAACACGGGGTCACTCATTGGCACAACACCAAGCCGATGGCCTTTGACGGAGAGGGCAACATGTTTGTTCCCTTCGGGACGCCCAGTGACGCCTGTCAGGACATTGACGAATACGGTCCGGTGGGGATACCCGGAGGCGTCGGACTGGATCCGTGTCCCGAGTTGGAACAGCACGGAGGAATTTGGAAGTTTGACGCAGACACGCAGGGACAGACGCAGGAGGACGGAACGCTCTTTGCCACCGGGATCCGAAGTGTGTTGGGCCTGAAGTGGAATGATGAGTACGATCATCTGTTTGCAGTCGTTCACGGGATCGACAATTTCCACACGATGTTCCCCGAGGAATTCACAGCCTGGGACGGGGCGATGCTTCCGGCCGAGACGTTCATCCGGATGTCCGGTGGAGAAGATTTTGGGTGGCCGTACGCCTACTTTGACCAGATGCAGGGCCGAAATGTGCTCCAGCCCGGCTATGGCGGGGACGGCGAGATTATCGGTCGGGCCAGCGAGTTTGACGAGCCGATCATGGGCTTTCCCGGACATTTTGCGCCGCAGGACCTGCTTTTCTACGAGGGAGACCAGTTTCCCGAGCGGTACAAAGAAGGCGCCTTTGTCGTCTTTCATGGATCCAGTGATCGCCCACCTTACCCACAGGCCGGCTTTCACGTTGCCTTTATCCCCTTTGAAAACGGCCTTCCGACCGGAGAGTGGGAGGTCTTCGCCGACGGGTTTGCGCAAACCGACACAGTCATAAATTCCAGTGATGCGCGTTACCGTCCGATGGCGATTGCCGAAGGTCCGGACGGATCACTCTACATCTCCGACTCCCGGCAGGGCAAGATCTGGCGGGTGATGTACAAGGGAGACAAGATGACCTTCGGTGAGGCAGATCTGGCCGACATGGAAGCTCGCAAGTCGGTCTCCTACCTGCGAACCCCGGATCCGGTCGAGGACAACCTTCAGATTGGCAACAACCTGCAGGGAGGGATTCTCTTTAACAGTTACTGCGCGGCCTGTCACCAGCGGGACGGACGGGGCGACGGAAGCCGCTACCCGCCACTCAGGGGTGAGCACTGGACGGACGGCGCCAATGACGAACGATTGATCCGCACCATTCTGGAGGGCCGTCAGGGCGGAACCGTGGTGGATGGTGTCGCCTACAGCGATGTGATGCCCGGATTCGAAAACGTATTGGACGATTTGGCCGTCTCCTCGATCATGACGTACATCAAAACCCGATTCAATGACGGGGATGGAGCCGTGAGCCAGGAAGAGGTCGAAGCGGTTCGCGAATCCTTGGAGGAGTAGATGTCAAAGATAGAATTCCTGTTTTTCGTTTTCGCTGTGATGTTGACGTGTGTAAGCTGTCAGCAGAATCGTGCACACGACATAGATTCAGACAGTCTACCGCCGGGTGATCCGGACAACGGAGAACTTATTCTCCCTGGTGGCTTTGAAGCGTTGGTCGTCATCGAAGAGGTCGGGCGGTCCCGCCACCTGGTTGTCAATGACAATGGGGATATTTATGTCAAGTTGCGGTTCAACCCGAACATGAACCGGAGGGGTGGAAATGTCGGCCTTCGCGACACGGATGGGGACGGCAAAGCCGATATCGTGAGCTATTTCGGGGATTATGAAGATGAAGGAGGGCTTGCGTGTTGCATCACGATCAATGATGACTATCTCTACTTCAGTTCGATGCGGAGCGTCTTTCGACAGAAGCTCTCGCCCGGAAGCCTGGTCCCTGATTCGGAGATCGAAACCATCCTGACCGACGATCACGAACACGGGGTCACGCACTGGCACAACACCAAGCCGATGGCCTTTGACGGGGAGGGGAACATGTTCGTTCCGTTCGGAACGCCCAGTGATGCCTGTCAGGATATCGATGAATACGGCCCGGCCGGGATCCCCGGGGGCGTCGGGCTGGACCCCTGTCCGGAGTTGGAGAAACACGGAGGGGTTTGGAAATTTGACGCGGACACACAAGGGCAGACGCAAGAGGACGGAACGCTCTTTGCGACCGGCCTTCGGAGTATTTTGGGACTGAAGTGGAACGAGGAGTACGGCCATCTCTTTGCCGTGGTTCACGGGATCGACAATTTTCACAGGATGTTTCCCGAGGACTTTACCGCGTGGGACGGCGCCATGTTTCCTTCAGAAATATTTATCCGGATGTCCGGAGGAGAAGATTACGGATGGCCGTACGCCTATTACGATCAGATCCAGGGGAGGAATGTACTCCAACCCGGCTATGGCGGGGATGGGGAGATCATCGGTCGGGCCAGTGAGTTTGACGAGCCGATTATGGGCTTTCCCGGCCACTTCGCCCCGCAGGATCTTCTTTTTTACGAGGGAGACCAGTTCCCCGAGCGGTACAACGAGGGAGCCTTTGTCGTGTTTCATGGCTCAGGGGGGCGCCCGCCCTATCCACAGGCTGGCTATCATGTGGCGTTCATTCCGTTTGAAGATGGGTTGCCGACCGGTGAGTGGGAGGTCTTTGCCGACGGATTTGCGCAGGCCGATACGGTCGTCAACTCCAGCGATGCTCGTTACCGTCCCATGGGCATTGCCGAAGGTCCGGGCGGCTCGCTCTACATCTCCGACTCCCGTCAAGGGAAGATCTGGCGGGTGATGTTCAAGGGAGACAAGTCGAGCTTTGGGGCCGACCAGTTGGCCTCGATGGAGGATCGAAAGTCGGTCTCCTACCTGAGGACCCCCGATCCGATCGAAGACAACCTCCAGGCCGGCAACAACCTGCAGGGTGAGATTCGCTTTAACACCTACTGCGCAGCCTGTCACCAGCGGGACGGACGGGGCGACGGAAGCCGCTACCCGCCACTCAGAGGGGAGCACTGGACGGACGGCATGAATGACGAGCGATTGATCCGGACCATTCTGGAGGGTCGTCAGGGTGGAACTGTCGTGGACGGCGTGGCCTACAGCGATGTGATGCCCGGGTTCGAAAATGTATTGGACGATCTGGCGATCTCCTCGATCATGACGTACATCAAAACCCGATTCAATGAGGGATCAGGAGCCGTGAGCCAGGAAGAGGTCCAGGCGGTTAGGGAGTCGCTGGAGGAGTGAGCCTCTGTAGAATTCTATTGAATCAAACTCCTCAGGGGGCTTGCATCGTTACTCATAGTGTCGTAAAATGACACTATGAAGTTGAGCTCCAGGCATCGGAAGACATTGCGATCGATTTTTGACAATCCGGTTCGAGCTGATGTGGAATGGAAGAGGATCGAATCAATGTTTACCGCATTGGGTGCCGAAATCAGTGAAGGGAGGGGTTCAAGGATTCGAGTTGCCCTGAATGACGTTCGTGCCGTGTTTCATCGGCCGCACCCGGAAAAGGAGACAGACAAAGGTGCCCTGAAATCCGTCCGACGGTTTTTGATCGAATCCGGAGCGGTGTCAGACATGGAGAAAAAACAATGATGACCTACAAAGGATATCACGGACACGTAGAATTTGACGAGGAAGCCGGACTTTTCCATGGAGAAGTTGTGGACTTACGGGATGTCATCACGTTTCAAGGAACGAGTGTGGATGAACTGGAACAGGCGTTTCGTGATTCCATCGATGACTATCTGGAGTTCTGCAAGGAGCGGAACGAAGAACCGGACAAGCCGTTTTCCGGTCGGTTAATGCTCCGTCTTCCAACAGAAATCCATCGGATGGTGTATCTTCGTGCAAAAGAAGAGGGGAAAAGTCTCAACGAATATATCACCCAGATGCTTACGCTGACGACACAAGTTCGGTAGGTAGTGAATGGGTGAAGGCCTCATTTTTGGATACGTTGGCGATTATTCGAAATAAAGCCTTTCCAAACCAACCTTTCCAATCAATTTCCATGCGTTCAATCAAGCTCTCTTTCGCATCATCGATCCTTGGAGTCCTTCTTCTGACCGCCTGTCAGGTCGACAGGCCGCAGGAATCAACGGATAAAGCAACCGCCAACGAAGAGCAGCTACCCTTCCCGACTCCACAAATCCCCTTCGATCCGCATCACTACATCGCCTACCGGACCGACGAGACGATCAGCATTGACGGTCGTCTCGATGAAGAGATCTGGGAGCAGGCCCCCTGGACCGAGGAGTTCGGAGACATCGAGGGAGATCTGCAACCCGACCCGCACTATCGCACCCGGGCCAAGATGCTCTGGGATGATGACTACCTCTACTTCACCGCTGAACTGGAAGACCCCGACCTCTGGTCCACCTACGACGAACGGGATCTGATCCTCTGGGACGAGAACAACTTCGAGATATTCATCGATCCCGACGGCGACACCCACAACTACTGGGAGTTTCAGATCAATCCCATTCAGGCCATCTTCGACATCTTCATGGCCAAACCCTACCGCGACGAAGGGACATACCTGATGAACTGGAACCTGATCGGGGAGGATGCCTTGGTGGGTGTACATCTGGACGGGAGTCTGAACGAACCGGAATCCGAAGACCGGGGCTGGACCCTGGAGATCGCCCTGAGCTGGGATGCGCTCTCCGAGTTTCTTCGCGGGCGGAACCGACCCGATACCGGCGATCAGTGGCGACTCAACTTCTCACGGGTCCAACACGACTTGCGGGTGGTCGACGGCGAATACCGACGCTACGAAGACCCCGACAGCGGCCGGCTTCGCCCGGAGCGGAACTGGTCGTGGTCTCCCCAAGGACTCATCAACATGCACTATCCGGAGATGTGGGGCTACCTGCAGTTCTCCGACCACGTGGCCGGAAAGGGGACCGATGAATTTGTTCGCGACCCCGACGAAGATGTCAAATGGGCCCTGCGCGAAATCTACTACAAACAACGGACCCACCATCGCACCCACGGCCGCTACAGCGACGATTCATCCGAGCTGACCCTGGAGTCCATTCAGGTAGAGGGGGTCGATGTAGACCCCGAGATTCAGACCACCATGACTCAGTTCGAGGCGACGCTGCCCGGCATTGACGGCGAGCGGACCTGGCTCATCAATCAGGAAGGGCGGGTTTTGAGTCGGTAAACAACCTTTATGTTGTAACTCCTTCAGAAATCCCGAGTACGCCCACCCCTCTGCAGGAAGTATCCGGCCCCATCGGAAATACCTAATTCTAAGTATTTCCGATGGTACCATAGGTGCATACCTTTCAATTGTTATTGAATGGATTCTCATCCTTGAAGCTATTCAGACGTTCGATAGCAGAGTGAATTGCCCTTCGATTGATTTGCTAGATATGAATAAACTGATTCTTCGATCTTGTGTTCTGATTTTGCTGGTCGTTGTATTCTCCTGTTCAGGGGATAGTTCACCGACGTCGTCGGTAAACACCCCGAATGATAATAATCCTGCCGAGCCTGCGGATCCTTCGGACTCCGATGAACTTACCCTCCACTTTGAGGAAGACGAAGCTCGTTTTGTGCCAGGGATGGTGGCAAAGGTTCTTGTGGAAGAGGTGGTGTTGAGCGAATCTGAGTACGTGGGCGAAACCACGGATTCCTCGGTGATTCTGTACAGGGATCGAGAAGATGATCAAGCACTACTGATGACCATCCCGGAACTGGAGTCGGGTAATCACACATTGGTTCTGATTATAAACGATCTGTTGGGTGAGCTCAACTTCGAAGTAGATGAGTATGAGCCACTTGATGAACCCGTAGAGGTCGTAGATGAATTTGTTTCCCGGATGGAGGAGGTGTTCACAGAACTGCTGGAAGAGTCCAATCGCTTTGAAGATTCGGAGCCGGTGGAGGCCGTACGTCAGGAGTTTCATGCAGCTATAGATGAGTTTGGACAACTGGAGCAGACCGAGCAGAGACTGATTGCCCGCTTTGTCGGCTTGCTGGAGTCGAGTGGAGAGAGGCTCATGGAGCTGATGCAGGAATCCGGAGACGCAACCTGCGAATCGATTCTCGCAGAAATGTCCCAACAACGGGCATACTGGGAATCAATCTCGATAGAACGAATCTTTCAATTGGATGACATTGTCCGAAATGGATTGACAACATCCGCTTTGTTCATTCGGACATATGGGTTCATTCAAACGTTGCGGTCGGCCGGGAATTGTGACGAGAGCAGCATCCGTACGGATGATCTCGATAGCGAGAATCGCATTGTATTTGAGAATGGGGAAGAACGAAGTATCGACTTCCAGTTACGCGAAGAGTGGAATGTCGATTATCAGGAGCCTATCCAACGATTCATAGACTATGTCTTGCAACTGAGAGGGGATTTTCCGGAATCAACAGCAGACTATTTGGACAACCAGTCGGGTATTACGTATACGGATATCTATTTGCGATCAATGGAGATCGAAGAGATCTCCAGTTCTTCGATTGAAGGTACGATTACCGATTCGGGGGAGCTGCAGTTTACATATACCGGAGGTGTCATGACAGCAGAGTCCCAGGTATTCGATTTTATGTTGGTGTTTGGAGAGACGAGAACCCGATTTGAGGCCGTCATTGAAGGGGATGAGCGCCCCTATGGCGGTCCGTATGATCCACAATTTGAGGTTGACGGAGTCGGGTATTCCGCAATACCGGTGACGCAGGGTTATATCACCGGGTTCGGAGCACCAGGTCCTGTTGCGATTGGAACGGATGTAGATCCAGGAAGACTCTGGTTCGGGCGGAACGCTTGTTATGGATTTTCCGTCAATGGGTCTGGTTCGGTGGACTCGATGGGAGGTCGCGGTCTGGATAGGAGCCGTTTTGCAAATGAAATGGTGTCAGTGACAAGTCACCCGTTAATGGAAACGGCGCCCTCACCTCCTGCACGACTGATTCCATCCGAACAGTTCCATCCTGATTTTAACCGGACCGATGCTATTGAGGGTTTCCGGTGGGGAGTCGAGCTGGATGATGAAGGGTTTCCCAAGCCGGACCACTTGGGCCGGTGGGTCTTTTATATCGAATTTGACGAAGAGAGTGAATTTAGTTCTGGAACCTACCTATGGCAAGAGGGAGAGAGTGAACCGTTAACTTCCGGTTTGGATAGGGAATATACGAACAGTCCGTACTGCTACTGGCGGGATGTGGATATGATTATGCCGGAAGAAGTGCCGGTTTGCAAAACCAGGGAGATATTCATATTTCGATATGGCAACTTGGAGGTTGAGGAGTGTTTCAGTAGTGGTGTTCGTCATGGGGACTATACGGCTACTCTGGATACTGGTGTGGAGGTAGTCAGGGGGAGTTTCAATAAGGGGTTGCCTTCGGATGGTTGGTTTGTAGGGTGGCCTGATGGGACAACACGCTTGATCGGAAACTACAATGACAGGGGAATGCGGATTGGTGAGTGGAACTCCAATTTTGAAGATGGCACCCGAGAGTACAGTGTGACCTTAGGAGCTTGGGAAGAAACTCCATTCGGGATTCATGAAGTGCTCTCGGGAAGGTATCAATCCTACTCTACGGGCTTTCAAATTGAAGGGAGTTACCTCAGCGAAGAAGGAATTTATCGGGATGGATTACGTGATGGATGGTGGGCACAGTTTGACGCTGAGGGGCGACGCATCAGGGCAGATCAATACAACAGTCAACGGCTTGTTGAACACTCAACTGTTGAAGAGTACTGCACGGATGACGGATCTCATTGCATCTCTGCGTTCATCCCCAGGCGGGCAATTCAACGGAATTTCTCTTGGGGGAGCTGTGTCGTCGGATTGAATTATGTGACCGAGAGGGAACTGAACGATGATGGATCAGTGATTAGCGAACGGTGTTACGAAATCTCCGATGATCCGAACAACAGAGATAACCCGGATATTGAAGATGAAATTAATTGTCCGCAGGCATGTGCCAGATAAGTATGCGTAATTCGGGGAGATGGGAGAGTTGAAGCTCTGCAGATAATTGGAGTCTTGGATTCGGAATGGATGGTCAAGTGAACGAATCAAATGGTGATATGAAACGTATGAATGTTCAATTACGTGGGGGCACCAGAGTCGATTACCATGAAATGGGTAATGGAGTAAATACATTACTCATGCTGCACGGAAATTCGATGGACAAGGAGTCGTTTCAATTTCAGATGACGTCTTCTCTGGCAGATAAATTCAGATTGCTATCGGTAGATTTCCCCGGCCATGGCGGGACCGTATCAGCGGTTCCGCCACAGGATGCGTACACGGTGGAGGCCCTGGCTGATTTCGTCGTAGAACTTGTGAGGGAAATGGATCTGTCAGATTTCGCCATTTTTGGTCATTCACTTGGCGGTCACATCGCGATTGAAGCAGCCCCTCGATTACCGGGACTTCGGGGATTACTCACATTGGGAACCCCTCCTCTTTCACATGAAGATGTTGGGTATTCTCCATTTCTGGATCACCCGGCTTTGCCACTCATTTTTGCGGAAGAGTTGGATTCCAATGAAACAATGCTCCTGGCAAAAACATACTTGGGGGATCTTTTCGATCATCACGCAGATCAAATTCAGAATTCGATTTTGAATACCGATCCTCAATTTCGATCGGTCATTGGTGCAGATGTAGCATCCGGGAATTTTCAGGATGAAGCAAGTATTCTCAATAACCTGCCATTCCCTGCAGCCGTGTCTGTAGGCGAGGAAGATCCGTTGGTGAATCGGGATTATATGGATCAGGTTCTCGACTCTTCGAAAATGTGGAATGACCACGTCCAAGTGATCGAGGAAGCAGGTCATTCCTCTCACATGGAGAAGTCCGAATCATTCAACAGTCTGCTGGAAGCGTATCTCGAAGAGATGTTTTGATCTCGAAGTCAATAACCGTTCTTGAAGACGAACGACAACAATTTCGCTGTATTGTTTACGCCTGCTTTTTTGAGAATATTTCTTCGATGAGTATAAACCGTGTGTTCGGAGATGAACAGAGTCTGGGCGATCTCTCTGCTTTTCAATCCTTTTGTGAGGAGGTCAATAATCTCTTTTTCCCGTTTCGTAAACCCGATTTCAGGTTGCGATTCTGTTTTCAGGAACTGGTATCCGGGAATTTCCGGACCTGTCATCAGAGCATGTACCTCATCTGTCCTGTCCAAGTGAGTGACATCGGTTAAAATGCCAAACGATGTGAGCATATTTCCGCGAAGGTCACGTGTAAGTACACCTGATTGACGCTGAATTTTAAGGTATTTCCCATCCCTGTTTTTCATTCGGTAGGTAATGTGAATGACGTTCTCCAACGGTTTGGCTTGGTGCTTTGCTTGCCCTATTCGAAGTCCGTTGAGTGTAATTTTTTTTACCTTTTCGAGATCCTCCGGATGAATCAAGTCGTAAAAGAAATCAATGTGTGTCACATCCCGATTCGGGAAGCCGAAAATCCCTTCGACGTTCCCGGATAGATACAGAAGTTTGTTGTCAAAATAACTGACTGTATATACACATTGATTTCCTACCGGGTGAAAATTCAGGATACGTTGAATCGCTCTACGGTGCTCCTCCCTTGGGTTTGAGACCTTCAAACTGTTTCTAATGTATTCAATATTGTTCCGGATCCACTTCATGTAGCCAGGTCAGCAGATTGAGGATGCTCATCTTATTCGGAAAAATACCTAAAACCGAGTATGGTTTTTCGAATGGTGGATATCTATCCTTTCCATATCAGAAAGTACAGTTTAACGCAGTAAAAAGTTTTAAATATTCATGGATCAATTTAAAATAGATCCCGGAATCGGGCTCAGCAGAATAACAGTTGCGTTGATATTGATGTTTTCCGTGTTGAGTTGTGGGGGAGATGACGGAAATATCACCGGACCGGGAGGTGGAAACGGAAATGGAAATGGTGGAAATGGTGATGGGGATCAAGTCGAGACAATTTCATTGGATTCCCGGGAAGGGAATCCCTTCTCATTGATTGAACTGTCCCTGACAGAGGCCGGGATTCAGCTCAGTGAGGAGCAATATTCTGGAACGGTCGGAGATGTGGACATTAGCGCGTTGAATGCAGGAGAAGAGATACTTGTTTTCATCGTTCCAAATTTGGAAGAAGGAAGTCACGATGTCTCTATTGATGCTGAGGATGTGCGATTGGAGTTTAATCTTGACGTATCCATCGAAGAGGAGATTGAGAATGCCAATCAGTATGTAGATGAGTTAGTATCTGAGGTTACGTCGGGCACAGAGTACAGTTCAAATGCACGGTTGGAAGAGGCCAAACAATCTTTCGAGGCACTGCCAGAAGCGGAACAAGAGATTGCTGCCCGGGTTCTCTCTTCGAACCGAGCAGTTTTGGATCAACTTATCCATGACTTTCAGGATCTTGGATCCATGGGGCAAGCAGTTGCCCAAGAGGGTGCCGGCCTTCAACAAGAAGAGTGTGAGTTGCTATGCAGCATGGAACGGGCTACGACCATCTTCAATTTGAGTGCCAATTGGATTCGAACGCTGGATCGCATGAGTGGCGAGGATCAGGGAGACGGGTTCCAAGCGGCGATTGCGTTAATGTCCGGATTAACGGAATCACTCTTGCCCGCCAAAGAATCCTTGGCCGAAGACCTGTTGTCCCGGGCGTTTCTTCCGGAAGTAGATCGTGTTACACTCACTTGGGCAGAGGAAGCGAATCTGCTGGAGCTGACGTTTCACCCGGGAAGTGGTGAGCATGAAGAGATCGAGATCACCAGTGGATTCGAATATGGAATACTCCTTCAGCCGGTTCATTTTCGGACTCTGAATGCCGATGATTCTGATCATCCGACGGAATGGATTGTTCAATTTGTAGAACAGTACCTGCGATTCAGCAGCAGAGTACTCTCCTTCTTTGAAGTGAACATGCCGGAATTCAATGATCATTTGGAGCCCAGAGATCTGGATGATCCGGAAGGTACTGTACAATTCACTCATGAAGATGAATCCATTCAAACAGAAGAATTTCCGTTTGCAGATGGGCAGTTCCAATTCTCTGTCTCTTTCGCAGGTGAACAGGAGGCGCCCTATCCATTTGAAGTAGGAGTACACTTCAACTATGAGGAATTCTCGTTCAGTGAACATCTGGAGATCACTCTATTAGAGGACGAATCAAACGGGTCAGGTGACGAAGAGCCCAGTGAATGGACTTCGGTAGATCTGGGTTTGAATCCGGAGATCCCGTACTTCATTACTTCGATTGATTTTGTGAATTCAAGCGTCGGAATGTTGGCGGCATATGATGGCGAAAGGAATATCTCGTTAACGTTTCTTACCACGAATGGCGGAGAGGAGTGGACCTTGAGCAATGGAGAGCTTCCGGATATGGTAGATTTGGCTGTCACCAGTCCGAAAGGAAACGCGGTTGCCGTATCTCTGTGGGGTGATATCCTGCTGTTTGATTCAGAAATCGGGATGTGGACAAATAGAGATTTTTATTCATTTGACCCTGATTTTGAATTGGATGCGGACATCTTCCTTAATGCCGTCTATGCAGAGAATAATGATGTTTGGGTTGTCGGAGCCGCCTATGTTGAGTATGACAATCCGGAAGGATTTTCTCCTCGAGAGAACAAACCATTCATTTTTCACTTCGATATAGCGGATGGGACAGGTGAAATTCAGCTGGATCCAAGAGAGACAAACCTGTTTGGCGAGTTGCTGGATATCGATTTTCACGATGGCAATACCGGGATAGCTGTCGGTGAGAATGGAAATCTCTTTCGAACCACAAACGGTGGAGAGACCTGGAGTGAAGAGTTCGGCGCGGATGATATTGTTGCCATTAAAGAGAACCCTCAGGTATTCTTCCCTCAGAGAGTATCGAGTATTCATTTCTACAATGAGGATCTTGTCTGGGTATCCGGTTTTGGCGGGCAAATACTTCATTCTTCCGATAGTGGAGAATCATGGGATGTACAACAAGAAGTAGCGGAAGACAAACCAGGGTTGAGTCAAATTCAGTTTGTGAGTTCACAGAGGGGTATAGCTGCTGGCGGTGAGTCAGGATTGTTCCATACGGAAAACGGAGGGAGTACCTGGATACAGATGGAAGTTCCTGAAGACTTGGGACTCAGACTATTTGGAGACTTTCACTTTTTTGATGACGGGCTGACAGGCTGGTTCGTGGGTTCTGCTCCAGGAGGCGCTCTGATTCGATACGAAGCCGAAGAGTAAAATGAAAAGTCGGAAGTACCCGGTACATCTTCACAGATGAATCGCAGTTAAGCTCCCCGCCGCAACGGACGGTCGGGATACGGACTGGATGATCAAACTGGTTGACGTTCACCCGGATGGAACGGCGATGCCGGTCGCCGAGGGGATGCTCCGGGCCAAGTTTCACCAAGGACTGGAAGAGATCAACCTGTTGACTCCGAACCAAGTCTATGAGTTTGACATCGAGATGACCGGTACGGCCAATGTTTTTAGGCCGGGTCACCTTTCTTCGGTCTTCCTTGTCACGCATAGTCCTGAGCATACTCATCACGGGGGTAATGCCAATATCTCCGACCACGAAAAACAGAGAATCATCGTCGTCAGGTAATGTAAAGGCCCCATAGGGCCCCTCCAGGTAGGCGCGTTGACCCTTTTTCAGGTTTTTTATGGTAGAGGTCAAGTTTCCCAATTCCTTGATCGTCAGCAGATACCTCTCTCTATCGGTCTCTCTCCATACACCATTCACTTGGTACGGTTTTTTGACATTTTGTATGGATTCACCAGACGGACATGAACCAACATAAACATGGCTGTTCCCGTCATTCCAATCCAGAGAAGTTGTTTCCATAGTGCGGACACATAGAAGGCGACCATCAGTATATGAGCCAGTCCGATCATTAGAATCAGAAATGCGAATATACCGTGTGATAACCGCCACCACTCATAGGCGATCTGAAATTGCCGTCGCGAGATCGTAAGAATCACCAATAGTGTGATCAGAACAATGACAAGTGATAATGCCATCGCTCTTGGCGCATTGATCCGTGGGTCGAAAAACGACAAGTACCCGGAATTGGCTGCAATCAGAACCAGCACATGCCCCAACACAAACCCGTAAGCTACATACCCGGCCTGTCGGTGAAATTGAAGAAGAGCATCCGTGCCAAACGAGACGGCAATGTTTTTAAATCGGGCGGTCAGGACGAACTGAAGCCCCATCAAGGCAATGGCAATAAATCCAAGGGCCACTCCAAACTCGATCCAAAATCCGTGATAGACTTTCGTATGTCCCACAAGTGCCAGGCAGAGCGGAGCCACAACCATTACGAGGAAGAGCGTGGTCCAGAGGACAATTTCCTTGATGTGCCTTGTTTTCTCTTTAAATAAACCAGTCATACATGAAATCTACTCTTTCACGTTCAAGAAGAGAATGAAGGTCATTGACGAAAATTCAAAATGGGATCCACATGGTAGTCAAATTTTGCCAGCCATCGAACAATTCAATGCATTGAGTCTATTCAGATAGGAATCCACATAGGCTTTTTTTATTTCCTCACTCATGATGGCTGCGAAGTCTCCGGGATCTTACTCGGAAAATCCCCGTATATACGGCCGGTTCGGCGGTCGCTCGCCCGTGTTGAATTGCGCTCCCCGTGTCGTTTGATAGGTCATATCCAGGAACGGTGTTTCCAGACGTCTTCCTACAGGTGAGTATCGGCCGTTCTCCCAGTTGGATTCCATGTAGTGGTTCACAATCCCGGATGAGAGAAGCAGACGCTCCGCATTGAAGGGTTCTTCTTTGGTGACCATCATCTCTGTGATCCAGTGGGGGAGTGCGTTTGAGGCGTGGTACTGGTCATAAGGGCTGGGTAACATGCCGTACAACGAGATCACCGTCGCATCCTGTTGTCCCTCAATCTCTCCAGCGTAGGTCCAATCGACGCCCCGGCCTCCAATAACCGCCGCTTGCGTATCATCATTGTACACGATGTGGCACATGTTGGTTTGGTCGACCTGCCGAAAATGTCCCGGTTCAAATTCAAATCGTCTTTCTACGGACGAAAGCAGCTCCCCGGCCCAGGGATGTTGGTCGACCCAGTTCCACGTTTCCGGTCCCCGGATGGATTGAACAGACCGGACGCCGGTCTCCCCGCCCCGGCGGCGTTCAACAAACGCTTGAAGTGTGTCCACGACATGAAAAATCGCTCCTTCATCCGACGTACCTCCAATCGAAATCGAATTCTTGATGGGCGTATCGATATCAAGTTCTATCTCTGGTGTACGGTAGTAGAGGGGGATCGAGGATCCGCCGGTTAAGGGAAAGTTCAGCTCCCGGGATTTGTCAAACATCCACTTCGATTCGTCCCATGTGTAGGAGAGGTGTTTGTCGTTGAACACCGGCACGGATCGGTTGCTCTGCTCGAATACCTGCACCACCTGGTTGTAGATCTGCCAGCGCGGCAAGAGCCAGTGTCCCTTGAGATCTTTTGGATAGTCACCGTGCTCTCCGATGATTACGACTCCGTCGACTGCGAGTTCATCAGTGCCAAGCGTGAGTGCTTCCTCCACGCTTCTGTAGACCGGAATACCGCTGGTTTCACCGACCTTTCGTCCCAGCTCACTCGTCTCGTGTTGGTGGATGTAAATCGATGCCACGTCTACGCGTGACTCTGTATGGGCGCCTTGCCACCAATATCCGTCAATCAGCTTGACCATGATCCAGTCTGCATGGGATCGGGTAGCTCCCCAATAGCTGGCCAGACAAGCGATTCGTGGTCGTCTCTGCTGTGTTTCCCCCTTCACAGTGGGTGTGATTCCAGCCATGGTTGCCAAACCGGCCATACCGGAAACTTTGAGCATGTCTCGTCGGGTAAAGGGGGAGGTGGTTTTCATGGGGTCAATTGTTTGGATGAATGAATTGTACAACCGATGAAAGACAATAAAGAGAAATAGATCAATTCAAAGCGGAAAAGATTGGGGTTTGAGTACTTCAACATCCGTTCCATAGCCCCGGACCAAGGATTGAAGCTCATAATTGATCCGAACAAAGAGCCGGATGGTTACGGAATTACGGTCTCTTGAGATCACTTCCTGAGACTCATGGATCGGCTTGCTCAGAATATACTCGGATTGGGGAGCACAAAATTTGAGGATGATTTCCTGCGGATCATTGTCGGTCATGCTTACCCCGATCATATGCCGGAACAACTCCTGTCTGTTTCCGGTAAAGTAGCGAAAGGTTCGACCCGGTTTGGCCGAAAGAGAACGTATCCGATCCAGCCCGAATAGCCGATTCTCGTCCGAGAGCTCATCAAACGCATAGACATACCAACGATTGTCGTACTCTTTGAGCAGGTATGGATGAATCATCCGCTCGGATGGACTCTGGCGTTGGTAGGAGTAGTACTGAATGTAAACGACCTCCCGTAGCTGGACGGCATCAACCAGCGGTTCAATCCACTGAAGTCCCTCTACGGGCGTGGGCTTTTCGAACTGCACATAGTCGGAGAGATTCCTGTCCAGACTGGAATGCAGCTTTGAATAGGTAAAGATCTTCTCGATAAAGTTTTCGAACCGGTGTAGAAACGGAAGCCCGGACCTCTGCTTGAGTAACGTGAGTACAAATTCTACAGACTCTTTCTCTTCTGCCTGAATCGGCATGGAGGAGATGCTGTAGTCCGGATCCTTGTAATAATACCCCCTGTGAGCCCTGGAATACCCGATGGGCGCATAAAACCCCAGATCGGCTGAATTCTTCATCTGGTGGATATCCTTCTGCAGGGTCTCCTTGGAGATCGGTTGATCGGTGATCCGTTTAATCTCCGAGAGAAGTCGATCAGATGACGGATACCTCATCGAGGCCTTGCGCAGGCATTCGTCGATGATCTGGTATCGGATATATGCACTTTTGTTGAGCGGCATGAGAAAAAGATTATAAACCGTAAATAGAGTACGGTTTGATGGGCTATTCTACAAATGAATCGAAAATCACAGTGGAGAACAGCATGAAAGACAAATCCTGGATGCACATCATCGACTCCATGTATATGGCCAGGAAATACCATCTGCAGAAAACCGGGGAGATGGGCAGCGTGTTCAGCGTGAGTGGGTTTGAATCCAACGCCTGGAACCACATGTGGAGCGGCTTTGAAAAGCACTACAAAGAGGTCATCGACGAGCGGTTTGACTATCACCATTGCAGAGCAAACCAACCGGACAGGAATGAAGTGATGGTTCATCTAAAGGAAGGAATCACCATCCACAGGAACATGGTTGACAGCGTCGAAATGATCTACGGATCGTCGAGTGACACCGGATGGGTGAACGATTTGAAAGCGAGGTTCAGGAAACTTCTGGATGATCGAGCGACACATCAGATGGGGCTGATACGAACCCATTCCGGCCGCCTTGATGTACAGTTCTGTGACTATAACCTCTACGGGTTGAACCTCATTCCTTTTCTGGGAAAAGAAACCGAAACCTTTTTCGAGGAGATGGTGAGAAGTCTCTCCTCGGATTTCGGAGTTGGCCTCTATCTGTTGCACGGACCCCCGGGAACCGGGAAGACCTCTTTTTTAAAGCAGGTACTTCACAAAGCCGGGAAGAAGGTGCTGTATCTCTCGCCCTCCTTTAGCGAGGAGCTGACGTCCCCGAATCTGATTTCGTTGCTGTTGGACTATCCTGATTCCATACTGGTCATTGAGGATGCCGAGACAGCCCTGATGAAACGCGCTGCGGACAACTCCAATTCGGTATCCAACCTGTTGAACTTGACGGATGGTTTTTTGTCTGATTTCCTAAAACTGAAAATCATATGTACGTTCAATTCAGATCTGGAAGAGATGGATCCAGCGCTACTTAGAGAGGGGCGCCTCAAAGGGATTCACCAATTCGGGAAAGTAGGTCCGGAGCGAGCCGAACAGATCGCCGAAGCACTTGGGCGTGAGCTTCCGGAAGCCAAGCCGATGACCCTTGCCGAAATTTGTGGCGGGAGAGCAATCGGGAGTACTCAACGGAACATGCTGGAGAAGAGCAGAGTGGGATTTGCCAACTAAAACACCATTGAGTGGAGAATACGAATGAGTAAGCCAAATCTTTTTGATTACGCGACAAGTGAACTAAGCCACGATGCCTTTATCGCCTGGTTGCTTGAGTGGGCATCCAGTGATAATGCAGGCAACCCGATGCATGAATTTGGAAGAGATGTGATTCAAACATTTTTCAAAATTCAGAATAAGTCTCTACCAAGTTATAGTAAAGTACATGTGAGCAGACAGTATAAAAATATCGACGTATTTGCGACTCTGGATACACCACAACAGGAAGAATGGGCAATCATTATTGAAAACAAGATTTATACGAGAGAACACTCCGGCCAGTTAAAGAAATATTGGGAACTTGTCCGGGATGAGAAGAATAATATTCCCGAAGACCGAATGATTGGGATCTACTACAAAATGTGGGAGCAATCCGATATGCAAAGAGTCAGGGAGAGAGGGTATGCTCACTTTGACCGTAAGAACATGCTGGCGTTAATGGATCGATACAAGAACAAAATTGATAATGACATTTTCCAAAACTACTACTCCTACATTAAGAGAATGCAGGAAGAACTTGATGCATTTTTGGAAACTCCGATCAGCGAATGGAAGGATTTTCAGTGGGTAGGATTCTACTCAAGTTTGAAGGAGGATCTAAACGATGTAGAAGCTGCCGGTGATAATAACTTCGGTTACGTTCCAAACCCAAGTGGTGGTTTTTGGGGGTCCTGGTTAGGCAGTCACAATTTTGATACCGGTGATACTCTGTATTTACAATCCGAGCAGAAGAAACTTTGTTTTAAAATTAATGTTAATATGCCGGATAAAAGACAACACGCCAAATGGTTTTGGCATCATAGGGTCAAGCGAACTGCGAAAGAAATGGGACTGGAAGTTGTTAAACCGAAAGTAATGAGAGTAGGCACATGGTTTACCATCGGAGTTCTGAAAACAGAAAGCGATATTTACTGGATGCCAACACATAAGGACGGGTGTATTGATTATCCGGCGACATTGGAACAGTTGAAACAGTCACTAAACCTTATCCAGAAATGTGTTATTGACTATCGTGATGAGTACCATAGAAAAATGCCGGAATGAGATTAAAATATGGGACTTAATCCGAATAGTTAACGCTCCAGACATCTTTCAGACCCGATTCTAATGTCCAGGAAGTGCTTCGCAAGGTCACCCATAATCGATCTATTTCAGCAACAAAAAGCCTTCCGTTGATATCGAACAAGTAACGCAAGCAGACAGGAGTAGAATCCATATATGTCCATCAAGTAGTCCGACCTATAGGCATCCATCTGGAAATCCTGTGACGAGCTTCGTGGCGGAATGGATACCGTTGGATTTTTGTCAGAAGGTCACGATACTACATATCAAACGTTATTTAATTCATCCCCTGCCATGGAAAAAGTCGAGCTGAGAAAGGAAGTAGAAAACATGCTCAAGCATCTCCCCGAAGATGCCAATTGGGATGATGTGATGTATAAAATCTATGTACGTCAATCTATTGAGCAAGGCTTAAGCGATTCACAGGAGGGTCGAGTTAAATCCCATGAAGAGATCAAGAAGAGATATCAATCAGCTCAATGAAAATTGTCTGGACCAGGAAATCAGAAACACAGCTCGATCAAATCTTTCAATATATAGCATCGGATTCCTCGCTTTACGCTTATCGTACTGTTCAGAGAATAATTGAGGAAGCTGAAAGTGTTTCACGACATCCTCGGAAAGGCCGGACTGTTCCTGAGTATGAACAAAATGATATTCGAGAGGTATTTCATCACCCGTACCGCATCGTTTATCTGATTAAAGAGGAGACTGGAGTAATCGAAATTCTTGCCGTCATACATGGTTCAAGACAGTTGCCTGAGGAGCCAGAATAAAAAAACCTAAAACCCTGACCAACAATACGTTGAATGGATTTTGGGTTTCATTAGAGTGCCCAGGGGGGGACTCGAACCCCCACGTTGTTGCCAACATACGCCCCTGAAACGCACGCGTCTACCAATTCCGCCACCTGGGCAGGTAGCCGGCCAAATATAGGGAGGTTCCCCTTCGCATTGCAACAGCGATTGAACCTTTTATTCGGGTCCATCCTCCTGCAACCCCGGAAACAGACCCAGATAGTGCTCCGAGTCCTCAAGTACGCCGCCACTCTTCTCGTAGAACGCCTCCCCGAGATGGTAACAACCCTCGCGGACCTGCTGCCACGGGGCATCGGGAACCGGGTGATAGGACTGCATGCGGGCCCAGTCCCGGTAGTTCTGATGCCCGTTCACTTCGATCAGGCCGGTCTCCAAGCCGGGAATGGCCGGCAGCCTCGCCGCCACACATTTGTTCCAGTCCGTCAAAAGTGGGTTCACCGTCAGGTCGGCACAGAAGCAGGCCACGCCCGCTTTGTGGGCCTCCAGGGCCATTTCCAAGGTCATGCTCAACGTTTTGGCGATCGGCTTGAGGGCGATGGCGCCGTAGCCCAGCGAGATTCGCTCGGCCACATCACGCACCGAATGGGCGCTCTCGTCAGCGGCCACCCGAACCCCCAGGTCGCTCACATCCTCGAGCAGGGACTCCGGAAAGGGCTCCTCGAGAAGCAGGATCTGTTCCAACGCCCCGATCGAATCGGCGTGATCCAACAGGCGCTGTACCCGCTCTTTGGACTCGTAGCGTCCGTTCAGGTCCAGATAGTACTGAAACTCTCCCGTGGTTGCCTCCTCAGCGGGAAGATCACCCACTGCCCGGTGCACCTCCCCGAGCCGCTGCTTGTCCCGCTCAAGCATCTGCTTCTGATCACCGGGCGCGCCCAGCTTGAACTTCACCATGAAGACCCCTTCGTTTCGGGTCATCGATTCGAGTTCGCTTACCGGCATGTTCCACGAGGAGACCGGAATGGAGGCGAGCTTCGAGTGTCGGGCGCTCAGGGCGGGTTTGTACACCTCCGGAACCATCGCGTCAAAAGAGTCCACTCCGTGCCGACGGGCATAGAGCATCCAGGCGGCCAGATCAATCGGAACCAGGGCGTTCAACAGAAAGGTCTGCCGCAGATCATCCATGGCCGTGAGCGACTGCGCCCGACGCATCATGTCGGGCAGAAGCTGGGCCAACAGATCGATCGGGCTCTCCCAGGTGAGCTCCCGGGCAAGGGTGAGCGCCTGATCGGTGAGCGCAAACATCTCGCTGTTTCCGCCCGCCTCGCTCTCGCGCTGGAAAAGTCGGGGCTCGCTCCAGAGCACACTCTGGCAGCCGGTTCCCCAGCCCACCGTCCCTTGGTCATCCTCGAGACGGACCACGCTCTGCCAGATTTCGCTTAAATATCCCCCCTTGAACCCGAAGGGCCGGCCAAGAGGTTCACGTTCAAAAGTGGCGTCGGTACGTTTCAGCTGAATCATCGGTCCTCCTCGAATCGGTTCACATACTCGGCGTCAAAAACGGATCCGGTTCCACCCGGTCCCCGGACTACTCCTTGATCTGCCCGTCGCCCACCGCCACATACTTGTAGGTGGTCAGCTCCTCGAGTCCCACCGGCCCGCGCGCATGCAACCGGTCGGTGCTGATGCCGATCTCTGCGCCCATCCCGAATTCGGCCCCGTCGGTAAACCGGGTCGACGTGTTCACGTAGAGCGAGGAGGTATCCACCATCCGGGTAAAGAGATCCTGGCTCTCCTTGCTGGAGGAGACGATGGCATCGGAGTGGCCCGTCCCGTAGTGGTTGATGAAATCGATCGCCTCCCGGGTCGAACCGACCACCTTCACCGAGAGAATCAGGTCCAGATATTCCGTGTTCCAATCCTCTTCGGTCGCCTCCGTGATATCGGGCAGGATGGCGCGCGTCTTCTCACAGCCGCGCAATTCGACCCCTTGCGCCTGGAGCCGCTTGGCCATCTCGGGCAGCCAGTCTTTGGCGATTGCCTCGTGCACCAACAGCGTTTCGGCCGCATTGCAGACACCGGGCCGTTGGCACTTCGCATTCTCGACAATGCGCCAGGCCATGTCGTTGTCCACCTGGCCATCTACATAGACGTGACACACCCCCTTGTAGTGCTTAAGCACCGGTACACTGGCATTCTCGGCAATGGCCCGAATGAGCCCCTCACCCCCACGCGGAATCACCATATCCACATAATCGTTCATGGTGATCAACGCTTTGACCGCATCTCGATCCCGCATTGGAATCAGCTGAATGGCATGTTCAGGCAGGCCGGCATTCCGCAGCCCCTCCAGAATCGCATCGGCAATCGCCTGGTTGCTCCGAAGCGCCTCCGAACCACCCCGAAGAATGATCGCGTTGGACGCCTTCAGGCAGAGCGCCGCCGCATCCGCCGTCACATTGGGCCGCGACTCGTAAATCATGCCGATCACGCCGATCGGAACGGAGAGCTTGGTGAATTTCATGCCGTTCTCCTTGGTCCAGCTCTTGAGCGAGCGTCCCACCGGATCGGGCAGTGCAGCGATATCGCGTACTCCCTGGATCATGGCGTTCATCCGCTTCTCGTTCAGGACCAGCCTGTCGGTCATCGCATCCGTTAGACCGTTCTTCTTCGCCTCAGCGACATCCTTCTCGTTCTCTTCGGTAATCTTCTTCCGGTGCGCTTCGATCGCAGTCGCAATCGCTTCCAGTGCTGCGTTCTTCTGCTCTTCGGAGAGCGCAGTCAATTGCCGGGAGGCTTCGCGAGCCTGCCTACCAATCTGATGTACCTGCTCTTGAATGTTCTGGCTCATAATATTGGCTCTTTGTCGGTTAAAAATCCAGTCTCTGGTCGGGGACTTCTCCGGGGTCCGGCTCTTTTCGGGTTGAACCGGACCGGTTCAGCCTGGTCAAACAGACTCTTCGAGAATTACGAGGTTGTCCCGGTGGATGATCTCCGGGTGGTGGGAGTGCCCCAGGATCTCACCGATGTCCCGCGAGTGGCGTCCCTTGATCGATTCAATATCGCGGCTGGAGTAGGCGGTGATTCCGCGGGCAAACACCTCCCCCCCGATCGTCTCCACATTCACCGTCGCCCCCACACCAAAGCTCCCCCGTACGCCGCTCACACCCACCGGCAACAAACTCACCCCTTGGTTGCAGATCGCCGCATGGGCGCCCTCGTCCACAACCAGGGTCCCTTGCGGCCGATGAAAAAATGCAATCCACTTCTTCCGCGCCCGGAGGGGAGCGTTCCTCACCTCCGCCCGGATCAACGTCCCCACATCCTTGCCCGCCAGCGCCTCCCGGAGCACACCGTCCGTTGCGCCGTTCACGATCATGACCGGTGTTCCCGCCTTGAGCGCATTGCGTGCAGATCGAAGTTTCGAGTCCATTCCGCCGGTGGACCAGTCGCTCCCCTTCCCGCCGGCCATCTTCAGGACATCGTCGGTGATCGCCTCCAGCCGGGAGATCCGCTCGATCAGCTCGCCATTGCGGGTTTTGAAAAATCCGTCTGCCGTGGTCAAGAGCATCAACAAGTCGGCGTGGACCAGCGCAGCCACCATAGAGGCGAGCAGGTCGTTGTCGCCAAAGCGAATTTCGTCCACGGCCACCACGTCGTTTTCGTTCACGATCGGAATCACGCCGTTGCGCAGCATCGCCAGAATGGTATTGCGCGCATTCAAGTGGCGCTCGCGATCCCGCAGATCTGCGTGGGTGAGCAGCACCTGCCCGATCCGACACCCGTGCGAGGCAAACTCTTCGCTGTAGCGGTGGATGAGCACGCCCTGTCCGACCGCGGCCGCCATCTGCAGATCGGCCAGATGGGTCGGGCGTACTGTCCATCCGAGCGACTCCACGCCGGCCGCAATGGCCCCCGAAGAGACCAGAATAACCTCCAGACCCCTCTTGTGCAGGTCGGCCACTTGGGCGGCCAGCTGACCGATCCTTCGGGGATCGGGACGGCCCTTCTCGTCGACCAGAATGCGGCTGCCCACCTTGACGATGATTCGCCGGATCGAGTCGGGAAGTCCGCTGCGCTCGTTCTCGTTGTTTTCCATGCCACAAATATACCAACGGATGCTGTCGAAATCATCCGCATGCAGAAAGTGAACCGTCCACTTCGTAAGTTTCGTTTTTTTAATCAACGCGTACAGGATGAGCAAGCAGTGGCTGGGAGTCGATCTGGGGGGAACCAATGTGCGAGTCGGGGCGGTCCGTGAGGGCGAGGTGCTTCGGCTCGAGAAGCAGCGAATCGCCGGACTGAAACGCGAAGATCAGGTTCTGGACGCCATTATTGACCAGATTGCCCGGCATGACCTTGCGTCGGTGGCCGGGATCGGCGTGGGCGTCCCCGGCACGGTGGATTTGGACGGCGTGGTTCATGATGTGCAGAACCTGCCGGGGTGGGACCGTGTAGAGCTTGCGCGCATTCTTTCCGAGCGGTTCAGCCTGCCCGTTCGGGTCGAAAACGACACCAACTGTTTTGCCCTGGGCGAGTACCACCACGGAGAAGGAAAACCCTACCGATCAATGATCGCCCTGAACATCGGGACTGGCGTTGCCGGCGGAATTCTGGTGAACGGGGAGCTCTATCGCGGACACAACGGCGGAGCCGGGGAGTTCGGTACGGTTGCCTACCGTGATTCCATGATGGAGCACTACTGCGGGGGGCTCTTCTTTCTGAAACAGTATGACACGGACGGTGGGGAGCTGGCCGACCGGGCAATAAACGGGGATTCCGACGCGCAGGAAGCGTTCCGGATCTACGGTCACCATCTGGGCCGCTGCCTTCAGATGATCCTCTACGCTTGGGATCCGGAGGCGATCTTTTTGGGTGGATCGGTGAGCCACTCCTGGGATCTTTTCCATGAAGAGCTCGAAGCGGAGCTGGCGAACTTCTCCTACCAAGAGGTGATTCGCAACTTGACGCTCAAGGTGAGCCGGACCGAGCATGTGGCGGTTCTGGGCGCCGCCGCCCTGATCGAGTACCCACCGTCATGACACTCACCATCCGTCATATGGTCTGTGACCGCTGCATCGCCTCGGTTCGAGAGCTTTTGGCGAGTCGCGGAATTCCCGTTCAATCGCTGAATCTGGGCCACGCAGAGACCGCTCGCGAACTCTCCGCAGAGGAGATCGAATCTCTCGAGAAGGAGCTCATGCGGCGTGGTTTCGAGCTCATTCGGGATCGGGACAGTGAACATGTCGAGCGGATCCGGCTCGCACTTCGGGCCTATTTGAAGGAGCTGGAGCGGTCCGATGAACCGGAGAAACTCTCCGTGTATGTTGCCGCCCGCCTCCACTACAACTACTCCTATCTGAGCAAGATCTTTACCGAACAGACGGGAGAGACGGTCGAAACCTGCCTGATACGCCTCAAGATCGAACGGGTCAAGGAGCTGCTCGACTACGGCGAAAAGACGCTGAGCGAGATCGCCTGGCAGCTCAACTACAGCAGTGTCCAGTATCTCTCCAACCAGTTCAAGAAAGTGACCGGCGAGACCGTGACCGGGTACCTTGCCCGGGCCGGTTCGACCCGTCAAGGTCTGGACCGTGCCTCCCGTCCGGACCCGTGATCCGAATCGTCCGAACGGATAGCAGGCGGTCCATGTCCGAATCTTGAATCGAATCTTTGACAAGATCGGGGGCTCTCTCGGGCCGAACCGAACAGGTAACCTCGCTTCCGGATTCCAAAAATATTACACAAGTTGGTCAACGAATTGTACCGGGAGTCCGGGCAGAAGTGGGGATCTTGGTGTCGGATGAATGGCAACCAATGGATCAGAAGACCATGACAAAAGAGAAGCGTATAAAAGAGGGATCCGAAACCTGGGGGATCGAAGGAATGCACTGCGCCAGCTGTGTGAACAGCGTCGAAAAAGCGCTCGGCGGCGTGCAGGGCGTGCGCGGTGTGCAGGTGAATCTGGCCAGCGAGACGGCACGCGTGGAGTATGACGAGTCGGCTCCGGGTGAGGAGGTGTTGCGGGATGCCGTCGACCGGGCGGGGTATCGCCTGTTGGATCGGAAAGCGGGATCCCGTGAACGGTTCGAGGAGAAGCGCAGGCGGGACCACGAGCAGGTCGAGACGGCCCGAAAACGGATGTGGATTTCGTGGGTTGTAACGGCTCCCCTGATGGTCTGGATGGGGATCGAGATGCTTCTGGGCATTCACCTGACCCCGCCGTTGGTCATGGAAGCGGTCATGACGATCGCTGCCGGGGCGGTGCTTCTGGGCCCGGGTCGGGCGACCCTGCGAAGCGGACTCAAGTCGGGCTGGAACCGCACGCCCAACATGGACCTGCTCATTACCATCGGGACCCTTGCCTCCTGGGCGACCGGCGGGCTGGCCGTGGCGCACCATCTGGGCTGGATTCGTTTTCCGATGCACAGCTTTGCCGCCATTGCGGCGATGATTATGGCTTTCCACTTGACGGGTCGTTCGATCGAGTCTCGAGCCATGGGACGGGCCTCCGAAGCGATCCTGAAACTCTTGACTCTGGAGGCGAAGAGTGCCCGGAGGATCGATGAGCAGGGCGAGGAGCAGGAGGTGGCCATCGACTCCCTGCAGCCGGGTGATCGTGTGCGGGTCCGGCCCGGCGAGACGGTTCCGGCCGACGGGCAGGTCATGGACGGAAAAGGCTCTGTGAACGAGTCGATGATGACCGGGGAGTCGGTTCCCGTATCAAAGGAGACCGAAGAGAAGGTGATTGGCGGAACCGTTCTGCTGGAAGGGTCGCTGGTGGTCCGTGTGAGTGCAGTCGGAGAGGAGAGCTTCCTGAACCGTGTGATTCGGATGGTGGAAGAGGCGCAAGGGAGCAAAGTGCCGATCCAGCAACTGGCCGACCGCGTGACGGCTCTCTTTGTCCCGGCCGTCCTGCTGTTGGCCGTGGCAACGGCCGCCGTCTGGCTGCTGCTTCCGGGGTGGATGGTGCCCATTGTGGAGTGGGGAGCAGCCTGGATTCCGTGGATCGAAACCGGGCTCTCGCCGGGTGCGTATGCATTTTATGCGGCGCTGGCCGTGTTGGTGATCGCCTGCCCGTGTGCACTCGGACTGGCCACTCCGGTCGCCTTGATGGTGGGGACCGGTCTGGGCGCGCAGAACGGAATTCTGGTCCGCCGTGCCGGAGCAATCCAGGCGCTGGGGGAGATCGATACGATTGTTTTTGACAAGACCGGCACACTCACACGGGGCGAGCCCTCGGTTCGATCGCTTGTTCACCTGGAGGAGGGGGCAGACGACGAGGAGCTGCTTCGTTGGATCGGTGCGGCGGAGTCTCCCTCCGAGCACCCGTTGAGCCGGGCGCTCACCGACTATGTACGGGATCGTGTGGGCACGTTTCCAAGCGCCGAATCCTTCTCCTCGAGCGCAGGCATGGGGATTGAGGCGCGGGTCGGGGGACACACGGTGTTGGTGGGCAACGAGCGGCACATGCAGATGAATCTGGTGATGCTATCCAGGGAGATCACCCGGCGCGCACAAGAGCTGGAACAGGGCGGGCACACCGTTCTCCATGTGGCAGTGGACGGAAAACCCGCAGCGCTCATCGCCCTGGCCGATACCCTGCGCGGAGAGTCGGCCGGAGTGATCGGCGAGCTGCACCGCCGGGGTCTTCGGACGGTCATGCTCACCGGCGACGGGGAGGCGGCCGCTCGAGCCATCGCCAAACAGGCAGGCATCGATGATGTGCACGCCCGCGTCCTGCCGGACAGGAAAGCGGATGTCATTGAATCGTTGCAGAAGGAGGGACGCCGCGTTGTGATGGTGGGCGACGGGGTCAACGACGCTCCGGCCCTGACCCGGGCCGATGTGGGCCTGGCTATCGGGACCGGAACCGACATTGCGATCGAGTCGGGGGATCTGGTTCTGGTGCAGGGCGATCTTCAGGGAGTGATTCGGGCACTGGATTTGAGTCGGGAGACCTTTCGGACCATTCGTCAAAACCTCTTCTGGGCGTGGTTCTACAATTTGGTGATGATTCCCGTTGCTGTGATCGGTCTCATGCACCCCGTGTTGGCCGAAGCGGCAATGGCGTTCAGTTCGATCAACGTGATTGCCAACTCCCGACGGCTGCATCGCCGTCTGCCCGGGTTCCGGAATCGGTAGACAGTCCGCCTTCCGAACCGGGGGGTATGTGTGGAGAAGTGGATAAGATGTGGAAAAACTGCTCTCTCCGGGGAGAACCCTGGTTTGGGCAATTGCCTGCGGGATCCGTATATTAAAATATTCTAATTATTTTCTGTGGATAACTTGTTTTCGGATGGATTCTTTGGTACCTATGAATCGGTGATGGATGGCCGTCCGGAGTCCATGACAACGAACGCGGATATCCGGGTTAAAAAAACAGGGATCGAATCGGGGGTGATGCCCCGGGCGAATGGAACGATGAATCGATGAAGAACTGGAAGACGAACCTCTTTAAAATCACATTGCTTGTTCTGGTTGTGATCGTTATTCTGACCGCTTGAGAGGGTGAAACCGACGGCAATCTCCTGTGTGAAGGGGAGATCACGGATCTTGTGATCCGGGATCCGTGCCTGTGCAGACACCGACGCTTGCGGACGGACAGATGATGCAACAAGACCTTGCGGAGCAATACCCGCACCTTGCCGAGATGGCAGACGGAGATCCGGAGTTGATGCTCGACCTGCTGGAGATGTTTTTGATCCAGACCCCGGAGTTGATGCAGAAGCTCGTGGAGGGTTTGCGCCCGCTCGAACGCTCCTCGGTCTATACCGCATCCCATACACTCAAACCGACCCTTCAATATCTCGGAATGGACCAGCTTTCTGATCTGGCGCGCCGGATTGAAGAGGAGTCCCGGGACGAAACGGTTCGGCCCGATCAGTTGATCGAGAAGTCGGAGACCCTCCGGGACCAATTGAATGTCGAGTTGAGTCGAATTCGTAAATTGGTTCGTCGCCACCGCCCCTCTCTCTTCTGAGCGGAATCTTTCTTCACGGTCAAATCACAAGAGGAGCCGATGTCCAGCACCATTCGTCGAAAAGTTACGGTCAACAATCGAGAGGGGTTGCACGCCCGTCCGTCATCTGTGTTGGTTCGGGATGCTTCACGCTTTCCGGCCGATTTTTTTATTGAGTACCAAGGCTACCGGGTCAACGGGAAGAGTATTTTGGGAGTGATGACGCTGGCTGCCGAGCACGGTGCGGAGCTGGAGCTTGTTACCGAGGGGGAACAGGCTGCAGAGACGATGGAGCACTTGGTATCCCTGTTCGAGAATCGATTTGGAATGGAAGAGAGCGAAGAGACCTCATGAGGAGAGAATCCACAACATCCGGCATTCGGTATCGGGGGACACCCGCCTCTCCGGGGGTGATCGTGGGCCCGGTCCGCTGGGCCACCCGTCGGGAACTCGACCTTCCGGAGGAGACGATCCCCGAGGCGGATATCTCTCTGCATCAAGCGCAGGCAGAGCGGCAGATGAATCAGACGAAACGTCGTCTGCAGGAGCTCAAACAGACCCAGGGAGATCCGGAGATTCGGGCCATTCTGGATGCCCAGATGAGTATGGTTCAGGACCCCGAGCTTCTCAAACGGGTGCTCCAGCAGATCGAAACCAATCGATACACGGTCGACTATGCTCTCTACTCCTCATTCAATGAGTTTATACAGATCATGCGACAGAGCGGTCAGGATTGGGTCAAAGACCGGATTGTGGATCTGATCGCTCTGCGGGACCGGATGGTTCAGCAAAGTGGTGAAGCGGATACGGAGGATCGACCCCTGCGCGGAGCGGTCCTCTTTGCCGACGAGCTTTCGCCGACAGAGGTGATCGAGTATAGTGAACGCGGATTGGGAGGGATTGTCATGCGTCACGGTGGGACCACCTCGCATGCCGTGATCATTTCGCAGGCGCTCCGGATTCCCTGCATGGTGGGCGTGATGTGGAAACGGACCGAGCTGGAGGGAGCCGGTACCGCAGCCCTGGATGCCGGAAATGGAGAGGTCGTCATTGACCCGGATCCGGCGATGCTCAAAGAGTTTGACCGTCGGGAAGCGGCGGCCAACCGGGCACTCGAAGAGGCGCGGCGCATTGTGCTCCAACCCAGCGAAACCGCGTGCGGGTCTCCGTTCGACATTCTGGCCAATATCGAGTTCGAGGAGGAGCTCGACAGGCTTGATTCCGAGCGGATTCGCGGGATCGGTCTGCTCAGAAGCGAAACTCTCTTTTTGAGGCAGGGCTATTTTGATTCAGAGCGTCACCGGCACTTCTATGAAAAAGCACTGGAGACAACCGGTGGCCAGCCGGTGACCCTTCGACTCCTCGATATCGGAGGCGACAAGCTGCCGGGTCGCCAGCACGAGGAGCCCAATCCGTTTCTTGGCTGGCGGGGTGTACGCATGTTGCTCGATGAGCGGGAGCTTCTTCAGGCGCAACTCCGGGCCGTTCTTGAAGCGCACCGGACACATCCGGGGCGGTTGCGCATTCTCGTTCCGATGGTTAGTGATGTGGCCGAACTCCGCGAAATTCGATCACGGGTCCAGTGGCTCGCCAACGAGATGGCGATGGACACCCCTCCACCGATCGGTGTGATGATCGAGGTCCCGGCGATTGCTCTCCAGGCACGGGAAGCCGCACAAGAAGCGGACTTTTTCAGTATCGGTTCCAACGATTTGACGCAGTATGTATTGGCGGCCGATCGCGGCAACGAGAAGGTCTCTGCGCTCTACGACTCCAGCCATCCTGCCGTTTGGAGGGTGATTCGAATGGCCGTGGAGGCGGCAATCGAGGCAGAGATCCCGGTCAGTGTCTGCGGAGAGATGGCCGGACAACCTCTTTTGGCCGGTGCCCTGCTCGGTTTGGGAGTTCGCGAATTGAGCATGAACCCGTCTTCCATCCCGGCTGTTAAAAAGTTAATTTGTGCACACTCGCTTCGCTCCTTGAGGGGGCTGGCAGAACAGCTTCTCTCGGCACAAGGCCGGGAGGCCTCGGCGGAGGCACTAGAGCACTGGAGAACTCCCTGACGTGATATCTTATGAACCGACGACCCCTGCCCGACTCCTATCAAGATGTGGATTTGGACGGAATGTGGAACCATTTGGTCTCCTTTGCCGACCACTGGCGCGAAACCGTGAACCTGACAGCCGATGTCCATTGGCGAATAGACCCTGATCGGATCGATCGAATCTGCCTGGCAGGAATGGGGGGGTCGGCCATCGGGGCAGATCTCGTCCGCTCCTATGCTGCTCCTGTATCGACCCGGCCTGTTCATGTAAACCGTTCCTATACGGTTCCCGGATGGGTTGACGAGCGTACGCTCTTTGTTGCCTGCAGCTATTCCGGGAATACGGAAGAGACCCTTTCGGCACTGGCCGAAGCGAAGAAACGTGGCGCACAAATTGTCGCGGTCACCTCCGGTGGAGAGCTGCTGTTGCAAGCTTCCAAAGAGGGGTTCGGCTATGTTCGAATTCCGGGGGGGTTGCCTCCGCGAGCGGCGCTGGCCTACAGTTTTGTTCCGCTCTTCCGACTCTTTTCTGCCATCGGGGATCTGCCGGAGTCCGACGAAGTACTGGATGCAACGGCCGACCAGTTGGAGCGGGAGGCCGATCTTCTTTCCGATCCGACCCATAGTCAGGCACGAACGTTGGCCCTGGAACTGCGCGATACCCTCCCGATTATCTACACCGGCCCGGACCTGCTCGAAAGTGTGGGAGTTCGCTGGCGCTGCCAGATCGAAGAGAATGCCAAAACACTTGCGTATGGGAACACCATTCCGGAGATGAATCACAACGAGATCGTTGGATGGGAGCAGGTGGCTCACCTGACCGGACGACTCTCCATGATTCAACTCGAGGATGAGGAGGATCATCCAAAGGGGATCCAGCGTGCCCGAATCGTTCGGGAGATGCTCGACGACCGGGTGGTTCATTCGACCCGGCTTGTCAGTGCCGGTCCCAACCGGTTGGCCCGGCAGTTTTCATTGATCCAGCTCGGTGATTGGGTCAGTTACTACCTGGCTGTGGAGCAAGGCGTGGACCCGACACCGATTGCACCGATTGACCTGCTCAAGAGCCGGCTTTCGGACGACTGAGTATGCTCAATGAACCCCGTTTCCAGGAGGCACTCACGACGTGGAGGATGGGTCGGCCTCTGATGCAACGCGAGAGTGTCGATTCGACCAATCGTCTGCTCAAGCGGCAACCCATCGAGCAGCTGCCTCACGGATTGCTGCTTCTGGCGGAGCACCAGAGCCACGGTCGGGGTCAGAAGCATCGCCGGTGGCACTCGGAGACCGGGGAAAACCTGACCTTCAGTCTGGCGTTGAGACCCTCCGATCCGACGTGCCGGAAACGCATCCCGCTCCTCTCGTTGTTGGCCGGTCTTGCGGTGATCCGGGCACTGGAGGTAGAGACGCCCGGGTGTATGTGGAACATCAAGTGGCCCAATGACGTACTGGTAGAGGGGAAGAAGCTGGCCGGAATTCTGACCGAAGTGACGTTCAGGGGATCCCGGATCGAGCGAATTATTTTGGGGATGGGGATCAATGTGAATCAAACCCGTTTTGAGAGTGAGCATGGAGCCGCAACGTCCCTGAAGGTGATAACGGGGCGTCAGATTGTGCGGGAGCCGATACTGGCTCGAATTGTAAACGAACTGGAACCACTCTACAATCGCTGGCAACAAGCAGACGATGCCCTCCCGTCAGAGATCAATCGTCGATTGCGGGGTGTGGGAGAATTTGTCCAGGTGCAGGTAGACAAGAAAAAGCTCTCTGACCCGCTCAAATTTCTGGGTGCCGATCTTCAGGGACATCTCCATTTTTTGACCAACGATATGACGTTAACGACCTTTCGACATGAACAGATCCGAATCGATCCCCTTTCTTGACTCCTTGCGGCACGAGATTGATCAACATCTCCGATCCGATCCGAATGCGGCACCAATCCGGCTGATCGTCGGGGTAAGCGGTGGGCCGGATTCCATGAGCCTTCTCTGGTTGCTCACACAGCTACAGGACCGGGTGACTCCGATGGTGGTCCATTGCAACTATCAACTGCGTGGAAAAGACTCGGATCGCGACCAATCTTTGGTTGAAGAGGCGGCAGCGGCATGGGGAGTCGAAGCGGTGACGGTCCGGTTCGACCCGGCAACCATGGCGAGCGGAAATTTCCAGCTCCAGGCACGAAATCGTCGTTACGAAATCTTCCGGGACCTCATGCAGGAGAATCGCGCGGCGGGAATCGTCACGGCTCACCATCAAGATGACCAGCTGGAGACCATCTTTCAGAAGATCCTGCGAGGCTCCGGCCTCTCGGCCTGGCAGGGGATGCAGGTCTGGAATGGCGAACTCTTTCGCCCAATGCTCGGGGTTTCGAAGGCAGAGCTCATCAGCTTCGCCTCCTCTCACCATGTTCCCTACCGGATCGATGCCAGCAATGAGGAGTCTACCTATGCCCGAAACTTTCTTCGCAACGGTTGGTTTCCGGCGCTGGATGATCTCTTCCCCGGGTGGCGGGGAAATCTGCTCAAACTTCCCGACCGGGCGCGCGAGCACGAGGAGCTCACTCGGCAGTTGCTCGATTCGATCCGGTCCGGTGAAGACGGCCTCGATCGAGAGGCGTTTCTGGCTCTTCCCGTTCGGGTACAGAGACCCCTGCTTCTCGAAGTCCTCAAATCGCTGGATCCGGCTGTCTCCATTTCGGCCGGAGCCCTGGAGCAAATTGAACGAATCGGGTCGCTACAGACCGGGAAGCAGATTCAGCTGAACGAGGAGTGGGCGCTGCTCCGGGATCGAGAAGTTCTGCGTCTCACAAGAGGGGAGCGTCCGGCTCGCGAAGCGATGCAGATTGGCCAACGGCAGTGGCGATCCGATGAGTTTCGGCTGGACGGGTTTCGGTTTTCGGTTGGTGAGTGGATGGGCTCGCCCCGTCCGGATCTATTGGAGGTGGACGCATCACGTGTCCGGTGGCCGCTTGTGCTTCGTGAATGGAAAGAGGGGGATCGGTTTCGCCCGCTGGGCATGGAGGGTACACAGAGTGTAGCCGACCACCTGACCAATCGAAAGATCTCCACGGCCCTGCGTGAGCGCGTACGGGTACTCGAAGATGAAGATGGGCGAATCCTGGCCGTCCTCTATCCCTCCGGAGCCGGCCGGGACGAGCCGGGTCAACTGGCCGGGGACGCTCGTTGCCATGCAGAGACCGGAGAGACGATACAGATCCGGCGCGAGGAGTCGGAATCGGTACAGGGGAGGTGAGCGGCTCCTGAATCATACCCGGAGGGGGTGAGACACGATGGGGCGATTCGCCGGAAGAGTTTCTTTTGGACGGCCTTGCAGATGGACCGGCAAGGTTGCTATATTTGGGGCCTGCTGAATCGGGAGGTAATTCGGGTTCGACAGGACGACCCGGAGAGGTGGCTGAGTGGTCGAAAGCGCTCCCCTGCTAAGGGAGTATACCCGGAAACGGGTATCGAGGGTTCGAATCCCTCCCTCTCCGCACAATTCACGCAACTCTCAAGGCTCCACGAACACACTCGATGGGGCCTTTTTTGTATCGGGTTTTCCTGCCCTCCTGTTTACCCGAAGAGCGACGAAATCGCCCCGCCATCGTGACTCCACGTCTGTCCGGTGACGTAACTGCTCTCGGAGGAGAGCAGCCAGCAAGCCAGGCTGGCCAGCTCGTGCGCCTCGCCCATGCGGCGGACCGGAATGGAGGCTTCCATCTGCGCGCGGATCTTCTCTTCGGACAGGTTCAGATCCTCACTCCGTTTTTTAATCACTCGCTCAATAGCCGGCGTGTTGTGTGATCCGGGAGCGATCACGTTGACGGTCACGCCATCGGGAGCCACTTTGCTGGCCAGTGATTTGGCAAAGCCGACTACACCCGCACGCATGGCGTTGCTGAGTACCAGTTCGGGAATGGGTTCCTTCACGGATTTGCTTTCGATCCACAGGACTCGCCCGTACCCACTCTTTTGCAGAAGGGGGACCAACGTCAGCGCCCACTCGACCTTCCAACGCATGACGCTCTTCCACGCCTCGTCCCACTGTTTCATAGTGGTCTCCATGGGTGTGCCGGTGGGAGGGCCTCCCGCGTTGAGGATGAGTCCGTGGAACATCCCGTTGGAGGCCGTCGCCGACACGTGCTCGAGGACGGCTGGATCGGTGACATCGCCTGCCAGATAATCGGCTTTTGGATGATCTCCGTAGAGTTCATCCAGCTTCTCTTTGCGGCGGGCGACAGCCAGAACATGTGCGCCTTCTGCCAACAGGCGACGGGCAATGGCAGCTCCGAACCCGCTGCTGGCTCCCGTAACAATGAATCGTTTGGTTGTCCAGTTGGTTGACATAAACAGGGACTCCGGTCGTTTTGGTGGCGGTTTCATCCATCAGGTCGTGAGTTCGAAAGTAAGAAAAGAGGTGGGTTAACGAAATAAAACCCGTACCTTGTAAGGCTGTTGACGGTTTGGAATCCGGTCTCCGCAATCTTGCGGTGCATCCGATGAGGGGCAGAGGCCCCGAACGAACCGGTTCAACCCGACAAATACGATTTTCAATTTTTCATTAGAGCCAACATCCGGGAATGAGTCAGGAACTTCGAAACATCGCCATCATTGCACACGTCGACCACGGGAAGACCACATTGGTCGATCAAATGCTGCGTCAAAGCGGCACCTTTCGTGAAAACCAACAGATCGCCGACCGGGTCATGGACTCCGGAGACTTGGAGAAAGAGAAGGGAATTACCATCAGCTCCAAAAACACGGCTGTCAACTGGAAAGGCACCAAAATCAATATCGTGGATACTCCGGGTCACGCCGATTTTGGCGGCGAGGTGGAGCGGATCCTGCGAATGGTCAACGGGGTCATTCTGTTGGTGGATGCCGCCGAAGGGCCGCTTCCGCAGACCAAATTTGTCCTTCGAAAGTCTCTTCAACTCGGCTACCAGCCCATTGTCGTGATCAACAAGATCGACCGCGGAGACGCCCGTCCCGACGCGGTTCTCAACGAAGTCTTTGACCTCTTTGTCGCATTGAACGCCTCCGACGAACAGCTTGATTTCCCGATCCTCTACGCGATTGGCATCGACGGAGTGGCCAAGCGGGAGCTTGACGAGGAGAGTGACAGTCTGGAGCCGCTCTTTGAAACAATTGTCGAGAAGATCCCGGCCCCCGACCAGAACCAGGACGCGCCCTTCAAAATGCTCGTCAGCAGTGTCGACTGGAATGACTATGTGGGTCGAATTGCCGTTGGGCGAGTGGAGCAGGGAACCATCAAAGTGAATCAGGATATCGCACTGATCGACCGAAACGGGAAACTGAAAGTGAAGGGGCGGGCAACCAAGCTCTTCACCTTCAACGGACTGCAGCGTGAGCCGGTCGATGAGGCGATTGCCGGGGACATTTTTGCACTGGCCGGCTACGATTCGGCCAACATCAGTGATACGTTGACGGCCGCCGGAGATCTGGTGCCGATCGACACACCGGAGATTGACCAACCCACCATGGCCATGTTCTTCCGAGTAAACGACTCCCCGTTTGCCGGTAGGGAGGGAGACTATGTCACATCCAACCAGATCAAGGATCGACTCGAGCGCGAGATCCGGACCAACGTCTCCATTCGGGTAGACCCGACCGAGAGCCCGGAAGTGTTCAAGGTCTCGGGTCGAGGGGAGCTTCAACTGGCCATTTTGACGGAAACGATGCGTCGCGAGGGCTACGAATTCTCGGTTTCCCGTCCCGAAGTGCTGATGAAGGAAGTGGATGGCAAACTGCAGGAGCCGTATGAAGAGGTCGTCATCGACGTCCAGATCGATTACGCCAACCGGGTGATCGACAACATGCAGCAGCGGAAGGGGATCATGACCTCCATGACACAGGAAGGGGAGAACAACCGGATCGTCTTCCGGATCCCTTCTCGTGGACTCATTGGATTTCGAAGCGAGCTTCTGACCGAGACGCGGGGTACCGGGCTCATGCACCAGCAATTTGACGGATACGATGTTCATGTCGGCGAGATCCCGGGCCGAACCCGGGGAGCCCTCATTGCGCTCGAGAAGGGAGATGTAACGGCTTACGCCCTGGAGGGCCTGCAGGATCGGGGTCAGTTCTTTGTTGAACCGGGTGATCCGGTTTACACCGGACAGGTGGTCGGGTCCTACAACCGAAGCGATGATCTGGTGATCAATGTGGTCAAGAAGAAAAACTTGACCAACCACCGGGCTACCCAGTCGGCCGACGCGGTCAAGATTGCCCAGGCAAAGAAGATGAGTCTGGAGCAGATGATCGAATTCCTGGATCGCGACGAACTGCTCGAAGTGACGCCCCAGAGTCTGCGGGTCCGGAAATATCATTTGGACCACAACGATCGCAAGCGGGCCGCCAAAAAGCCTCAGGGTGCCGGCGCCTGAGACCGGTACTCCGGGTGCAGGAAAGAATAACCGTCAGAGGTCCGGCTTGGCCTGTCCGGGTTGGGGAACCGAAACAGTCTACCCCAATGTCGCGATGGCGCGATCGATGCGGCGAAGAACCGTCTCCTTGCCCAAAAGTTCCAGGGCAGGGAAAAGGTCCGGACCAAACCCCTGTCCGGTCGTTGCAATACGCAGCGGCATCATCAGTTTGCCGAAACCGACCTCCTTCTCCTCGATCACCTCTTGAAGAAGTTCCTTGAGCCGATCTCCTTTGAAGGCTTCGTCGGAGAGTTCAGCGGCACGATCCCGCCAAGCCGACACCAGTTCGCCGCTGTCACCCTTCCACTTCTTGAGTGCTTTCTCGTCATAGTCGGTCGGGTCGTCAAAGAAGAAGCGTCCCATCTCCAGAAATTCGTCCACTTTGCTTACCCTCTCCTTGAGAAGCGGAATGGCCTCTTCAAGAATCTCGGCGTCGATTTTCAGACCCGGTGCGACCCGGTTGGCTATGGCGAGCAGCTGGTCGGCCAGTTCCCGGTCGTTGCGCTCGCGCATGTAGTGTTCGTTGTACCAGAGTAGTTTCTTGTGATTGAATACTGCGCCCCCTTTGCTCACCCGCTCCAGGGTGAAAAGGCGACCCAATTCATCCATCGTATGAAATTCACTGTCATCGCCCGGGCTCCAACCCAGATAGGCCAAAAAGTTGACCAGTGCAGCCGGCTCGTAGTACTGTTCGCGGTAAGCGCGCGTATTGACCGGAATCCCCTCCTCTTCGGCCTTCCGTTTGGAGAGTTTCCCGCCGGAGGGGGACATGATGAGTGGGAGGTGAGCCATCTCGGGGGCCTCCCATCCAAAAAATTGGTAGAGCAGCATATGCTTGGGTGTGCTGCTGAGCCACTCCTCTCCCCGAATTACATGGGTAATCTCCATGAGATGATCATCCACGACGTTTGCCAGGTGATAGGTGGGCATCCCGTCGGATTTGAGCAGGACCTGATCGTCCAGCCCCTTGGTTTCGAAGGAGACGATGCCGCGGATGCGGTCTTCGAATCGGACCGTCTCCCGACGCGGGACTTTGAGACGCACCACATAGTCGGTGCCTGCTTCGAGCAGTCGCTCAACCTCGTCTTTTGGAAGCGTGAGCGAGTTTTTCATCGACTGACGGGTAATCGAGTCGTATCGCGGAGAGGGGTTGCCCGATTTGATGAGACGCTCGCGCATCTGTTCGATCTCTTCCGGCGTGTCAAAGGCGTAGTAGGCGTGACCGGCGTCAATCAACTGTTTGGCATAGACGTGGTAGATCTCTTTTCGTTCGCTCTGACGGTACGGCCCGTACTCCCCCGGACTCGACGGTCCCTCGTCAATCGTCATGCCACTCCACTCCAGCGAATCGATGATATCCTGCTCGGCACCCTCGACATATCGATTCTGGTCGGTATCCTCGATACGCAGAATAAACACCCCGTTCGGGTGGCTTCGTGCAAAAAGATAGTTGTAGAGGGCGGTTCGAAGGCCACCAATGTGAAGTTGTCCGGTGGGGGAAGGTGCAAATCGTACGCGTACGGTCTTTGACATGAAATCTCCGTTGAATCGCTCGGTCTTGGGGTGAAAAAATCGGTCTACAGTGCCCGAAAATAAGGGGATTCGGAGAAGATGGCTAATTCTTTCCCGTCGGGTGATTCACGGGGCGCACCCCCGCCTCCGCCGCCAACCCGATCACCGCATGCAGGATACTCGCCTCCACCTCCCCCGTCCACGGACCGTGCAGGCCGTAGACCATGTGGGCGGTGAGCCCCTCATACCCGCCTTCGAGCAGGATCCGGGTGGTCGGGATGTAGTTCATCACATCGTTCGAGTAGCCCATCACGACAGTGTCAAAGCCGAAGATCTCTTTGAGCGAAATGGCGTACCCGGAGACCAGCTCTCCACCCAGTCCGATCACCGGAATGTCTCCCAGGCGCCAAACTTGAATCGGGAAGGGGTAGGTGGTCGGAAATACTTCGCCGGAAGCCTTCAGCTCCTGCATGCGACGGGCCCACCGACCGATGTAGTTGTCGCTCTCTGCCCGGCTGGCGAGCACCTCGTCGGAGGGAAGCGGAGCGATCGGCAGCTCGATGTCCCGGTAGGCGAGTCCCAATTCCGGTTCCACCCGAACCATCTCCCGGTCAAGGGTTCCCAAAACGGATGCCGCCAGGGTCTCTCCGTACTGACGGGCCCAGGAGTCGTGGCCCCGCGGAAGTGGATTCTGATCGGCCCCGGCCCCCTGAAAAAAGAGAGCCGTTACTCCGTCGAGTTCTTCTTCAAGGGCCAGTTGGGCAAATCCGGGGTAGTCTCCCGACCAGTGGAGACCGCTCTGAACGGTCGGGTGACAGGCGTACCCGAAAAGCAGAGCGAAGATCTCCCCGTCTGCATCCGCAATACGAAAGACCGGGACGTCGTGATCTCCCGGTCCGGCCAGTTCGGAACGTTGATGCAGCGTCTCGCGTGGATTGTTCCGTCGGTTTACGGCAAAACGAGCCACGCCGTGACCAACTTCGAGGGAGGCGGGCTGCAGATTCTCCAGAGCCTCTCCGGTCAAATGGACCATTTCGTCAACCAGCCACTGGCTATAGGTGTCAATGGCCTCCCACTGCTCCGTCCCGATCGGGTAGATGTCGGGGAGACCGCCCGAGAGGACGGGTCCGGAGTGGGTGTGCGAACTGTTGAGCTGAATCGCTTCGCGTGGCAGATCGTGGGCGTGCATGATCTCTTCGACAATCTGGTCGGAGAGCGCGCGCGGGAATCCGAGCAGGTCGGTGGTGACCAACAGCGCTCGCTGCCCGTTGGCATCTTCCAGAGCCAGTGCTTTGGCAAAAAGATCGTGCATCGCCCCGCGGGCCGGTTCCGTCCGGGCGGCAAATCCGGCCATCCAGAGATCTTCTTTCGGGGTAATGACGGTTCGGGCGACACCTGCCTGCCATCCGGCCTCCCGAGGGGCGTGCGAGAGAAGTGTTGTCGCCGACTTGGGATCGGTAGAAGGTCGCTGGGTCGTACGCGCGGGAGCCTCTGCCCACAAGTTGGATTCGGATGGCTGTGCAGACGGGACCGTCGATACCGGCATCCGTTTCGCCTGCTCCATCGAAGAGGTTTGGGCGAACGTGAGGGTCGGGATCGTCATCAAAAGCAGAAGAAAAGTCAGAGGAAGGGAGTGTCGATCGAGGGTCATAACGTCTATACGGAGTTGGGGTTGTCCATCGGGACCGAGTTGTGAAAGCGCCTCGGAATATCTATTGTACGGGAGTGTACAAAAAAGTGTGAACCCTTTCCCGAATGCCATGAGCTTCTCTTCCGACGATCCCGTACAGAACCCATCATCGAATCCGGAAAAAGCGAGCGGGATCGGTCGCCGCGACTTTATTCGCAAACAGGCGGCCGCAGGCGCGGCGCTGCTTCTGGGTTTGGGGAGTTCGTCGCCTCTGCAAGCGGCAAGAACCGGGAGCTCCGGACGTGCCGTCGACCGCCCCGTATCGGGGCGTGTGACTCGCAAGCCAGCCATCCTGGGTGGAGATCCAGTCGTCCAGGGTTCCTGGCCCTCCTGGCCGCAATGGAGCCGGGAGCGGGACGAACCGAAACTCCTCGAAGTGATGCGGAGCGGTGTCTGGTCACGGGCCCATACCGTCGACGAATTCGAGCGGGAGTGGGCCGCCATCACCGGTGCCCGTCACGCCATGACAACTGTCAATGGGACCAATGCACTCTACTGTGCACTGGCCAATTACGACATCGGGGCGGGAGACGAGGTGATCACGTCGACCTATACGTTTATCGCGACCCCACAGTCGATTCTTTTGAACAACGCCATTCCGGTCTTTGCCGATACCGATCCACAGACTTTTCAACTGGATCCCGATTCGGTCGAAGAGCGGATCACCGAGCGTACCCGGGCGATCATGCCGGTGCACATCGCCGGAAATCCGGCAGACATGGACCGGATTATGGCCATCGCCCGACGGCACGACCTGATCGTGGTCGAAGATGCTTGTCAAGCGTGGTTGGCCGAATGGGACTACGAACAGGTGGGAACCATCGGGAATGCCGGGTGCTACAGTTTCCAAAACTCCAAAAACCTGCCGATCGGCGAGGGGGGCGCGATCGTGAGCAATGACGAGTCGTTCATCAACCGCTGCTTTTCCTGGCACAACTACGGCAACCCGTATCGTTCGGTCCAGGATCCGTCCGGTCGTGGAACCGTTCGTCGCGGCAACAAGCTGCGGATGGCCGAGTATCAGGCCGCGATTGGTCTGACCCAGCTCACCAAATTCCGGCAGGAGACCGACCAGCGCAACCGTACGGCCCGGGCGATGCACGAATGGTTTCACGAAATCGAGGGGGTGGAGCCGGCCCGACTGGACGAGAAGGTGACCCGGTTGGCCGTGCATCTATTCCCGTTTCGCTTTCGGAGCGAATCGTTTGCCGGAATGAATAAATCACAGTTTGCCGAGGCGCTTCGCGCCGAAGGGGTGCCGGTCTCTACCGGTTATGCTCCATTGAACCGTATGCCGTTTATCCGGGAGGCACTGGAGTCGAAGAATTTCCGGGCCATCTATCCCGAGTCGGTGCGAAATTACGATCGGTGGATGGAGCGCAATGCGTGTCCGAACAACGATCACCTCTGCAACGAGGAGGCGCTCTGGTTCACGCAGAATCTTTTTCTTGCCTCCAAAGAGGAGCTTCAGTGGATTCCGGCAGCCATCGAAAAGGTTCGAGAGAACGCATCAGCCATTCGGCAGCGGCTCGCCGGGGAGTGATCCGGTTTGTTTCGTTTCGGTCCGGATCGTGGTGGATGCAACAGCTCCACTTCTCGATTCAAGATCCCGGACGATAGGGAGGTTTACGGGGTTTCGGCGGCCCGAAGCTCGTCGGGAGACCAGATGCCGGTTCGTCCTGCATCCAATTCCCGAATCTCCTGCACCTGCTCCGGTGTGATGGGTCGGGCCTGGTTATTCCAGCTGTTGCGCAGCCAGGTGAGCAGGGCGGCCAGATCGTTGTTGCTCAAAAAGCCGTGCGAGGGCATGTCGTTGGGAATGGTTTCGTCCCGTTCGGCCGCCGCGCCATCCATGCCGTGCAGCAGAATTCGGATCAGTGATTCGGGAGCCCCCTGGACCCAGGCGCTCCCGTCGAGACGGGCTCCCACGCCGTCAATGCCCCCTCCATTGGGTCCGTGGCAGGAGCTGCAAACCGAATAGAGGGGGGCTCCCCGCCGGTAGAGATCCTGTCCGGCACCATCCAGATGGTCCGGAATTTCGGGCTCGATCTGCTCCGCTACAAAGGCGCTGTCGGCCTGCTCCTCCAGCCACGCAAGAATCTCTTGTTGGAACACGCTCGGCGGTTGCCCGTTGGATGACCACCGTCGTGCGAGCTCCCCGCGCAAGGCCGCTTCCCGTCCGGCCGAACTGTTTCGTACCATCTCCCGAACGCGGGAATCTTCCGGATGCCGGTCGAGCAGGCTCGCCAGCGTCGCGACAGTTTGCGGATCCCTGCTGGCCGAGAGGCTTGCTGCAAGTTGAAGTGCCTCCCGTTCGCTGAAATTTTCCCGATCGGGAAGGATTCGGAGAGTCTGTTCCACATCGGTGATCCCCTTCTCAAGAGCCGGTTCCAACATCCGGATTGCAGCTGTTCGAATTTCGGGGTGGGGATCGTCGAGTCGATCCAGGGCGAGGGCGGTCAGTCTCTTCTGTGGGACCTGCTCCCGATCCATTCCTTCCAGTGTCCAGAGGGCCTGCAGGCGACTCCAGGACTCCGCAGAGAGATTCCGGGTGAGTTCGACCAGTGGCTCGACGGCCGATGCGGGCGAGCAGCTCGCAAGCACCTGCTGGACGCGGTCGCGCACAGCTCCCCGAGGATCGTTCAGGAGTTCAACAGCTGCCGAGGGAGTCCACTCACTCAGTCGGGGAACGTCGGGTAGTGTTCCTTCGGAGGGTCGAATGCGCCAGATCCGTCCAGTGATCGCTGTCGGTTGCTCGAGATCCCGTTCCAGAGAGTGCTCACGCAGAAAGTCGGTGACCCAGAGGATGTAGTCGAAGAGTCCGCGATACATGTCGACAACATAGAGGGACCCGTCCGGTGCGTTGTAGATATTCACCGGGCGAAACCGCTCGTCTGTAGATGTGAGGAAGTCGCGATCCTCCCAGGCGAATCGGGCCTCAATGTCGAGACGACCGGGCTGGCTGTCGGAGACGAGCCGGGTGACCAGATTGCCGGCCGAGACCGGGGTAAAGATGTTGCCCTCGTACGCCTCGCCAAACTGCCCGCCCCGATAGATCTCCGTGGAGGAGATTCCGGCGCCGATCATTAATGTTCCGTCTTCCCGGGTCACCACACCGGTCCGGTAGCCGCGGTTTACGCCCGGCGCATGGGCTGGCCAGACCGGTCCGTTGGGCGCCACTCTCTCGTTGAATCCGGCCTGCAGATCCACGCCTGGATGCTGTCCGGAGTATCCGTGAGGCGAGAGGTGGGCCTGCAGCGGCCAGGAGTTGCTCGAGGAGTAGAGCCGCCCCCAGTTGTCGTGCCGCAATTCCCACTGTCCGAGCGGTTCGAACGGCCGTTCGATCCACTCTCCGTTCACTCGTCGAATACTGGGGAAGTGAGCGCTGTGGATCCAGTTGTCCATGCCGTAATGCAGGGCACTCGGACCGCTCTGCGGGGAGCGGGGCGTGGTGAACTGGTCACTGATTTCGGTTTTTTGATCTCCTTTTCCGTCTCCGTTCGTGTCTTCAATCCACCAGAGGTGAGGGGGTTCGGCCAGAAGAACGCCGTCGGGAAAGACGCGAATGGCGCGCGGCAGCATGATCCCGTCCAGAAAGACGGAGCGACGATCCATTCCGCCATCCCCGTTGGTATCCTCCAGGATGACCACTTCACCGGCCGGAGCTTCGGCCAGCTGATCCCGAAGCATCTGTTCACGCTCGGGCGTCCGTTCACCGGTGGTCTCCAATATCTCTCGCGGATCGTGATTGTAGGAGGGCATGTTGACCACCCAGAGTCGCCCGTCGGCATCGATGTCCATTGCGACCGGATCCACAATCATCGGCTCTTGTGCCACGGGTTCGATCCGGAATCCCTCCTCGATCCGGAATCGATCCAACGCATCCTCCACCGAAAGAGGCGGAACGGCCAGGTCCTTCCAAGGGGAGAGGTCGGTTGGGGCCGGGCTCTCCCACGATCCGTTTGCCACGGCCGAGGAGAGCGAGAGGCAGCTCTGGCCCAGGGTGGGTTCATCCGGCGTGGAGCATGCGGAAGCAAGGCTCATAAACAGAAGCGCGACAAGTCCCGGAGTTTTTTGCCATGTGCGCCGTTGCAAAGAGGGGTGAGAGCGGCGAATCGGATCTGTCATTGGGTTCCATATCATTGGGTGGAAGAGCGCTGTTTCGGGGATTGAAAACGCTGCCTCAGGGTCAGGAGACCGGTAAGACAGGAGGAGCTGTCGGATGGGGGTGCCACCGCATTCGGTTCAGCCAGGAGGGTTTGCAGTGATCCGGAAGGCGGTGCAGACAGGGATCGATGACGCGAGCTGCATTTTCGGCCAGGATGGCTCGCTTCTCTGCCACGGGCAGGCGGGAGTAGAGGACCCAGCCAAGCTGGGGACGGGGATCGCGCATCGGAAGATCCGACCCGTAGAGAATACGATCTGCACCGGCGTGTTCACAGAGGTATTCGATCATGCCACCGGGAACCGAGGTGTAGGTGATTTCTGCGAAGATGTTGTCATGTGTCTGCATCGCCTCGATGGCCACATCGGCTGCGGAAAAGCTGGATCCGGCGTGGGCAATAATCCAGCGCACATTCGGGTAGCGTTTGGCCAAAGTACGCACCTCGTGGCCATCGGACCGGGTCTGGTGCAACAGACCATAGAGCCGCAACTCGTTGCCGAGCTCCCACCAGGGTGCATAGGCCGGATCATCGTAGGCCACACCATAAAAGGGGTAGGGTTTCATGCCAATCAAACGTGGGTCTCTGTACACGTTGCGGGCAAGCTCGTCCATGGAGCGCCCCTCCAGGTGGGTGGGATCCAGAGTGGCCAGCCCCCAATATCCGGGGGGTGCGGTGTCGAGCGCACGACGGACGGTGCGCAGACCCCCCTCCATGTCGCCGCTTACCACGCCGTTCCAGCTCATGATCCCGCCTCCGTTGACGCCAAGACGCTCCATCAGAGCGAAGACGCTGTCCGGGTCGCCGCCGTCCATACGGTAGTGTTCGCCGGTGCTGGAGAGCCCCTCTTCGAGCATGTGCATGTGAAGGTCCAGAATCCGCTCATTGATCGGGAGTCCTTGCCGGGCCTGACGTATCAGGTCATCGTCGTTCTTGGGGGGAGTCGCAGGGTCGGGTGGCGATTGCCAATGGGTCAGTCGGATCAGGTTCCCGCTCGCGATTGCGGTTCGATCCTCCTCCGTGATGCCGCTGTAATCGAGCCATGCGCGCTGGGCCCCACTGCTCATCTGCGGAGCATGGGTCCCGAAGAGGAGTTGGCGGGTGAGCCCTTCGCCCACCAGGTACTCGAATCCACGGTTGATCTGAAAGCGTTCGAGTGTGACATGGAGATTGGAATGGCGCTTGAGAAGCGGCAGCAGGTAGCGCTGTTCGCTCCACGCCGCCCCGGTGAGCAGGACCGGCAAGTGTGGCCAACGGGTCAACAGGCGGTCGACTTCACGCCATCCGCCCAGTTCGGGCCGGCTGGTGATGGTCAGAATTTGTTCGCGTTCCAATCGATCCAAAAGAGGCTGGTTTGCATCCAGCTGCCAGTCCCAGGCGTTGGTGGCCGGGTGCAGGGTTACCGCTGCTACATGATGCTCCCGAAGCAGCTCAAAAAGGCGGTCGGGGTCGGGAAATTCTCCGGTGATCCACGGGATGACGTTCCAGACAGCTCGTCGGGCCGGGTCGGTCGCCAACATTCGGCTCAGCTCCAGATTGGCGCTCATTGTATCGTAGAAAAGACTCTGGGTGGACTGTACCAATCCGCCAGAGATGCCGACATGGGTATGCTCGTCGGTCAAATGGTCCAGACTCCACCGTTCGGCCGGGTGTTTGAACCGTCGGGGCCCGATTCGGGTAAGGGCGTCCAGGTAGCGAGTCTCGTTGAGTGGAACCGGCTGTTCGATGTCAGGGAAGAGAGAACGGGCAAATGCGGGAAGTCCGAAGCCGAGCATCGCACCCCCTCCGGCCAGCAGATGTGTTCGAAGGAACGAACGTCGCGTAAATCGAGTCATGGTTTTCAGGTTGGATTTTTCTGACAAACTTGCGAACCTCGGATGGACGTCGCCGGACTCCGGCGTTCGCGTTGTCTGGAGCCCAAGGATCTGCTTGGCAGGTCGTCGGATGAGATCCGAACGTTGAGCGAGTCACAGGGTCAACCACAGAGAAGTAAACAAATCCAGAGGATGATTGCCACGATCTATGATTCCGGTTTTGAAGAGGCACACGATACCTACAATGCACTTTCGGTAGACAGGGATGGGGGCGTTTGGTACGTTCTCTCCTCCACCTCCCCCGATCAGGGAGGCAAGCTCTTCCGGCTCCACCCCGGGGAGTCGCAGCCCCGGGAGGTGGTCGATCTGACGGAAGCGTGCGGGGAGGCCGGATGGAACAGCTACCCGCAGGGGAAATCCCACTCCCGGTTTTTCGAATGGGACGGAGCGCTTTGGAGTTCGACCCATGCGGGGTACTACGAGACGGTGGACGGGATGGAGCGGATGCCAAAGACGCCCATGGAGGGGTATCGACACTATCCGGGAGGGCATTTTCTGCGAATCGATCCGGCGACGGAGTGTGTCCGTTCGGTCGGGGTGGCACCCCACGGAGAGGGGATTCTGGCCATGACACAGGACCCGGTTCGTGGAACACTCTATGGAATCAGTTGGCCGACCGGGCACCTGCTCCGACTGGATCCCGGAGATGGAGCCGTGGAGGATCTTGGGTGGGTCGATGCGCACGGGGAGGCGGGAATCCCCGGCGAGACCTATCGGCCGCTCTGTCGGGCGCTTCTGGTGGAACCGGATAGCGGTGATCTCTGGTATTCGACGGCAGACGGAACCCTCTGGACACTGAAGCAAGGCGCCGAGAAGCCCGAAGCCTCCAGGCAGGTCTCCATGCGTCGGGACTATTTCGGATCGTTCGATCCGACCCGGCCGGGAAGCATGGCCTGGAACTGGCGCCAGGTGGTCCGGGATGCAAACCGTCATTGCGCTTGGGGAACACACGGAAACAGTGGCTATCTCTTCCGGTTCGACCCGAAAAAAGAGACGTTGGAGTTGATCGAACGGATCACGTCCGATGCGTCGCGTCGTATCGGGATGACGGATCAGTTCAGTTACGGGTATCTGGGACTGGAGTTGGGGCCGGACGGGAAGACACTCTACCATCTGACCGGTTCGCCGCTGTTTGACGACAAGGGACAACCTGTCGGTGGGGAAGCGATTGCAAAAGGAGGAGCCCGCGGGCCAGAGGAGCTACACCTGGTTACCTGGGATATCGAATCGGCCGAACGTACCGATCACGGGCCGATCCGTCTGGAGAGTGGTGAGCGACCTTCCCATGTGAATTCGTTGGCGATCTCGTCCGATGGCTGGATCTATTCGATGTCCCGACTGGAGCGAAACGGACGCGTGGTTCAGGATCTGATTCGATTTCGGGATCCTCTGGCGGGCTGAACCGACCAAGACGGATCCGGGGAGCGTATCCAGAGAGCAGGTGGTGCCCGTTTTATGTACATTCAGGGTTGCACCAACGTGCGGCTTCCCATGTGTGAGAGGTCGATTCAATCCCGAGAATGGAGTCAACAAGAGATGAGTGATCTGTCCGTAGAGCCGTCCCGGCGCATGAAAGAGTTGCCGGATTATCTGTTTGGCCGACTGAATGCCGAGAAACAGCGTCGCCGAACCGAAGGGATCGATATCATCGATTTCGGGATGGGAAATCCGGACATGCCGGCGTCCCCGGAGACCGTTCAGAAGATCCACGATGTCGTGGAAGACGAGAAGGCCCACCGCTATGCTCGGGCAACCGGGATTCCTCATCTCCTCCGTGCGGTATCGGACCATTACAAAGATCTCTACGATGTGGAACTGGCCTCGGAGAGTGAGGTGATTGCCACGATCGGTTCAAAAGAGGGACTCTCTCACTTGGTGTTGGCGCTCATCGGCGAAGGGGATCTGGCCGTTGTTCCCGAACCTTACTTTCCGATTCATTACTACAGTGTGATGATTGCCGGTGGCGATGTGGCAACCGTTCCGGTTACCCGGGATGCCGATGCCTTCATTTCTTCCCTGGAGAGCCTGGACCGGACCCCCAAAGTTCTGTTTCTGAATTTTCCCCACAACCCGACCGGGGAGACGGTGGATCTTGAGTTTTTCGAGAGGCTCGTTCCCTGGTGTCGGGAACACGGAGTATTCATTATCCATGACTTTGCCTACAAAGACATCACCTTTCACGGTTACAAGGCTCCAAGCATCCTGCAGGTCCCCGGGGCAAAAGAGATCGCTGTCGAGTTCATGACCATGAGCAAATCCTACAACATGGCCGGTTGGCGATGTGGATTTTGTGTAGGAAATCCCGAGGCCATCCGATTGCTCTCCCGGATCAAAGCGTTCTTTGACTACGGACTCTTTACACCGATTCAGGTCGCGGCAATTACGGCCCTGAAACAGACTCGTGACAATGTCATTGCGATTGCCAAGAAGTATGAAGGGCGCCTCGATGTGCTGCACGAAGGTTTGGAGCGGTATGGGTGGAAAATCGAGAAGAATCGGGGCGGGATGTTCGTATGGGCTCCCATCCCGGAACCGTTCCGAAAGGAGGGGTCTCTTGCCTTTTCCGAATTGCTGCTTGACGAAGCGGAAGTGCTTGTTTCTCCGGGAATCGGGTTCGGTCCGGCCGGCGAAGGGTTTGTCCGGATGAGTCTGGTCGAGAATACGCACCGAATTCGCCAGGCGGTCCGCCAGATCGGGCGTGTAATCCGCTCGTAAGGGTGGATGACGGATGGTATCTGGCGTTCCGAGATTCCCGCGCACAATCTTTCCTTATCCGGTAAAGCTAATCTTCTCTTTTTTTGAACGAAAACAAGTAAAATTTCGATTGAAATAAATTAATCCCGAGTGGATTTCCCCTCGTCTTTTGTTTGCGATCAACGTGTAAAACCGTTTAAAAATATATTTGAGAGGGGATTTCACTCGGGTAGTCATTTCGGGACTATGAATCTGAACTTGGATAGAAAAGCCCTTTTCTGATCCTCTGACGAGGGTAAAAAATTTTCTTGGTCTGTTTTGCAACCTTCTTCTCTTTTTAGTAAGCTACTCTCAGTTGCTGAATACCCTATCACTAAAACACGTTTCTTATGCGAACCAAACGACTACTATTCGTATTTGGCGCCAGGAAACTTAACCGGTTAAACCAACGCTCTTCATTTACGCAAGAGCTTAACCGGTTAATGTCCCTCAAGATTGCGCTTTGTTTAATGGTGCTGATCCTGGTCGCGACGACCCCGGCTCATGCACAACCCCAAGAGGTCACCGGAACCGTAACCGATACCGATAGCGGAGATCCCCTTCCCGGTGTGACGGTTGTTGTCCAGGAGACCATTAGCGGGACCACCACGAATGTGGATGGTGAATACACACTGGTTGTAGAGCCCACCCACACACTGGTCTTCTCCTACATTGGCTACGATTCGGAAACCGTCTCGGTTGACGGACGCGAGGTGATCGATGTCGAACTCACATCGGCCGTGACGGATCTGGATGAGTTGGTTGTGGTCGGGTACGGGACTCAGCGAGCGGCTACGCTCACGGGATCCATTGCTCGGGCAGGTGAGCGGGAGATTGCTGCCGCTCCTACCGTAAGTGTAACCAATTCGCTGGCCGGACTGTTGCCGGGACTGGTTGCACTGAACCGATCCGGTGAACCAGGGGCAGACACGTCCACACTGTTGATTCGAGGTCAGAACACGACCGGGTCGACGGCACCTCTCGTGGTGGTGGATGGTGTTCAGAGTCCAGACGGATGGGAACGGATCAACCCGAATGACATTGAACAGATCAGTGTTCTGAAGGATGCATCGGCTGCCATTTACGGAGCTCGTGCAGCCAACGGAGTTATTCTGATTACGACCAAGCGAGGTACGGTCGGCAAGCCAGTGATCAACTATTCGTACAATCAGGGGATCACTCAACCAACTCGAACACCCGATTTGGCCAGCTCTGCCACGTTTGCCGAGTATGTGAACCAGCGGCTCGTTGCCGATGGTCAACAACCTCGCTATACGGAACAAGAGATTGAGACGTTTCGTGACGGTTCGGATCCCGAAAACTATCCCAATACCGATTGGTATGGTGAAGTTCTCAAGGATTTTGCACTACAGAGTTCACAGAACCTGAGTGTCCGGGGAGGATCGGAGCAGATTCGGTATTCGATTTCTGGTTCATATGGATCCCAGAATTCGATCTTCGAAAGCGGAGTCCACGAATTTGATACCTATACGTTGCGTTCCAACGTGGATGCCCGAATCAACGATTACATCAATGTGAATGCCGACATCAACGCAGGTCTGGATGATCGACTCCGACCCGGAGCAGAGAATCCGTTCGGATGGCTGATGGCGCTGCCGATGATGCCGGTCGAGTATGAGCCAGGATATCCGTCGGCCGGTATTGAGCAAGGACTCAATCCATCGGTGATGGTAACCGATGCAGCGGGTGGGCGAACCACGAAAACCCGTCGGTTCTCGGGGAAAATCGGGTTCGATGCCCAAATCCCTCAGGTCAATGGTCTGGGCGTGGATGGCTACTTTGTCTACAATGACAACTCCACACTGGATAAAAACTGGCAGACACCCTGGGTCGTTTACAACCGGGACAGCCAGGGCAACTATCTGCCGCTCCGTGGAGGACGACTGACGGCTCCTCAGCTTGAGCAGCAGACCTTCAATGACAATGAAACCTTTGTGAATCTTCGGGTGACCTATGAGCGTCAGTTGGGAGATCATTACGTAAGCAGCTTTTTCGGCGCAGAGCAGTCAACTGGTAACGATCTCTGGTATCGATCATTTCGCCGAAACTACCTTTCGGATCAGATTCCCGAACTTTTCGCCGGCGATCCGGCAACGCAAGAGTCGGATGGACAGTCGAGCGAGGTCGCCCGACAGAGTTTGATCGGCCGTGTGAGTTATAACTTTCAGGAGAAATACCTGATTGATTTCAATGCGCGGTATGATGGATCCCACGCGTTTCCTGAAGGGAACCGATTTGGATTCTTCCCTGGTGTTTCGGTTGCCTGGATTCTTTCCGACGATCTGATGGAGAGCAATCCATCGGTAAACGAGTTAAAACTCCGGGCATCGATTGGGCGAATCGGGAACGATGCCATTTCTCCGTATCAATATTTGTCTGCCTATTCACTGGGACTATCCAATGGGTATCATTTTGGAAACCCAACCCAGTCCGGGCTCGGAGCGGCACCAGGCGTGACACCCAATCCGAACATTACCTGGGAGGTGGCCACAACGACCAACTTCGGAGCTGATCTCCTTCTTTGGGATGGAGGGCTTGGAGTGAGCGTGGACCTGTTCCAGCAAGTACGGGACAATATTTTGACGACCCGAAACCTGGAGATTCCTACCTATACCATGCTTTCGTTGCCTGACGAGAACATTGGAAGTGTTCGGAATCGCGGTATCGAGTTGGCGGTAACCCACAGCAATGTGGCACGTGCCAACGATTTCAGCTACACCGTGGAGGGAAATATCGGCTTTGCCCGAAACAAAGTTATCGATGTAAGTGAGGCACAGGATGTGCCGGACTACCAGAAGGCGGAAGGAGGCATTCTCGGAGCCGGTCTCTATTACGAGGCGATCGGAATCTTCCGGACGCAGAGCGAGGTGGACAACGCCCCGGCCGTCTATCCGGGAACACAGGTTGGCGACCTCCAATACCGCGATGTGAATGGAGACGGCGTAATCTCTTCCGAAGACCGTCTGCGCATGAACAAGTCCAATATTCCGGAGATTACGTTCGGGGTAAATACCTCCATGCGATACAAACAGTTTAGCCTGTTTGCAAATCTTGCCGGACAAGCGCGTGCCTGGCAGTACTATCACCAGAATGCGCGGATCGCCATCAACGGGTTGTCCGAGCTAATCAAAAATCGTTGGACTCCGGGGAGCATGGACTCAAAGTATCCGCGCCTTCCCACTTTGAGCGCCATTGGAGGCGAGCCGAGTGGTCTGCAGAGTACGTTCTGGCTTCAGAATGCAGCCTTTGTTCGTCTGAAGACGCTGGAAATCGGATATGATGTTCCGTCCGACCTGGTCGGGAATCTGGGATTCTCCAACCTGCGGATCTACGCCAACGGAAACAATCTCTTTACGATCTCCGAGATCAAGTGGTTTGATCCGGAAGGGGATGCACCGCGCGGGAATTTCTATCCGCAGAACCGAATCTTCAACCTGGGGATCGATTTGACGTTTTAACCGAACGCGGACTCTCCTGAACGTTTAAAACCCATGATGATGAATGTATTCAAACTGATACCCGAAATGACGAGCCGGTGGGCGATACTGCCCCTGGCGGCCGTCCTGCTCCTGCTGGGAGCGACGGCGTGCAGCGACGTCCTTGATACGACGCCAACCGACAGATTTACCGAAGATGCGGTCTGGGATGATCCAGCCTTGGTCGACGCCTTTGTGGCACAGACCTACCGGAGCATTCCGACCGGTTTTCTCTACTCTTTCTACAACCTGGGCAACGTGACGGACGAGCTCAATGCCCGAAACAATGCGTGGGCCTGGGGAGCCAATGCGAACGGTGTCCCCCCGGACAACTTGAGCTTTGTCGACTTCTGGACCGATGTTCGGAGCGGAAGTGCGGTGAACCGGAGTTACTGGAAGCCGATCAACCTGGTCAACGAATTCCTGGAGAAGGTTCAGGACACCGAGTTCGACGATCCCGCGTTGAAAACGCGACGGATTGCCGAGATGCGGACCATTCGGGCGAAAGCGTACTTCCATTTGGCCAACCTCTTCGGCGATGTGCCGCTCATTACCAGTACGTTCAGTCTGGATGACAACTTCAGTCAGACGAGGGACCCGTATGACGAGGTCATGCAGTATGTTGTGGACGAACTCGATGCAGCCATACCCGACTTGCCGCTACCTTCGGAGATCGCCAACAGCGAGAAAGGGCATATTAGCAAAGGAGCAGCAATGGGACTTAAATCCCGTGCACTTCTCTACTGGGCCAGCCCGCTCAATAATCCGACAAACGACATGACTCGGTGGGAAGATGCGCGAGATGCCGCCTGGGACGTGATTCAGTTGGGTGAGTACGGTCTGTTTGACGATTACCGAACCGCATTTCTCGAAGAAAACATCTACAACGAGGAGATGATCTGGCAGCGACCATTCAATCAATTGGTCAGCTTCGAACAGGTCTATGTGGAGCTCAGTTCCTATCCGAATGGATACAACGGTTTTGGTCAGATTCATCCGATTCAGAACCTTGTTCATGACTACGAAACGACCAATGGAATGCAACCTGAGGATGATCCGGCATACGATCCGCAGGATCCCTACAGCGATCGGGATCCGCGATTCTACGCGACCATTCTTCATGACGGAATGTTCTGGAAGGGTCGTGAAGTGGAGACCTTCCTGCCGGGCGGCCTGGATTCCAACGAGGGTCCGGTCTCTGCATGGAATGCGACACAGACGGGATACTATTCGCGTAAGTTTACTAACGAGCGGATCGATAACCCGAGCGGGAGCAATATGTCTCAGACTCCTTGGCCGTTTCAGCGATATGCCGAAATCCTTCTCAACTACGCCGAAGCTCAGTACAATCTCGGCGAAGAGGGGATTGCACGTGAGTACCTGAACATGGTTCGAAGCCGGCCAAGCGTGAATATGCCGGATGTAACCGAGAGTGGGGATGATCTGTTCGATCGAATCGTGAACGAGCGACGAATCGAGTTGGTCTTTGAGCAACATCGTTGGTACGATGTTCGTCGATGGATGATCGCTCCCGACGTACTCAACGAGGACCAGACGCGAATGAGCATTACCAAGCTTTCGGACGGAAGCAAGGAGTACGAAGTAGAGTTCTGGAAAGAGGCCAATTTTCAAGCGCCCCGGGACTATCGACTTCCGGTTCCGCAATCCGAACTGGACAAGAATGCAGATCTGGGACAAAATCCCGGATACAACTAATCGCATTTGTGGATTGTTCATCGGTGTGGAGCGTGAATACGCTACACTTCGGTGAGAACGAGCCTGTGGTAAGGCCAGCACACGGGATGGAATCAACCGGGACTCCGGAGCGATCCGGGTACCGGTTGTCTTTCCGTTTTCGATGGAATGTGCTGCAAAGCTGTCTGCTAAGCAGGATGGATACGGCCGGAACGGAAAATCGAACCGGATGAGGCGTAGTGATCCTGCCAACGCATGTACGGCTTTGCACCATGTTCGATCCAATGACTTCCCATCAACGGGCTACATACCGGTTCTGTCGGCTGATGTATGGTGGAACCATCCAACGAATCTGACCGCATGCCATGAAACCCATCTCTAGAGCCCGATTTCTGAAACGATCCCTGCACGCCACACTTCTCTCTTCGATGGCTTGGGGAGCGTTGGGAGGCGAACGGGAGAGAGGCGTCGGGTCGAGCCGGGTACGAGCTGTCATGGACCGAATTGAAGAGGACTGGGAGATCGCACTCCGAATCCTGAACCCCTCTCGTCGGGATCTTGAGCGGGGAATGGAGCTACACAAAGAATTTCTGGTGATGGATACCTACGGTTTCATGCCACGAGCAGCACCGGACGGGGATCGACTGCGGGAGATCATTGAACAGAATGCTTCCCCTCTCGAGATTCAGGATTTGAGTGAGGACATGAGCATGAGTCGATTTGTCGATGTGGAGGCGGAGCAGGAGGAGCTCGCCCGCGCCTGGCAGGCCGCCGGAGTGAATGTTGTGGTACAGAACTGTGGAGAAGAGGGCAACCGAATCGACCGACTCCTCAAACGGTTGGCCCGATTCACCTGGACGACCGACCGATTGCCGGAGATCGTCCGCAAGGCGGTCACCCCCGAGGATCTGGAACGGATCGGTCGAGAGAATGGACACGCGCTCTACTTCACCGGAAACGGGGTCCCTCTGCCGATGGAATGGGTAAGTCCGGAGGAGGAGCTTCGGTTTATTCGGGTATTTTATCAGTTAGGCATCCGGATGATGCACATGACCTACAACCGACGCAATGTGATTGGAGACGGGTGCGCCGAGGAGTCCAACTGCGGTCTCAGTGATTTCGGCCGGACGGTGGTGGCCGAAATGAACCGTGTGGGCGTGATTCCCGATGTGTCTCACTCCGGGTGGCAGACCAGTCTGGAGACGGCGAAGGTGTCGGAAAAACCGGTTGTTGCGAGCCACTCCACGGCAGGCGCTCTCTTCTCTCACATGCGGAGCAAACCGGACGAGGTAATTCGTGCCATTGCAGATACAGACGGCTATATCGGAATCTGTTGCATTCCTCGGTTTTTACGAGGAAGCGGAGACATTGTACGACTTTTGGAGCATATCGACTATGTAAAACGGACCTTCGGATCTCAGTATGTCGGAATCGGAACCGATGTCGCCTACACCTCGAAAAACGCCGTTTCGGAACGTCAAAACGTTCCGGCTCGACCACGAACACGTACACGATGGGCCGCTCTCTGGCCCGACGATCCATTTGAAACAACGGAATCGATGAGTCGAAGTCTGGCGTGGACCAATTGGCCTCTTTTTACGACCGGACTGGTACAGAAGGGGTACAGTGATCAGGAGATTCAGATGATACTGGGAGGGAATGCGCTCCGTGTGGCCCAAGCTTCGTTTGTATGACACGAAAATTCGACGGTATGTCTCCCATGATGTACCGCTAACCATCCACGAACAATCGATATGATTCCAGTCAAACAAACATTTGATACACTCACAAAAGGATTCATCCGGCCTTGTCAATGGATGTGGCAAAGAATCCAGCTCTTGTTGATCGTGTTGCTGTCCGCTCCACTTGTCTACGCGGACAGCCCGGTCAACGTTATTCACATACTCCCGGATGGATCATCGATAAGCAGTGAACTCCCGGATTCCATTCCCCGTGTATTGAACCATTTTCAGGCCTTGACCGACAAAGAGATTCGTCTTCGGGCCGAAACCCGATATTCTCTGCATCAACTTCCCGATTCGAAGGAGGCCTGGGAGGCAGAGAAGAGCGAGTTGAAAGAGAAAATTGTACAAAGTGCCGGAATCGAGTGGGTATCGACGGACCTTCCATTTGATCTTCGGGAGACTGAACGGCATGAAAGAGAAGGGTTTTTTATTCATGATATCGCTTTTCAGACCCTTCCAGGTGTCTATGCCACAGCCAATCTCTACCGTCCTTCGGGGAATGGGCCCTGGCCTGCAGTGTTGGTGATGATGGGGCATTGGAGTGAGGGAAAGCTGGCCGGACAGCCCATCGGTGAAGCACTGGCTCGCAATGGATATGTGGCGATGGTTATCGATCCGTGGGGGGCCGGCGAGCGTTCTTCATACCCGGGTGAATTTGAATATCACGGAGCGAGTCTCGGAACATCGCTCTTGAATGTTGGTCGGTCACTACTCGGGATTCAAGTGATGGACAATCGACGAGCCATCGATTTTTTGATCTCCCGACCGTATGTAGATGGCGACAAGCTGGGGGCGACCGGTGCCAGCGGAGGTGGAAACCAAACCATGTGGCTCACAGCCCTGGATGACCGGATTGATGTGTCTGTTCCGGTTGTCAGTGTCGGAACGTTTGACTCCTATGTACTGGGCCATAATTGTGTGTGTGAGGTTCTTCCCGATGGCCTGGTGCACAGTGAAATGGCCGGTGTATTGGCACTTCTCGCTCCGCGTGCGCTCATGATTCATAATCACAACGAAGAGTCCAACCCGACGTTTTATCCCTCTGAAATGTTGCGGACCTACAATCAACTCAAACCGCTCTATGAAGCATATGGGGCCGGTGACAAGGTTGCATACGACCGATTTGACCGGCCTCACGGCTATTTCCAGGAAAATCGCGAGAGTTTAATTGGATGGCTCGATCTCCACTTAAAGGGGAGGGGAGACGGTTCTTCTCGACCAGAAGGACAACTTGACCCGATGGATGAAGAAAAGCTTTTGGTCTATCCGGTGGACCGGTTCGACGGAGTCGAGACAACGAGTGGATATGTTCGGGATCGCGGTCGGAGTTTGCGGGCAGCACATTTGAATCGCGACCGACTCGACCCGAATGAACTGCGCAATTCACTGCGGGTTCCGTTGCGATTGGACAACCGTCCCGAGCCCCTTCCGGTTCGTCGGTACGATGCAAAGGAGGGATGGCAACGTTTGGTACTTGAAGAGCCGCACGGCCGGCTTCTGCCGCTGCTTGTTGGTCGATCCGCCGGTCGTGAACCCAGTGGGGAGGCGATCGTCATTACGCATCCGCAAGGGAAAGAACAGATTCCGGAGGCCATCATCGAGAACCATTTGCGTCAGGGACACACAGTGGTACTTCCCGATCTCTATGGTACCGGGGAGACAGACCTTTCGGAAGAGAATAACTTTGATGATTTGGCTCAATTTCACACACTTGGCAGGGCTTCCCTGTGGTTGGGCGAGACCATGATTGGAGAGTGGACCGAGCAGCTTTCCCGTTTGGGAAAGGTATTGAATCAAGAGTTGGAGATTTCATCCTGGCATCTGGATGCAACGGGAGAGACAGGTCTGTCGGCATTGGCACTCTCTGCTCTGGAGTGGGGTGATCCAGCATCGATAACATTGCGGGGTACTCCCGTCTCCTGGTGGAGCGACCGAAGGGAGGGAATTGACCATTTCAGTATGGGGGTTCATCTGCCGGGAATTCTGGAGTGGGGGGACGTCTCGCAACTGGCGGCATTGTCGCAGGCTCCGCTCCGTGTGATGGACCCCGTTACGTTGACAGGACAACCCGCCTCTCAGGTTTTCCCGGAATGGCTTCGGGAGTACAGACAGGCGAGAGAGCGTGTAGGGAACAGAGAACCGGTCGACTCTTTGCGGCCGTAATGGGACTTTTTCAACGAACCCGAACGGGGTTCGATTCGGAACGATCACGTACAAACGAATCAACCAACAGAGCGATACGATGAGTAGACAGAACCGACGCGACTTTTTGAAAACGACCGGCCTGATGGGTCTTGGTTTGAGTGGAGCCAGTCTTCTTGGGGGCTGCGGATCCGGCAACGGCGGAGATACCCGGGGCGAACCGATCTACAATATGCGCGGCTACGCCGCCGAACCGCTCGAAACCGTCCGAATCGGAGTGCTCGGGATTGGCAACCGCGGGTTCGGCGCCTTGAGAAGACTCATGAGAATCGAAGGTGTAGAGCTGATGGCGTTGGCCGATTTGGATCCCACCCGTCTGGAGATGGCCGGCGAACTACTCTCCGGCACGGATCACAATCCGGAGACCTACACCGGCGAGGAGGATTGGAAGCGGATCTGCGAGCGGGACGACATCGATCTGATCTACATCTGTACGCCGTGGCATCTTCACACCCCGAATGCGGTCCATGCGATGCAGAACGGCAAACACGCGGCGACCGAAGTGCCGGCTGCACAGACGATCGAGGAGTGTTGGCAACTGGTCAACACCTCCGAGGAGACGCGTCGGCACTGCATGATGCTCGAGAATGTCTGTTACGATTTTTTCGAGATGGTTACACTCAAGATGGCACGCGAGGGCTTCTTCGGGGAGCTGATTCACGGAGAGGGAGCTTATATTCACGATCGATTGGAACGAATTTTTGACAAGACCGAAACGACCTGGCGTCTGGAAGAGAATATTGGCCGGCACGGAAGTCTCTATCCAATGCACGGATTGGGGCCGGTTGCCGAGGCAATGGACTTGAACTGTGGGGATCGAGCCGAGACACTCATTTCGATGTCGTCGAACGACTTCTCCATGGGGCCGAGAGCCAACGCATTGGCAGAAGAGGATCCTTTTTGGGAACCGTATGCCGGACGGGATTTCCGTGGCAATATGAATACCAGTGTCATGAGAACGGAGCGAGGACGCACCATCATGCTCCAGCACGACACCAGCTCTCCACGTCCCTACTCCCGGATTCACCTGCTGAGCGGAACCGAAGGGGTCTGCCGTAAATATCCACTTCCGGCGCGGATTGCAACGGGTCACGACGGATGGCTCACCGAGGAGGAACAGTCTGCCCTGGAAGAGCAGTTTACCCCGGAGATTACCCGACGCGCGGGCGAGATGGCCCGTCAGGTGGGCGGTCACGGGGGGATGGACACGCTGATGGACTGGCGTCTGATGGACTGTCTTCGCAACGGTCTACCATTGGACATGGACGTCTATGATGCGGCGCTCTGGAGTTCGGTCATTCCGTTGAGCGAGGCGTCGGTGGCCGACCGGTCGAACCCGCAGGCTGTACCGGATTTCACACGAGGCGAGTGGCAAAGCAACCCGCGTGCACTGGATGTCGATCTGGTGCGCGGTGGCGGCACAACTCGCATTCTCTGAGACAGTTAATGATCCCGTCGGCTCGCGATTCGGCTTTACCGGACCGCTGGCAGGAGGATCCGAACCCGAATTCTGGACCCGAACCCATGATCCGATCCAAAGTTGTAATTCGTATGCTGCTGGTGGCAGCTTTTCTGTTTGCCACCGTCGTCCCCGATTCTCTTCAGGCTCAATTTTCATTAGATATTCTGGATGGCGAGAGCAGCAATGCCACCTGGCGAATTCATGACGATATCCGTGGTGAACTCTATGACCGGTTGGCTGGCGAAGCGTTCGAGCTGCTGGAGCAGAGGAAAAAGCGTTCGGATCGACTCGTTTCCCGGGAGGCGTTCAGGCAGTGGCGAGAGGAAAAGCGAGCGACTCTGGAGCGAATTGTTGGACCCTTTCCGGAGCGAACACCGTTGAATACAGAGGTGACGGGGCGCATTGAACGAGAGGGGTATCGGGTCGAAAATTTGATCTACGAGTCACGGCCCGGGTTTCGTGTTACCGGTTCTCTTTTTACACCCGAGGAGGCCGACCGGACCCCTGCTCCTGCGATCCTTTATGTAAGTGGACATACGACCGATGCCTATCGGTACGATCCATACCAACACCTGATTCTGAATTTGGTTCACAAGGGCTTTGTGGTATTGGCGATTGATCCGATCGGACAGGGCGAGCGACTGGAGTACCTGAATCCGGAGAGTGGAGAATCCTATGCCGGCGGGCCGACCTCCGAACATGCCATGCCTGGAGCTCAGACATTGATCAGTGGGTTCTCTCTTGCACGTACGATGATCTGGGATGGAATCCGGGGAATCGATTTGCTTGTGGAACAAGAGTCGGTGGATCCAGCGCGCATCGGAATTACCGGTATGTCGGGGGGCGGAACCCAGACGGCGTTGATTGCTGCAATTGATGATCGAATATATGCATCCGCTCCTTCCAATTACATCACGACCCTTACGCGTCTCTTCCAAACACTGGGCCCACAAGATGACGAGCAGAATCTGCTTCATGGTGTTGCCGAGGGGATCGATCACGCCGATCTGTTGGCGGTACGAGCGCCGCGCCCGGTCATGATTGCCAGTACGACCAATGACTTTTTTGCCATTCAGGGAGCCAGGGAAACGGCATCCGAACTGAGACGATTATACGGGTTACTCGATGCTTCACCCCATGTTTCGACAACGGAGGATGAAGCAGGGCACGCGGTCACTCGAAAAAACCGGGAGGCGATCTACGATTTTTTTCAAAATCATCTGGATCAGCCTGGATCCCCGAACGATTTGGAAGTCAATGTGCTGAGTTCGGATCTGTTGCAGGTCACTTCGTCCGGTCATGTCGCTCTTACTCCGGGCAGCAAGAGCAGCTCTGAAATCAATCGTGAGGAGAGCGAACCCCTTTTTGAACGGCTGCGGGAAGAGAGAAGCCGGCCGGACCGGCACCTTGCCAATGTACGTTCTGCAGCTCGAACCTTCTCCGGATATCGTGAACCGCTTCAGGATCTCAATCCGGTTTTTGCCGGAGAACAGACCCGAGACGGGTATAGAGTAGAAAAGTACCTGATTACCGGAGAATCGGGGGCTCCGATTCCGTTTCTCTGGTTCCAACCGAATCGGCCCAACGGTCAGGGCGTTCTCTGGGTCACTCCTGAAGGGAAAGAGGAATGGGGAGAAGAAGGGAAAACTCCGGATTGGTTGGCCAAACGGGGGGTGAGTGTATTGGTTCCGGATCTGGCCGGGATCGGAGAGTTGGGTCCCGAACGTTTGGGATCCCTGCGTAGCAGTTGGCGAATGGCCATGCTCATTCGGCGATCCATTGCCGGTGCACAGGCGGCCGATCTGGTTTCGCTGATTCGATGGGCATCGCACAAGGACGGGGTTCGTCAACTACACGGAGTGGCTCGCGGCTCCATTTCGCCCACCCTCCTGCATGCGGCCCTGATGGACCCGACACTGCAAAGTATTCAGATTGAGCGGGGGCTAGTCTCCTGGCGTGATTTGGTAAGCCGACACGACTACGAGACCGATCATGTCCTCTTCAGCGTTCCGGCGGCCTTGAGAGCCTATGATCTGCCTGATTTGGTCATGGCTCTGGCACCGACGCCTGTGACACTGGTTCAGCCATTACGGGCCGACGGCGAACCGACCAACGAGCCGGAACAGATGCTGGATTACGGGCAGGTGGACATGTACTATGAATCCATGGGGTACCCCGATCATTTTCGAATCGTGGAGAGTGATCTGTCCAGTCGGGAGCGTTTATACCGATCCTGGATTCAACCCTGAGCTACCTTGAACACAGATCATATGGCTCCGAGACCACTCTGAACCTGATTTCCGTTCTCATGCAACGATTCATTCGATTTCGACCCACCGCTTCTTCTTTGTCATTTGTACCCTTGTTTCTTCTCCTTGTTGTTCTGCCCACCGATCGAATAGAGGCTCAGGATTCAGTCGTTTCGGACTGGGTGGGGTATCCCGCATTGGAGCACGCTCTCTATGAGCGGATGATGAACGAATCCATCGATCATCTTGACAAGCGACACCGCCACCTTGAATCCCTTACGAGTGCAAACCAGTGGCGAGACTACCAAACAGACATTCGGGCCCGTCTTCAAGAGGCGATCGGTCCGTTTCCGGAACGGTCTCCCCTGAACGCCCGTACGGTCGGAACACTGGAGCGTGAGTCTTTCACAGTCGAGAAAGTGATCTTCGAATCACGCCCCGGGTATCACGTCACCGCAGCTCTCTATCTACCCAAGGGTGAATCCGGCCCGCACCCGGCCATTGTGTATGCCAGTGGACATACCCTTGACGGGTTCCGATCGGATGTCTACCAATTGGTGTCGAAGAATTTGGTGATGCGGGGATTTGCCGTACTCGCATTTGATCCGGTAGGGCAGGGGGAGCGACATCAATATTTGAACGAAGAGGGGAGTGAGACCCGATTGGGAAGTCCAACTCGCGAACACTCCTATGCCGGTGCACAGATGCTTTTGAGTGGGGATTCGATGGTTCGGTCCATGATTTGGGACGGGATCCGTTCGGTAGACTACCTTCTGTCCCGGGAAGATATCGATCCGGACCGGATCGGGATGACCGGCCGTTCCGGAGGTGGGACCCAGACGGCTCTGACAGCAGCCATGGATGACCGTATTGTGGCTGCGGCTCCAGAAAACTACATCACGACCCTCTCCTGGCTCTTTCGATCCATCGGGCCTCAGGATGCCGAGCAGAACATCCCCGGTGGAGTGGCCCTGGGACTGGACCACGGAGATCTTCTTCTGGCCCGCGCGCCCAAGCCGACAATGGTGATTGCCACGACTCGGGATTTTTTCTCCATTCAGGGAGCCAGACAGACCCGTACCGAAGTGCGACGCGCTTGGGAGGCGATGGGGCGGTCCGATTCGTTTGAATACATTGAAGATGACCATGGCCACGGATCGACTCCCGCGAATCGTGAACGGATGGTCCGGTTTTTCCAAACCCATCTCCAGAATCCGGGGCCGAATGACGACATCGCTCCCGAGCCGTTTTCACCGGAGGAATTTCAATGGACGGAGAGTGGTCAGGTTCGAAGCTCCATGGACGGGAACTCTATTTTTGATCTGCAGGTGCAATCTGCACGAGGGGCACTGGAACGATTGGAAGCCTCCCGTGCAGATTCCGGCCATGACCAGAACGTTCAACAAGCTGCGCGACAACTCTCCGGATATACGGACCCTCTCGTGGTCCCCGAAGGGGTCTTCACGGGTCGAACCCGCCACGCGGGATTCGTTGTCGAGACCGGGTGGGTTCCCGGAGTCGATCAACAGCCACTGCCCTGGGTGATCCATCGACCCGACGAGGAGCCGAAAGGAGTTCTTCTTTGGATCGATCCACGGGGCAAGAGCGTGGAGTCGGGGGAACAGGGTCGATTCCGGGATCTGGTACAGAAGGGCTGGCTGGTGGTTGCGGCCGACCTGCCCGGTGTGGGAGAACTGGGCCCTGAACCGGAAGGGGACTCGATTATCGGGAGCGTCTCTTACAATTTGCTCTTTTCTGCCGTCCACAATGGCCGCTCATTGGTCGGTATGCGGGCCGGAGATCTGACCCGAATCCTCCAGGCGTTGCACGGGAGCGAGGAGGCTGCTGAACGCGGCGTGACGCTCATTGCCCGAGAGGGGCTCGGCGTCGAAGCACTTCATGCGTCAACCATCAGCAGACTTGTCGATCAACTGGTCTTGTTGGATGGTCTGAGCAGTTGGGCATCCCTTGCTGCGACCGAGTCCTACGATCCCGACTGGACCTACACGATTGTTCCGGGTGCGCTGGAATCCTACGATCTTCCTGATCTGGCCGTTTATTCCGGAGTTCGACAACTCTGGGTTCGTCCGAGAAACGGAGCGGGTCAGACGATTTCAGAAACGGAATTTTGGCACGAATTCCAATCTCTACCCATCGTTGATGAAGACGGAGATCGATTGATTGAGCTGGAGAACCTCGATGGTGACGTGAATTGGGACCATATTCTGAAGTGGATTGAAACGGAGAACCGGCCATGAGACGAGATCAGTTTTTGACCCGACTGGGTGGGTTGGGTGCGACGGGCTGGATGGCCGGAACCGGATTGTTGGCAGCAGCTTCGACGAAGGGTATGAAGTCCCTCAATACGAAGCCGTTGTCGTCGGAGATGTGGAACGGAACCAGCGAATTGGACGAATACCGTGAACCGGACTTGGCCAACCAATGGCCGGTAGTGGAACGTCTTGCCGACCGTGCCCACTATCCCCTTTCACATATCAATCGACCGCATGTGCCCCTTGATGTGCATCGACGAGAGGCCCGTGCCCGGGTGTTTGACGCTCTCGGGGTTCGACCCGTTCCTCATCCACTTCGAATCGAGCGACTGGAACGGCATGAATTCCCCGATTTTTTTCGTGAGAAGATTCTCTTTGAATCGGCTCCCGGATTCAACGTCCCAGCCTGGATTCATATCCCCAAAGGCTTGCAAGGGGCGGCTCCGGGCATTGTTGATCTGCACTCACATGGTGGAATGTTCCTCTACGGAAAGGAGAAAGTGATCGATTTTGGTGATAATGGCGAGACAATGCAGCGATATCATGAGATCAATTACGAGGGACGACCGACTACCACAGAGCTGGTTCGCCGGGGCTATGTCGTTGTCACCACGGATGCTTTTCTTTTTGGAGAGCGACGGGTTATGCTACAGGAGGATCTGGACCGATACGGGTGGGATCGGTCGTCCTACTCTCCCTCAGTCGTTCAAGAGCTCAACCAGCGCTGTCGAGCAAAAGCGAACACATTTGTGAAGTCGATGAGTTGGCTCGGGATGAGCTGGCCCGGTATTGTATTGAGGGACGACATGAGAACGGTTGATCTGCTCTCGAGTCTACCGGAGGTCGATTCACGTCGGATCGGTTGCTTGGGGGTCTCATTCGGGGGGTGGCGAACTCTGCTTCTGTCCGGGTTGGATGACCGGGTTCGGGCGGCTTGTGTAACCGGATTCATGTCTCGGGTAGCCCCCATGCTTCGGAATCATGTGGATACCCACTCGTGGGTTCATTTTATTCCGGGCATTCATCGGGCATTGGATCTGCCGGATATTGTCGGTCTGCGAGCTCCATTGCCTCTGTTGGTGCAACAGTGTCGTCGGGACGGACTCTATCCACTGGAGGGGATGGAGGCGGCCGTGCGTGATCTGAATGAACTTTACAGCCTGGCCAATGCCCCGGGGAAATTTGAAGGGCGGTTTTATGATGAGCCGCATATTTTTAACCGAAGAATGCAGGAGGAGGCGTACGACTGGATAGACCGTCAATTGAGTTCCTGAGCGTAAAGAGCTATTTTTCGAGGCTTTAAATTCGAAAATTTCGCATGTCTGTGTCTGGTGAGCAGGCCCGTTTCAGAGAGAGAATCAACCACCCAAACGATGAAAAATGTTCGTCTCCAAGACATTGCCAATCGACTGAATTTGACCAAAGTGAGTGTCTCCAAGGCGTTGCGTGATCATAGCGACATCTCCCTGGAGACACGCAAAAAGGTCAAGAAGATGGCCGAAGAGATGGGCTACCAGCCCAATCAAATTGCAAGGTCCCTTACATCCAGAACGACCAAGACGCTCGGAGTCATTGTTCCGAAAGTTGCTCACTTCTTTTTCTCGCACGTCATCGAAGGGATCTACAATGTCGCATCCGAGAAAGGGTACGATGTGATTTTGGGTGTCTCCCTCGAGGACGAGAAAATGGAGAAGGACCAGCTCGAGTCCATTCTGCGTATGCGGGTCGATGGACTGTTGGTTTCCGTCTCCCAGAAAACAGACAAAGTAGACGCATTTCTGGTTGCAAAAAAAATGGAGATCCCGCTCGTGTTTTTTGACAGGGTCTTTGAAGAACAGGGATTCAGCTGTGTCAAAGTCGAAGACCGTCGTAGTGCGTACAAAGCCGTCCGGGAACTGGTTCAGGAGGGCCATCGCACCATCGCACACCTGGCCGGGTATGACTATGTGGACATCGGTCGAGAGCGTGAAGCCGGCTATCGGGAGGCGCTGGAAGCAGAGGGGATCGATGTCGACGAGAGTCGGATTGTCCGGGGTGGGTTTAGCGAAAGTAGCGGTTACGAAGGGATGAAGGCCTTGGTCGAGAATGGCGGGGTGCCCGATACCATCTTTGCGGTTACCTATCCGGTGGGTTTGGGGATTCTGGATTACCTGCGGGATCACGGGATTGATCCAATGACGGTAAAGATTCTCTCATTCGGCGGAAGTGATTTCAATCAATATTTGATAAACCCGTTTCGATGCATCATTCAGCCCACGGTCGAGTTGGGCCGGGTTGCATGTGAACAGCTTCTTGCCGAGATCGAATCGGAGCGAGAGGTGATCCCGCGGGTGATCAAGCTGCCGGCTGCCACCGTAAAGGCGGAAGCCTGAGCAGCAGTGACCATGGGTTATCCGTTATTCAAAAGGGAGGCCGACTCGGGATCGAGCCACAGGGTACAATGATCGTGGTTCTGGAGGATCGAGGCGGGATGAAGATTGGAGATCTCGCCGTCGACACAATTGCGAACGGCTTCGGCTTTCCGTTTGTCGGGAACCGAACAGATGATGTTCTTTGATTTCATTATTTGCTGAACGGACATGCTGATGGCCTGGCGGGGAACCTCGTCCAAGCTCTTGAACCAGCCCTCCCCCATCTGCTGTTTTCGGCAGACGGTATCGAGTTCGACAACCAGATAGGGATCGCTGGTCTCGAAATCTGCAGGTGGGTCGTTGAATGCAAGATGACCGTTTTCGCCGATTCCAACCAGTGCAACATCGATCGGGTGCTTCTGAATAAGCGCTCCGAGCCGGTCACATTCGGCTTGAGGATCCTCGCGGTCTCCCTGCACAAAATGGGTGTCGTGGAGCCCTTCGACTTTCTGAACAAAACGTTCATTCAGGTATTTTCGGAAACTGGCCGGATGACTCTCCGGAAGACCGATGTATTCGTCAAGGTGAAACATGGTCACGTTTCTCCAGTCGATCCCCTCGGCGTTCGAGAGATGATTCAGGGTGCCAAACTGACTGGCACCGGTCGCAAGAATGATGTTGGCATGCCCCTTTTGTTGAAGCGTCTTTTGGATGAGCCCGGCGGCCTGTTTTGCAGACTGGAGGCCCAAGTCCTCTTTGGATGCGGTGATCTGAAGGTCCATATCGTTTGATTCGTCTAGGGTCCCGATTCCATTGGATCTCCCGCTCCTCTGATGAATGTACGGCAGAGAGCATGCAGGCGATGAACGCCCGGACCCGAAATGGGTGGGCCGGAGAAATTGAAAGGTAACTTAAACGGTAAAGCCTTTCAAGGGATATGAAGAGAAGAAATGGAGGGTCGTTTGATCCTTCACATTCCGTGTTTGAATACCGGAAGTATTTTAAAAGAGTCCTGAATAGCAGGAGATCAAGACAACAAGTCGGATGTCTTGATCGAGAAAGGTGTGGTCGATCGGGCCACACATTGAAAACTTTACCGGTAAAGCCTATATTGGCGCCGGATTGACCTTCCAGTCACACGGCAATGCCGTACGACTGAACAATACTTCACGGGATTCCAATGGACGGATTCCATGGGGTTATCGAAGCACATGAACGTTATGAATGAATGGAGGAGACCCATTGAGTGAATTACAGTTGGAACTACCTGAGCGCGTACCCGGAAAAGCAAGCGAACTTGTACTCTATCCTGAATCGGTCCACACAATCGCCGGGAGTGATCTGTCGTTGGTCCGAATTGGAAATGAAAAATATCTACTGATCCGAAGTGGTAATGGGGCCTTCCCTGATGGATTCAAGGGGGAGACCTGGAATGATGAGGATCAGACCTGGATGCTTTGTGAATTGACCCCCGATCATGCATTTGCCCTCCGTAATCATTTTGATTTTGCACGTCCGAAGCTCATGGGAAAAGCAGATTCCTACGGCTTCGGAGACCGACTCGGAAATGCCGGTGCCGCTCATTTGTCATCACTCAACGGGAGTCACTTCCGTCCGGTTTTGGCACAGCAGTCTATTCGTGAACTTACCCGAACGAACCGGACACCGACGGACGTAATCGATGCTGCCACGTGGGCCGTATTCGAGCGGGGATATCACGAGGGGTATGGCGCCGACGGCGATCATCTCAAGAGTGAGTCAGACATCGATTTGATGATGAAGGCCGGCTATACGATGCTTACCATCGACCCGAGTGACCATGTGGTCAACCGGGCAAAAGAGATGAGTGAAGAAGAGCTGGACGCCGCGTTTCGAAAGCTTCCATGGACGGCTCTCGATGAGTCACCCGAGGCGTGGCTTGAACGAATCTTATCCTTGAAGGTTGAGTTGGAAGATGGGTACAAACTCACATTTGATGAGCGTGCCGTCAAGGAGTCCATGGTCAAGTATGGTCGAGTGATTACCCATACACGAAAATTGGTACGTCATTTGGAAGAGGCGTGGCCAGACCGTGAGGTCGAGCTGGAACTTTCTGTGGACGAGACCGATGAGCCGACAACCCTGACCGAGCACTATTTGGTTGCCTCGGAATTGGATCGTCTGGGGGTCTCCCTGATATCGTTGGCCCCGCGATTTTGCGGTGATTTCGAGAAGGGGATCGACTTCAAGGGAGATCTCGAGCAGTTTCGGAAAGAGTATATTCAGCATTTGGCCATTGCCGGCCGGTATGGAGGATACAAATTGAGCATCCATTCAGGTAGTGACAAATTTGCTGTGTATCGTGTGATTGGATCCCTGCGAAAAGGAGCCGTGCATGTGAAGACGGCAGGGACCAGCTATCTGGAAGCACTGCGGACGGTAGCTGCCAGTAATCCCGATCTGTTTCGAGAGATACTTGCCTTCTCCCTTGGGCGGTTTGACGAGGATCGGGAAACCTATCATATTTCGGCTCGAACCGAGAAGGTACCCGAACCGGATTCTCTCTCGGACGACGCCTTGGCAGGATTGTTGGATGACGATGATGCCCGTCAAGTGCTTCATGTGACCTATGGATCGGTCCTTTCCGGAGAACAACCGGGCTCGCAGCATTTCAGGGAGCAGATTATGGAAACCCTTGCAGAGAATGAATCTCTCTACAACCACTATTTGATTCGCCACTTTCACAAACATTTGGACCCATTTGCAACATCGGAGACGGACAGAGCGTGACGTTGTCGCGCTTCCGGATATCGATTCTGCTGACATGGGTGTTTCTGCTGGTGTCTGCCTGTAGTCCGAACCGGTCCGGTTCGCCTGGAGTCCCCGAGCCAACTTCGGACGGAGACGAAGTGGAGTCGGGACATGCGGTCGGGATGCGCTCCTATATGGATCTTCCGGAGGAGCTCTCGATTCGACAGAAAGTGGAACGAGTTTGTGGACAGTGTCACTTGGTCCCCGAACCCTCAGCACTCGACCGAGACAGCTGGGAACGATCCGTACTTCCAATGATGGGATGGCGGCTGGGAATGTACGAACCGGAAGTCCCTCGTGAAGAGATCCTTGCCGGTGCTGTGGATCCGGTTCGGGTTCGAGTCGAGGATCGTTTCCCGGTCGATCCCTTGATATCGGATGAGGATTGGAAACAGATTCAAAGCTGGTACCTGAATCGGGCTCCGGAATCCATTGAACGATTTTCAGATATGGAAGAGCCTCTCTTGAGCCGTGATGCAATCAGGGATCCGGTACATATTCTGCATTGGGCCGATCCGCTTCCGCCAGCCATGACTCTGCTGGAGATCGATCCAGATCGCGAACTCATTTATGCAGGGGGGGTACGTGACGGACAGGGAGAGTTTTGGGTGCTGGATCAGATGTGGGACCCCCTTCAGCGAGTCCCCTTGCCGAGCGCTCCGGTGCATTTGGAGCGGGACGGGGCCAATCTGTTGCTGACGCTGATCGGCACGCTTCGTCTCCAACCCCGTGGAAACAGGGCGGGAGAGTTGGTGCAATTGGTCCGACCGGCCGGGGAGAAGCTGTTCAGTGGACTTCAGGGTTTTGCCGGGGAACTTCGAAGGCCGGTGCAAACGATCCGTTCCGATTTGACCGGAGACGGACGAGAAGATTTGGTTGTCGCCGAATTCGGTTTTTACAGTGGGGCGGTGACTCTATTCGAGCGCTCGTCATTTGAAGCACCGCCCGATCGTGGGGATCCGTACAAACGACGGGAGCTTTACAGCGAACCGGGCGCCGTTCGTTTGCAACTCTCGGATCTGGACGGGGATGGCGAGGAGGAACTTTTGGCACTTCTCGGGCAGGGGGACGAAGGGGTGATGAGGTTTCGTTCTGACGGAATGGGTGGGTTTCGATCAGAGTGGCTGCTTCGATTTCATCCCGGATGGGGAAGTACGGATCTGTTGACGGGAGATGTCACAGGAAACGGACGAACGGATCTGGTGGTCTGCAACGGGGATAATGGAGATTTCCCTCCCGTGCTCCGGTCCGATCACGGTATTCGGGTCTATGAGAATCGGGAAGGAGGAGAATTCGAGAAGGTGTATTGGCATCCGATGGATGGTGCGTATCGATGTCGTTGGCTGGATCGTGATCAGAACAGAATGGTGGCGATCTCTTACTTTCCGGATGAGGAGCGATCGCCTCGTGGAGACCTGATTTACCTGCAGTTTCGGGAAGGGGGCGAGGCGGAGGTGCATGAGTGGCCGGTGGATTTGCCGGCTCGGTGGTTGGCGCTGGCTGCCGGACCGATGGTCGCGGGTGAGAATCCGGTCGTGCTCGTCGGCTCGCACGGGGAGTTTCCGACCAGCGAGATTTTTGACGAGTCGTTGCTAAGGAGAAGACTCTCTGTATTGGAGTGGCGTCCGGATTTGGAGTAGTGATACGCATACTGACATGACAACCAGCAATTTGACACGAGGTCCATCATGAACAGCAATCGACGCGACTTTTTGAAAACGACCGGCCTGATGGGACTTGGCATGAGTGGAGCCAGTCTTCTTGGGGGCTGCGGATCCGGCAACGGCGGAGATACCCGGGGCGAACCGATCTACAATATGCGCGGCTACGCCGCCGAACCGCTCGAAACCGTCCGAATCGGAGTGCTCGGGATTGGCAACCGCGGGTTCGGCGCCTTGAGAAGACTCATGAGAATCGAAGGTGTAGAGCTGATGGCGTTGGCCGATTTGGATCCCACCCGTCTGGAGATGGCCGGCGAACTACTCTCCGGCACGGATCACAATCCGGAGACCTACACCGGCGAGGAGGATTGGAAGCGGATCTGCGAGCGGGACGACATCGATCTGATCTACATCTGTACGCCGTGGCATCTTCACACCCCGAATGCGGTCCATGCGATGCAGAACGGCAAACACGCGGCGACCGAAGTGCCGGCTGCACAGACGATCGAGGAGTGTTGGCAACTGGTCAACACCTCCGAGGAGACGCGTCGGCACTGCATGATGCTCGAGAATGTCTGTTACGATTTTTTCGAGATGGTCACACTCAAGATGGCACGCGAGGGCTTCTTCGGGGAGTTGATTCATGGAGAGGGGGCCTATATTCACGAGCTCACAAGAGGACTTACGGATCCGGATCGGCGAACAAATTGGAGAATGCATGAAAATATAGGCCGTCACGGAAATCTCTATCCGATGCACGGGCTTGGGTCGGTCGCACAAGCCATGGATCTGAACTGCGGGGATCGAGCCGGGACATTGATTTCGATGTCGTCAAACGATTTCTCTGTGGGTCCCTGGGTTCAGAAGCAGGCTGAAACCAACGATCAATACGCTCAGCTGGTCGATGCTGATTTCCGTGGCAATATGAATACCAGTGTCATGAGAACGGAGCGAGGACGCACCATCATGCTCCAGCACGACACCAGCTCTCCGCGTCCCTACTCCCGAATTCACCTGTTGAGCGGAACCGAAGGGGTCTGTCGCAAATATCCACTTCCGGCGCGGATCGCAACGGGTCACGACGGATGGCTCACCGAAGAGGAACAGTCTGCCCTGGAAGAGCAATTTACCCCGGAGATTACCCGACGCGCGGGCGAGATGGCTCGTCAGGTGGGCGGTCACGGCGGGATGGACACGCTGATGGACTGGCGTCTGGTGGACTGTCTTCGCAATGGTCTTCCATTGGACATGGACGTCTATGATGCGGCGCTCTGGAGTTCGGTCATTCCGTTGAGCGAGGCGTCGGTGGCCGACCGGTCGAACCCACAGTCTGTACCGGATTTCACACGAGGCGACTGGATGAGAAACTCGCGTGGGATGGATCTGGATCTTCGTCATGGTGGAACAACACGTATCTTGTGATTGGAAACATGTTCGGGGACAAGAAGATCGACAGTCTCAACCAATATGAATTCTGATCGTTCTGTACGCTCAAAAAAGCGCTTGCAGGAGTGAAAAGAAATCTTTAGCCTCATAGTAGCTTAACCGGTTAATCCACGATTCAGACGAACACATTCAAATACAACAACCATGTCCGAGTCTTCATCCAAGCGAACCGACAAGAAATCCGAAAAAGGGTCCGAACCCGGCAAACGAAACCGTCGGGAATTCCTGAAACTTTCGGCCCTTTCCGGCGCAGCACTTGGAGCCGGTGCCTGGCTATCCGGCTGCCAGCCGGCCAATCGGGGAGCCTCAAGCGGGAATGGAGACGGCCCCACCGTGGATCGGTCCCTTCAGATGGATCCCGAGTGGCAACGGATCAAATATGGTGAGTGGGGAGGTCCGGGAGTCTCGTCACAACCGGGTCCGATGGACGACATTCTGCTCAAGGATTATGCGCCGACCCACTCCCTGAAATTGGAAAAAACCGAGGTCGACCAGGCCGCCTTTCCGGTGATCGATTGTCATATTCACGATTACGCTTCCCGGGTGGATGAACCCTTCGAGGAGGTGCTGGATCAGTGGGTCGAGGACATGGATGCGGCAGGGGTGGAAATGTCGGTTCTTCTCACCGTTGCAACCGGGGAGGAGTTCGACCGGCTCATGGACGCCTATGTTGGGCGCTATCCGGACCGGTTCCAGCTTTGGTGCGGGATCGACACCGGAAATGTAAATGATCCAGGATATTCCGAACGGGCAGCACGGGAGATTGAGCGATGCTACAACGCCGGTGCGCGTGGCGTGGGCGAGGTGACCGACAAGGGAGCCGGGATTACCGGGGGTCCCGAGGTGCCGATGAGTGAACGAATGCATCTGGACGATGATCGGCTGGATGCCGCCTGGGAAACCTGCGCGAGGCTCGATATGCCGGTCAATGTACATATTGCCGACCACCCTTCAGCGTGGCAACCGTTGGGAATTCACCAGGAGCGAACACCCGACTATCAGCATTTCAACAATTACGGATTGGACATTCTTTCGCCCGGAGAGCTCTTCGAACAACGCGACAACATGCTGGAAAAGCATCCGGAGACCACGTTTATCGCATGTCATTTGAGCAATCAGATGCACGATCCGACCGCTCTTTCCGCTGCGCTGGATCGCTACCCCAATTTCTATCTGGATGTATCTGCCCGGGATTACGAAGTGGGACGAATTCCCCGAACGGCCGCCCGCCTTTTTCAGAACCATCAAGACCGGATTCTTTTCGGAACCGACACCAACATGAAGTTGAGTATGTATCGCGCCTGGTGGCGGCTGCTTGAAAGCGACGACGAATTTATCACGGGCCGGGTCTGGTGGCCCTACTACGGACTGGATTTACCACGGGAGACACTGCGTGCGATGTATCGGGAAAATGCACGACGGATCATGAATTGGGAACCGACAACCTAACGGGAGGAACCGATGGCGAAGGGCAACAGCAGAAAGGATTTTTTGAAAACCGCCGGGCTGGGAATGGCCGGTTTGACGATGGCCGGTGCCAGTCAGTCGGGCGGGCGGGACCCGTTCGGGGTCGAACGGGAACAGATCTTCAACATGCACACCTATGCGGCTCCACCCATGGAACACATTCGGGTTGGCCTCATAGGTATCGGAGCACGAGGGTCTGGAACCACTCGCCGGCTTGCCGGGATCGAGGGCGTCGAGATTGTCGCTCTCTGTGACATCGTCCCCGAACGGGTCGAAGAGACCATCGAGTCCATCTCCATGTATCCGCAACACAGTCCGGAAAGCTATACGGACGGGCCGGAAGCGTGGAAAGAACTCGTGGACCGGGACGACATCGACCTGATCTATACGGCGACACCCTGGAGTATGCACTACGAGATCTGCAAGCGATCCATGGAGTCGGAGAAACATGTCTACGTCGAAATTCCGGCAGCCACAACCGTTGAAGAGTGCATGGATCTGGTCGAAACCTCCGAGAGAACACGAAAGCACTGTGTTCTGATGTCGGCGACCGCACACAGCGGAATCAACGCGGTTACGCTGAACATGTGTCGGCAGGGATTCTTTGGAGATCTCATTCACGGGGAGGGCAACTACATACATGACCGGATCTCGGATATCGACTCGCGATGGGTCCGGGATGAACACGGTTGGTTCGGCTATCGACCCTGGCGGCTGGACGAAAATGCGGGGAGGAACGGAAATCTCTATCCGCAACACGGGCTGGCTCCGTTGGCCCAGATGATGGACATCAACTACGGGGACCAGATGGACTACATGGTCTCCATGTCGAGCGATGATTTCTCGATGGGCCCTCTCATGGAACAGCTCGCCGAGGAGGATGACTACTTTGAACCTTACGTTGGACAGCCGTTTCGCGGCAACATGAATACCACGATTATCCGGACCAAGCGGGGGCGAACCATGATGCTGCAGCACGACATCAGCTCTCCGCGCCCCGGATCGCGTTTTCAGCTCGTCAGTGGAACCGGCGGGATCTATCGCCACTATCCGACACCGGCTCGAATTGCCAAAAGTCACGACGGTTGGTTGCCCGATGAGGAGTACGATGCCCTGGTGGACGAGTATACGCCGCCGATCACACACCGATTCCGGGAACTACAAGAGGAGGCCCGGGACAATTCCGACTTGCGAAGTTATGCGCGCGTTACCGAGACCGACTGGCGTCTCATCGACTGCCTGCGGAACGGGTTGCCGCTGGATCAAAATGTATACGATGCCGCACTGTATAGCTGCATCACACCCCTGACCGAATGGTCGGTGGCCAACGGAAGCCGATCGGTCTCCATCCCCGACTTTACCGGAGGCTCGTGGCAGGAGAATCCGCGAGGAATGGACATTGCTCTTGAGCGGGGCAACGGATCGACCCGATTGCTATGAGCGGACGCCTGAAAAAAATTGCCGTCGGACTGAGCGCCATCGGACCCGGTCTGTTTCTGATGGGCTACAACATCGGAACCGGAAGCATTACCACCATGGGAATGGCGGGCGCCCAGTACAGTATGACCCTCTTCTGGGCGCTGTTGCTCTCAGGTATCTTTACGTATGTGTTGATGGTCGCTTACGGTCACCTCTCTCTGGTCACCGGCCAGACCGCTCTCTACAACTTCAAGACACAGATTCCGGGGATCGGAAAGGCATTGGCGATCTACGTCCTGCTTACGATGATCATCACCGAGCTCATGGCGTTGCTCTCGATCATGGGAATTGTCTCCGAACTCATTCAGGAGGGCGTGCGACTGGCCGTGGCGCCCGAATCCTCGGCACAGATCCTCTCCACCTTCTGGATCATTCTGGTCCTCTCCATCTTTATGTGGGTCGCCCTCTGGTACGGGAGGTACAAACTGTTCGAGAAGATTCTGACCGGATTCGTGGTCTTGCTTGTCTTCTGTTTCGTCGTTGTCTTCTTCATGGTCAGTCCATCCTACAGCGAGATCCTGGCTGGAATGGTCCCCGGTATCCCGGATGATCCAAACGCCTATCGCATTGTAGCGGCAATGGCGGGAACCACCTGTTCGGCCGTTGTTTTTGTCATGCGGAGCATCGTCGTGGCCGAGAAAGGATGGGGAATCGAACAACTGCGCCATGAAAAGCGGGATGCCCTGGTCTCCGTCTCGCTCATGGTCTTCCTGAGCGCCATCATCATGGCTGTCGGAGCGGGCACATTGCACGTCATGGGACTGCGCCTGGAGACCACTCTGGAGATGATCCATCTCATGGAACCCATCGGCGGCCGGACGGCGGCCTTCATCCTGATCATTGGTGTGGCCGGTGCCGGGCTCTCGACCATGTTCCCGATCCTGCTCATCGCGCCCTGGCTTCTGGCAGACTATCTGGGACTGGAGCGCGACATGAAATCCCCGCTCTTCCGGATCTGCATCGGCGTCGGACTGCTTGTTGCCTTTGGATCCATCTTCATCGATCAGGCTCCTCCGATCCTTCTTGTGATCGCCACTGCACTCATGGCGTTTATCCTTCCGGCGGTGGCCATTCCGATCACCTATCTGCTCAACAAAAAAGAGCTGATGCGCGAGGAGAAATACCTCCCTTCCCGAGCATGGAACTATGGACTCTGGGCCGTCATCGCTTTCTCCCTGGTCACCTCCTGGATCGCCCTGCTGGGCTTTATCGGATAAGATTCGGGCTGAACCGGACACGGTTCACAGGCGTACAAGCCGTTGGCAACCGGGTGCCGGAACAGGATGGGCGGGCCGACCCGGAGGCCGTCGGCAGATCCGGTCACGCGTCGGAGGTCTCCTGTTCGAGATAGTCGATTCGACCCGCCAGCTCTTCCCACTTGCTGTAGTGATCGCTCAACTCCTGACGAAGCTCTTCATACTCCATGGAGACGGTTTTGACCTGCTCTGGATCGTCATAGAAATCACTTCGAGCCATCACGTCTTCAATCTCATCCCGGCGGGACTCCTTCTGCTGGATGGACTCTTCCAGTTTCGAGAGTCGTTTTCGGAGCGGTCCAACGGTTCTGAACTCGGCTTTTCGTTTCTGGGCCCGGATGCGACGCTCCTCCTTCTTGCTCAATCCGGTTCGACCCGAATCGGAAGCGGCCCCGCCGGACGTACTCTTCGGTTGTGACGGCTTTCCATGTCCAGACTCTGCTTCCCGTCGCTGTGCCCGTATCGCCAGGTAGTTGCTCACATTGCCGGGCCAGCTTTTGACAAAGCCGGGCTGAATCTCGAGTGTATGGCTCACGATCGGATCCAGAAAGGCACGGTCGTGCGAGACAATCATGCAGGTTCCCTCGTACTGTGAAAGAGCCTCCTGGAGGATCTCCTTGGAGTCCATGTCCAGGTGGTTGGTCGGCTCGTCCAGAATGAGAAAATTGGCCGGGGTGATGAGCATCTTGGCCAACGCAACCCGGGACTTCTCTCCGCCGGAGAGGACGGAAATCTTCTTGAAAACATCTTCGCCGGTAAAGAGGAAGCATCCGAGTAGCGACCGAATCTGCGTCTCGCCCACGTGACCCGCGTGGTCGGTCATCTCCTCGAGAATCGTTTTGGAGGTCTCCAGATCGTCGGCTTGGTGCTGGGCAAAATAGACGGGTGTGACATTGTGCCCGACCCGACGCTCCCCGCCAGAGAGAGCTTCGTTTCCGGCCAACATGCGAATCAGTGTCGACTTTCCCGCTCCGTTCGGCCCCACAACGGCGACCTTGTCCCCACGGGAGATTTGGTAGTCCAGTCCATCAAAAATAACATGTTCCCCGTACGACTTGTCGGCCCCCTTGAGCTCCATGACGATCTGGCCACTTCGTTCGGGTTGGGGGAAACGAAAAGAGATCTCGTCGCGCTTTTTCCGGGTCTGAATTCTCTCCAGTTTTTCGAGCTGTTTGATCCGGCTCTGGACCTGTTTCGCTTTGGTCGCTTTGTAGCGAAACCGATCGATGAACTCTTCGGTCTCTTTGATCTGCTTGGCCTGATTTTCGGCTTGTCGCTCGAGCAGCTCCTGCTCCTGGGCAAACTTTTTCTCGTAGAAACTGTAGTTGCCTGCATAGTCGTAGAGAGCTCCGGCATCCAGTGCCAGAGTTCGGGTGGTGAGTGTGTCCAGAAAGGCGCGATCGTGCGAAACGATGATGACGGCCCCTTCATAGCTGGCCAGGAAGCGCTCCATCCAGTCGAGGGATTCGATATCCAGGTGGTTGGTCGGCTCGTCCAGCAGCAGGAACATGGGACGGCGGAGCAGCAGTCGGGCCAGAGCAATTCGCATGAGCCATCCACCACTGAACTCGGTGGTGGACCGAGAGAAATCTGTTTCAGAAAACCCGAGGCCGGATAGAATTCGCTCGATATCGGAGGTGAGGGTCCAGGAACCGGACTGTTCGAGCCGGGATTGCAGCCGCCCGAATCGTTCAAGAACACGTTTGCCTTCGGCGCTTTCGGGGTCGAGTGTTTCGAGCTGTTGTTGCGCATGTTCGACCTCCTTGCGAAGGGAGAGGATTTCCGGAAAACCACTCTCCACCTCTTCAAAGACACTCTTCTTCGGATCGGGATCCACACCATCCTGCGGGAGGTACCCGACCGTTGCCCCGTTGCCGAGGATGACATCGCCGCCGTCTGCCGGACGTTCTCCGGCGATCACTTTGAGCAGGGTCGACTTTCCGGCGCCGTTGGGCCCGACCAGACCGACCCGTTCACCGGGGTTGATCAAAGCGGAGACCCCATCAAAGAGAGGGCGCTGGCCCAGTGTCAATTCAATGTTCTGTAGTTGGAGCATACAGGATAACGATTGTGTGCAAAAATGCGTACGGAAGCCCGAAAGATAGAGAGAATGTTGGAGACCTACCGGCTTCCGACTGTGATTCTTCCTCACGCTTCAATACCTTTCCACGAGGCCGGGTTCCGGGGACGGAATCCGGCGATTGCGGGTCGACCCGACCGTTCCGAGTCCGAAGAGAGACCGGATCAGATGATCAACTTGTTCAGAGTCACCACCGGATGAAACCCATGACAGACAGCCCTTCCCGCACGCCGGGATTTCGATATGTACTTCTGACTCTGGTTGGCCTGGCATTCGGGAGTTTGCTGGCCGGCTGTCAATTCGAGGCCAAACAGCGGCCGGTTTTGGCGTTTGATCGCAGCAATCCGACAGCCAACGGCAGTCGCTATCCGGCACTTGCGTCGGACGGCCCCGACCGGGTGGTCATGGCGTGGGTCTCCAGTATCGAGGAGAGAGTCTCTGCGATCGAAGTGGCCGACCGGATCGAGACGCAGTGGTACGCTCCGAGGCCGGTTCATGTGGGCGAAGATCTCCGGCTCGAACCGTCCGATCGGCCCCGACTGGTGATCGACGAGAATGGAACTCGCTGGGTATCCTGGCGAGAACTGCGCAGGGGAGGACGACTGGTTCTCTCCCGTCAACCGGAGGGATCCAACAGCTGGATCCACTCCCGAATTCCAACGCCCGATGAAACGCTTCGGCAAGGTGTTCCACGACTTGCCCTCGGCGATTCCGTTCTGGTCGCCCTGTGGGAAGAGTTCGGAGGTGCGGGAACAACCTTGCGACTGGCACGGTGGGCGGCAGACGGGGTCGGCGACGAGCTCCGACTCGATGATGGTGACGGGGCGGGGGGCTGGCGGGCGGCAGGTGTGCCAATTCGTCTTCAGGGAGAGCTTCTCGGTGAACCGGTGCTGGCCGTGACAGGAGAGTCCTCCACGACCGCCTGGCTCGAACAGGTGGGTGACCGGGTACAGTTGATTGTGAGCAGACAGGATGTCGGGGAGACCGAAACCTCTTCGGATCGAGAGATGATCGGCGAATGGTCCGCATCAAGCGGAAACGGACATCTGCACGGGACTCTCTCGATGGCTCGACAGGAGCGCGGTGCGTTGGCGCTTGCCGTTGCTGTCGAACAGGAAGAAGGTCGGGATGCCCGGCTCTACCTTCACGAATCCGGGGATTGGACCGAACGAACTCCGGAGCTATGGAACGAGCAGACAGGACGTCCGGTGGTTGCCTCGGACCCGAACGGGGGGTGGATCCTTCTCTGGCAGCAGAGAGGCGAACCGCTCGCATCGCTCTGGTTGCAGCGATTCCATGCAGACGGATCGGAGCGAGACGGCGAGACGTTGGTCGATCCGGTCCGGGTCGGCAGTGTGGATTCCGGCCTGCAGAGTGACCGCCCGTCGCTGATTCCGCTCCGGGAAGAGGGGATCTTTCTCGCCTGGACGCAGACAGACCCCTTTCTTCGGGTCCGAACCGCACTGGTTCCGTGGAACTACCAACCGGATCGGTGAGTTGAACCTTTACCTGAAGATGGACAACAGATTTGAATGAACCCTTGATTCAAGAACCAACCCATTCCGACATGAAGAATTCATGGATACGCAACGTCGTAAACCTGGCTCTGGCGAGCCTGTTGTATCTGAGCCTGGCCACAACCCTCCCGGCGCAGCAGTCGAGTAGCCCGGAGTACCAAAAGGCACTCGATATCCTCGAGCGGGTTCCGCTGATCGACGGGCACAACGATATTCCCTGGCAGTATGACACCCGCTTCGACCACAAACTTTCGGGAATGGATTTTCATGATACGTCCGGGATCGAGCCGGACGTCCACACAGATATCCTTCGACTCCGGGAGGGTCGGGTCGGTGGCCAGTTTTGGTCGGTCTACGTTTCGGCCGATCTTCCCGAGCCGGAAGCGATTCAGGCGACCATGGAGCAGATCGACTTCGCCAAGCAGCTGATTGCTGCCTGGCCGGAGCACCTGGAGCTGGTGACCACGGCCGACGGGATCGAGAGGGCATTTGCGAATGGAAAGATCGCCTCTCTACTGGGAATGGAAGGAGGACACTCGATCGGGAATTCAGTCATGGTGCTCCGGCAATTCTACGAACTGGGCGCCCGCTACATGACACTTACCCACTCACGGACATTGGATTGGGCCGATGCCTCCCCCGGCCCGGAGCGGCACGGTGGATTGACACCATTCGGTGAAGACGTGGTACGCGAGATGAATCGTCTCGGAATGTTGGTGGATCTCTCTCATGTCTCCGAGGCGACCATGATGGACGCGATCCGGGTCTCCGAGGCTCCGGTCATCTTTTCGCACTCCTCGGCACGTGGAGTAAGCAACCACCACCGCAATGTCCCCGATTCGGTGTTGGACCGGATAGAAGAGGAGGACGGCGTGGTCATGGTGACGTTTGTCCCGTCCTTTGTCTCCGAAGAGTTGCGACGGTATTACGAGAATCGTAGCGCTGCACAGGCTCGTTTCGAGCGGGAGCATGACGGAAATCGAGCACGCATTCAGGGAGCCATGGCGACCTGGCACGAACAGAATCCGATGCCCGAAACGACCCTGGAACAGGTGGCCGACCACATGGATCACATTCGCAACCGAATAGGTACCGACCACATCGGTATTGGCGGGGATTATGACGGCATTACCTCCACTCCACGAGGGTTGGAGGATGTCTCGACCTATCCGGCTCTTTTTGCAGAACTGCTTCGACGCGGCTACAGCGAGGAGGATCTCAAGAAGATTGCCGGCGAAAATCTGCTTCGTGTATTCAGGAAAGCCGAAGCCGTTGCACACGAGTTGCAGCAACAGCGCGGTCCGTCGGAAGCACGAATAACGGATTAAAGGTCGTCCGAGTAGATCGCTTTGGCTCGGGGACGCAGGTTGTAGTCACTACTCATGACTTGCCCGTAGGCTCCGGCACTTCGAATCGCAAGGAGGTCACCTCTCTGTAGTTCCGGCAGGTCGATTCTCGAGCGAAATGTATCGGCTGTTTCACAGATCGGACCCGCAACGTGGTAGATCTTGGATGATTTTTCGCTAGTGAGCGCATCGATGTGGTGTTCGGCCTGGTAGAGAGCCGGGCGGATGAGCTCCGTCATTCCGGCGTCTACAATCGCAAAATGGGTGTGATCTCCCTCTTTGGTAAAGAGGACCCGGGTGATGAGTGACCCACACTGGCCAACCAGGCTTCGTCCCAATTCGAAATGGAGTTCCTGCCCGTCACGCAACTCCAGATGGTTTTCGAAAAGTGAAAAGTAGGAAGCAAAATCGGGAATCGGCTCGCCATGCGGGTCTTCATAGTTGATCCCCAGGCCTCCGCCCACATTGATGTGTCCAAGTGTGGCTCCGCGCTGCTCAAACTGTCGCTGAAGCCGGTTTACTTTGTCGGCCAGCTTTCGGTAACTGCTCAGATCCCGAATCTGTGATCCGATATGGACGTGAATTCCGCGAAGTTCGAGGTGCTCATACTGGTCGAATCGTTCCAGGAGGGCGGGAAGATCCCGTTCGAGGATCCCGAATTTGTTCTCCTCCTTGCCCGTCGTAATGTACTTGTGAGTCTTGGCATCCACATTCGGATTGATCCGCAGAGCGATGCGTGCACGAACGTCCATTGACCGGGCCAACTCTTCGATGACCTCGATCTCCTGAATGGATTCACAGTTGAACGAGTAGATCCCGTGACGCAGGCCGAGCCGAATCTCCTCGTCGGTTTTCCCGACACCGGCAAATGCGACCTCATCAGGGGAGAACCCTGCATTCAGCGCGGCTTGCAGTTCCCCTCCACTCACACAGTCAATGCCGAGACCTGCCTTGAGGACCTCTTGCAGGATGCGGTCATTGGAATTCGCCTTCATCGCATAGTGGACCTTGTAGCCACGGGAAAGCCCGTGTTTGCGGACCTGCTCCAGCGTCTGTCGAAACAGGGTCAAATCGTAGTAGAAAAGAGGGGTTCTTTCTGAAGAGACCGCCTGTATAAGTCTGTTGTTGTCCATTCCGTCCATGGTCTGCCGGGTTCAGCCAGCGATGGCAACCTCGAGGAGGTTACCATGCAGGCCGTTCAGAGCGGCACAAGGTACGGATTCTCAGAGCGTCTTTCCGTACCCTTCATGAGCCAGTCGCCGACCGGTCTCTTCATACGCCTCCTTCTCTTCCGGAGCCCAGGTTCCCAATCCATCAACATACCGGTTGTACATGCAGAAAGCGGCGGCGATGAGCACGGTATCATGGATCTCCCGATCGGTTGCACCTTCCTTGCGGGCAGCTTCGATATCCTCTTCCGTGACCTGGTTGCCCAGGATTTGCACTTTTTTGGCAATCGCGAGCAGTGCGCGCAACTTGTCGGAGATTTCCGTTGTCTGGAACCCGTTTTTGATGTCGTCAATCAGCGATAGATCCCCGTCGATGTGGTGAGCCGCTGCCGCCCCGTGCGAGGTGTGACAAAAGTGGCACTCGTTCTGCCAGGAGACCCAAGAGGCAATCATCTCCCGCTCGGCCGAGGTGAGCGGAGAGGGGCCCCGCAACAGAAGTTCGGCCAGTTCATTGAGCGGTTTGGCCGTATCTTTCCGATAGGTCATCAGCCCGACAATGCCGGGAAGTTTGTTTCCAATATCGATATAGGACATCGTGCGTTTCATTTAAAGGTGAAGAGTCTGGCAGAAATAGCGATTCCGGTACATGATTCAAGCAGCCAATCGTACGGGATTTTCGATCCGGTCCGGACGCCTCTACTATGTATAAAAAAACGGGATTCGGCGCAACATGTGGGGAACGATATGAACCGGATCTACGGGTATACTTTTTCCGAAGGGCAGAGAGGAAATCCCTTGACTCGGGGTGGAAAAGCTTCTACCTTTGGTATCTCAACATCGCGGGGTGGAGCAGCTGGTAGCTCGTCGGGCTCATAACCCGAAGGTCGCAGGTTCGAATCCTGCCCCCGCCACTACTCAAAGGCTCGTTGTTCACCCGAACAGCGAGCCTTTTTTGTTTGTGGCTGACAGGGCGCTACTCCCTGCTTCCCAATCGATCGTGCCTGTCTAATGGCTTCTTCCAGTCTTTTTCTTATTCTGACTGGAGCGAGTAGATGGTTGACTACCCGACAGGCGCTACTCCGATTGATGAAGATGAAAAGGGTCTTATCCTGGGTTGGAAAGAGAAATTGGACCGTTCATTTTATTACGAACCATCAAGTTGAGCAATCTTCAATCAAGTTGACGAGAAAATGGAACCTATCTGCAGACGATTGTCAGAATCACGAAGCCGAAACAGGCACAAACTGCTTGTTTCGACCATCCTTCTAATCGTTGTTTCGTGCATTTTGCATGCAAAGGTCTACGCTCAAACGACGGATGTCGAGAAACCCAACGTCATCATCATCTTCACCGATGACCAGGGCTACGGAGATCTGAGTTCCTACGGGTCCCCGAACATTCGAACCCCCCGGATTGACAAACTGGGTACGGAGGGGCAGAAATGGACCCACTTTTATGCGGCAGCCAGTGTCTGCACACCGAGTCGGGCCGGGTTGATGACCGGTCGATACCCCGTGCGAAGCGGGATGGCCAGTGATGTGCACAGAGTCCTCTTTCCGAATTCAAAAGGGGGACTTCCGCAACAAGAGATTACGATCGCCGAGCAGGTAAAAAAAGCCGGGTACCGAACCGCGATGATCGGGAAGTGGCACCTCGGACATCGGGACGAGTATTTGCCCACCAATCACGGGTTCGACTCTTACTACGGCATTCCCTACTCCAACGACATGGATCCGGTGGAGGGGAAACCGCCCTATTGGGACTATGCAGAGGATCCTATTCCCTTCGAATATTACAACGTTCCGCTGCTTCGAAATACGGAGGTGATCGAGCGACCGACGGATCAGACGACGATCACCCGGCGCTATACCGAGGAGAGTATCTCCTTTATCGAAGAGAACCACGAGTCCCCGTTTTTGCTGGTCCTGGCCCACAGCCTGCCGCATATTCCTCTCTTTGTGTCTGACGAATTCAGAGGGCGAAGTGACGGGGGTCTCTACGGGGATGTGATTGAAGAGATTGACTACGGAGTGGGGCAGATCATTGACACATTGAACAAGCTCGAAATTACCGAACGGACCCTGGTCGTATTTACGTCCGACAACGGCCCCTGGCTCGTCTACCGCTCACATGGAGGGAGTTCCGGTCTGCTCCGTGCAGGAAAAGGAACCACTTGGGAGGGAGGAGTTCGTGTTCCGGCCGTCTTCTGGTGGCCGGGAACGATCCGGCCGGAGATCGTAACGGGTATGGGAAGCGCCATGGACCTCTTCACGACGGTGAGCCATTTGGCCGGTGTTCCCTTGCCGGAGGATCGACCGATCGACGGAGTCAATTTGATGCCTGTGCTGCGGGGCGAGGGGGAGAGCCCCCGAAATGAGCTGATTTTCTATCGTGGGGCAACGCTCTACGCCGTCCGAAAGGAGAACTTTAAAGCGCACTACATCACCGAAGGTGCCTATGGACAGTTTGAAGAGAGGCAGGTACTCAACCAACCACTGCTCTTTGATTTGAGCACGGATCCGTCCGAAAGACATGATGTGGCCGACCGGCATCCGGACATCCTGGTCCAATTGGAGAAGATGATGGATGAGCACCGGAGCACCTTGACAGAGGTGAAGGATCAATTGGCAGAGAGGAAATCGAGATAGAGGTCCTGTTGCAAGGTTTCAAACGACACAGTGTTTCAATCTGCGCAGAGAACGTTAAAAGCGCATCAGTGTTCGTCTACCTTCCGCCCGCTGGAAGTGTAATCCTGAAGCTGGTCCCATTGCCGGGTTCGCTTTCGACTTCGATCTTCCCTCCGGAAGCGGTCACCATCCGGTGCACCAGATAGAGTCCGACTCCTTTGCTGTCCGGATGGTTGTGGAACGTCTCGTGTAGTTGGAAAAGACGATCCCCGACACTCTCGAGATCGATTCCCTGACCGTTGTCCGATACCGAAAGTCGAATGACATCCCCGTCCCGCTCGGAGCGAATATGAATGACGGGTGGAACCCCCGGCCGTGCGTATCGAACCGCATTGGTAATCAGGTTCAGAAAGAGACTTTCCAGATGGGTAGGTTGTAGAAGAACAAGGTCGGAATCGGGCGAGAGATCAAGACGTACCTCCGCAAGTTTGGCATCCAGCAGGGATCGGGTCGAGGAAATGACCCGATTCAATGTTGTTTCTACAGGTGCCGGGTGTTGGGGGCGTTCCTCAATCAGGCCCTGACTCAAGAGATCCACGTATTGATTGAGCGTCTCTTTGAGTTTCTCCCCGGTCATCTGCAAGATCTGAAGCAGCTCCCGTGTCTCCCGATCCTCGATTTTTTCCATTTCGAGTAGATCAAATACGCCCATCAAACTTCCGAGGGGAGACCGAAGATCGTGGGAGGCGATCAGGTTGAACTCTTTGAGCTCATCATTGACATCGGCCAGATGTGCCAATAGCTTGTGCGTGTCCTCTTCCAGACGCTTGCGTTGTGTAACAGGCCGGGCGATGGCAAAGACCAGCTTTTGCTCGGGAACCGGTTGGGAGGTCCAAGAGAGCCAGACCGTCTCCCCATTGGCAGAGACGTAGCGATTTTCGAAATTAATCAGGGATCCGTTGTCCAGCATTCGTTTTCGGGAATCCGTGGTGATCTCCCGATCCTCTTCATGAACGAAGTCGTCAATGGGTCGGCTGTAGAGTTCCTCTTCGGAGTACCCAAGGTGAGCCAAGACTGCCGGGTTTACCCGTTTGAAATAGCCGTCAAATCCGGCAATGAAGACCAGATCGGGAGAGAGGTTGAAAAATCGTTCGTAATCGTAGTCCGGAGTCATTGAAGGCACAGGTATTCGGGAAAACCGTCTAATTACCGGCAAGATGTCAAAAAATGGGGTAGAAGTGAATGAATTACCCTGAATTAATTAATAAATCTTCATAAAGAGCAAATCCAATATACATTCGGAGTCGAGAACAGTACGGGACTCCCGGTTGAATCCGACTCAAATAATTGATTTCTTTAGCCCCAGCCAATTAGGAACTCCAACGATCCCATGGATTGCCAGCCGAGACAGCCTCTGCGACAGACCCTCCGCCCGCCGGACGGGACTCCGTGCAATCCCGATAGATGGATCAACGACCGGATCGGATAGCCCCTCCCGCACATGAATCCCGTCGACCTTTCGATTTTCCTCTTCTACATCGTCGGACTCCTCGCCTTCGGGTACTATTTTCACCGGACGAATCAGGGTGGAGATGACTATTACGTGGGCGGTCGCAACATGAACAGCCTGCACATCGGGCTTTCTGTCGTAGCGACCGATGTGGGCGGCGGGTTTTCGATCGGCCTTGGCGGACTCGGATTTGTGATGGGGATCTCCGGCTCCTGGATGCTCTTTACCGGACTCATCGGTGCCTGGCTGGCGGCCGTCTTTCTGATTCCGAAGGTGAAGTCCAACCCCGCCTTTGCAAATGCTTACACCTTTCCCGACATCTTCAAGCACTACTACACGCCGGGTGTCGCCCTGCTGGCCGGGATCATCTCGGCAGTCGGATATATCGGTTTTACCAGCTCGCAGCTACTGGCCGGCGCCAAGCTCGCCTCCGGAACCTTTGTGGATCTCGATCTCACTACGGCGCTTCTGATTATGGGGGTCGTTGCCGTGGTCTACACCGTCATGGGCGGGATCAAAGCGGTCATCTACACCGATACGATTCAGTGGAGTCTGCTCATGGGCGGGCTCGTTTTTGTCGGCCTCCCGATCTCCTATGTCGCAGTGGGCGGCATGGAAGGAATCCGTGAAACGGTCCCCCCCGAGATGCTTCGAATGGATCAACTATCCTGGCAGGATGTCGTCTACTGGTCGGTGACCATCATCCCGATCTGGTTTGTGGGCATGACCCTCTATCAACGCATTTACGCCTCCCGGGACGAGAAGACGGCCAAACGCGCCTGGTTTTTGGCCGGGCTCTTCGAATGGCCGCTCATGGCCTTCATGGGCGTTGCGCTGGGGCTCTTTGCCCGAGTCGCTGCCGACCAAGGGCTCTTTCTGCCGCTCGGTGCCGAAGATGCGAGTGAGATCGATCCGGAGACCGGGCTTCCCATGCTTCTGCGAACCGTCCTTCCGGTCGGGCTCATGGGGGTCATGATGGCCTCCTACTTCTCGGCGATTCTGTCGACGGCCGACAGCTGTCTGATGGCCTCCTCCGGCAACGTCATGTCCGATATTCTGCCGATGATCCGGCGAAGAACGTCGTCCGGTTCAGCCCGGAAAGAAGATGTGAATGAGTCGGATCCCGGATCCGTACATGCATCCCAGTTTGTAACCCTGGCCCTCGGGGCACTGGCTCTGCTGCTCGCCTGGCAGATGGAGAACGTATTGGAACTCATGCTCTATTCCTATGCGTTTATGGTTTCCGGCCTCTTTGTACCGCTCGTTGGTGCCCTCTGGTCCAAACGGGGAACCTGGCAGGGAGCCATGGCCTCCATGCTGGCCGGAGGAAGCACGACCGTGATCCTGCAACTGGCCGTTGACAATCTGCCGATGGGTCTGGACGCCAACGTCTTCGGGATCTCCATTTCTGCTTTGGTATATATTGTTGTAAGTTTTCTCACACAACCATCGTCCAACTGATTGTATGGAACCGACATTTGACGTTATTCGACCCGATGATCACGCTTCCCGGTTCAGCCGGGACGAGATTGCCGACTTTCTGCACCACCACCTTGACGAGTACGGGGATCCAAAGGAGGATATCCTCGCCTGTCTCGCCTATGCGGCGGGAGATACGCCGGGTCGAACCGGTGTGACCCTGATCGCACACGATGAGGAGAAGATCCTGGGGGCGGCTGTGTTGAACCATACAGGCATGAAAGGATACATCCCGGAGAACATCCTGGTCTACATTGCCGTGCATAGTGAGGCGAGAGGACAGGGGCTGGGCAAAACGCTCATGACCCGCATCATCGATCTGGCCGACGGGGCGATCGCTCTGCATGTCGAGGAGGACAATCCGGCCCGATTCCTTTACGAAAAGGTCGGATTTGAAACGAAGTATCTGGAAATGAGACGGACCCGGTAGCACCATGGCGTACGTAAATCTCTTTCGCGATCAGCTCGAGCACAACTACCGATATCTGGACAACCTCTTCAAGGAGCACCAGATCAAGTGGGGCATTACCACGAAGCTCCTCTGCGGGACGAAGGACTATCTGAATGAAGTGATCGATTTGGGAATCAAAGAGGTCCATGATTCCCGCATTTCCAATTTGGAGAAGATCAAGGAGATCGATCCGGAAACAATGACGGTGTACATCAAACCGCCCCCCAAGGACATCATCCCCGATGTGGTGCGGTACGCCGATGCGAGTCTCAATACGGAGCTCACCACCCTGCACGCCCTCTCCGAGGAGGCCGTGCGTCAAGAGCGGATCCACAAAGTGATCATCATGATCGAGATGGGCGATCTGCGCGAGGGGGTCATGCGCGAAGATCTGCTCGAATTCTACGAGAAGGTCTTTCGGCTTCCGGGCATCGAAGTGATCGGCCTGGGAACCAATTTGAACTGCCTGCACGGGGTTCTTCCGGACGGAGACAAGCTGATTCAGCTCTCGCTCTACAAACAGATTATCGATCTGCAGTTCAAGAAGAGGATTCCGCTGGTATCTGCCGGCACAACCGTGACCATTCCGTTGCTTCTGACCAATCAACTTCCGGTCGGGGTCAACCACTTCCGGGTGGGTGAGGCGCTCTTTTTCGGCTCCGATCTCTTTACGGGTGGAACCCTGCAGGGGATGAGCAACAGTGTCCTGGAGCTCAATGCCCACATCATCGAGATCTCCGAGAAACCGGTCGTCCCCAGTGGCGAGCTGGGAACCAATCCGCAAGGGAAGACGTCGACCATCAATGCGGACGATTACGGGAAGACCGCCTGGCGGGCCATTCTGGATATTGGCTACCTGGACGTACAGCCCGACTATCTGATGCCGGCCGATGATACCATCAAGATCTCGGACTCCAGCTCCGACATGATGATTCTGGAGATGGGGGAGAACCCCAACAACTACAAGGTGGGGGATTTGATCCGGTTCAAGCTCAAGTACATGGGCGCATTGAGCCTGATGAGCTCCGATTACATCGAGAAGCGGGTGGTGGATCGCCACGAAGGACCCGAACCGGGAGTGAAGAAGTAGCCGCCCGTGAATCGGTGGGAACCGACATATCTTCAAGCGCTCCGGCGCGATCTTCACCGCATCCCCGAGCGTTCCGGACGCGAGTCCCTGACCGCCCGTCGAGTGGTCGACGAGATGGTGCTCGCCTCCCCGGATCTTCTGCTCGAATCCGTGGGTGGACACGGCGTTGTGGCTCGTTTTGAGTCGGGAGAACCCGGCCCGCACCTCGCCTTCCGAAGCGAACTGGACGCCCTGCCCATTCACGAGCGCACCGATCTGCCGTATCGCTCCATTCATGACGGAATCATGCACGCATGCGGGCACGACGGACATACGGCCGTGATGGTGGGTCTGGCCCACTGGGTATCGGCACACCGGCCACCGGCCGGCAGCGTGACGGTTCTCTTCCAACCGGCCGAGGAGACCGGGGAAGGGGCGGCGCGAATGCTGGAAGACCCCCGCCTTTTGGCATTGGAACTGGATCGGCTCTACGGATTTCACAACATTCCGGGCCGCCCGTTGGGGGAGGTGCTGCTTCGCGAGGGCCCCTTTGCCTGTGCGTCGACCGGGTTGCGATTCCGGTTCAAAGGGGAGTCGAGCCATGCGGCCTGGCCGGCGCAGGGACGAAGTCCGGTGCCGTTGGTGAGTGCCGTGGCGGCACGGGTCCCCGGGCTTGGAGAGCCCGACCCGTCGTCCGATGTCCATGCGTTTGCAACGACCACCTACATACAGGTCGGAGAGCCGGCTTTCGGTACGCAGCCGGGGGAGGCGGAGATGGGCGTCACGCTTCGAGGCGTGAGCGATGCGGCGGTGGGGGAGATGGAGAGGCAGTTGTACGAGGAGATTGGGCGGCAGGCTGCCGATGACGGAATCGAGTGGGAGATGCAACGGGTCGAACCGTTTCCGGCTGTGGTCAATGCACCCGGTCCCGTCCAGCGAATTCGAGCGGCGGCCGGCCGAGTGGGGCGACCCTGCATCGAGCTGGAGAACGCCTACCCCTGGAGCGAGGATGTGAGCCATTTCGGTACGAGAATGGAGGTGGGGTTCTTTGGAGTGGGAAGCGGAGAGGAGCAGCCGCACCTGCATGCGAGCCGGTTCGATTTTCCGGATGGGTTGTTGGGACCGACACGAGAGTTGTTCACCGGGATATTGTTGGAGGAATGGAGACAATCGATCAACAGAAAGTAGAACGGTCCTTGGCGTTGACGCCCTCCTGGATTGAACTCTCCCGCGCTGCGTTGGAGAACAACCTTTCCTATCTGCGCGAACAGGCCGGAGATGAGGTCGAGCTCTGTTCGGTCATCAAAGCCAACGCCTACGGGCACGGAATCGCCCATTTTCTGCCGTTGGCTGAATCGTGCGGAATCCGCCGGTTTGCTCTATTCAGCACCGACGAAGCGGAATGCGCAATGCAGGCCCGCAGATCGTCCGAGACGGATCTGCTGATCATGGGGGCGATCCCCGACGACGCTCTCGAGTGGGTCATCTCCAACGATCTTTCGTTTTTTGTTTTCGAAACCGATCGGTTGGAGGCCGTCCTCAAGACCGTTCGGCGAATCGGTCGAACGGCCAGAATTCATCTGGAGATCGAAACCGGAATGCACCGGACCGGAATCGAACCGGACCAGTTCGAGGAGGTCAGCAACCGGATCCGTGAGGCGGGAGATCTCATCCGGCTCGAAGGGATTTCGACCCATTTTGCCGGCGCGGAGAGTGTGGCCAACCATCTCCGGATCCAGAAGCAGCGTAAACGCTTTACCGATGCGGTTGCGTGGTTCAATCGGGCGTTGGGGCCCATTCCACTGATTCACGCCGCCAGTTCGGCCGCGCTCTTCTCCTATCCCGATTCCACATGGACCATGGTCCGGCTCGGGATTGCACAGTACGGCTATTGGCCCAGTCCCGAGATTCAGATGCTGGCCCGGCAACAGGAAATGAAACTTTCGACCCGCCCGCTCGAGCGGCTGCTCAACTGGAAGAGCCGCATCATGAGCGTCAAAGAGGTTAAAGAGGGAGAGTTTGTCGGGTACGGAACGCTGCACATGACGGGTCGAACCGAGCGCATTGCCACCGTCCCGGTCGGCTACAGTCAGGGCTTCGGGCGAAATTTGAGCAATGCCGGGTATGTCCTGGTTCGTGGCGAGCGCGCCCGGGTTGTTGGTGCGGTGAACATGAATATGCTCACCATCGATGTGACCGAGATTGACGGTGTGCAACGCGGCGATGAAGTGGTGCTCATTGGCCGGCAGGGCGAGGACGAGATCTCGCTGGCCTCTTTTGGCGAGGTTCAGAACAATCTGAATTACGAAGTTTTGGCCCGTTTGCCCGAACGCCTGCCCCGCCGGATTGTTTGACAATCATCCAATCGCTTGTCTCCAAGTCGGATTGGCAGATATTTCCGAATCCATGGCAGAAGTGAACGGGGTCGTGTAGTGATTTGCCGCATCGGGTGCCTCCAATTAAAATTTTTTTATATTGGCGCGTCTGCCCTGAAAGGGGGCCTTTGGCGATTTACAGTCGAGTCACACCTGACACCCGTCGAACCATATCACCATTCGTATGACCCAACGATCGTTACGATCCGTTCTGTTCTTTCTTGTCATTTTCTCACTCTCCCTGATCGCTGCAACGCCGCTGATGGCCCAAGAGGGCACACTTGATGGCCAACTTCTGGATGCCCGTACCGGGCAGCCTCTGCCCGGAGTCACCCTCTACATCCCGGAGCTGGATCGGGGAACCGCCAGTGATGTCGACGGTCAATTCTCCATCGACAGGCTTCCCTATGGCGAATACACCCTCCGCCTCTCCTCCGTCGGCTACCAGACCCGCCACCTCCCTCTCCCGATCCACGACGAGCAGGTATCGCTCACCCTCGATCTTGAAGAGGATCTGGTCGGTCTCGGCGAGCTCATCGTCACCGGCCAGGGACAAGGTCTGGAACGCTACCGCCTCTCGACCAATGTGACGGCGATCACGGGCAACGAAATCGATCGACTGCCCACCCTCCGTCTGGACCAGATCCTGCAGTCCAACCTGAGCAACGCCCAGGTCCGATTCACCTCCGGCGAACCGGGTACCGCATCCCTGATTCGCGGACGCGGCGTCGTCTCTGCGCTCACGGCGACCACACCGGTTGTCTACATTGACGGCGTACGGGTCGACCAGACCACCGGATTCAACCTCTATCAGGGGACCGGCGGGTCACAGAGTTCGGCCCTGGCCGACATTCCGGTCGAGAACATCGAACGCATCGAAGTGGTCAGTGGCGGAGCGGCCACCACACTCTACGGGTCGGATGCCGCCAACGGCGTGATCCAGATCTTTACCAAGCACGGCACGTCCGGCGCCTCCCGATTCGAACTCGAAACCGTACTGGGACAGACCCACGGCACCCGTGACTACCTCCGCTATGACGAAACCGGGGATATTCTATTCACTCCGGGGATCGTCCAGCAGTACCGACTGAGCGGCTCGGGCGGGAGCGATCAGGTCCAGTACAGCTTCTCCGGATCCATGAGCGGAGACGAAGGGGTGTTGCCCAACAACGACCAGGTTCGACACAGTCTGCGCACCTCGCTTCAAGCCCGGGTGCGGGAGAACGTCCACTATCGGGGCAGTTTCGCCTTCGCCAGTCACGAATTCAGTCGCGACTGGAACGGGAACTCCTCGGGAAGCCCGCTGGATGTCGACAAAGCCCTGTTCGGGAATCCGGAAAGCTGGGACGATTCCGATTATCAGGCACGCAAGGAGTATATTTTGGGATACCTTGCCGAATCGGACATGAGTGAGGATGTCAAACGTTATCAGACCTCCCAGCAGCTCGAAGTGGAGATCCTTCCAGAGCTTACAGCCCGAGTGGTCGCAGGTGTGGATGCCCGGCAGAGTGGTCAGTTCCTCTACGATACCAATGCCGCCCAGATCGCCTATGGATTCGAGCCCCCCGGGACCACGGATAGTGGCCGGTTGAGCGAGGCCTCCCGAAATTTCCTGGGACTCACCCTGGAGGGGACTCTGCGACACGAAACCGACTGGCGACGGTGGAATCTGATCTCCCAGGCGGGAGGACAGGTCTTTCGCAACGACGAACGGCAGGTGAGAATCACAGCCGAGGGAGTTCCCGACGGATCCCGTCTGGCGGGCAGTGGATCGTCGACCAGCGGGAGCAATTTCCGCCGCACGCTGATCAACTACGGGGGGTACTGGCTCGAAAATTTGGGATACGACAACCGATATTTTCTGGAACTGGCCATGCGGGTCGACCAGAACAGTGCCTTCGGAGAGACCATCCCCGCTCAACTCTATCCGAAAGTGGGTACCGTCTGGAACCTTGCCGGCGAGCCGGCGCTTCGCGATGCGTTTGAATCCATTCGAGTCTCGACGCTGCGACTCCGGGGGAACCTGGGGTGGGCCGGAAACTTCCCGACCCCGTTCTCCAACGAAGTATTGGCCAGCATTCGGCCCTTCCTGGACGGGCAGGCGATCGAATTCGGGACCGCCGGAGACGAGGCGCTCCGACCGGAGCGGACGCGGACCCTGGAAGCCGGTCTGGATCTGGGTGTTTTCCGGGATCGGGTGATCCTGGAGGCGAGTTGGTACCGTTCAGAAACCGAAGATGCCCTCTTTCGTGCACCCTTCCCGCCATCCAGCGGTCTGGGCAGTGCCCTTCAGAATGTGGGAACCATTGAGAATCACGGGATCGAACTGGCCACGCGGATCAACGTTCTTCGAACCAGGGACGCCAATGTGGGGATTCGGGGATCTCTCAATACCCTCCACAACCAGGTCACGGACAACGGCGGAACCAGTCCGTTTGCCATTGGCGGGTTCGGGTTTCTCGGATCCTGGGTCGATGAAGGGCACTCCGTCGGGCATTTTCGCGGCAACCGGCCGGAATACGGCGCAGGAGGATCCATTCAGGATGTGCAATTCGATGTTCCCCTCGGATCCCCACTGCCCGACTATTTCGGAAGTCTCGGCGTAACAGCCGATTGGCGCTCCTGGAGTCTGGTGGCGAGCGCCGACTATCAACTGGGCGCCCAGGGCATCAATATGGACGAGATCCTTCGATACATCAACGGGGCACAAGATGGCCGCATTCCGGATCAGGCCGTTCAGGACTCCGGCGGCAACTACACGATCTTCTCCTCGGAGTGGGTCGAAGATACCGACTATCTGAAAGTGCGCCTGCTCTCCATTGGATATGAATTTCCGGAGTCGTGGCTGGCTGGTGGATTCCGCAGCCTCTCGCTTGCGTTCACGGCAAGCCATCCGTTCAACTGGACACGATCCAAGTTTGATCCCGAGGTGAGTGGCCAGGGCGTTGCCCGGGGTCAGGGAGAGATTGGCGTGGGCGGTTTCGGGCTCGGAACCCTTTCGAGCCCGCGGCAGTACACCTTCCGGATTCGGGCCGGATTTTGAGAATGGACGTGCATCGAACCCACCGAGCCCCCGACGTTTGTGAAGACAACCAACCGAGTGACACCATGACTGATTTGACTCCCTGTTCGACCACAACTTCTGCGACCCCTCCAACGCCGGTACGTCCGATTCTTTTGCTGCTGGCCCTGGTGCTCCCACTGGCCGCCTGCGATCTGATCGACGGCACCCAGGCGCGGAATCCGGACCTCACACTCGAAGAGGCCGTTTCGGGAGCCGGGAGTGCCGAGGCGTGGCTCAACGGACTGAACCACCGTCATGCGGTTCTCACCAACGAGCTGTTGGTCCTGGCCGAATTGACCAGCGACAACTATGTAAACGAGAATACGTTTTTCAACACAGCGGTTCAGAACGGGGTGTTCAACGACACCGATACCGACGTGAACAATGTGCAGAAGGAGATCGCGCGTCTTCGCGAGCAGGCACAATACGGGCTGGATGTGATCCTCGTCGAGAACGACCCCGATGCAGCCGGAACGGAGATCGAGGCGGGCTATCACTTCTGGATCGGGTGGTCCCACCTGCTGGCAGGCGACTACTTTACCGGCCTTCCGGCCGAATCGGCCGGCGAGGTGCTCGCCCCTGAAACACACTACACGCGGGCTGTTACGGCCTTTGAAGAGGCCAACCGGGTGGCTGCCAACCCCTCCTTTGAGCTGGCCCTGGCACGAGCCCACTACTCGCTGGGGAACCGTAGTGAAGCGACCACGCATGCCCAAGCCCTTTTGCAGGCCGATCCCGACTATCTGCGGGTCCAGGAATTTGACGGTGTCAACGGACCCACAAGTTCAATGGAAGCGGCTGTCTACGACCGACAGAGTTTCAACGACCTGCAACCCCTCCCGCGACTCGATTTTCTGGATCCGAAATATGGAGATCTGGGCGGAACCGAGGAGTCGCCGGTGATCCTGCAGTCGGCCGAAGAGGCGTGGCTCATTCTGATTGAAGCGGCTCTTTCACAGGACGATCTGCCCCTGGCAACGGATCGCATGGAGGATCTGCTCGATCTGGTCGACTCCCGCGAGATCCGGGAGTTCAACGAGTCCGGCGAGCCCCGGATGGGAGCCTCGGCCAACGTGCAACGGCCCAACAGTTCGGATGTCATTGTTCGCGCCTCGGCATCGGATCCATTTGTGGCCGGTCTGGTTCTGGATCGGGTAGAAGAGACCCCGGTTCCGGTGGTGTCCGGTACATCGGTCACCCGTACGCAGATCGCCAACCTGACGGATTCGGACGGAGATGCACTCGAGACCCTCTACCTCTTGCGACAGGAAGTCCTCTTTGGAGAGGGGCGTCGCATGGCTGATCTGGGTGTTCGGTGGCCGGTCTCCCGCGAAGAGGCCGACAACAACGAGAATGTGACGACGGCGCATCGCCAACCCGTGATTCCGGAGTGGCTGCCGGCAACCTATTCAGCGATCAATGCCTGGAGCCGGGAGGGAGACGAGGTCACCATCCAGGTGAATCTGAATCGGGAGTTGGTACAGGGGCGAGGCAATCGGTTCGACCCGTAAATCGCCCGTAAATTCACCGCAAATCATCCGACATCCTGCCATGACTCGTCGCCACCCGTCGTCCCGACTCAGAGTTGGCGAAGCAGGATGGTGCCGGAGAGCCAGCGCTCGACTTGCTGGTACTGGATGTTGAAGTAGCTCTGGTCACGCATGAGCAGGTAGTTGTTGAACGGGAAGAACTCGCTGACGCCCCGTGGACGCTGGAAGAGGAAGTTATAACGCGGGTCACTGCGGTCGTAGGCGTAGGACCAGAGCATTTCGTTGAGCCGCGTATCGACATACCAAGGGGCTCCGAAGAGGATGTACATCATTCCCATGTCGGTCTTCCACCCCTCCTTGAAGTTTGTAAACTGCTTGTTCGCCTGCTCGACCCGTTCGTAGTAGAGCGAGATCACCCGTCGCGCCTGGCTCTGGGATCCCACATTGGAGAGCCAAAAACGGTCGACTTCCGCCTTGAGGGAGTCGGGATTCGTAATCTCCAGCATCTCTTGATGATCCCGGCGGTCCATCAGATAAATGAGGGGTTCGGCCAGTTCACGGGGTGTCCGCAGATTGGGATAGTTCTGTCCCATCACCGAGAAGTCGCGAGCCTTGAAGAGCTCCTCGCTCTCCGAATCGTTGGCGCGAACTTCGAACCGGTAGTTGCCCCTGTCCGGACGAGGGTATCGATACTCGATGAGCACACTGCCCGGCTGGGTCAGGGTCCGCTGCGTCTGATCGATCACCTCGTCTTCACTGTAGTCGATCCCCTTGTAGGGGAGGCTGGACTGCGTATAGTTGTTGAAACTCATGGGCCGGGCCGAGCTGGTATCCGCTTCAAACTGGATAAGCCGGGAGGTGATCCGGAGTGGTTGTTCGCTTCGATTGTTGGTTACCTGAACCACAAACCGCAAGCTGTCATTGCGAGTGGAGACATCATACGTGGTCACCGGCAGGTACCCGTCCACATCCTCGTCGTCCAGCGCAGCATCCCGGGCCAACATCCGGACCGAGGTGAGTCGCAACTGATTGTCTGCCGGATCGGGGATGAAGGTCTCGGTCGTGCGTACCGCCCGGTTTCCGGAGGTGAGATCGGTTACCGAAAAGGTGACTTGATAGTCTCCGGGTGGCGAGTCCATCTCCTTGGAGAAGTGAATCACGTCGGGGCGGGTGAGCCACGCTTCCCGTTCACTTTGGACCTGAAGCTGGGTAGTGAATGTCTCGCTAAACGAGGTGCCCTCCTGGCCGGTGATCTGGATTTCGACCTCGAGTACCGCTTGATTCTCCCCGTCGATCTCCCGGTAGATCAAACTGGATTCGACAATGTCGGCCGCTACGGCGATGACTCCCTGATCCTCATCGTTCAAGATGCCCAGCGCCGAGAGTCGGACTTCGGGATAGCCGTCCTGGAAGTAGTAGTTGGCACCCCGTTCAATGTCCGGATTGCTCGCGCGCGCACAGGCACCGAGCAGGAGGAGTCCGGCAATCAGCGAGGTGAGCCATCCACGGGAAAAGGGAAGTTGCATATCTGTTCGGGCGTGAGCGTTTCGGTTCGATTCCAAGTGCAATCTGCCAAAAGGTCTTCATAAATACCAATCATAAAAGCGATTCCAGCGTTCCATGCCGCTCTTTTCATTAGACAGTTGAAAGAAAACGTGATACCTTTCGATTCATAATCAATTTTCGGCATACCTCAATGAAGAACCGATCCATGCTCAATAATTTCCGTCGTACGAAGATTGTCGCGACGCTGGGCCCCAGCTCTACCTCCTACGAACAGATCGAGAAGCTCTACCACGCCGGGATGAATGTTGCCCGCATCAACTTTTCGCACGGGACGCACGAAATCCATGCCCAATCGATCCGGGATGTCCGGAAAGTGGCGCGCAAAAACGACTACTCCATACCGGTGCTCATGGACCTTCAGGGCCCGAAAATCCGGGTGGGAACGATGAAGGGAGGATCGCAGATTCTGGCTGAAGGGACCACGGTGACGCTCACGCCCGACGAGGTGGAGGGGAGCACATCCATCATCCCGATCGACTACAACGCGCTGCCTGGTGATGCAGAGGTCGGCAACCGGATTCTGATCGATGACGGGCTGCTCGAACTGCTCATTACCGAAGTGAATCGAGAGGCCAACGAAGTCAAGGCAACCGTGATTGTCGGAGGCGAGATCAAATCCCGAAAGGGTGTGAATCTGCCGGGAGTCAAAATCTCCATGTCCTCTCTGACGGACAAAGATCGCGAAGATCTGCGCTTCGGACTGGAGCAGGATGTCGATTTCGTGGCACTTTCGTTTGTCCGGTCGGCCGACGACATTCGCGAGCTCAAGGCGTTGATCCAGGAAGCCGGCAGCGATGCGGGAGTGATCGCCAAAATTGAAAAGCCGGAAGCACTCGAAGTCATTGACGAGATCATCGAAGAGTCGCACGGAATCATGGTGGCACGCGGTGATCTGGGGATCGAGATCGCCTCCGAGCGGGTTCCCGAAGTTCAGAAACGGATCATCAAACAGTCCCGCATGGGAGGGAAACCGGTCATTACGGCCACCCAGATGCTCGACTCGATGATTGTGAATCCGCGCCCGACCCGGGCCGAAAGTTCCGATGTGGCCAATGCCGTACTTGACGGAACCGATGCCGTCATGCTCTCCGGGGAGACAGCGGCCGGCAAGTATCCGGTCGAAGCGATCGAGACCATGGATCGCATCTGCCGCACGGTCGAGAGCAACTCCGAAGGAATCTACTACAGCCTTGACTACCGGAAACCGGAGCTCCCGGAGAAACTGATCATCGAGTCCATTTCCTACTCCTGTGTGACCCTCGGACAAAACGTGGAGGCGAAGGCGATCATCACCATCACCCACTCCGGCAACACGGCCCGGCGCATCTCCAAGTTTCGTCCCCAACCCCCCATTATCGCCTTTACCGAATCCCAGAAAGTACGCCGTCAACTCAACCTGGTGTGGGGCGTCTATTCGGTCAAACTGGATCAGCTCTTCGATACGGATCGCAGCGTCAAGATGATGGAAAAGTATGTGAGCAAACACGGTCTGGTGACATCCGGTGACCGGGTGATTCTGGCAACCGGAATCCCGCTCTCCAAACGGGGCCGCACCAACATGGTGAAAGTGAGCACCATTGATTAGAAGCCTCCCGATGTGTACTCTGTACGGCGGGGGCTGAACCGGCCGCATCCGGGTTCATCGGGTCGAACCGGGTCCGGTTCGGCCGACGGAAGCCCTGAACTCCGACGACCATCCATGTGAAGAAGGCGACGCTCATCTTGCTTCTGGTACTTCTGAGCGGGTGTTCCACCACGCTTCATCAACAGTGGTACGACATGAGGGCGTACTACAACACCTTCTACAACGCCAAATCGTACTTCGAACAGGGGCTTGAAGAGAATCTTCGAAACCAGCCCGAATTCAATCCGCACGAGCTCATCCGGATTCATCCCCCGCCCGGCCAAGGGGGAGAAGAAGCCTTTGGCGAGGCGATCGAGAAAGCCGCGTCCATCCTTCGGAATCATCCGAATTCAAGTTTTCCGGACGATGCCCTGGAGCTGATCGGCAAGTCGTGGTACTACCGTGGAGACTATTTTGCGGCCCGGGACAAATTTCGGGAAGTGGCCCGAACCACCACCCGTCGCGATGCATGGGAACGGGCGGTGATCTGGGAAGCACGGACCTACCTGGAGTTGGGCTTGAACAGTGAAGGGATCCGATTCCTCGAGCAGATGATTGGCGGTGAAAACGAGTGGAGTTTTCTCCAAGACGAGACGGGAGAGGAGGCCGTCTCGCTCACCTCCGGATGGACCCCGGAGTACCTTGCACAAGCGCGTGCGGTTCTGGCCCAGCTCTACACGGCCCGGGGAGACTACTATCTGGCTGGATTGCAGCTACTCTTCTCTCTGGAACGACTGGAAGAGACCGATTTGGCGCATCGTGCCTACTTTCACTACGGGCAACTCATGGAGCGGATGGGAAATTACACACAAGCGCTCAGTGCCTACGACCAGCTGCTGGAGTTGACTCCCGACATGGAGATGGAGTTTCAGACGCTGCTCAAACGGGTCGAGGCACTTCGGGCGATGGGTCGGGAGGAGGAGGCCCTTGCCGGGCTCTATCGGATGGACCGCAGTGAACTTTGGGTTCGCCGGCGTCCGGAGATTCGTCTTCAGTTGGCTCAGACCGAAATGGCCATGGGGGGAACCCTTCAGGCACAGTACCGACTGGAATCGTTGCTTCGGGACGAAGAGACCCGACCCGATCCACCGGTTCGGGCTCGTGTGTACCATGAACTGGCTCTGCTGCATCACGATCTCTATGGAGACCACTTGACGGCAGCTGCCTACTACGACTCGACCGCCCGTATGCAGGTTCCTCCGGAGCAACTCCCCGGCGATTGGGACGCCGATGAACTGGCCGGTAGCTGGCGGACCTATACCGAACTGCGGCAAGAGGAGATGCGACTGGACAGTCTGCTCACCCTCTCCCGGCTTCCGAGAGACCGGTTTTATGAACGGATTCGTGAACTGGAAGCGGAACATCAGGCCGGCATGGACGATGAACCCGGGGATCGGGAACCGACTCGACGGGGAGGGGTCCCACTCCTCGAGCCGACCGGTGTGAGTATCGATACGGAAGGGGGTGGATTTCTGAATGAACGCAACCCGGTACAGATGGAGCGGGGACGTCAACAGTTCCGGCAGGTGTGGGGTCATCGACCCCTGACGGACGAATGGAGGCGGGCATCGGCAGGACCGGCCCGAGGTTCGTTCGTTGAAAACGTCCCTGGCGAGGATGTCAACGGTCGCTCGACGCTGTCCGGTGAGGATGTGACGGCCGAAGGTCTCTCCAGTGTCCCCGCCGGCGGGTTGAACCTGGGAGAGATACCCGGCAGCGAGCAGGAGCAGATGGCCATGGAGATCGATCGGTACGAGATCATCTACCGGATCGGGGTGCACTACCTGGTTCGTCTGGATGAACCGGAGCAGGCACGGGCTCAATTCCTGCGCGTCTGGCAGGAGGCGCCCGAAGGAGCTCCCCGGCGCGAGAGCCTCTATGCTCTGGCCGATCTGGCCATCTCCCGGGGCAGGCAGGAAGAGGCGCTCCGGTGGGCCGACGAACTCATCAAACTGGCTCCCGCCTCGCCTCATGCCCGCCAGTTGGCCGCCCGGTTGAATCTGCCGGACCCGGCACCCGATACAGAGAGTCGGGAGCCGGAGTAATCACGGTTTCTTGCCGGAACGGATTTGCCAAATGTGTTCCAACCCCTCGTGACGCAGGTGATCCCGAAGACCCCGGTTGATTCGCCGAACCAGTCCGGGTCCCTCGTAGACGAGCCCGCTGTAGACCTGAATCAGGTCGGCGCCCGCCCGGATCGTCTCCAGGGCATCTTCGGTCGAAAAAATACCGCCCACACCGATAATCGGTTTTTCGCCCCGGGTTTTCTCCGAAAGCATGCGAATGGTTCGCAACCGCTTTCCGGCGATCGCCCGTCCGCTCAGTCCCCCTTCTCCGATTGATTGGAGCGTCTGTTTCGCTGTCTGCAATCCGTCGCGCGACGAGGAGGTGTTCACGGCAACATAGCCACTAATGGCGCAGGGTCGACAGACATCGATCAGCTCCTCGAGGCGATGTTCGTCCAGGTCACTCGAGAGTTTGACAAAGACCGGCGGGAGTGTCTCGTCGGCATCGATCTGCAGATGAGAGAGGAGAGCCGCCAGGCTTTCGGGCTCTTCAAAGGTTTTCCCCTCCCGTGTATTGGGGCAGGAGATGTTGATGGTGATGTAGTCGGCAACCTCACTGGCCCGGTCAAAACTCTTCTTGTAGTCTTGGAGTGCCCGCTCACCGGAGATCCCGGGATCGTGGGTCTTGGCAATGTTCACGCCGAGCGGAATCTGGATCGTCTGCTTGCGAAGCCTCTTGACAATCGTATCTGCACCATCGTTATTGAGCCCCATTCGATTGATCAGCGACTGATCGTCCGGGAGTCGAAAGAGGCGCGGAAGCGGATTGCCGACCGACGCGTTGGCCGTAATGCTGCCCACTTCGACGAACCCGAATCCGGCCGCCTCCATCAGAGGGGTCAGGTCGCCGTTTTTGTCGAATCCGGCGGCCAGGCCGACCGGATTCCGGAAGTGCATTCCGAGGATCTCCTGTTCCAATTCCGGCGCTCGGACTTCGTAGATCCAGCTGGCAAGATGGCGGAGTACCGTGGATCCGGCGGCTACACGGCCCCAGCGGACCATCTCGTTGTGGGTGGTGTCTGCCTTGAACCGAAACAGCAAGGGTCGTACAATGGTTCGATACATGAGCAAGCCTGAAATTTTCGATGAGCGACAAGGTACTGACCTTGCCGCCAAAATAACAGATGCGCCCGCCCGCCCGATGAGCAGGGAGGAGAAACGGGACTGGATCGATGTCGCCCTCGATGAATCCGAATCCCCTCCTTGTGTCCTTCTCGACTCGCAACTGGACGGCCACCCCTCCAGTCGGTACTCTCTGCTGGGCAGGGATCCGTTGGTGATTCTCTCGGCTCGGGGCGAGCGTCTGACCCTTCAGTGGGGTCGTGGACGGTGGAGAGGGGTCGGAGATCCCTGGAGAGCCCTGCAGGAGTTGCGCGCAATCCGGCCGGCCTGGATGACCGGCTACTTCGGATACGATCTCAAAAACCGGATTGAAGCGCTTCACTCGCGTCATCCCGATCCGGTCGGTGCCCCCGATCTCTGGTTCATGATCCCGGCGAGCCTGGAGGTCTGGGACTCCAGGCTGGAGCGTTTGTCGACCGTGCGACAAACGTTGCCGACGGCAACACCCCCGTCTTCTCTTCGCAAGAGTTGGCTCCTGGAGCCAATGCCCGAGGGCTCCGGCAGACATACCGGTTCATCCGTTCGCACCGGGAGTGGATACACGGACCCCCGAACAGCGCCGCTGGTCTCCAGTGTGAGCGAGGAGGCCTATCTGGAGGCCATCCGGAAGGTACAGGAGGCCATCAAAGAGGGGGAAATTTACGAGTTGAACCTCTCCAGACAGCTCTCCATGCCGTTCGATTCGACCTCCGGGGCACTCTTTCGTGCCATGCGGGAGGCGGGTCCGGTCCCGTTTGCAGCCTGGATCCGGACACCGGAGTGGAGTGTGAGTTGCGCCTCTCCCGAACGTTTTCTTTGCCACCATGACGGGCATCTTTTCTCCCAGCCGATCAAGGGGACGTCCCCGCGCGATCCGGATCCGGTGACCGATCGCGCTCTTCGCAACCACCTGATCGAATCAAAGAAGGAGCGGGCAGAAAATGTGATGATCACCGATCTGGTTCGGCACGACCTCTCCCGCGTCTGCCAACCGGGAAGCGTGACGGTTCCCCGTCTTTTCGATGTTCAGAGCTTCCAAACCGTCCACCAGCTCCTTACGACAGTCGAAGGGCAGGTTCGGCCAGGTACCGATCCGATCGACATGATTCGCGCCTGTTTTCCGATGGGATCCATGACCGGAGCGCCCAAAATCCGGTCCATGGAGTGGATCGAACGGCTTGAGCGATATCGTCGCGGGATCTATTCCGGTGCGATCGGGTACATGGCCCCGGACGGGGAATTTGACTTCAACGTGGTGATCCGGACGGCCATTCTGCGGGGAGAATCACTTTGGTATTCTGCCGGAGGAGCGATTACCAGCGACTCCGATCCGGAGGCCGAGTTCGAGGAGACGTGCGTCAAGACCCGGGCATTGACACACGCATTGCAATCGCTCTGAAATTGCACTATTTTTCCTGACTATATAAACTCCCACAAACAGGTGAGGATCTCCCGTCGTGAACAGCGATCGGTTGGATCGGCAGAATCGGTTCGCAGCAGCCGGTACAGTCCGAACGGGAGAACCCGAAAGAGAATTGGCAGGCAGGTTATGAAAAAAGGAATCCATCCGGAGTACAACGAAGTAAAAGTGATCATGAGTGACGGGACCGAGTTTACCACCCGTAGTACCATGAATCCGGCCAACGGCGTCTACAAAAGCGAAGTCGACTCGAAGAACCATCCGTTCTTCTCCGACAATGCAACGTTGCAGAAAACGGCCGGCCAGATCGACCGCTTCAACCGCCGATACGGCAAGAAGTAGGACAACCGGGGCCAACCGGGAGTACCCGCATGCAAGTCGAGTCATTTACCGTCGGACCCTTTGCCGAGAACAGCTATCTGCTCCTCGACGGAGAAGAAGCACTCATTGTGGATCCCGGCTTCTCGAACCAACGGGAACTCGAGATCTTTTTGAACTATTTGAAACGATCGGGTGCCCGTCCGATCGCCATTCTTCTCACTCACGCCCATGTGGATCATGTCCTGGGATTGAGTGGCATTCTGCGACACTACGACCTTCCGGTCTGGCTCAGTGACCGGGATCGCTGGCTTTGGAAAAATGCCGAAGAACAGGCCGCCCTGTTCGGGATCCAAATGGCCGGGTTCCATGCAGACCCGGAGCCGCTTCCGGAAGGCAAGGGATTTCAGCTGGGGTCGTTCACCATGGATGTGATCGATACACCCGGTCATTCGCCTGATCACGTCTCTCTCTATTTCCCCGATGAGGGGGTTCTTGTCTCCGGAGACGCACTTTTTCGCGAGAGCATCGGCCGAACCGACCTCTACAAAGGCCGTTCCGACGAGCTTGTCCAATCCATCCGCGAGAAACTCTACCCGTTACCTGACGAAACCGTCGTTTGGCCCGGTCACGGCCCCTCTACCACGATTGGCCACGAAAAGAGTCACAATCCCTTCGTTAACGCGTAAGGCGGGACACCTGTTTGGAATCTTCTCTGATTGCCGATGGCCCGTACTCCCTGTGCGTTGTATTCGTTTGAGATTTGTATGAAAATTCATACATTAAAATCAAAATGTGACCATAATGAATGAAATTTCAGACATAGACTGGGTATCCATGAGTGACCGGGCGATTCTGGAGAAGATGGGGTCCAGTATCCGGGAACGCCGACTCGAGCAGAACCAAACCCAACATGACGTTGCTGCAAAAGCAGGGATCAGTCGTTCGACGTTGAGCATGTTGGAGCGTGGCGAGGGAACGCATTTGACGAACTTGATCCGTGTTCTTCGAGTCCTGGATCTCCTTTATGTACTGGACGCATTCGAAACCGGGCCAAACATCAGCCCGATTGAACTCGCCCGACTGGAGCGGGAGAAGCGACGTCGTGCACGTACTGTGCAAGGAAGAACAGGCGAGGATGGCGAGGAGTGGAAATGGTGACGACGGCAACCGTTCGAGTTTGGGGAGAAGAAGCAGGGGCCATTGCATGGGACGATGAGAGAGGGTTGGGACTGTTTGAGTTCAACCCGTCCTTTCGGGCGACCGGATGGGAGCTTTCTCCCCTGCAAATGCCTCTGACATCTTCACGACGAGTGTATTCGTTTCCGGATCTTCGCAGACGAAACAAACCGGACTGTTTCAAGGGATTGCCGGGTCTGTTGGCGGATGTGTTGCCGGACAAATACGGGAATCGATTGATTCAGGAGTGGTTGGCTCGGAACGGTCGTCCGGCCGACAGCATGAATCCGGTCGAAACGCTCTGCTTTATCGGCGATCGCGGTATGGGCGCACTGGAATTTGAACCATCCATTATGGGGTCGACCCAACGAACGTTTCACGTCGAGGTCCATTCCCTTGTCGACGCAGCAAGGAGTATTCTGGAGAGGCGGGAAGAGTTCGAAACTCATCTGAAGGAGGATAAAGGAGGCGCCGTCAAAGATCTTTTGAGAATCGGAACATCTGCTGGGGGGGCACGTCCCAAGGCGGTCATCGCATGGAACAAAACGACTGGCGAAATTCGGTCCGGCCAAACCAGGATCCCGAAAGGGTTCAGCCACTGGCTCATCAAACTTGACGGAGTCAGTGATATTCAGCTCGGGAAAAGTCATGGATACGGTCGGGTGGAGATGGCGTACCATCGTATGGCCCTGGATTGCGGAATCGAGATGATGCCCTGTCAATTGCTTGAAGAGGGAGGGAGGGCTCATTTCATGACCCAGCGTTTCGACAGGGACGGGAACCAGAAGCACCACATACAGACTTGGTGCGGACTGAATCATCTGGATTACAATGAAATTCGGAGTTATGGATACGAGCAACTTTTCCAGACGATGCGAAGGTTGAAACTTGATTATCCGGCTGCAGAGCAGATGTTTCGACGAATGGTCTTCAATGTACTTGCCAGAAATTGTGATGATCACACAAAGAATTTCTCGTTTCGCTTGAAAAAAGATGATTCCTGGGAGCTGGCTCCGGCCTATGATCTCTGTCACGCCTGGCGGCCCGGGAGTGAGTGGGTAAGCCACCACGCCTTGAGTGTGAATGGCAAGAGGTCCTCGATTCGTCGATCCGATCTGATGGCGGTCGCCGAGTCGGTCCATATTCGTCGATCATCTGCGATTATCGATCAGGTACATTCCGTTGTCCAGCGTTGGAAGACCTATGCAGACGAGGTTCGGGTAGATCCGGAATTGCGGGATCACATACAGAAAACGTTGATCAGGTTGTAGATTGGGAAGGCAGAGTACGACTCGGATCCGTAGAACGCCTCGAGGTTCTTTGATGCAGAGAATAATGGGCGGAATTTCTACGAATCGCCGAGCTTCTTCTTGAGGGCAGCGATCTTCTCTTCGTACTCGCTCCGCTTCTCCGGCCAGTTCTCCTTGAGCTGTTCATAGATGCGAATGGCCTGTCCGTGGTTGCCCTGCGTTTCGTGAATCCAGGCGATGGTGTCTGTGACGATGTCGTCCACCTCCAGGGATTCGGCGCTCAGATCCTGCCCGCTTTCCTTTTCGTTGTCGGGATCCAGACGGATGGCGCGTGTCTCGACCGAAGAGAGCTTTTCGATCAGGGAGTCGAGGTTCTGAATCGGGCGAGACCACGTCTTCTTTCGCGGTGCAGGACGCCGGCCCGATTGAGCCGGTGACGAGGTGTCGGGTGTCCAGGCACTGAATCCGTCGGGGTGGCTCAGGTAGTAGTGCAGTCGTTCGGTCGCCGGACTTCCCGGAGAGAAAATGCGTGCTTTCCAGGCTGCCCGGACCGCTTCTTCCCGGTACCCGTTGTGGTGGCAGAGCCATGCCAACAAGTAGTGGCCCACCGCATCGGGGCCTCTTCGACCGAGATGTCCTCTCAGGCGGTCAATCGCTTCGTCCGGATCTTTTTGAAAGTGATCCAGATAGCCGCGAAGCGAGTGGGGGATATGTTCAAGGAGGGGTTTCATGGAGAGGAGGAAACTATCTGCTCCCCCGGTAAAAAACAACTCTTGTCCAGCTCCATTACCGGTGTTCGGGTCGGAACAAACGGGACCCCACAGATCCTTCCCCGGTCTACCAATTGCTTACCGCATCGTTGAACATATTGTTGGCGATCTGTTGCAACGCCTGAGCCGCTGCCGCCGTTTCACCATCGACCGGACTCTCCTGCACATCGTAGGTGCCCGATCCGCTGAAGCTCTTGCTGTAGAGCGGCTCGTCGTCGGTCGTATACTGAAAAACAGCACGAACCGAGATGATGACTTCATTCAGATTGGCTTGTTGATCTCCGCCAATACTGGCTGCCCGTACGCGGTAGGAGACGATCTGACCTTCGATCCAGGCGTCGGCGCTTTGTTGATCACTGGTTTGCGAGAGGCGGCTCTGATTCACAAAACGCTGAATCAATGCACGGTTGAGCCGATCACTCAAGTCGGCCACCCCGCCACCGGATTGATCGCCAAAAAACGGAATATAGACGGTGCGTACACCCGTCGGGATGGATGTCCCCGTCAAACTGTAGGAGACACATCCGCCGAGAAGGAGCAGCATCAATACGCCGAGACTCGCCCTGGATACAGCTCCGGTGTTCCCGGTCGGTCCCACGGTACGGTTTCGTGTGCATGGTTCATTCGGGGAGACGGGATCGGAACCCGGATGTGGATGGTGACCGTTACTCAAGTTCATACTGATCCAGTTTTCGGTAGAGGGTTCGTTCGCTGATTCCGAGCGCATCGGACGCCTTTCGCCGGTTCCCCTCGAAATGTTTGAGCGCCTGGATAATCAGAAACTTCTCGGTCTCCTCGATCGACGGAATTTCTCCCTGCTTGAAATAGTCCCGGACCGGATCGCTCTCCTCCTTTTCGGAAGGTTCCGGGTCAAACGGACGGCTTTCCGGCTCCCGGCCAAAGGCGAGATCCGGATTCAATTCGTTGGGATCGATGGATCGCTGCATGGCCGCAGGAAGTGCGCGGATCTGTTTGGACGAAAACTGGCTGTAGAGGAACTGCCCGAGCATCTTTTTGAGATCGCTCATGTCTCCCTGCAGCTCCAGCAAGGCTCGATAGATGAGCGGGGTGTCATCGTTCCGGAACTCGCTTCGAGGTTCGTCACGGGTTCCGCGATCCTGCCCGAGGACCGGCAGGTGATCGGTTTTTCCGACTCGCTGACGCCCTTTCAGGTACTTTTGAAGCGACTCCTTGTCGACGAACTGCGACTTCTCCAGCACCACCAGCTGTTCGGCGACATTGCGGAGTTCCCGGATGTTGCCCGGCCATCGGTAGGAGACGAGCAGGTCGCGCGCTTCATCGGAGAGGCCGCGGAAGACCGAATCGTACCGGGACGAGTACTCCTGGACAAACTTTTCGAAGATGGGGAGAATATCCTCTGTTCGGTCGCGAAGAGGGGGAAGCGTCAGACGTACGGTATCGAGCCGGTAGTAGAGATCTTCCCGAAATGCGCCCTCGTCGACCAGTTTCCAGAGATCCTGATTGGTGGCCGCAATGACACGTGCATCGGTCGTGCGCATCTGACTGGACCCCACCCGAAAATATTCTCCGGATTCGAGAACCCGGAGTAGCTTCACCTGCACATTTTTCGGCGTGTCACCGATCTCGTCCAGAAAGATGGTTCCCCCGTCTGCCTTTTCGAAATAGCCCTGCCGGGTATCGTTTGCACCGGTAAACGAGCCTTTTTCGTGACCAAAGAGCTCGCTTTCGATAATGCCTTCCGGAATCGCACCACAATTGACAATGACCAGGTCGTGATGCCTCCGTTCGCTCAATGCATGAATGGCCCGGGCCGTCACATCTTTCCCGACCCCGCTCTCCCCCTGCATGAGAACCGTGATATCGGTTTCTGCCACCTGGACGACTTTGTCGATGACATGGCGCATGGCCATTGAGCGGCCCAACAGCCCGTACCGCTCCTGAAATGCTTCTCTGTCCATAAGTTCGCGTCTTTTTCGTCTCCCTCTCGATTCCTGACAATATGGCAATGTAACACGATTGGCGACCTGCATCAACACCCGGAAGGGAACGAGAGGGCCCATACGTGGATCCGAATCAAATGTTCCAACAATTCTGTAACGTTTTCCGAAATGGGTCGTCCAACCGACAGGTTCGCTCCACAAGGATGTTGCCGGCACGGGGATCGGTCGGACCGGCCGTTCCCTCTCTGAAGGACTCCCGAGCGGTCTGGACGATGCACGACGGACAAGAATTGTGTAGTATGATTGTGTAACGTGCGAATCAGAACCCGAAAACATTCGGAACGATCGCGAATACCGGTGTCGAGAATCGCCCAGTGGATGAACAGAGAACCTGACATAGAGTGGGAGGAGCAGCTCATCGCGGAGATCCGTTCGGGAGACACCGACCGGTACCGCGAGGTGGTCGAGCGGTTCAGCCCGATGATCTTTCACATTGTGAGACGGTATGTGCGCAACGACGAAGAGCAGGTCCGGGAATTGGTTCAGCAGATCTTCGTTCTTGCCTGGGAGCGACTCGATCAGTTCGGGGGGCGCTCGAAATTCTCGACCTGGCTCTTTACACTGGCCAGTAACCAGTGTCGCGACTACGTCAAGGATATCCGGCGAACGAACAGCCGAATCAGTGAACACGACGCCGACTTTCTGGATCGTCACTGGCAGGAGGAGGAGACGCCTGTCGATCGCATCGAGCGGGCCGAGACGATGGACCGATTGAACCGTGCCCTTGAAAAGTTGGGCCCGGAGATGGCCGAACCGCTCTTGTTGAAAGTGCGTGACGGGTGCAGTTACGAGGTGATCTCCGAGAGATTGGGGATCTCTGTGAGCGCACTCAAGGTGCGTGTACACCGGGCCCGAAAGGAGCTTCAGCAAGAGATGGGCCGAACCGGATTCACCGGAAAACGAGATACAAAGCCATGAAATCACCCAACGATTTTTCAGAGAACAGACCCGATCAGGAGGGAGATCCGTCCGATGAGGAGCGGATGCGTCGCTACTTCGACGGAGAGCTGTCGCCCGAAGAGGAGCGCGCGGCGCTGCTGCAGATCGCCGAGGATCCGCTTCTTCGCGAGTGGTTGCGGATGGAGCGGGAGCTTCCTGCCCGGTTGCAGGAGCTTGAAGCGGCAAAGGCGGGCATCCCCGACGGGTTTTCCGACCGGGTGATGCAGGCGGTTGCCGAGCGAGACGTGCAGCGTCGGCCCCAGCACGACGTGGCGGCCGATCATGTGGCGACCGAAACCGTAAGTCGGGGGCGAGAGGAGACCGAGCAGGCGATTCTGGAGCGGCTGGCGCGTGTCTTGGAGAAGATGATGGCCCCCGTCCGGTTCGAACTTCGCCCGGTCTGGGCGTTGGCGGCCCTCTTGGCTCTGGCGGGTGGTTCGTTGGCACTCTGGGGTCCGGGTGGATCCGGGATCGGTTTGGGAGCGGGTGAGCACGGTCCTGTCGCCCGGCAGGGACCCCCGTCAGATGGGTTTACGGCGGCGGATGCACCGTTGGCAACCCGGGTGGTGGCCGAGGAGACGGGGAGTGTCTGGATTCGGTTTGTATTCATTGACCCGGAAGCCGAAGAGCTGGCCGTGGCCGGGGACTTTACCGGATGGGAGCCGATGGCGCTGACTCGTGAACAGGTGGGCGACCGGCAGGTTTGGACCGGCATGATTCAGGTTCCGCGCGGCGAGCACCACTACATGTTTATTCGGAACGGCGAGGAGTGGGTAACCGACCCGTTCGCCGACATCACAAGAGACGACGGATTTGGCAATGAAAATGCGGTACTCTATCTCTAATATCGTTGACGGCCGGTCGATGATCGGGCCGGCTGTTGCCGCTCGTGTAGCGCAAACCGGTCGAGGTACGCGCTGTTCCGAGGCTCAAAGAGCTCTTTGCGGCAGCGGGGCGGAGACGGAATCCGTGATCATGCGGTTGTGCGCTCGAGGGCAGAGCAGTAGATTAGAGGGTCTTAATAAATCTTTCGATCCGCATGATTCGACGTTTCTGGCTCCTGGTTCTGCTCTGCCTTCCGGTCGCACCGCTCACCGGACAGTCGCTCTCGTCCTGGCTCACACTGGATGCAAGAGCGGGTGTGTCGACCAACAGCTATTTGATCCCCTTCTACGGGGAGTGGAATCGGACTCAGACGACCGGATACGGTCTTCTTCTGCCCGCCTTGAGCGTTCTTTACGAACAGGATCGCTTTTCGGCCGATGCGTCGCTGGGCGGGATGTTCGAACCGGTCAGTGGAGAGGCCCGTACGCTGGGCGGCGGATCCAGTCAGATGAATCTGCGCTACCGGTTGGCGTCAAGATGGAGTGCCGGCCTGGAGTCGGGCCTTCAGACGGTCAAGACAGCCTACAGTCGCGACGGGTGGTGGCTCTTGCCGAACGTAAGTTGGCGGCCGGGTCCGTTTACCCAGCTGAAACTGAAAGCGGGATCGTCGGGTCGGCGGTTCCGGAATCTGGAACAGGGCGGCGATGCATCGAGCCGCTTCGATCTTTTCGGAGTTGACATGGAGCATTCCTTGGGATATCGCTGGCAGGTGCGTGGCGGCTTTTACGGGGATCTGGACGATCCGTCCGGTACGGTGAGTCTGTACGCCTCGTCCGACCACCGGGCGACGGACCGATTCTCGGTCGGAGTCCGAGCCGGGCTGGATCAGTATCGGTACGACTGGTTCGCTCCCGACGGAGGGTCGCCGACGGGCTGGATCGAGCTTCGGGAGACCGACCGGATCTGGCGGAGTGGCGTTCAAGGGCGGTTTCGGGTCAGTGACCGCGTATCGTTGACGGCCGGGGCCGACTACCTGCTTTTGGCATCGGCGACGAGTGAGTCGATGGTTCATGACATCCACGTGAGTGGGGGGGTGCGTGTGACGCTCCGGCCGGATTCGTGGTTCCGGGGAGGCGGGGAGCCGGAGGTGGCGCTTCGCGAGTCGGGGAATCGGCGAGGGGGTGTGCAGTTCGAGATTCCGTATGACGGGGAGGGCACCCTCTACCTGACCGGAGCGTTCAATGATTGGGCCGAACCGGGGGTGCCCCTGGTGCGAACGGGACGGAATCGGTATGCGGCCGATGTGGAGTTGGAACCGGGGGGGCATGAGTACAAGATCGTATTGATCGAGGAATCGGGAGAACAGAAGTGGATGCCGTTTACAGAGGATACCTATACGGTGCCGGACGGGTTCGGAGGGGAGAATGGACTGCTGTTCATTGTAGACGAACAGGAAAGGAGATGAGAGAGAACAGAACAACATATCAAGAAGAGGGGGGTGCCGGCGAGGGTCGGTGCACTCGGTCGTCGGACACGTTGAATCGTGGCGACAGTAGAGGTCGACGGCCGGGGGATCGATTCGTGCGCCGGATGTCCGGATTCGTGGGGGTGCTGATGGTAGGCCTGCTGCTCGGATGGCCGACCACGGTGAGTGGACAGGCCGGGTCGCTGGCCGACCTTCGGGAGCGTGCGGTGGCTGCCGGGATCGAGGAGAGCCGGCTGAGCGAGATGGTCGAGCGAGGCGCGGCGCGGCAATTCGGGGAGGAGGAGCTGGTGCAGTTGTTGACGCCGGCCGTGGAGATGGCGGAGCAGGGCCTCCCGGGCGAAATGGTGCTTCAAAAAGCGATGGAGGGGATGGCCAAAGGGGTTCCGCCCGCCATGCTGAACCAGGTGTTGGCCCGGATTCGACAGGGAGCCGAGCAGAGTGTTCCGATTGTGGATCGCTGGATGCAGCGTCCCGATGTCGGGCAGATGCTCGAGAGGTCGGGTTCCAGCGGGAATCGGGATCGCTTCCGGCAGGAGATGTTGGAAGTCGGTGCACGAGCGGGGACGGGCTCTCCGGGAGCGGTCTCGGTGGAAGAGATCTTGACGTCCCTTTCGGAGCCCCGCCTTCTGGAACGCGCATCGCCGGGACAGATTGTGGCAGCTGCCACCATCATGAGTGATCTGCCCGCGAGTACGGGATTGTCGCTACCCGATGCGTCTCGAATGGTTGTTCGGGCAGTGCAGAGCGGGTTTTCATCCAGTGATTTGCAGCGCCTGCCTGCAGCCGTAAACATGGCACAGAGGAGGAGCCAGCTGCCGGCCGCCTCGATTGTCGAGGGAGTCGGGCAGCAGATGGACCGGGGGATCCCGGCCTCCGACATTCTACAGAATCTGTTCAACGGGAATGTCGGTGGCGGTCCGCCGGGACAGATTCCACCAGGCTTTGAATCAAGACCCGACCGGGATGAGAACCACCCCGGTCGTGGTGTGTCTGGCCCTCCCGGTCAAGGGCCGCCCGTGACGCCTCCGGGCCTGAATGATGACGGATCGCCGATGGGTGGCGGAGCTCCAAACGACCTGCCGAGTCAGGACCCTGGTGGCGGTCCTCCGGATATGCCGCCAGGTCAAGACAACGCTCCCAACCGGTAGACGGGGATCGATTATCCGGTTTTCCTCCTCTTCGGACGACATCGATCCGGCAACTCCAGGTCGTTCTGACTTGTCCTCCAATTTGTTAAGAAGACGCCTCCCTCGAACTTTTTCGCATTTCCCTGTAACCTTTTCCTTGCTGACTCGTCCAATCTGTTGCAGGCACCCGGAACGAGGGAACTTGTCCGGCCCTGTATAAATGGAATCATGAAGACAAGAGATGAATCATTCAATGAGGACAGAGATGAAAAAAGGATACCAACTGTTGAAACGGGCTTGGTTGCCCATGGTATTGATTGCCGGACTGGCAGCGTGTTCGACGGCACCGGACGGCGGAACGGGAACGATGGAAGTGCGAATGCACGATGCACCGGGAGATTATGACGAGGTTAACGTCTTTATCGAACGTGTCGAAGTGAATCGTGAGGAGAGTGAAGAGGGGTGGCAGGTGATTGCCGAACCGAATCGGGTTTTTGACTTGCTCGAGTTGGTCAATGGTGCGTACGAAGTGCTCGGTGAAGAGGAGCTCGAATCCGGAACGTATCGGCAGATTCGTCTGATTGTGCGTCAGGAGGGAACCTATGTGATCGAGAATGGCGAAGAAGTGGAACTGACGGTGCCGAGTGGCGAACAGACCGGCCTCAAGCTGAATGTGAACGCCGTCATCGAGCCGGACACCCGCTATGTGCTGGTCCTGGACTTTGATGCGGACCGATCCATTGTGAAGAGAGGCAACAGCGGCATGGGCTACCTGCTCAAACCGGTGATCCGGGCCAACAGTCTGGCGACAACCGGAACCATCTCCGGAACGGCAACTCCGGAAGCACGGGCTGCCGCCTATGCGATCCTGAACGCGGGAACTGCGGAAGCCGATACGGTCTCGGGTACGTTTGCAGACGAGACGGACGGGCAGTTCAAATTGTCCAGTCTGCCGGAGGATACCTATACGGTCTCCATCGTGCCTCGTGAAGAGGGCTTCGAGGAGCATCATGAAGAGGATGTCGAGGTGACGGCCGGTGAGGATACCAATATCGGCGAAATTGATTTGACACTGGAAACAACCGAGTAGAAGGTACCGGTCGAACCCGTTTCAGGTAGAACAAAACGTTGACGCGAGATTTTTGCAAGAGTGTCCTCTAACCAAGGACAGGACGACAACCGTCAACCGGTATAGGCCTCTGGATGATATCCAGGGGCCTTTCTTTTTTTTGGGGTCAGGCCGACACCGGTTCAGCCCGAAAATGCTCCTGGAGAGATGTTTTGCAATGGGCCCGCCCTTTCAGGGTGGCGGCGTTGGCCTCGTCGATGGTGACCACAACGTAGTCTCCCGGTTGCCACTCCTGGCGGTCGAAGATGACCATTTTGTTGGTGTCGGTACGACCACAGAGCTGTTCGTCGGAGCGTTTGCTGGGACCTTCGACCAGTACGATGTGTTCGCGTCCCACTTCGTGCTGATTCACCTCGTCCTGAATGCACATCTGCTGTTCGATGATCTCGGAGAGCCGGCGTTTTTTGACGGTTTCGGGGACGTCGTCTTCGAATTTTCGCTGCGCCAGGGTTCGTTCCCGCTCGGAATAGGCGAACATGTAGGCCAGGTCGTATTTGACCCGGGCCATCAGGCTCAGGGTGTCCCGGTGCTCCTCTTCGGTCTCTCCGCAGAAGCCGCTGATGATGTCGGTGGAGAGGGCCAGACCGGGGATGATCTCGCGCATCGTGTCGATCAGCTCGAGATAGGCTTCCCGCGTGTAGGGACGGCGCATCCGCTCGAGCACGTCGCTGTTGCCCGATTGAGCCGGAATGTGAATGTAGTTGCAGAGGTTCGGCCGCTCGGCAATCATGTGGAGCAGCGGAACCGGAAAATCTTTCGGGTGGGGCGAGGAGAAACGGAACCGGATTTCGGGAAAGCGTCCACTGGCTAGATCCATGAGGCGGGTAAAGTCGGCCTCCTCGGTTTTGTAGGAGTTGACGTTCTGACCCAGAAGGGTGACCTCTTTGTAGCCTTGATCGGCCAGTTCCCGAAGCTCGCGCAGGATCGAGTCTACCGGGCGGCTCCGCTCGCGTCCCCGGGTAAAGGGGACGACACAGAAAGAGCACATGTTGTCGCATCCGCGCATGATGGAGACAAAAGCAGTGATCCCGTTGCCGGAGGTTCGAACCGGTTGAATATCGGCGTAGGTCTCTTCGAGCGAGAGCAGAACGTTGACGGCTTTGCGTCCGTCGTCCACGTCGTCGAGAAGTTTCGGAATGTCTCGATAGGCGTCCGGACCCACGACCAGGTCGACCAGTTTTTCTTGCTCCATGATCTGCTCACGGATTCGCTCGGCCATGCAGCCCAGGACACCGACGGTGAGGTGTTTGTTGCCTCGTTTGAGCTGTCGGAACTCCTTGAGCCGGTTCCAGACCCGCTCTTCGGCGTTGTCCCGAATCGCACAGGTATTGACGAAGATGATGTCGGCCTCTTCGGCTTGCTGAACCGGTTGCATGCCACGGTCGAGGAGGATCGAGTTGACGATCTCCGAGTCGGCCACATTCATCTGGCATCCGTAGGTCTCGATGTAAAATCGTTTCTGCATGGAGGTGTGGGTTGCAGTGGGTGTTTTCAGGTGTAAAAACGATGGACCGTACCGGCCGTGATGGTCATGCCGACCGCGTCAGCCGTGTTGAACCTTTTCTTCTCTGTCTGGAGCCCGTATGCTGAAGAGCCCGCACGTGGAAACTATTCTTCGGTCTCTTCGGGAGCCGGGTTGTCGACCACTTCCAACAGCTTGATTTCGTAGAGGATGGTCGCGCCCGAGTGGATCCGGATGAGTCGTCCGGTCTCTTGATCCTGGAACTCCATTTCCTGATCCCCATAGGCCAACGCTGCCGGAGCTGCAACATGATATTCGGCGCCCTCTTTCATGAGGAGGAGGGCCTCTTTCAATCCGTCTGTCCCGATCTCATTTACGGGTTGTTGCGGTGTATCGCCATCTTCGAACGAGTTGATGATGATGCTCTCGTCGATGAGCATCACTTTGATGTCGAACCGAACTTCGGACTCTTCGGTCGGGCGATGGCCACTTCCTTCCATGACGACCAGATACTGCAGGCCGCTTTCGGTCACGACCACGCCTGGACGTTCCGCGTTGGTTTGCAGGTATCGCTCATCGGCTCCCGCTTCGATTTCGTTGGCATCGGTCGGGCTGCTGCAGGCTCCGGTGAGTAGTGCAAGGCTTAGGCCCATGCCCAGTACGAGGAGCCAGGATTGAATTCGATCGGTGTACATCATGGTTGGTTGTCTCTTGCAAAGTGGCTGATCGCCTGTAGAGGTAACGGGTGAGGCGTTCAGATCGGTTGAAAAATTCAGATCGGTTGGAACCGGTCTCTTTTCCTCTACGGATTGAAACCGGCAAGCGCTACGGAGGAGTATGTTGGAGGGTTCCGTCGGTCTCTCTGTATACTCTGCAGGCGTAGTCAGGAGGGCCAGGTCTCGGGAGCAGCCCGCCAGTTGTTCAGTGTTTGAAGGCTCTTCTCCTCGATCTTTCCGTTCTCAAGCGCCACATCGATCAACGTACTGTAGTCGGTCAGTGTCCAGACGGGGATCTTCTCCTCCTTGAACCGTTTGGTTGCTTTCTCGAATCCGTACGTGAAAATGGAGAGTACGCCCCAAATGTCGCCTCCGATAAACTGAATGGCCTTGATGACGTCCATGGCAGATCCGCCGGTGGAGATCAGGTCCTCGATGACGATGGTGGACTGTCCTTTGTCGACACCACCCTCGATCTGATTGCCCAGTCCGTATGCCTTGGCACTCGAACGTACATAGGCGAGGGGTTTGTCGAGATTTTCTGCAATCCAGGCCGCGTGCGGAATCCCTGCGGTTGCGGTTCCCGTAATGACTTCTACATCCGGATACTCCGCTTCGATGATGTCGACAAACGCCTTTGAAATTTTCTTGCGCACCTTCGGATATCGAAGTGTAAGCCGGTTGTCACAGTAGATCGGTGAGTTCCAGCCGGACGCCCAGGTGAACGGTTGTTCCGGTCTCAGAATAACGGCATTGATCTCCAGAAGATCGTTCGCCAGTTCTTTTGCAAATTCAGTGTCACGTATCATGATGGTCTCTTGTTGCTGCAAACATCCAGGATTCGGATCTGTTCAGGCGATGAGTTGATCGCGTTTCGGCGACGTTGTTGGAACGCATCGCTGTGAATTTCCGATATCCGGTTCAGTCTGAAAAATGGTTGGTATGGCCGGAGGGTGCAATCGGTTTCGTTTGTACCTTTTTCGATCCGGAAGACCTTAAAGGAGCCAAAGGATTCCCTGAAGGCAGATCCACGCGTAAAAACCGGCCAGCAAATCATCGGCCAATATACCGAATCCGGAGGGAAGTTGCTGTGCTTCGTCCGCTCCGAATGGTTTGGTAATGTCGAAGAGCCGGAAAAGGGCAAAAGCACCCAATAGCCAGAGCAGATCGGGTTGGGCTGAACCGGTTAGCGGGAGCCCAAGAAGCGGGATGGCTTGCCCTGCCCATTCGTCGATGACCATTTGGGGTGGATCCTCCCCCCAGCGGTCCACAGCCGCTTTTGTTGTCCAGATCGAGAGAACCGATCCGCCGAGAATTGCGATCCAGAGACCGTTGGCAGCGAATTGGATGGCGACAGGCCAGAGGACGAGAACCGTTGCCAGACTCCCCCATGTTCCGGGAGCTTTCGGCAGCAGGCCGATCCCGCCCAATGTTGCAATGGATCGTTGTATGGACGCGAGGGTCATGCGTGCTCCGTCAGGTTTCAACAGTCGTTCATCCGTGATGGTTGGACGTGGGCTCTGTTCCGGACCCGGAAGTTGATTTTGATGCAGGTCCGGACTTGGACTCAGATCCAGGCGTAGGGTTGGATTCCGGCGTTGGGTTGGACTCAGATCCAGGTGAAAAGTTGGACATGGATGCGTTTTCGGCTCCGGATACTGAAAAGAGGTGACGGTTGACGATCAGGTATTCGATTCCGGTGTAGGCTGTGATGCCGGTGACGGCCATCATGGCCCAATAGAGAATGGATGTGTCCATCAGGTTGTGTACAAGATCAGAGAGTGGAATTTCTGCCTGCATGAAGACCCCGATGAGAAGACAGATGTAAAGGAAAATCATCTGCACCAGGGTTTTGACCTTGGCCAGGTAGCGTGTCTCCACAGAAACGTTTCGAACATCTGCCACAATACGAAGGATCGTGACAATCAGATCACGAGCAACAATGACCCCGACGGCCCACCATGGGAAGAGGATCGGGTCGAGAACGGGCAGACATACAAACCCTGCGAATGTTAAGAACTTGTCTGCCAACGGGTCCATAAAGACACCGGATTTGGACTCCACATTATAGGCACGTGCAAAATAGCCATCAAAGAAATCAGTGACAGCTGCCACCGCAAAGACCACGAGACTCAGGGATCGCCAGACCAACTCGTCTTGAACATACATGTAGAGGAAAATGGGCGCCAGAATCAGACGAAGAAATGTCAGGATGTTGGGAAGATGCTTCATTCAATCCGGCTTATTTTAATACAAATCATGGATACAGAATCTTTGCTGGTCCGGGTGTCCCTGCTGATCCGGGTGTCTCTGCTGATCCGGGTGTCTCTGGTACGACGGAGTGTTCAGGTGTTCATGGTATTGCAGACGATCCGGGTAGTCCAGTTGTCCAAAACCACATACACATTGCTCCTGGATTCTCAAGATACGAGAAAGCGATTCGAAAGGCGACTTGATGCAAGTCGAAGCGACAAGGGTTGCACTGAAGAGCTGTTGAGAATAGTCCTCACAGATTATTTTCACCCGAAAGGGGGTGGAGAAATGCCCAACCTATTTAAAGCCAATAGCCTTCATTTGTTGAAAAAACGTGTTTGCCGACCCCGAATGTGTTGAAGATTGGAAGCTTTGTTGAGCTTTGAGAGAAAGTCCTTGAATGGCGGGGGAGATCTTGTGATACAGGGGGATGGGGTAAATTGGAAGTTGGTAAGGCGAGGGAGATGGGTAAAAAGAGAGAAAAAAAGAGAGAAAAAAAGAGAGAGTGACTAATGAGTTGCCATTCAGTAGGGTAGGATAAAATGAAAGCAGAGATCGTGAAATGAAAGCAGAGGCAGATTCTAAATGAGCAGATGCAGAAGAGAATGAGAGGGAAAACGGGAGGTGGAAAGGGAGGTGGAAAGAAATCATCACTTTCGGGATTTCAGATTTTACTTTTCAACACCTTTTTCCAAATCGAGGTTTAAACACACTTGAAGGCCAATTGTGGGCTTCCTTCAACTTGTTGAGCTTTTTCTCCTCCCCTTTGGGTGAAAACATATGAGTCTGCTATTGGTACAACAAAGCGACCAGAAATCAACAATCCAATACCAACTCTCCTATCCTATCACAATTTTACCGTCCTTCAAGAATTCATGTCCTCCACGAATTCACGTCTTTGAAGAATTCATCACAATGGGCAGATTTCATCAGATTGGGCGGAATTCAACAAACACGGATATGGTTTAACTTCCAAAAGGTGCCGATACCTAGAAAGTCTAGAAAGTTGAGAAAGTTGAGAAAGAATGCCGGTACCCAGGAATACGGGTAACCTGGTTTGAAGGATCAATGGAATCTCGGTCCAACGGCTCACAAAAACACTCACTTACTAGAACACTCACACACTGGCTCTATCAATTTAACTGACGTATGAAGAAAGCCTGGATACTTTCGATTGGTAATGAACTTCTTATCGGGGATACGATCAACACAAATGCCTCTTGGTTGGGGCAGTTTCTGACGCAACAAGGATTTCGGGTGACGGAGGTTCGTACGATCAGCGACGATCCGGATCAAATTCGTGATACGATCCGTGAGGGGCGTGAAAAAGCCGACCTTGTGGTTTCGACCGGCGGGCTTGGCCCGACACATGATGACATTACCAAGAAGGTGGTGGCCGATTTGTTTGGTTTTTCCATGAAGACCGACCCTGAAATTCTGGCCACTCTAAAGGATCGATTCGAACGCCGTGGGCTCTCTTTTACACCCTCCAATGCAGAACAGGCGTTGGTTCCCGAGGGTGCCCGGATCCTGCGCAATGAGAAAGGAACGGCGCCCGGGCTCTGGTTCACCAACGGTGGAGGAGCCGTTGTACTGCTTCCCGGAGTTCCGCGTGAGATGAAGCACCTGATGGAGACCGGAGTGCAGGAGGCGATCGCTGCAACATTTGATGAATTGGAAGTTCTCCATACCCACTACCTGAAAACCGCCGGGGAGGCAGAGAGTCACTTGAGCGACGAAATCATTGGGGATCTTTCGGACCTGTTGAAGAATGGCAACCCAGACGCCAACCCAGACGCCAACCCAGACGCCAACCCGGATGCCAACCCGGACGCCAACCCGGACGCCAACCCGAATGCCAATGCGAATGGCAACCCTTTGGAAGACAATCCATCACTTGGCTACCATCCCCCGGTAGTGGACGCTCCGACTCTTGCCTATCTGCCCTCGCCGGCAGGAGTGGTCCTGCGAATTGAACATCGTGCCGAGACGCTCGATGCGGCAAAGGCCGGAATGCAACCTCTGTTGGATCGAATTCGGGAACGGGCTGCAGGCCGGATCTACGCCGAGGATCGGCAGACGCCTCTCGCTCAGGTGGTTGGTGAACGGCTGCGAGATCGCGGTTGGTCAGTGGCTGTTGCGGAAAGCTGTACGGGTGGACATATCGGAGATTTGATAACCAACGTTCCGGGAAGTAGCGACTGGTTTGCTGGAGGAATCGTCTCCTACAGCAACGAGGTCAAACAGGAGATGCTCGGAGTTCGGGAAAAAGATCTTGTCGATCACGGTGCAGTCAGCCTGCCGGTTGCCCTGCAGATGGCGCGTGGCGTGGCAGATCGTTTGGGGACTCGGGTGGGGATTTCGGCCACCGGAATTGCCGGTCCGGATGGCGGAACCGAGGAAAAGCCTGTCGGAACCGTCTGGATCGGGTTTTTTATCGACGGGGAGAGTTTTGCACTTCAGACCCATTTCACGGGTGACCGGCGACAAAACAAGATTCGAACGGCCACGGTCGCGCTCGAAACGCTCCGACGGGTTCTGTCCGGTGTAGAGCCGCTCCCCTACGGGCTCCATAAACAAACGCTTGGCCGTTGATCGGCAACTTCACCCGTCCGAACTCCATTCACACAGGATGTGATGCTGAGGGTTTGATCGAGACCCGTATATTCCCCGGTGCCAGGATGGCAGCCGACCATCGACCATCGAATGCCGAATGCCGACCATCGGCAAGCATGTCCGGTCGAACGAAGTACGCATCCGGCCGAAAATTACCCGAGTAGCCACCAACCCCCGGTTTTGTGAGCGGATTTCTTCTTTCGTTTGTTCTGCTATTTGCGGCTTTTCAACAAGCCCCTGCGGAAGAGGTGCAACCAACAGGTCGGGACTCCACGGAAACGGAAGCAAACGGACCACAAACTCCTGTACTAGTCAACGTTCCGGTGTGGCCTGCGTCGACGCTTCCGGGCATGCAAACCGCCGCAACCGATAGCACCCTTCGATGGCTGATGGCCCTGGAATGGACGGAACGTCTCTCCCGCGTTCCGGGAAGCGTAATGTATCGAACCGGCGCATCCGTCGGGCGACCATCCGGTATTCACTTGGACGGATTCGAAACCCGCCATCAGCGACTCTATCTCGAGCAGATCGAGTTGACCGATCCGGTGACCGGACAGGTCTTCTGGCCGCGTGTACCGTATCACAACATCCGCACCGTTCAGAGCCAACGAGGCGGGACTCGGTACGAAACAGCCATACATCTACGCGATCACTATCTGGTTCAACCTCGCACCTATCTCAACTTTGACGAGGGGGCGGGGAACTATCGGCATTTGGAGTTCGCATTTTCCCACAACCTGCGTCCCCGGACCAACCTGGAGCTTGGTTTTTGGGATCGGCGCGACGGTAGTGATTTCCGCCGCAGCGATCTGGAGGGGAGGCAGCTTTCGATTCGGATTCGACACCATCTTTCGGAGTCGTGGCTTCTGAAGGGGGGCTATTTGAACAACGCCCTGGATCAACAGGAGCCATTTGGATACCAGATCTCCGATCCGTTACGCTACGGGTTCAACCCGTTTCTGACCTCGCCGGTGGAGGGATCGGCCAATGCCAACCGAAGCAGCAATGATTTGTATGTGCAGATGTTCAACAAACCGGTTGGACGGGCTGAACCGATTCGGGCAGCGGGTCTTCAGCTGCAGGGATCGGCCTATGATTTGACCTACAGCCGGGATACGACGGCGTACAAGATGCAGGATCTGAATCTGTTTGCATGGCAGGATCTTCGTGCCGGGGATGCGAAAGTCCGGATTCGGGGGGATGCGCATTTGCTTCGCGAACGAGTGGCACGGTCTCTGCCGGACGAGAGTTGGGGGATGTGGGAGGCGTCGGTCCGTGGAGAATTCCCGTTGGGATCGCTTGAAGGTACGGCGGCGGATTCTTCGGATGCGATGAATGCCCGGAGGATGTTGAATCCTTGGCGGTCACGGGTGTTGATTTATGGAAACGGCGGGTTGAGAGGGAGGTCCGATGGTCAGACAGGATACGACCTTCATGCAGGGATACGCTGGCACCCGGTTCGCCGTCTTTCATTGGATCTCTCGGTGGCGCAAGGAGCGGCCGTTCCGACACTGCAGTCCCTCTACTGGCAGTCGGCAGCGTATGCGGGGAGTGCGTCGTTGCGGTCCGAACTTTCCGAGCAGATTGTGAGTGAATTGTCCTACCGGCTCGGGACGAGTTGGGAGGCTGGACTCCGGGGTGGTTGGCGTTGGACAGACCGCGCGTCTCTTCTTGAAGAGATTCCGGGAGGCGTAGACGGGGCGGGAGAGCCGCTTTTGTCGACATGGGCATTTGTCGAGGCGGATCCGTACGAGACGAGATTTGGATCGACCTGGGTTGGGCTCGATGCGCGGCACTGGGAGGGAGAGGTGTCGGCCACGATGCGGGAGGTAGACAGCGAGTCGGGCCAGCCCGCGGTACGATCGATGGTGGAGGGCGATCCGGCTCTTTGGTTAAAGGGGGAAATGTTTTGGAAGGGGAATGTGTTTTCAAGTGCTGCCTATGTGAAGGGCGGGCTCCGGGGAATGTGGACACCCGGAGGATACCGGCCGGCGCAGTTTCACGTGCCGATGAATATGTGGCAGTCGGGTGGAACCGGGGATTTTTCGGGAGATTTTTCTCGGGTCGATCTCGAGGTGAGCAGTCGAATCCGCTGGTTCATGTTGATGGTGCGCTACGAAAATCTGCTTGATGGAGTGACTCAGCGAGGGTACTTTGAAACGAATCGGTACCCCATGCCGGGCCGACGGCTGATCGTGTCGCTTCGGGTTCTGTTTACGAATTAATGGTGAGTTCATGAGTTTGCGATATGTTTTGCGGGAGGGGGTGGCTGGAATTCGGCGAGCGCGGTTGGCGGCCGTTACGTCGACGTTTTCCCTGTTTATCGCCGTTTTTTTGATGGGAATGCTCCTGCGGGTTGGCTCGAACGCGTGGGATGTGGGGCAAACCCTTCGTCAGCAAGTGGAAGTCGAGCTTTTTTTGGAGCAGGACACGGAGGAGGAGCGGCGACAAATCGAGGCACTTCTCGGGGATTCCGGCCTGGTGCAAGAGGTCCATTATATATCGAAGGACAGCGCAGCGACGATTTTCAGGGAAGAGTTTGGCTACGGTGGCGAGTCACTCGCTGCACTCGATTTTCTCCCTGCTTCGTTTCGTGTGACTCTGGAGCCTGAAGCCGAGATTCAGGTCGTACAAGAGTGGGTGGATCAAGTGACACGATGGGATGGAGTCGAAGAGGTGGTTTTTAACCGGGCACTTCTGCAGATGCTCGAATCCCGGATCGAAACCCTTGGTTTGGCCGGTGGAGCGTTGGCTCTGCTGATCACACTGGCTGCGATTATCTTGGTGTTCAACACGATTCGGTTGACCATTTATGCCAAACGGGATCTGATTCGTGCGATGAAACTTGTCGGTGCCACACATGCACTGATCCGTCGGCCGTTTCTGATAGAAGGAATGTTGCAGGGGTTGGTTGGCGCCGCATTTGCTTGCTTGGCCGTCTACGCCATCTTCGCCTGGGCAATACCCGAGTGGATCCCCCAGCTCGGCGAGCTCGGTTGGCCGGGCGGACGTTGGTATTATCAGGTAGGAGCCATGATGCTTGCCGGAGTCATTGCCGGATGGTGGGGCAGCCGGTGGGCGTCCCGAAAATTCATTCGAGACGCGCGAGTGTATCATTGAAGCTGGGTCGGGGTCTGAGGGTTTGAGGGTCGGGGGTTGAGGGTTGGTTTGTTGATTTCTGGCTAGGTTGGTGAATTTTGATCGAGTCGTTGATTTGTAACCACGATGTTGTTTTCCCCCCGAATTGTTGATTTCTGGTCATTTTGTTGCACGAATAGCAGGCTCATATGTTTTCACCCAAAGGGGAGGTGAATAAACTCAACAAGTTGAAGGAAGCCTACAATTGGCCTTCAGGGGTGTTTAAACCTCGATTTGAAAAAAGGTGTTGAAAAGTAAAATCTGAAATCCCGAAAGTGATGATTTCTTTCCACCTCCCTTTCCACCTCCCACTTCAACACCTTTTTTCCCTCTCTTTTTCTTCTCCATCTTCTCCATCTTCTCCATCTTCTCCACTATACTCTGCCTCTGCCTCTGACTTTTGACTCTGCCTCTGCCTCTGCCTCTGACTTTTGACTCTACCTCTGCTTTCATTTCACCCTATCATATTGAATGACAACTCCTTAATCACCCTCTCTTTTTTTCTTTTTACCCATCCCCCTCGCCTTACCAACTTCCAATTTACCCCATCCCCCTGTATCACAAGATCTCCCCCGCCATTCAAGGACTTTCTCTCAAATCTCAACAAAGCTTCACGTCTTCAACGATTCAGGACTTATTCAACGATTCGAGACTCAGGATTCAGGATTCAGGATTCAGGATTCAGGATTCAGGATTCAGGATTCAGGA
>JBBEBE010000008.1:0-421681 GCA_040882505.1 Balneolaceae bacterium | reverse complement strand
CCGGCATGCATTTGTACTCTACATAACAGCCCATAGCGGCACCACTGAATACAAAGACCTGGTCACCAACGTTGAACGTTGTTACGTTTTTTCCGACCGATTCAATCTCCCCGGCAAGCTCGGATCCCAAAATAGGCTGTCTGGGTTTCGAGACTCCAAAAAACAACCGAGACATCATTCCAAAACCAACAGGGACATTCAGACTTCGTACCCTCCAGTCTCCAGATGTAACGGTTGTCGCATGTGTTTTTATCAGGACTTCATTGTCTTTCGGGGAAGGTTTTGCAACCTCTTCGATCTGAAGAACATCCGGTGGACCATATGTTGTGTAGGTAATCGCTTTCATAAGATTTCATTGACCCGTTCAGAATGTGGAAAGACAATAGGTCCAGCATGTCTTTAATGGATTACAGGAAAACCAACGATTCCAGTCGGTTGAAACACTTGCTATGTGCCCGCCCTTAACGCCTGATGGATTTGATCGATATGATTCTGATTATGCCTGGCGACTTTATCAAATTCATCTTTTAACGTTCGTACGCCCGTTTCGCTATGTACAAACTCAAGGGCTCCATCTTTCTCGTAATGGAAGCCCGCATAATAGATAACCCCTGCCCTCGTCGCACGATACATCTCTTTGGATAACTGAAGTGGGCGTTTATCATAAGAAAGCTTATGAGCCCACGCATCTTGATCAAAGCCCCAAATAACTTGACGTGGTTCACTGATGATCCGTCGGATACGATCAAACAACATGGATTCTGCATCCGTCAGGTGGTGAAGAATAAATCGAATGGACCATTTGCCAGGGCCGTAGCTTTTCTCAAAATCTTCATCACGTAACTCAAAAAACCCCAAGGTCTCTCCTTTTGTCTGCTCAAGGTGTGTTATCAGGTCCATCATTCTTTATTTGATTTGCCCACATTGGGTTTTGTTTACGTATTTGTTGATGAATAGGACAATTTTCTGAATGTGCACCACGCAAATAACCGATGCTCATCAAAAATTCACCAACAATTTCACCTCCTGTAAACTTGAATGTTTTTTTGAACAGTTTTACCCAATCATCCTTGGTTTTTGGATGATGATGATCCAACCATTTTTCAAAAGAACCGAATTCCTCTTGTAATCCGAGAATGGTCTTGGCGTTTTCAATCGCTGCATTCACTTTCAATTTGTTGCGGATAATACCTGCATCGTTGAGCAATCGTTCGCGGTCTTTCTCTGTATAGGCGGCAATTTTATGGATGCTGAAATGGCTGTAAGCTTTCCTGAAATTTTCTTCTTTTTTCAAAATCGTTTCCCAACTCAAACCGGCTTGGTTGATTTCCATAATCAAACGCCCAAATAATTCATTGTCATCATGAATGGGAAAGCCGTAATGGTCATCGTGGTATTTTTTATGCAATGCTTTTCTGTCTCCGGGCTGCATTGCTTCAATGGTGTCACAATAGCTCATATTCTATTTTTGTAACTTTATGGGTGATATGGAGTTCGTATTGAAAATGAATTAGAATGCTCCATTCATATAATGATATGCGCATGGTGGAACAGCCTTCCTATAATCGGCTCGAGTAGCCATGTATAGGTAGAGTGCTCATCACGAATACGGTCTTCAATGTCTGAGCGAGTCCAGCCAATTACTTCGTGATCGTATCGATGAACATGCTACGAACCCAGATTCTCTTGACCTGCATATCTTCGTTCATCGAATATCCACCCGTAACTTGTGTTATGGCTCAATGTCACTGTATCGACCCAAGTTTCCTTACTAATCCGGCAATTGAATTTGTCCTGTAACGGCCTTGGTCATAAGCGGTGAGGCGATCAATTCTATTTGGGGCAAAACCGTCCGCTTAATTTGATTGTTATGTACCGTAGCTGTTTTATCAGAAAATTGTAAACATCAGTTCTATTTTTCGGATTTGAATGTGATTGCTGATGGTGCCTGAGAACCAACTATAGCCGGTACTTTATGAAAAAGGTCGTTGTTTTCAAGTGCTTCGACCATGAAAAGTGCGAAATCGGTTCGACGTGTCAAGTTACTTTCCAGGATTGGATCCCCGACATGCTCACTCCAAACTGGTAATCCCTGGCTTTCTCCTTCTTCGAGATCACTTCCTCGTACTACTGTCCAATTTGTATCGCTGGCAAATATCTGACGGCATGCTTCCACCTGATCATCTATGTCAACGAGACGCAATTTCTTTGCTATCCAACCAGCAACATTGACTAAAAACTTTATTTTCAATGAGTACACATCCTGACCATCCCGACTAATGTGCCAACCACAGGAAAATACTAATCGGGCATTCGGTTCAGCAAAATCCATCACAGCTCGTGCTGTCCCTGATGAATAATTGTTGATTCCCCAAGGCACTAAAACAGTAAGAACTCCGTCACATCCTGCCACCGCTTCCTTAATAACCCTTCGGTCATTGGTCATTCCAGAAATGACTGTGATGAGATCTTTAAACCGCTCAAGTTTCCCAACACTTTGCTTTCGGCAAACACCCACTACTTGATATCCCCGATTCAACGAGTGTTGGACCATGTATTGTCCCAGTTTACCGGAAGCACCAACTATACAAACCTTTTTCATATTCATTTAATGGTTATATACATATCAATCACCTAGGTACGTAACGGTTTGGCGGCTAAGCGGCGAGGTAACAATTTTTTTATTGACTCACTACGTAAACTCGTCCGCTTGAGCCGCTTTGTTAGCCTGCTGGACTAGTTTAACATTTTTGAAGACTTAATGATTATTTGTTCTGCAATAAGTCGTACTAATGGAACTTCATCAAGTAACTGACGATCATGATGAAAAGGAACATACTTAGGTTTTGACCCTTCTTTGCTATGAACTACAGAGTTACGGGTGATATAGACTCTATTAGCTAAGTCAGAAATCGTTTTGTCGTAATCTTCAGATTCTAAATCTACTTTAGCTGCTCCGCAAAATTTAACTGCATGATTTCTATAGTATTCTAATAGTGCATTATCAATTTCATTTAATCGATTAATAAGCTCTTCGAGATCTAAAAACTTTTTCAAAGTTAACTTAAGAGCTTCAATTTCATTAAAAGTATAGGTCTCACTTCTCAACTTCATACGTCTTATAATATACTTTATCATATCTCGTAAATCATTTTTTCTTCGATATGAAAAATCTGGTTGAGTTAGTTTTTCTCTTAATCCATTAATTAAATCTTCCTCAAATATTTCTTCAAAGAAATTTTCAGCGATATGATAATAGGACAAAAATTCAAGTGGAGCACTATCAGTCGATACACCCATTTGATAATGATAAATTAAATCTGCTCTATAAGTTCTTCTTGGAGGGTCTAATTCTTTAATATTTGATCTTCTAATTCTCCTAATCCTTGAACGGCGGGCAATTTCTTCTAGTGAGTTTATTAGAACAAATGATATGTCCATGTTATAGCTTAGTTGAAAAAGCATAGCATGTACATAGTCTTCAAACTGTTTGATACTAATATTTTTATTTGATTTTATTCTAAGCGTATAAACTCTTGGTAAAGAGGATTTAATAACATCAAACGGTGTAGGGAATGGTTCTTTTTGACCTTCTTGTTCAATTAATTCTAATTGATGTGGATCTCTTCTAAAAAGACGATGCAAAACTCTTCGTGGGGAAAAGAAATATCTTTCAAAGCCAATGTTATTAAGCTTATTTAGTAAAAAAATTGAATAAACATCTGATGGGATGCCAAATGAATAATGGATACCATTATCCGTATCATCAAATTCATGAACATCTTCACTACGTGTCCAAAATCCAGGCCTAGGAAGTGGAGATTCTTCACGTACTAATACTTCATAATATCGATCACTATAAAGTGCAGTAGAGTTTGCTTCATTTAAATTGTCTAGTTCATCAATTTTTGACTGAATCTCTTTTGTACTTATTTCAATTGAATAGTCAATTCTCTCTTCATCAACCTTTAAGAAAAAGGTAGACTCATTGAATTCAGCATCAATATCCAACGATTTTTTTATTAAGTCTGCTACATCTTGTATAGATAATTTATCGCTCATATTGATATTATTTATTTCCCTATGGTTTTAAAGCAGGCTAACGGTTTGGTGTTTCTGCGACCGGTCAATCGTCATAGAAGTAGGGTGAAAACCTGAACCGGTCAGCAGGAAACACTTGTTATTTGAACTCGGCAGGATTCGTTAATAATTTAACTTGTTAATTACAGAGTGGATTCGACTTAAAATCCCTTTTTAATAAACAATATTAAACTTTTTGATGTTTAATCCATTACTTCCTCAAGTCTGAAGCGAGCTACATATTGTTCATCGTATTCTCCTTTTATAACAGCCCAGACAAAATTATCTTTCGCATCACGAAAATTTGCGTTTATGGGAAGTGATACTGTAGCATAAAACGTACCATCAGGTAAAAAGACATCGAACACAGGAGGTTCCCACCATCTGCTTTCAGGTCCAAAATGGGGGCCAATATTTTTTTCAGTATAAATGGCTTCCACATATCTTTTAACCCAAATTCTCCCCTGTGAATCCGTTGTAATATCCTTTACCGGCGGTTTTATTTCGGGAACATTATTATTGACTCCGAAATAATTTATCCAGTCTTCCCACTGTTCTTTCTCTTCAGGTTTTACTTGCACAGATGCAAAATCCCTTTCAATATATAGGGAAAATGAATCTGGTTGGTTTATTTGGAACACGTATTGATCATTTTTGCCTGTAATAAGGTTCCCCTTAGTACTCAATTTATTGATGGGCCTGTTAATAAAAGCATGAGCACGTCCTGAGGCTGTAAATAATACGAAAGACTGTTCTCTATTCACTTCATCAAAAGGTACTTTTAGTGTATCAGTGATCTCTCCCTCGGGGGATATTCGTAGCCAAGCCAATTTAAATTTTGATATGTCACGAAAGAAGTCTAAAGCGGTTTTAACATAAAAATTTCCATCGTGACCAACCTCAAAATTATCTGCTGAGTGAAGGGTACTGTTGACTGTATAATTTTCGACATAATCTCCATCTCGACTGTAAACGTTTACCCTTTGATTATTTACGTCCCAAACTGCCAGTCTTCCGTCCGGAAAAGTCCGCATACCGCTTATTCTTGAATATTCCCCCGGGCCACGCCCTTCGCCTCCAATATTACGTATGAAATTACCCTCCCGATCATACATTCGTATTACAGGCACCTGAGGATCTGCTACAAACATTTCACCATTTCCTCCTATTGAAATACGACCAATGGATCCAAAAACATATTCGTTCTCACCCTCTAACTGTCCGATTCGGACTTCCTCTACTGCCTGTAAAACGTAATTTTCTTGTGTAACTTCAACCTGATCTTCAGTAGTGCATTTCAGTAGTGTAAACTGCAATACGATTAGAACAAATAGAAATATGAAACGATAGTGATTAATCATCTAAAAAATGATTGAGATCAAAAAGGCAAATAACATTGTATTCTACGCGAGTACCTGTGCGTATTTCTCTTCGCATAATATTTTATTTCGGGTCAGGTTGCAAATAACACCATGAAATGGAAGGATATGCGAGATAAACAGTACCACCGAAATTCGTAATAAGAGAAAAATATTGTAAGAAAAGACGATGAGGCACCTGATGAATCAACTTGTAGGATACGTTGTCCTGTAATGTACCACTCCCCTCAATTACCTGATAAATGTTTCCCTACCCTCTCACCTCCAACACGGGCCAAGCACCAATCACTTTCTGCTGATAAAAATCAAACCACAGGAGGTGTCCTCAGCCAAAGCAATCGGCAGCTCGCCCAAAACGGGTGAATTCGGACCAGGTTTTGATAGTCCGAGAATTACCAGCTCGGATTTACTGGATAGTGAAACAAGCCGTTCTTTCGGGTTGTCATCCAGGTAGATCCGGCTATCGGTTCCTTCGGGGATAATCTGAGTTGCAAATGAATGTAGCCGTTTACGACTTTCAGCGACAACTTTGATAGATGTGTTGGTCGGAAGAATTTTAATAAAATGGACCTTGGGATGGTTTTTCCGCCACAAGCTCGCGAGTATTCGGGCGCGCAGTAAATCGTGCTCTGTAAAGCCGGCAACCGGGACCAGAATTTTTTCAACATCCGAGATTTTCCAGCCGCTGAATGGCTGCCTGAAAATCACAACATCACAGTCCACCGTTTTAACCAGCTTCTCAATATTCTGTTGAGTGTGAGGATCTGTGAGATTACTTAAGCCAATCATGATGCTGTTACATCGGTGGAGGTTGGCTACCCGTGCCATCTCTTCCCAGGGTTCCTGGGCTATGGTCGTTAGCGTGTCTGGCTGTAGTCCCGAAGAGACAGACGTCGTAATCGCTCTAAACATCGCCCGCTGATTGTTTTCAAGCGCGTTGGCAAATATGTTCTCATCCTGATTTCGCTGCACGATCGACAGCAACAGTACTCGTCCAAACAGAGGAGGCGCCAAGGAGTTGGCCAGAAAAACCTTCGACTCCGCGTTGTCCGGGTTTACGATTGGAACCAATACAAGGGGATTTAATCCACGAAGCTTGACTAACTCAGGATGCAGTCCCTCTTCTGAGGCGTCCATGACCCGGGCTTTTTTGATAAAGAACAGGATGAAAATCGCCCCGCCAAAAATCAGCCAAAACAGCGATATGAATCCAGCTGCGGGCTCTACGAACGCCTGGAATGCTGCCAAACCAAAGCAGGCCAGCATCCCGAAAATCGGAATGAAGGGATAGAGCGGTGTTCGGAAATGTTGGGTACTCTCAAAATTTCGATTCCGCATCAGCATACTGATCGCATGTGCCAGCGCGTAGGTAACGAGAAAAATAAGGCCGGAAGCAGCGCCTGCGGCAGCCACATTCGGCAGCAAAATAATAAGCAAGCCGACCAAGACTGCGGTCACATAGATGGCTGTCGTTGGAAGTCCGGTTGTTTTATCGATGTGGGAAAGCTGATAGCTCAGTGTGCGGTCCTTTGCCATCGCTTTGGCTACTCTCGAAGCGGCAAATATGTTGGCTTCAAGCCCGGTCAACATCGAAAAAATACCGGCGACCACCACCAGCCAAAAGCCAAACGGTCCCATAAATTCCTGTACGGCGATCGCTACCACAGCCTCGGGGTTTTGAAGACCAATCGATGCAACGGTTTCTCCATCGGGCACCCCGACTGTGGCAACAATAAAAAGAATGGGGATATATACGACCATCCCGATCAAAACGGTTGCCATCATGGCCCGAGGCATGTTCTTCTCTGGATCTTTGATCTCCCCGCCCACATTGGTAATCAGCGCGAATCCCTGAACAGCGATAAACGTATACCCCATTGCAGCCAATACGCCGGTCGCCCCACCGGTAAAAAAGGGCCGAAAGCTCGATGTCATGTCAGAGAACGAAATGGTAACGGTCATGGCCAGCCCCGACGCAATGATGATTGCGAAGACGACCAGCTTGCCAATATTGGCGATCATTCCGCTGCCACCCCCAACCGTGCTTAAGCGCCAGGTATAAAATGCCAATGCCAGTAGGGCGAGAGAAGCTGTGATAAACCTCGGGCTAAACCCGGACGCATGAATGGCTGGAAGCATTTGCTGCACGGCGATAAGAACAAATGAGCCAAATCCCAGCGCATACAATACCGTCGCCACAATGGATGCAAACCAGACAACCCACCCGACTCCGAAGGCCGCCTGAACCGATAACGCTTTCTTCGAAAACGTGTAGATACCACCATTTTGAGGATGGGCAGCTGCCATTTCCGAAAAGCTGAAAACGGTGAGAAAAGCAATGAGTCCGTTCAGTAAAAAGGCAAAGATCGCGGATGGTCCACTGACTGCAAACGCGACCCCGGCAAGCGCCAGAATGCCGCCGCCAATCATAGCACCCACACCGATTCCTGTTGCACCCCAAAATCCAATGTGTCGTTCTGTTTCCAAAATATGGCTCAGTAGTCTGTTTGTTTACTTGAATCCGCTATGGAGCCGATCACACATATATGGGTTCTGTTCATGCCAGAACAGACGTGATGGGTTTGGTATGCCTGTGCAGACGATAGGATAACAAATCGTGCGCAGTCTTCCCTATCCCCTCTCTTCCACGACGGGGCCCAGCTCCACAACATTCATCTTGCCAATGGTTCCCTGATCCAGTTCGAAAAGCACAATGGTACGGACCTGATGGAAGCCGGCTCGTCCGGCGGCTCCGGGGTTCAGATAAACCATCTTTTTAAGGTCGGGGTCCCGCTCAATCTTCAGGATGTGCGAATGTCCACAGATAAAGAGATCCGGCGGGTGGGTGGTGATCTCTTTGCGAATCGGAATACAGTAGCGGCCCGGCATGCCTCCGATGTGGGTCATCCAGATCGAAAGGCCCTCCAGATCGAACCGCTGATGGAGCGGGAATCGGTCACGGATCATCTGCCCGTCGATGTTGCCGTAGACGCCCCGAAGCGGGGCCACCTTGGCCAGAGTGTCGGCAATGGCAGGATCGCCAAAATCACCGACATGCCAGATTTCGTCACGATCCTGGAAATACTCCAGGACCGCCGGATCCAAATACCCGTGCGTATCTGCTATCAGTCCGATTTTCATCATTCAGGGCCCAAGCTACGGACTCTGCATTGAAAAATCGCCCTCCATCGATAAATAGTGAGTCGTATTTTTTGCATCTTCCCTCCTCTTTAAACGCCACCCAACCCCGTGATTGCGTGCACCCCAGAGTCTCGGTTATCATTGTCAGCTGGAACGGACGTCCCCTCCTGGAGCGATACCTGCCATCGGTGGCCGCTACGCTGCCCGAGTGGGCCGAGCTCATCCTGGCAGACAATCACTCCACGGACGGGAGCATCCAGTGGACGCAAGAGGCCTTTCCCGAGTGCCGGATCGTCTCGTTGGACCACAATTACGGCTACTGCGGGGGGAATAACCGCGCCGCACGGGAGGCCAAAGGCGATATCCTCCTCTTCTTGAACAACGACGTGAAGCCCGCTTCCGGCTGGCTGGAGCCTCTTCTGGACGCCTTTGACCGGGAGCCCGAGCTTGCCGCCGCCCAACCGAAACTCCGCTCTGTGAACGAGCCCGAGCTGTTTGAGTACGCCGGGGCAGCCGGAGGGTTCCTGGACCGATACGGGTACCCCTACTGCCGTGGGCGAGTGTTTCACGAGATCGAGAAGGATCACGGGCAGTATGACGAGCCCATGGACCTTTTCTGGGCTACCGGTGCGGCGCTGGCCGTTCGAGCCTCCCTCTTTCGGGAACTGGGAGGCTTTGACGAGCGATTCGAGTTTCATATGGAGGAGATCGACCTCTGCTGGCGTCTTCGTCGGGGGGGGCACCGAATTCGCTGCATCCCCGAGAGCGTGGTCTACCACCTGGGTGGCGGCTCCCTGGCTATGGACGATCCCCGAAAAGCGTACTACAACTTTCGAAACAGCCTCTACATGATCTGGAAGAATGCCAGTCCGGGCTGGCTCTGGAGACGCCTCGTTGTTCGACTGCTCCTGGACGGGGTGGCTGGCATGGAAGCCCTGCTTCGCGGCCGGTTTGCTCGCTCGTGGGCCATCTTCCGGGCTCACATGGCCTTCTACCGGGCCCTACCGGCCCTGCATCGCCATCGAAAACAGGAGACGGCGTGGGGAGCCCAATGGGACGATCCCCCGACGCTCGGCAACCCCTTCTTGATTCGAGAGTTCTACCTACGCGGCCGTCGAACCTGGAGTGAGCTTCACCCGGAGGAACGTGCGCGCTCCTGACGCCGATCTGATCATCGCCGGAGCCGGGGCGGCCGGATGGACCCTGCTCCACTCCCTGATGCAGAGCCCCTGGCGGGATCGGAAGTTCCTGATGGTCGATCAATCCTTTGAGCCGCGTAACGACCGCACCTGGTGCTTCTGGGACAAGCCTCCGCTCTACATGGAGGAGCTGCTGCACGGGTGGGGCGAGCTGGATATCGTCTCCCGGGGAGAGCATCTTCACGGGAAGCTGGATCGCTACCGGTACGCTTGCCTTTCGTCGGGTGCGTATATCTCTCATCTGAAGGAGCGCTATTGGGGGGCGAGCAATGTCACCTATCTGGAAGCAGAGATTTCGGGCCTGGACGAATCTCCCGATGGCGAGCAGGCCGTGATCCAGACCAGCCGCGGGGAGCGATCGGCCCCTTGGGCGGTCCAGAGTATCGTCTCTCCTCCGGGATGGGACCAGGCCCCGCTCACGAACCGCTTGCTGCAACACTTTCTCGGGTGGGAGATTGTCACCGACTCGCCCCGGTTCGACCCGAATCGCGCCCGACTCATGGATTTCGATACCGAGCAGTTGGGCGGGCTCACCTTCTTCTACCTTCTCCCCTTTTCCGGCAACCGGGCGTTGGTCGAGCATACGCTCTTCTCCGGGGAGGTTCTTCCCGCTGCGGTGTATGAAGAGGCGATCCGGGAGTGGCTGGAGACCGAGTGGGGGCTCCAGGAGGGAACCTACCGGATCGAGCGCAAAGAGCAGGGTGTCATCCCCATGGAGGATCGGCGCTACCGGGCGCCCGACTCACGGATCATCCACACGGGCGCGGTGGCCGGACTGGCCAAGCCAAGCAGCGGCTACACGTTTCGGCAGATTGTCCGCCATGCGAAGAGTATGACCGAGGCTCTGGTCGCCGGAGACCCGCCCCCGCAGTGGCCCGGGAATCCGTATCGGTTTCGGATCTACGACATGATGCTGCTGGACCTCTTGGTGAAGGAGCCCGAGTGGGGCCGGGAGGTCTTTCACCGCCTGTTTGAGAGAAATGATCTGGAGCGGGTCCTCGCCTTTTTGAATCAGGAGACCCGCGTCGTCCAGGAGCTCGGGATCTTTCTGAGTATGCCGCCCGGACCCTTCTTTCGGGCAATCTGGCGCATGAAAGGTCGCATTTTTTCAGGGGCCTGATTCGGACTGCCTTTGACCGGTGCGTGAGTCCCTTGTTTTGAAGAATTGGGATGTGGAGAGTTGAGCGTACGACCGTTAGCCGTCGGTATCGACCAGGAAATTGCAGCCCCGCAGGTCGGTCGGTTGCCAGCGGCCCAGCACCTGAAATCGCCCCTTCTCATCCATCACGCCCCGATCTCCGGTGAGGAGAAACGGGCAGGAGTAGAGGTTGGCCAGATCAAGGATTCCGATCCGGCCCTCTTCGCCGGGCGTGCAGGCTTGCATGGGGTTCTCCCCTTTTCGGATGGAGACGCGCATCCAGTGGGGCGTCTCAAAGTGGATGCCGTCCGTGGCGTAGGCCTGGCTCAGGAGTTCACACATGCCGTACTCGGAGTGAATCTGTTCGAGTGGGAGGTTGAACCCCTCCGAGAGGCGGGCTCGCAGCTCCTGCTTGCTCATCTCCCGCCGATGGGTTTTCATGCCGCCGGTTTCGATAAGTGTGAGGCCTTGGGGCAGAGGTCGGTTTCCGGATTCGGCCAGGTCGATGAGCCCGAAGGCGGCGCCAATGAGAAGGATCGGGCGCCCGGTCTGGAGGTCGTCCGGGAGTCCCTGTTGGATCTCCTCTTTTGTGACAAAGCGGCTCTGGCCGGTGGTGTCCCGATCGATAAGCGCCTGGATCATCCAGATAAGCGAGGAGTGCGGGTTCTCCTCATAACCGGGCAGCCAGGCGAGAATCACGCTGCCGGCTGGATAGACGAGATCGAACCCGTTTTGAACGGATCGTCGGTAGAGTTCGGGGTCGGGAACCGGGTGAGTGGCTCGTTTCATGGAGCCGGTGCCGCTGCTCTGAAAGTAGAGCTCATCCGGCTTGGGCGGCACGGTGCAGATGCGCGCCTCCTTGAAGGCCTCGATGGGCAAGAGCGGAAGATTGTCGGGGGATGGCGGGTCGGCGAGGTCCCCGTGGGGCATCAGCGAGCGGTAGAACGTGTCGTAGATCGGGCTGGCTTTCCGCTGGTAGGCAAGAACCTCCTGCAGACGGGCTTCAAACGGGATTCCGGGGTCAAAGATGCGTTCGTCCAATCCGTGTGGGAGCTCTTCACGCAAGCCGGGCCAACCCTTTCTTCCCGATATCGCTGCGGTAAAACGAGCCGTCAAAGCTCACCTTGCCCACATTTTGGTAGACATGGTCGATCGCCTCTTTCAGGGTGGCGCCCCGTCCGATAACGTTCAGGACCCGTCCACCGTTGGTCACCAGAAGCGATCCGTCAATGCGGGTTCCCGCATGAAAGATCAAGGTTTGTTCGTCGACCTTGTCCAGTCCGGTGATCGATTTTCCTTTCTCGTAGGCCTGCGGGTAGCCGCCGCTGGCCACCACGACACAGCAGTAGGTATCCGACTCCAGCTCAATCTCTTTCTCGTCCAGGCGCTCCTCCTCGCAGCTCATGATGAGCTCGATCAGATCGTTCTTCAAGGCCGGCAGAATCACCTGACACTCCGGATCCCCGAACCGGCAGTTGTACTCGACCACTTTGGGCCCTTCGTCGGTGATCATGAGCCCGACATAGAGGATTCCTTTGTACGGAGACTCTTCGATCTGCATGCCGGTAATCGTTGGCTGGATGATGCGCCTCTCGATCTCTTCGAGCAGCTCACTGGTGACGACCGGTGCCGGGCAGTAGGCCCCCATGCCTCCTGTGTTCAGCCCGGTGTCTCCGTCTCCGGCCCGTTTGTGATCTTGGGCGTTGTGAAGGGTGCGTGCGGTATACCCGTCGCTCAGAACAAATACGGACGCCTCTTCCCCGTCCATGAACTCTTCGACAACCACGTTGGCGGCGGCCGATGAGAGAGCGGGGTCCTCGGCCAGTTGCTGGAGACGCGCGTCGGCCTCTGCCTCCGTCTCGCAGATGAAGACGCCCTTGCCGGCGGCCAGTCCGTCGGCTTTCAGGACCACGGGGTATCGGTTCTGTTCTCGAATCCAGGAGAGGGCCTCCCCGGCCTCTTCAATGGGAAAGGTGCGGTGAGCCGCTGTCGGAATTTGGTACTTCTCCATGAACGCCTTGGCAAACTCCTTGCTGCCTTCCAGGCGGGCGGCGTCCATTCGGGGGCCAAAGGCAGCGATATCGGCCTCTTCCAGGGCGTCCACCAACCCATCCACCAGGGGTTGTTCCGGGCCCACAACCACGAGCGAGACGGATCGCTTTTTGCAAAACCGGATCACCTGATCGGGGTCCGAGACATCCAGATCCACACATTCGCCCAATACGGCCATCCCCGGATTTCCTCCGGCGATGATCAACTCTTCGAGCCAGGGAGATTGCGCCATTTTCCAGGCCATGGCGTGTTCACGCCCACCCGTCCCGATGAGCAGAATTCGCTGCTTGTCCATGTTACTTGTCGATTTGTTGGGCGATCGAAATGATCTCTGTGAAACTGGACGCGTCCAGGCTGGCTCCGCCAATCAGGCCGCCATCCACGTCGCGTTGCTCGAGTAGTTCCTGGGCATTGGCGGGTTTCATGCTTCCGCCATAAAGGATTCGGATGCCTGCGGCGATCTCATTCCCGAATGTCTCGTCGAGAATGGATCGAATGTACCGATGCATCTCTTGCGCCTGTGCAGGTGTGGCGGTCTCCCCAGTTCCGATCGCCCAGACCGGTTCATAGGCAATGACCAACCGCGCAGCATCCTCTTTGTTCAGATTGGAGAGGACCGCCAGGAGCTGCTGTTTGACGACAGCCTCGTGGTCCCCGCTTTTTCGCTGCTCGAGATGCTCTCCCACACAAAGAATGGCAAGGAGGCCGGCGGCCTGTGCAGCGTGTACTTTTTTGGCGATGAGCGCGTCGTCCTCGCCAAACAGGTCTCGGCGCTCCGAATGCCCGCAGATCACATACCGGCATCCGGACTGCGTGAGCATGGATGCGCTGATCTCCCCGGTAAAGGCTCCCTTCTCTTCATGGTGAAGGTTTTGCGCGCCAATGTGAACATCGGAACCGTTGAGAATTCTTCGAGCCTCGGACAGCGTCACAAACGGCGGACAAACAACAATATCGACGCCCTCCTCTTCTGCATGAATGCGGGTACGCAACCCGGACAGCAGCTCGTTGGCCTCTTCCGGTCCTTGATTCATTTTCCAGTTCCCGGCAATCAAATATCGATTCATACTCTCTCCTTACGGTTGAACGGGTTCTTCAGGTTCGGTGCCATCCAGGACCAGTCGAAGCCCCCGAATGATGTCTGCGTATTCGGTGCCTTCATATTTCCGGACCACATGTCCGTGACGATCCACCAGTATGCGGGTCGGGATGACGTTGATGTTGAACTGCTCGACCAGGTCCGTGGCCTCGAACGAACTGGGCACGGCCACCGGCCAGAGCCGGGTCCGCTCTTCGAAAAAAGCATTCAGAACGATCTCATTGGCACCGAAGGGAATGGTGATGAAGTCAATTCCGTAGTTCTTGTAGATGTGATGGATGGCCACATTTCGCTCGAATTGATCCTGATAGAGCGGGTTGTCGAACCGTGTAAACTCCAGGATGTAGGGAGATCCCATTTTCAACTCCCGAGAGAGCGTTTGCCCATCCACGGTTTCGATGGAGAAATCAGGAATGTCCGAACCGGGAGCCAGACGAGTCAGGTCATCTTCAATCCGTTCGACCCAGGCGTCCGTATCTTCCCGTCCGGCATACGTTCGTTTGAATTCGGCAAACTCCTGGCGCGCTTGATCGACCCGGGAGCTGTCATAAAGAAGTTTTACACGCGTCATCGAAAGCTGACGGTGGAACTCCTCGTCCGGGCTCTTGCCCCGAAGCGAGTCCAGATAGGTCAATGCCCGATCCAGCCCTTCGGTTCGTGCATGAAACTGAACACCGATTCGAGAGGCAAACGGAATGAATTGGGGGTCCCGCTCAACGGCGTTCTCCAGTCGGGTGACCATCAAACTGTCATTCCACCCTTCCAATAGTCGCAGGGAGGCTGCACCGGACTGTCTGCCGGTAAAGCGGTTGGGATGATCGAGGTGAAAGTCCCACATCAGATCGCTCCATTTCTGAATCTCCTGATTCAGGGAGTCGCCCGAGACATATCCCGCTTGTGCAAACCGGAATAGTCGATTGACACCGGTCTGTAGCCGCAAATAGGAGCGGTAGAGGTCGTTCTCTCTCGAGGAGATGGTGGCCGTCTGCTCGACGTCCGGAAACTCGGCGCTGAATTCGATGGTGTCTTCGGGGGCCAGAACCAGATCACTCCAGGCCAACTCCTCTCCATATCGCGAGACACGGAGCGAATAGATCCCGCTGTTGCTGAATTGGGCTTCGCCTCCATAGTATCCGTCCCCGTCGGTTTCGGCAAAAAAGACCGTATCGGTCTGGAGTCCTCCGGCCAGTCGCTGCTGGATCAGAAGCTCGAACTGGCTGTAGTCCCGTAGCGTATCCAGCTCCTCGTCGACGGTGATTTGACCATAGATTTGGGCGCTGTGCAGTTCTCCCTCTTCAGAGGGTCCACACGCGGACAACAAAAGTAACGTAGCAACAACCAGTCCTGTTTGTCTTCTCATTCGCTCTATCCACATTCTGTTGCGATCCATCTCACGGCACCGCATTAATCCCTGAAACCTGTATGTCCATGCCCTCCGGCCGGTTCAACCCGATGCACTCACGAGCGGTCCAGCGCAGCTGCGATCAGCTCCCGAACCTGCTTGGGATTGGCCTTGCCCCGGGACTGTTTCATGACCTGCCCGATAAAGAAGCCGATCACCTGTTTCTTTCCATCCCGGTATTTTTGAGCCTCCTCCGGATTCTCTTCGATCACGGAGGTGATAATCGGCTCGATAAAGGAGCTGTCGGACACCTGTATCAGATTCATCTCCCGGGCCAGATCATCCGGTTCACCTTCCTGTTCCAACATTTCGTTGAACAGCGTCTGAAGGGCCGAAGAGTTGATCTTGTCGTCGGTTTTGAGTGCAATAAGGCGGGCCAACCGGTCGGCTCCGATCGGGAATGACCGAATCTCGAGCCCCTGTTCATTGAGCACGCGAAGGACTTCGGTCATGACCACGTTGGCGGCAGCCTTGGCGTCTCCGAGGGCGCCGACCACCTCTTCATAATAATCGGCAAGATAGCGGTTCTCTGTCAATGTCACGGCATCTTCGAGCGAGAGGCCCAACTCCTGTTCGAATCGAATCTTGCGTTTGTCCGGCAACTCGGGGAGTTCGGCACGAATCTCTTCGAGAAGCTCCGGTTGCACAACCACGGGCGGGATATCCGGTTCCGGGAAGTAGCGATAGTCGTGAGCCTCCTCTTTGGAGCGCATCTGTCGCGTCTCCAACTTGTTCGGATCCCAGAGAAGGGTGTGTTGAACCACGTCTCCCCCGGATTCGACCAGCTCGATCTGTCGGTCGATTTCGAAATGAATGGCCCGCTCCACATTCCGGAACGAGTTCATGTTCTTGAGCTCGGTTCGCGTACCCAGCTCTTTCTGACCCCGCGGGCGGATGGATACGTTCGCATCACAACGAAAACTTCCCTCCTCCATGTTGCCGTCACAGATCTCCAGATACTGGACGATTTGACGCAATCGGGTCAAATAGGCGTACGCTTCGGCCGGCGTGCGCAGGTCCGGTTCGGAGACAATCTCGATGAGCGGGACTCCGGCACGGTTCAAGTCGACCAGTGTATGCATCGGATCCTGGTCATGAATCGATTTTCCGGCATCCTCCTCCATATGGATTCGAGTGATGCCGATGCGCTTCTCATAGTCTTCGAGCTTGATGTCGAGAAATCCGTCGTAACAGATCGGGGTATCAAACTGGGAGATCTGATATCCTTTCGGGAGATCGGGATAGAAGTAGTTCTTCCGTGCAAAGATCGATTTTTCGGCAATTTTGCAGTCGATCGCCAACCCCATCCGGATAATGTAGCGGACCAGATTTTCATTCAGGACCGGAAGGGTTCCCGGATGCCCCAAACAGAGCGGAGACACCTGAGTGTTGGGAGAGGCACCGAATTCCGTTGAAACAGGTGCAAACGCTTTGCTCTCCGTGAGCAGCTGTGCATGGACTTCGAGTCCGATGACCGCTTCATACTTCTCATTCGCAATGGTAGACATGGTTTGCCGGTTGGTAAACAATTTTGTTCAAGCCGTTATCCAATCGGCGAAAGATAAAGAACAATGCAGGGAATATGAACTCATTTTCCGGAGAAGAGGGCAACGCCCCCGGCTCGCTCCATTCGCTCGCGATCGATTCCATAGAGGGGGTGCGTAATACAGTGAATACTCCCCTGGCCCCAGACCAGGTCGGCGCACGGAATCCCCACCACTCCCCGTTCCGGGAACAGGGTCCGAAAGACCCGAAGCGCCTCCGCGTCCGGTTCTTGATCATAGAGAGGAACCAGGACTATCCCGTTGGCGATATAGAAGTTGGCGTAACTGGCCGGGACATGGATGGACCCGTCCACCGTGGTTCCGTCAATCCGGGTCTTGGGCATCGGCAGCGTCACCACGTCATAGGCCCGTCCATCCGGAGTTCGGGCCTCGTTCAATCTGGAGAGATTCTCTTGCAATGCCACCCGGTTCACGTCATCCGGGCCAGCGGGCGCCATGGCAAGAATCCTGTCGCTGGAGACGAACCGTGCGATATCATCGATGTGTCCATCCGTGTCGTCTCCCTTGAGCCCGTCTCCCAACCAGAGGATCTGCTCGACTCCCAGTACCCGTTGCAGCACATACTCCATGCCTTCCCGATTCAGCTCCGGGTTCCGGTTCTGGTTCAACAAGACCGACTCTGTCGTCATCAATACGCCTGCGCCATTGGATTCGACGGCTCCTCCCTCCAGAATGATTCCGGGTTTCATGATCGGCAACCGGTATCGGTCGGCCAGGCGCGAGGGAACGGCATTGTCCAACGACCATGGCGGGTACTTGCCTCCCCAGGCGTTGAACTCCCAATCGATCAACATGAGCTCTCGCTCCTCACCCGGGGCCTCTCGAAAGATGGTAAACGGGGCGTAATCACGGGCCCAAGCGTCGTTGGTCGCCTCCGGCAGCAGAAAGACGGTTGACTCTTCCGGCAGGATGCGTTCCAGCCGTTTCCGGAGGTCGCGTATCGTTGCGGGGCTGACCAGAAGCAGAACCGGTTCCACCCGGGAGAGTTCCCGCAAGAGATCGATATAGACCCGCTCTACACGCTCCAGTCGTTCTCCCGGCCAGGTCTGCCGATTGGTGGGCCAGCTCATGAGGGTCGCCGCATGCGGTTCCCACTCGGCGGGCCAGCGATATCCGAGTGCAGCGGCCGAAAACCCGCTGGAGAGGTCCAAACTCACAGCTGCCCTCCCCATCCGTGCAACATTCCTCCGTAGCTATCGGTGCGTCGATCCCTGAAAAAGGGCCACGTTTGGCGCTGTTTTCGAATCGAGGCGACATCCAGCTCACAGTGGAGAACTTGCGGATCTGTTCCGGCCTCGGCCAGGATCTGTCCCATGGGCCCGCAGACAAACGAACGACCCCAAAAATGAAGGTCTCCCTCCTGTCCGACCCGGTTCACGGCGGCCACAAAACAGCCGTTGGCGATGGCGTGTGAACGCTGAATGGTTTGCCAGGCGTCGTGGTACGTCGCCTCTTGGGTCAGCGTCTCCTCGCTCAACCTGCCGATGGCCGTTGGATAGACCAGAAGATCGGCCCCTTTCATGGCCGTCAGGCGTGCCGCTTCGGGAAACCACTGATCCCAACAGATCAACGTGCCTATTTTCCCGGCCGATGTGTCAAATACACGATATCCTTCGTCCCCGGGCCGGAAGTAGTACTTTTCGTAAAATCCCGGATCGTCGGGAATGTGCATTTTCCGGTACCTGCCCAGCAGGGAGCCATCCTTTTCGATCACGACCAGTGAGTTGTAACAGAGTCCGGGTGCAGCCTCTTCGAACAGCGGAGCGATCAGGACCACCCCCTCTTCGCGTGCCCACGCAGAAAGCTCGTCGACCAGCGGACCGGGAATCCTGTTCGCCTCGTCAAACCAGGAAGGATCGATCTCCCGACAGAAGTAGGGCGTATGAAACAGCTCCTGCAAAAGCACCACTTCGGCACCGTTTGAAGCGGCTTCGCGAACCATGTTCCGGGTAGCGCTCAGATTTTCCCCGGAATCCGGGGTTGCAACATTTTGCACAAGCGAAAGTTTCATAGGGCAGGCTTTTGCATCAACTCTCCGCAGGATTTTAACATTTTTATTCAAAGATACATAGAGTCCGCCATTTTGTATCTTCTCCTGCGAATGAACCCTTTTTTGAAACCCCGAGATCCATGAAGCGCCTACTCACACGTCTACTTATGGCATCCAGTCTGCTCGTGCTGTGCCACTGCTCGTCCACCGAACCGGTCCATGAGCAACCGGAAGAGGTCTCGGAAACCCCGTCTCCGGGAGATGAAGAGAGACGCGATCGAGTCTCTGCCGAAGAGGAGAGCCGGATGGCGCTTCGACTGCAGGAGAGCCGGTCCGAGCTTCGGGATCAATTTGTCGGGCTCAGCCATCACATGCCGGATTTCTACGATCGAATCGAGGAGCAGCAGAGAGATCCGAACCAGGGTTTCCGGATTCAGATTCTGTCGACCCGGGATGTCTCCCTGGCAGATACGACCCGAAAAGAGTACGAAGCGTGGATCGAGGAGAGCGGGCTGGACGCTCCCCCCCACTCGTACATCGACTACCGGCAACCGACCTATCGGGTTCGTGTCGGGGATTTTCACGATCGGGACCGAGCCATCACGTTCTCCCAGGTGGTCAAACGACAGTTCCCGGCCGCATGGGTGGTCTACTCACGGGTGGAACCGGACCGGGTTCCTGCCGATTCCATTCGGTTCGAACCGATTCGTGATTAAACGTTGAATCGGAAGAGAAGGACATCCCCGTCCTTGACCACATACTCTTTCCCTTCCTGACGAAGACGACCCGCTTCCCGGGCACCTTTCTCGGATCCATACTCGACAAAATCATCATACGAAATGGTCTCTGCGCGGATGAATCCGCGTTCGAAATCGGTGTGAATGACGCCGGCCGCACCGGGCGCTTTGGTTCCGCTGCGAATGGTCCAGGCGCGAACCTCCTTCTCGCCAGCCGTGAAATAGGTGATCAAACCCAAATTGGCGTATGCCGCCTGAATGAGCCGGTCCAGTCCGGAAGACGGGACACCGAGTTCTTCCAGGAACATGTCGCGCTCCTCTTCGGGAAGTTCGGCAATCTCTGCCTCCATTTTGGCACAAAAGGAGACCACTTGATCCTGATGGGCAGAGGCGATCTTCTCGACCACCTTTACATAGTCGTTCCCGGAGGAGAGATCCTCCTCGGATACATTGCAGGCGTAGAGCACATCCTTGGCCGTGAGAAGGGAGAGATCCCGATACGCTTCGAACTCTTCGGGTGTGGCATTGAAGGTACGGGCAGAATTCCCGTCTTCGAGATGGCTCGCCAGCCTCTTGGCCACCGCCAGTTGCGCAACCAACTTCTTGTCCCCGGATTTTGCCTGTCGTTCAAGGGTATAGACCCGTTTTTCGACCGATTCCAGGTCTTTGAGAATCAGTTCGTCATCGATGATATGAATATCCCGCTCCGGATCGACAGATCCTTCGACATGGATCACATCGTCATCGTCAAAACAGCGGACCACATGGATAATCAGGTCGACCTCCCGAATGTGCGAGAGAAAGGCGTTCCCCTTCCCTTTTCCTTCGGAGGCTCCTTTGACCAGTCCGGCAATGTCGACAAACTCAATGGCCGCCGGTACCGTATTTTGGGGCTTGACCAGCTCTGAGAGTTTGTCCAATCGTTTGTCGGGGACCGTTACCAGGCCCACATTCGGATCAATCGTACAGAAAGGGAAATTGGCGGCCTCTGCCTTTGCCTCTCCCAATGCATTGAAAAGAGTCGATTTACCGACATTGGGAAGACCCACGATTCCACACTGTAAACTCATATTCTATTCCTGTACGTCCGTTGATTCGATCTGATAATTTTACTGCAAGGCTTGTCACCTGGCGTCAAGACCCGTGGAACATCCGTCCTCACGATCTGGATCCGGTATCGGGCTTGGGTGGCTGGTCGATTAATCCTCTTCCCGTCTTGATCAATTTTCCCTCTGACTTGAGCTGCTCCATGGCCGCATCGACCACTCCGTTTACAAACCGTCCGCTTTTTGCCGTCGAGTAGGATTTGGCCAGCTCGATGGCTTCGTTGATGGTGACCTTGGTCGGGATCTCCGCGAAATGAAGGAGTTCACAAATGGCGATTCGAAGGATCAATTTGTCCAGCATCGCCAGACGGTGAATCTCCCAGTTGTTGATGTGTTTCTCGATAATACTGTCCAGTTCATCGGACTCTTCGAGAGTGAGAAGAAAGAGTTTTTCTGCAAACCGCAGAGCATCCGTATCCCCGCCCAAACGCTTCTCCATCAGAAAAGAGCGGATCTCCTTGATCGGGTTTTTTCCCACCTCGTACGCATAGAGGGACTGTAAAACGACTTCTCGGACTTCACGGCGATTGATCATGGACCTCCATCAATTTGAATATAGCCCTCAAAATACGAATGTTGGTCCGGAGCTAAAAGCAGATGAACAAAACCTTTTGCATCCCACCTCTGAACCTCCCTATATTTGCGCTCTGATCAAACGAGATGTGCAGACAGACGGATCGATGCAGACAGACTTGGGTGCTTAGCTCAGTTGGTTTAGAGCGCTACCCCGACACGGTAGAGGTCGGCGGTTCGAATCCGCCAGCACCCACATATGAAAAAGCCCCTTGCGACAACGTAAGGGGCTTTTTTTATGGGAATCAGTTAACACTGACTTAACGAAAAATTTCGGTATTTTATTCGCATATCTTTCCAATTCATGGGGTTATTTGCAGAGAAAACGGAAATAAAATAGCTTGCGGACATAGCCTGTTCTTCAATCTTGCGCAGATATGCATGTTATATTGCAAGTCAATAATCCAAATTTTTTTTAATCTACTTGTCGTATTAGGCTATGAAAATGGCACTATACTCTACCACATATAATGGAATATATATTAAATAGTTCAGGCAAGAGTATGAAGATGAAAAATTTTATAAAGTTCATGAAGCGAACTGCATATTATGCAAATATAGAATTGTTTAATTCATTTCCAGGGTCAATAGAATATTGGGACCAAAGATATACACTGGGAGGAACCTCAGGAGTTGGTTCGTATGGTGAATTTTCTGAGTTCAAAGCAACAACCATCAATGGTGTTATTCAAGAGGAAAATATCACCTCTGTTATTGAATATGGGTGTGGTGACGGCAACCAGCTTACACTACTGAATTGTCCCGCTTATATCGGCTTTGATGTCAGTGAAAAAGCGATTGCACATTGTAAACAACTATTCTCTGACGATGAGACCAAAACCTTTAAATTGATGAAAAACTATGATGGGGAATCGGCAGAGTTGACGCTCTCACTGGATGTCATTTATCACATCATTGAGGATGATCTGTTCCATGATTATATGACTCGTCTGTTTGAATCGGCTTTACGTTTTGTAATTATCTATTCATCAAATACAGATAAACAGAAAAGCTTTCAGATGACCCATGTAAAGCATCGAAAATTCACTGATTGGATTAAAAAATATCAACCTGATTGGATAGAGAAAAGTTACATCCCAACAAAAAACAAAACGTTTGCTGATTTTTATGTGTTTCAAAAAATTTGATTAAATCAAAATCGGGTATTCACAACATTGGCAAATTCAGAACCAAAAGTATAGGAAATTGCAATGGATCCGGAAAATTCAAACTCTGTGGCAAGTTCTTTTCTCTGGAGAAGCACATCTTCCAGAGACGTATTACCAACTGGTAGAGAAAGTTGATCATTTATCATTTCAAAACTTGTACTAAAATTGAGTGAGAGCCCTTCCCAGATACGCACTGAAATTTCGCCGAAAAATTCAGCACTTCGTTTACTAAAATCGTGTAAATAATGTGAACCGATAAGTCCGCTACTGATTGAACCCCAAGGTTGTTGAATTTCAACGGATGCTTTTAATTCTTGGTTAAAAAGACTTTCACGCAGCTTATTATAGATGGTTTCTTCGTAATAGTTTACATAAGAATACCCAATTTGGTAAGTAAGAGTTATGGATTTTCTTGTAGCAACGGAATATGGATATACACTGTATTCAATACCCGGACTTATAAAAAATCTGTGGTTTAGATTCCGGCTGTTTATCGTCTCGTAATCACCAAAAAGTCCGACAGACCAATGTTGGTTGATACTATTTATAAGATAACTTTCAAGGCCATGATCGTGCTGGCGGTTATGTATTGGATCTTCGTTTTCATCATGTTGAATCTCTTCATATGTATAGTTAAAGAAAGGCCTTACACGAATTTTCCAGTTCTCGGTCACACGGTCGGCATAAAACCCCCATCTGGATTCAAACTCTTTTTGATTCGATTCCAGGTCCAAATCAATGCCGCCTACATACGCTTCAAATACCCAATGATTCCAGGGATCACCTCCCGAAATCCCATTGGTTAATCTAGAATCTCCATTGTCATTATAATCCAGAGTAAAACGGCTTGAAACAGGGGTTTGCATGGCAAAAGGCAACAAACCCTTTTCTATGAATTCGGTGATTTGATCCCGGACTTCACCATTCGTTGCATTACGGCTAACGAGTTGTTTATATGTATAGTTAATCCCTGAGAAACGTCCACGTCCGATAAATGAAAGTTCATACTCCTCCCCTCCGTCACCGGTTTCTTGTTCTGTAATGAAAAGATGAATATTCCCCTGTTGAGGGTCGCGTACATAGTTGATATAAAAAAGTTCACTTCGAATATGATTTTCATCGCAGCTATCACAATCCAGATACAAATTAAGTGTATCTTTACTTTTGTTTATTGTTTGATTTTGTTGGGCATATAATACAGATATTGGTAGAAATATCATGAAACAATATAGAATCAGATAATTGGATAGTTTTTTAAATTGGGCATTCATATTTGAATTGTGATCATTTAAAACGAATTCTTTGATTGTGTCAAATAAGTACAATGACTAAAACCAATCCAAGTTTAAACGATCAACACTTCCACATGTGCGGCAAACAACAGATCAGACAACAGGAAACGGTTCTTGTTCAATTTCAGGTGTTCGTCGGCAGAGATGAGTTGTTTGTCGTATCTATGTGCAGATACAAAAGAATTTGATGTATCATCAAAATAATTATGGAACTACATAAATTTTATAACACGGGCGTACACCTTAGACTAAAGAAGGTTCTTTTTAATGAGATAAGCGTTTTCGTTTATTTGTGGCTTGCCTATCTGTTTCTCCCGCTTCTGACTGATCTTGATGACTTCGACATTGACTTCGATGACCTGGCCATAACCGCATATTCTATCCTGCTGGTATCCATCAATAATTTTGCCTTGATTCCCCGGTTTCTTTCCAAGGGCAAGTATATACGATATACAGTATGCGTTCTTGTAGTTTTATTGTTATTTAGTTTTTTGTACGAAACCATCGTAGAGTATTTATTTGGATGGGATGATGATCTTGATATTGCATTTGACGGATTGGAAGACTCATTAATAGAAATGGGAACTCTACTCTTGCTTTTCGGCGTTTTCAAACTTATCTGGGATCATCAGGAGAGGACAACAAAAATAACAGTTCTGGAAAAAGAGAGGGTACAGAATGAGCTCAAATTTCTGAAATCCCAGATCAATCCGCATGTCATTTTCAACCATCTGAATAGTATTTACTACTTCGCATTAGAGAAATCTGACAAGGTTCCGAAAATGATATTGAAGCTTTCGGATCTGATGCGGTACACACTCTATGAGGCAAATGAAGAGTTTGTTACACTCGAAAAAGAAATTGAATATATCCGGAGCTATATATCATTGGAAAAAATTCGATTCGAAGATCAGGGAAGTATTACGTTTGAAGTAGAAGGACGAACAGATCATTATCGGATTGCCCCTCTTCTTTTGATCCCTTTTATCGAAAACAGTTTTAAGCACAGCAGGCAGGCGGCACCGGAAAAAGTTGTGATTTCAATCAAAATCAGGATAGATGATGATACACTCGATTTTACTGTTATTAATAACAGATCTGAAGATGAGAGAATGGATACCAATGATCCATCGGGGATTGGCCTTCAAAACGTAAAAAAGAGGCTTCAATTAATTTATCCTGAAAAACATTCGCTTTTAATTAAAAATACAGCAGAGTTTTTTATCGTCCATTTGAACATAAATTTTCTCAATGAATAAAATTAAGTGCCTCATTTTGGAAGATGAGAAACCAGCTCAGGGAGTACTGAAGAAATATATCGCAGAACTACCTTACCTGGAACTGGTTGCTGTTCATTCAAATCCGTTGTCTGCAATGGAGGTTCTGCAGTCGGAGCCTGTTGACCTTATTTTTTTGGATATAAACCTGCCAAAAATTTCAGGGCTCAACTTTTTAAAATCCCTCAAAGATCCACCGGAGGTCATTATAACGACCGCCTACTCGGAATATGCACTGGAAGGTTTTGAACTGAATGTGACCGACTATTTACTGAAACCTTTTTCTTTTGAACGATTTTTGAAAGCCGTATCAATACTGGTGGCCAACTCAAAGAATAGCTCTCATAAGGAAGGGAATGAGATAACTGAAAAGAGTGACAGATTCACCTTTGAAAAAGTAAACAACACCATTTATAAAATTGTATATGATCAAATCCGATATATCGAATCTGATCGTGATAATGTGAAGTTGTTTATGGAAAATAAAAAGTACTCATTCCGGCAGTCGCTAAAATACTGGGAAGAAATATTACCGGAGCACGAGTTTTCAAGAGTGCATAAATCTTACATACTGAATGTAAGCAAAATTACACAGATTACAGGGAATCGTATTATAGCAGGAAATGATGTAATTCCTATAGGTCGTAATTATAAAGATTCCTTCATGGAAAAGATAAATAAAAATTCTTAAATTTATTATATCTCAAAGAGTGATTTAAATCCAAGATTCTTTCTCTTTTAGATGAAGTGGCGATTATCGCGGCTACAACGGTGGAGATGGGCCTAAAGTCCGCATGCAACCTCATATTATAGAAGCGCCCTTCCCTGAATGAGCCTGAGCAGGACGGAAAGCAGCGTTTCGATTAGATTGCCAGTTCCATTGCTACGATATCCAGGGAATGATCTGAATGATGAACGGTACGGAAAAGGCACTCTGAAACGACCTCCGGCCACACTCAGGTCATTCGATACATACAAACTGTTTGTATATTACGTGAAAAAAAATATTAGGTGCCTGTGAAATTCTTCACGCCTGCCGGAGTTCACCCCATCGGTTCAAAGATCTGCTCAACTTCGTCACGAAGCCGCTGCGCCAACTCCTTACGGTCCGGGGATTCGACCGTGTGCGTTCCGAACCGGATGGTACAGTTGATTCTGCGATTGGCCGCCATCTTGAACAGATGCTTGTGAAAGGGCTCTCGAGCTCTGTAGAAACAGACACTCTCTTCGGCCGGAGGATCTCCGGATGCTTCGTCGGTTTCGTAGCGTATGGACGCAACATGAACCGGCACTCCGGATTGCGCAGGTATCTCGAGAAGCGAGGGTTTGAATGGATAGACAGCATCCCCTCCCGACGTCGTTCCCTCCGGAAACAGAACCAATCCCTGAAGAGGTGTCAATGCCTTTCGAATCAATCGATTGACCCGTACCACATCGGAGCGTCGCTCTCTGTCTACAAACAGAACCCCCATCGTATAGACGATGTATCCGAGCAGCGGCCAGTGTCGAACGTCTTGTTTGGCTACAAAGGTCGCACGCGTCGTCAAAAAGACGGGAACGATATCGATATAGCTCAAATGATTCGAAACCAGAAAAAAGGGTGCGGATGGAGGCTCGCCCTCCACGGTGACCCGAATCCTCAAAATGCGGCAGAGAGCTTTGGACCAGAGACGCATGTAGCCGTTTCGCCAGCGCTGTCTCCAGTAGGTATGTCGTCGAATGACCCTGTGAACCGGCCAATAGAACAGATACGTCCCAAGGGTATAGAGGATCAGTAGGAAAAGGGTTCGTATGATTCGAAATTTTCTAATCAATGACTGCTAATCAATTGTAAAGAAACGAAATAAAAAAAATTTTAGAAAAATAGACGCTTGGTCCGCTCCGGAACATTTTCCAGATCCAAGAGGATAAAAAAGTGAGCCAGTCCAAGCTTGTTGTCCAGTGAAGGAGGGCTGCAGACCCGGGTGCCCACATCCAGATAATTTTCCAACAGAGACGGAAGTTCGAGGGCGCCTTCCGGGTGAGGCACTGCCCGTTCGAGTCGATACGGTTCGCGGACTCGAACCTCCCACTCCGGGTGCCGTTGACTCTTCTCTCCCAACTCCTCATAGAGCGCCCACAATCGTGCGGGATCGGTAGTATTAAGCGCCGAGTAGCCGAACAGAAAGCGTTTTTCAAAATGGAACATGTAGTCCGCAAACCCTTTCCAGAGCAGATAGAGAACCCGACCATTGCGATGATCTCCCCGGATACACGCCCGTCCGACCTCCATCCCTTTGTCGAGCACACCATCGGGCAGATCTTCCAAATGATATCTCTGCTCGCTGACGAATCCGATACCGGATTGTGCCAACTCCCGGGTTTGAATCCGGTAGGTTCCAATCACCGTGTTCTCTTCGTTCTCCAAGACGATCAGGTGGTGCGACTGTTCGTCATAATCATCGCTGTCAAACCCGTCGTCAAAATCGAATTCCCGGTCCAGCTCCTCTTTGAATACCTCGTACCGAAGCTGTTGGGCAAGAGCGACCTCCTTGTTGGATGCCGCAATTTTTACAGTGTATCGTTTGCTTCGGATGTCTTGTAGTACGCGTGTATCTTCCAGAATCATGGATGTACTCCTTCTACGTTCTTTGCGACCCATGTGATTGTAATCATTTTTACACTCATCATGCCACTTTGGATATTCGACCCCGATCGGGAACGATTTCTCTATCTTCACTGTCCAAGACACCAAACCCGAACCATTCAAGAACCCGCCCGAAATCGCATCTCCAAAAAATACAACGATTCGAACCCGTCCGCTCTATCTGATCTTTTCGATCACCCTGGCATCGGTCATGGGCGTCTCCAGTATCGCCCCGGCATTTCCGGCCATCGCCGATGCCATGGAGGTGTCGACTGGTCAGATCGGACTGCTGATCACCTTTTTCACCATTCCGGGCATTCTGTTCACGCCCATCTTCGGGATTTTGGCCGACCGGCTGAACCGGAAAGTGATTCTGGTCCCTTCGCTTCTGCTGTTCGGGTTCGCCGGAGCTGCGTGTGCCACCGCCACCGATTTTGACCAACTTCTTCTCTATCGTGCGCTACAGGGGATGGGAAGTGCATCGCTCGGCGTCATCAATCTTACTCTCATCGGAGATTTCTTCGAAGGGCGACGCCGGGCCGAAGTGATGGGATACAACGGAAGTGTACTGAGCGTTGGAACGGCGATCTACCCGGCGATCGGCGGCGGGCTCGCCCTGATTGGTTGGTACGCCCCCTTCTTTCTGAGTCTGCTTGCCGTACCCGTTGCCCTCGCAGCCCTCGTCCTTCTTGAATCCAATGGATCGGGTCACTCCATGTCCATGGGACTCTACCTCAAAGAGATCGCCGGATCTCTTTTCAAACGTCACGTACTGGCTCTGCTGCTCTGCATGTTCCTCACCACCATCATCCTGTACGGCGGGTATATCACCTTCTTCACCATCTTTCTGGATGAGCAGTTCGGGCTGTCGACTCTGATGATCGGGATCTTCCTCTCCACGTCCTCCCTGATGACAGCGGTCACCTCTGCTTCTCTCGGAAAAATATTACGTGTTGCCCAGAGCCACCATTTGATTCGAATTGCCGCTCTGCTCTATACCCTCATCTTTTTGAGTCTTCCCTGGATTGAAACGCTCTGGGTGTTCCTGATCCCGATTGTCTTTTTCGGCGTGGCCCAGGGCATGAATATCCCCAGTATCCTGACACTCCTGACCAGCTCGGCTCCGGACAGTTATCGTGCTGCATTTCTTTCGGTCAACTGGATTGTCATGCGAATCGGTCAATCATTGGGACCCTATCTGTTGGGCATCGTGTACTCTGTCTGGCATATTCGAGCCACATTCTGGGTCACGGCCATCGCAGGAGGGCTTTTTCTGCTTACAAGCCTCACACTGCTTCGAGCGGTCCCGACATCGGTCACAAGGGGTCAACCCTGAATCCACGCGGGACACATTTCTTGATCATTTGGTGATACGACCTTTGCACTCTTTTTGCTACGTTTCGTTCGTAACCAGACGAGAACCAAACCCACGGGATCATGTCCATCTCCAGACGATTTTTCTTGAAACAGGCCGGAGCCATTACACTCGGATTTACCGGCCTGCAATCCATTATGGTTGCGAGCGGCGGGTTCTCCTCCCGCTTTGCAGCACAGCCGGAATCCGGGGGCTATGGCCCTCTCAAGCGAGACCCGGATGGAATTTTTGATCTGCCGGAGGGCTTTCGATACACCATCATCTCCCGACATGGAGAGACGATGGACGACGGGTTGCGACTGCCCCACCGCCCCGACGGAATGGCGGCCTTTCCTGGATCCAACGGACGAACCGTTCTGATTCGAAATCATGAAGTGAGTGCCGGGGCCGATCCGGAAGAGGGCCCGTTTGACGGCCGTCCGTCAAACCTGTTGAGTCAGATTCCCGCCTCCTCGATCTATGATCCGGGGCGTGGAACCCCGGCACTGGGGGGAACAACCAACCTGGTCTACGATACCCGGCGACAAGAGGTGATCTCCCAACATCTGAGTCTGGCCGGGACCATCCGGAACTGTGCCGGCGGCCCGACCCCGTGGAACACCTGGATCACCTGTGAAGAGACCGTTCAACGGGCCGATGACCGTCATGAAGTGGATCACGGATACGTCTTTGAAGTGACGGCCCATGAAGAGCCCCGTCTGGTCCATCCGGTTCCCATCAAATCGATGGGACGGTTCAACCATGAAGCGGTGGCGGTGGATCCCGACAGTGGCGTGATCTATTTGACCGAAGACCGGGGCGACGGCCTTCTCTACCGCTGGATTCCAAATCGCCCGGGAGACTTGTTGGCCGGCGGACGTTTGCAGGCTCTGGTCGTTCGGGACCACGCCTCGATGGATACTCGCAACTGGGGGGACGGACCGGATCTCGTCCCGGGAGACCGTTTCGAGGTCACCTGGATGGATCTGGAGAATATCGACGCTCCCGACGATGACCTACGATTGCGCGGATTTGATCAGGGCGCCACCCGGTTTGCGCGGGGCGAGGGAATGTGGTTTGGAAACGGAGCCGTCTATTTCGCCTGTACAAACGGTGGAGATGCCCGGAAAGGCCAGATATGGAGTTATACACCCAGCCCGAACGAAGGAACATCCCGAGAAGAGGAGCAGCCGGGAGTCCTGGAGCTCTTCGTAGAACCGAACGATGCCACCGTCATCGAGAATGCAGACAATCTCACGGTCTCTCCGTGGGGCGATTTGATCGTCTGCGAGGATGGATCGGGAGAGCAGTACCTCGTGGGCGTGACCCCCGAAGGCGAGCTCTACAAATTCGGTCGCAATGCCATGAACGGGTCTGAGCTGGCGGGGGCTACCTTTTCGCCAGATGGATCCACCCTCTTTTTCAACATTATGTCCGGTTTGACCCTCGCCGTCACCGGCCCCTGGAAATCGGCATAGTCGTTTCAAGAGGCCTCCCGTGGCATACGGGCACCCATGTGTTCCAGCTCGTTCATCAGCTCCCGATTCGCGTTCGACCACGGCACATCGACGAGCCTGGATCCGCAAGTCGTCGGGGGACGTTTGGTGGAAATGTCTCTCAAAACGGCTATACTCCGACCAGTTACCGGAGCCCGGACATATTTTTTCGGGAAGACCGTTTCCGGAAATCAGAAACCACGAACCGACGACGCGAATCCATGATCGACTTTCATTCTCCCTCATTTTGGACGCTTCTTCTCCCCTCGACACTCCTTCTCGGTAGTCTGACGGCTTGCGGGAACGGCAGCCAACAACCCGAACCGGAGCCCGAGACCATGACCCACCATTCAGACAGCAACATCCACAAAACCTACCAGGTGACCCGGCTCACGGAACCGGTCGTTATCGACAGTGAATGGGACAAAGCCCCCTGGAACGAGATCGAACCCCTTCACATCGAGCATCACATGGGAGACGATCCGGAGCACCGACCGGGTGTACAGGCCAAAGTGGCATACGACGAGGATGCCATCTATGTGATCTACCGCGTCGAAGACCAGTACGTACGATGTGCCTATACCGATTACCAGGATCCCGTCTTTCGGGACAGTACGGTCGAGTTCTTTTTTACACCTTCCAGCAATCTGGACAACGGCTATTTCAATCTGGAGATGAACTGCATCGGGACCGCACTATTCCACTTTCAGCGAGGGCAGGGAGAGAACAGAGAGCGGGCTCGACTCTCTCACGACCATTTTGATCAGGTGACCATCGCCCACTCCCTCGATCCGGAAGAGGTGGCAACCGAAATGGAAGAACCCGTGACCTGGACCATGGAGTACCGGATTCCGTTCGATATCCTGGAAGAGTACAGCCAGATCGATCGACCGGCTCCGGGTGTAAAATGGAGAGCCAATTTCTACAAGTGTGCAGATGACACCTCGCACCCCCACTGGCTCACGTGGTCTGTCATCGAGCGGGATCGCCCCAATTTCCATGTTCCTGAATACTTTGGAACCTTGGTGTTTGACTAATCAAGGAAAACGGCTCCTGTTCCCGAATGGGCATGGAGCCCCGTTTCCACGAACCCAACCCCCTGTTATGACTGTCCAACGATCCGATTCGGTTCATCCCCTCGCCGGCACGGTTGCACTTCTGGCGATTCCCGTTTTTCTGCTCTCCTGCAACGCTCCCGACCCATCGGTCGAGTCCGCTTCCGGGCAAACGCAGACCGATTCTCTCACGGTCGATTGGCCCTATCCCTGCCAGGAAGCGAACATTCCCGAGTACACGGTCTACCGGACCGATTCCTCGATTCATGTAGACGGGAAATTGGACGAGGCGGCCTGGGGGGATGCCCCGCTCTCTCCCCGATTCATCGATTTGATCTCCGGTGAAGACCCCATTCACGACACGCATGTCAAGCTGCTCTGGGACGAGGAGGCGCTCTACGTCGGCTTTCTGATCGAAGAGCCGGTGATCAACGGGACACTGACCGAGCGCAATGATCCGCTCTACAACGAGAACAATGCCGAGGTCTTCATTGCCGGACAAGACGCCTACTACGAGTTCGAGATCAATGCGTTGGGAACACTCTACGAAGCCTTCTTTATCTGGGAAGAGGCGTATGACCGAGGCGGATTTGCCGACAATCCGGCCTTTGCACGAGACAACCCCCTTCTGCGCGATTTCAACGGCGTGGGATGGCGGGAACACCCCAGAGGCCCCCGGGTCGGCTCCTGGGACTTCTGGTTTCCCGACCTGGAGACGGCCGTGCATATCGACGGTGAGATCAACAATGACGAGATTCGGGATCGTGGGTGGTATGTCGAGATCGCCTTCCCCTGGCACGGGATGGAGTGGCTGGCCAAGGCAGATGATCGCCCCCTTCCGCCTCTGGACGGTGATATCTGGAGAATCGATTTCTCCCGGTTCAACCCGTACAAAGCGGCACCTCCGGCCAATGATTCCGGCGGATGGAGCCTGAGCTCTCACGGCATCTGGGACTCCCACATCCCCGAGTGTTTCCCGTACATCCACTTTCGGGATGAACCGGTAGCCAACGCTCTACCCTGACTCGGTGCCCGATTTTCCGCTATGCAAAGCGCTCCAATTTTTTATATTCACAGTGACGGGAGCCTTCCGGAGAGGTGGATCCTCGCCGGACCCTCTGCCGATCCCAACAATCCCAATCCAATTCGACCTATGAAATCTCTGGCTACAACATTTTTGGCACTCTTCTTGATCGCTTTCACGGCTTGCAATACCGCTCAGGAAACCGAACCTGCAATCCAGACAGAAATTCTGCCCGGTGAATTCCAGTCTCTCTTCAATGGTGAAGATCTTACCGGATGGGTCCTTCCCGAAGGGGACGGAGGTCACTGGCAGGTGATCGACGGCGTGATCGATTATGATGCGCTCAGCGAAGCCGAAGGGGATAAAAACCTCTGGAGCGAAGAGTCCTATGGCGATTTTGTGCTTCGACTGGAGTGGCGGCTTTCCGAAACCCCATACATCAATCCCCGCGTTCGATTCATCCTTCCGGACGGATCCCACAAAAAGGGTCTGGACGGAGAGGACATCTTGATCTCTCTGCCCGATTCCGATTCAGGAGTCTTTGTTCGGGGATCTTCGAAAGCCCAGATCAATATCTGGAACTGGCCCATTGGGTCGGGTGAAGTGTACGGATACCGAACCGATGGATCCATGCCGGCCGATGTTCGTGCCGGGGTCACGCCGTCCATTCATGCAGACAATGATTTGGGAGAATGGAACCAGTTCGAGATTACCATGCGGGGAGATCGTCTGACCGTTGTCTTGAACGACATGACCGTGATCGAGAATGCAGAACTTCCAGGCATTGCAGAAGAGGGACCGATTGCTCTCCAACACCACGGTGGCAAGCAGAATGGCGAGTGGAACAGCCCGCCATCCATTGTTCAGTTCCGAAATATCGAAATTCTTGAGCTGTAGCCCGTATTTTGTTTACTGGCAATAGGATAAATCCTGATTCTCACAACAAAACGTTCCCGATGATTCGACGCATTCTCCCCTTGTTCCTTCTCTCATGGATTCTTCTAACCGGTTGCGGACAGGCACAGGATCCGCCCGAATGGACGGAAGTGTATGAACCGGAACCGGCCGTGGTTCCCGCTTCTCCACGCTTCACACCTCCACCCTCCGATGCGATTCTCCTCTTTGACGGAAGCGGCCTGGAGGAGTGGGTGTCCGGCGACGGCTCGGATGCCCAGTGGGAACGTTCCGGAGATCACATGACCGTCACACCGGGGAATGGCGATATTCATACGCGTCGCGAGTTTGGCGACGTCCAACTTCATCTTGAATTTCGGGCGCCCGACGTCATTGACGGAGACGGTCAGGGACGTGGCAACAGTGGCGTTTTCCTGCAGGAGAGATATGAAGTACAGGTGTTGGACAACTGGAACAATCCGACCTATGTAAATGGAATGGCCGGCAGCATCTACAAGCAGCATATCCCGCTGGCCAATCCGGCACGAGAGCCGGGCGAATGGCAGAGTTATGACATCTTTTTCAAAGCGCCCCGTTTTGAAGAGGACGGAACGTTGCGTGAACCGGCCCGGATCACTGTCATGCTCAACGGCGTCCTGATTCAGAACAACGTCGAACTATTGGGCCCGACGGTCTTTCGTGGTACGCCCTCCTATGAATCCCATGGATTTGACTCCATCCGGCTTCAGGACCATACCGATCGTGTCAGCTACCGAAATATCTGGGTCCGTCCCCTGGACGAAGCGATCCAGGATGCCGACGGCATGAGCTCCCGGGAATCCAGATGATTCCGGTTTGAGAGAACCGCTATCGGCAAGAGGACACGGGGTTCGATTTCGCCCTGTTTTTTCGTATTTTCGGCCCTTCCTGAATCCATGAAATGAATATGTGCAGATTGGACGTTGCAAGAGGCGTCGAATCGATCCCAATCCAGATTGTATGGCAAACGAGCAGATTACGCTGACACTACCGGACGGTACCAAAAAGCAGTTCCCGAACGGAACGACTGGAGATGAGGTCGCCGAATCGATCTCGTCCGGACTTCGTCGTGCTGCATTGAGTTACTCGCTGAATGATGAAATACGGGATCTTTCTCGCCCGATCGAGTCCGATGGAGCCATTCGTATCCATACCTGGGACAGTGATGAAGGACAATATACCTTCTGGCACTCCTCGGCTCACTTGTTGGCCGAAGCGGTGCAAGAGCTCTGGCCGGACGCCAAATTCGGGATCGGCCCGCCGATCGAGAACGGATTCTATTACGACATCGACTTCGGTGACGAGAGCCTGACGCGAGAGAAGCTGGACCGTATCGAAGCGAAGATGATTGAACTCGCACGTACCAAGTCTCCCTTTGAACGCCGGGCGGTAAGCAAAGACGAAGCCCTGAAGTTCTATAGCGAACGAGGAAATGAGTACAAGCAGGAGCTCATTTCCGAGTTGGAAGACGGAACCATTACATTTTACGAACAGGGCAATTTTACCGATCTCTGCCGGGGCCCCCACCTTCCCGATACATCCTCGATCAAGGCGGTCAAACTGACATCTCTTGCCGGAGCCTACTGGCGGGGCCGTTCCGACAGCAAACAGTTGACGCGTATCTACGGAATCAGTTTTCCGAAGCAGAAACTGCTGACGGAGTGGCAGGAGCAGGTCGAAGAGGCAAAAAAACGAGACCACAAGAAGCTGGGACGCGAGCTCGGCATCTACATGATGGACAGCATGGTCGGAAGTGGACTGCCCCTCTGGCTGCCCAACGGGACCACGATTCGACGTACCCTTGAACAATTTCTCAGAGAACTTCAGCTGGAGCGCGGGTACAAAGAGGTGATTACTCCGCATATAGCGAAGATCGATCTCTACAAGCAGTCCGGACACTATCCGTACTACCAAGACTCCCAGTTTGACCCGATTCAGGTCGATGACGAGGAGTACATGCTCAAACCCATGAACTGTCCGCATCACCACAAAATTTATGACAGTGAACTGCGGAGTTACCGGGACCTGCCACTGCGGCTCGCCGAATTCGGAACCGTCTATCGGTACGAACAGTCCGGTGAATTGAACGGTCTGTCCCGTGTTCGTGGATTTACACAAGATGATGCCCATATCTACTGCACACACGATCAACTCAAAGACGAAATCCGAAGCACCATTGAGTTGACGCAACAAGTGTTTCATACGTTCGACATGGCGGTCGACATCCGCCTCTCCTGGAGGGATGACAATGACGAAAAGTATGGGGGCGATCGAAGCTATTGGGATCGTGCCCAGCAGGAAATCCGGGAAGTTGCCGACGAGATGGGACTCTCCTACCGGATTGCACAGGGTGAAGCCAGTTTTTACGGGCCCAAGATCGATTTTATTATTCGGGATGCCATCGGCCGAAAATGGCAGCTGGGCACCGTACAAGTAGATTATGTGATGCCGGAACGCTTCGAATTGACGTACGTCGGATCGGACAACGACCGACATCGCCCGGTCATCATCCATCGTGCACCGTTCGGATCCATGGAACGGTTTACCGGGATCCTGATTGAACATTTTGCCGGTAATTTCCCGCTCTGGCTGGCTCCGGAGCAGATTCGGGTGCTCCCGATTTCCGACGATTTTGCAGAGTATGCCAATCAGTGCGCCCGGAACCTTCGGGACCACGGCCTTCGGGTCAGTACCGACAGCAGAAGTGAAAAGGTGGGCGCGAAGATCCGGGATGCCGAACATGCCAAAATTCCCTATATGGTCATCGTCGGAGAGAAGGAGCAGTCAGAGGATACGGTTTCGGTTCGACGACATAAATTGGGAGATATTGGAACGTTTTTACGAAAAGAGTTTATTTTAAAGGTAACCGAAGAGGTCGAGAGACGATCTCTTCCTCCGGAAAGCAACGACTAACAAACCAAACGAACCAGAGAGGTTATTATCGCAAACAGAAGACCCAGCAGACCGCGTCGCAGACGCGACAAGAACAGACCCAATATCAATGACGAGATTCGGGCAAAAGAGGTCCGTGTCATCAAACCCGATGACGAACACGAGATCGCGGACATCACCCGAGCCCTTCAAATTGCACGATCTTACAAGAAAGATCTCGTCGAGATCGCTCCGGATGCCACACCCCCGGTCTGCAAAGTGATCGATTTTGGCAAGTTCATGTTCGAGAAAAAGAAGAAGGAGAAGGAAGCCAAAAAGAAGCAACACACGATGCAGGTCAAAGAGTTGCGCTTCCGACCCAACACAGATGATCACGACCTCGAATTCAAAATGCGTCACGCCCGGGGATTCCTGGAAGACGGGGACAAAGTCAAAGCCACCGTGCAATTTCGAGGACGGGACATGCTCTATACCGACAAAGGGAAGGTCCTTCTGCACAAACTTGCGGAGGAGTTGGGCGACATCTCCCAAATCGAGTCCAGACCCACCCTGGAAGGTCGACGCATGATCATGATTCTCACACCTTCCAAAAACTGATTTTGGTTGTGATACAGAGACATTCCCCGTATCTTTGCACTCTTTGAAATTTCACAGATAGAGATGTCTTATGCCCAAAATGAAATCGAACAGTGGCGCACGCAAGCGTTTCAAAATTACCGGAAGCGGGAAATTGAAACGTAAAAAAGCGTTCCGACGTCACATTTTGACCAAAAAGAGCAGCAAGACAAAGCGCCAACTGGGAAAGGAAACCTTTGTTGACTCTGCGGACGTCAAGTCCGTCAAGAGACTCCTTCCCTACGGGCTTTGATCCATTACCACGAACCATCAAACGTTTAAAAAATGCCACGATCACGAAATTTGGTGGCTTCCCGTCGCCGTCGCCGCAAGATTATCAAGCAGGCGAAAGGTTACTGGGGCAGTCGTAAAAACGTTTATACCATTGCCAAGAATGCGGTAGAGAAAGGTCTTCTGTACCAATACCGCGATCGAAAAGTTCGCAAACGAAACTTTCGACGGCTCTGGATTATTCGAATCAACGCTGGCGCCCGGCTCAACGGAACCACCTACGCCAAATTGATCCACGGACTCAAAGAGAACAACATCGAGATCAATCGAAAAATGCTGGCAAATCTTGCCGTGCACGATCCCGAGACGTTCACTCACATTGTCAAGGAAGCGGTCAAATAACCGGTTCCCGATCTGAAGTTCGGCAGATCTGCACCGGCAGGTCTGCCGTTTTTTTTGTCCGGGGGTTCCGGTAGGACCCGGCCGGATTCACACCTGTGTGACCGCTCCTCCACCGGCGACTCCATTCGCGAATCAAGGAACTCAACGAGACCCACGTCCCTGATGAATGCAGACATTGAAGCGTTAAGAAAGGAGATCGAATCGGCTGTTTTGGATACCGAAGAAGCGATCGAATCCTTTCGACTGACCTATCTCTCCCGAAAAGGACGCATCCCTTCCCTGTTCAAGAAGATTGGAGACGTCCCACCCGAACAACGGGGTGCATTCGGTCAATCGATGAACGAGCTCAAAGAACAAGCCCAATCGATCTGGGAAGAGGCCGAGTTGGCATTAAAAAGTAAAACGGATGACGAAAGATCGGCCAGTGAGGATCTGACCCTCCCGGTAGAGCCGACGCTAGCCGGTACGCTGCATCCACTCACCCGTACGGTGAACGAGATGAAGGAGATCTTTCTTCGACTCGGTTTCGACATCGCACACGGGCCGGAGATCGAAGATGACTTCCACAACTTTACAGCGCTCAACTTTCCCCCGGAACATCCGGCCCGGGACATGCAGGACACCTTCTTCGTAAGAAAGGGTGAAGAGGAGGAGGATCTGGTCTTGAGAACGCATACCTCCCCTGTTCAAGTTCGTTTGATGCAGGAAGGCACGTTGCCCATTCGATCCGTCATGCCGGGTCGGGTCTTCAGAAATGAAGCGGTGACGGCAAAGTCCTATTTCCAGTTTTTTCAGATGGAAGGCCTCTATGTTCAAGAAGGGGTGCACATGGGCGAACTCATTCAAACACTCGTTCAGTTTGCCCGGATGATGTATGGTGAGGATGTCCGATACCGTGTTCGTCCCTCCTTCTTCCCGTTCACCGAACCCTCCATCGAAATGGATGTTTGGTGGGAAAAGGACAACGGAGCGGGCCAGTGGCTCGAAATTTTGGGTGCCGGTATGGTCGATCCCAACGTCTTGACATCTGCCGGTTTGGATCCGGAAAAGGTATCCGGCTATGCATTCGGAATGGGTGTCGATCGAATCGCCATGCTTCGGTACGGGATTGACGACATTCGCACACTGTACGAGAACGACCTCCGCCTGCTTCGACAATTTTCTGGATAGAACGCGTGGTGCGTTCCTGAACCATTGGTTACGTCATGAAGATATCCTACAACTGGTTACAAGAATTCATAGAACTGGATCTGACCCCCGAAGAAGTCGCCGACAAACTGACGCTCGTCGGTTTGGAGGTCGAAGAGTGGACGCACACAGGGTCCCTTCTTGAGGGAGTCGTCGTTGGATCCGTTATCGATGTCCGGCCGCATCCCAATGCCGACCGGCTTCGGATCTGCGATGTCGACCTGGGTGTCAAAACGGTTCAAATCGTCTGTGGAGCACCCAATGTAGCCGCTGGCCAGTACGTTCCGGTTGCAACGGTTGGATCCACGCTCCCTCCTGCCGACCCGAAAGGCGAGTCGTTGACCATCCGAAAGGCAAAACTGCGTGGAGAATCCTCGTCCGGAATGATCTGTTCCCGGGCAGAACTCGGCCTGGGCAACGAACACGACGGTATTTGGGAGCTGGAAGGCACACCCGAGGTGGGGGCTCCGCTTCGAGACGTACTCGATCTTCGCACAGATACGATTTTTGACATTGCGCTCACGCCCAATCGTCCCGACGCCGCTTGCCACCTGGGAGTCGCCAGGGATCTTGCAGCCCTGGTCCATCAACCCCTGAAACGTCCCGACATCCCGACATTGAATCTTGACGGAGATCTGCAAAGCCAGGTTCCCGTTCGCATCGAGAATCCGGATCGTTGCGGTCGATATGTTGCGATGGTTCTCGATGATGTCAGCGTGGGCCCGTCGCCTTCCTGGCTTCGACAACGTCTCGAATCCCTCGGTTTGCGCCCCATCAACAACGTTGTCGACGCGACAAACATGATCCTTCATGAAATGGGTCAACCCCTTCACGCCTTTGATCTGGAGAAGATCCGTGGGGGTGAAGTCGTGGTGCAGACCCTGAACAAAGAGACCCGGTTTACAACACTGGACCATCAGGAGCGCACACTTCCGAAGGGGACGTTGGCGATCTGCGATTCAGACGGCCCCATGGCCATTGCCGGCATCATGGGTGGCCTGGAGAGCGAAGTATCCGAATCGACGACCCGAATTCTGCTCGAGAGTGCGTGGTTCGAACCAACCGGCATTCGGCGTACTTCCAAAGAGTTGACGCTTCAGACCGATGCCTCCTATCGATATGAACGGGGAGTCGATCCGGAGTTGGCGAGACGAGCGGCCCAGAGAGCGGCCAGACTCATTGCCGATCTGACGGGTGGAACCATCCGCCCTGCGATGTGCGATCTCTATCCAACGCCTGCAGTCCCGCGAACCGTTCAGCTTCGCCCCCGACAGATCACACGTATTCTCGGTGTCGATCTGGACCTGAAAACCGTCCGTCGAATTCTTCACGCCCTCGAAATTGACACCACGGAAAAAGACGGGACCCTCCACTGCTCGATTCCTACATTCCGACCCGATTTGGAACGAGAGATCGATCTTGTCGAAGAAGTCGGACGAATCTACGACTACAACCGTATTCCCGCTCCTGCGATGACACCCCGGCACTCGCCGGCTCCACTTCACCCGTGGGAACGCCTGCACCAAGCCGTACGTGAAGCCGCACGACGTCTCGCCTATCAGGAGATCACAACCAACTCCCTGCACTCGAAAGAGGTGGAGAATCTGTTCAGTGAACCGTCCGAGCAGATCGACACACTGAATCCGGTATCCCGGGTCGCCACCACCCTGCGAACCACCCTCATATCCGGATTCCTGAACGTCTGTCAATACAATACGAACAGGAAAGCACGTTCACTCAAACTCTTCGAGGTTGGACACACCTACCGTCGTGGCGTGGAGTCCGAATGGATCCCGGGCATCCAGGAAGAGAGTCATCTTCTACTTGGGCTCTACGGGCTCAAACATGAAGAGAGTTGGCGAAACGAAGAGACCGCGTGGAGCGCATTTGACCTGAAAGCGGATCTCGAATCTCTCTTTCTTCAGATCGGAATCGATCCTGTAGAAGACCTCGAAACCCGCACGGAGGGTGACGACCACCTACTCTATCTCTTCGGTGAGACAGAGATTGCCAGATTGAGCCGTCTCAAAGGTGACATCCTTGAAGCGTTCGACCTGGACCGGCCTGCGACCGTCGCACAACTCCGTCTCTCGAAGATGTTTCATTCGGGACTCTACCGGGATCAGAAACCGTTCACATCCATCTCGCGTTTCCCGGGTATCGAATACGACGCTGCATATATCGTATCCAGTCAGGTACCTGTCTCTGATATGGAGACGATCATTCGGAATGTGTCCGGAGAACCGTTGCACGCTCTGCGGGTATTTGATATTTACGAAGGTGAAGAGCTCGGAGAGTCGAAAAAAAGTATTGCATTTCGGTTCTCTTTTTTGGATAGTAACAAGACGTTGACTATCAAAGATGTAGAGCCTATCGTTAAAGAGTTTACCAAGAAACTCGACCAACGATTGGGAGCGACACTACGATCCTGAACCATGATCTCACAAGGAGATACAGATCCCGGACTTCAACAGATAGACCGGTTGATCCAGAAGCTGAAGTCCCGAATACTCCGCTTTCGAAAAGAGCGAGATGCGCTCGAGAACGAAAATCGATCGCTTCGTGATCGTATTCGGGCCCTCGAAAAAGAGAAGCGTATCGGGTGGTCCAACCTGGATGGGACGGACAAGATTCAGCTCAAACAGAAAATCGATCACTACATCCAGCAGATCGACCAGCACCTCAAGAACGGATAATCGATGCAATCGATCAAAGTCACCATTTTGGGTCGGCAATATCCGCTCAAGATTGCCGATGACGAAGTAGAGACCATGCAGCAAATTGCCCGATTTGTGGATGAAAAGCTGCGTCTGTATCGTCAGGAGTTCAGCAAACAGCCGGAAACCACCATCATGGTCCTGGCTTGCTTGAGTGTAGCCGAGGAACTGTTCGAAACGCGGGACCGGCTCCAAAATCGTCCGGACACACGCCGCCTGACCGATTCGATTGCTCGATCTCTGGAAGAGTTGATTGAGGAGGCCTCCTGATGAACTCCTCGTACGCGTTGGAGGCAGTCGATGTTGTCAAATCCTACCCTGACAGCCATGGAGAGGGGCGTTTGATCATCCTCAATGGGGTCCGACTCCGGTTGAACCCCGCCGAACGAGTGGCCATTGTCGGACCCAGCGGGAGCGGGAAAAGTACACTTCTGCATCTTCTCGGAGGCCTGGACCGTCCCGATTCAGGGTCCATCAAATGGAGCGGTGAAGAGATGACCGGCTGGAGCTCTGACCGACTGGCTCGTGAACGAAATCGACATATTGGATTCGTTTTTCAGTTTCATCACCTCCTTCCGGAATTTACAGCCCTCGAAAATGTGTTGATGCCTTCCTTGATTGCCGGAGACAGTGATTCTGTCGCACGAGAACGAGCCCGATACCTGTTGGAACGTCTGGGTCTGGCAGAACGGCTCGATCACCGCCCGTCCCAGCTCTCCGGTGGAGAGCAGCAACGAGTGGCCATGGCACGGGCACTCATGAATCGTCCCCGACTGCTGCTGGCAGACGAACCCACCGGGAACCTCGACAAGCGTCACTCCGACCTCATCCTGCAGCAACTCGATGAACTTCGCGAAGAGGAAGGCGTCTCCATGCTGCTTATTACGCACGACATGGAACTCGCATCGGATTGTGACCGTCAATACCGCTTGCAAGAGGGAAAGCTGGTGGAAGCATTGCAGGGTGCACCACTTGGTTAATCGGCAAAACAGTGATAAATTTGGCGCCTGTCCGGCGTACACAGCAGGTCGGACCCACCCCAAACAGAAGCAAGAATCGCCCGATTTATGAGCCGATTGAAAGATGAGACCATGGAGCAGGACGCGCTGCTCGAATACTCCTCCCGTTTTGTCCACTATTATCAGAACAACAAGGGGGTCGTTTGGGGAATTTCCTTCGGCCTTCTCCTCTCGGCCGCATTGATTCTTGGATGGGTCGTCTGGTCGCAAAATCAGAGCAGTGAAGCCGAGATCCTGCTCGGTCAAGCAGAGGAGCTCTATCTTCAGGGAGAGCTCGATTCGGCCTTGAATGGCGTCGACAATCCCTATCAACCCGGCTTCATTCAGATTGCAGAGAATTACGGACGTACGCAGTCCGGGAATCTGGCCAACTATTACGCAGCCGTCATTCTTTACGAACAGGGAGAGATCCCGACTGCGCTCGAATACCTGACTCAATTCCGTGCTCCGGAAGGAATTATGGGTGTGGGTCCTGTCTCGCTCCGGGGTGTTCTCTTGTCTGAATTGGGCAACTACACGGATGCAGCCGAACGATTTCTGGAAGCGGCCAGCTGGTCCGAAAACTCATCGACGACCCCCTACAATCTGCTCAAAGCCGCCGAAAATTTCGAGCTGGCCGGTGATCTGGATCGAACCCGCGAACTTCTTCTTCAGGTCGAAGACGAATACCCCAACAGTCCCCAGGCAGCCGAAGCCAAGCGACTGCGCGGCCTTCTCTCCTGATTCGTCTATTCAGGGACGGGGTTCCCGTCCGGAACGTCGGTGTCGAAATCCCCGGCTCTCTCCCCGTCCTCTGAATCTCCTGGTTCAGCATCCCGGTTGAGCTCTTCTGTCGGGTCGAACCGATCCAGGGTCAGTGACAGTTCGGAATCAAATCCCTCTTGTACGGGAACCGATGGATAGATCCGTATCGGTTCCGGTGGCGAGAAAGGCATCACGTCCCCGGCATTCCACCGTCCATCGCTGTTTTGATCGTCGAAAATCGTTATTCGATACGAAAGGGGTGGCAAATCTGCCAATTGGAGCCCCCCGGTAAATGACGTATCTACCCGAACCGACCCATCCTGACTCTCCAATCGCAATTGAACCTCCGTCTCTTGCCACGGCTCCTCCAGTGTCAGGTCCAACCCTCCCATGTCCCCTCGTTGCCAGATCGTCGGTTCGATCGGACGCAACTGCTCGCGAATCGGATTCCATATCAGAAACTGCCAGGTTCGACCCGACGTCCACTCGTCGTCCGGAGAGATGATCAATCGATGCCCGTCTACGGCTACATTCGGCCAATCCCGAATCATTTGATCACCCGCCACGACCCGTAAAGAGTCCGTAATGTTCGGATCCACAATTCGTTTGTTGTACCCGGCAATAAACGGCTCGTCGGGACGCAATCCCGGAAGTTGGTTGTCCCCGATAATTCGTGTCTGAATCGTATCCGGTTCTGCCGATCCCGAGAATGGATCCGACCGTTCCTGCAGTGGATTCCCGCTCAAATCCTGGAACCCCTCCAATCGAAGTTGGTAGCGGGTTTCAGGATCTGTATCCAGACCGGATTGTGCCATCAAAATCGCAGAGTCTTCCGGCAACAGGAACAGGGGTGCGGCCTCTCCCAGCTCCGTTCCAGTCGTATCGGTGACAACAATTCGGGCGTCGTCGCTCCAAACCAACTCTTCACTGGCCCGCAACCGGAAATAGTTGGTTGTCAGCAGTCCGACTGCTTCAATGATCGGCGCCGTCGTATCGGGTCGTTCTTGAAGATGGAGTCGGCCAAGATCAAGCTCTTCTCCCTTGCCAAGCTCGATCTCCTCGTCATATAATGGTTGCGCCCGCTCTCGATCCCTGTCCCATTGCCGGTTTCGGTTCGCGTCGTCTACCCAGATCGCCCGATAGCGGTCGGCAGCCAAATAGGAGAGCGTCACCCTCCCCGACGTGTCACTCTGTGCGATATAATTGGCTCTGGAAGACAGGTCAAATGGCTCCCGATAGAGAAAGAGTGTGCGGCCCTCCAATCGATCACCCGATTCGGCAGAAAAGAATCGGGCCGTCACCACACCATCGTCAATTTCATCTCCGGTCGAAACGGCCAGTGAATAGGGAGCCCCCAATGAGTTGTTCCGCGTATCCTGCAACTCTGTACCAATCCTCAGAATGATCGTGGTATTCTCCGGAAGTGCACGGGAAAATTCGACGGTTGCCGACATGCGACCCAGATCCACGTCGTAGGGAATTCCCAGATCGGGTTCTACCTGAAGGGCTTCCTGAAAACTTCCACGATTGATGAATTTCGAGAACCGGAATTCGAACTCCCGTCCATCGAACCGAATGGTTTCATTTTCGGGGTGGGTCGACTCAATTTCCGGTGGCGTTCTGTCGGGCGGGCCGCCGGTCGGTGCGATGGGTGTGGCACAAGAGGCGAGAAGAAGGAGGAGAAGTGGCCACCCGCAAAGATAGGTGTGCATGTTCATGATGGTCATCACCTCCCCTCCTGCCTGCAGGATTCCCGGATCTGCGGAGAGGGAGGGATTCGAACCCTCGGTACCCCTTTCGGGGCACACTCGCTTTCCAGGCGAGCCCGTTCGACCGCTCTGGCACCTCTCCAAATCGAGCGCAAAGATAGATGGTTTTTATTCGAATTCAAAAGGTTCAACGGTTACAAATGAAACTGTATGGTCGTCTCGCTCCAAACCGATTCTCCCTCCTCTTCGGCTGCGCGAAATCTCCACTGATATGCCGCATCCAACACAGAATCCAACCAAGGCTCCGAATCCATTGAAAGGACGGTCCCGTCACGTGTTGTCACCTGAAGGAGCCTCGCCTCGTCTACCCCTCCGTCGGGACCGATCAACAATCGGACATCGACGACCACCGCCCCCCTGTACTCGTCCGGTACCGACGATCTGGAGGGTTCCACGATTTGAAGGATCCGAGCCGGTTGTTCGGGGTCGGTAACCGGAATCCTCTCCCCCTCCCCCTGACTGGACGGTTGCGACAGATCGAGGGTTTCCTCCAGGTTCAACTCGGCATCCGGAAGTTCCAGAGGATCTTGGATGATTTCGTCGTCCGGAACCGGTACCGGCGTCACGGGTCTGGAAGGCAGAACGTCCACCGTTCGATGCGTCGTCGACGGCGGAAGTTCCAGGGGAGCCGTGCGCTCCCGGCCGAAATCAATCTCCTGCTTCCGGGTCGACTCGCGCTGCATGGGTGTCCAGTGTACAAACAGTATGAACAAGACCAGTACGAGGATCATCGACCCCATGAACCGGTGCCGATGTGTCATGTTGCGTGTTGCATCCATCCCGAAGACGCCTACAGAGTGCTCGTTAGCATGATCTGTCCGGTTGAATCATTCATTCTTGCAGTGCACGGCGTATAAACCCTTCACTCGTTGCCAGTTTCTCTTCGGCCTCACTCTTTGAGAGACCAGCCAACGCCATCATGAGTGCCGTCTTCACATGTCCGTTGCAGATGCCAAGCAGACGATCTGCCTCTTCGTAATCAACGTCTCCGAGCAGCATCACGATCCTCTTGGCACGCTCTTTCAATTTGTCATTGCTGAGCATGAGATCGACCATCACATTCTCGTACACCTTGCCAAGTCGAACCATGGCTCCGGTAGAGATCATGCCCAAAACCATTTTTTGAGCCGTCGCACTCTTCATTCGGGTACTCCCCATAATCGCTTCCGGTCCGACCACGACATCAATCATGACATCCACATCCACCGACACATGTTCTGCAGAAACGGTCGTGACAAAGATCGTGGTACACCCCCGACGATTCCCCTCTTCGATGGCTCCGTGCACATACGGGGTTCGTCCACTCGCGGCCAATCCGCACACCACATCATTCGGGCCGGCATCTACGGATGCAAGGTCCCGAACGCCCTCTTCCTTTCGATCTTCAATCCCCTCCTGGGCAACAAACATCGCCTCCTGACCACCCGCCATAAAACCGTGAACAAGTTCCGGGGGGGTTCCGAACGTGGGTGGAATCTCTGCCGCATCGACCACCCCGAGTCGTCCGCTTGTGCCTGCACCGAAATAGAAGAGTCTTCCACCGTTGAGAATGGCATTTCGTACGGCTTCAATCGCCTCGGCAATCTGAGGTAGCCGGCTATTTACAGCATCGGCTACTTTGGCATCTTCCCGATTGATCATCTCTGCAATTTCCAACGAAGAAGCCAAGTCAATCCCGATCGTATCGGGATTCTGCTGTTCGGTTTGAAGATTCTTCAGTTGGTTGAATAGCGTGTGTCTGGACTGTTCGTCACTCTCTCGGGTAGAACTCAAGGATCAATACCTCGTACGTCTCTGGTTATCTGTCGGTCGTCTGTCAAATGGGTTGAACCACTCGACGTTCCAATGCGTGGTTAGTATCCGGTTTTTCCGGTAATCAAACCACTCTCATCTGGATGTCGAATCGGCAGGCGAACCCGATGTCATGGATCGAAAATAGATCTTTGGCAGAATTCGAACTTTTTCGACGGTATTGAGATACGCGCGTTGGTTGAATACCTGATACCGGTTCTCCTCGATCTTTCGAAGGATGGAACTGTAGTTTTCCCGCGCAAGCCAGACCGGCAAGCGACTGTCTGCGGAAAGCATCGGAATACCGAGATCTGCTTGTGAATAATACCGGCGTGCCCGGGTGATTTGGAACCGCATGAACTGCTCGAAATTGGAATCCGTCTGTGCGTCGAAGAGCTGGTCTTCCCGAATGCCGAACAGCTCCAATTCGTCGGCAGGCAGATAGATCCGGTTTCGCCGAAGATCTTCTCCCACATCTCTCAGTATGTTGGTCAACTGCATGGCAATACCGAGATCCTCGGCATACTCGAGTGCCTCCTCTTGTGTGTAGCCGAACACTTCACTTGTCATCAATCCGACGGTTGACGCAACTCGATAGGCATACTGATAGAGCTCTTGAAACGTCTCGTACCGATCGATCGTCAAATCCATCCGGACTCCTTCCATCAACTCGAGTGGCAACCGGACGGGGATCTGCCAATGACGAAGCGTCTGGGCAAATGCGGTCAGAACCGGTTCAGAATCCATCGTACCGGTATAGTGGGCCAACAGATCTTCACGAAAACGATCCAGTCGTTCCTGTACATCGGAGACCCTTAACTGACGCTTTTCAATCAGATCTTCCGACTCATCCACCAGATCATCCAGGTACCTGCAGATCGCATAGATGGAAAAGATCCCCCTCTGCTTTTCGTTGGGCAGAAACCGGGTGGCCAGATAGAACGTCTTCGCATAGGTACGAGTCACCTGTCGGCAATGCTCGTATGCACGCTGCATTCGCTCGTCTTCGACCTCATCGATCACAGAACGATGAATGGATGTCATCTCGTACCACGGTCGAACCGCGTGGTATGCACTCTTCAATAGTCCGGTCATGGGTTTATATTCGTCAATTCGAGTCTACCGTCATAGGTCATAATCGAGGATGACGATTGAATCGTTCCCGAACGGAAGGCTCTGCATGAACTTTGACGTAGTTTTACTATTTTCAAACGATCGTGAGACCTGCCCGAAACCGGCAGTATGTACGCGAGGACCGGAACCGATCCCCACACGCATTCTTGATGCCATGAGACACCGTCAGAAAAAAAATACAATCTATCAGGTTGCAGACCTGGCCGGAGTGGCCATCTCTACTGTCTCCCGCGTATTGAATGACTCGCCCAATGTGTCGGAGACGACAAAAAGACGGGTAGAGGAGGCGATCAAGGAACTCAACTTCCGCCCGCAGGTCAATGCACGGAATCTGGCCAGTCGCAAACCCCAAATGCTGGCGATTGCCGTCCCCTCCTTCACGACTCCCTTTTTCAACGAGGTGCTCAAAGGAGTCAAGGATCAGATTCAGGAGATGGATCTGGATATCATCATCTACAACACCGGGTCAAAGAATCCGGAAGAATCGGTCGAAAATTTCTTTGATCGCGGAACGGCCGATGCCATCATAGCCATCTCCATCGAGGTGACCGAAACCATCGACCAGCGAATCAAGGCCTCCGGAACGCCTACCGTACTGGTTGGCAGCAGCCATCCGGATTACGACTATTTTGAACTGGACGAATACATGGGTGGAGAGCTCGCAGGCAAGCACTTTGGCGAGCAAGGATTCAAGCGACCGGCCATTCTGCTTCCGTCCGTCGAATCACGGGCATCCCGGGAGCGAAAACAGGGATTCCTGGATGCACTCAACACATTCGGAATCACCGTCGAAGACCCGTTCTTTCTGACCGGTGACAGCACGAAGCATGCCGGATATACAGAAGAGGCGGGCTACGAGGCGATCATGAAACTTCACAAACTGGATGAACAGCCCGATGCCATCTTCTGCCTGAATGATACACAGGCCATCGGAGCGCTTCACGCCATGGACAAACTCAACATCCGGGTTCCCGAGGATATTGCCCTCATGGGGTATGACAATATCAAGTTTACACGCTACATGGATCTGACCACGATCGATCAGAAGATGCACACGATTGGCAAGATGGCCACCCAACGACTCGCCCAGATCATCAAAGATCCCGACCTTCCACTCGAACAGACCCGTATCGAGCCCGAGCTGGTCGTCCGGCATTCGACGCAACGCTGAAGCCGCAATGAATCCGGTTGACCGGTTCGCACATATCTTGAACCCTTTTGGATTTTAACGAGATGAGATCACCCGACGCACTCCAGGAGTGTATCAATCGCACCAACCATCCCGAACTGACCCCGTATCGCGGGAAGGTACGGGACGTCTACCCGCTCCCGAATCAACAGTTGGCAATCGTGGTAACCGATCGAATCTCTGCATTTGATCATATCATGAAGCAGGCCATCCCCTACAAGGGTCAGATCCTGAATCAGCTATCCGGGTTCTCGTTTCAGAAGGTGGCCGATCTGCTTCCAACCCATTTGATCGACATCCCTCATCCCAACGTAACCATTGCCAAAAAATGCGATCCGCTACCCATAGAAGTCGTCGTTCGAGGGTATCTTACCGGCCATGCCTGGCGAGTCTATCGGGATGGCGGACGGACACTTTGCGGGGTCGATCTTCCGGAAGGCATGGCCGAGCACCAAGCGTTTCCGGAACCCATCCTGACGCCCGCCACCAAAGCCGAAGAAGGACACGACGAAGATATCAGTGAAGCAGAGATCCTCGAACGGGGCATTGTGACTCCGGAGATCTGGGAGGAGGTTCGTACCCATGCTTTCCGGCTTTTCGCGCGCGGGCAAGAGGTCGCAACCCATCATGGCCTCATCCTGGTCGACACCAAGTATGAATTCGGCCTTTGGAACGGAGACGTCACGCTCATCGATGAAGTACACACGGCCGACTCTTCACGCTATTTCTATCTGAATGGATATGAAGAGCGACAGTCCCGGGGTGCCCCCCAAAAACAGCTCTCCAAAGAGTTTCTGCGGGAGATGCTTATGGACACTGGATTTCAGGGATTGGAAGGCGAAACCCTGCCCGATCTCTCCGATCGATTCCGGTGGGACATTCATGATCGGTACGCCGAACTCTTCGAGAAATTGACCGGCTCGCCGTTCGAACCGGTTCCGACACCCGAGTTTGACCAAACACTCGAGAAGGTCCTCCGCCCCTGGCTGATCGGTTAGTCGGGGGAGCGCTCACCGCGCTGGGGTCCAAGATATATTTCGGATACAACGGTTCGAGGAGAGAGTGTCGGGAGAAGAGCAAGCAGCCGGGCGAGATCCTCTGCACTTGCCAGCTCGTCTGCATCGACATCCACACCTTCCCAGGAGTGGGTAAGCACTTGTCCGGGATGAACCAACGTTGCGGCAACAGAGGTCTCTTCCAACTCTCTTCGAAGCGCAGAAACCCACCCGTGCAAGGCCTGTTTGGAAGACGCATACGCGGCATGACCCGGTTTCCCGCGAACAACGGCATCCGATCCGATATAGACCAGCAGCCCGCGATCCAGTGAACGAAGTTCCGGAAGAAACCGGCGAGTCATTTCGATCGGTGCACGGGCATGAAGGTTCCATTGTCGTGTCAGATCGGTGGCATCCGTCGCCTCTGCAGTACGCAATAGAAACGATCCGGCGTTGTGAACCATCATTCCAATCGTCGGCAGATCGGACGGACGTTCCAGTGCCGATACCTGTTCGGGTGACGAGAGGTCACACACCGACGTTCGGACCTTTTCACTCCCTTCGTCACGACACAGAGCAGCTGTCTCTTCCAGCGGCTCTTCACTTCTGGAGATGAGCCACATAGGCTGCCGGGATGTACGTGCCAAATTCAGAGCGGCTGCCCGACCGATTCCCCGACCGGCTCCGGTCACAATGATGGTAGAGTGTTCAAACGTCGAGTTCACGGAATCTGCATGAATTTGTGGGTCTGCAGGCTTACCTGCCATTGCGGATGCGTCTTGACATAGTCGATGATAAGGGGGATGGATTCGGGGGTATCCCACTCGGGCTGCAGAGAGAGATGCGTCCGGGATGAACAACGTGCTTCATTCTCCTCTGCCCACGCCAAATCCTTGCGGGTCAACACGACCACCTTCAGCTCGTCGACCACCGAAAAAATATCGTCCACCGGCTTTTTGAATCGTTTGGGAGACAGCGTGACCCAGTCGATCTCCCCTCGCAGCGGAGACGACCCACTGGTTTCCAGGTGAACCTCCAACCCTTCTCGATGAAGCTCCCGGCTCAACGCCGTCAAGTCGTGCAGTAACGGTTCCCCACCGGTGATCACCGCCAGATTGGCCCCACTCTCTGTCGCACGACGAGCAATTTCGCGGGCTTCGACCTCCGGATGGGCTTCGGCATCCCAACTATCTTTGACATCGCACCACCAGCAACGGACATCACACCCTCCCAAACGAATGAAATAGGCGGCTCGTCCTGCATGAATCCCCTCTCCCTGAATCGTATAGAACGACTCCATGAGACGGTACGTTTCCGGATTGGATGCATTCAGACAGGTCATCTCACTCCTCTCGGTCTGTGTATTCGACCCAACTGTTGGCCGTCTCCCAGACCGTCACGCGAAGATCGATTCCGTCCGGTATCCGTTTGGCGGTTTCTGTATGAATGTATTCGGCAATTCGTTCGGCCGTCGTCGGCACCTCCAAAAGATCATCAAGAAGACCGTGATCCAACCCCCCCTTTTTCGAATCATTCGCCGCCCATTTCAGCTCCTTGAAATCACAGACCATGTCTGCGCTCTTCAGGTAGCGCGAGGGATTGAGACGGTTCGATTTGGCTTCGATATGCACCTTGTAGGTATGACCGTGAATTCGGCCGCATTTACCGTCATACCCTTTGATGGAGTGGGCGGCATCAAACGTAAACTCAGTATGAAGTCTCCAGGTTGGCATGAAAAACAGGATCCTGATAACGGGTTCATCGTAGGTACGTCCGGCACCCATCGGGGTTCCGGATCTCGACAGACCTGAAATTTACGGCTTTTTCTTTCCAACCAACAGATCTTGAACAGCCTCTGTCACATCCGGATTCTGTCCGTTTCGGGCGGCCAAACCGGATGCGACGAGTCCGAGATGACGGTAGATCTCCTGTCGGTCCGAAGACCCCGCCATCTGCTCCAAGTGCAGGCGAATGGTCTCCGTGTCCCCTCTCTCGATTGGGCCTGTCAGGCTCTGTGCCGGACCGTTCGAGAGAAGATTGGATACGGTCTGGTACAGCAACGGTTCAAGGATTTGGAGATCTCCGTCCGGTATCACGTCCTGTAGTAGATCTTCAGCTATCGAGGCCAAGGCTACCAGATAATTGGAGAGAAACACAGCCGAAAGATGAACCCGGCTTTTCTGTTCTCGAGTCACGACATGCGGATGGGCACCCAGCCGTCTCCAAAAATGCCGGAGTTCGCTCAATAAGCTCTGCTCCCCTTCCAGGGTCACATGAATGGTTTCAAAGCCGGAAGTGGGTCGCTCCCGAACGAAGGTCTGAAGTGGATGACAGGAAGCCGTGCGGGCCCCCTGATTTTCCAACTCATGGAGCAGATCGGCGCCACATACTCCCGAAAGATGGACAACCGACTTCAATGTCCAATCCACATCCGGCTGTGACGCCATCCGGGAGGCCACCGACTCGATCCGGTCATCCGGTGTTGTCACAAAGATCCAGTCACCCAATTCATCGGCCGTAAGATCCGAAAACGGAACGGCCTGATGACGAAACGGCTCCGGACAGAACGAGTGTTCGGTTCGAAGAACCACGGAATGGATGGAGTACCCCGATTGGTGTGCCTGCCGAAGCAGTATGGATCCGACCGAGCCTGCTCCAATAACTGTAAGCGAAGGAGAGCGGTTCATTCGACCTCCGTCCAAGCCACAGAGATCCAGTGATCGTGTTCGTTCCAGCAGATCGATCTCATGGGAGGGTGTGACGCCAGGGTGATCTGAAACTCTCCGGGCCGAACCGGTTCGACCCGAACCCGGTTCATGCGCGTACGAAGCCCGGTCCCGCACCTCTTGAGCGCGGCCTCTTTCAATGTCCAGAGCCGGAGCAGATCTTCACTCTCGTCCGCACGCCACCATCGGGACTCATCCGGGTGCAGAATCCGGCCCCCGAGAGCCGGTGAGAGGGGTCGTTTCCGGGGTTCGAGATCAATTCCCAGATCGACGTCAAGGGACGCGGCTCCTGCAAGCATTCCGTGAGTATGGGAGAGCGAGAGCCAGGCTGTATCGCCTTTCCGGCGGGCGACCGGTTTGCACCCATCGATTCGCTGGAGAGACCAGGATGGGTCTCCGCCCATGCGTTGGAGCAGCGCACGCAACAGAAAATCTCCATCCACCCGCTCGCGAATTCGTTTGGGTTCTCCCGGACTCTCCGGTTCCCGGAGGCTGGCAAGCATCGAGATGGACTCCGGAAGAGCCGGATGCAACAGCGGGATAAGATGAGGGGTTCGGCGCATGGTGAAAGATCCGTAAAAGTAGCTCCAGATAAAAGCAGACGAGCCGGGTCGCTACATTTGGATACCGAAATCCGTATCTTCCCGGAATTAGACAAAAACTCTTCCCACGCAAACAAGAACGTCTACTTCATGTCCCGACAGGAACCCACCCTGAGTGAACAACAAACCATTCGACGAGAGAAACTGGAAGCCATCCGGAATGCCGGCATCCATCCGTACCCCCATTCATTCGAAGTGAGTCATCATTCCGATGAACTCCACCGGGATGCCGAAGCCTGGATCGAGAAAGGGAGTGACTCCCCGGAACGGATCTCGGTCGCCGGTCGGATCATGACGCGGCGGGTCATGGGGAAAGCCTCCTTTTTCAATCTTCAGGATGCCAAGGGTACCCTCCAGATCTATATTCGTCGGGATGATGTCGGAGTGGAGACCTACAATGATCTGTTCAAGAAATGGGTCGATCTTGGTGACATTGTCGGGATTTCCGGATTTCTTTTCAGGACCCGGACCGGCGAGACCACACTGCACGCCGAATCGTTTCAGCTTCTGAGTAAATCCCTTCGCCCGATACCGGTACCAAAGGAGAGCGAAAATGAACAGGGAGAGAAGGTGGTCCACGACGCCTTTGCCGACAAAGAGCAGCGCTATCGGCAACGGTATGTGGATCTGATTGTGAACCCGTCGGTTCGGGAGATCTTCCGAAAACGGACCGAGATGATCCAAACCATTCGATCCTTCCTGAACCGGGATGGCTATCTGGAAGTCGAGACACCGATCCTGCAACCGATCTATGGCGGAGCGTCTGCACGGCCGTTTACGACCCATCACAACGCCCTGGACATGCAGCTTTACCTGCGCATTGCCAACGAACTCTATTTGAAACGACTGATTGTCGGCGGGTTTGACGGGGTCTATGAGTTTTCAAAGGATTTCCGGAATGAGGGTCTCTCCCGATTCCATAATCCGGAATTCACACAGGTCGAACTCTACGTGGCCTGGAAGGATTACGAATGGATGATGAGCTACACCGAACGGATGATCGAAGAGGTGGCTCGTGCACTTCACGGATCGACGAACGTGACCGTCGGGGAGCATGAGATCGATTTCAAGACACCCTGGAAGAGAATCCCGATGTTTGACGCCATTGAAGAGAAAACCGGTGTTCAGCTGCACGGTGCCAGTGATGATGCGGTTCGGGAGCTGGCCGAAAAGGTCGGCGTCGACCTGGAACCGGGGATGGGTCGCGGCAAAATGATCGACGAAATTTTTGGCGAAACCGTCGAGCCGTTCCTGATTCAACCGACATTCATCACGGACTACCCGATAGAGATGAGTCCCCTTGCAAAGCGTCATCGTGACAAGGAAGGCCTGGTCGAACGTTTTGAAGTCATCTGCAACGGAAAAGAGATCGCCAATGCCTTTACCGAACTCAATGATCCCCAGGATCAACGGGAACGACTCGAAGAGCAAGCACGACTGCTCTCCGATGGGGATGACGAAGCGATGAAGCTGGACGAAGATTTTCTCCGGGCACTGGAGTTCGGCATGCCTCCGACGGCAGGCCTCGGCGTTGGAATGGATCGGTTGGCGATGATCATGACCAATTCGGAGTCCATTCGGGATGTCCTGTTCTTCCCGCACATGCGACCGGAAACGGACCGCGACACGACAGACCCCGACGCTGGCGAGTGACCCCGAATCCCTGATCGAGAAGATTTGTGAAACTGGAACTTCATCTGGCCCGACGTTACTTCAAAGGAAAGAGACAAGGCTCTCGCTTTCTTTCGTTTGTCAAGATCATCGCCATTGGTGGAATTGCCGTCGGGGCTGCCGGTTTGCTGATCTCACTCTCCATTGTGCACGGCTTTAAAGCCGCAATCGAGGAGAAAGTTCACGGATTTGCACCCGACATTACGGTTCAGTCCACCGCGACCGGCTCACTCTCGCAAGCCGACACCCTGAGCCAGCACCTGCTCGGCATGGACGACATTCTTCGCGCCACACCTGTGGTGAGCGGAGAAGTCATGATTCAATCCCGTTCCGACATCAGTGGAACCTTGCTCAAAGGGGTTCAACCCGACAACGGAGATGTCACGGATCTGAGATCCTACATCCGGGAAGGGGCCTACCAACTCCAGCAGGGAGATCGTGAACTCCCTCCCATCCTTTTGGGACAACCGCTTGCACGATCTCTTCGCGCAGAGATCGGAGACCGGATCACCCTCTTTACGGTCGATGGAATTCCCGGGCCTCTCCACTCCCCGGAAATTGTCCAGTTCGAACTGACCGGTATTTATGAAACCGGCATTGAACGGTTCGATGGCGCGTTTGCACTGGCTCCGATCGATCCGGTTCGCAGACTTTTCCGTATGGAGAGTCACCATGCCACGGCTGTCGAACTCAACACCGTGAACCCGGACCGGATAGAGGATGTCCGTCAACGGCTGGATCGCGAACTCCCCTTCCCTCTGCTTGCCGAAAGCATCTTTCAGCAGCACCGAAACATCTTTGCATGGATCGACCTTCAGGAGCAGACCATTCCGTTGGTCATCAGTGTGATGGTCATTATCGCTGCGTTCAATCTGATCGGAACCCTGCTCATCATGGTTCTCGAGCGCACCCGGGACATTGGAATTCTCAAAACCATGGGCGCCCGAAATCGGGTGATTCGACGAATCTTCATGCTCGAAGGTCTCATGGTTGCACTGGCGGGTCTTGCTCTCGGCATCGGGATCGCCGTTTTGTTCAATTGGATTCAAGCCACATGGCAGGTGATCCCGCTCTCTCAGCAAAACTACTACATGACACATGCACCTGTCGAACCTCACATGATTGATTTTCTCATCGTTTCGGTCGTGACACTCGCGCTTTCCCTGATTGCTTCCTGGTTTCCGGCTCGCGTCGCTTCCCGGACCGATCCCATTCGTGTTCTGTCCTTTCATAATTAGAGTTGCTATCATTCTGTGGACGGGGACACAACGGGCTGAACCGCCTCCGTTCACTCAACCTTGACGTTGAAATTCGAATCCAGATGGAGTCACCACCCTCACCTGCAGACATCCTCAAACGAGTCCGAACGATGGAGATCCGGACTCGGGGATTGGTTCAATCTCTTTTTGGCGGCGAATATCAGTCTGCCTTCAAGGGACGGGGAATGGCCTTTTCGGAAGTTCGTGCCTACAGCTACGGAGACGATATCCGGCAGATTGACTGGAATGTCACGGCGCGTACCGGTGAACCCTTCGTGAAAATATTCGAAGAGGAGCGTGAACAGACCTTGATGATCTGTCTGGATGTCTCGGGTAGTTCCATTTTTGGGAGTGGAAACCAGAGTCGATTGGAATTGGCGGGTGAAGTGAGTGCATTGCTTGCCTATAGTGCCATCAGCAATGGAGACAAGGTGGGACTTCTGCTGTTCGGCGACCAGATTCTGAAGCTGATCCCCCCAAAAAAGGGGAAAACCCACATCCTTCGGTTGATTCGTGAACTGATCGTCGCCCGCCCGACAACGCAGGGAACCGACCTGGCGGGGGCACTTCGCTACATGAATCGGGTACTCAAGCGTCGCGCCATTGTCACGCTTCTCTCCGATTTCGAGGCTCCCGATTTTGAAAAAGAGCTGCGAATCACCCACCAGCGACACGACTTGGTGGCACTGCGTATCGAAGATCCGATGGAGATAGAGCTACCCGATCTCGGATTGATCCCCGTTCGTGACCCCGAAAACGGGGAGTCGGCATGGATCGACAGCTCGAGTCGACGCGTGCGCCACGCCTTCAAGCAGCGTCAAGAAGAGAAAAGAGCGTTCATTGAACAGCTTTTTCGACGATCAAGCATCGACCATGTGAAGTTGTCGACCAATCGACCCTGGATCCAGCCTCTGAGTCAATTCTTTCTTCAACGGTCTGCGCGGTACTGATCGGACGGGACAAGACTACTGAAAAGCTCTTCCCGATGTTCTGGCCGGTCGATCGCCGTCAGCAGATAGTCGAACTCGATTCGCAACTGTTCAAACTCTGCGTGATATGGTTCGGCCAAGCTTTCGGAAACCGGTAAATCCACAGTTCGTGAATTAACCGGCTGACCATGTTTGTAGAGGCGGTAACAGACATGCGGGCCGGTTGCGAGCCCGGTGGAACCCACATATCCAATCACTTGTCCCTGACGTACCTGCGTTCCGGGTCGAACCCCGTCTGCAAAACGACTCATGTGTAAATAAGCCGTCTTGTAGACGCTGTTGTGTTCTATCTGGACAATATTCCCGTTTCCGCCACGGTATCTGGCTTCCCGTACGGTTCCGTCCCCGACAGCAATGATCGGTGTACCATGGGGAGCCGCATAATCCACACCATGATGAGGGCGCCGACGATTCAGTATGGGATGCATTCGACTCTGTGAAAAGTTCGAACTGACGCGTTGGTTGTAACGAAACGGTGCCATCAGAAGATCTCTCTCCAAACTCTCTCCCCGCTCATTGTAGTATCCCTCTTGGTCCTCGCCTTCAAAATAGTAGGCCTTGTGAACCTGTCCCCGATGGACAAATTCCGCGGAGTGCACACGCCCGATTGCGTACCGTTCATCACCCACATAAATTTCATCATAAATCGCTTTGAACGAGTCTCCCTTTCGAAGAGCAAAAAAGTTGATCTCCCATGCATAGATATCGGCAATTTCGGAAGCGAGCAATTGAGGAACATTCTGTTCCTGAAGAGTCAGATAGAGGGATTGATCGATGGTACCGGATGCATAGGTTCGTACCGTCCGTGTTTCGAATTCGCCGCGATCGGCCATGACCGTCGATTCGTCCCACTGCAGTCGCAAATATTCCAACCGATCCATCTGCCAGACAAATCCACTGGGTACGCCATCCTCAACATACAGCCGATAGGTATCCCCTGTACGCATGTTGCGGAGATTGGCTTCATTGGAGGCCTCCCTCTGAATCCGGTCAATCTGAAGAGGCGAAACGCCGCGGCGACTCAGCAAAACATAGAGACTTTCACCACGACCTATTTTCCCCTCCTCTACTTCGTACTTGTCCAGATTCACTCCGAACTCATCCAAATTCGGAGCTGGCTCGGGAGATTGTTGGACATCTGAAACCACTTCTCCCCGATTCGTTTGACCGTCGGGAGAATCAGGGGATGTACAGGACAGGAGCCCGAAAAAGATCACGAAAACAGGGAGTGTTCCGGGGCGAAAAGCGTGGGTCATGTTCCTTCAGTGAATTGTTTACCAACTAGTTACACGAAATTTCCGTCAACTTTCATGAAGTCGCTCCGATATCGTCCTTCGCGCGTGATCCATGAATCTCCATATGAATTCGCAAATTATAATGATTATGGAATTCAATTACACAACCATTCACCAAAAAAATATGTAATAATTTATAAAATAAGAGGTTGAATTTTTGATCATTCAAGCAAGATTTGGTTTTTTCGATCGGTCATTTCGTTGTATTTTCATTCCCTTTGATGAATACGATGCAGAGAAGCACCACTGATCGACGTTTATACCGTTGCCGATCCAATCGGTTCCAACCAGCCGCCCTGATGCTCGTCTGGCTCTGGATGGCTCTATCCATGACAGAAACCATTCGGGCACAACAGCTTCACACCTATATGGATCAAGACTCTGTTGAAGTCGGTGAACCGTTTCATCTTATCCTGGTTCTCCAGCGAGAGTCCAATGAAGAGATCCTCTCTCTTCCTGACGGAGAGTCCCTGGAAACCGACGATATTCACCTTCTTGCTCGCGAACGTTTCCAGCCGCTTGAGAATCGGGACAGCCTCCGCTTCCGCCTCCAATATTTTGGGGTACAGGACACGACTCTCTCTTCAGTATCGATCTATCTGCAGACCGCATCCGGTGATACGCTCTCACTGCACAGCCCGGAGCTTCCCCTCTACTTTCGTTCCATTACCGAACCGGACGCAGAGTTTCGCCCGCTGAAGCCCCTCTATGATTTTGCCCGCCGGATCTGGCCTTGGCTCCTCCTCTTGTTCATTGCCTGCATCATCGGTTTCTGGCTCTATCATCGATATCGCAATCATCAAGAAGAACCTGTTCCCTCTGTTTCGATCCCACCCCGTCCATTTGTGGATCCTCTTCGGGAGTTGGAACGATCCATTCAGAGAGCAACATCCACTCCACCTTCAGAGTTGATTCACAATCCGACTCCCTCGACTGTTGAACTCGGGAACGCTGTCCGTACGTATCTGGAGCGTGTATACGATATTCAAGCGCTGGAACTAACCTCCAGTGAAATCCTCCGGAGTCTCAGGGAGTGGCCGGCAAAAGAACTTGTCATTCGCTCCCTTCGCGACCTCTTCCTGCTTGCCGATCGTATCAAATTTGCCCGCTACCAGCCAACCATTGAGGACATCCAAAATCTTAGACAGGCTGCCCTCCAATTTCTCCAGATTGCACGAACCGAAGATCTGCAGAAAATCGAGCGTCTGCGTGCAGACCATTCACGTAGCAGGCCAACCGAATCCATGGTATCTGAATCCCTGGATCTGTCGGAGGATCAACCATGACATGGGCAGATCCACACTTCTTTTGGCTCTTGCTTCTGCTTCCTGTATTGGGCGGGCTTTGGATCTGGCGTCTCCTCCGCCATCGCCATCCTGTACTTCTGTTCACGGCCGTCCAAACAGCTCGTGATCTTCCCAAGACACTCCGGATTCGGGCCCGCTGGATCGCTCCCGCATTCTATTTGTGCGGACTGGGACTGATCATTCTGGCCCTTGCCCGTCCACAAACACAATTTTCGACCGTTGAACAGCAGGTCGAAGGCATTGAAATCGTTCTATCCATGGATATCTCGTCTTCCATGCTGGCCGAAGATTTCGAACCAAACCGGTTGGTAGCCGCCAAACAGATCGCCTCCGATTTCGTCACTCGCCGCACGCATGATCGAGTGGGAATCAATGTGTTTGCCAGACAGAGCTTTACGGCGGTCCCTCCGACGCTGGATCAACAACTGATCCAGAATCGATTGCAGGAAATTGACGTAGGGATGGTACAAGATGGTACGGCCATCGGTCTCGGCATTGCAACGGCCATCAATCGACTACGGGAGAGTGATGCCGTGAGCCGGATCATCATTCTGCTCACGGACGGTCTCAACAATGCAGGAGAGATTGATCCATTGACGGCTGGCGAATTGGCCGCCACCCACAATATTCGAATCTACACCATCGGTGTGGGGACACGTGGTACCGCTCCCTATCCGATTCGGGACCCGGTCTTCGGAACTCGATACCAACATATTGAAGTCAATATCGATGAAGAGATGCTCACCCGGATTGCCACCATGACGGGAGGCCGCTATTTCCGGGCAACCAATACAGACGAGCTCTCGGATATCTACCAAGAGATCGATCAACTGGAGCAGAGCGAAATTGACGAGATTATCTATACAGACAGAGAAGACCACTATGACAGGTTTCTGCTTCCGGCCGTTCTTCTCTGGATGCTGGCCCTCATTTCCGAACAGTGGCTCTTCCGGCCCGTTGTCGAGTGATCAGGAGCTTCTACCGAAATTTCATGATGACGCATTGAGACCATGAGTGACGCACTTCTTCACACCTCGCTTCAGACGGCCATCCAGAAATTGGCCGACACGGATCAACTCCGGATGTGGATTGAACACCCATCGACGATTGAACTTCGCCAGTTCCGTGGCTCCTCGTTCAGCTACTGGATTCGTGAATTGATTCGATTGGGCCGTCCGATACTCATGGTCTCTGCCGATCCGCAGATATCGGCATCCATGGCATCCGATCTCTCGCAAATTGACGCCGATCTGCATCCGTTGTTATTCCCGGCGACTCACAAGAAACCGTACGATCGAGAACAGGTTACCGATCTCTCCTCTTCTGTCGAACGCGCCGATGTCCTGGATGCTGTCCAGGATCGACACCAGCCTCTTCTCTTTACCAGCGCAGAGGCCATCGCAGAAAAGTTGATCTCTCCCACCGCATTCCACGCTCTTACACTCACAATTTCCCAAGGCGAACACCACACCCTTGACTCCCTGAAAACATCGCTCGATTCTCTGGGCTACGAATCGGTCCGTTTTGTGGCAGAACCTGGCGAATTCGCCTCTCGGGGGGGGATTTTCGATATCTATCCGTATACAGCCGACTACCCGGTCCGAATTGAATTTTTTGGTGACGAGATTGAATCGATCCGGGAATTCGACGCCGATTCCCAGCGATCCATCTCCTTTCTGAACGAGGCGAGATTCACACCTGCAACCACCACACCCGAGGACGGGATCAAGGAGAGTCTGCTCGAGTACCTCCCCGACGACACTCTTCTGATTCTGCATGAACCCGACCTTGTCCTCGCCCGTCTGGACGAGATCTACAATCAGGCCGTCGACATTCATAACAAGAGCGATGAACCGCTTCCTGCTCCGGACAACGAATGGCTCTCTGCCCGGGCGTTACAAGACGCCATGAACGCGTACCCGCTCTTTGTAACGGGGACCTTCTCTGAGCAGATTGAAGCCGTGGATACCACGCTCACGCTGAACGCCACGGCTCATCCCGAAATCAATGGCAGCTTTTCCCTGCTTCGGGAAGAGATTCGTCGACGGACCGGTGAGGGATACGACCTCTGGATCTGCTGTTCGACCGATGCCCAGCGAGAACGATTCGAGGAGCTCCTTCAGGAGTCCCGGGAAGGGTTCAACTACCGGATGACCACGGCCGATTTGCATGAGGGATTCCTTCTTCCCGACCAAAAGATCGGACTGCTCACGGATCACCAGATCTTCAACCGGTACCACAGACCTGCTCTCAAGAAAAAGAAGCGGGTTCGGGGCGGACTCTCCTTCAAAGAGTTGCGGGATCTGAATGTGGGCGACTACGTTGTTCATGTAGATTACGGGATCGGTACGTTTTCGGGATTCAAGACCATTGAAGTAAAGAAGAGCCTTCAAGAGGTGGCCGTTCTCACCTATCAGGAGAACTCTACCCTCTATGTGAATGTCTCCAGCCTCCACAAGCTCCAGAAATACTCCGGGAAAGAGGGGAATGCCCCGAAAATCACCAAACTCGGGTCGGGTGAATGGGCCAAAAAGAAGAGTCGAACCCGCACGAAGGTCAAGGACATCGCCCGGGAGTTGATTGAGCTGTACGCCAAACGAAAAGCACAGAAAGCCCACTCATACCAACCCGACAATTCCTGGCAGAAAGAGATGGAGGCGCGGTTCGAATTCGAAGAGACCCCGGATCAAATGGCCGCTATTGAAGCTGTCAAGCGTGACATGGAGTCGGAACAACCGATGGATCGTCTCGTATGTGGAGATGTCGGATTCGGCAAAACCGAAGTGGCAATTCGGGCGGCATTCAAGGCCGTGATGGATCAAAAACAGGTCGCCATCCTGGTACCGACGACGCTTCTCGCCGACCAACACTATCTGACATTCCGGAAACGGATGGATGGATTCCCGATCGAAATCGAAGTTCTCTCCCGATTCCGAAGCACCGCAGAGCAGAAAGAGGTCATCGAACGTCTGAAAGAGGGACAGGTCGACATCCTGATCGGTACGCACCGAATCGTATCCAAGGATATTGAATTCAAAGAGCTTGGCCTCATGGTTATTGACGAAGAGCAACGTTTTGGTGTTCAGGTCAAGGAGCGCCTCAAAGAGCTTCGAGCCAGTCTGGATGTTCTGACCCTCACAGCGACTCCCATTCCGAGAACCCTGCAGTTCTCGCTGATGGGTGCACGCGACCTGAGCCTCATTCATACGCCACCTCCCAATCGACAACCCGTCTACACCGAGATTCACAGCTTCAATCAAGATCTCATCCGGGATGCCATCCTGCTCGAGCAGTCACGTGGGGGGCAGGTCTTCTTTATTCACAATCGGGTCAAGAACATTGAACAGATGGCCGATGTCATTCGTGGCTTGATCCCGGGAATTCGGGTCCGGCACGGGCATGGACAAATGCAACCTGCCCAACTCGAGCGTATCATTCACGACTTCTACAATCACAAATTCGATGTACTGGTCTCGACCAACATTGTCGAAAACGGAATCGACATCGGCAATGCCAATACCATTCTGATCAACAACGCCAACCACTTCGGTCTTTCTGAGTTGCACCAATTACGGGGTCGGGTCGGTCGATCCAATCGAAAAGCGTACTGCTACCTCCTCACTCCTCCGATCCAGACGCTCACGAGTGACGCCAGAAAACGACTGATGGCTCTTGAAGAGTTTTCGGATCTGGGGTCCGGCTTCAATATTGCCATGCGTGACCTCGACATTCGGGGTGCCGGGGACATTCTGGGAGCCGAGCAGAGCGGGTTTATCAACGAGATCGGATTCGAAATGTATACCAAGATTCTGGACGAAGCGGTTCAAGAGATCAAGCGAGAGGAGTACAGCGACCAATTTGAAACGGGTCCACCGGTTGTGGAAGCCCCCGATACCCAGGTTGAATTCGATCTCCCGGCATTGCTGGCAGATGACTATGTCCAGGATGACGTCGAGCGGTTGAACCTCTATCGAAAACTCTCGAATGCAGATACACTGGACCAGATCGAAGAGTGGAAAGAGGAGATTCGAGACCGGTTCGGCCCGTTGCCGGACGAGGCAACAAATCTTTGGCTGGCAGCAGAAATCCGGCTTCTTGCCTCTACCCTCTATCTGAAAAAAGTGACCATACGGGCGGGACGTATCTGGCTGCTCTGTCCGCGGAGTGACCGCCCCCTCGGCGAGCACTTCTATGGCAGCGGCTTGTTCCAGAAACTCTTGCAGTCCATTCAGGAGACGGACGGAGACAGCTATCAACTCATCCAGAAAAAGGAAGCGGTTCGTCTGGTTCTTCAAGACATCCCGGGGCTTAAAGAGACCCGGGATCGACTTCTTGCCCTGCAGGAGGGCCTCACTCAATCCGTCGTCAACTGACAAGCATCTGACCATGGCCCCATCGGAACCGAACAGACAACCACCGTATCGCCCCGATCCCGAACGTGTCTTGAACATCTCCGACCGGGAGATCCGGAAGGCTGCCGATACGCTTGTCGGGGGTGGAGTGGTCGCATTCCCGACCGAAACCGTATATGGTCTCGGGGCCCGAACCGACAATCCCGAGGCGATTCAGCACGTATTCGATCTCAAAGGACGTCCATCCGACAATCCACTCATCGTTCACCTCTCGAACCGCGAGCAGGTTCCCCTCTTTGCCCGCGTAGAGACAGAGGGGTTGGACACACTGCTTGATCAATTCTGGCCGGGTCCACTGACCGTCGTTCTTCCCCGCCAACCAAATGTTCTCGATCTTGTTACAGGCGGGTTGGATACGGTTGCACTTCGGATGCCTGCACATCCGGTCGCACAAGCACTCATTGAACAGAGCGGACCACTCGTAGCCCCCAGTGCCAACCGATCCGGCCGGCCAAGTCCTACGGCAGCGGCACATGTTCGTGAAGATTTTGGTGACCAGCTATTCATTCTTGACGGAGGACCGTGTGATATCGGTCTTGAATCCACAGTTCTGGATCTGCACCAAGAGCCGTGGACACTGCTCAGACCCGGATACTATTCGCGAGAGACCCTGGAAACAACTACGGGGCGATCCATCCAGGCTTCAGATGGTTCGACCCGTACTCCCCGCAGTCCGGGCATGAAGTATACCCACTACAAACCGGATGCCGAGGTGCGTTGGTACCAATCGGGAGACAACACGTCGGACCCGGACCAGACACTCTTCATTACGCATGGCGATAAAATTCCATCCGTCCCCCATCAGTATTACATGGATGGTGATTTCGAGCGGATGGCTCGCCAACTCTACGATCTCTTCCGGTCTGCAGATGCCCACGGGCTCGCCAACATTCGGATTGAACCTCTTCCGAAAACCTTCTGTCACCCGATTCTTCCCGCACTTGAGAATCGAATCAAAAAGGCGATCGGTAGGTAACCGCTCGTTCTCCAGGAATGGAGGGGCCGTTTTGTTTGAACCCGTCACGACAGAAGAAGTCTGAATTCACAGGTTCACCATGTCCACCGATAGAGTCGAGACGAGCGCTGTACCCAGTGTGGCGGCCGGTCGGGATAGCGAATTCGCATATCGACCAAGGGCCGAACCCATCGCCAATCGATCCGGTTTGGACGAATCACTTCGCTGATCCCCTCACTCTGAAAGATCGCCTCCCCGTCCCGAAACAGAAGACGACTTGCATACCGTTGATAGAACGGTCCGTTATCCAGTCGATCTGCTTGATCAATCTGCAGAGAGAACTTCTCGTCTTCATATCGTAGCCTTCGGGGCGAGTCAAGACCAAAACAGTTTCTCTCTTTGTCCTCGAGGACCCACAATCCGGACGAGAGCTCGGTGATTCGATCAACGGACAAAAGCCATGCTCTCCTCTCCCACACCCCGTTCTCCTTCATGAGATAGTAGATGAACGTCTGTTCCGGCAGATGAAATCGACCCCAATACCACCGTTCAAATGATTCGGACATTGGCTCACTCCCCACATTGTGATCATGATAGCCGCGGCCTGACAGATCCATCTCATGGGGACGGTATCCAGTGATCGAGAGATGTCCGGATACACGAGAATCGGGTTGAACCGGATTCCAACGGTGGTTTCCAGACGGTGTCGCATCGATAGAGACTCCCCGAAGATCCCCTTCCAAATGCTTGTCAAACGGAGGGGATTGCATCTTGATGGACCCGGTCAATGTGTCGCCAGACGGCATTTGGTGGTCCATCTTCAGCAAATAGACCCACTCCCCGTTTTCTTCTGAGAAGGTCCACTGACATCCGGCCATACTCATTCTCTCCGGTGCCTGAATCAGCGCATCATCAAGATGTACCTCTTCGAAGACATAATAAACGGGCTTGCCCCGGTGATAGACGGAAAGACTGACGGCAGGAAACTCTTGGGCCCGTCGTTGTTCCCCTCTTCGAACGGCATTCAAATATCGGGAGCTGAATGGATTTCCTTCATAGAAAATAAGAACAAATCCGGTCTGGGTATCCTCTTCCCACCCATCAAAATACCACCACTCGTAACTCCCGGGATCGGGTTTCGAATGTGCACCTTCGTACGTACGTCCCGAACAGATCTCCATTGAACCTCTCATCTCCGGTTCTGGTTGCTATATTGTTCATACCCGGTCCTGAATCCACGAATGATCCAATCGACCGGGATCGACAGGACTCAAAAGAAAAACGTCATGCAGACACTGATCGACTGGTGCCTTCTTCTGGGAACGGGTGCACTGATTCTTTCCACTCTCCGAATGGCGATGAATCGCACTCGTTTTCATCCGCTACTTCCGGGCACGCCCCGAAACAACCCACAGATATCCATTCTCGTTCCCGCACGGAATGAAGAGCGCTCCCTGCCCCGTCTGATCGACTCCCTTCGAAAGGTAACATATCCCGATATTGAAATCCTGATCCTGGATGACGGTTCGACCGATGCAACTCCGCAGATTCTGGAGACGTTTCGCAAAGAAAACCCCGACCAGGTACGCATCCTCTCTGGCAAGTCGTTGCCGGATGGTTGGCTCGGGAAACCGTGGGCGTGCCATCAGCTGGCCGGACACGCAACCGGCTCTTTCTTGTTGTTCCTGGATGCCGATGTGACGATTCGACCGGACACAGTCTCCCGCCTCTTGCATGAAATGGAGAGGTCCCCGTCCGATCTACTCACGGTCTGGCCCATTCAGGAGTTGGAAACCCGATGGGAGAAGATCCTTATTCCGATGGTCTACCACGCACTCGTCACATTGTTGCCCATCGAAGCGATCAATCGTCGTCCCTGGTGGATGCCGTTGCCCATCTACAGTCGTATTCAGCCATATTTTGGCGCGGCTTGTGGACAGTGTCTGTTTTTCACACGGGAAGCGTATGATGGCATCGGTGGGCACCGAACGGTACGCAACGAAGTGGTCGACGATGTCATGCTTGCTCGCGCCATTCTCTCGGCAGGGAGAACCATTCGGATGGCGACCGGCCACGAGAGTGTATCTTGCAGGATGTACCATTCAAAACAGGACATTCATTCTGGTTTTCGAAAGAACTTTCTGGCTGGATTTGATCACCGAATCTCTCTGTTTTTACTGTCCGGAATCGCGCACGCGATCATCCAAGTGCTGCCGTTCCTGATGCTTCCAGCAGGCCTGTGGAACGATCAACCCTTCTGGATCCTGTTCTCTACCCTCTCGATTGTTCTGATCCTCTTGCAACGGATGTGGCTCGCAGTCTGGTTTCGATGGAATCCATTCTATGCATGGACACACCCCATTGCCGTTGGTTGGTTTCAGTTGCTTGGTCTACAATCCATTGGTGATTACCTGACCGGAAACAACGTTCTCTGGAAAGGGCGTCCGGTCTGATTGGGTCATCGAAAAACAAGGGTTTTAATTCACACGGACAGTCTGGATATTGAACCATGATCAACGAGACGCTCTCCAACTTTCTTCTCTGGCTTGACCGGGAGAGGCGAAGCTCCCCTCACACGACGAGCGCCTATCGCCGCGATTTGGAACAGTTTCTTGACTGGTGGGCAGAAACAGAGGGCAAACCTCTGGAAGAGTTGGATATCAAACAGATCACACGTCTGACCCTCCGATTGTGGCTGGGTGATTTGGCCGAATCCGGGATGACCGGGCGTACACTTGCCCGAAAAGTGGCCTCGCTCCGATCTTTTTTTCGGTTTGCCCATAAACGAGGGGTTTGTGAAATCAATCCGGCTCGCATGCTGATTGTCCCGAAAAGCGAGAAACGTCTTCCCAAAACGGTTCAACCCGAAGAGATGGAGCGATTGATGGAGCTTCCGTCCGGCGAAACGGACGAATCCATCCAGGATCGGGCCATACTTGAACTCTTTTACTCGAGTGGTATACGAGTCGCCGAACTCGCAGGCCTGGATCTTCAGCATCTGGATCTGTCACGCGCCCAACTTCATGTACTTGGAAAGGGAAACAAAAAACGGATTGTCCCGTTGGGGAGTCCGGCACTGGATGCACTCCGTGAACACCTGGAACATCGACCCGGGTTGTATGGTACCCAAACCGACAGTGATGCCCGTAAAGCCCTGTTCTTGGCAAATGGCGGACAGAGAATCTATCCACGTGCCCTGCAACGCAAGGTGGAACACTATTTGAAACAGGTGAGCGAAGTGACACAGAAGAGCCCGCACGTGCTCCGACACAGCTTTGCGACCCACATGCTCGATGCCGGTGCCGATATCCGGGTCATTAAAGAGTTTCTTGGACACGCCAGCCTGGGAACCACCCAGATCTATACTCACACCAGCATGAGCCGATTAAAGACACTGTACGAACAGGCTCATCCAAGAGCCAATCAATCCTGAATCAACGGAGAGAAGAATGAAAACCACATTTGCCACGCGACACTTTGAGTCCAAGAGAGATCTGAAGAGCTACAGTCTGAACGAAATTACCAAACTCGAGCAGTTCTACGACCGAATTGTCACGTGCGACATCGTACTGGAACCAAACGAGGATCACGACAATCCTTGTACAGCCGAACTTCGGGTGCAGGTTCCAAAAAAGTTATTGCACGCCTCCGAAACCGGTCAAACCTACGAACAGGCGATTCACAATGTGGTCGATAATCTGGTTCGCCAGATTCGAAAGTACAAGGCCCAACATACCGCTCAACACTAATTCCTACTGAATGCCGTTTAAAGAACATTCACCGATTCCCAGAAAAGAGAAAATCTCTGTTCACTATCTGATCGATCAGATGCGTGAACGATTGCACCTTGATTTGCAACCTCTGGCTTCGGAACGAGAAGTGACGAAACACTTCGTCACAGAGACCGAACTTCACCGGCCGGGACTTGCCCTGGCCGGCTACATCGATCTGTTTACCTGGAAGCGAATCCAAATTGTTGGAAATACCGAGTCCAACTATCTGGCAAATCTTTCGGAGAAGGCTCGTGCGCAAGCTTTTGCAAATATTCTGAAATTCGATCTTCCGGTGCTCTTTCTCACCAGTGGAAACAAACTTTCAGACCCACTTGTCGAGTTGGCCGATCGCGCAGGAATTCCGGTATACCGGACCGAAGCAGATACGACCCAGTTCATGGTCATGCTGAGGGATTTCCTCGAGGATCAATTTGCCCTGCAGACTCTCGTACACGGAACCATGGTCGATGTGTACGGTATCGGAATACTCATCAGTGGAAAATCCGGCATCGGAAAAAGCGAAGTGGCACTCGACCTTTTGGAGCGGGGTCATCGATTGGTGGCCGATGATGCGGTCATGCTTTCCAAGAAAAATCATGTTCTGATGGCGTCCGCAACGGAGATCAACAAACATTTTATGGAGATACGGGGACTGGGCATCATCGATGCCATGTCCATGTTCGGGATTCGCTCCATACGGTATCAGAAACGTCTGGAAGTGATCCTGAACCTTACATTGTGGGATGAACAGCAGAATGTTGAACGAACCGGTCTGGACCATGACAATGTGACGATCATGGACAATTCGATTCCGCTGATTCACCTTCCCATGACGCCGGGGAAGAACATCACGGTCATTGCCGAAGTGATCGCCATGAACTACCTGCTGGAGCACTATGGATATGATGCAGCAGAGGCGTTCCAGGAGAAAGTCAAAAAACATATTGCCAACAAGGAGAACCGATCCGACATGCCCAGACGTGCCATCGAATACTTTGAGGGAGACGTGGAATAGGCCGGATTTTCATTCATAGTGGATTCTGGTTAAATTACCTTGATAGTTTGCAACGACCATTAGACAGAAGCCTTTGAAAAACCACTACTATTACGATACCGAGGCGTGCGAGTTTGTTTCGATCGACCACACTCGGTCCGATTTGGTCATTTACACCGTCTGCCTCTGGATTCTGAACGGTCTGGTGATCGGCATACTGGGACTCTCTCTTCTCTCCAACTATGTTGCCACACCTGCAGAGCTTGCCCTCAAATCGGAAAATCAGGCACTACTGCAGCAATTCCAGCATACAAGATCGACCATCGAAACACTGGAGACGGAAGTGGAAACACTGGTTCAAGCAGATACAGAGCTGTTCCGATCCGTTTTTGGCATGGATCCACTTTCGGATCAAGAGATCTCCGGTACGGGCGGAACGGACCCCTACTCTGAATTTGACCTGCACAGCAAGGACGCTTCCGAATTGATGAGATGGACCGCCAGTCGATTGGATCGTCTGGAGCGTCAAATTCAGGTTCAACAAGTTTCTTTCAATGAAATCCAGCATGCATACAACCAAAACCGGGAAATGCTCAGCCACCTACCGGTCATCAAACCTGTCAACGGAATGGTCATCAGTGGCTACGGCATGAGAATGCACCCGATACTGAGATACAACCGGATGCATGAAGGTCTCGATTTTCGTGCAGATACCGGAACACCCATCTATGCAACCGGTGACGGACGCGTAGAGACAAGTGGACGCCACGGCTCCTACGGATTATTGATTGAATTGGATCACGGTCATGGTTATTTGACCCGATATGCTCACCTCTCATCCTTTGCAGACGGAATTCGCCCCGGCGCCGAAATCAAACGGGGAGACCTGATCGGTTACAGTGGAAATACCGGCCTGTCCCAGGGTCCTCATCTCCACTACGAAGTGTTGGCAGATGGACGAGCTGTCGATCCAATCAGCTACTTGATTGCCGACACCACACCCGAAGAGTATCAATTGTATCAAGAAGCAGCCCGGAACAATCCGATGTCCATGGATTGACAGGTCTTGGTTCCTGTCACATACAAGAGCTTGTTCCCCCCGCCCATCGAGAAGAGCACCGGAATACCGTTGACGAAGGGTTAATCGGGACAACGAAACAGGAATCCTTTCTTCCGGACCGTTTCGATAAACTCTTTGTCGGATTTCTCTCGAATTTTCTTTCGCAGATAACTGATGTAGACGTTGATGTAGTTGGTCTGCGTATCAAAATGGATATCCCACACGTTTTGAGCAAGCTCCTCCTGCGAGATGACCCGATTTGAATTCTTCAAGAAGTAGACGAGCAAATTGAATTCATTGTTTGTCAGCTGAATCTCTTCCCCTTTTACGTAGGCCAATCGACCGACTTGATCCACCTTGATGATTCCACAAATCAGCTCGTTGTCACTCCCGCGACTGGTACTTCGGCGAACAATCGCTTCGATCCTGGCCAACAACTCTTCACTATTGAATGGCTTGGTCAAATAATCGTCGGCCCCGACTTTGAGACACTTGATCTTCACATCTGTCTCGTGCTCGGCAGAGAGGAACAGAACGGGTGTCGTAATGCCGGACTCTCTTAAATCGTGACACATGTCGTACCCGTTCCCGTCCGGCAGGCGAAGATCCAGAAGAATCATGTCAAATTCTTCTTCCCGGATATACCCTTCCCCCTCTTCTGCGGTCTTGGCAACGGTCACTTGATTGCCGTCTCGTGCAAGGATGGCTTTGACCAGAGTCTGAATGGTTGGGTCATCTTCCACAACCAGAATATCAAGCGTCTGTGTCATTGCATGTCCGTTACTCATAAGTTTGAATTGGTAAACCGGTCCATTGGATTGTATCTAACGGTACCAATACAGATCCCGCATTCGACTCCAGGATAACTACATAAACGAATATTCGGTGGCGATAACCAGTCGCCAGAAACCAGGAAACTACAACTCTGAACCATTATACGGGTTCCATTCACGGGTAGAGGGAACCGATTTGAAGGTAGCCGATATGGAATGCTTTTGCAATGGATCGATCTCCTTTTTTTGAACCCCGGTGATAACAGGGTCGTCATTTTATCCCTGTCTATACCCGAAAGGCAGACCGACCCGAGAACAATAGATACTTCTACTGCATGAGACTGGTTGCTAAATGCCTCGAATAGCTCGATTTTGTCACGACAATTGTCGCCCAATATCCGAATTAATCAGATGGATTATGAGTCAAATTCGCACAGACTGGACCCTTGAAGAGATTGAAACGATCTATTACAAACCACTTCTGGAGTTGATCTATGAGGCAGCCACTGTACACCGTCAGTGGCACGAAACCGGTGAGATTCAGGTCTGCACCCTTCTCTCGATCAAAACCGGAGGATGTCCTGAAGATTGCTCCTACTGTCCTCAGTCTGCACGATATCAAACCTCTGTGGATGCCGAACCCATGCTCGACAGCGACGTCATTCTGGCCTCTGCAAAGAAAGCAAAAGATGCCGGAAGTACTCGTTTCTGTATGGGAGCCGCATGGCGAAATGCCCGAAAAAGCAAGGATTTTGACACGGTATTGAATGTTGTTCGGGAGATCACGGATATGGAGATGGAAGTCTGTTGTACACTCGGCATGCTCACTGACGAGCAGGCATCCAAATTGAAAGATGCCGGCCTCTATGCCTACAATCACAACCTGGACAGCAGTGAAGACTTCTACAACCGGATTATCTCGACGCGAACCTATGAAGATCGTCTGGATACACTCAATACGGTCCGAAACCATGACATCTCTGTCTGTTGTGGCGGAATCATCGGAATGGGCGAAACGGATCGTGACCGGATCGAACTGATTCACAATTTGGCGACCATGCCGGAACATCCCGAATCCGTACCGGTGAATGCGCTCATTGCTGTGGAAGGAACTCCGATGGAAAATCAACCCCCAGTCCCCTGGCACGACATGGCCCGCATGATTGCAACGGCTCGGATCACGATGCCCGGATCCATGGTCCGACTCTCGGCCGGACGGGTAAACATGAGTACCGAAGAGCAGGCACACTGCTTCATGGCTGGCGCCAACTCGATCTTCACAGGCGAGAAGCTCTTGACCACATGCAACAACGATCTTGGAGAAGACATGGAGATGTTTGAACTCCTGGGACTGAAACCGAGAGAAGCGTTCAAGAATGCAAAAGAGAAGCATCTCCCTGTTACCGCCTGACAACCCGCGCGTACTTCTTCTTTCATACAGGTACAAAAAAGGGCGATCAAACGATCGCCCTTTTTTATGCTGATTTTTCTGATTTCCGGTCCGACAATCCAATTACAACGCCCCTTCATTGGATCGTACAGAGCCGGATCCTGAACTCAGAGCCAATGTTGGGTGACACAGACGGCTCTCGGTACCGTTGCTTCCACGCCGGTGTAGGTCAACAGTCCCGTCTCTGCATCCCGTTCAAAAAGAACCAGATTGTCGTTGTCACGGTTGGTCACAAAGACGAATTCGCCGGATTGATCCACAGCAAAATTTCGCGGATGGCCTCCACGAGTCGGCTCAATACCTACCATCTCCAACATTCCAGTTTCAGAATCAATGGAATAGATCGCCGTTGAATCGTGCCCCCGGTTTGTCGCATAGAGGTAGCGTCCGTCTGGTGAAAGATGAATATCGGCAGCACTGCTTCTCTCCTCATATCCTTCGGGCAGCATGGAGATCACCTGAAGGTTTTCAAGTCCGCCAGTGGATGCATCATATCGAAATGCTGTTACGGTAGATGAGAGCTCTTCGACCGAATACGCAAACTCTCCGTCCGGATGGAATGCAAAGTGGCGGGGTCCGGATCCCGGTTCTGTCTCGGCATAGGGTTGTTCCGCCGGTGAAAGTTCGCCGGTCTGCTGATCCACCGCATAGATCATGATCTTGTCCATCCCCAGGTCGGATGTATAGATGTATTGTCCATCCGGAGACGGAATGGTCGAATGGGCGTAGGGTCTCTGTTGACGTTGTTCGTTGACCATACTCCCTCCTTCATGCTGAATAACCGAAACCGCTTCACCCAACGATCCATCTTCGAGTACCGGATATGAGGCGATGCTCCCGCCTCCGTAGTTTGAGACATACACAAATCGTCCCATCGGATCCACACTCACATGAGCCGGTCCGCGACCCATAGTCGAACGTTCTCCAAGCCAACTCAACCGTCCCGATTCGGCATCGATTCGATAGAATGCCACACTTCCGACCTCGTCCATTCCTTCCGGAGCTTCTCCGCTTATGGAGTAGAGGGTCTGCCCGTCCGGGTGAATAATCTGAAAATTGGGGCTCGGTTTTTCTGTAAGCTGCTGTATCTCGGTAAACGTCCGATTCTCGCGGTCAAATTCGTAGACGAAGAGTCCTTCATCAGAAAATGTACCCACATAGAAAATCTCTTTGTTTGATTGCGCCTCTTCGGCAGTCGCTGTTTCGCTTCCTTCGTCTGCCGTGCACCCTGACACACCGATCAGAAGTACGATCCCGACAAACCACCCCGTCCACTGTTTCCATCTATTCATATAACGACCTCACCCGTTGGTTGATTGATGATCATTCAAAAGCCTCGAAAAGATCAGTATACAAAAAATTGATCCGTGCACGGTGATAAAATCTGTTAATCACGACTCAAGACCTCCTCAAGCAGTGCTTCCAGCCGTCTGTAAACGCTCGTTAGTTCGTCTGGCTCAATACCGAATGGCGGCATGAGATAGACCGTATTCCCCAACGGACGAAGCAGAAGTCCGTGATCCATGCATCGCGCTTTGATTTGTGACCCGATCTCGTTGAAGTATCCATCCATTCCTTCAGTTTTAATCTGAAAGGCTGCAATGGTCCCCATGAACCGTACACGTTCCACATTCGGGAGCTTGCTCACTCCCTGCATTCCCTCCCTGTGCAATCCTTCGAGCCGTTGAAATCGCTCCGGATTGGATTCCAAAAGGTCCAGTGAGGCCAATCCGGCTGCACAACCCAGCGGGTTTGCCGTATAGCTGTGTCCATGCCAAAGCGTTCCCATCGGATCGTCGGTATAGAATGCATCATAGACCGTATCGGAGACAGCCGTTGCCGCCAACGGAAGGAATCCACCGGATATTCCTTTTGAAAGGGCGATCAGATCGGGTTGTACGTTTGCCCGTGTGTGAGCAAAGAGAGAACCCGTACGACCGAAACCGGTCATGACCTCGTCAAACAGAAGCAGTATCTCCCTCTCGCGTGAAATAAGTTGAAGCTGTTGAAGAAACCGCTCCCGGCAAACTCGCATCCCTCCGGCTCCCTGGATCAGAGGCTCAATCAATATTCCGGCGTACCGCCCCGGGTTCTTGGAAAGTTTCTCGTCAAGCATTCCCAATACACGGTCCTCTCGCTCAAGAATTCCTTCATCCCCCTCCCACGTCTCCGGATACGGAAGGTACTCCACATCAAAGAGAAGGTCTTCAAATACCTGATTGAAGACAGAGCGACCGCCAACCGACATGGCCCCCATGGTATCTCCGTGATACGCTCCCTCAAAGGCGAGAAACCGTTGCCTGCTCTCTCCTTGATTCTTCCAATACTGCCAGGCAATCTTGAGGGCAACTTCGACAGCGGTCGATCCATTGTCGCTAAAAAAGAGGCGATTGACGTCCGGGGGCAAATGACCGGTAATTCGTTCGGCCAACTGTTCAGCCGGTCGATGAGAGAAGTTGGCAAAAATCACATGCTCCAACTCTCGAGCCTGCCGGGAAAGAGCTTCGGCAATTTCCGGTTGAGCATGGCCATGCAGCGTTACCCACCAACTGGAAATGCAGTCTACCAATCGACGGCCATCCTCCAGTGTGATCCAAATTCCCTCTCCTTTCTGAACACGAAGGGGTTCTTGTGCACCTTTGAGAATGGTAAAGGGTTGCCAAATATTAGGATGTGACATCGCTTCGAAACGTTTGATTGAAATGATCGTTCAGTGTATCGGCGTTGATCGTTTCCAGGGGCAAAGAGCGAAAGAGATGACGTGGCTTTCCATAGTGCAGAATGGCCTGTTCATTGGACGGATGGTACGGGCCGTTCAAGACCACTCCCCAAATGGACAAGCCACGGGAACGCATCACTTGAAGGCTCATCAGCGTATGATTCAGCGTTCCCAGTGTCGACCGAGCCACCAGCAATACCGGCAGATTCAATCGAACCATCAGATCCAGAATCATCTCCTCCCGATTCAACGGAACCAAAATGCCTCCAGCACCCTCCACTATCAGATGGTCCCGACGACATTCCGGCAATGAAAAGGCATTCAAGTCGATCTCGACGCCGTCAATCTCCGCTGAAGCATGGGGACTCATCGGTGTATTCAACCGGTAGGTTTCTGAATGAATCCGATCGGCATCCATTCCTGCCCACTCGGCGACCGCATCACTGTCGGTCCGGGGCTCGAGTCCCGATTGAACCGGCTTCCAGTACTCTGCCTGCAATCCGCAACACAGTGTGGCAGATAGAACGGTTTTCCCGATCTCAGTATCGGTTCCCGTAACAAAAAGAGTTTGTGGAAAAACGATCTCACTCCTGTGATCCTGATTGGCCATTGTCTGTCTATACCCTTTATTGGTTCACTTATATATCCCGTCGGATCGCCAAAAAAAGAAGGTGCCAGGTCACTTGTACCGGTGCAGGTGTGACCGAAGCATCCCACATTCGTACCAAATTTCTGAACTCTCCCGTGGAGAGCCGGGCACCTGTCAAGGCGGTCGTCGCTCCCACCGCCCGCAGCTCCTGAAAAAAGTGAAGAGCCGATGTGTACGTCGTTTTGAATGGTTCCTCATAGTAGTCCACTTGAAACGGGCCATTCGAACACTGAATCACCAGTCGTTCGGTGTCCGGAAGTGGATTGCCAGTAAACGGGATCCCCGCTTCACGACACCGCTCTTTCCATTCCGGAAAGGAGTCTGATCCCGGCATCGCCATCAAAAGGACACCCCCGGGCTGGATCCCCGTCGCCAAACGAGAGAGCGTATCAGATGGATCCTGAAACCACTGTGCAACGAAATTCCCCGAAATGAGTGACCAAGGACCGGGACGATCCCACGCCATCCGGGGAGACTCCCCAGAATCCGGCCTGAACGGTCGTAGGTCCGCTGACGGAGACCCCTGAAGATCGGTCGGGTCGAACCATCCATCCTCGGCATTATGAATCCTGAACGTCCGATGCGAAGGGACCTTGAAATCAAAACCCACCTCGTTGAAAGCCTCATCCAGCATCGATTGTGAAAGGTCGGTAATCCATAGCTCACGATTCGGAAACAGGCGATCCAAATGTCGTGTAAACAAGCCGGTTCCTGCACCAATCTCCAATACGGGGCCCGGTGGCAGGGACTCTTTCCACGGGTCAATGGAACGCGCCATGCGATCCGACGATTCTCTCTGAACACGAGCCGCATCCTGATAGCTCTTCGATCGAGACGAAAAGCGGCGCTCTACTTCAGATTGTCGATCACGCATACTCTCGAGCCCATTGCTCCCGGCTTCATTCTTCATTCCGAAGTCCGGCCCCCGAGGCCGATTGATTCAAATAGTAAAAAAGAGATTCCGGGTTTGTGATCCCGGCTGCGTGCCCTTCTGTCCGAAAGACGATCCAACGTGTATCCAGGGGCAACATCTCAAGCAATTCGTCTCTGCAATCCGGCTGCAGGATCCGATCGGCCTCTCCACTAATGACCGTTATGTCCGGAACATGCCGAATGTCTGCATCATCAAACTCCACCTCTCCGAGCCGATCCAAATCACGAAGCAAAAGATCTTGATTGAGTCGATCCCGTTCAAGGCCGCAAAATGTGGCCGGCTCGTAGACCCGTTGGCAAAATGTCTCCAATAGCCGCTTGGGATCGGATACCAATTGTCGACGCATCAACATCACGCCACGACGCGAGAGTCGCCCTTGCTCGGGATTACGCGGGTGAAACCGCCAAAAGCCGGACAGAATAACCAGATGATCGGCTTCCCGAATCAACTCTTTTGGACACCAGTGCAGACCGAAGGAGTGTACCCAGAGTACACGCCATTTGGCGTCCGGTGAGAATCGAGCCGTATGTGGTCGAGCCGTGTACCCGCGATCACAATGGTTGATGGAAACTCCCTCTGGCAGATGTGCTTCCCAATGATCAAATAGTGTGGCATTCAACCCCCAACCGTGACACGTGATCCACTCATTTTCCATGAATCTGTTCCATCAAGGTTGTAAAACGGTCCCACTCTTCGGTCAGGATTCCATCACAAACCGTAAGACGCAACCTTGGTTGGCGGACCGTCGGAGGACGAATGGCTTGAATATAAAACCCGTTTTCGGCTGCCGTTCGGCTCCATTCAAGAGCCTCCTCGCTGTCCGAAAGAAGAATCGGAATGATCTGTGACGTCGAATTTCCGGTATTCAGCCCGGCGTCTGCCAATCGGCGTCGAAGCTGGTTTGCTTGATGAAGTACCGATGCCCTCTGTTCATTCAGATCCGGCAAGAGCTCCAGAGCCGCCAATGTGGCTCCTGTAACTGCAGGAGACGGCCCTGTCGAATAGATGACACCCGGACAGTGGTTGATCAACCATTGCCGGAGTTCGGACGAAAGGAGCACAAACGCACCCGAGCTGCCCAACGTCTTCCCGCACGTACCAACAATAATATCGACCTCCGGGTACATGGAAGCCAACCCCTCGCCTCTGTTCCCAAACAGACCGAATGCGTGAGCATCGTCCACCAAGATGCGGGCACCATGGTTGCGCGCAACCCGAATCACCTCCTCAAGCGGAGCCTGATCCCCATCCATGGAATAGACAGATTCCACGACCACCCAACAAACACCGTTCGAACTTGACTGATACCGACTCAACAGTGTCTCCAGATGTTCGACATCGTTGTGCCGGAAGCGACGAAAGGTTGCCCGACTCAGCTGCCCCCCCTCGACCAGAGAACGGTGAACGGCCTTGTCGGCTACAATCCAGTCTCCCCGACCCGCCAACGCCGGCAACAGCGTTAAATTTGCCTGAAATCCACTCACAAACAGAAGCGCCGATTCCCGGTCGGTAAAGGATGCGAGGGCCTCTTCTAGCTCGTGATGGCACGGTAGCGACCCGGAAACCAAACGGGACGAAGCCGCTCCGGTCCCGTACCGATCGATCATCCGGACAGCTTGTTTTTTGACTGCCGGATGGGAGGACAGATTCAGATAGTCATTGCTGCAGAGATTGACAAAATCCGATCCATCAGCCATGATATGAAGTTTGTCACGACCGGGCCGAACCGGGACAATCGAGCGCAGAAGTCCTTGCGACTCTCGCTCCTTCAAACGGTCTGGATAAGGACTGGGATCGGGTCCCGATTCATTCTTCATGACAGGAAGTGCCTTTCAGGCGGTCGTCTCAGGGTTGAGATCGGATATACGATTCCGGATAGTCACTCACGCCAAACGTAGAGTCTGCACGAAACGTACGGCCCATGGCCCGAAACTGCTGAACAAAACGACGCTTGGCGACACTCGGAGCAAACTGACCGTATTCGATCATGAACAGTCGTTCGGATTCGGGATCATACCATGTAAAATTGACAAAGGGCCCTCCCATGAAATCCCCGGTCATCCGCCAGGTACCCAGTGTCTCCCATCCAGTCAGTCGTCCCGTATCTTCCAGTTGCTCCGTCACAACCGGACGTCGATACTCCGTCGTGATGTACGATCCCTCCCGGGTTCCCTGTACATAACGCTCCATGACCGAATCACGAGTTGCATTGATCCAGTCCGGTGTGACAAAATCGGGATTATCGACACTGTCCATCCACCACCCCCACATCCAGCGGTCATTCTCGGCCAGTGACCGACGGAACGAGACCACCTGGAGTGTATCCACAGTCTGTACATAGTCGTGTTGCATTCGAACACTCCACCCATATCGTGACATGAGGGAGTCCGAGATGGCTGTCTGTTCATAGCTTTCATAAACATCTTCCTCCCACCTCCGAAACTCTGTCTGCAAGGCATCATCCACCAATCGATCCGCCGATTGTCGAATTCGCTCTGCCATGGTTCGATCATCCGTACCTGTCAGAATGAGTGTCCACTGATCCCGATACCAATGATTCCGAAGAGGAAAGGCGAAACGATCACCGGAACGAACACTCTGCTCCACTTCATCACTAAGCAGCGCCCGAATCAGGGACGAGGAGTTGGTCTCATCGTCAATCGGTCCAACCAGAATAATATTCTTGAACTTCTGAATGATCTCCAGCTCGTCCTGAGTTCTGAAATCTCGCATCTGAAGACGATAGAGGGACTCTCCCCGTCCCGGAAGTGTCTCGATAGAGGATCCGAATACTTCGTGAATGGCTTCGACGGCATTCGAGGTCATTCGTGACGAGTCGACCACCACCACAATCTGATCGTTGTCCCCAATCGCTTTCTGACGATAATCTCCACCGCAAGCAGACAGCCATCCTGCAAACAGAAGCAGACATCCCACAGCAATCCATCGATTCATCCGACCTGTTCGAGTCCTTGTTTCGTCTGTCATATTGATCTCCGGTTCCGTGATTCCCGTTTATGTCCCTTGCTTGAGACGGCGCACAAAATCAAACAACTCCTCTTCCCACCCATTTTCGGGCCACGTGTTTCGAATCGTTTCAATCAATGCGCTTCCGACAATAAATCCATCTGCCCGGGCAGCAATCCGTTGTGCATCTTCATGATTCTTGATACCAAACCCGACCATTTTGGGGTTTCGGGTCACATGCGTATTCACGCGATCAATGAATTTTTCAACAGAACGGGCCACTTCATCGCCATCCCGTGCACCTGTAACTCCGGTTACCGATACGCAATATACGAATCCACTGGAACGCCGATCGATCTCCCTCATCCGTTCATCCGATGTATTGGGTGCAACCAGATGAATTTGAGCCAATCCATTCCTGCGGGCTTCCTCTTCAATCAACGCTGCCTCTTCAAGTGTGATGTCGGGCAAAATCAGACCATCCACTCCCGCTTCGGCTGCACGTTTGCAGAACGAAGAAACGCCATACGACAGAATTGGATTGATGTAACCCATCAACACGAGTGGAATGTCGGACGAAGCACGAATCTCCTCGACAATGGAAAAGATTTTCTCCATCGTGATCCCCTGACGAATCGCCTCCGTGCTCGAATATTGAATGGTGGGGCCGTCGGCCAACGGATCGCTGAACGGAATCCCCAATTCAATCAAATCTGCACCGGCAGCTTCACAACCCAACACCAGAGACGCCGTATCATTCGTAGTTGGATAGCCGGCTGTCAGAAAGAGAGACATGACCTTCTCTCCATTCTCTCTGTTTGCAAACAACGCTTCAATTCGATTCATCCGATTCCGCCTTCCTTCATATGGTTTGAAATGGTTGTCATATCCTTGTCGCCACGCCCGGAGAGATTCACCACCACAATTTGATCCGTAGTCGTCTCGGGCATCAGTTGTTCAAGCCACGCCAATGCATGAGAACTCTCGATGGCCGGAATGATCCCCTCCAGTCTGCTCACTCTTTCCACGGCCTTCATCGCATCATCGTCGGTTACACCGTAATACGAGACGCGACCGGTATCATGAAGATGCGCATGCTCCGGTCCGATTCCCGGATAGTCCAGACCGGCACTGATCGAATGCGCGAGCTGCACTTGACCCTCGCTATCCTGCAGAAGTAGACTCAATGTTCCGTGCAACACACCCGGACGACCTCTTGTAATGGTTGCTGCCGTTTGATCGGTATCTGCACCCAATCCGGCCGCCTCGATTCCGATCATTTTCACATCGACATCATCGAGAAACGGGTAGAAAAGACCGATTGCATTGGATCCACCCCCCACACAAGCCAACAAAATATCGGGTAGACGACCCTCTTTCTCCAGAATCTGTCGTCGCGTCTCGTCACCAATGACACGCTGCAAATCCCGAACCATCATGGGATAGGGGTGCGGGCCGACGGCCGACCCGATAATGTAGAAGGTATCCTCCACATTCGTCACCCAATCACGAATGGCCTCGTTGGTCGCATCCTTCAACGTCTTGGAGCCACTCTCGACGGATCGAACCTCGGCTCCAAGCAGACGCATGCGATCCACGTTGAGCTTCTGGCGCTCCATATCCTCGCTTCCCATGTACACCAGGCATGAAAGTCCAAACCGGGCGCATGCCGTAGCTGTTGCCACACCGTGCTGTCCCGCTCCCGTCTCGGCAATGATCCGATCTTTTCCCATACGCCGAGCCAGCAAGACCTGACCAATGGCATTGTTGATCTTGTGGGCTCCGGTATGGCAGAGATCTTCCCGCTTGAGCCATATCCGGGCACCCCCATAATACTCGGTCAGTCGTTCGGCAAAGGTCAACCTTGTCGGACGACCCACATACTCCCGGAGCATCTCGTGATACGCCTTCATGAACGTTTCGTCATCCCGTGCCTCCACCCATGCTCTCTCCAGCTCCTCAATAGCCGGAATCAAAATTTCCGGGACAAATTTCCCGCCAAACGAACCAAAATACCCACGTTTTGTGGGGGCGTTGTAGATCATCATTTTCTCCATCATTCTACGACTCGAATTGACTCAATCATTCACTCTCTCCTTCGGCCGACTGGATCTCCAACTCACGCATTTGTTCGAAGAATGCATCGACTTTGTCATAATCCTTAACTCCCGGCTCCAGTTCCAATCCACTGTTCACATCTACAGCAAAGGGTTGAACCGCCCGAATGGCCTCGGCAATATTGTCCGGATTCAACCCGCCCGACAGAAAGATGGGGCGTTCCCGACTCACCCGGGACAAAAGTGACCAATCAAACGGCTCACCCGTCCCTCCCCATTGTTCCCCGATCCGATGATCGAACATGAGATAATCCACGGCCGAAAGGTACATTTCGGCACGCTCCACAAGGATGTCCGGGGTATCCCCGTCTTCGACATGAATCACTTTGATCACCGGTTTTTCAATCAAATGACAGTAATCCGGCGATTCCGTTCCGTGAAGTTGTACCATATCCAGACCGCATTGACGAACAATTTCGTTGAGTTCATCGAGCGGATGATTCACAAACACACCCACCGTCTCCGGACCCTCGATCCAGTTGATAATGGCACCGGCCCGTGCCGGATCGATGGCTCGCGGACTCGGTTCATGAAAAATGAACCCGAGATAATCGGCCATGGCACCCGAAAGAAATCTTGCATCTTCAAGGGAGGTAATCCCGCACACTTTCACTTCCGTACGTCTGCGATTCATGCTCACGGCCTTGGTTTGTCGTTTGTCCTGTCCAGTTTATGCTCCATATCCACCAACAGGGTCTCCAGTGCAGTTCCGGGCTCTTCTGCTCTCATAAAATACTCGCCGATCAGCGCCGCATCGATCCCTTGTGTCGATAGCCATGCCAGGTCCTCTGCTCGCGAGAGTCCGCTTTCCGAGACCCGAACAACGTCTTTCGGAGCCTGTTGCAACAGCGATACACCTCGGTGAAGGTCGACTTCAAACGTATGGAGATCCCGGTTGTTCACACCAAACAGGTTCACCCGGTTCCAGTCCATTCGATCGACCTCCTGCTCACTGTAACACTCCACAAGGACATCCAGTTCAAACTCCCTGGCAGCATCCAGGAGCTCGTCGATCAGAGCATCCGATGTAACGGAAGCAATCACCAACACAGCATCGGCCCCATGAGCTCGTGCCTCCTTCACCTGCCAGGGATCAACCAAAAAATCTTTTCTCAACAACGGGATCGATACGGTATCCGATACTTGTTCCAAATAACGAAGACTCCCCTTGAAAAATGGTTCGTCCGTAAGAACCGACAGACAGGATGCCCCCCCTTTTTCATAGCCACGGGCAATCGAGACCGGATCGAACGGCTCCCGAATGACACCCTGGGACGGAGATGCTCGTTTGATCTCGGCGATCACAGAAAGGGGTTCTCCAATGAGCGCGTTTCGAAACCCGCGACGGGGACGTTCAAACCTCGGGAACGAATCCAAATCCCTCCAATTCAGCCGTTTTTTACGCCGCTGAAGATCTTCCCGCGTCTGTTCCACGATACGGTCCAGAATAGTACTCATGATCCCGTCGTTGAAAGTTCCCGACTCACTGTAACAAACTGATCCAACGCCCGGATGGCCTCGCCACTCCGAATACTTTCGCGGGCTGCTTCGAGCCCTTCGGCCAACGACTCGACACGACCGGAGACATGGATGCCGAATGCAGCGTTCAAAAGGACCATATCCTCCTGGGGTCGAGTCGCATCACCCGACAAGATACGCTGAATGAGCGCGGCATTTTCCGTAGCGTCTCCTCCCTTCAGCTCTGCCATGTCTGCTCGTTTCAGACCCAGTGATTCCGGTTCAAACACCTCTTCACGAACGGCTCTCCCTTGTTCCACATGACAAAGCAGGGAGGGTCCGGTGATGCTCACTTCATCCAGTCCATCAAGAGCATGAACCGTAATGGCACGTTTGGTATCGAGTCGTGAAAGGATTCCAGCCATGGTCCGAGCCGTCTCTTCATTGAATGCTCCAACCACTTGTCGCTGTACACCGGCCGGGTTCAGGAGTGGGCCCAGAATATTAAAAAACGTGCGGATCCGCATTGAACGTCGTGCCGGCATCACATGCTTCATGGCCGGATGAAAATTCGGAGCAAACATGAAAACCATGCCGGTCCGCCGGAAGAGCTCCTCGGTATGCTCTTTCCCCAGAGTTACAACAGCTCCGAGAGTTTCCAAAACATCTGCACTCCCGCATTTGCTGGAGACACTTCTGTTGCCGTGTTTGAGAATGGGCACACCCGCTCCGGATGCAACAAACATCGCAGCCGTAGAGATGTTGAACGTTCCGGAACGATCCCCACCCGTCCCGCAGAGATCAATGGCTTGGTTTGTATTGACACGAACCGGAACCACTGAATCCCGCATGACACGGACAAATTCCACCAATTCGTCCACCGTCTCGCCCTTGCTTCTCATGCCCATCAGGAACGCCGCGACCTCCTCACTGCTCACCTGACCACTTACAATCTGTTTGAGTGCAGAACCCGCCTGTTCGGAACCCAAATCCCGACCCTGTGCCAACGTTTCCAACAACTCTCTGAATGTATGTTCCATCGTCACGTTCATTGATTACTTGATTTGAACCGCTTCATCTCCGGCTCCCTCAACGGGTCGAACCGACACGCCACACGTTTTGAGCCAATTGACAACCAATTGTGGACCGGCCAGTGTCAAAATACTCTCCGGATGAAACTGAATCCCCTCTACGGGGTGGATGCGGTGACGGACTCCCTGGATCACTCCATCCTCCGATCGGGCGGTTACCAGCAACTCTTCCGGAATGCTTTCCGGTTCCAATACCAGTGAATGGTATCGGGTTGCATCAAAACGTTGAGGGGAATTCAGAAAAACTCCCTTTCCGTCATGCTCGATTCGAGAAGTCTTTCCGTGCATTAACTCGGGTGCATGAACGACACGTGCACCATACGCTTGTCCGATCGCCTGGTGACCCAGACAGACTCCCAACAAGGGAACCGTCGAGCCCAATTCCCGAATGACCTCGAGTGTCATGCCTGCGTCTTCGGGTCTTCCCGGACCCGGAGATATGAGAATTCCGTCCGGTCGAAGCTGACGAATCTCTTCCAGACTCAGATGATCATTTCGAACCACCCGATAATCCTCCGTTTGGCCAGCAACAATATGGACAAGGTTGTACGTAAACGAATCGTAGTTGTCGATGATCAGAATCATGTTGTGCCCTCCAATCCATCCACGGTGCGCAGCAGTCCGGTCGCAGACCGAACACGCTCCATCACGGCACGGGCACGGACTCGTGCACGCTGTCCTCCGGTTCTGAGCATGTCCATCACGTCGTCCGGTCGCTTCTCGAACTCCCGCCTACGCTCTCGTGCTTCGCCGAAATAGTCGTTGATCTCGTTAAGAAGTACCTTTTTGGCATGTCCGTATCCATATCCACCTGCCCGGTACGTATTGGCAAGTTCCTCCTGTGCTTCCGGTTCAAGAAACAATTTCAAAAGTGCATACACATTGCAGTTCTCCGGATCCTTGGGATCTTCAAGTGGAATGGAATCGGTCTCAATGGACATCACTCGTTTTTTGAGCGATGATCCTTCATCAAATATTTCGATGGTATTTCCGTAGGATTTACTCATTTTCCGGCCGTCAATTCCGGGGACGATCGCCACTTCTTTGACAATACGCGGTTCCGGGAGTACCAAAAGCTCCTCGCCGAACTGATGATTCAATTTACCGGCCAAGTCGCGACAGATCTCGATATTCTGTTTCTGATCGGCGCCAACCGGTACCCAATCCGAATCGTAAATCAGAATATCGGCAGCTTGAAGAATCGGATAGGTAAAAAGTCCGATATTGGGAGACATTCCCTGTGCAACCTTGTCCTTGTATGCGACCCCCTTCTCCATCAAACTCACGGGACAATAGGTTCCAAGGATCCAGGCAAGTTCCGTTACCTCTGGCACATCGGATTGAAGAAAAAATGTTGCCTTCTCCGGATCCAGACCGAGGGCAAAATAATCCATGGCGATATTGAGCGAATTTTCGCGAATTCGCTCCCCGTCATGAAGGGCAGTCAGAGAGTGGTAATTTGCAATAAAATAGTACGCATCTCCCTCCTCCTGCATGTGGATATGCTGCCTCATGGCTCCAAAATAGTTTCCCAAATGCAAGCGGCCGGATGGGGTAATCCCGGACAATATGGTCTTTCGCGTGCTCATCCTCTTCTCTTCTCCGTTACGTATTCGATTCTTCATTCATTGGTTTCGAGCCAGAACCATTCGGGGTCTTCTCCTGTGGATCGGCCATTTTCAGTGCCACCCCCAGTGCTTCGATCAATGCACCTGCCTTCTCCCGGGTCTCCTCGAACTCTCTCTCCGGACGACTGTCTGCCACCACACCTGCGCCCGCCTGGATATAGATGGTATCCCGTGTGGCCACCATGGTCCGAATCGCGATGCATGTGTCCATGTTGCCCGAGAAATCGAAATATCCCACCGCTCCGGCATACGGACCCCGTCTCGTCGGCTCCAGCTGATCGATCAATTCCATGGCCCGGATTTTGGGAGCCCCACTCACGGTTCCGGCCGGGAAACACTGCATCAAGGCGTCTACCGGACTACGACCCTTCTGAAGCTGTCCGGTTACCTCCGATACGATATGCATCACATGGGAATAGCGCTCAATCACCTGGCGTCTCTGCATCCGAACCGTACCGGGTTCACAGACACGAGAGAGATCATTCCGTCCCAAATCCACCAGCATTATGTGTTCGGCAATCTCCTTCGGATCGGCCAGAAGATCCTGTTCCAATGCGAGATCCTCCTCTCTGGTTTTCCCCCTGGGGCGCGTTCCGGCAATGGGCAAGAGTCGCGCCTCTCCATGGTTTACCTGTACAAGTACCTCGGGGGATGACCCGATCAATGAAAATTCATCGAAATCGAGAAAGAAGAGGTACGGAGACGGATTCACCACACGCAAGGCTCGATAGAGCATGAATCGATCTCCCTTGAATGGAACTTCAAACCGTTGAGACAAAACAATTTGAAAAATATCTCCTTCATAGATCGCCTCTTTCCCCTGCTCGACCATGCTCATGAACTGCTCTCTGGTCACATTGCTCCGAACCGCCTTCCGGTCCAGATGAATCGGATCTGCAGGTCGGGTACGCTGTTCAATTCGAGACTGCATTCGATCCAGATCGTGCTGAGCCTGCTCAAAAAGCTGATCCGGATTGCAACCGTCATCCGTAAAGACAGTTTTGATCAGGACCAGCTGTTTCTTGACATGATCAAATGCAATGATTTCATCATAGAATGCCCAGATGGCATCCGGAAGTCCCACTCCTTCGACGGGTTGATCAGGCAGGTGCTCGACCTCTCGAACGGTATCATACGATGAGTATCCAACCGCCCCGCCTGTCAACGGTGGAAGATCGGGCAAATTCGGTTCGTTTCGACCGGTCGTCAACTCTTTGAGGAGCTCGAAATAGGGTTGATTCACGTGTGTTCGTTGTCCCTCGCGTTCAAGGGTGACATTCCCGTCTTCCAACCTCAATATCTGATACGGGTCGCGGCCCAAAAATGAATACCTGGCAAGCTGTTCACCGCCTTCGACCGATTCAAAAAGAAACGGATAGCGGGCACCTTCCCGCAGGGAGAGAAACAGAGACACCGGTGTCATCACATCTGCCAACAGGCGACGCGAAACCGGTACTGTATCATAATCGGATGCCAGGGAACGAAACGTTGTCAATTTCATGATCACTACACACAAAAAAACCCACTCCAGCAGACTGCAGTGGGTTTTGAATTTCTAGCCAAACGCAGGACCAAAGGTCACACGTCTCCCACTGCCGGATCAATGATTCCGGGCCACCATCGGGAGATATGTCTTGCGTCTCTGTTCATAACGGTTTTGAAAGTAGAAGGAACCCCGCTGAAAAGCAACACAGAATCCGATGACACCGGACCGAACAACCTCGCCGGAATCTACCGGAATCGGTCAAGAAGAGGGGGCTCCATTTCCAAATTGTCCATTCCAGAAATACCACGCACCCAGAACCAACCCTTTGGTGATATAAACAGAAAAGACAACGATCAGGCCATACTCCTGAAAGAGGATAATGGATGAAAAGTAGGCGAGGAACAGGACAAACTTGGCACGTTTCTCGCGAAGTGAGGTTTTGGTAAACGCCGGAAGTTTGTCGAACGGTATGGAACTAAGCATGAGCACAGACAGAAGAACCAACACCGGACCAAGGATCGTCGCCACACCAAACTTCATCATGTCGAACAGCTCGGGCCAGCCGGTAAAAATCAAGACCAGAGCGACCAACATGATTGCCTGGACAGGGATCGGCAGACCGCGAAAATCGTCGAAAGAGATCTCCTGCCTCACATCCACATTGAATCGCGCGAGACGAACGGCCCCGCATAGTGGTGGAAGTGACGAAAGTATCATGCCCGCTACACCGAATTCGAAGAGCGCAAAATGGTAGACCAGGAATCCGGGTGCGACGCCAAATGAAACCACATCACTGATGGAATCGAGCTCCGAGCCAAACGGACTGGTAGCATCGGCCATTCGCGCAATCACTCCATCCAGCGAATCGAACAATCCGGCCAAAACGATGAGCCATCCTCCCATTACGAGATTTCCGTTGGCCACTGTCAAAATGGAGAGGAATCCACAAAAGAGGTTCATCAGTGTAAAAAAACTGGGGACCACCAGTTTGGGTATTGGCTTCCTGCGTGACCTTTTCCGTTTGGAATGCGTACGATGGATATGTCTCTGTACAGGATACTTCATGCCGGAATTCTTCCAATGATCGTTTTACCTGCGACGGTCTTCTCCCCAACCGAGACCTCCAATTCAATGTCCGGAGGAAGCAGGAGATCCATGCGTGAACCAAACTTCATGATCCCAAATCGTTCTCCGGCCCGAACATGATCTCCTTCGCCTATCCGATAGACAATTCGCCGTGCCAAAAACCCGGTGATTTGCTTGAAGAGCATTCGCTTCCCATTGGACAGCAAAAGACCGAAATGCGCCCGTTCATTCTTTTCCGATGCGTGTTCGTCCCATGCCATGAGATAATTGCCCGGATGATATTGTACATATTCCAGGTCCCCGTTTGCAGGAATACGGTTTACATGCACATTGAGCGGGGAGAGAAAAATACTGATCTGTCGGGCCGAACCGTTCATGTACTCGGGCTCTTCCACGTCCCGGATCAAGACAATCTTGCCATCAGCCGGTGATAGAATGAGTCCGTCTCCATCGGGCGATATCCGATCCGGATCCCGAAAAAACCAGAGCACCAATAAAACCGGCAAGAGCAGAATCCATCGAACAATCAAGCTCCAGGGATCCGGCAACCAACCTGCAAGCCCGCCAAAGGCCAGAGCAACACCCAGAACAACAGCAATGGTCCCGTACCCGTCACGTGCAATCATTCACGACCCACTTATGGTTCGAAGGATATCGTTGAAAGTGACCAGTATAAAAATCCCGATCAGAAGAACAAACCCGATCTGCTGAAGCGCCATTCGAACTTTGACCGATGGTTCGCGTCGGGTAATTCCTTCATACAGTAGAAACATAAAGTGACCGCCGTCCAGGGCCGGAATGGGTAACATGTTCATGATGGCCAATGTGACACTCAGAAATGCCGTGATCCCCCAAAAGCCACGCATACCCCCCCTGTCTGTAGCTTGTCTGGTGACATTGGCAATAGCCACCGGACCGCCCAAATTCTCGCGAACAGAGATCTGACCCGTAAATAGTTTTTGTAGTCCCTGGAGGATGCCGGTAAAGGTATCACTCGTCTCGACAGCTCCTGCCACAACTGCTCCCCCCACTCCATACTCGATCTGCTCCAGATCGGACCGCAGATCATGGGCTTGAATGCCGATCAGAGAATCTTCGGGGTCCGGGGTCACCGAAAGCGTCATGATCTCCCCGTCCCGTTCCACTTGAAGTTCCAACGGTCCTTCGGCTTGTTGAATGCGTTCTGTGATCGCAACCCACCAACCGGTTGGCTCTCCATCCACAGCGAGAATTCGATCCCCTGATTGAAGTCCGGCCGCCTCGGCCGGAGAATCGTCCATCACATTCGAAATACGATTGGGCAGCACCCATCCCATCTCCAGAAAAGGTTCGTCATTCAAGCGATCCAGAAAGTTGGACGGAGGTGTAATCTCGACTCGTTCTCCGTTTCGTTCAATCCAGAATGTCAGATTCCGATTGGTCAACTGAGCCGGATTGAACAGGTCATTGTAGTAGGTTACGTCTTCATCGTTTACGCCGACAATTCGGTCTCCGCTTCGAAGGCCCATTTCATGAGCGAGTGACGACTCCGGGATGTAGATCCCTTCAATGGTATCCATCGGGAGAACATCCTCACCGTATACATAGGAGACCCCCGTGTAGATCACCCACGCAAGGATCATATTGAAAATGACTCCGGCCAGGATGACGACCATTCGCTGCCAGACAGGTTTGCTCCGGAATTCATTCTCTGCCGGCTCCTGATCGACGAAATCCGTATCCATTGTCTCGTCAATCATACCGGCAATCTTCACATATCCACCCAGGGGAGTCGCCCCGAGCACATACTCCGTCTCCCCTCGACGGAAACCGACTATTTTGGGTGGAAACCCGATTGAAAATTGATCAACCCGCATACCGAACCATTTGGCAGCCAAAAAGTGCCCCAGTTCGTGAATCGACACAAGGATAAAAATGGCGGCCGCAAAGACCAAAAGTGTACTTCCCAAACTACCTATCCATTCCATACAACACAGTCAAACAATCTCAATGTCCGGGATCCATGCCCGGCCCTGCGACGGGACGATCCTCGTCGCCATCCCGAACGGTCCCCATTATGGATTCCAGGATCGGGCCCACTCTCGTGTCTCCCGGTCTACACCGGTCAACCGTTCAAGTGTCGCGTTCTTTCCGGGTTGAATCGTCTCCAAGGACGTTTCAACCAGACGAGCAATTTCAATATAGCCAATTTCTCCGTTTAAAAATCTTGCCACGGCCACCTCATTGGCCGCGTTCAGAACGGCAGGAGCATACCCTCCGACCCGGCCCGCCTGAATCGCCAAATTCAGACAGGGAAACCGCTCATGGTCCACCGGTTCAAACGTAAGTTCCTGAGCCACTCTCCAATCCATGCGGGGTGCCTGGAGGGAAAGTCGCTCCGGAAATCCGAGTGCGTAGATAATTGGAATACGCATGTCCGGACACGCCATTTGTGCTTTGGTCGAGCCATCGACAAACGTAATCAGTGAATGGATCAGACTTTGTGGATGAATGACCGGTTCAATCTTGTCAATCGGAAGCTCGAAAAGCCACATCGCCTCGATGATCTCCAGACCCTTGTTCATCATGGTTGCCGAATCGATGGTAATCTTGCTTCCCATCGACCAGTTCGGATGATCCAGAGCGCTGTCGACGGTTGCCGTTCGCATCTGTTCCAAACTCCACGTCCGAAAGGGTCCCCCACTCGCCGTAATAATGACCTGTTCAATCGTTTCAGGGTCCTCCCCGACCAGACACTGCAACATGGCCGAGTGCTCTGAATCTACCGGAAGAAGTCGTGATCGATCCCCATCCAGGAGCTGATCAATTACAGCCCCCCCGACGACCAGTGACTCTTTGTTTGCGAGAGCAACTCGTTTTCCACTTTCGAGTGCAGCACAGGTCGGATGAAACCCGGCAAATCCTACCAGAGCGTTCAAAACGAGTGTGGCGTTCGATTCTCTAACCAGATCCGGGATCTGGTTTCCTCCATAAAGCAGCTGTTCGGGCCAATGGGTCAGTTTTTTTTCAAACGAATCCCGTCCGGACTCGTCTGCCAGCACAACACGCTTCGGCCGAAACCGGTTGACCTGCTCTGCCAGCATACTCCAGTTGCTGTTTCCGGTCAAGAGATCAATCTCGAATCGGTCTGGATGCTCCTCTACGATCTGAAGGGTTTGTGTTCCAATGGACCCGGTGGATCCCAATACGGCCAGTCTCTGCAAAACGATTCTCCTTCTGTTCCAAGATTCTTTTCCAAACGCCGGATTTTAACGTCCAAATTCTACACTGTTACAGCGGTTACCGGTTGTCTGCAGCTTGCTTCGATGAATCTGTTGTCGGGTTCAGCCCGATCAATGCCATCATCCTCCCTGACAACGTTCTCTCTCTTCGCCAGGAATACCATGAATTCGCATCCCGCACGGTACAACCAGGATGGATGTCCAGATTCGTCTCAAAGAGACCCTCGTTCAGAAGCTGTCTCCGCACCAACCCTTTCAAATCGACGTACCAACGATCTCCCGCTCCGGGGCGTTTGAGTGAAACTGGAAACCGATCGGCGACTTCCGGCCCCACTTCAAAACGACTCGACCCAATACAGGGACTCACCCATGCAGATATGTGCTCCGGTTTGGCGCCACGTTCCACCATCTTTGCCAATACGGATGGAACCACCCCTTCGACCGCACCCCTCCAGCCGGCATGTGCTGCACCGACAATCCTTGAAATCGGGTCGGCCAGCAGAACAGCTGCACAATCTGCAACCTGAATGGCCAAGGTAACGCCCGGAACATCACTAACCAATGCATCCGTCTCCTCGAATCGACCTCCATGATTCACCTGCATGACACGTGTAGAGTGCACTTGTGTCGCCCAGGCAACGTTGCAGGAATTCAGACCAAGCTCCTTGTACAGTCTTTCCCGGTTCGCATGAATTTCTTGTTCCGGTGCATCCGTATGAAACCCGACATTTATGCCGGGAATATGCCCCTCCGGTTGTTGAAGGTTTGCAGCCTTCAGACTAAACCATGCGTGAACGCCCGAAAGTGAATCCAACACCGGTTCGGCCAGTCGAATCTTCGAGTCTGTGATCATATTCGGTTGCGTAAATGCTCTTCGACAAGCTCCCGTATGCGTTGAGTCGGAAAGGATTTGCCGGTCCAGAGCTGAAATGCGTGATCTCCCTGTCCGATAAACATTCCCAGTCCATCGATTATCTCGGCACCCGCCTCTCGCGCCTGACGCAGAAAAAGGGTTTCGCGTGGATTGTAGATCAGATCATAACAGATTCGCCCGTCAAGAAACGCTTGTTCCTGCTCCCGAACCGGTGATTGATTCTCCATGGGTGCCATTCCCAAGGGCGTGGTATTGACCAGCAAAACCGCCTCTTCGGCGTAGGCGGTCCAGTTGTTATATCCGCAGATGGTCACTCCCTCTGGTTGAATGGAACCGGGAGTCCGACTCACCTGGATGATCTCTTCGACGTCCAGTTGTGCAAGTGCATGACGGACGGCCAGACTGGCACCTCCGGTGCCGAAAACGATGGCCCGCTCCCCGGCAATCTCATCATGACGGGACATAAGAGGATCACGAAATCCATCGACATCCGTATTGTATCCGACCCAACCGTCGGATTCACGAACCAGAGTATTCATCGCTCCGACGGCGCGTGCCGTCTCGTCCAGCCGGTCTACCCAATCGAGAAATTCCCGTTTGTACGGGATCGTGATGTTGCATCCCAGAAAGGTATCCCGATTCATGAAGCTCGCAAAAGAAGGCAAATCGTCCGGAGAAAGCTCCACTGCATGATACACGGCATCCATACCATGGTACTGCAGCGCCGCATTATGCATGAGTGGCGATAGTGAATGGCCGATCGGCTGGCCAACAACCATGTAGTGCGGCGCTTTTGCCTCGTCCGAGTCTGCAAAGCGAGAGAAGGAAACCATACGTGCTGTACTCCTTGTCATATGGACAAAAAAAATGCGCACCATCCGGGGTGCGCATTCCATAACAGGTCGTAGCGATGAATCAGACAGTTACCTCGCTCTTTTCACTCTCCTGCTCTTCGTCACTTCCGGCTTCTTTGAACGTGCCATTCTCGGCCAGCTCTTTGAATTTGCCCAGGTCGAGTGCAAGTTGCTCATCCAATTTCTCGATAAACTCGGCCAACTCCGCTTCCGGTTCACCGTAGAATGTGCGATAATCGAGTGTAAAGTCTACTCGAGTACGTTCGCCACTATCCAGAGGTGTGAAACGGATGGTACCGGTTTGATTCAGATTGCCGTTGATTGTGATCCAGGCAAATCGGGTATTGCGAAGATTGTCAATCAAATTGGTGGTCCAGCTGTACTCTTCGCCTCCGATAAGGGTGTGGTATTCAAAGGTCTGAGAGTTGACCTTCTCTACCCGATCGATTCGATCAAGAAACTTGGGAAAGTGGACCGGGTTGCAAAGCATCTCGTAGACCTTTGCCAGAGGCAGGTCAACATCAATTCTTTCGTGCGCCATAATGATTCTGTTCTACGTCGAGAATGAACGGTTCTAATTCTCAGAAGCACCCTCTTGTCAACCACATCACCCGTAAATACGAGTGACCCGGCAGCATGCCCCCATGCCGGGACCACCGGTAGGGTCCGGTTTGTAAAACCGAAACCAAACCGGGTTGGAGAAGGTCTCCTGCTCAATCTGGTTTGTGAGTGTATAGGACTAACCCACAATGCAATAAATTTACGCATATTTTGGATCAGCATCAATTGAGGACCGGTGAAAATCTTACTTTTTCGTGATTCACGTTACCCCTGAAGCAGGGCGGCAACCAACTGGCGAATCTCTTTTTCTACCTCCTCGACTGAACGGAACGCATCGACTACCCGGAATCGGTCCTCTTCCAATGCCAACGCATCAAATCCGTCCACAACCCGTTCAAAGAAATGATCACCGGATCGTTCCATTCGGTCGGGCTCCCCTTTCAATCGCTGAACAGCCTGACCGGGTGTGAGACGCAAATAGACCGTCAGATCCGGTTTGCACCCGTGTGACGCCAACTCGTTCAGTGCATGGATCTGTTGCAGTGAAGCGGCCTTTCGACCATACCCTTGATAGGCGAGGGTGGAGTCATAAAACCGATCCAACAAAACCACCTCTCCCCGTTCAAGTGCCGGAAGAACTTGTTGTCGAACCAGTTCGGATCGTGCCGCCGAAAAGAGAAGAAGCTCCGTGACAGAATCCATCGGTTCCGGATGGTGAAGAAGTAGGTCGCGAATCTTCTCGGATGCACCGGTTCCGCCAGGTTCCCGCAAGGTCCGAACGGTAACGTCCTCCTTGCGAAGCCATGATGCCAACCGCTGAATCTGTGTCGATTTTCCGGACCCGTCAATTCCTTCAAAGGTAATCAGCATGTCATATCCATTTCATTCCGATCAGGATTCACACTTCAGGATGGATTCTTCAGTCACGAGCCAATCCAGCGGAACATCGTGCGGATCTGCGGGCAATGGTTGATCTTGAAGTTGTGGAGCAAAGAGCAGGCCCGCGTTGACGCTGGAGAGGCCACTCAAGAACCGGTCATACATCCCCTTCCCGTATCCCAACCGATGTCCCGTTCGATCGGCAGCAAGCAGAGGGACCAATACGAGGTCGATCTCCCCATCCGGTATCACCTCCCCGGTGGTCGGCTCTTCCATCCCCAACGCGTGACGTTCAAATACGGTATCGTTCTCGATGCGCACGGATGCCATCCCCTTCGCTCCGGTTCTCGGAACCACAACGCGTTTACCGTCCCGAAGCATCTGTTCGATGAGAGGTCCGGTTTCCACTTCCCCGGTACGTGCCATGGAGCGGAAACAGTGGATGGTCGTCGCATTCTGATAGACAGACCAACTCAATATTTTGCGGGTAATTTCCCGACTCCAAACAGAGTGATCGTCCCCGGAGAGCCCTTTTCTCCACACAAGTAGACGATTCCTGAGCTGCGCTTTTGTCTCCATCAAAGATAGATCCAGTGATGACGGTCACTCTCCAGCGTCGGGTGATTTTCTTCGTCTTCCATCCATAACAGGAGACGCCGCCAAAGGTCCGTTCCGTATCGATTCATGTAGTAGATCATCGAGAGTTGACGCTCCTGGGGTTTTCCAGAGGGGAAAAGATGTTCTCGAATCCGGTGTATTCTTTCGATCGAAATGGATTGTTGCTTCTTGACAGCTCTCCAGGTGCGTTTTTCGAGATCCGTCACTTCATTGAGAGCATGTGTAACCACTTTGTCGGCCGATGCCTTCAGTGTTGGATCAACATTCTCTATCTGCTTCATGCGATCCTCGGATCCCGAACGGATCTCTTCCCTCCAGGACTCGAAAAGTGTTTCGATCTCGTATTGACAATTCTGACGGACAAACTGCGACTCCAGATCCTCTGGTCGTTGGACATACTCGGTCAACTCGAAGGGGAGTTCGCCCACGACCCGATCAATTGCCGGTTCGATCAACGTCGCGCTGAATCTGGGCAGAAGCATCGGCATCCGTTGGCCAGCCAAGCGATAGAGATCCTTCATCTGCGCATAATATGCCAGTTCTCCCGGACCACAGACATAGGCCAGTGTCGGCAACAGTCGATCCTGCATGAGCGGACGAAGGAAGACGTTGGGCGAGAACCGTTCCGGATGCGCCTCAATTTCGCCCAGTAGTTCGTCTGTGTTCCAACAACGACCATTCCCGTTGCTCCAGGCGTCCTCTGCAAGGCGCAACTTCTGTCTTCCGTTCTTCGGATCCAGATAGAAGATATTGGACGTCTGAACCAGAGCCTGTCGCCCGTATCCTTGTTTCTCGAGTGCCGTACTCTGTTTCTCGAGACTGCGGACGACATCATCCGGATGTGCCGCCGAAGTCTGCATCGGACCGGATGTCAATGCTTTGATTGCCGGATCATCACTACCCGCCAAGACAAGTCCTTCTTTCTCGAAAAGGTGTAAAAGAAGTCCGGCAAACGCCTCGCGGAAAGTAGCTTTATTATGATATGTCCTCTGCAGAAGTTCCCGGACACGCGGTGTGAAATCAGAGACCGGAAGAAGATCGAAAAATTCTGCTTCAAACGATTTGAATTCCGGACCGAGACGATCCCGGCCGACCGGTCCACCCCCTGATTCACTCTCCATCTTGAGTGGAACCCACCGATCTTGATGAAGCAACCCCAACTCAATCGCTTCATCAAAATCGTGATCTTCATCGGCCAGCCAAAAGACCGGAATAACCGGTCTGTTCAATTTCTGTTCCCATCGACGTGCGTAGAGAATGGCTGTCAATGTCTTGTAAACCGTAAAAAGAGGGCCGCCGTAAAGCGTCAGTTGTTGTCCGGTAACCACGGCCAGTGCATTCGGATCCTTCAGTCGATCGATCTGCTTGAGCCCCTTTCCGGACATACCCAATGATCGGTTGAACGCACGCAGTGCATGGACAGATGCCTGTCGATCTCCAACGAACCGAAACTCTCCGGCGCGGGTTTCAAGATCGTTTTCGTTCCAGGGATTGCCGTCAAAAAAGGACTGGAGCGAATCCGGATTACGGGTGTACTCCTGAAATAGTTTTGAGAATGGGAGTGAATCAAATGGCGTCGAACAGCTTCTCACGTCAGCTTTTCATTTTGTTAATCTGGTCTCTCAGACGGGCAGCCTTTTCATAATTTTCCGTGTCAATGGCTGCTTTGAGATCTCTTTCCAATTTTTCCATTTCGCTCATCTCCCGTGAAGCCGTCGTGGTTTCCTTTCCGGAACTGTCTGCTGCCGTTTCCTCACTGCCATCAATGGGTTCACCTGCCGTCAGTCCAGCCTTTTCGAGAACGGTCTCATCGACCAGAATGGGCGCACCAAAGCGAATGGCCAATGCGATGGCGTCACTGGGGCGGGCATCCAGCTCCAAATTATCGGTTCCCTTGTCCAAAAAAACCCGCGCAAAAAACGTCCCTTCCGACAGGTGATTGATGTAGACCTCTCGAACCACCGAATCGAAACTGAGAATGACATTTCGAATCAAATCGTGCGTCATGGGCCGGGGCGGCTTGATCTGTTCCAACTCCAAAGCGATCGCCTGTGCTTCGAATGTGCCGATGATAATGGGAAGACGCCGGTCACCGTCCAATTCCGTCAAGATCAGAGCATAGGCTCCCCCGCTTCCCGGACTGGTCGAAAGTCCCAAAATCTCCATTTCTACTCTACTCAATACAGATCCCCCTTTCGCTTTCGATTCACCTTCAGGGCTTCAGAAAGGTAACCATTTTTATACTGCAAGGGTACCACATCTATGGTTGGAGGCGAACACGGATATGCAGGATCCAATGCTCTGACAGCCGGAAAGTTTGTATACTACGAACCAATATCCGTATATCCGGAAAAGATACTGTGTGAGAGAACCACCGATCGCAACTACATGACGAGTCCATTTTTTCCAGATCCCGTCCCGTCACGTGACGTCCTGTACAGGTCTTCTGTCAAACGTTTATCCGTTCTGTTGCTCTCAATGATTGGTATGGTCAGTTGCAACAGCGATGAAAATCCCGAATTGAACCCGATTCCCGAAAGCAGAACGCCGGATTTGGTCGTCGAAACGTTTACACCCAGATTTACTTCACCGGATTGCATGCTCGATGAAGAGCCGTGTGTGGAACTCTTCTTTCACTATCCTGTCTTCCACGATCTGGGTGAGTGGACCGACAGTCTGACGCACTGGACAGAAACACAATTGGTCGACCATCCAACCCGGCAACTGCACAGGGAAATTGAAGGGCTTGCCTACGAATGGTTTGATGATTGGGAACAATTCCATGACGAAATTGATGATTATCGTGTTCCCTGGCGGCTTGAACGGGCTGTTGAAGTCGTTTACGAGAATGATGAATTGGTGACCCTGCATTCCAGTGAATTCAGTTTTGCCGGAGGAGCTCATCCCAACCAGTACGACTACTTCCAATCTTTTACCAAAGAGTCCGGACGACGCATTGGCCTGAAGGATTTAACACCTGACCGTACCTCTTGGAAACGATTGGTGGACCTTGCAGAAGAGCACTTCCGATATACGTTTGAATTGCTCGAAGAAGACGACCTCGACCAGGCCGGATTCTTCTTCGACGACGGCCGATTTCACCTGACCGAAAATATTGCGTTTACCCCATACGGCTTGCTCATTCACTTCAACAGTTATGAGGTCGCACCCTATGCCATCGGCCCAATCTCTATTGAACTCTCCTATGAGGAACTTGAGCATTTGATCAAGAGTCGCTGGCTGCCTGCAAACGTCGAGCATCCCAGCTGAGCCGTTCCACTCACGAATATCCGGTTTTACAGCATACCCATTCATCATGTTTGCAAACAGGAACCCGACTCCCGAAGAGGCCATCGTTGTTGGATCCGGTCCAAATGGCCTGGCAGCCGCCATTCGGCTGGCACAAGCCGGGTTGCGTGTGACCGTACTCGAATCTGCTGATCGACCGGGCGGGGGTGCACGCACCGACGAGCTCATTGAACCGAATGTCTGGAACGACCCCTGCTCGGGCATCCATCCGATGGCACTGGCCTCCCCTTTTTTCCGTTCCCTGCCCCTTGATTCTCACGGACTGGAATGGATTCATCCAGAGATTCCGGTCGCACACCCTCTCACACCTGAAACCTCGGTGGCCCTGCATTCGGATATCGAGCGGATGTGCAGGAACCTTGACAAGGACGGTGACGCATGGGGAGATCTGTTTGGGCGGTTCATGAACGATTGGGACGTCTGGTGCGAAGATCTTCTCGCTCCCCTGCGTCTTCCAGGCCGACCTCTTCGAATGGCTCGCTTCGGAACACTGGCTCTTCAATCTGCGACCGGATTGGCCCGGCGTCACTTTCAGTCTCCATCGACCCGGGCACTTTTTGCAGGCCTGGCAGCCCACAGCTTACTGGATCTGAACCGCCCCGCCTCCGCCGCGATTGGCTTGGTCCTGGGTGCGGCCGCCCACACCTCCGGCTGGCCCCTCCCGCGTGGAGGTTCCGCCTCCATTACACGAGCCCTGATCACTCATTTGGAGCAGCTGGGAGGGCAGGTCCTCACCAATCACCGGGTCCGATCCCTGGATGAATTGCCTGACAACCAACCCGTCCTCCTGGATCTGACGCCCGCATCATTGATCAAGATCGGTGAAAATCATTTCCCTGCGGCCTGGATCCGGAAACTTCGACGCTATCACTACGGTCCGGGCGCCTTCAAAATCGACTACCTGCTCAGCGACCCGGTCCCCTGGAACGATCCACAACTCCGCAACGCGGGAACCATTCATCTGGGTGGACCCATGGAGGACGTGGCCGCCTCCGAACAGGCCGCTGCACGTGGCACCCACTCCCCTACCCCTTTTCTTCTCCTGAGCCAACCCTCCCTCTTCGACGACACCCGTACACCGGACGACCGCCACACCCTCTGGGTCTACGGACACGTACCCAACGGATCGAACCGGGATGAAACCGATACCTATGAACGACGTATCGAACAGTTTGCCCCCGGGTTTCGAACAACCATTCTCGGTCGCCACTCTCGCACGGCCGAAGGATTTTCACAATACAACCCCAACTATCATGGTGGCGACATCAACGGAGGCGAAGCCAATATTCGACAACTCTTCCACCGTCCGGTCTCTGCCCTGTCGCCCTACGACACTCCGCTCCCCCACCTCTTCCTCTGTTCCTCTGCCACACCACCGGGAGGAGGTGTACACGGAATGTGTGGGTTTCATTCTGCGAACCGTGCCTTGAAGCAGTTCGGAATCGAATGAAAACCCGCTGTCAGGCTATGAGAACCATTCAGATTGCCGTAACTTGCCCCCCTTTCTGTGGCAGGAATGAAAAATGATCATGATACGCAACCTCAGAGAGTTTGGACGACGGCTGGTTCAGACCGAGCACTCCTCGGGCAAGGCAGGATCCGGTATCTGGACCGCTCTCACCCTGACCGTTGCACTTCTGGTAGCCATTCCGGTCCTCACCGTGCTTGCCAACATCTTCGTTCCGGCAGGTGACATCTGGGCCCATCTTGCCTCCACGGTACTGCCTGACTACATCCGCAATTCGCTCACACTCATGGTCGGTGTCGGGTTCGGCATCTTTGTTATCGGCGTGGGAACTGCATGGATTGTGACCATGTGCCGCTTTCCCGGACGAGACTTTTTCGATTGGGCACTCATACTTCCGATGGCCATGCCGGCCTATCTCCTCGCCTATACCTATACGGACTTTCTTGCCTTTGCAGGCCCTGTTCAGAGTTTGCTGCGTGACGGGTTCGGATGGTCGGCAGGATCCTACTGGTTCCCCGACATTCGTTCCATCGAGGGAGCCATTTTGGTCATGTCGTTCGTTTTTTACCCCTATGTCTACCTCCTTTCCCGATCGGCCTTTATGGAACAATCGACCACTCTTCTGGAGGCGAGTCGAAGTCTGGGTTGTACCCCTTTCGAGAGTTTTTACAAAGTCGCATTGCCGCTTGCCCGCCCCTCCATCGCCGGTGGGATGGCGCTCGCACTCATGGAGACACTCAACGATTTCGGAACCGTAGACTACTTTGGTGTACAGACCTTTACAACGGGAATCTACCGTACGTGGTTCGGTTTGGGCGAGCCGGTCGCCGCCGCCCAACTCTCTGCATTTTTAATGCTCTTTATTCTGATGTTGATTCTGCTTGAGCGCTGGTCAAGGAACCGGATACAGGTGACCCAAGAGACCGGGAGTCGCTATCGGCAAAGCAGTCGGTATTCGTTAGAGGGATGGAAAAAATGGGGGTCCGTCACAGCGTGCAGCCTTCCGGTTGTTGTCGGATTCGCGATCCCGTTTCTAATCCTCATCCATATGCTCTTCAACAATTTGGATGCGGCCATCAATCACCGATTTCTGCAATACGCATTCAACACCTTGATTATCGCTTCCCTTGCCGGTGTATTGGCCCTCATGATTGCGTTGGTCATGGCCTACGGTGTTCGACTGAATCCAGGCTTGCCCACTCGAACCGCCACGCGAATCGGGTCGATGGGCTACGCGATCCCGGGATCCGTCATTGCCGTCGGTATACTTATTCCATTCGGTTGGTTTGACAATACACTCGACAGTTGGATGCGTGAAAGTTTTGGATTCTCGACCGGACTGCTTCTGAGCGGGACGATTGTCGCCCTGCTTTTCGCTTACATGGTCCGTTTTTTGGCGGTCTCGTTTACCACTGTCGAGTCGAGTCTGGGAAAAATCACCCCTGACATGGACGAAGCAGCCGAAGGGCTCGGTTATCGCTTCCACCACATTCTTCGAAAGGTGCATATGCCCATCATGCGAAGCTCCCTGTTTGCAGCGATCCTGTTGGTCTTCGTCGATGTCATCAAGGAGTTGCCGGCCACGCTCATCGTTCGCCCATTCAACTTTGATACACTGGCCGTACAGGTCTATCGACTGGCCAGTGACGAGCGTCTGGCCGAATCTTCCGGAGCCGCCTTGGCGATTGTTCTGGTCGGCATCCTCCCGGTTGTCATCCTGAGCCGCTCCATGCGGCGGAAAAAAGATCAGTAGGACGAGGATCGGTTCGCAACGAATACCGGTTACGAGACCTTCTCGAACAGGACATTTCGGACCCGACCGGTATACACACGGAAACCGGTGATCTCCCCCTCTGCATTCTCCTCGAACCTCAACTCCCAGCTACCGGCACGCCACTGAAGTCGGTCTTCCGTCGGCTCCAGCGGGCCACTGGGCCAGACGTCACGGTGCAGTTCCAAGCGTCCGTTCTCGATCTCCAGTTCCATCTCTGACATCACTTCTTCACTCCGGAATGTCCCTTCAAACGGTGAAAGCCAATCGCCGAGTGGTTCAGCCAGAAGCTTTTCGAGAATTCGTCTGTTGATCTCGCCCGGTTCGGCATCGCTCCGGTTACAGAGTGTCAAGACCGAGATATTCTGCTCCGGATAGCGCCGAAGATCGTGTTGGAAGCCCATAAAGCTCCCACTGTGACCCTGTTCGGACAGACCCATGAATGTTTGGAGTTCAAGACCCATCCCGTAATGAATGGGAGCTCCTCCTGCCTCTGCTTCCCGGATCATTCGGGTTCGAATGGTGGCGGCTTCTTGCGAAGTCATCCCTTCGCCCTCCGGCTGCAATGAACCGTGCATAAAGGACTCCCATCTCGCCCAATCTTCCGGCGAAGAGTAGAGTCCGCCGGGGCCCACTCCCTGAAAACTACCCAGGTACGTGCGTCGGAAACCGCGCTCCGGATCCACACCGTAACTGATTACACGATTCGGGACAATGATCGCACGATCGTCATGAAAATGCGTACTCTCCATTCCAAGGGGCAGGAGGATCTGTTGCCGGACCGCTTCGGCAAAGCTCGTACCGGTCTTCTTTTCGACCAATGCAGCAAGGACGGTATACCCACTGTTGGAGTACGAGTATTCGGATCCTGGTTCAAACATGAGTGATCCACTGGCTCGAATCAGATCCATGTACTGATCAAGTGTTCGAGGATCGCCATACGGAATACCGGCCAATTCGAGCAGACCGTACAGATCGGACAGCCCGGATGTATGCGAATAGAGATGGTGTACCCGGACATTTGTCGCCCATTCGGGCCACGCATCGAGGTGGTCACTCACCCGGTCGTCCGGATTGAACGCACCCCGCTCGATCAGAAGTGCCACCATGGCCGACGTCACCTGTTTGGAGATGGAAGCCATATAAAATCTGGACGTGGGCCCGAGAGGAATGTTGTAGTCCAGATTGGATATCCCGCGAGAGCGAGTCGCCACCCTTCCGTCCCGGTCATAGATGGAGACCACACAGCCCGGAGACGAGACGTCCATACGTTCGGAGAGGATCTCATCGATCCACTCTGTTTCCAGCATGAGAGAGTCGTCTTGCCATTGAGCATGAACGGGGACACTCAAAATGAGTATGAATATCGCTGTCTGAAGTAGCCCGAGGCGACCCGGGATTCTCGAATTCATGTTCTGCATCACTCTCTCCGTTCGAATGTCATGGGTGCTGTTCGGTTCGTTTCAATGTTGATCCGTGTACGATCCGGACCCCACAGGAGGGACCAACCACCCCCGCTGTAGCGGTGCTCGTCGATGTATGAAAGCTCGACAGGATCACCCATTCGACGTTCCATGAATAGATCGGCCCCCTCTCGTCGAATCGTCAGGCAGCTCTGAAGCTCTACGTTGCAATAGGTCCCAATCATCGACTCCGTGTGGGTATTCATCTGCTCCTCGAGCCAGAGTTCTGCCACATCATAGGCGTAACCGGAGGGTGAAATGGAGCTTCCGTTGCACAACACGGCAATCGCCAGCTCTTCGCCCGGAAATCGCAGGAAGTGCGTTTTGAACCCCATGTAGTTCCCGCCATGGCTGACGGTTTCGAGGCCATTGTAGGATCCCAGTCGAAGGCCGGAGGCATAATCAAGAACCTCCCCGTCATTCAACACTCCGGGTGTTGTCATCTTCTCCGTAAAGCGATCCAGAGAGGTTCGATTCTCGTAGAAATTGCCCTCCCACCGAATCAGATCCTCTACCGTCGTAACCAGTCCCCGGGCACCGGTCCGGTCCAGATTGTCTCGAATGAATCGGCCATACCCGTCCCGAAAGGGTCGGTAACTGGAGACTCGATCAGGCACGATACGCCCGGTATCGTCATGAAAATGGGTCGATGCCATACCGGACGGAAGAAAGAAGTGCTCGCGGGCATACTCATCCAGGCTTCGACCGGTCAGGCGCTCCACAAGAATGGAAACCAGAAAATAGGCGCTGTTGCTGTATGAATAGGCACTTCCCGGTTCGAAGTTAAGCTCCTTCTGCCGGGCAATCAGTTCCAGCGTCTGCCGGACACTGTAATGTGGATCGAGCCCGACGTCGGCCAGTGCCAACAGATCAAAGAGATCCCGTATTCCGCTTGTATGGTGAAGAATCTGTCGAGCGGTCAATGGAGCCGGTTGGTGTTCCAACTCTGGAAGGACCTCTCGCAAATCCTGATCCAGATCGAGCAACGCCTCCTGCTCCAACATCCAGAGCGACGCAGCTGCAAATTGCTTGGATACGGAAGCAATGAAAAAACGTGATTGAGAGGAAATCGGAATTCCGTAATCGAGATCGGCCATGCCGTATCCCGACGAAAAGAGCAGGTCTCCCCGGCTTCCGACACCGACTGCACAACCCGGGCCGGACGTTCGATCAAATTCAGAGAAGACGGCGTCCATCCTCTCCTGTCCGGGAGGGTCTGCCTGCAATGGCACGGTGGCCAACAGGAGCCCTCCAATGATCAGGAGTAAACGCCGCACACGAGTGGCGACTCGAATCTGTTTCATGCATCCATCCGGTTGTCACTGGCCGTGACGAGCCGGAGGTCTATCGCCATCCGGCACGGTCCATTAACTGAATGGCCAGCGGGTTGTTCTCTCCATAAACGGAGACGTTGATCCCGTCACTTTCAAACGATCCGAATTGGTCCAAAATTTCGGGCCGTTCTTCGTTTTCCGTGACAGAATATTCAAAATTGTCTCCAATATAAAATTTCTGCGCATCGGGTCGTGTCAGGTACTCCAGGAACCGGATTGCATTCTCGCGGTTGGGTGCATGTTTGGCCACACCCACTGCAGAGATGTTCACATGGGTGCCTCCGAACTCTCTGGATGGAAAATGGATACCGACTGCATTCGCAACTTCTCGGTCTGCGGATTCTTCCGAGGTGGCCAGTCGTGCCAGGTAGTAGTGGTTCGACAGAGCAATGTCGCATTGCCCGGCGGCAATGGCGCGGATCTGGTCCCGGTCTCCACCCTGTGGGTCACGAGCAAAATTGGAAACGAAGGCTTCTGCCCACTCTTCCGTCTCGGCCTCGCCATACTGTTCGATCATGGATGCCACCAGAGACTGGTTGTAGATGTTGTTGGAGGATCGGACACAAATTCGTCCCGCCCACTTCTCGTCTGCCAGATCCAGATAACCACCGATTTCGTCCGGATTCACTCGCTCCCTGTGATAGATGATTCCGCGAACTCTTTGTGAGATTCCATACCATTTTCCTTCCGGATCACGCAGAGAGGCCGGGATCTCTTCTTCCAGAACGTCGGATTGAACAGATTGAAGGACATCAGCCTCCTCGGCTCGCCAAATTCGACCGGCGTCTACTGTGATGAAAATATCTGCCGGACTGTTGACTCCTTCATTGCGAATTCGTTCAATCAGCTCGTCACTCCCTCCCTCGATCAAATTGACTTGGATTCCGGTCTCTTCCGTAAATCGGTCATAGAGATCCAGATCCGTTTCATAGTGACGGGCAGAATAGAGATTCACCTCTTCACCTCCGGAGCAGGAGACGACAAAAAACAGAACGAGTAATGGGAAAAACGTGGAGATTTTCATGGATTGTTGTGGTTGAGATTGAGATGGTAACGAGTCGAATATCCCCCGGCCTTCACCGAACGATTGTATCGCCGCAGGCTGCAAGACATTCTGATCAGAAATAATTTAGACCAAATCTAAATAGATTCGCTTTAAATCCCAACCCGTCCCTTGAGCAATTTTACATGCGCCATCTCTCTACCCGTCATTTGACTCTTGGTACAGAACCGGACACATGGCGCGCAAGAGCTCCCAGCGGTACATGCCGGTGCTGTGGCCGTCCCCCCACTCGATTTTGAGCGCATGATTTCCAACAGTTTCAACGGATCGAACCTCCATTCGTTGCGGGGGATCCACAAAGAAGAGCTTCATTTCATACGTCCCCATCTTGCTGTGTCCCCCGCGACACATGACACAGGGACAGTTTTTTCGCAACCCGAAGAGCGGATAGATGGATCGATGACCGTCTGCCCATCTGATTTCAAGGACCTGTTCGTCGTGACGGACTTCGACGGATTCCGGAGTCATTCGTTGCTGCTCGTCCTGCCTGCTTGCCATTCGTTCTCCTGTTGGATAACATCCTGCGCACTGATTTCACTCTTGACCGGTCCTGATTCCGGCGGAGTGTGTTGTCATTTCCGACCTTCAAGATACACATTCTTCATGCTGTTGATCTACCTCCTCTCGCTTTTGGCGATGTTCGGGTTTCTCCGGGTCGGATCGTCCGGTATCATTCGACTTCACTCCATTCGCTTCTACCCATGGATTCAGACGGCCATGCTACTGGCTCTGATTCTGACCGGGCTGCAGATTTCATACCGCTTGGAATGGGTCTCGCATTCCGTTCCGGCTGGTGCCATGAGCATTTTCTATGCGACCGTGGCCGGTCTTCTGTTCGGAATGTCGATTCGACTGTATCGACTCAAACGACGATCCGGCAACCTCTACTACACCCCCCGCAATTTCTGGAGTGACCACGGGTTGGATGCAGCGGCCCTTCTTCTGATTCTGTTTGGGCTCTACCGGACGACACTTTTTCAAGATCTCCCCGTCACGCCGATCCGCCTCTCATCAGGATTCTCGTTGATCGCCCTCGGGATCTATAGCTGGATTCTTCGTCCGGTTCCGGAACTTCGGAGTCGCGGAATCCTCTTTTTGGACCTGCACATCCCCGTCGAAAAACTATTGAGCAGCCGCTGGAGCGAAGAAACTGTACTCGAAATCGACAGCCAATCCGAAGAGGAGACGATCCGAACCATCTATCTGCAGGTTCCTGATGAAATCGAGCGTCGCGATGCAGACCAGACGATCACCAAGCTCCTGGTTCATGCAGAAGAGCTGCGTAAAGAGGAGACGTCGTCGGGCATTTCCCCTTAATTTTTCGTAACTTGCCATGATTCATGGATGACGATCTCATCTTGAGGTTTTGAGTCGGTTCAACCCGAACAATCCTTGCGGGATCCCGCATCCACCCGGACGGCCGTTGCCCTCCGGGGCCTAAACAAAAGTTTGACTGAAGAAAAAGGAGACTGTTTGTCTAAAGTAAAAGATGGTGATACCGTCAAAGTACACTACACTGGAACCCTGAATGACGGATCTGTATTTGATACATCCGAAGAGCGGGAACCGCTTGAATTCAAACTGGGAGAAGGTCAATTGATCCCTGGTTTTGAAAAGGCTGTGACCGGCATGGAGAAAGGTGACAGTGTCGAAGTAACCATTCCGACGGACGAGGCATATGGTGAAGCCCGTGAAGATCTGGTCATTTCAGTAGCCAAGTCCGACATGCCCTCCGATATTGAGCCGGAAATCGGCATGCAACTTCAAGTGAATCAGCCGGACGGACAGCCCATTCCTGTTCGAATCACGGCTGTCGAAGAGGAAAATGTTCAGTTGGATGCCAACCATCCACTTGCAGGAGAAGATCTCACATTCAAGATTGACCTGATCGAGATCGCCTGACTTTGAGCACACGAACCGAACCACGGCAGACCATTGCCTTAAGCTGTCCGGTGGGCATGGCCCCCTTCCTCCAACAGGAGGTCGAAGCACTTGGATACAAACCCATTCGGACCCGGGAAACCGGGATCGAAATCAAAGGGACGTTGGAGGATTGTATCCGGCTCAACTTCTGGCTTCGAACGGCCCACCGAGTGCACTATATGTTGGCGGAGTCGGCCAAGATCACCAATCCGGAACAGCTTTATCGCTGGCTCAGTACGATGCCTTGGGAGAAACTGATTCCGGATGACGGATATCTCTCGGTGACGTCACGTATTGACCACCCGACGGTTCGCAACACCCAGTTTGCCAATGTCCGGGTCAAGGATGCCGTGGTAGACCGCATACGGTCTGCCACTGGACGACGGCCGGATAGTGGATCCAATCTGAACGGAACGGTTCTCTTTCTCTACTGGGACAAGGAAGAGGCTCGCATATTCCTGGATACGTCCGGGGAATCCCTCTCCAGACGCGGGTACCGAACCGAAGCAGGGTATGCTCCCATGCAGGAGTCTCTGGCAGCCGCCATTTTGATGGCTACCCGATGGGCCCCCGGTATGCATTTGATCAATCCAATGTGCGGGAGCGGAACACTGCTCCTGGAGGGACTCATGATGGCCATGAATCGCCCTCCTGCATCGCTGCGACACGATTTTGGGTTCATGCATCTGAAAGGGTTCAACGAAGACACATACAATGCCATCCGGGCAGAGGCTCGGCAAGGTGTGATTCGGGAACCAAAAGGACGGTTTATTGCAACCGATCAAGATCCGGACATGGTCCATGCCGCTCAGAAGAATGCCCGCACAGCCGGAGTGGATCACCTGATTGAATTTCAGGTATGTGACTTCAAGAAGACCCCCATTCCCGATGGGGAGGGAATTCTTCTCTTTAATCCTCCCTATGGAGAGCGAATGGACAACCCCGACTCGCTCCATCCCCTCTACCGAAGTATCGGGGATTTCATGAAAAAGAAAGGGGGTGGAAAGACCGGCTACATCTTCACCGGAAACCTGGACCTGGCCAAGTCCGTCGGCCTTCGAACCAGCAGTCGAACCCGCTTGTTCAACTCGACGATCGAGTGCCGGCTACTTGAATACGAACTTTTTCCTCCCAAATAGACGCTCTTTTTTGGATCGGCTGATGGCTCCCGGGTCACGCTTTTCGAGCAATCATCAGCCCGTCCCGAACAGGAAGCATCACGTTTTGGAAATCAGGATCCTCTTGTACCATTCGGTTGAATCGGTCCACGGCTTCCCCTTTGCGTGTTCTGGCTTCGATCGCTTCTCCATTCCAGAAAACGTTGTCGGCCACAAGAAGCCCGCCGGAAGAGAGGAGCGGCCGAACCGACTCGTAATATGCCGGATAGCCGGCCTTGTCGGCATCGAGAAAGACCATGTCGAACGGGCCCTCAAGTGAACGAATCGACTCCAATGCAGGTCCCAGCATCTGATGAATCATTCGGTCATAGGGTGGACGGGATAAAAAATCATCGGATACCGCTAGAAATCGCTCATTCATCTCCAGGGTAATGATCTGTCCATCTTCGGGGAGTGCCTGTACCATTTGAAGGGTCCCGTAGCCGGTAAAGGTCCCGATCTCCAGAATACGCTTCATGCCGCCGAGACGAATCAACAAGGCCAGCAACTGTCCCACCGTATTGCCGGAGAGCATGTCAATATGATCCAGTTCCTTCTCCGAGGCCGTGACAAGTTCACGCAACAGCTCATCCTCATCCGTGGTGTGACGCAGTATGTAATCGTGAAGTGCCTTTGTATCTTCTGTCATGAACGTCCTCCGTAATGAACGAGTCCAATGAGCGATCGTCTTCCGTCCGCCGAAATAGCTGTTTCCACGTCCCGGTTCTGGTCCCGATCCATCGCACACTACAGTCGCTGGCTCATTCGACGACGATTTCATGCGGTGTGGACACGGGAATCCTACCAACCAACGTCGAAACGATCGACTCTCTATTTTTTGAATCACTCACGGTGGTGGGACGGCTTGATCCCTCTCCTGCTCAATGAATTCAAATTTCATCAACAAGCTCGAGCCATGATGGATCGGGAACAGTGGGACCAGTATCCATTCTTTCGACATCTGGGCGCATTTCCCGTCGATCTAGACCAACCTCGACGTGCCGTCCCGTCACTTCGATATGCCTCGGACTGGCTCGCTTCGCCGGGACATTCCCTCTTTCTCTACCCCGAAGGTAAATTCTACCCGGCTCACCTCCGGGAACGAACGTTTCAACCGGGTTTGGAGTGGCTCTCCCGGCAACATGAATCCATGGATTTGGTTCCGATCGGTATCGTCACACAGCACTATCGAGCCTCCCGACCGGAGCTCTTTTTGAAGGTGGGACCACGGGTTGAACCGGGATCGAATCTCGAATTTGCCCTCAAACGTTCACTGGACGAATTGGATCGTCTGAGCCATACAGAAAACAGAGACGAGCTTCAATCCACATTCAATTGCTGGATCGGGCGGTCGCGCAGCTGACAAGGTACGTCAAACAGTCACTCCGGCGACATGAAGACGATTCTTGGCTCGCTTCAATGCAGCCTCGGCTTCATGACGTTCTGAACTCCCGTCGGAAAGCACGTTCTTGGCTTGTTCAAGTGCGGCTTGGGCACGATCGACATCAATCTCGTCTGCTTTTTCGGCCGCTTCGGCCAACAGTGTCAATTGGTTCGACTTCATCTCGACAAAACCACCTGTCACCGCCAGTCGAAGGGTGGTTCCACCCGGCTGTTTGACGCGCACTTCGCCCACCTGAAGCGTCGATACAATCGGTGCGTGATTCACCTGAACCTCGAAGCTGCCCTGTTCGCCGGGAACCTGAACACCGACCACCTCGCCTTCAAACAACTTGCCGGTCGGTGTCAATACCTGTGCCTGAAATGTATCTGCCATGGTCAGGATACTCCCGTTTTATGCTGCTTCCGCTTCGGACTTGAGTCGTTCGCCCTTCTCGATCGCCTGTTCAATAGTACCGACCAAGTGGAAGGCGTTCTCCGGCAGGTGATCCAGTTCGCCGTCAAGAATCATATTGAACCCTTTGATGGTGTCCTCAATCTTAACATACTCCCCTTCCTGGCCGGTAAACTGTTCGGCCACAAAGAACGGCTGTGAGAGGAATCGCTGAACCCGTCGTGCCCGGGATACCACCAACTTGTCTTCGTCGGAAAGTTCGTCCATTCCAAGAATGGCGATAATGTCCTGCAGATCCTTGTACTTTTGGAGAATTCCGGTCACGTTCTGAGCACAAGCATAATGCTCTTTCCCAAGCACTTTCGGATCCAGGATTCGAGACGTAGAATCGAGCGGATCGACCGCCGGATAGATCCCGATCTGAGTCAGTGCACGACTCAATACCGTCGTCGCATCCAAGTGAGAAAATGTGGTTGCAGGAGCAGGATCCGTCAAGTCATCGGCAGGTACATAGATCGCCTGAACCGAGGTAATCGATCCGTTTTTGGTCGAGGTAATCCGTTCTTGCAGGTTCCCCATCTCGGTTGCCAGGGTCGGTTGGTACCCTACCGCAGACGGCATTCGACCCAACAGAGCCGATACTTCGGAACCAGCTTGGGTGAATCGGAAAATATTGTCAATGAAAAGAAGAATGTCCCGGGAGACTTCGTCACGGAAATACTCGGCAACCGTCAATCCGGAAAGGGCCACTCGCATTCGGGCTCCGGGGGGTTCGTTCATCTGACCGAACACCAACGTTGCCTGTGACTCCTTCAGTTTTTCCTTGTCTACTTTCGAGAGGTCCCATTCGCCCTCTTCCATCGTCTTGATGAAGTCGTCTCCATACTTGATGACTCCTGATTCGAGAAACTCGCGAAGAAGATCGTTTCCTTCACGCGTCCGCTCTCCAACACCGGCAAATACCGAAAGGCCGCCATGCTGCTTGGCAATGTTGTTGATCAACTCCTGAATCAATACGGTCTTCCCGACGCCGGCACCTCCAAAGAGCCCGATTTTTCCCCCTTTTGCATACGGACACAGAAGATCGATGACTTTGATTCCCGTTTCGAGCATATCGGTAGACGTCGTCAACTCTTCATAGCTCGGCGCCGGCCGGTGGATCGAGTAGCTGCGCGCTCCTTCCGGTTGTTCCATTCCGTCAATGGCTTCGCCCACGACATTGAAGAGACGCCCGCGAATATCTTCGCCAATCGGCATGGAGATCGGTGAACCGGAGTCCGTCACCTCTTGCCGGCGAACCAGTCCGTCCGTAGAGTCCATTGCAATGGTCCGTACCCGATTTTCACCCAGATGCTGGGCAACTTCGAGGTAGAGCCGACTCTGGTCTTCCCGGTCGATGTAGAGTGCGTTCAGAACCGGAGGGAGGTTGCCTTGTTCAAAGTCGACGTCCACGACCGGACCGATGACTTGTGCTACAGATCCTTTATTCATGAGGTGGCTGTTTGTAGTTTGTGTGTTTGATCAGGCGTTAGACCCTAATTTCTGCAAAAAGCTTGAGAGCGCGCAAAATTACCCAATTCATATGAAAAAGAAAAGGATGGGTCCCCAATTCAAATATGAAATTCCGTTTCAAATACGACGTCATCATTAGCAATAAGGGAGTGAATCCCCTATCTTTCGGGTTCTCTTTCGGCCACCTGTTTTTTGACACACTGAAGAGTCCAGCGTCCACGTTCACAGGGGGTCTGAACGAACAAATTCTATCGAACACATAGCGGAGATTGTATTGGAAACGGAGAAGACAGCACGTTCGACAAGTGTAGAGATTTTGGTTCAGTTCGATACAGAAGGTCAGATTGACTACACACTGACAGATGAACTTGACGGACGCGAGCGTGCACAGGCACGTGAATATGTGCAGAACATCCTGAGAAAGCGGAGTTATGTCGACTTTTTGATCGGTGAGTTCTCTGCCATTGGGCTGGACGAGATGAAGCCTCCGCTCAAGAACATTCTCCGGATCGGACTCTACGATATGATTTTCATGAACTCCACTCCGGAGTACGCAGCCATCAACGAGGCCGTAGAATTGGCCAAAACGATGCTGGGCGGTAAGTCGGGGGACCTTGTGAATGCCATCCTCCGGAACATCCAGCGCGACCTGGACGATCTTCCAAAACCGGCCTTCGAAGACCGGACCAAACTGGTCGCCACAACCTTTTCTCATCCAGAGTGGCTCGTTGCCCGCTGGACCAAGCGGTTCGGTGAACGGGAGGCGTTCCAGCTCATGCAGGCCAACAACAAGGTTCCGCAGTGGTATGTCCGTGTCAACAACCTCCGAACCAAGACCGAAAACTTCAAACTCCGCATGGAGAAGTCCGGCATCCAGTTTGAAGAGAGCGAATGGCTCCCGGGCTATTTCAAGGTCTCGTCGGTTCAACCCTTTATTGAAAAAGGATGGCTACAGAAAGGCCTGTGTCAGGTTCAGGACATCGCAGCCGGTTTTGCAGCCACCATCCTGGACCCGGAACCGGGTGAAACCATCTATGATTTGTGTGCCGCTCCCGGGACCAAGACCATCATGATCTCTGACTTGATGGAGGGTGAAGGTGACATCATCGCCGTTGACAGCCGAGCCGATCGACTGGAGAAACTGGCCGAGAGTGCACTGAGCCACAATGCCGAAAATATCAAAATCCGTCGGGCCGATGTGCGTGACATTCAACTGAAAGTAACCGACGGTGTCCTGCTCGATGCACCGTGCACCGGAACCGGTGTGCTTGCCAAACGAGCCGACCTTCGCTGGAAACGGACGGAAGAGGATTTGAAGGAATTGGTTCAGCTGCAAAGCGAACTTCTTGAAGAAGCGGGCAACATGGTGAAAAAAGGTGGCCGTTTGGTCTACAGCACATGCTCGTTGGAAGAGGAAGAGAATTTCAAGCAGATCGAAGCGTTTTTGGAGAAGTACGACAACTTCGAGCTGGACAACCTCTCTGACTTCCTTCCCGAAGAGGTTCTCATCGAGGACGGAAAAGCATATCAAACCTATCCGCACAAACACGGCTGTGACGGACATTTCGGCGTACGGCTCGTCCGGGTCAAGTAAGACCCGGCGGTTCGACCGCCCCTCCCCTTTTTAAATGAGCCCTTCGGGCCCGCTATTTGTTCATGAATCAAACCCGAGATTCCGTGAAGCCGACCGACCTCCCAAAACAGTACGATCCAACCCGTGTCGAATCTCATTGGTACTCCTGGTGGGAATCCAACGGATATTTTCATTCCGAACCCGACGACCGGGAGTCCTATGCGGTGGTTATCCCGCCACCAAATGTGACCGGTGTTCTGCACATGGGGCACATGCTTAACAACACCATTCAGGATGTTCTGGTCCGACGGGCGCGTATGCAGGGGAAGAATGCCTGTTGGGTTCCGGGAACCGATCACGCCTCGATTGCAACCGAGGCAAAGGTGGTTCAACGCCTGCGCAAACAAGGCATCAAGAAATCGGATCTCTCCCGCGACGATTTCCTCAAACATGCCTGGGACTGGACCGGGGAGCACGGGGGAATTATCCTTCAACAGCTTCGCAAACTGGGTGCCTCCTGCGACTGGCAGCGGACCCGGTTTACACTCGAAGAGGACCTTTACGATTCGGTGATTGACTGCTTTATCGAGCTCTACGAACGGGGTCACATCTACCGGGGCCTGCGGATGATCCACTGGGATCCGGAGGCGAAGACGGCCCTTTCTGATGAAGAGGTCATCCACAAAGAGGAGCAGTCCAATCTCTATCACATTCGGTATGCCATCGAAGGGAGTGACGATTTTGTCACCATTGCCACGACTCGGCCAGAGACCATTTTGGCGGATACGGCGATCTGTGTTCATCCCGATGATAAGCGCTACACTCATTTGGTAGGCAAACGGGTTTGGATCCCCCTTACCGAACGAACGATTCCCGTCATTGCCGACGACTATGTGGATCCGGAGTTTGGATCCGGATGTCTGAAGGTGACTCCTGCACACGATGTAAATGACTACGAAATTGGTCAACGGCACGATCTGGACGTCATCGACATGCTCGAAGCGGACGGAACCGTCTCCGAAGTCGCCGGACGCTATGTGGGGATGGACCGATTCGATGCACGAACGGCGATTGTCAAGGATTTGACGTCCAATGAATGTCTCGTCAAAACGGAACAGATCGCCAACAACGTGGGTACCTCCGAGCGAACCGGAGCGGTCATTGAACCACGACTCTCCCTGCAGTGGTTCTGCCGGATGGATGAATTGGCCAAACCTGCGTTGGAGAGCGTAGAGAGTGGCGAGATCCGGTTCCACCCGGAGAAATTCACCAACAGCTATCGGCACTGGATGGAGAATATTCGGGACTGGTGCATCTCACGCCAACTTTGGTGGGGACACCGCATCCCGGCCTGGTACTATGGCGAGGGAGATGACGAGTATGTCATCGCCAAGTCGGCCGACGAAGCACTGGAAAAAGCGAGTGAAAAGAGCGGGCGCACGCTTGAACCTCTGGATTTGAAACAGGACGAAGACGTACTCGATACCTGGTTCTCTTCCTGGCTCTGGCCCATTACGGTTTTTGGAGGAATAAAGGATCCGGACAACACCGATATCGAATATTACTACCCGACCCAGGATCTGGTGACTGCTCCCGAAATCATGTTCTTCTGGGTGGCCCGAATGATCATGGCCGGTCACGCATTCCGCGGCAAGCCCCCCTTCCGTAATGTCTACTACCACGGGATTGTACGGGACGAGAAACGGCGAAAGATGTCCAAGTCATTGGGCAACTCGCCCGATCCTCTCGAATTGATCGAAACATATGGCGCCGACGGTACACGTGTCGGAATGCTCTTCTCCTCCCCTGCAGGAAACGATCTGCTCTTTGACGAAAAGCTTTGCGAACAGGGACGGAATTTTGCCAACAAGATCTGGAACGCCTTTCGCTTTCTCTCGATGAACAAGATGGATGGTCAATCGTATCACCCTACACTTGAACCCGATACAGACAGTCTGGCCGACCGTTGGATGGAGAGCCGTCTGCAGACGACGCTGAGCGGGATGAACCAGGATTTTGAGCGATACCGACTCAATGATGCTCTTCAGAAAATCCATTCGCTCATCTGGGACGACTTCTGCGATTGGTACATCGAGATGATCAAACCGGACGAACCTGGTGAAAAGATCCCGAAAGAGCGCCTGGAGCGTGCCCTGGGTCTCTTTGGACAGCTCATGAAACTTCTGCATCCATTCATGCCGTTTATCACCGAAGAGATCTGGCACAAACTCGGTGACAAACAGCCGGACACCCCGATTCTGATTACTGCATGGCCTGAACCGAACAAGGAAGCGATGGACAACCAATCAGAGGCCATGATGGGATTGATCACAGCATCGATCTCGAGTATTCGCAACATTCAGGCTCGAATGGGGATTTCTCCCAAAGAGCCGTTGGACATACGGATCAAGGCTCCTGATGAAAGCAGGGCGCAAGTACTTACAAAGGAATCCTGGATCTTCGAGAAGTTGATTGCCACGAAGAGCCTAACCATCGGGGCGGATATTTCGAAACCGGATGCCTCTGTTTCAGCCGTTATCAGCGGATACGAAATCTACATTCCGCTCGAAGGACTCATCGATCTGGAACAAGAGCGAGCCCGTATCGAAGCGGACATTGAAAAAACCCAAGGGTTCCTGACATCCGTTCAACGCAAGCTCTCCAATGACAGCTTTGTGGAGAATGCTCCGGATGAAGTGGTCAAGCGTGAACGAGACAAAGAGTCTGACGCAACGGATCGTCTGGAGAAACTGACAGAATTGTTGCAGGATTTGAGCGGATCCGGTTCGGCAAGAACATAGACTCTATACTCTATGGCGGCTTTTGACAGAGAACCGTATGCTTACCCCATCGTGAGTACGGCTGTCAAAAGACCCAACAGACCGGCCGACAGCATCAAGAGAATCAGACGACGGCTCGCTCTGAACCCCACGAACCAGGCAAACATGAATCCCTTGACCATCGTATTGGTCACAGCGGCCAACATGATCCCGAAAACGGCTGTCTCAATCGCCAACCCGTCACGGGATAATCTTGAAAGCGAGAGAGTGATGGCATCCACATCCATCAGACCGGAAAAAACGGCCAAATAGTAGATCCCTTCATCGCCAAACAGTTCCTTGATCGCCGTGCTCAAAAAGAGAATGAGACCGAGAAAGAGGCCAAATTTGAGGGCCATGGTCACCTTGAGCGGGTTGGTCAGCTTCAACTCGGGGTCCCCTTCCGTCTCCCTTCGGCGACTTTTCCAGAGCCAGACCGCCCCTCCAACCACCCCGAAAAACATCACCAAAAGCGGAGGCAACAGCGTTGGAAGCATTCCGGGATTCACAATACTCACCTCGGCAACAATCCGGATAAACATGATCGAGGAAGCCGCCATGACCCCAGCCATAAAGACCATCCAGGGCCCTTTTTCCCGGGAGAGATTGGCCATGTTGAGCGTCACGGCCGTCGAGGATGCCAGTCCGCCAATGATCGCCGTAACCAGTATACCGACGCGATCTCCGAACTGTTTCATGGTAAAGTATCCAATGAATGAGATCCCGCTGATAAGCACCACCATCCACCAAATCCAATACGGATTGATGGACTCCCAAGGCCCAAAGCCTTGATTGGGAAGCAGCGGCAGCATCACCACACTGATGAGTAATAATTTGATGCCGGCGTAGACCTCGACCGTCTCGATGGTACGGATCCATTGGTGCAGAATCGGCTTCAGACCCAGAAGTGTAATGATGATCACAGCCACCGAAATGGCATGAACCGGATATCCCATTGTTGCCCAGGCCCCGAGAACAAACGTGAGCATCTGCGTATAGGCCGTGGTCGTCCCGATATCACGGCTTCTGGAAGATTCCACAAGATAGGCTGCAACCGACATGACGGTAACCGCCAGAAATCCGAGTGCAAGAAGCCACTCCTCACCCAACTGAATGGAAAGGATGGACCAGACTCCTCCAAGCAGACCGATCAGTGAAAAGGTGCGAATCCCCGCAACCCGATCCCCCTCCTCGTCATCCTTTCCGCTCCATCCACGCTCGATGCCGATCAGCAAACCGACGGCCAGCGCCGCCGCCATTCCCACAAGCAGTTCCGTCTCTTCCATATCCTCAATTAACATAGATTTCGGACACGGATCCAAGAAGATCCTCACCGGACCGGTTCAACCCGCCCAAGCCATACGAACGAGCAGATGACAGCGAAATTTGCTGCTCTGGCTACACCAAACCGGCAAACGACTTGAGCTTCGCAATCTCTTCCGGCCACCGCTCCGTGTCGGGCGTCTCCAGAATCATCGGGATCTCGTCAATTCGCTCATCCTCCATCAGAAGCCGAAACGGGGTTATCCCGATGAGTCCGTCTCCAAGCGAATCGTGCCGGTCTACCCGGCTCCCCAGATCCTTCTTCGAATCGTTCAGGTGCATGCCGCGAAGCCACTCAAACCCGACAATCTCGCCAAAGGCACCCATCGTCTCCTTGTACGCGTCCTCTGTTCTGAGGTCATATCCGGCCGCAAACGCGTGTGCCGTATCGATACAGACCCCCACACGCTCTTTCTGTTCCACTCCGTCAATGATCGCCTTCAGATGCTCGAACCGGTGGCCCATGTTGGTCCCCTGCCCCGCCGTATTCTCGATCACGGCGACCACCGATTCGGTCTGCGAAAGAGCCCAATTCAGGGATTCGAAAATACGCTCCAGACACGCCTCTTCGGAGATCTTCTTCAGATGACTTCCCGGATGAAAATTCAGAAGCCGAATACCCAACTGCTCGCAGCGCTGCAACTCGTCCAGAAAGGCGTCACGCGACTTCTGGAGCTTCGCATCCTCGGGATGTCCCAGGTTGATCAGATAGCTGTCGTGCGGCATGACCGCATCCATCGGGTAGCCCAGCTCTTCGCACCGCGATTTGAAGCCGTCAATATTCTCCCGGCTCAGCGGTTTCGCGTTCCACTGTCGTTGATTCTTGGTAAAAAGCGCGAATCCGGTCGCTCCGATCTCCTTGGCGTTCTCCGGCGTGTTCTCTACCCCGCCGGCAGCACTCACGTGGGCTCCTATGTACTTCATGGGGAATCCTCTTGGCTTATTCTGGAATTCGTTACATTTCTTTTCGGGACGAACCGGTGACTACCAACCTTGTAGCAACTTTCAATTCAGTTCCGTAACGAAGTTGACACGGGTTGAACCGCTCAGGAAATCCCGACGTCTGTTTGCTCGAAAATAGAGAATCAACCATTCAATGGATACCAACCCACACATCAAAAATGTACGGGTGGTTTCGACGATCGTCTATTATCTGGATGATTGAGGCAATGAAGCATCCGGTTCAAGCACCGATCAATCCTTCCTCTGGTGCTCAATCGAGTCAGATTCACGAGAATATCGAACACCGGTCAATTGCCTCATCTGGCGAAGAATCCACCGGCTTCTCTCCCGAGTGTAGGGCGACGGAGGCTCGACCCGCATTCGTTTTGGACTTGACAACACCGCCGCCAATCGGGCCGATTGATCCGGGTCCAGTTGAGACGCATGTATACCGAAGAACGTCTCTGCTGCCTTTCCTGCTCCAAACACGCCCGGACCGAACTCCGCGATGTTGAGATAGACCTCCAGGATCCGCTCCTTGGTCCAAAAGAGCTCGATCAACATCGTGATTCCGGCCTCTACTCCCTTTCGAATAAATGATTGAGCCGGTGAGAGAAAAAGATTCTTGGCCACCTGCTGGCTGATTGTACTCGCACCCCGCTCGCGTGTCCCCTCTCGTCGTTCCTCCAAGGCATCCTCAATGGCTGCCAGGTCCAATCCCCAATGCTCCCAAAAACGCTGATCCTCCGATGCCACAACGGCCCACTGGAGATGTTCCGGGAGATCTTCGTGATCGACCCACTGTTCTCTCAGGCTGTAACGCTCCGTTTCGAGCTCTTGCCAGTTCTCTTGCAAGACAAAGGCGGTTACCGGCGGGTTGACCCATCGAAGGGTTAGTATGGAGAATGTGAACAACAGCAAGAGGGAGACAAAAGCAAGAAACGCTCCCTTTACAACCCACTTCCACAACCCCGTTTCACTGTTCAAGTATTCCTGTTTTCTTTCCATTCTCCAAACTCGGTGGCCTACTCTGATTCACAGATGACACATTGAAATTAACGGATTTTGTGTGGAAATCGGGATGGACATGAAGCCTGTACTTTCTACATTATTTATTCCAAGAATTGCTCACCATTCATCCATCCCCCACCGCCATGAGTCTCATGAAAGATTTCAAGTCGTTCGCCATGCGAGGCAACGTCATTGACCTAGCCGTCGCTGTTGTAATCGGTGCAGCATTTGGCCGTATTGTCACTTCTCTTGTGAATGACCTCCTAATGCCGCCTCTGGGAATGTTGATCGGGGGAATCGAATTCAGTGAATTCAGCTATACACTAAGCGAAGCAACTGCAGAGGCTGCATCTGTAACCATCAACTACGGACTTTTTATCCAACAGTTGGTCGACTTCACGATCGTCGCCTTTGCCATATTCATGGTCATCCGACTGTTCGAAGGCATGAAGAAGAAGAAAGTGGACGTACCAGCACCCTCACCCGATCCATCCAATGAAGAGAAATTGCTGGCTGAAATTCGTGACCTTCTGAAAGCAAAAGGCTGAAATTGAAGGTATGATTGGGCTGCAGGAGTAATTCAATGACGAGTGTCATCACGGACTCTACTCCTGCTCATTCAGGGCTTGAATCATTGCTTCATAGTACGTTTCTCCCATGATGGCATACCCTGCTTCATTCAAATGAACACCGTCACCCGAAAGGTGTCGATCAGAATCCATTGCAGCCTCCATGTCTGCCAGTATAATGGAATCACCATTTTCCTTTCGGTCTTCAATAATAGAACGCAGTTCTGCATTGTATCGCTGTACCATAATCGCCCGATCCCGAACAGACATATCGGACTTTCCTACATTCCTGGACGAAACCGGCGGTATGGTCGCAGCAAGGATATAGGTACCCGGTTCGGACGACTCAATGATTCGATCGATCAGATCCGTCCACCGGAGAGCCATTTCCTGGGCCGTTTCGTCGAAATACCAGGCAATGTCATTGGTTCCAACCATCAATGCTACGTAATCGGGATTGTGTCTCTGCATCAATGATTCGGCTTTATCCATGATGCCTTCAATCGTTATCCCACCAACGCCTTCATGGTCCGGATCAGGGATGGAACTTTCCTGAGATTGATTCCCCACATAGTCCAATTCATAGCCAATATCCGTCAGCATCTCCCACAATTTTACTCTTGGACGGGAGTCATTGGTCATACTGTCGCCCAACGGCATGATGACCAGCGCTTCTCCTGTTGGCGTTGGAGCCGGGGTCGGATCCGGATCCGGGTTTTGCGTCTCCTCTTCGATCAGATAGAGCAGCTCCGCTTCCAGGGTACTGTTCTCACGATTGGTCACGATGGCCCGAATTCGAAACTCACCTGACAGATCGTCCGGTTGACTCAGGCTGAACCGACCATCTCCGATAGCATCAACCAAAATCCGTTCCTCCTCGCTATCGAACTCGACGCTGATGATGGGAACCTCGCTTTCGAAAAAATCCGAAATAATAATCTCTGCCTCTTCTCCCTGTCGAACCTTCACGGTATCGGCAATTTGAAAAATCGGGGCAAGCGATTCGTCAACAGCTGGATCATTCGGTGCGTCTGTAATCTGATTACACCCCACAAACAGACAGGAAAAAAGAAATACAAGCCTCAAAGATTTTTTTGGTATCGTCACGAACATGTTGATCAGAAAAGAGGTGATGTGCAAACCGGTATTCAAAATAGGTATATCCAAGGATTACACTCAGGCCACCACTAAAATGTTCCTGATTGTTACACTTCAGGAGTCCTTTCGTGGATCGGTCGGGATTTTTTCATATTGTCCCCACTACATACTGTTGCCGGCCACCTCAACGAACCTCTTGTCGTCCATATGAAAACCTGCAAACTGGTCTTGGTTTCCCTTCTCTTCCTGGCCTCTTGTCAGAATCAACATACATCCGACCCGGCTTCGGATCTTGAGGATCTGCTCGAGGAACACAACGCCGTCGGTCTATCGGTGGTCATGGTCAAAGAGGGGAAAATCGTCTATTCAGACGCTTTTGGGATGAAGAATCTGGAAGCAGAGACACCACTCCGAACCGATGATCTCTTCCGGATCGCTTCCATCTCCAAATCGTTTTCAGTAACAGCCCTCATGCAGTTGATCGAAGCCGGGGAGATCTCGTTGGATGATGATATCAGCGACTTGGTTGGGTTCAAGGTCCGGAACCCGCACTATCCCGACACGGTCATTACACTGCGGATGATGCTCTCGCACACATCGAGCATCACGGACGAACATGGGTACTTCACCCTGGACCAGATCAATCCGGACGCCAACCCGGATTGGCAGGAGAGCTACAATGACTACGAGCCGGGTACCGAATATGAGTACTGCAATCTGGCCTTCAACATGATCGGGGCGGTCATCGAGAAGCTGACCGACACCCGGTTTGATCAATACATCAAGGCGCAGGTTCTGGATCCGCTGAATCTGGAAGGTCACTTTAACGTGAACGAACTGGAGGCAGACCGACTCACTCCCCTCTACCATTACGACTCGGACACGGGCACATATCAAGAGTCCCCCAATGCCTATGCTTCCAGAGGAGAGGAGATCAACGACTACACACTGGGCTACAGCGCACCGATCTTCTCCCCCACCGGCGGACTTAAAATCTCGGCTATCGACTTGGCTATCTATATGATCATGCACATGAATTATGGCCAATACGACGGTGAACGAATGATATCCGAGGAGAGCGCAAGAGCAATGCAGACGCCTGTGTTGGAAGAGAGTGGATACGGGCTTGCACTGCGAACGTTTGAAGAGGTTTTGCCCGGGAAGACACTCGTCGGCCATACGGGTTCAGCCTACGGCCTCTACAGCGCGATGGCGTTTGATCCAGAGGAGAAGTACGGGTTTGTTGCCATCACCAACGGGAGCCCGACCGAGTATGTCAATGGCGTGAATGAAACCCTGCTCGAGGCCATTCGTATCCTGCACCAAGAGTTTATCGAGTGAAAATTGAAAAGAACGGAACCTGCGTACAACAGACAGGCACACCACCTACTGCTTGTTTCGAAACAGGTACATGGTAATAGGCCCAAAGATCACGACCATGGCAGCCGAGACCATTAGCACGAGACCGATCTCCCCGGCTGTTGCCGTCCCGTGGGTGAGTCCCCGCATCCCGGTCACCAAAATAGAGATCGGGTTCACGTTCACGAACGCCTCCAGCCAGCCGGGCATGGTCGTCGGGTCCACAAAAACATTGCTGATGAATGTGAGAGGAAAGAGGATCAGAAAACTGAGTGTAAATAGTGACTCCTGAGATCGAACCACGATCCCGATTGCCGTCCAGACCCAGGAGAAACTGAACGAGAAGATCAGGAGCAATACGACGGACATAAGAAGGCCAAAGACCCCTCCTTCGGGACGAAAACCGAGGGCCCACCCGATCACAATAATCATCAATGAAGCGAGCGTGTAGCGGAGCAGATCTCCCAAAAGTGCCCCGACAATCATGGAGGGCTGCCAGATGGGGAGGGAGCGCAGCCGGTCAAAAACCCCTTTCCGAATATCGGTATTGAGTGTCAGGCCGGTATACATGGTGAGCATCACAACGGTCTGCGCCAGGATCCCCGGCAAGAGATACTGAAGGTACTCCCCTGGCGAGCCGGCCAGTGCACCGCCGAAGAGGAAGGTGAACATCAGGATGAACATGATCGGGAAGGCCGTCACGTCAATAAGCTGTTCGGGAACATGCTTGATCTTGAGCATGGCGCGCCAACCAAAGGTGAGCGAAGAGGAGAGCACACCTGCCTTCTTCGGCCGGTTCTTCCCCGATCCACGGGCAATCGCCTTCTCCAGTATCACCACGTCTGCTCCTGCCGCGTTCCCGGACAGAGTTCGTTCTACACCTGTCTCGTTGCCTTGCTGGTTCACTGTTCCTCCTTCGATGCTTGTGGAGTTGCCTCAGACTCCACATCCGGTTCAGCCAGATGCCCTGTGAGTTTCAGGAAGACCTCGTCGAGGCTGGGTTGGCCCATCGAAAAGTCGATGATCGGGAGGCCGGCAGCGATCAGCTCGTCCAGTAACCGGGTAGCCAGCGAGATCTCTTTGATGCGAACCGTAAGTGAAGCAGGGTGTGATCCCTCGTGTACACCGTTCTCCAGTTGGCCACGGAGGAGTCGTTGCGCTTCGACTCGAGCTTCGGCGTTGGCCAGGCGAATGTGAAGCACACCAGAGCCAACCATCGCTTTCAGATCGGAGGGCAACCCCTCTGCGATCACCTTCCCCTTGTCGATGACCGCAATGCGATCGGCAAGTTGGTCCGCCTCGTCCAGATACTGCGTGGTCAGCAGTACCGTGGTTCCCGCTCGAACCAGTGTGCGCACAATCTGCCAGACCTGATTTCGACTACGGGGATCCAGTCCGGTCGTCGGTTCGTCCAGAAAGAGCAGTTCGGGGGAGACCACCACACTCGCTGCGATATCGAGCCGGCGACGCATCCCTCCCGAGTAGGTTTTTACCCGCCGGGTAGCCGCTTCGTCAAGCCCGAAGGCCTTCAATAGTTCTTCGGAACGGATTCTGGCCTCCCCCCATCCATACCCCTGCAACCGGGCAATCAGACGCAGATTCTCCAGACCGGTCATATCCTCGTCCACGGAAGCAAACTGACCGGTCAGACTGATTCTCCGTCGTACCTCGTCAGCATCGTTCGCCAAATCGTACCCAAAGACCTTGGCCGATCCGCTATCGGGCTGGAGTAGTGTGGCCAGCATACGAATGGTGGTCGTCTTCCCCGCCCCGTTGGGACCAAGAAACCCGTAAACCATCCCTTTTGGGATGTGTAGGTCCACACCATCGACAGCTACCGTCGGGCCGAACCGCTTGACCAGTCCGGTGGCCGAGATGGCCGGAGTATCATTTGACGACGTGCGGGGTCGGTTCATCCAGGTGTGCCAATCGTTTAAGTCTATCGAGGATGAATGTGCTGTGTATCTTCGTAGAAATCAAGATAAAAAGACGGGTCGAGTGTGAATCCATACGTTCGTGGGTTCCCCGTTGTGTCGAGTTGCTTCCTTACTTTATCAAGGGCAGGTATTGGTCTCTGTGTTCAATGATGATGAATACATTAATCAGGAACAGTACCAATCCCACGCCAATACCGGCCAGATCATGTGTCGCATGATGAACAACAATACCAACCATTACGGGCAAAATTACTATAGCGCCCAACGCCCGATATTTGGGGATGGCAACCAAAATACCACCTGCAATTTCGACAATGGCTACAAGGGGAATAATCCACACAATGGTTCCAAGTGCTTCAAAAACAGCCATCAGGTCCGGGGGCAGTTCCGGCATGGCGATTGACGGGCGGAACCGTTCTGTCTCGAGTCAGGCCAGAACCTCGTCCAAATTTCCGAGTGCTGCAAGGAATCCTTCCCGAAAGCCCATCTCGATCAATGTTTCCAGATCTTCCAGTCGATCATGCTTCAACGTAACCTCCACCGTTGTAACACCATCACGCTCCGAAAATCGAGTGGTCCAATGCGAGATCGGCTTTTCGTTATTGGCCTTGCCGAATTCGTCACAGAAGGCATCGGAGTGGGAGAATCTTGTCTCCGGATCGATGGCTGTATAGGTAGCTTTGCACCAGTGGGTCTCGTCATTTGGGCCAACCATGGCATAGAGCCACGTTCCTCCCTTGCGAAACTCCATTGATTTGGTTTCGGTCCGATAGGGTTTTGGCGCCCACCATTGATCGAGAAGTTCGGGATTGGTCCAGGCCGCCCATACATGCTTCGCGGGAGCCTGAAACATTCGTTTTACTTGGATCGTGTTGTTCTTCCGATCAATGTCGAAATCGGTCTTATGGATTGATTTCATGTGTCTTCTTCTTTTAGATTTTGAAGTACGTGGTCAAGTTGGTTAAAGCGATTTTCCCACAGTTGTCGGAACGGCTCCATCCATTTGTCTACTTCTTTCATTTTTTTCGATTGAATGTAGCAGAATCGCTGCCTTCCTCTTTTTTGAATAAGGATCAGACCGCTTTCATCCAGAATTTTGATGTGCTGAGAAATGGCGGGACGACTCATCTCGAAATTCTCGGCAATTCTGTTCAAACTCAGAGGCTCCCGAACGAGCAGGCCGAGGATGTGCCGTCTGGTTGGATCTGCAATCGCTTGGTATACGTCTCTTCTTCTCTTCATAGAGTCTTTGTGTAAGCATTTGCTTACATGATTATAAACGTAAATGAATACTTACGCAAATGAATTTTTGAATGGATGGTGTCGTCTGTTGGAAACAGAAACACGAGAAGACATTGGGGAAAGAGCTGTTCGGTATGAGTGACTTGAGGAGTGGAACCCGTCACGAAGATCGACCGATATAGACTATCCGACCCCAAATAAGTAGAGTGCGTCCAGAATCCCGATTGACTCTTGAATTCTGACAGATCCAATCAGGCGATCCTGTTTGTGTGTGCTTCTGCCAGGGAGCTCTCGCAGGAGTCCCGGGGCGGGAAGTGGATCACTTTCTGTCTGTCTTGTTGTAAATGTACAATATTCGTGGTTTCATGCAGTGGATCACGAATGCATCCCATGCAGTGAACCGAAATTGAAATCAATCGAGCTTTCTGGTGAAAGAACGTAATAAATCCGGATGGATGCTGGATGAAAAGAGCCATGAAATGATTCTTCAAAAACAGATTGACTATACAATTTGGGCAAATGGAGAGTGGGTTCAGTTTATTTCCGAACGAAATCTGGACCATCCGAAACTGTTGTTAACGATGAGCCACATTCTCCTGAGTGAACGAGTCTGGCTTGAACGTATCAAGGGCAAGATCGCTCAAAGCGAGATCTGGACCACACTACCCGGAAGTAGGTTGAAGGAGTATTTTGACCAGAGCAATAAGGAGTACCATCTTCTATTGAGAGATGATCTTGAGCGTGTTGTCACCTACAAACGCTTTCGTGGTGAAGAATTCCACTCTTCAGTTGCCGATATACTGATACACTTGACAAACCACGGAGCACACCATCGTGGTCAGATGGCGATGATCACCTCCTCATTGAACATCCGTCCGTTGAACACGGATTACATACAATACTGCAGGTTGGAAAAATGACGAATGAGCAAAAGGCCGAGTTACTCATGACTCTTCAGAATCGATTCGAGAAGCACATGGACCGCCATCCGGAATTGGATTGGGAGAAGGTAAGAGAGCGATTAACATCCCGCAAAGAGAAGCTACGCACGCTCTTCCAAATGGAGAGTACAGACGGGGAGCCGGATGTTGTCGCACAGGACTCAAGCACAGGAGAGTTTCTCTTCGTTGATTGCTCCAAGGAGAGTCCGAAAGGGCGACGCAGTCTCTGTTATGACCGAGAAGCGCTGGAGTCACGAAAGAAACACAAGCCAAAGAACAGTGCGCAGGATCTTGCTGCTTCCATAGGTGTCGAGATCCTGGACGAAGAGCAATACCGACATCTGCAGAAACTCGGCGAATTCGATTTGAAGACATCCAGTTGGGTAAAAACACCCGCGAAGGTTCGAGAGCTGGGGGGAGCCCTCTTTTGTGATCGACGCTACGACACGGTTTTCATATTTCACAACGGAGCCGAATCCTACTACGCATCCAGAGGATTTCGCGGGGTACTTCGTGTGTAGCGTTCCCTTGGTTTTCCCCGCATGATTTGCAAGAATCGCAAGGAGCTTCTCTCCGACTCACTTCAGTGCATCAAATATGGCGGGAATAATGATCAGATCCGTTTTCTTTACTTCCGAAATCAACAGATCCGGTGTAACGGAGAAAATTCCCGAGGATTGACGCGTTTCACGGTCCAAACCCAACAAGTGAATGTCAAAGACAGGATTCCTGCCCATTTTCTGAAGCACTTCATTGACCATCGACAGGATCTGATGGGTTCCACCAATATTGACAATGCTGGTATTCCCGCGGGGAATAAGAATGGAGATGTGTTTCATGGCATTGCAATTAATACGAGACGCTTGGGAGTTGGATGTCACCCGCTTGTTCAGTAAAGAACCGAAATATCATGTCGCATTCAACCCGCGAGAAAGGCGGAACACCACCTTCCGGTTCTCAACACCGGATTGTAAGTTGACGTTGTTAACCTTCACCCAACCCAGCCAACATGATCGCCGTCAACCCCTATCTGAATTTCAACGGCCAAACTGAAGAGGCATTTACTTTTTATCAATCGATCTTCGGTGGCAATCTCGACATGGTACGGTTCGGAGAGTTGGAAGACACGATGAATGCAGACAAAGAAGAACTCAAGCGAATCGCCAACGCGTCCCTTAATCTGACTGGGAAGATCAAGCTTTTCGGTTCGGATATCCTCGAATCAATGGGGCATCAACTCAAGGTCGGAAATCATTTCTACATCAATCTGGAGACAGAGAGTGAGGAGGAAACGGATCGGTTGTTTTATGCTCTCTCCGACGGTGGAGAGATTGAAATGCCACTTCAATCCACTGGGTGGGCCAAAAAATTTGGCATGCTCAAAGACAAGTTCGGAATTCAGTGGATGGTTTATCAAAGCCACTGAAATTAGAATGGATAACGAAGGTTGATCGACAAATGAAGAAAAACCACAGCTACTTGATTACACAGTTCGAACTACATCACAGACTGTACAACAATGTTCTGAATGGATTTACAGATATCGAATCCAACGAAAGACCCTGTGACAACAAGAATGTGAATCCGGTGAAATATTTGGCTGGCCACCTCTTGAATTCTCAATATGGATTGATCATGATCGCCGGCCATCATCCCGAAATAAAGTGGGATGAGCTCTTCGCCGTAATGGGAAAGTCCGAATTTGATACGTCGAATACCTACCCGCTTCTCTCCGAGATTCAGTATGAATGGAATCGATGGCATCAACCCACAACAAAAGGGCTTGAGGCATTATCCAGGGAAGATCTTCATGCCACCCCCCCTGCCCCCTTTGACCAGGTTGCAAGCAGCGCAGGTGAGCTGTGGGCATTCATCAACCATCACCAGGCGTATCACATCGGACAGATCGGACTTATCCGAAGAATATTTGGTAAAGATCCCATGAGTTTTGATTGAGTCATTGACCGAATTGCGCCCCTGTTTATCAAAAATACATGACCGGTCTTACTATTCAGACGCCGGGCAAGAGATCCACGGAATGGAAGCCGTCTCGCTCATGGTAGAGTGTGACACACAGGAGGAGATTGATACCTATTGGAAACTCCTCTCTTCTGTTCCTGAAGCGGAGCAGTGCGGGTGGATCAAGGACAAGTTTGGCGTTTCCTGGCAAATAGCACCCAACGTGTTGAATGCCATGCTCAACGATAAAGATACTGAAAAGGCAAACCGAGTGATGGACGCCATGCTCAGAATGAAAAAGTTAAACATACAAGAGCTTAAAGATGCCTTTGACGGTAAATAGACCCAAAACTGCCCATTTTAACCGAGGCTCTAAACGAAAAGGTACTGTCTTTTCGTGAGGATCTTAATGACCCACCCATATCGGTCTCCATGAAAGATTTTCTTGACAAACTGGAACGATTGAGTCCAGACAAGCTGCACCTTGTAGAGGCGATACGTTCCCTATTTATGTCGGTTTCATCCGATTTGGAAGAGTCGATCAAATATGGCGGCATTGTCTACAGCCGTGAAGGATCCCTTCTCGGCGGTATCTTCACCTACACCCATCATGTATCGGTCGAGTTTAGCAACGGTGCTCAACTCAGCGACCCGAAAGGTGTTCTTGAAGGTAAAGGCACATATCGAAGACACATCAAGCTTACAAAAATGAGTGATTTGGACGACAAGAAACTCTCCCACTACGTGACCGAAGCGTTGACGATGGAGTAGGGAGTGGCCGTATTTTGTGCATGGTGATTCAGTAAAACCAACCCAGTATCGCACCAGCGATCATGAGGCCGACTACGTGATAGCCGTTGTCGATCAGATTGAATCTTACAAATGGGGGACCCTCACTCATCCTGATACGAGTCCTGCTGCATCAACACCTCTCCGAACGAGATCTCTTCGGCTGCCAACACCATTATCGTTGTCGGCAAGCCATTAAGTTTCTGCTGTAATTGTCCATAGTACGATGCGAAACCCTCATCTGGTTCTGCCATTCCCAGAAAAATCAGATCCACATGTTTCGATGAATTATGAAGGATTTCATTAAAGGAGCGGCCCCGTGAAACAATCACTTCCGGTTTTGCGCCGATACGGATTCTATTCACGATTCGTTCGAGATTTCTTTTTGCATCCGCTTCTGCCTTTTCATGCTCGACGACCATCTTGAGACGTACATCTGCATCATACCAGTTACGACTGCTCTGCAGCAGATAGCCAAGGATGATCATCAACCCTCCATTGCCTTTGAGTCCCCCCCACCAAATATCAATTCGTTTTCGATTTCCATACCCGACTTCTTCATTTTCGTGAACGACCAGTACATTCCGTTGCTGGCTATGAAAATGAGCAATCATGTCACAATACTCCTCCCGATTCTCTTTGTTCTCACTGTCCCCCAAAATCACGGTATTCGGAACCAGTGCACCCAATCCGTACGATTCAATGAGCCTTTTCCCGCCCTCAAATGCATTCGGAGCTGTAGTGACTCGCACCAACCCTTGAACACTTCTCTTGTTTAAAAATTCACGAATGTTGTTTTCCAGGCTCTTTCTTCGCTCCGACGCGATACGATCACTTGTCAGTACGGTTGCCACGGTCAGAATTCCCCGATTGTGGGTGAGCGAGGAGGCAATATCGATCAAGTGCCAACGATTCGTTGGAGCACCGGAAAGTACGACAGGGTGAGGTCGCCAGGTTTTGGACTCTTGACCCGCACTGATACGCATGAGCCCGGCCCGGGTAATCGCCATCCAAATTCCATTTTTCACATCTCCCCAAGCTGCTTTCATTTCCCGCTGTTGCAACCATACATAGATCAGAATGACAAACAGAAACGCGATAGCGGTTGCCATTGCATGGATCAAAAACATAACAGAAACACAGCCCACAGCACCCAATAACGAAAATGCCCAATGGACGTTGAATTTGGGACGAAAGGACGGGCTGTTCAGAAGTCGCTCCGTACCGGCAGCGATATTCAATACTCCATAGGTCGTCAGAAAAAACATCGTAAGAATGGGTGCAATCAGGTTTAAATCCCCAAACCATACCGCAACCAGTGCAATGGCCAATGTCAGGAGTGTTCCAATACGTGGAGAATCGTCCTCACCATCTCCCCGCCCCAACCACTTGAGCCATCGGGGCAACACTCCGTCGCGGGCAAGTGCCTGCAAGACTCTGGGTGCTCCCAAAATACTCCCCACGGCGCTGGACAAGGTAGCACCCCAGACACCAATCAGAATCGCATCTCCCCAGTAGGAGATTCTGCGCATGATCAACGGATCTTCTATGAGTGTGAGTGCGTCGGCTCTGGTTGCAAGAATGACGGGCAGTGTCATGTAGATCACATATCCGATTCCGATGGCATAAAATGTACCATGAGGGATCGATTTTTCGGGATTCTCCAAATCGCCGGACATGTTCACTCCGGCCATGATCCCTGTTACGGCTGGGAAAAACACGGCAAATACAATCCAGAACCCCTCAGAATTCTCACTGGACGCTCCCCACATTTCGATATTCGATTGTTCAATCGGGCTCCCGAAAACCAGTGACAGCAGAGACAATACGATACCAAACATGATAAAGTATTGGGCGCGTATGGCCACCTTCGCAGAAATCATTGCCAGTGCGGCGACACCTATCGTTGTGATCAACCCCACACTGGTCATGTCCAATGAGGGAAAAACGCCAACCATGCTTTCAGCAAAACCAATGGTATAGAGCGCTACAGAAAATGCCAATGCAATGTAGAGCGGAATTCCAATGGCTCCTCCCGATTCCAGTCCAAGGGATCGACTGATCATATAGTACGCGCCACCAATACGTACACGTTGGTCGGTGGCAATGGAAGCAATGGACAGTGCGGTCAGAAACGTAATTGACGTGGAAATCGTGACGATCAGAAGCGTTCCGATGAGCCCGACATTTCCGACAACCCAGCCAAATCGCAGGTACATGATAACCCCGAGTATGGTCAGAATGGATGGAGTAAACACACCTCCGAATGTCCCCAACCCACCCTTCTTTCCGGATACCACATAATTCTGATCAGGGGTCTTTCGTCGAAAAGGGATCTTCATTCACAGCCGCTTTTAAGAATTATTCCAACGGTTGAATTCGTGCGGTGTAAATACGGGATTTTATTCCGGGAATAAAATGAATTGTGAGATGTATCCATCACGACTACCCACTTACAGGTGCTTCGGACCATGGTGTTTCCGAAGCAGTTTACCTGAATGATCCGGATGGAAACGGGGTCGAACTCTATCGGGATCGTCCCCGTGAGGAGTGGCCTCAAAAAGAAGACGGAGGGATCGACATGTTTACCCGTCCGTTGTCTCTGGAAAACCTTCTCCGTGAGTTGAGATAAACGCTCCATTCCTTTACAGTCCCCTGTCTCCCAGCGTGTAAATGTTATACGCCTTCCATTACACACTCCAGAGAAACGGCCATTTCAAGCACTTACAGCCGTTTTTTTCACGTTGGCACGGTATTTGAAAAAGGTGAATACGTCTGATCAGGCATGGAAGGTTCGGATACATTCGAACACTCCATGTTGCCGGTATCTGTCGCATTCCGGCGAACACCTGAATAATCGGAATGAAATACATCAAGAGGAACCCTCATGAACCTGGATAAGGATCAATCAGTTCGACAATCAAAGAGAGACGTTGATGCCACACCGATAGAAAGAGAGAAAACATCCAACAATGCCCCCTCTTTGACCGGAGGGGGTGTTTATTCCCAAACGGGCGAGGGATCTCACGAGACAAGCGCTCTCGAGCGTGAATCGTACTACGTGAGAGACTTTCTACAAGATCTGATTAACGGAATCGATGATCATCCCTATTGACCCGACAATCGTGAATCAACCAAACCCATTGAATCGAATGAATTTCCATTCATCCGATTCATCATACCCAACCTAACAAACGGAAAATCGTCATGGGACAACAACAACTTTTACTCGTCATGCTCGTAACAATCATTGTCGGTATCGCGACCGTTGTGGCAATCAATACATTCGGCCAAGCCGCTGATTCTGCCACTCTGGACGCAACACGACAGGATATGGTAACCATCGCAGCCTCTGCACAAGGTTACTGGATGAAGCCGGTTATGCTGGGTGGTGGAAGTCGCTCATTTGAAAATATCGACTTCACACATCTGGTATTTGGTGGAACCCTCGGTGAAACAGAGGATGCAACAAATCCATTGGAAGCCACCAATGAAAATGCAACGTACACGATCAGTGATTCGGGCAGTGAAGAATTCCTCATTACTGCGGCCATCAATGATAGTGAAGGACGATTTATTGCAGCTCGTGTTTGCAGCAACGCCATCCGTATGGGCATCGTTGGAGAAGGAAGTGCACCTGCTCCTGCGGCATGTACAGAAGAAGAGGAAGTGTAATCCAACCTGTGACGGGATTCGTTCATACCGTTTACTGATTGGGAAAATCAACGATTGGATCCGGCATATTCGATGCCGGATCCTTTTCTATATTCAGCAGTGAATTACAGCTCACCGACGTCGAATTCTCATCCTCTTCGCCTCCTGATTTGCTTGTGCAACGACTCTTTCGCAGTGATGAGATATAATACATCGTACCCTCAAAAATGTATCAGCCGTATCTCTTGCAAGATTGCCGGTACTTGTATTACTTGCAGCAGAACGAGCTAACTCTCTGAACGTACTGAATGACAGAATGAACCAACGGGGTCAATTCGCAGGTTTCTGGAAACGATTTGCAGCTCATTTCATTGATCAGGTACTACTTTCCTTGATCATCCTCTTCGTTGCAGGGGTACTTGGTCTTGCTGCAGGGGCAACCGTAGGTACACCAGAATGGGGACTGTATGGAATGCCCTCCGGATTCATTACATCATGGATCTATTACGCTGTATTTGAATCCTCGGTCAAACAGGCAACACCCGGAAAACTGGCCTTGAGTTTAAAAGTTATTGATCTGGACCACAATCGAATATCATTCGGAAGAGCAACGGGAAGATACTTCGGAAAAATTCTCTCGGCGATCCTTCTGCTTATTGGATATTTGATGCAACCTTTTACGGCAAAAAAACAAACCATGCACGATCTTATGGCCGGGACACTCATTGTGGACGAGACCCGATATTCTGACTCTTGAATTCCGAACAGAGTTCAGAACGATCACATGTGATTCCCGATGGATCCACTTGCACATACACTCTTTGGGGCCGTACTTGCCGAAACCGGCCTGAAGCGCAGAACCGCTTTGGCTACGGCCACACTTGTCATCGGAGCCAACCTTCCGGACGTCGATGCTCTGGCCATGTTCCATGGATCAGACACCGCCCTCCACCTACGTCGAGGTTGGACGCACGGGGTCCTTGCGCTTGTGCTTTTTCCATTTTTATTGACAGGTGGAATGATACTGGCAGATCGTCTGCACACGCGGTGGCGAGCCAGAAACGCAATACAACGATCTGACATCCATCCGATTCGACGAACCTTGTCCATTGAGCCAAAATGGCTTCTGATCCTCTCATTTCTGTCGGTCTGGAGCCATCCGCTTCTGGATTGGCTCAACACCTACGGCATCCGACTCTTCATGCCATTCGACGAAACGTGGTACTATGGGGATACCCTGTTTATCATCGATCCATGGTTCTGGCTTCTCACCGGCGCAATGGTCGTTTTTGCCCGTTCGACAACCTGGCTGGGGATCAGTGGATGGCTTCTTCTCGGATCTGCTTTATCGGTCCTGGTCTTCTCCACATCGATGGTTCCGCTGATGGCCAAAATACTGTGGGGTACAGGTATTCTGATAATCGCCCTGATACGCTACTTCTGGTACGGAAAACTTGCCACACGTCCGATGACCAACTCATTGGTTATTGCCACCCTTCTCTATGTGGCGATCATGCTGGTCGGCTCACGATTAACGGTCCGACATGCAAAAATGCATCTTGCCAACCAGGGCATTGAGATCCATGAAGCGATGAGCCGTCCATTGCCGGCTCGGCCGCTACTCCGAAATGGTATTGCCGTTTCGGAAACACACTACTACCGGTTTCGTCTAAATTGGCTCATTCCCGACAGTTTTGAGTTGCGAGGAGATCCTGTTTCAAAAACCGAACCGAATCCTCTGGTCGACATTGCCTTGAACACTCCGGAGCTCAAAGGATTTCGGAACTGGATTCGCTATCCAGTCTATGAAGTGAAAAAAGTGAAAAGCGGATGGCGAGTTTATATTCACGATCTTCGATATTCCGCCCCGAACCAAAACTCCCCTTCCGGGATCGGTATGGCGATCGTCGATTTGGATCAAAACCGGCAGGTTCGTACTGTTCAAGTATTCTGACGGACTTTGACAACTACTCCTCTTGGAACCCGTTCATTTGCTCCTTTGAAGGCACACCCCTCAAGGTGACCTTGCAACCACCTGGTGGTAAACCAATGCAGCTCAACCCGACCTGTTTGGTCCTCCGCGAAAATCGGGAATTTCGCTGGTTGGGTCGCCTCTGGATTTAGACGGAATGAAAGTGTCAAATCCGCAACTATACTGCTGGGAAACTGTTCTTCAAACGCCCGATGTTCGGCAACCGGTTGACCTTTCTGAGTGCCAATACCGATGCCAGCTCAACTCCATGGAATGCTCCGAACAGAAATACCGCACCTGTGAACATGGAAATATAATTCCGAAAGTTGATTTCGTTGCTATACCTGATACCCGACAATGTATCGGCAAAAAACGGAACTTGCCGAACCGGTCCTATTAATCGACTCTGTCTCGGAATTATTCGTTACCTTCCGATACAACGATGGTATTGAGTAACCATCATAATCTCTTTTTTACGGTGTATACATTACACGGTTCCCTGTTTTGGCGATGCGAGTGCTGGTGAGAGGGGTCCACCATCCATAAGGTCTCGGACAAATCTGCCCCACTGCGGGCTGTTTCATGAGAATACGAGTCTACACCCTATTCTGTTTTGTCAGCCTGATGACGGGGTTGCTGCAACCTGCCCTGCCCCTGATAGAGTACTACACCTTTCAAGAGAGCATTATCGAGCTGTTCTGCATCAACAAGGACAAGCCGGAGATGCACTGTGACGGAGCCTGCTATCTGCGGTCTCAGATAAAAAAAATGCAGGAAGATCCCTCCTCGGTCCCGGATACGCTCCTGGCTCTGGACAAGAGCCCGAACTTCTGCCTCTATCACACATTCTTTCCTTTCTATCCATCCCGTCCGTATTTGGTCGACGTTGTGGCGGACAACGGCTCCTCTTCGACCTTCGCAGACGACCTGTTCCGCCCGCCCAGGGGATAGGTCCGCATTGCCACAACCTGCTTCATTCAACTTCATTGGATCCGGATTCCAACCTTTCCTTGCGTAAAGGAGAGGAGACGTCTGCATTCAACTCACCCGTCCACGGATCGGAATCGGCCTTCTGTTGTACTGTGCTGTTTTCCGGAATCTGCGGTTCGGTGTGTATTCCATCGTGAATTCGGAAACACGGAAGAATGGTCATTTTCACTTTTTACTTTTTACTTTAATATAATGAAATCCAAACATCACGTTTTCACGATCTGCTTGTTCTTTCTGTATACGATGCTGTTTCCGAGTCAGATACTCGCCCAGACAGTCACGGGACAAGTGGTCGATTCCATCACTCAATCCCCTCTTCAAGGGGCAAATGTCGTTGAACACCACCATCGAACAGGCTCCTCGACGGACATCGAGGGGCGATTTTCACTATCTCTAAGTGACATTCCTTCCTCTATTCTCGTCTCCTATGTCGGATATGAGTCCAAACGAATCGATGTGTCTTCCACGGAAGACTCACTGATCATCGAGTTACAACCGATGGATGCGACACTGCAGGAGATCACTGTCACATCCTTTGAAAGCGACCAACGACTAATCGAAACCCCCGGGTCCATCTCGATGGTCTCTCAGGAACCCGTCAGAAATACGGATGGTATTCGCATTCCGGATCTACTCAATCGAGTCCCCGGTGTGCAGGCAGATCAAAGCCATACGGCCGATACCCGCATCTCCATTCGAGGCGCTGGATTTCGTGCCCCGTTCGGCGTTCGAAACCTGCGTATCTATCTGAATGACATCCCGATTACGGAAGCGGACGGATTTACGCGTGTAGAAGCCATCGACCTTCAGAATATTGGGCGAGCCGAGGTCATCCGAGGGCCTGCATCAAGCATGTATGGTGCCGGTCTTGGCGGAGTCATTCGCTTCGAAACCGCAAAAAGCCCTGCAGGAACGTCCGTCCGGGCACGGTCCGGTACCGGGTCGTATGGACTTCGAACCCATACCCTGTCTGTCAGCAACCGTTCGGAACAATCCGAAATTCGTGTCTCTGGAGGATCTCAGACCTATGACGGATACCGGGCACAGAGCATGGACGATCGTCTCTTCTTTACCACAACCGGCTCCTACTACACGGACCGCTCCACATTCAACTATATCGCTTCCGTTTCGAATCAGCAGAGTCAAATTCCCGGGTCGCTGACCGAAGAAGAGTTCGACTCCAATCCCCGAGCTGCAGAGCCACAGGCTGTCGCCTTGAATACCGGACGAGATCAGAGATGGACCCGCATGGGCTTGAGTCACGACTTTCATTTCAACAAAGCTGTCGAACAGCAGAGCAGCCTGTTTGGAAGCTTCTATGAACTGGACCACCCACTGGCGTTTGCGTACCTGCGCAACGGTCAACAGAACTACGGCGGTCGAACCGTCACAACGTTGAGCCACGACCTCGCCGGATTTTCCTTGCGGCACAATATCGGTGTGGAAGCGATGTATCAATTTGTCGTCGGACGTCGATACGAGAATGTAGCAGGAGACCCCGGCGGGATTCTGAGTGATCTGGAAACATCGGTCGTTCAGTGGAGTGCATTCGCCCAGACCGAAGCGAATTTAACCGACCGATTGCGTGCCGTTGGAGGCTTGAGTGTCAACAAATTCCGGTACGACATTCTGGATCTGTTGAAGGCCAACGGGAACGACCAAACCGGAATCCAATCCTTTGACCTCTCCGTCTCTCCCCGTATTTCACTTCTCTATCTCCTTACCGATGACTGGTCCGTCCACGGTGGCGTGAGTTACGGCTTCTCGCCCCCGACCACGAACGAGATCTCCCTGCCCGACGGATCCATCAACCGATCCATCGATGCCGAAAAAGGGGTCAACTACGAGATCGGTACGCGAGGCCAATTCATGGACAGGCGAGTGAACCTTGATCTGACACTCTACCGAATGTCTATCCGTGACGAGCTGGTTCCGAGGTCCGTGGGTCCCGGTCAGACCCTCTACGAGAATGCCGGAAAAACCTCCCACAAGGGAGTGGAGTTGGCCCTGAACGCCATCGTACTCCATCGGTATTCTGGATTGGTTCGACAGATTCGACCGGCCGTCACCTATACCTATTCGGACCACACCTTTGACACCTTTGTCGTCAATGGAACGGATGTCGCCGGCAATCACCTCTCGGGTATTTCACCCCACTCACTGAGAACAAACGTGGATATCTCTACAGTCGGCGGCGTCTTCCTCATTGGAGACTTCTCCTTCATGGATCGACGGCCTCTCACCGATGAGAACAGCGTATTTAACGAGAGCTATGCTGTCGTGAATCTTCGGGGAGGAATCGAACGCCCTGTTGGAGACCAGTGGAACATCCGGACATCCCTGAGCGTGAACAACCTTTTTGACGAACGATACTCTCCCCGCTCCAGCCTGAACGCCTCTTCGTTTGGAGGAGGACCTCCCCGATATTACAACCCGGCACCGGGCAGAAACCTGCTCCTCTCTGTCGAGCTCTCTTGGAATCAAACCGGGCAGAACCAATGAAAAAACGACTCTATACCTGGCACAGACAACTGGGTATCATCGCATGCATTCCAGTTGTGCTGTGGGCACTCAGCGGAATTACGCACCCATTGATGAACTGGTTCCAACCAAATATCGCCACAAATCAACCCTATTCGGTTACCCTGTCTACCCAACACCTCATGCCATTGCATGAGGTGTTGGCATCGGAAGCGACAACAACCGCTGAACGGATTCGACTTGTGGAACTCGAAAATCGGACGGCCTATCAAATTCGATGGCCCGGAAATCCGGCTCTGCAGTACTTTGACGCAGAAACGGGGGACCTCATCCCGGACGGAGACCAACGGTACGCGCGTCAATTGGCGCGTCACTTTCTCGGTGACGACCGACCGGCTGTCACGGACATCGTCCTGCTCACAGACTTCACCAGCCAATATCGAGAGATCAATCGATTGCTCCCTGTCTACAGAGTCTCCTTTGACCGGGAAGACCGAATCCGGGTCTACGTCGATACAGGGTCCTCCCGCCTGGGAACGGCGACAGACAGATTCAGACAAGTGAACCAGGCCCTGTTCTGGCTGTTTCACAACTTCGGGTTTCTGAGCTTTGCCGGTTGGTTTCGTCCCGTAGTTCTGTTATTGCTCTCACTGGCTTCGGCACTCAGTGGCCTGTTCGGTATCGCCGTCTTCGGCTTCACAAACAACCCGGCCGAATTCGGTTTTCGGAAGACACACCGATACCTCGGGATCGCCGTTTCTCTGGCCCTGATCATGTTTTCGACGAGTGCATTCGTTCAAACCACGAGCAGCTCGCTGTCACCGGACAACCGGCACCTCTACGTAGACGAGACCCCGATCCGGATCCGGGATTTCTCTCACTCCGTGGAAGAGGCCTTGTCTACGAGAGAAACCCCGTACGAATGGTCACTGGTATCCATGAGCGGAGAGACCTATCACCGAATCCAGTATGAAGACGGTAGCACCGGTTATCTCCATGTCGACAGCGGAGACCAGCTTCCGGATGGTGACGAAATCTACGCTACACATCTTGCGAGCATGTTTGGCGCTCCGGAACATGCAACCAACGTCTCCGCGGTCCATCGTTTCCAGGGCGAATACGGATTCATCAACAAGCGATTGCCTGTTGTCAAGTTGGAATACGACGACAAACAGACCTACTACATCGAAACCCGGACCGGTCAACTGGCGGCAATATTTGGCCAGAGCAGGCGATTTTCCGGACTGTTCTTCATCATGATTCACAAATGGCACTTTCTGAATCCCATCGGAATGGTTGCCCGGGACGTACTCATGATTCTGTTCTGTCTGTCGATCGCAGCCACGGCCGGCTCCGGAATCTGGATCTACATCCGGAAAATCCGGAAGGAGTAGAAATACCCGTCACTCACAACTCGGGCAGATCTTTCGCAACAGCGGATCGGTCGGGCAGGAAGAAGCATCTGCATTCAACGCCTGCTCGACGGTCTCGTTCCCAAACTTCTCTCGTGCTTCAACAATGTGTTGTTCTCTGAAACGCTTCTCCTCGTCGTCGGGCTGGACGTTGAATCCTGACCGACGGGTTGAACCGGACGGTTGGTCACCCTCATCCTTCACAGCCTCCTTGTTCCGACGCTCCGGGGATCCACCAAATCCAACCCGGCTTCCCCGTTTATTAACCTTGGATGTGTACTTTTCTCCCTTGATGACCTTGTCAACAAAGCAGTAGTAGGTAGACTTCAACTTCTTCTCCCATGCGTAAAGATAGATCGCAGACATGTTGTTTCGAAGCCGTTCATCCATATAGATGGACTTTGAAACAGCTTGATCAACAGACTCCTGAAACGCGGCCGCGATATCGACCTGACGTTTTGGATGAATCTCGTATGCGGTTTTATACACGTCTTTGTTGATCACATCGTCCAGTTCGTCTATCTGCTGCACCGAGCCATTGTGATGCTTGATCAACCGGGCGATCTCGTCATTCCAGTGTCCTTTGGACTCCAATTCCTCGATCAACTTCCGGTTGATGACGATATGTTTTCCTGAAAGGGTATCTCGTGAATAGAGATTACTGAAATAGCTGTCAATAGAGGAAGTGGTTCCGCAGATAATGGAGATGGTCGCTGTCGGCGCGATCGCCAAAAGGACGGCGTTCCGGCGGGGCGTGTAGGCGTACCCCTGTCCGGTCCTCTCCATCTCTTTATAATGCTCGAACGAACCTCGATCCACGGCCAGCTGTTCCGAACACGCGTAGCAGACCTTTCGCATGAATCGACCGATCTTACGGGCGTAGATGACCGCCTCTTCGGAATCGTAAGCGACTCCCAGGTCGGCCAACGCTTCGGAAAAGCCCATTACGCCGATGCCCAACGGCCGTAAATCCATTGTATTCCGACGCGCCTCCTCCGATGGATAAAAGTTCTTGTCCAGAATATTATCCAGTGCAAGCACCATCGTTTCAAGTGTATCCTGGATATTGGACCAATCGAAATCCCGCCTCTTCCCGTCCACATGTTTGGAGAGATTCAAAGATGCCAGCGTACAGACAGCCGTGGAGTCCGGACGGTTGGGGATGGAAATTTCCGTACAGAGGTTCGAACTGTTGATCACACTGTAGTGTGGACACGGGTTCTTTCGATTGTGTTCATCCTTGAATACCAACCAGGGGTGTCCGGTCTTGGCCAGTTTGAACAGGTATTTTTTGAAGAACGTCTCCCCGTCGAGCTTTTTGTACTGGTATAGTTCTCCGTTTTCGGCCTGTTCGATTCGCCGACTGTACTTGACGGAAAAATCATTGCCCACGGCATCCACCAGCTCCGGACATTCACCCGGATCAAACAGATAGATCGGTTCCTTCTTTTCGATTCGAGACATCATCTCGTCCGGCATCCATATCGTCGTATTGAGTGAGGGCGTTCTGAAATAGGCGTTTCCAGTGGTTTCACGAAGGTCCAGGAAGGCCTCCACATCCAGATGCCAAGGTTGAATGGAAATCACTTGCGAGCTTCGTCTACGCCCCCCCTGCTGGATGGAGTTGATCAACGCATCGTACATTTTGATAAAGGGGATCACGCCCGATGACTTGGCATTCAACGAGTGAATGAGCGATCCAGTTGCCCGGATACGGGAAACATCCGTGCCCACTCCGCCGGCATGCTTGGCCAGAAACGCGGTTTCCCGCGCCTTCTCCATGATCGACTCCAACGAATCGTCCACCACACTGACGTAACAGGATGAATATTGGGACATCGGTGTCGCCGAGTTGAACAACGTCGGGGTGGAGTGCAAATACTCCATTCTGGAGAGCTTGTTATAGATTTTGACGACCTGTTCGTTGGTATCTCCAATCCCCATCGCCACACGCATGAAAAACCACTGTGGTTTCTCCATGATTTGCTGATCCCGGTCCCTCATCAGATAACGGTCACGAAGGGTCGTCAGGCCGAAATAGTCGAACTCTTCGTTCCGGGAATTATCCAGTGACGATTCCAACAGATCAACATCAAATTCCAAGACACGATCGACCACCAGATTCTGTCGAATGGCAGAATGTAGATACTCACCGAATCCGTTCATCTTTCGGTCAATTTTCTTGTTGATCTGTTTGAGTAGCTGCCTCGTCGCCAGCCGGTCGTACCTTGGATGCTGCGGGATCAACTGTTCGATCGCTTTCAAAAGAAGCTGGTCGATCTCTTCCGATGCGACTTCTTCGGGAATTTTCAGATCCAGCTCTTTCATGATTCGGAACACGATTTCGTAATCATCCTCCACATCCAGACCCGACAGGATCTCGAAAATGGCATTGATAATTTTCTGGGTTTCGAAGCGCTCTCTGGAACCGTCTCGTTTAATGACTGTACGTTGCATGGTGATCTTCGGTTTAGTAATTGGTGTATTCAGTAGAGGAAACCTCGAAGAAGTTGATGAGCTTCTTCACATCTTCTTTTTGGAGAAATCGAAGCGGATTCTCCAAAATGTTGAATTCGGGAAAAAAGCCCAGCTCCTCCAGTCTCCGATCCGTGATATACTTCAGATAACGCTCCAATTCTCCACAAGAGATCCCCAGAATGGTTCGATCTCCAAACTTGTGTTTCACATACTCGATCTCCAGTTCCGTTCCCCGTAGAATAACCTCCCGGATCTCCTCCACATATTGTTCATCCTCGTTAATCTCCGGGTGCTCCTCCAGGATGATCAATATCGCCTCGATCCCGTTTTGAAGGTGCAGAGATTCATCAATCAGCACCAGCTCCACACCGGAAACCACATTCTTCATTTTGCCCATATCCTTCATCGCGAAGAAGTGGGCAAACAGGGAGTAGAAAAAGATCCCCTCCAACACGATGTTGTTCAGAAGAATGGCTCTCAGGACATCCTTCTTTCCTTGCAACGTTTCGGGGTCGATCTTGCCATAACTAATCTTGTCGATCTCTTCGACAATCAGATCCTGCTTCTTCTTCAAAACGGGATCATCAAACGCCACCCGATACATCTGTTCCCGATCCATATTGAAGCTCTGAAGAACGATTTCGAAAAAATCACTGTGAATGTTCTCCATAAAGAGTTGGGTACTGAAACTCATTTTCGCATGCGGATCGCTTAGCATTGGGAAAAACGAGTTGACCAATACATTTTGCACCAGAAGCTCCGATGAACAGAAATAACCCACGGCCGTATCGAACAAGTCTTTCTCGTCCGGAGTCAGCGAATTGTAGTCCAGCACGTCTTGCTGGATGTTCAACTCTTCCGGAAACCAGATTGCTTTCTTCTGTTTTTCGTAAATCTCCCTGAACACAGGATAGGACGGTGTTTCGCTCAACTCGATATTGTCCCGTACCGACGTTTTTGCAATTAATCTTTTTTCCATGACCCTCTGTCGTTTATATGTGTGTTGAATATCAATCGCATAGGTGGGCTGTCAGACTTTACTGTGCCGATTCTCTCTCATTCTTTTTGCTGCCTGAACCATATTCTCGAGAGAACGGATGGTCTCCTCCCAACCCCGAGTCTTGAGACCACAATCCGGATTCACCCAGACCTTCTCTTCTCCCAGTATATTTACCGCCTGCTCGAGAAGTGTTGTCAACTCTTCGACCGACGGAACACGCGGAGAGTGGATGTCATACACTCCCGGACCGATCCCATTGGGGTATTCAAACTCGACGAAGGCATCCAGCAATTCCAGTTGTGACCGAGAGGTTTCAATCGAAATCACATCCGCATCCAGACGGGCGATATGTTCAATGATGTCATTGAACTCGGAATAACACATGTGGGAATGGATCTGCGTCTTGTCCTGAACAGATGTCGAGGCAATTCGAAACGCGTCCACCGCCCATCCCAGATAGTGGTCCCGATCCCGTTTCTTGAGAGGCAGACCCTCGCGAAATGCCGGCTCATCTATCTGGATAATATGGATTCCGTTCTCTTCGAGATCTTTTACTTCGTCCCGAATGGCGAGAGCAATCTGTTTTGCTGTTTCCGAGCGGGGCTGATCATTCCGGGCAAACGACCACTGCAGAATGGTAACAGGGCCAGTCAACATCCCTTTCACTGGTTTGTCGGTAAGTGATTGCGCATAGGATATCCACGGGACCGTTACAGGGCCGGAACGAAACACATCTCCATATATCACAGGCGGCTTGACCCCACGCGTCCCATAACTCTGTACCCATCCGTTCCGTGTAAAGGCCACTCCGGAAAGGTGTTCGCCGAAATACTCGACCATGTCATTTCGCTCGAACTCTCCATGCACCAACACGTCCAATCCGATCTCTTCCTGCTTTTCAATCAATTCCCGAATGGCTTGTTTGACTCTTCTCTCGTACTCCCCCCGGGAGATGCGACCGTTTCTCGCATCAGCGCGCCAACCCCGCACCTCTTTGGTCTGAGGAAATGAGCCGATCGTGGTGGAAGGAAATCGATCCGGAATATTCAGATTGCCTTTCTGGGCATTTTTACGTTCTTCGTATCCATTCTTTCTTCGCAGATACGAACTGTCCAGTTTTTCCATTCGACGCTGCACACTCGAATGGTGAACCAACGAAGAGTGTCGTTTTGCAGCAAGTGATTTCTGATTATGCTCGAATTGCTCCCGTTCTCCATCATTCAAAGAACCTTCTGCCTGCTTCTTCAGCAGTGAAAGTTCATCCAATTTTTGATCGGCAAACGCCATCCACTGTTTTACCTCTTGCGGAAGCGTCGTTTCGTCACATTCTTGGTTCAGGTCCACCGGACAGTGCAGCATGGAACAGGATGGAGCGATGATCAGCCGATCTCGACCCAGCTTCTGTTCTGCTTGTTGCATCAGCGTGGATGCTGCTTTCAAATCAGTTTTCCAAATGTTCCGACCATTTACCAATCCCAACGAAAGAACCTTGTCGTCGTCGAATTTGTTCAATATCTCTCCCAACTGATCCGGAGCTTCGACCAGATCGATATGCAGGGCGTCTACGGGAAGATCACAGGCCAACTCTGCATTTCCGGAAAGTCCTTCAAAATAGGTCGTCAGAATCAGTTTCAAACTCTTCTCTTCGCCGGTAAAAGATTGGTATGCATTTCTAAACGCGTTTTCTGTTCTTTTATCCGTATCCATAACCAGGAACGGCTCATCGAGCTGGACCCATTCTACACCCATCTCCTCCAATCTGTGAAGAATCTTCTGATACACGGGAAGAAGACGTTCCAACAAATCAAGCCGGTGAAAATCATCTGGAGCATTTTTCTCCTTGCCCAACAACAGAAAACTTACCGGACCAATCAGTACCGGTTTCGTGACAACTCCTGCCGACCTGGCTTCTTCATACTCATCAAATATTTTGGTAGAGAGAGATGTAAACTCCTGATCGGGCGTAAATTCAGGCACGATGTAGTGGTAATTGGTGTTGAACCACTTGGTCATCTCCATGGCGGCAATATCGAACTGCTCATTCTGCAACCCACGCGCCATGGCGAAGCAGGTATCCAACGGATAGCTATCAAACGTTTTATCTTCCCATACATACAACTCTTTGTATCGGTCCGGTATCGCACCGACCAGGAGTGCGGTGTCCAGCACCTGGTCATAAAGGGAGAAGTCGTTGGAAGGCACCAGATCAATTCCGGCCTGCTTCTGTTTGGCCCAGTGCAGCTTTTTAAGGACAGAGGTCGATTCAACCAGTTCCTTTTTCCCACAATCGCCTTTCCAGTACGATTCAACGATCCTCTTCAGATCCCTGTCGGCACCAATTCTCGGATATCCCAAATTTTGAGTAAGCATAAGATGTTCCCTTTGATCGCGTTCTTGTGATCGTGTGAAGGGGACAGAATGAAGCAGGAGTGAATGACAGGAACCACGAATTCCGGGCACAATGCAACTCACCTCGACTCAGATTCTATTCCCGGAATCTTGTTTGTTCGAATTCAGGCAGGTCTCCTGACTTGTCGGCAAATACCCCATTCTACCTTCCCGCCTCTTTTGGAGCTGAGACAGTGGCAAACCGAATGTGTAAACCGACTCACAGTTGCGGGTACAGTTCCGGATTCTCACCGGATTCCCTTTTCATCCGTCTCAGTTGTAGCTGATTCAGACACCGTGAATTCGAATGAAAGATGAGACATGCGGGTGTAACTGTCAACGACGAGTTCTCCACAACTTATGGTAGTTATCCACGAACCATCGATATCGAGGCAGGATCGTTTGTCGTCCCGCAGGCAGTCGCCGATCAAATGGAATCAAGGGGCAAGGAGATTCAAACGGCTGGTGTCCGCCTGGCCAGTATAATGCCGACGACCGTGAGACCGGCACCCACATATTGAAGGGGCAACAACGATTCGGACAGCAATACAACACCAAACAGCAGTCCCAGGACCGGGACCAGATTTTGAAAGGTAGAGGTGCGGACGGCTCCCACCTGACGAATTCCGGAGTTCCAAAGCATGAATGCCACGGCAATGGACAGGATTCCACTGTAGAACACGCCGACCCACGCTTCCCAAGTGATTCCCGCGAAATCGGTTTGGAGAATCCATGGAATGCCTGCAAGAACGACCATCGGCCCTCCGATAAACATGACAAGCGTCGTCAATTGAATGGGCGTGTACCGACCCAACATGGGCCTGGACAAAAACGTAAACAGGCCGAACACAATCGCTGCCAGAAGTACTGTCAGATCTCCTTTAATCGTTGTTACCTCGAGTGTAAGGCCGGATTCACTCCCCTCCATGATAAGCCAGACACCCGTCACAGCCACCAGAATACCAATCCAGGAGCTCCATCGAAGTGGTTGACGAAGAAGAAGCCGAGTTGCCAGTGCAACCCAAACCGGGGTCGTTCCCAACATCACTGCGCCGTTGGCCGCGTAGGTCCAGTTAAGACCGAGTATGAAGAGAAGTTGGTAGAGAAGATGACCCAATACCCCCAATCCGATCAGTCGGGGCCAGTCTCCTTTGCGCACAACCAGTGACTGCCCACTCTTCCACCAGATCAAGTACATGGATCCCACGGCCAGGAAAAATCGAAACGAATTGAAGCTCATGGGGTCCATGACCCGAAGAGAGAACTTCACAACCGTAAAGTTCATCGCCCAGACGACGACCGTTCCCAGTAGTAACAGTTCGACACGTCGATTGCTGCTCAATTGATTGCCACTGAAGTGAAGGTTTCTTCTCGATCTTTCCAAGTTACGGAATCCCTGGCCGCTATACCGGTCACAGAAATTTCTGGTTCATCAAAGAACGTATCTTCATGACCATTATCCTAAAGGAATGGAGACAGATACCGGCAATCGATCGAATGGTTTGCTACCTTTCGGCCAGTGAAATGACCTGCACCTACACCGACCAACTGAACGACGGATCATGAATACTCTGGAAACCTGGTTGGAAACTCTTTGGACCGACGCCGGTATCGGTGAAGAGTGGGCCATCTATCTACGCTTGCTCAGCCTTCTTCTGATCCTTTCGATTCTGGGAACCATTGTCTTTTTCGTAACCAAGAGAGTTATCCTCTACTATCTGGAACGGATTATCCGACGCACATCCTTCAGATGGGATGACCTGCTGGTCGACAACAAAGCATTCAACAATCTGGCACACATCGTGCCTGCCATTCTGGTTCGATTACTCGCACCAACCCTGTTTTCCGACTTCGACTCCATCCTTCCGCTGGTCCTGAAACTGACGGATATCTATCTGATCGTTGTCGGAATGACCATCTTTTTTGCCTGCCTCAAAGTGGGTGAGTATGCCGTGGGATCCCATCCAGCCTTCAAAGAGAAGCCGATCACGAGCTACTTTCAGCTCATACGCATCCTGCTCTACATCGTCATTGTCATCCTGGTCCTTTCCATCATTCTGGAACGGTCTCCGTTTTACTTCCTGAGCGCTTTCGGAGCGCTCTCAGCCATCGTCCTCCTCATCTTCAAAGATACCATCCTGGGCCTGGTGGCCAGTGTTCAAATGTCCTCCTACAACATGGTTCGCGTGGGAGACTGGATCGAGATGCCAAAATTCAATGCCGACGGAGATGTGATCGAGATCAATCTGAATACCGTCAAGGTTCAAAACTGGGACAAAACCATCACGACCATCCCCACCCACTATTTCGTAACCGACAGTTTCAAGAACTGGCGCGGAATGGTGCAAAGCGGTGGACGACGGATCAATCGTTCCATCTTTCTGGATGCCCACTCGGTCAAATTCGTGAATCCGGAATTTCGGGAAGAGCTCAAGAAATACCATCTGATTCGAGATTTTGTCGAACGCCGACAGTCGGAAATCGAGACCTGGAATGCCGAACACGAGGTGGATACGTCGATTCTCATCAATGGACGGAGGATGACCAACCTGGGAGTCTTTCGACACTATATCGAGGCCTATCTCAAGCACCACCCGAAGGTCAATCAGGAGATGACCATCATGGTTCGTCAATTGGCAACCAACAGTCGCGGGATTCCGATGGAGATCTACTGCTTTACCGAAACGACCGCTTGGGTCGACTACGAAGCGATTCAGTCCGACATTTTTGACCACCTGTATGCAACGGCCGCCTTCTTTGAACTTGACATCTTCCAGGAGCCAAGTGGAGCCGATATCTCGCGCGCCTTGTCTCAACGTGGGTCGCAAACCTGAGCGAACCGGTTCGGCCCGAAAGGATCTGAAAGACCACGCATAGAGATCATCTGAATATTCCGTATATTGGAGGCTCATTCATTTTGAAGCCTGACTTGAATGCTCTTGGCGGGCTTTTTTCATTTTATATACTGTATGTCATTCAAATCACTGAGTCTTACAGATCCAATCCTCAGATCTTTAAACGAAGAAGGATACTCAGAACCCACCCCCATTCAAGCACAATCCATACCGATCGCCCTTCAGGGAAGAGATCTGCTGGGCAGTGCGCAGACCGGTACCGGAAAAACGGCCTCGTTCGCGATTCCCGTCCTGCAGAACCTGGGAAAATCGACCAACCAACAAGGCCGTAAACCGATTCGCAGCCTGATCGTCACTCCCACACGGGAACTGGCCATCCAGATCGACGACAGTTTCAAGCGATACGGACGATACACCGGACTCTCTACCGCCGTCATCTTTGGCGGGGTCAACCAAAAGAGTCAGGTTCGAAAACTGAACCGTGGCGTAGACATTGTTGTCGCGACGCCCGGACGTCTGCTCGACCTGATGAACCAGAGACATCTTTCGCTTTCGAATGTAGAAATACTCGTTTTGGACGAAGCGGACCGCATGCTCGATATGGGTTTCATCAACGACATCAAGAAGATCCTCAAGGCCGTTCCCAAAAAACGCCAAACGCTCTTCTTCTCGGCTACCATGCCTCCTGCAATTGTTCAACTGTCCAAATCGATGCTGAACAATCCGGAAAAAGTGGAGATCCAGCCAGAGTCACCAACTGTCGAAGCGATTCAACAAGGCGTCTATCACGTCGAACAAGGGAACAAAAAATCTCTTCTTCTCTCGCTTCTTCAAAATGCGGAGATCTCTTCGGCACTCGTCTTCACGAGAACGAAGCACGGGGCCAACAAAGTGGTCAAGCTCCTGAACAAGGAGAACATCGGTGCTGAAGCGATCCATGGAAACAAGTCCCAGTCGGCCAGACAAAAAGCCCTCGGGAATTTCAAGGATCACAAAACGAGAGTTCTCGTCGCCACCGACATCGCATCTCGTGGCATCGATGTGGACGAACTCAAGTATGTGATCAACTTCGATCTTCCAAATGAAGCAGAAACGTACGTCCACCGAATTGGCCGAACGGGCCGCGCAGGTGCAGACGGAACGGCTCTCTCCTTTTGCGACAGATCGGAGCAATCCTATCTCCGCGACATCGAGAAACTCATCGCAAAACGAGTTCCGGTCGTCGAACACCCCGAACTGACGATGGCTGCTCCTGCAGCATCGGGCCGAACCAGTAGAGGTGGAAGCCCACGCAGTCGCTCGAAATCGAATCGGCAACAACGATCCCGCCGGCCACGTACCGGCGATCGGCAGCGAAGCCAACGATAAATGATCTGAAAAGGGCAGGATTTTTTCCTGCCCTTTTTTTTTGATCACCCTCCTGTACATTTTCTGGTGGTTCAGCCCGAAAAAAAATTTCCTATTCCTGTTCCGGCCTCTTTCTGTAGATCATCCAAACGCTTACATTGGGTTTGTGCCTGAATCGGCACATGCCGACAGAGCCTTCCTGAGGATCCAAGGAGACTGCTTTTCTTCTCCCTTCCCCCGACTGTGATTCGCTGATTTTCTGCGGTGTATTCCTGAATCACCCACTCGTGGAGAACCTGTTTAAACGATGAAACAAGACACCCTTTCTGCTATCCAACCCAACGGCAAAGAATCCCTACGTGCCGGCCCCGTAGAAAACCTGGAACACCACCTTCCTGCCGATTGGTGGAAACGTATTTTCAACTCCATGTACCTGAAAACCGACGCAGATGTGGTCGAAGATGCCCGTATCACGACCAGCGAAGTCACACTTTTTCAGGAGATCCTCTCACTCAAGGACGGGGATACGCTCCTGGATTTGGCCTGTGGACAGGGACGCCATTTGATCGAACTTGCAGGACGAGGAGACTACAATCTTTATGGATTGGACCGCTCGCACTATTTGATTCAACGTGCACGAACGTTCTCCCGAAAAGAAGGTCTTGCGATCAACTTCAAAGAGGGGGATGTACGAAAGTTGCCATGGCCGGCAGACATGTTCGACGTGGTCACCATCCTGGGAAACAGCTTCGGATACTTTGAAACGGTCGAAGATGACCAGAGAATCTTGAAAGAGATCTTTCGCGTATTGAAACCGGGCGGCCACCTGTTGATGGACATCGCAGATGGTGAGTATCTTCGCGAACACTTTACTCCAAGAAGTTGGGAGTGGATAGACAGAAACCATTTTGTCTGCCGGGAACGCTCTCTGGCTTCAGACAACGAACGACTCATCTCGCGCGAGATCATCACCCACAACGAGAAGGGAGTTATTGTCGACCAATTCTACGCCGAGCGACTCTACACCCGGGACCAGCTGCGTCAACTGGTCGAAGAAGTGGCCTTTACCGACGTAACGTTCCACGGAAATCTGGAGACCGAATCGCTTCGAAATCAGGATCTGGGAATGATGAAACAGCGCTTCATTTTGACGGCCCGAGCCAACAAACCCAAGACGCCTTCACGCACCACAACCGCCGTCAAGAACATCACCGTTGTCATGGGAGATCCGACGCTCAGTGATGTCATCAAACCGGATGCTGTCTTTGACAGTGACGATTACGAGACGATTGACCGGCTCAAAGAGGCTCTTGGATCCCTGAATGGCTACAAATTCCGCTTTCTGAACAATCACCGGACCCTGAACTCCGATCTTCAGAAATTTCGGGCAGAGACCGATCTGGTATTGAATCTCTGTGACGAGGGGTTTGGAAATCGCGCCATTCAGGAGTTGCATGTCCCCGCCCTTCTGGAGATCCTGAATATTCCGTACAGTGGATCCAATCCACAGACACTCGCCTACTGCTACGACAAATCACTCATACGTGGGATTGCAACGGAGATCGGTGTACCGGTCGCCGATGCATTCGTGATCACGGCAGACGAGAAGCTCTTCGAACTGGACATTCCCTTCCCGGTCATTGCCAAACCCAATTTCGGAGACTCCAGCTTCGGTATCACGCAGAAGAACGTTGCCGAAACCGTTGGCGAATTGGCACAGGCGATTTTACAGATCCGAAAGCAGTACGGATACAACAAGCCGATTCTGGTCGAGGAGTTTTTGACCGGAGCCGAGATCTCGGTCGGCATCATCGGAAACACCACCAACTACACGATTCTCCCGGTCATCGAGGAGGATTACTCCGATCTTCCCGAACATTTGCCGAAAATATGCGGCTACGAGGCCAAATGGCTCCCTGATTCCCCCTATATGAAATCCCTGAAGTCGATCCCCGCCAATCTCCCGGCCAAAACCGAGCAGGAGCTCATTCACCACAGTCTGCAGCTTCTGCGCCGACTTGATTGTCGCGACTACTGCCGATTCGATTGGCGGCTCAATTCAAAAGGAGACCCCAAACTATTGGAGGTAAACCCCAACCCTGGCTGGTGTTGGGACGGCCATCTGGCCAAGATGAGCAAGATCGGAGGACTCTCCTATGCCCGAATGTTGGAATCCATTCTGGATGCGGCCGAGTTCCGTCTGAACCTGAATTCCTGAACAAAAAAAGGCGACCTGATTTCTCAGACCGCCTTTTTTATCTGTTCATTCCCGGTATCGGACGCATGGCGCACGGGTCCGCTACAGAGAATCCTGTTACAGGTCGAACCGATCCAATTCCATCACTTTGGTCCAGGCTGCAACAAAATCCTTGACGAACTTCTCCTCCGCATCGTCACAAGCATAGACTTCGGCAACCGCACGGAGCTCTGAATTGGATCCAAAGATCAAGTCGGCACGGGTTCCTGTCCACTTCACCTTTCCACTGGCCCGATCCTTGCCTTCAAAGAGCTGCTGATCCTCGGATACAGCGCTCCAGGTGGTATCAAACGTGAGAAGGTTGGTGAAGAAATCATGGGTTAAGGCTCCCGGATTCTCGGTAAAGACTCCGTGCTTGGACCCGTCGTAATTGGTATCCAGAACGCGAAAGCCTCCCATCAGAACCGTCATCTCGGGTACGGTCAGGGTCAGGAGTTGAGCACGATCTACAAGCATCTCCTCGGGCGTCGCATCATACGTCGCTGTGTAGTAGTTCCGGAAGCCGTCTGCGGCGGGTTCCAACCAAGAGAAAGATTCGATGTCTGTCTCTTCCTGCGACGCATCGGTTCGTCCCGGGGTAAACGGAACCTCGATCTTGTATCCGGCTTTCCCGGCTGCTTTCTCGATCGCTGCGCTTCCGCCCAGTACGATCAGGTCTGCCAGAGAGATTTTTTTGTTCCCGGATTGCGCATTGTTGAATGATTTCTGAATTCCTTCCAGTGTCTCCAGTACATTCGCCAGCTGTTTCGGGTTGTTTGCCTCCCAATTCTTCTGTGGCTCCAAACGGATACGGGCGCCATTGGCTCCACCCCGTTTGTCTGATTCGCGATAGGTAGACGCCGATGCCCAAGCCGTTGAAACCAACTCGGAAATCGACAAGCCGGAACCAAGGATCTCCTTTTTCAGTTCGGCGATATCGGAGGCATCTACAAGATCATGATCCACTGCAGGGATCGGGTCCTGCCAAAGCAAATCCTCCTTCGGAACTTCGGGGCCCAGATAGAGGGTCTTCGGTCCCATGTCCCGATGAGTTAATTTGAACCATGCCCGGGCAAATGCATCTGCAAACTCGTCCGGATTCTCCAAAAAACGTCGGGAAATCTTCTCGTACTCCGGATCTACCCGAAGCGAAAGATCCGTGGTAAGCATGAAGGGAGCATGCTTCTTCTTCGGATCATGGGCATCCGGAACGGTTCCTTCACCGGCACCGTCCTTCGGCTTCCACTGCCAGGCACCGGCCGGACTCTTGGTCACCTCCCATTCAAAGTTGAACAAGTTCTCGAGGAACCGGTTGCTCCACTCGGTCGGTGTTTGTGTCCAGGTACCTTCCAGCCCGCTCGTTATCGTGTCGGCGCCTTTTCCTGTTCCGTATGTATTCTTCCATCCCAGTCCCTGCTGCTCGATGGGTGCCTCTTCCGGAGATCCCTCCAGATGTTCTTCGGGAGCCGCACCGTGAACTTTTCCAAACGTGTGTCCGCCGGCGATCAACGCAACCGTCTCTTCGTCGTTCATCGCCATACGGGCAAAGGATTGTCGAATAAAATGCGCTGCCTTCTCCGGATCCGGTTCACCATTCGGGCCCTCCGGATTTACATAAATCAAACCCATATGATCGGCGGCCAGGGCACCCTCCAATTGACCCTCCTCGTCATGCCGCTCACTTCCCAGCCACTCCTGCTCGGCTCCCCAATTCACATCCTCTTCCGGTTCCCAGACATCCACTCGTCCACCGGCAAATCCGAATGTCCGAAAACCCATCGATTCCAGTGCACAGTTACCGGCCAGTATGAGAAGGTCTCCCCATGACAGGCTCCGGCCATACTTTTGCTTTACCGGCCAGAGCAACATTCGGGCTTTGTCCAGGTTCACGTTGTCCGGCCAGCTATTCAAGGGAGCAAATCGCTGATTGGCGGTTCCACCCCCACCCCGTCCATCCACAACGCGGTACGTTCCGGCACTGTGCCAGGACATTCGGATAAAGAGCGGTCCGTAGTGACCGAAGTCTGCCGGCCACCACTCCTGGGAATCGGTCATCAAATCGAAAATGTCTTTTTTGACAGAATTCAGATCCAGCTTGCTGAACGCCTCTGCGTAGTCGAAATCCTCATCCATCGGATTGGACAACGAAGAGTGCTGCCGTAGAATATTCAGATTCAGCTTGTTGGGCCACCAATCACGGTTCCGGGTTCCGGCACCCGCACTTTCCCGTTTGGTACCGTGATGAAATGGACACTTTCCTTCGTTACTCATGGATTCGCCTTTTTTGGTTCAACAGGTGCCCGTCCGTATTCAATTACTGCGGACGAGACGAACCTGCACATAACAACTCGCCTGACTACAATTTGCAGTATAGCTGTATGGTGAACCAGACGCAGACAGATTCTCTCTATCGACCCTATTAAAAGTAGCTATCATAGAAAAGGGAGGCGATCCTGCCTCCCTCTAACATTTTAACCGGTTTGTACAGGACGCTTATTGGTCACTGGAAAGCGACTGCAGGATCTCGTTTGCACGAGAAACCGCGCGGTTGTAGGTCTCTTCTGCACTCCCCCTTACGCTCTCCCAGGACTCTTCGGTTGCATCCCCGATATCATCCAGCGTTCGCTCGACTGCCGATCGCTCGTTCATGAGCTCTTGGCGAGCCTCTTCCATCTCTTCAGCGACATCAGCTGCGCCATCGCCGGCTTCTTCTGCACCCTCACCAGCCTCTTCTCCTGCTTCTTCGATTTGAGTCGAGAGTGCATCAATCCGGTCCCCCAGATCACTGTGAAGACTCTCCAGATTGCTTTGCATCTGATCTCTTTCCTGTTCAAATGTGCTGGACTCTCCTCCGCACTGGACAAGAAAAAGGCTCGTAATCAGTGCCATAACCGTCATAAATGTTGTCGATACACGTGGTCTGTTCATCAATACTCCGTTTGGGTTTACAATCATTGCTTTCTCAACTGTCTATCCCCGTCCAACCATCATGGATTGGAAACGAAGGGTTCATGGGTTCCGGCTACCTGTCAATCCAGTTTCGAATCTCGGTTGCAACCTCTTCTCGCTTCTTGCCCAGCTTCTTCTGAATCCGTCCAAGCAACTCATCCTCTTTTCCTTCGACATAGGAGAGATCGTCATCTGTCAAGTCTCCATACTTCTGCTTCAGTTTGCCCTTCAATTCATTCCAGTTCCCCTTGATATTCAGATCACTCATCGTAAACACCGTCCATTATTATGTTTCTAACTCTACCCCTTTAAATGCAAAACCAGGGGGAAACGTTCCATCTATCCTCTGAACGGACAAGTAGTTGGGATGTTGTGTGAAATTCTTCGACGAATCATCGAGGTAAGAAATCGATCGACACACCCATGTTGACAACTGGATTCTGAGTCCCGGAAGAGTATATTTGAGAAAGCAACGGGATCATCATGTCCCGAACCATCCCGATCACCAACCTTGTCATGCTATGGGAGAAAAACTGCATCGCAACGATCCGTGCCGCTGCGGAAGCGGGAATAAATACAAGAATTGCTGCCAGAAACGCGATCAGGCCCACAACGGCTCCAAATTGGGTATGATTGGAGTCGTGCTTGCCGTTCTGTTCGGATTGGCCATCCTGGCCGTCACATTGTCGGGAAGTGGAGATCAACAATGTCCACCCGGCCAGAGTTGGGATTCCACTCATGGACACTGTCACTGAGCGGTTCGACCCGTATTACTCTCGTTCCCAGACCGGTGAAGCAATGGCATTCAAGTCCCAGACCACCTGGCCGTCCCGCAGGGTAAGCTCGTTTTGAAGTCGCAGGTTTCCGTGTAATGCCCGTCGACGCGAATCCATATAGCCGAACTCCCCCTCTCGCAAGCGGAAAATAGCCAGATCGGCGCCGGCACCTTCACTCAAATGGCCAAGATCTTCCCGACCGATTGCCCGGGCCGGCTGCCAACTGGACCGATCAATGGCATCGTAGAGCGGCATACCGACATTGAGAAATTTGGAGATGAGATGGGTCATATCTTTCATCCCCCCATTCATGCTGGAACGGTGCAAATCCGTTCCGATGAAATCCGGCCAGAAATCCTGCTCCATAGCCGGAACCATCTGATGCCAGACGAAGCTTCCGCCCCCGTGTCCCACATCGAACAGGACCCCTCGATCCCTGGCTGCCCACATGAACTCCTTGACTCTTCCGTTCTCGTCGACAATGGGTTCTCGCCCACGGGTATCGGCGTACAGATGCGTAAACATATCTCCCGGACGCAGTTTTTCCATAAGCAATGTCTCCAGAGAGAGCGGCGGATCGGCCTGACCAAAGTCGATCATGACCGGCAGACCGGCCATCTCACCGGCCTCTACAACCCGATCCACCGGTTCCCATTCGTGTCCCTGATAGTGCGCCAGTTTGACCCCGACAATGAGGTCTGGAAACTGGCGGGCCCGCAACGCCGTCATCTTCGGGTCCATGTCGTTCAGGTTCTGCTCGACCTCCTCTTTCTGCATACCAGCTCCCACAATATTGATAAAAGAGAGCACCCGCGTTGTCGAACGGTCGATGACATTTTCCTTGAACAGGCGAAACCGTTTCCACCCCGCACCCCCAAGATCAACGATGGTTGTCACACCTGTGCGAAGTGTAAATCCATCCGGAGGGATGGCCCAAAACCCACCGGCATAGGCTACCGGATCCTCTTCGGTTCCGTAGAAATGATGTCCGTGAATATCCACCAGACCCGGTGTCACATACAGGCCCGTAGCGTCAATCACGCGCTGTGCGCTCGATGCGGGGATGGATTCGGCCACACGTGCGATGACCCCGTCTGCAACAGCCACATCCATCACTTGATCCATTCCGTTTTTTGGATCCATGACATGGCCGTTATCGATCAGAAGATCGTACTCCTGTGCCTGAACGGTAAACGGAAGAGACAGAAAAAAGAGAGAAGCGAGAATGAGAAGAATGAGTACACGCATAACAACGATACATTGAGTGAAGAGACCATCGAACGAAGCCACGGGCCAACTCTACCGTAACACTCCTATGTACTCAACTTCACCGAGGGATGCAACGGGTTGAACCGGACCGATCAGAGCACCTTGTTGCGCGTCTCCGGAGCCATAACGACCGCTGCAAAACCAAATACATAGGTCAGGGAGAAAACCAACAGGGCATTCCCGTAACCACCCAGGATTGGAACCAGGTATCCGACAAAAAAGACAGCCAACGCTGTCAATATTCGCCCCAGGTTAAAACAGATCCCTGTTGCCGTGGAACGAATGGACGTCGGAAAAAGCTCGGGAATGTAGGCCATCAATATCCCTTGACTGAACCCGAAAAAGAGCGCCAACCCAGCGGTTTGAACGTAAATAATCGAGTCAAACTCTACATTTGTCAAAAAAAGAAAGACCGCCGAAATCCCGGCACCGGCAAACGCCACCATCAAGGTATGGCGTCGCCCCAACAGATTGGCCAACGGTCCGGACAGTAAGCTCCCGACAATGCCCCCCATTCCAAGCAGAGCGATCAGGGTTCCGCCCACCTGCAATGCGCTGTCGGATCCCCTGGCCAGATCCTGTGCCCACGTTGGAAGCCAGGAAAACGTAGACCAGATGCCAATGGACATTGCACCGAATATGACCGCCCCTGCAACAAAATTGGTCTTGTTCTCCGGGGAGAGCAGCCAACTCCACTCCGATTCGCCATTGTCGGAGGAGTCCTCGTCACTCGGTGTGCGACGCCATTGTGGGGGCTCGGAGAAGAGAATCGGAGCAACAAGACCCAGCAATGCCGGAGCGATACCGATCAAAAAGGCTGTCCTCCAGTCGGTGACCAGCCAGGTCACCAGACCGGAGCTAATGATCCCGATCGGAAATCCAATGGCCAGGATACTCATGGCAATGGCTCTCCCCTTCACGCGTTTTCCCCAAATCTCTGCTGCGAAAACGGCGCAGAGCACCATGGTGGCACCGACCCCCATACCGGTCACGAGTCGCAATGCAACGAGTACCAACCAATTGGGCGAAAATGAAGCCGCGGACGTGGCCAGTCCGACCACCAAAAGAGCTCCGGAAAGGGTACGAATTCGACCCACCCGGTCGGCCAACCAACCAAAGAAGATCCCGCCAACCGCCCAGCCGACGATGTACATTGCCCCAATGTAGGATCCGACAAAACTGACATCTTCCTCGCTCAAACTACCGAGCAGATCCTGCACGGAGTCCGGCAGATACGTAGCCATGAGCGTCGATACGAGACCACTAAACAAGTTGCCCGAAAATCCGAGAGCAATGGCACCGACAGCATATCCCGTCGAAACCGACGTTTCTGCCGTTGACGAATGTGTATTCTCCACTTCTGTCGAACGTTCCTGATTACGGATCATCGTCAAAATCGATAGGTCACTGCAAGAAGAATACTTCGCGGAAGAATACCGAGCCCGGTACTGTAGGAGGTGGTCGTGATCGTCCCGGCATTCGCACCGGAGGTGACCAAAACATCCGCTGAACCATCAGAATTCACTTGGAGTACATCCTCACCCGTTCGGTTGGCCATCTGCGCAACCGCCTGGGTATTGAACAGATTGGTAACCTGTGCCGAGAATCGTATCCGGTTCGCCGTCCACCCGACTCCCCCCATCACTTCACTATAGCCCGGAATTCGAATGGTGTTGGGTCGGTTGGCCATTCGACTCCCTGTATATCGATAGTTCATGAACAGGTCGGCACGCTGCCAGTTGTATTGAGCCGTCACATCGGTCATGAACCGAACAATGTCATTCAGATAGTTGCCGGCATAATCCCGTTGATGAAGTCCGCTTTCAGGATTGTTTCCGGTGACGAAAAACTCATACTCGAATTTCGTGAATCGAGGATCCTGCAGGGTCGAATTCACTCTCAGATCCAGACCCGGAAGCAGACGGGCGGCCGCTTCCATTTCCAATCCGAACGTTCGTGTATTTCCGGTAATCGGCAAAAAGATAAAACTTCCGTCGGCCTGGCCACGATGCAGCGTCGTGATCAAATCTTCACTCCTGCTGTAGAAACCGGCCAAAAGAAGCGCGACACGATCAGACTGCCACTTGACTCCCGCCTCGGCCTGAAGGATCGTTTCGATCTCTCCCCGGTTGGTATCGCCTGTCACCTGACTACCGTCCGAGGTCTGAAATGTCCATTGCTGTACCGTGGGAGCCCGGTTTCCACGACTGAACCGGGAGTAGATGGCCAACTCATCCGTAAACGCAACATTGGCTCCCAGACTGGCACTCCACGTGTTGAACCGGTAGTCCCAGGTACGAAAGCGACCACTACCGAACATACCGGCACGCGTCTGTTGAGGCGTCGGCTCGAAAGCGGGATATCCAGGTGGAACCGACTGCCCGGAAACCGATCCATTGTCCATCTCCCCGGGGACCACAGGCCGTTCGTTGTCGCCACGACTGTGATTCATGTCTACCCGAACACCTCCGTCCAGCGTCAGATAATCGTTCACGTTCCAGGTATCTCCGGCATAAAATGCCATCAAATTGGTATAGGAGCGAAGATTCCAGTAGCCGGAGTTATACCCTGCAAATCCATCGGCCGGTGTTAATCCATCCACCCCTCCGCTTCCGTCCGGAATCATGACCTGTATCAATCGCGGACGATTTGCCACTTCTACAAAGACGCCATGCTGCGTCAACTGAAACTGCGTTCGATAGGTACTGTAATACGCCCCCAGGGTCATTGAGTGGTTCTCCAGATCCCGGGAGAGCTGTACATCGGTGATGAAGTTTTGAACCGGCTGATCGGAAAATGCCATACCGTGGACCGACATCAACCCGTTCCCGTTCAAGTTTGCCACCGATTGCGGATTGGTTACGGTTTCGCCGGAATTGACAAACCGGACAAATCGAGGAACCTGTGACGGCAATGCCGGGGATGCAAACGACTGAATGGGCATCGGATCGGCCACATCAATCATTAAATTCATTCGGTTGTCTGAATCCAGAAACCGGCTCCGAAGGGTGACATCCCAGTCGTTCTCCAACTCGTGAAAGAGCTCCATCCCCGCCATCCGGTAGCTGACATCGTATCCGTGGTCCAGATTCTCTTTCGTGTACGATCCATGATTGAAGGCATCGGGAATGGATACAACACGCCGATCCCGTGGAAACGAGGTCCCGCTGCCGACGGCCGGACCTCCGGGGATCGCCTCCGGCTCCTTGTAGTTCCGGATCGGGCTTCCCATAAACCAGACATTCTTCTCGTTCAGGTACTTGGTGTAGAATCGAATGAGACCGCGATCGAGCTGACGCGTCACATTCAACTTCACCTGGCCTCCCCTGTTGGCAGGATATCCGGGATGCCGAACCCCTTCATCGTGTCGATAATAGCCACCCACATTGAATCGCCACAGATCGCCAAGAGGCCCACCCACATTCAGATCCTGCCGAACCATCCCGTGCAGTCCAACGCTGTTCTTGATCGTCCCCTGCAACGTCTCCCCACCGGTTTTGCTAATCAGATTGACCATCCCCCCCGGTGTATTGGAGGTAAAGATCGCCGAACTTCCACCCCGAACCGTCTCGATACGGGCGATGGTTTCATCTTGTCGAGCCATGGCATCCGGAAAAGCGAACAGTAATCCCGGTGGCTCGAATACCGGCAATCCATCTTCCTGCAAACTGATGTAGCGAAACGAACTGTTTGCCGTGACCGGTAATCCCCGAATGGTCACATCATTGCCCGCTTCACCATAGTTGCTTGTAGATTGAACACCCGGCACCGCCTTCAACAGATCGGCCACACCACGGGGGATTCGCTGCTCAATGACCGACGGGGTCAACGAGGTAATCGAGGTACTTGACTCCAACTGAACAGCCGGGTTAAAGGATCCAGAAACGACCAACTCCCCCATTCCCAACAAGTCCCGACGAAGCTGTATCTCCAGCACGGTCTGCTCCCCCGATACAATCCGAACCTCGCCACGAGCCGGTGAATACCCGACAAATCTTGCCAGGTAGGTATGCGTTCCCTCAGGGACCTCTTCAATAATGACTCGACCGTCGGCATCCGTGGCCCCGCCCAACGTCCCTTGCCCGATCTGGAGAGTACTGCCTGCGAGCGGACGTCCCTCCAGATCCGTCACGATCCCGAGCAGTTGACCCTCCTGCGCCAGGGTTGCAACGGGTACAGCGGAAAACAGAAAGAGAAAAAGTAACAAGCCTCTCCATTGCCGTCTATTGAATGCTTTCCAAATCAGAGGATCTGTGAACGGATCAACAATGCTGATGGACCTCGATTTCACCTTCGTTCTATGACTCATTTGGTTTCCCCCCGTATTTGTGGTCATCATACCCCTTCTCGGGCCGGACATATCCACGAGTGGTCAGTCGGTCTGCAAGAGATGCATAGAAATCCGGTCCTTCCGGTGTCCAGGTTCCCAAACCATCCACATACCGATTGTATAAACAGAAGAGAGCAGCAATCAGAACCGTATCGTGAATCTCCCGATCCGTCGCACCCGCCGTTCGGGCCTTCTCCACATCCTCCGCTCTTACGGACAGTCCGCTTTGTTGAACCTTGGAGGCAATGGCAAGGAGCCCTTTCATCTTTTCGCTCACCGGAGCCGTCGCCAAGTCCCGGCAAACATGTGCCGATGTATCGCTATTCCCGAGTAGTTGATCGGCCGTCGTTTGATGTGCTGTTGCACAAAACGTGCATTCATTGCGATGAGAGACGATGGTTGCAATAAGCTCCCGTTCTCCCACCGTCAGGGTCGATTCTCCACGGAGTAGAATCTGAGTCAGCTCCCGAATCGGTTTGGCGGTATCTTTTCGATACTCCAAAAGTCCGATGATTCCGGGCAGCCCTTCTTCAAGTTCAATATGAGCCATAATCGCAGGTCGTTCAAAATTCACGGGTTCATCGAGTACTCGGATGAATGTAGACGATCCGAACATTACCTACAAGTGGGTGATGTTATTTTATCAGTAAAAAATCGCACGTCGTCATTCAAAATCGCCTATATTTTCATCTTTATGAGCGATTTGAAGCATTCCCTGCATAGAGTTAAATTGTTCATTTCCAGAATGGAAGACCAACTAAAATTTTTTGTGGGTGACGTTATGACTTGTTTGGAATCACAAGTTCCCCACATGACGAACCATTTACGGGAAGTGCGGGAAGAATTTACCGAATCCTTCGAACACTCACTTTATAGATTGAGTGGGTACAGGTCAGGAAGAATGGCGATCCCGATCACTGCGAGACGTTTTCTTCTTCTGTTTCTCCCGAAGCGAGGAGAGTCGATCCAAATCAATGTCCTTGTCTCTGGTCAGTGGAGCAACCAGTACATCAAAAACCTCTTCCGGAAGCCGGGTATACTGTTCGGTAACTTGCTCGGCAGCCACATCGAAATGCCATTTGACACGCTCCGCAAACACCTTCTCCAGGTCACGAATGGCCTCTTCACCATCTTCATTGTCCGGACTGATGCTTTTGATGGTGCGAATAATCTCCTGCTGCCCCAAGAGCAGTGCCTCCATGAGCGCTTTGTTGGTGATCACAATGTTCAAGAGCACTTTCAGGATCTGCTGATTCAGAAGAATCCGGTTGAACGGATGATCGGGTGACTCCGCCTCCTTCTCTTCCACACGCTCCGGGAGATCATACACCCCCCGATGAATCCGAACGATCAGTTTCATGGTCGTCATTTCCGATAGTGCGCTTCGGGCATTGTCGTACTCCAACCCGGTTCGTTTGACGATTTCACGAATCTGCAACGATTCACCCGCCTCTCTGAGAACATCCAATATTTTGGCTCGCCGGGGCGATATGGAACTGTCTTTTGAACGTGTCATAACCACTCCATCACAAATGTAGGGACGCCATGAATCTATTGTCCCATGACGCCACGGACCGAACATGCCCTTTCTTGCTTCTACTCATTAGTATACTCAAAAAACGAATTGTACTCATGGAAACAAACTCCCCAGTCGAAATCATTCCAGAGCGAGTGAATCCAATACAGACCGAACCACTCCATTGGGGAATCCGACGATCTATTCGATTCCCAGCTCTGCCGGCTCACTACACGAAGGCCAACGCCGGGGAGTCCCTCCTTTGTCTTGCCATTGATCCAGTGGATCGCCCAAACAAGGAGGCAGGACCGGTTCTGCAGGGTCTGGAGCTTCGTGTACGATGGATCGGACATACAGGCTGTGATGAACCCCCGCAGCTGCATGAAGTACCCGTTCGTCAATCCGTACAGGATGGGTTCTCTCCACCCGGGTTCCGTCTCCAAGTTGGCCATCACCGTTCTTTCCGGTTGCCCAGAATGTCCCATCCGATTTGATGTAGAGAGTATGGCGGATTCCGGCCGTGGCAAAGACGACATCACGGTCAATTTGAACGGGACGGTTGCGATCCGTCAAACTGCCATCTCCGAGCTGACCATGTGTATTGTTCCCGACGCCCCACAACACACCATCATTTGTTATAAACAAAGTGTGATCTCTCCCGGCAGATACAAACTGAACGTGAGAAGCCATTTGGACAGCATCCCTGCGATCCACAAATGTTCCATCCCCGAGCTGTCCGCTTGCATTCCCCCCTTTCCCCCAAAGAATTCCATCTTCAGTTAGATAGAGGGTATGGCGATGTCCTGCTACTGCCTGCAAGACACCTTCAGCGATTTGTACAGGAGTTTCGATACGGTTGATCGTTTCGGGTACCAATTGACCATCCAGATTCTTTCCCATCCCCCAAAGGCGACCGTCGTTCTTGATATACAGACTGTGCCAGTCTCCAGCAGTCACTGTCCGTACATCCGAATCGACCCATACAGGTACAGTTTGCTGCATCCGGTCCCCGGCTCCCAATTGACCCTCGATATTCTCTCCGGTAGCGAACAGCTCTCCGCTTGTCGTCACAAAAAGACTGTGATGCTCCCCGGCAGCCGCGACCAAAACTTCATCTCTGATTTTGACCGGGAGATGACGGTCCGTTGTGGTACCATCCCCGAGTTGGCCGTGTAAATTATACCCCATCCCCCAGAGAGATCGATCCGGACGGATAAAGTAGCTGTGCCAGGATCCTGCTGTTACGAACGATGCCTGATTCAGGCTTTGGAGTGGCCTGTCGGATCCTTCCTGCTGTCCATTTCCCAGCTGACCATTGTGATTATAGCCCATCGCCCACACGGAGGTTTCCATTCGTTCAAACAGAGCCGTCACTTGTTTATGTCCGTTGAATACCAGTTTCTCGGGATTCACGGATCCGGAAACATCACCACTCCATCCAGAGAAATACCAGTTCGGTGCCGGTGTGGCGACCAATGTGGCCAAATCTCCCAGATTAAACTCGCCGGCCTGGGGTGAAATAGCCCCGCCCTCTTGTGGTTCTGCAAATGCCTGTAGTGTATACCTGTCCGGAAGAGGATCAGTTGCCGTTTTGCATGAGACCATGACAACCATCAGTATCAATATTTTCAATGTTTTCAACGGAGGCTCCTCAATGTGCGTCTTTATTTATTAGAATTTTTTAATATTTAAATCTCTTCTTCTTGTCAATGCGTGTAATTTTTTCACAAATAGAGAGAGCAAATTCGTGTACTTGAATTAGTTACAAATCTCGTGCCAAATCGGTTCATGTTTCCACGATTCGTTTGATCCTCAATTCGAACGAAATTTGTTGTCGTATGGATGGAACCAAAATGGATCAATTCGATAAGAGGGCTTGAAAACAATCTCTACAGTAGAGACTGATCGATCCGAACCCATGACCCTGCACCCAGATGTCCCGATTACGAATCCTTCCCCGTCTCCTCCTCTTGCTACTTCTTGCTACCGGCCTCTTGATTAGTTGCGATCGTGTCGTAAATGATGATGGACCATCGAACGTAGAGACGAATCTGATCTCCCCGGAAAACTCATCGACAAACTATTCGTCTGAAGTTACACTCGAGTGGGAGCCTGTCGACGAAGCCCTCGAATATGACGTCATGCTTTCTGAGCAGAGCAACTTCCAGTCCTTGATTATTGATACCACAGTTGATCAACCCACACTTGAGACACCGACACTGGACCCCGACAAGACCTATTTCTGGAAAGTCCGGCCCGTCACCGAAGATGCACCCTCTAAATGGTCGTCCACGTGGGAGTTTACGATTGCAAGCAGCCAGAACGAGCCCGTTTCAGGATCTTTTGTACAGGTTCAAAACTCGGATTTTATCGTAGATGACTCCGTCTTCCGTTTTGTTGGAACCAACGCCTATTATCTGCCCAACTATGAAAAGATCAACTCATCTGTTGTAGACCGGGCTCTGGATCTGTTTGAGGATACCGGCGTCAATGTCGTTCGAATGTGGGGATTCTATGACGGATATGACTGTGGGTACAGTAAAAACGACCCGACAGAAAATGTGATCCAGACGGCTCCCGGTGAGTACAGTGAAGAGGCGCTTCAGGACCTGGACAGTGTCATTGCCAAAGGCAAAGAGAGAGGCATTCGGTTTATCATCCCTTTCATCAACTATTGGGATCAACTGGGTGGGGTTTGCCAATACAACACCTGGGCCGGAGCGTCGGATCCTTCAACCAACATGGAGTTCTTTCTGACGAACAGCCAGACACAGACATGGTACAAAAACTACATCTCCATGCTTCTTAACCGGACCAATACGGTTACCGGAGTTGCCTACAAAGACGAACCGGCCATCATGGCTTGGCAGATCATGAACGAAGGACGAAACAGCGGAGAGGATGCCACCATCTTGCGGGACTGGTACCAAGAGATTGCCCAGTATATCAAGTCCATGGATCCCAATCATCTGATTTCCACCGGTGAAGAGGGATTTGATGAAGGAACACCTCCGGTGTACTCAGCCGATCAGTACAGCAATACGTATACGCTTCGGGCCAACGAAGGAACAAGCTACGTTCTGAATACGGCCATTCCGGAGATCGATTTTGGAAATGCTCACTGGTACCCCAGTGAATATGGATTCGGATCCACTGTCGACGAAGATATGAGAAGAGCACAGGTTGCGTGGCTTGAAGATCATCAAGCGATCGCGGAACAAGTGGGCAAACCGTTTATTGTCGGGGAGTACGGGTTTCCGGGTTGGAGCGACGATCGGGTCTCAACCATCTACAGTGAGCTGTACGCACACGTCGAAGAGATTGAGCTGGACGGCAACCTGTTGTGGCAGCTTGTAGCCGATGGCACCAAATGTTGGGAGTTTGGAGGAAACATCTGCTATCCGGGGGGCAGAGAAGACACCGAACTCTACAACGACTATCGAAACCACGTTATGAACATGCGGTAACCACTGAATCACCCGGCCCATTCAGTATGGGTCGGGTGATCCTATGTGGTCGCATATTTTTCGAGTTTGTTATGGAGCGTTTTTCTGGCAAAACCCAAAATCTTGGCGGCTTCCGTTTTGTTGTTCCCAACGGATTCCAATGTCTGTTGAATCGCTTGTTTTTCGATTTCGTCCAGTGTCATTCCAACCGGAAGATGGATGTACTTGGCAGAATTCTGAGTGTTCGATTCATCATACACCCCTTCCGTACGGGAAATATAAGATGGCAGTAGATCCGGAGTAATACTCTTTCCATCTACCAAAATCATACACCGTTCGATACAATTCCGCAGCTCGCGGATATTTCCGGGCCAATTATAATTCATCATCATCGTAACCGTTTCGTCTGCGAACACGACATCCGACAAACCATAAATGCCACTGAAGTAGTTTTTGTAGAACTCCATCAACAGGCCAATATCCTCTTTTCGATGCTTTAAAGGCGGGATATACAACTCAATTACATTCAATCGGTAATAGAGATCTTCCCGGAAACTTCCGGACTTCACCTGATCACTCAATATTTTATTCGTGGCAGAAATCAGCGTAACATCCACATGCACTTCCTCTTTCCCGCCTACTCGTCGGAACGTTCCCGTTTCGACAGCACGCAGAAGCTTTACTTGTGAGGCAAGTGACATTTCACCGATTTCATCCAGAAAAAGCACGCCCTGATCTGCCAACTCGAAACATCCCAACTTCCTGGAATCGGCACCCGTAAATGCCCCCTTCTCATGCCCGAACAGCTCGCTTTCGACAAGATCAGCGGGAATTGCCCCGCAATTAACCGTAACCATCGGTTTCTTGCTTCGCTTGCTGTGATAATGGAGAAGACGTGCAAATACTTCTTTCCCGGTACCATTCTCACCGGTAATCAGTACTGTCGCATTCGTTTTTGCAATCAATTTTATTTTCGAATACAGGTCGAGCATAACCTGACTATTCGTAATAAAGACGGGTTTCTCACCCGACTGTAGTATTTTTTCGACGTTTTTGATTCTCTCGTTATCCAACCTATGCGTTTCCATTTATCCGGTCTCTCTTTGACTGTTTCTATGAACATCTATTTTGAACCAACAGATCAACAAATAATCTCTAAAGGCCTACTATGCATGTTATGAATACATTTATCATTAGTTTCGAACAGATGCATTACAAATAAACTCTAATTTGTTACATAATTTACAGATTAAAAAAATCTAATTTATTGAGACATAAGTAGTTCACCTGATTTCCGAGAGTTCAACATAGCGTATGAAATTTTTAAAAAGTTCATTGTCCTGCCTTCCTCCAGGCCAACAAATATTTCCACCGGACTCCGTACATTTGATGTAATCAGCCGTGAGTTGCCACAGCAAACTACCATCGACGGCAAGCTCCTGTATGTCACGCCACAACGCACTGTATACCGTAAGGACCCTTGCATCTCCCCACCCCGGAAATCCATACTCTCCGAGAATCAGAGGCTTGTCTCGGGCTTCGGCAATCCATTTATGATCCCGAACCCACGCTGTCTGAGACTGCAGGAATTCTTCCGTAATGGAGTAGCCAAACCCATACTCTGTCGGATACCAATGTGCATTCCCGTAATCAATCTCCGGTATGGATGTATTCATGACATAACTGGTCCCTTCGTTGGCCCGAAGCACGTAGGTATTGCTGTATTGATCGACTGAATACACGGGAGGTATTCCTTCATCAAATCCCTCTTCTCCGGTTCCGACCAAATGATTCCGATCAATGGACTTGATATAGCGGGCGATCTCCTGATACCAGTCCCGAAGAATCTCGGGAGAGTGACCGGGGTTTCGTCCTTCGTTCATGATTTGCCAGGAAAAGATGGCCGGCTCATCTTTGTATGCGATTCCGGTAAAGGTATTTACCCGATTCAGAATCATCGATATATACGCTCTGTACCAGTATTGAGTCTGTTCATTGGACAGGAAGAATTCCATATTCGTAGAAGGATCCGGTGCCCCTGCCCACGTGTTGTACTGGCATATCCCGCCCAGTTCATCCCAATAGTTTATCAGAGGAAGGATGAATCGGATGTTCTGCCTCTTCCCTTTGGCAATCACAAAATCCAGATTCCGCAGGGCTTCCTCGTTGTATACTCCGGGTCGAATTTGAATGACACTTTCTGATGAGTCATTTTTGCTGTAGCCGCAGTCGTATCCGTCATAGAACGCCCACATTCGTATCACTTGAACATTGGCTGCCTGAAATGCATGAAACGTTCGATTCACCAATTCCGGATCGAGCTTTTGATAGTTGGGAAGGTAATAGGCATTTGTCCCCGCAAACCGGAAGGGCTCCCCGTCCAGAAAGAAGGCTCCGTCGCGGACCGACACAAAACCACTCATGGACCCCTGCGTTGCATCGTCCGGATTCGGCACATTGGGTTGGAGTGATTGAACCAAACTGAACACCAATACGAACACCGTCCAGGTCGGGAACCGAAACCGCAATTCGTCATACAAGGCTTGTAGGGTACTCGTCATCTCCCCTCCTTCAAATGAATCTGTCTGTTTTGAATCCCATTGGATGATGATCGATTGGATCGTTTAAATGACTGAAAACTCATAACCCGTTAATGAGTGTGGATCTTTCGGCTCTGGAATATGGATGCCAACTCTTCTCCATTCACTGTGACCGATTCTTGAGATACGTTCGGTCCGAATTCCCTTTCCCTTTTTCCAGTCGGCAGATCATTCAATACAACCTGCATCCGTTTCATTGTAATCCCGCGTTCTTCTGCAATTCGTCCGAGCCGGTTCAAATGTTCTGTTTTAATGGAGTCGTCACATACAATGAGACATTCAACTCGTCTATTCAGATAGGATTTTGAAAGCTCCCAGTGCCCCCCGAAAACCGGATATCCGAAAAGGGTCTCACCCTCGAGATCCGGATCATCATCCAGGAACCCAAGCACCGTATATCTGCCGTCCAGGGAACTTGTAAGCCGATTCAACATCTGAATTCCTGCATCTCCTGCCCCATAGAGCAATACTTTCTCGCCCGATTCTCTATGTTTGTTAAACCAGTACGCGAGCGTTTCATGCATCATTCGGTACCCGAGAACCAGAGTCATCAGTAGATAGAAATCAAAAAGGAAAAACTGCACGGCACCCATTGGAGAGAGCGTATTTCCGAGGATCAAAAACAGGGTCGACATTCCCGCAGCGCTAAACACCGAAGCCACAGCTTGAATCATGTTCCCGATTCCGAGAGGATACATGCGTTCTCGATAGAGACCGGACCCCCAAAAAATACCGACCTGAAGGACGGCGACCCCGACGGCCATCATCGGCTTGCCAAGTTCCACAACCCCGGGAGTTGGCTCTGCAGAAAGCAATCCATAGGCGAGCCCGTACGCCACGAGTGCAAATGCGAAATCAATCCATCGGGACAGAGCGGATCGATGTACAATCCATTTCTCAAACCATTGTTTTACAAGGCCATTGGAGAGAATGGATATTTCACTGTAATTCAGCTTCTTGATGCCGATCCCGAACAAGAGTGAAAAGAGAACCAGCAGAGTCAGGGACTGCTGGACATGTGTCACCTGCAGGAAAACAAATGCACTTACGGAGCAGAAGCCGGCGATGGTGTAGAGCAAGAGTACCGTCCGACGATGACTGAACCCCATGGAGAGCAATCTGTGGTGGATATGTGATCGATCCGGGGTAAACATTTGCTTCAGTCGTCCAATCATGGAAACCTTTCTATCGACAACGGAAGGCTCCAAAAAACTGGCAAGCAACCTTCGGGTCATCGACACAATGGTATCCGAGATGGGCAGCATCAATACAAGTAGAGGAAACAAGGGGGCCATCCCCAATCCGACATTCGAAGCGCTTTCAATCGAAAGAAGTGCAATGGAGAACCCTATGACGAGACTTCCGGAATCCCCCAAAAAGATGGTAGCAGGGTGGAAATTATATCGGAGAAATCCAAGCATCGATCCGGCCAACATCAAGGAGATCACGGCAAGAGCGTGTTGCCCGGTGATCAGTGACACAATACAGAGCGACACCGTTGCAATCGCGGCAACTCCGGTTGCAAGTCCATCCAGTCCATCTATTAGATTAAATGCATTCGTGATTCCGACAATCCATAATACCGTAAGCAGATAGTCGATGATGGTCACATCCAGGACCCATCCACCCATTGTATCACTGATATTCGAGATCTGGAATCCGGACAGATACAACGCACTGCTCAACAGGAACTGGATCCCGAATTTTGTGCTTGGTGAAAGCGGATGAAGATCATCCAGGAATCCCAGCATGAACAGCAGCAGAAAACTGATGACGAGCGTCCATACTTTTCCAGGAGCATCCAAGGCTGGCTGGAGGAGATCCGGAAACAGAACCCACAGGATGACGGCAGACAACACACCACTTGTGAAAATAGCCATACCACCAATTCTGGGCATCGGTACGGTGTGAATCTTCCGTACATCCGGTTGATCCGTGGCGCCAATCCTGTGTGCAAACTTTTTCACGATCGGGGTTACCCCTAATGCAAGCAGGAATGGAATCAGGAAAGCAGCTATGAGGGTTTGTACCATCACCGTATGATTAAGGATTCTTTCATTTCTCTCGCTTTCACGGTCAAAGATTGTATGGGAGCTTCCATTTCATCGAAAAAGGCAAATGGCGCTCTTCAATCACTTTCCCGTGAGAAAGAATGGCCCCGTGCAGAATGGCATTTTTCAATTGCCGGACATTTCCGGGCCATTCATACATCAGACACTCTTCAATCGCCGAGGGATCAATTTTCAGATCCTTCCATTCAGGATCCGATGACCTCGCCTCTGCCAAAAACTGTTCCACCAAATCCGGAATATCCTCTCTTCGCTCCCGTAACGGTGGCAACATGATGCATACCGGGTCCAAAGAATCGAGCAAGGATGTCCAGAGATCGGACCGGGATAGATTCCGAAACGCCACTTGGCTAATGGAGAGAATGACTCTGGGTGAACTATCGGGATTGTATCGGAACAGGTGTTGGACCCCTCGACTATAGGAGTTCAGCATATTGACCATGAACTGCGGACTCAATTCGGAAAATTGATCAAGGAACAAGCTTCCACCACTCGCTTTTTCCAGGACATCATATCGCAAGTGAATGTGTTCCCCCTCAAAATAGATGTGTTCCCAAAAAGCCTCCCTGAATGTTGCTTCGTTGATATCGACACAGTAGAAAGAGTAGAACGGGAATCCGGATCGGCGACTGTGAGCATGAATGATTTTGGCAAACCGCTTTTTACCCGACCCAATTTCACCGATCAACACAACGTGTTTGTCCACTCCGGAGATGCTTTTCACCTTGTTGTAGATATCCTCCATCAATTTGCTCTTCGTGTAAAACGGAGACTCTTCGACGAAATCAGTCTCCAGACGAGCCTGGAGAAACGGGGATGTAGAGAATCGTTCAGAATTCAAGGGTCACTCCAAGTTGATGATATTGTTCACCGGTTCTCACATACGGAGAAACCATATAATCCAAATGAAACCAACCGAGATGGATACCCGTCCCGAAACGGGGGATGGCCAGGGATTGCTCCAGATGGAACTGAAGACCACTTCTCAATGCAATCATCGGAAATGGCAACACCTCGACACCGCCCTTGTACCATATTCCATCTTCGTACAGTCTTTTTTCATTGGAGAATGAGATAGACAGAATCGGCCGGGACTGAATGGGATAATTGATGGTGGCACCCAACTCGATACTGGCCTCCTGGCTGGAGCTCCTCAACAGCATCTTCCCTGTCGAATCAGACCCGTACATTCCATGCCGACCCATGCCCCGGGCAATCAACGCATAGGTGATCTTGCCCTGTGGAGCATAGACAAGCCCCAGATCCACGGTATAGGTAACAAGTTCTCTCTCCTCGTTCTCGATATGGGTAAACCGATTCAATACACCCATGCTGAATGCATTGCTGAACCTGTAGGCATAGGCAACGTCTGCCAGATACACCTGCAAATCAAACTCCGGTAGCGAGGGTGTTTCCAGATAATTGAACTGATTCGTGCTCTGGTGACTTGCCCCGAATCGCCCGGAAATCCGGTGAGACCCGGCGGAAAGAGTGGGCAATGTCACACTGCTTATCATCCGGTTGTCTGACCAATAGTGGGCAGAGTTGAATTGAACAGCCAGGTCTGGCTCTCGAAGGGCCAACAGCGAGGCGTTTACTCCCATCGGCGAGAGATTCCATCGATCGGAAAGCGTCGCGCTTCCCAGCGAGATGGACCGGACATCGAACGGATGCGAGATAATGAACTGCATATCTCCATCACCCGGCAGTATTGGAACGACAGGTTCCCCGGGGACTCCCGGAAGTTCCGGTACGTCCGGCAACGCCTGTGCAGAGAGTGTCGGGTAGACTCCGACTGTCAGCAACAGCAACAGAACCATTCGAAAACCAAAAATCTGATCGACTCTTGCCATGTCAGTTGAACACTCTGAAGATTCCGAATAATATGACGACATCCCGCAGAAACTCGGACATCTCACGTACCACATTGTTGTCTTTCGGCACAAAAATGATGTCTCCCTGATGAACGACAAGCTCGGGTGAGTTCATCTGCCCACTGTCCAGGTATTCCATCAAATCCAACGTCCTGTAATTTTCAGGGCCGCTCTGTTTGTAAATTCTCACGCTTCTCATATCTGCAATCTCCGTAGGCCCCCCGGCCATGGAGAGTATTCGAAAAATGGACGTCTGATCCACAACCGGGTAGTTGTCGGGTTGAGCAACCATCCCGAGTACGGAGACCATCAGGCTGTCGATATTCCGGATGGATACAGTCATATTCATCCCGCCCCTGATGTATTCAGAGAGTTCCCGCTCGAGGAGCCTCTCCAACTCCTCTTTCGTGAGACCACTCACCTCGAGTTCACCAACCAATGGTATGGCAATGGTTCCCAGTCGGGAAACCGTTGTCAGTGTATTGAAACTTGGTTGTTCCCAAATCAATATTTCAATCTCGTCACCTGTCCGGATTTTGTATTCCGCCTCGGCCCCGTCCAACATGGCCGGCGGTTCCACTCGTTGCTCCAGTATCTCTTCTTCTTGGACAGACCGGGTAGATGAACAGCCCTGAAACAGCAAAGGGAGACTTGTACAGATGAACAGGGCATACAGAGGCAGTGCTTTTTCTCTCATCAGGTTCGAAACATTCTTAGGGGTGAACGGAGACAGGTTGCCTCTGCATTGATCAACAAGTGTGCCAAACTTCAATCCCCAACACATTCATTCCTTTCAACCGATTGCCAAACATCGGCTTGAAGATTTTGAGTTGTCGGACCCGGGAAGAATTTGCCTCCGTTCACACATTGAGTCGTGAATTAACTGCACACCCGGGATGAGCAACTGTGTAAATAGGATGCATTCGAGCGATCTGCCCCTCTGGAATCGCAATCTTTCTGAAAGAAAAAGAGCCTGTATCTATCGTATCAGAAAGCTTTTAGGATCTCCGAAGTCAGATTAAGGTCACTTGAACAGACTTTGGCACAGCAATTGCAAATATCCGCTCCAAACAATTCCTGCAACTGCATTTTTAGAGGAAAGAGACCCCTATGTACGAGATAAAAGATGTGGTATATGATCTTAAAGCGGCGTTCAAACGTCGCCGTGTATTGTTGTTCGTGACCCCGATCCTGTTTTTGGTGGCTGCGATCATCTCACTTCGCTATATCGAACCCAAATACCGATCCAATACCACCATTCTGGTGCAGAGCGAACAGATCCTGAACCCGTTGGTGATGTATGACATTGCCGAAAACATGGCATCCAACCGGAACAGACTCGAATCCCTGAATGAAATCATCTACAGTCGGTCGACGATGGAGATCCTGATCGACAGTTTGAAACTGGATCGCAACATTGCCAATGAGGCGAGTAAACAGGCCTTGATATCGAGTACCCAACGGAACATCGGGACGTCTTCACGCGCTTCCGACTCCTTTGAAATCAGCTTCACGGACTCGGACCCCGTCCTTGCCCGGGATGGAGCTCAATTATTGGCCAACCACTTCATCAATACCAAGCTGAGACTTGAAACCCGGCGTCACGACGAGACGGTCCTCTTTTTTACCAACAAGCTTATCGAACTGGAAGCCATCGTCAATGAACAACGAAACCAAGCAGTAGAATCCACATCCGTTCGGTTACGGGATCTGCCGGATAATGCGGAAACCCTGCAATCCAGATTACAGGCGATTGACGCATCACTTGGAGGGATAGAGTGGCAGATTATCAATGAAGAGGAAAAACTACGGTTTGTCGAGCTGTTCCAAAATGAACCCGATTTCCCTGAAGCCGTGAATCACCTCTACAAACTCCCTCTGGACGAGATTCAATATGGAGATGAACTGGCTGCCGCTCTGGATGAGTATGACGTCATCCAACAACAGTTTACAGAAAACTACCCGATGCTGCTGAATCAAAGTGCACGTGTCAAGCAAATCGCCAACAGAATCCCGCCGGGAATTCAGTTGACACTCGACAGGCTCTACAGCACCAAGGCAGAGCTGCAGGCTCAGAAAGAGGTGATTGTAGACAATATGCAACGATTCTTTGTCGCAAATCAACAAGCCAATACCCAACAATCCGCCGTGTCCATCTACGAACAGTTATACAGTGACATGAAGGTAAAGTTGGAGCAGGCTAAAATGACCCGAGACATCGGTCAAAAAGCAGCCGACCAATTTATCGTCTTGGATGTAGCCAATATTCCACAAGAACCCGTTTCACCAAACAAAACCCTCATCCTGGCCATTGGTCTGTTTCTCGGCCTGGTCACGGGAACGGGATCCGCAATTCTTGCCGAAGTCATGGATACGACGATCCGTAGCGAAAAGGATATCCCGGTTCAAAAACCAATCATAGCATACTTGACCAATGGATAGATCAAGAGGACCCCAAGGGAACCGGATACGTCCGGAGACTCGCGACAGCATACCAACCGTACGACCAGAGGATTCCATCATCAGACTGGATGATGCAAGCCTCCTCCCTGTCTTGATCTCTCCCGACGAGGCCACACGTATCGACAGAAAGACGATTCATGCGAAATACTACAACAGTTTCAATTTCTCGAAGCTTGCCGCCTCTTTCGGTGACCACAGAACAACTCTCGGAATTACAAGTGCAAATCGGGGGGACGGGAAAACGCTTGTCGCATCCAACATTGCGGTTTCACTGGCAACCGGGTACAAACAGAAGACCCTTCTGGTCGACATGAATTTCGAACATCCAAATCTGCATTCGATTTTTGGTACCGCCCAAACGCCTGGAATGGCCGAAGCCATCGCCTTTCAGAAAATCCATGTGGTCCCTTCCCGGATCGATCATCTCTACGTGATGACAACCGGAGACAACAAGCTCCACAGACCCGGTATCGAGCATACACTTGTCTTGCGTCAGATTTTTCAGACGCTGAAAAGCAGATTCGACTTCATCATCATCGACATGCCATCGATTCTGCCGGTCAAAGGGTTTCCCATCCACTTCATTAATGAAATTGACGGACTCATCAGCGTCGTCGATACCACCCGAACAAAGAAGAGTGCATTCGGAAGAATCTTCAACCACATCGATGAATCCCGGTTTATCGGCTATGTATTCAACCGGGAGAGTGACGTATGATCATCCTCTCCAGCATTATTTTTTTTCACCTGCTCACCATTTTCCTTGCAAAGATGGTCCAGAGTGAGCGTACGCCTTGGCTATCGGTCCTCTTCCTTACACTCGGCATGACCTGTTGCGTGCTCTACCTGCTCTATCGAATGCAACCACCCGACATGGGAGTCTGACCGACCCGAATGAACAGCACGAACTATATACTCGCCGATTCCCTCTTTCAGAAGCTCTTTCTGTCCCCTCTCGGGTTGAACCGTGAGAACGGACTCGTTTTCTGGATGATTCTTCTATTCACCACCCTGCTGAGTGGAGGGTTGTACTATACGGGTGGAAATCTGCCACTGGTGACGGGTGTGATGTATTTGACTCTGTTGCTGATCATCAGTCTGATCAAAATCGAGGTGAGCCTCTATCTGATGGTGTTGTCCATTCTGCTTTTTGAACAATATGACATCCCCGGATTCGAGACGTTCACTCGAGAAGTATCCTTTTTCTCCAATCTGAAAGAGATTCCCTACGTCCCCTACTTTCACCGGGGAATGGTGAGCCCGTTCGAAATCCACCTGACGTTTCTGATCATCGGACTGATGATTCATGCAGCCATTCGCAAGGATTTTCGATTCAAACCGCTGATCGCCCCGGTGGCATACCTGCTGTTCGTTCTCGCCTTCGTCTTCGCATTCGCAAACGGATTTCGGAATGGAGGCGACTACATGGTGGCTCTTTGGGAGGTTCGGGCCCTGTTCTATTTCTTCCTGATGTATCTGATTGTTCCTCAAATCATCGACTCAACGTCCCAAATCAGAGTTTTCATCTGGATCTGTATCATCGGAATCTCTTTCAAGGCGTTACAGGGTGTCTATCGATTTATCGACCTGGGGTTTACAACCGGAGGATATGCGGTGCTCACCAACCATGAAGACCCTGTCTTCATGGTTACCCTCTTCGTACTGCTGATGGGGCTCTCCCTCTACCTTGCCAATGACCCTCAACGAAAATGGATCTTGCTCCTGCTTCTGCTGCTTATGCTGGGGTTTTACGTGGCCCAACGGAGAGCAACGTATGCTTCGTTGATTGTTAGCGTCACAACGTTCATCCTGATTCTCCCGGCACACAATCGGGTCCGGTTCATGAAGTACTTTCTGCCGGTTCTTGCGATCCTCATCCTTTACGGCATCGCTGGCTGGAACCATACCGGGACATTCGGCCGTCCTGTACAAATGATAAAGTCCGGAATTGTCCAGCCCGACAAGGAGACGAACTTTGCCGACTACTCGTCGAATCTGTACAGGGATATCGAGAACTACAATCTGGCTCAAACGGTCGTCAGAAACCCGCTGATCGGAACAGGATTCGGGGTCAAATACGATCAACCCATTCCACTGGTTCAGATTCGATTCCCGCTTCGAGAGTACATCCCCCACAACCAGATCTACTGGCTCGTCGTCAAGACGGGAAGCCTCGGATTTTTTGCATTCTGGTTCTTTTTCAACTCGTTCGCAGCGAAAGGAACACAGATCTTCATCCGTTTGAAAGATCCCTATTTGAAGTCGGTCTCGTTGATGATTGTCATTGCCATCATCAATCAGATGGTCGTGTCGTTTTTTGACCTGCAACTGACGTACTACCGAAACATGACCTATCTGGGATGCCTCATGGGCCTCCTGCCCGTGATCCATCAATTGACGATCGACGAAGAGAATTCAGAATCAAATGCTGCGACCGATGAATCATAATACGAGTGATTCTGCGATTGGGAAGTCGATTGCCCAGAATGTATCGGTTCTGTTTGGAGCCCAGGTTGTCACGTGGAGCTCGGGATTCCTGTTGCTCTATTTTCTGCCCCGATTCCTGGGAACTGAAGACTTTGGCAGGCTCTATCTGGCACTGTCCATCAAAATGATGCTGGGGCTTCTTATCGATTTCGGAGGAAACTTTCTGATTCCAAAGGAAGTGGCTCGTTCAAGAAAAAAGGGATTGGTCCTTCTTTCCAGCTTTATCCTGTTGCGAATCTTTCTATGGATCCTGTCGATTGGTATGATCCTCTTGTTGTCACGCATTCTCGGATATTCAGAGCATGTGAATTTGTTGATACTGATCCTGGCTGTCGCCAAACTCTGGGAAGGTGGGACCACTGCATTGAGTGCGTTTTTTCAGGGGATTGAGCGAATGGAATACCCGTCGATTGGCAATATCGTCGAAAAGATATTTGTCGCACTGGTAGCCGTAGGCGCCCTTTTTCTTGGAGCAGACTCTATTCAGATTGCCGTCATCATGACGGTTGGCGCGTTGTTGAACTTGCTCACACTTCTCTGGTTCTCACGACGAATTGTACGAGTGACGTACCGGTTCGACCCGAAGATCTTCTCGATTCTGAGACCGGCCATCCCCTACTTCCTTTTTTCACTGTTCTCCGTCATCTATTACCGAATTGATGCCCTCATGCTTGCCAGTTTGACGACCGATGAAGTCACCGGTTGGTACGGTGGTGCGTTCCGATTCTTCGACATGGTGATGGTTCTTCCGCTCATCTACAAGACGGCTGTATTCCCTGTGTTCTCGAAACTTTGGAACAATACCCAGGGTGTTCTCGAAAACACCATCGCCCACAGTCTTCGTCTGATGATCCTTCTCGGTCTTCCGGTGACCGTACTCGTGTTCCTATTCTCGGGAGACATCGTCCAATTTTTCATGGGTGCGGAGTATGCTCCGTCTGTCATTGTCCTGCAGATATTTGCTCTGAGCATACCGATCATCTATCTGGATATCATTCTCGGCAGTGTCCTGATGGGTGCTGCCAACAAACAGAAACTGTGGGCACTCACCGGGCTGGGCGCCATTCTGCTGAACATCTCCCTGAATTTTGTGTTGATTCCCTGGACTCAAACCGAGTTTGGAAACGGTGGAATCGGCGCTGCAGCCACGACACTGGCCACGGAGCTGTTTGTCATGAGTATTGCCTTCATTCTGATCCCCAAGACCTATCTGCAGACCTTCCGGACATCCTATTTGGTCAAACCCGTGATCGCGACACTGCTGATGGCATTGCCCGTTCTACTGTTGATGCATGGGACTCATCTCTATTGGATGCTTTCCTTCGGATTGGGCACGGTCACCTATCTCGTGATGCTTCTTGTGATTAAAACATTCGACATCCACGAGATCGACCTGTTCAAAGAGTTTATTTCAGAACGCAAAGAGAGATTTTTGATCCTTGTCAAATCCTAACCACATGAGCATGAAAATCCTGTATGTATTCCCCTACAATCCTGCCAACCCAACGTTTGGAGGAGCCCTCCGTATCTATCACATTCTACGCCACCTGTGCACTCACCATGATGTAACAGTCGTCGGTTTCAGCACCCTGGAAAAAGAGCAGGAGTTGGTCACCGAGTTTCCCTCCCTGGCCGGTAAAACCCACTTCATCCCTCCTTCCGGATCGCCGCTGCGATATCGGTGGGTCATGCTCAAATCCCTCTTCAGCCGGCACAGCCACTGGAATCGGTATTCCAGATCGGAGCCCCTGCAACAAAAAATTGACGCCCTTCTGGAACGTGAGTCGTTCGACATTATCCACTGTGAGTTTCCGGTAATGGCGATGTATCGATTTCGGTCCCATGCAAAGCGGGTTCTGGATTGTCACAATGTTGAATACGACAATTTTCTACGAATGTCTCGCACGCCGAATTTGATCAGAAAGGCCTTCTACCGTTATGAAGCGGCAAAGTTTCGACGAGAAGAGCTGGACGTCTGTCGGCAGCAAGACGCCCTGTTTGTGACCAGTGAACGAGACATCTCCATCTTTGACTCCTCACTTCCCCGTGTCCGGAAATTCCTCGTACCCAATGGTGTAGACAGACAGTATTTCACGCCGACCGGGATTGAACCTGTACCCCACTCGTTGGTCTTTGTCGGGATGATGAAGTACCTGCCAAACGATGACGGAATGACTTTTTTCCTGGATGAGATCTTCCCGAAAGTCCTTCAAAAATACCCGGATACAACCCTTACCATCGTTGGAAAAAACCCCTCTCGATCCATTCGGAATCGAGCGAATGACCAGATTATCGTCACCGGATTTGTCGAAGATACCCGTCCGTATGTCGATAACGCCTCCGTCTATGTGGTCCCGCTTCGTATGGGTGGCGGCACCCGGTTGAAAATACTGGAGGCGCTTTCCATGAAGAAACCGATTGTGACCACGTCCATCGGATCGGAAGGGATCGATGTAATAGATGGAGAAACCGCACTCGTTGCCGACCAACCCGACCACTTTGCCGAGGCCATCTGCAAACTTTTCGAAGATCCGAAACAGGTCGATCAACTTGTCTCGAACGGATCCAATCTTGCAGACATGTACCGTTGGGAAGCCATTGGTGATTCCATTGAAGACGCCTATCAATCGCTGATGAAAGGTTGAACGCTTGAAAAACAGAACCGCAAACCTGATCCGTACGACCATGAAAACCGTGACAACCCCCTCCACGAATACGCACGAATCTATCCAGAAAAACAGAGACCACGGAATCGGCGAAGAGGATCGTCCTTCGATGATGTCGAACGTTCACCTGTCCATTTGTACGGAACGAAGCGAGTGGATCGACCTGATGGATTCGTGGAGTGAACTTGCAGTAAAATCCGGGCAAACCATTTATATGTCCCCGGAATGGGCGCTCACTTGGTGGGATCATTTCGGGGAGAACAAGGATCGACAGCTTCATATTGGTGTCATGACGGTTGGGGACAGGTTGGTCGGCATTCTTCCGTTCTATAAGGGAGTATCACGGATTGGAACAACAGTGATCGAAGAACGGCTTCAGCTGATTGGAAGCGGAGGGAATTCCAATGAACGGTTCGGATTTTCCGACGACTACGGGATCAGTGACTTTCTGGATTTTATTGTCGATCCGGAATTCAATGAGACGGTCTCGGAACTCTTCGTATCCCTTCTCCAGACTCCGGATTACGCTGCTTGTCGGTTGACTCTTCATCAACTCCGCGAAGACAGTTACATCATCCAACACGTTCTCCCGTTACTGGATCGATGTGGACGAACCATCAAGATCGACACGACAGACACTTGTCCGTACATTGAACTCGCCGGTATACCTTCCATCGAAACCTATATCAAAAAGCAGAAGTCCAATGCACGCCGCAGACTCCGGCAGGCCCGGTCCGCGTTCGATACGGACGCCAACTATCACATGGAAGCGGCCGAATCCGATCGTGATTTGGAAACCATGCTGGACGAGCTGATTCGACTCCATCAGGAAAGATGGAATCGGATGGGGTTCCCGGGTGTATTTTACAATCCTCGATTCCGATCCTTTTTTACGGATATCACTCATCGGTTGTACAGCAAAAACCAAGTATGGATCCGGCAGACCAGAGATGAAGAGGGAATTTCCTCCATCCGTATGGCCATTCTGTACAACAACCGCTACTTCGACTACATGAGTGGTTTTGACAACAACAGCCCGTCGACAACGTACCGGCCGGGTATCGGTCTGTTGTTGAACCTGGTTGAACACTCGTTGAATACCTCTGTAGAGCGAATCGACCTATTGAGAGGTGAAGAGCCTTACAAATACGATTTCACACAAAAAAACTTCACCAACCGAAAAATCTCCATTTCTCCGGTACCAGCAAACTCTGTCAGACACCGGTTGCTTGTCCCCCTGTTGCACTCCTTATCCTGGATCCATACGCATGTCCTCAAGGAGTGGACGCTCCTGGATGTTCAATACAGAACGGCGGGGCTTTCCGGTATGATTCAGGGATACGTCAAATTCCGATTCCGAACTCTCCAGAACAAACTGTCTGGAGACGAACGCTCGTGAAAATCTTACACAGAGGGTGTGAATTCCGGTCTCGATTTCGGGTTCGTTTGAAACGGGGACTCAAGAAAATTTCATCGTCACGGAATCAGATCGGGGTTGACCCACTTTCTTTGAACAGAAATGAGCAAGTGGCACACTTATTGCGATCATACCCTTACCAACCCTCCGTTGAAACGTACACGGAATTCATCACAGACCCATCTGAATTATGAGTACGGCCGGAAAAGATCCGCATATCAAAATACTGATGTATCACAGAGTCGTCGACCATCCAGTCGGAAGCGACACAAACTGGTTTTACGTCACGTCCGATCAGTTCAAACGGCAGATGAGCCTGATCAACAGGCTGGGGTTCACGACCATTACATTCATCGACTATCAACTCTATCTGAAAGGCGAGCTCTCCCTACCGGCCAAGCCCATCATTATCACATTCGATGACGGCTATCTGGATACCTATGACGTTGCAACACCCATCCTTCTGGAATTCGGGATGAAGGCCGTCGTCTTTGTGATGGGAGACCGACGCCATCTGCGAGCATCCTGGGACGAAGCCGGAGATCATGACATCTGTCCCTTGATGAGCGATGATCAATTCCGAACACTCCGTAATTATGGATTTGAAATCGGCGCTCATTCAATGAATCACAGTGATTTGTCCAGTCTCACGAACCGTGAAATTTTTCATGAGGTGGATACATCCAAGAGAGAGATTGAATCCGTCATCGGTGAACCGGTTCATACCTTCGCCTACCCCTATGGACGTCTGGACGAACGCGTACAAAAAATTGTGGAATTGGCCGGATTCTCCTTTGCGTGCGGTGTCTTTTCGGGGTCTCCTTCTTTTGGTAAATCCGTATTTGATTTTCGAAGAATTGCCATCAACCGGAATCATTCATTGGCACATGTTCTCATTCGGTTACTCACACCCTTTGAACATTTGGAATGGCTGTATTACCGATTCAAGATGTCCATTCAACGGACCGAAACACCTGCTCTGCACATTCCGAACCATGTGAATCAAGCAGACCAGGACATTTAAATTTAACCAATGGCCGGACACATCACGCCAATGAAAACGTTGTATATCATATCCAAAGGGATGAACAAACAATCGGATCAGGAGATCCGGATTCTGGAAAGCCAGAACATCATCCCGCGTGTAACTCTCCTGGAAGATGCGATATCTGCTTGTCTGCTGGACGAACGATATCTTTCAAAGGAGCCTCCGATCTATCGACGGCTGTTTTACAGATTTCTTCCGGTCTCCTTCTCCCAGTTTGTGGAAGCCCTGTGTATTCAACATCACTTCGATGTGATTCTCTCCCACTCGGAAAAGGCAGGATTCCCGCTGGCTCTGTTCATGAAATATTTGAGGATCGATACCCCTCACATTCTGATCGTTTCACGAATCACCTCTCCGAATCCGAAAAAATCCACAAAGAAGATCTGGTTATTCAAACAGGTCAAGGATTCCGTGACGCGTTTCCTGATCTGGTCTTCGCATCAACGGAACATCGCCATTGAAACGTTTGGCGTGTCACCCGAGAAGATGGTACTCCTGAAACGAGGTGTCGATCAGAACTTCTGGACTCCCCAAGAGTCCTCTCCGGCCCCAAACATGATCTGTTCTGTGGGGATGGAAGTACGGGACTACCCTACACTTGTGGAAGCGCTGCGTCCACTGGACATTCCCTGCCATATTGCGACCGGAGCATCCAGGGGAGAAATCTTTCAGAGCGTCGAAAAACTCTACCAAATCGAAGATCTCCCGAGGACGATTACTGTCGGTGCCAAACAGGCCTCCGAGCTTCGTGATCTCTATGCACGATCACGATTTGTCGTCGTATCTCTATTCCCCACAGATTCCGATAACGGACTTACGACCATCCTCGAATCGATGGCCATGGGCAAAACCGTCATCTGTTCAAAAGTGGACGGTCAGATTGATATTATACAGGACGGTGTTACAGGAATCTATGTGCCACAAGGAGATCCAAAAGCATTGAGAGATGCCATTGTGGAATTGTGGAATCAACCAGAGCGCTGTAAAGAGATGGGAGAAGCCGCTCAAAACTATGTTCGCACCCATCACAACGTGGAGCAATTCGTGGATGCGATCAAACACGAAATCGATCGGTGTGAACCAACATCTTCGTTCCGGAAGAGTTTGGAAACCGGGCAGGCAAACATATGAACCTACCCCACTCTTTGGTCGCTGTTTTCCTGATACTGATGGTCCCGGTCGGTTGCCAACAATCTGTACCGGCCCCATTCATTGCCATCGATCAGGTCGGATATCGACAATTCGGTCCCAAGCAAGCCTTCCAGGTTCACGGTCAGAGTACGCAATTCGAACTCATCCGATCGGACACAACCGATACAGTGAAGTCCATTCCTGCAATCTCGACCCTGGGTCCCGACCTTGCCACCGGTGACCGCGTAACCATCATCGATTTCAGCGCTGTCAACAGACCGGGAGAGTATCAAATACGGTCTACCGATACGAACGAGATCCTCTCCGATCGGTTTGTCATTGCAAAAGATCCGTATCAAGACGTGCTGCCTCTGTTGGTCAAGAGCTACTACTATCATCGTTGCGGCAGCCGGGTGGCCGACGATTCACAGTGGGGATACGAACTGTGCCACCTGGACGATGCAGAGCTGTATGACCAAAGAGGAGCGTTCCTGGATGTGACCGGTGGTTGGCACGATGCCGGAGACTACAATAAATTCTCCGTCAATACATCCCTGAGTGCTGCTCTTCTTTTGTATGCCTATGAACACAACTCGCAGTTGGCATCGGACCTTCTCCCGAACATCCCGGAATCCGGAAACGGAATCCCGAATATTCTGGACGAAGTTTCCTACGCTCTTCAATGGTTGTTGAAGATGCAGGCAGCCAACGGTGCCGTCTATCACAAGGTTTCTCAGGAAACGTGGATTGGCGAGTTCATGCCCGACCAAGACCCGGCCAAGCGATATCTGTTTGAATTCAGCAGCACGGCCACGGCGTCGTTCAGCGCAACGGCTGCCCTCGGCGCACGACTCCTGTCCGATTTCGAACCAGAACTCTCCGCCGAGCTCGAAGCTGCATCACGAAGAGCATGGGAGTATCTTTCGGTTCATCCCGAAAATGTTCCAATGGGTGGCTTCAAGAATCCACCGGGCGTCACCGGAGGAGAATATGGGGATATGTCCGATCGTGACGAACGAATATGGGCAGCAGCCGAACTCTTTCGTTTGACCGGGGAGATCTCCTTTCTCCACTATTTTACGGAGAATTACCCGGAGATTACAGGAACATCCATTCCTCCTCTCAGTTGGCGGAACGTACACAGTCTGGCGATTCAAGCGTTCTTGTCCTGGCCGGCTGGCACCGTTTCACAATCGATCGACACCGATATCCGGATGCATTTGATGGATCGTGCAGAAGCCCTGCTCAGAACTCAGAATGCAAACAATTACCGAACGCTGCTTCGATCCGACGAATACTACTGGGGCTCCAATAGCGTCGGTTTGGCCTATGCATTCGATCTGCTTCAAGCGTACAGAGTAACCGGCACCCTTGCCTATCTGAATTCCGTATTGGATCAGTTGCACTATCTGTTCGGGAGAAACCCGTTCAATCGATCCCAGGTCACCGGAGCAGGAAGCAGAAGCGTCGAGCATCCCTATCATCAACTTTCCGAAACCGGAGCGTTTTCTGCACCGGTTCCCGGAATGCTTGTCGGCGGACCCAATGCCGTTATCCATCTGGATGATCGTCCGATTTCCGGGTTCCCGGGGAAAAATTATGAAGACCAATTCAAGAACTATTTGGTCAACGAACCTGCCATTAATTTTACAGCCATTCTTGTCAGCGTCGTTGCCATGGTATCCTCACCCGAGGTCCACCTTAACCAGAACCATGCTTCCGAGGGCCTACACTACCGATGATACTCCTTGATATCCTTTCATACAGCCTTTTTCTGCTGCTTTCGCCACTGGTTCTCTATCAGCTGTTCCTCGGTGTGCTTGCACGTAAAGCCACGATCAAAACTTCGTTTCCGGCCAAGAGAAAACGCATGTTTGCCATCATTGTACCCGCCCATAATGAAGCGAAGATCATTGCCAAAACGATCTACAGTATCTGGGGAATCGTGTACCCAAAAAAATTCTATGACCTGTTTGTCATCGCCGACAACTGTACGGACAATACGGCCGAGATCGCAAAAGGATTGGGAGTTCATGTACTGGAACGGACTCATAAAAAAGAGAGGGGGAAAGGATATGCACTGCGTTGGGGATTTGACCAAATCCTGAAAAGCAAAAAGAAGTATGACGCGTTCATCGTCATCGATGCAGACAGCTTGGTATCCGGCAATTATCTGGACGTGATGAACCACTACCTGGAAAATGGACATCGCGTCATTCAAAGCAGTGACTTGGTCCTGCCGGAGGAGAACAACTGGAGTATTGAAGCGACACGTATTGGATTCCTGCTCTACAACTATGTAAAACCGCTGGGCAGAAAAGTCTTGAATCTGAACATGGGCTTGAGAGGAAACGGGATGTGCTTCGATACAGGAATCTTGAAGGCCTATCCCTGGCAAGCCTGGTCTCTGACAGAAGATTTGGAGTATGGGTTAATCCTGACCCTGAAAGGAGTTCGAATCGAGTTTGCACCGGAAGCGACGGTCTGGGCTCAGATGCCGTTGGAATCTACGAATGCAGCGTCCCAACGATCCCGATGGGAAATCGGCAGACATCAGGTCATCCATGAGTATGCCCGCATGTTTCTGACCACCTCCCTGAAGAGACGATCCTTTCTCTTTTTCGATGTATTTATCGATCTGATCACTCCCCCCTTTGTGAATATGATGGTCCTGATCTCGTTGATCCTGATCCCTGTTTTCATTCTCACGGTCACGGGATTGTTCTCATGGCTGCATGTCTCTCTCTGGGGCGGACTATTATTGCTGGGTATTCTGTATCTGTTTCTGGGTTTGTACGTCGCCAAAGCCGACAAGATGATCTACAAATCCCTGTTGCATCTGCCCGTCTACATCGTGTGGAAGTTGAAGGTGTATGTAAACGCATGTCGGTCCGGTAAAGAGACGCAATGGATCCGAACAGAACGGGATGGGAAGTCCTCTTGATCCCATCGATCAAAGCAACAGTAATTATCGAAGATGACCGTACTGTTCCCCGATTCCCAATCAAGATGATGGACCTACAATACCCACAAATCCCCTTCAAGGCGAGTCAGGAATGCTCGACCAGAGAGAATACTGTTTTTCATTTCACAATCCCGACTATGGATCAGCGTCCACATTCGGCCGGGCATACAGATTGACCGTGTGGCCAGTGGAGATTTCAGCTGTGTGGTCATCAACCGGCCACAGAGTTCGACTCCCCCGCGGCTCCAGGCGTGCCACGTAATCGCATCATGAAGAAGCGATTCATATCCAGGCAATGATACAGCCTGAATGACTTCACAAACGCCCCCCTTGTTGGAGTAATAAAGAAACCAACCGAGTATATCGTCACGATCACTATAAAGTACAACCTTCTGCAGGGTTCCAAATCTCAGTTCATGTTCCAATAACGAGAACAGATCGTCAATTTTTCGTGAATCGTAAACCGGAAACAGCGTGTAGTTTCGTGCCAACTTGTCGAGTCCTTCAATCAACCGGTCAGCCGACAACTCTTCCATTCGAATCGTGGGCTTTTTTCGGTGAAACAACGGTATCGAAAGCAGCCGACCCGCGGTATCTACCCCGGAAGAAACGGAATTGATGCGATTCCTGAGCGTTGGTCGCATCGATTTGAATAGATTCCGGGCCGCAAACGAGACCGGTCGCAATGGAGTTTTGAAGTACAGACTGTCTGCATGGGAAACAACACCACCCAGGCGTTCCCACAGATACCGGGTTGCCTCAATCGCACCGTCGGCGAATGAAAGATCCTGAGGACCCTTTAAAAAGTGTTGGAGCAATTTCATTGGAACCAGCTGTGAACGTGCCGGTTCAGTTGCCATCAAATGGTGACAATTTGCGACAACCACTGTTCGCCCCAAATATGTACAACGACTGGTTCTCACTCCCAGAAACCCTTCTACTTCACCATGATCAGATCTGCTGACAAGTGCGGGAAACTGAGTATCTGAATGAATCGAATGGAAATAAAGTTCATGTATGGCCTTCTCAATGGAAGCAGGAGATACATTTCGACTACCCGGAAAATAATCCTGCGTCATCGAAACAATTTTACCGATTTCATCTCTTCGCAGTGCGCCGATTTCGCTCATTGAATTCTCGTCTCGATGTAGAAATGAGATAGTCAACTCAAGTCGATCCCATCGTAGATTTTACCGGAATCGTGATGAGTCATTGGATTCCAATGCTGCTCCCGGTGAACAGCGAAAGACCATCCGATTCATGGATCGAAGCGTCCGATAATCATCAATATCCACCAACTCCGGTGGGATGGTGATCTCAAACGCCGATTCAATCTCCATCATCAACTGAACCAGTGTCAACGAGTCCAGAATTCCGGAATCCATTAGATCCAGATCCGGATCCTCTATCGTAACCTTTAACACACGGTATACTATTTCAGATAGTTTATTGTATGGATCATCCATATATCTCCAACTCCAATTCTTGTCAAGGGGTTACCCTGCTATCACTGATTTCTTTTCATTTTCGAATCGATCCGATAATGCTTTCCGATCGATTTTTCCGTTTGCATTTCGGGGTAATTTACTATACGAATTCCAGAATTGAGGAATCATGTATGCAGGTAGTTTTTTACTTAGAATTTGTTTGATTATTGGAGCCAAATCTTCACTTTCGACACCTGTTCCAACGTAGGCACAACCGATACTGGTTCCCTCAAATCCGCCTCGTCGCACAGGAACCACCGCATACTCACGCAGGATGTCTTGTACATTCCCCAGTGCCACTTCAATCTCTCCAAGCTCGATCCGATATCCCCTGCTCTTGATTTGATCATCCAATCGTCCGTGAAACAAGATCTGTCCCAGCTGGTTCACGGATGCCAAGTCTCCTGTTTTATAGATGCGCTCGGTCTCTCCATCCGAAATTGTATGCTGAATAAAGGCTTCATTCGTTTTTGATGGATCCCTCCAGTACCCCGGACTCAAGCCCGACCCACTGATATAGAGATCACCGACTTCATCGATTTGAACCGGTTGCATCGAGTGGTTCAAAACCAAAAGTCTCTCCCCGTCACATGCGGTTCCAATTGGCACCACAGTCGAGTTGTCTGGAACCACATGAACCGTATAGTAGCTACTTGCAATGGTTGCTTCGGTAGGGCCGTACAGATTCGTAAACTCCACATTCGGGAGTGAGCGCATCCAGTACTGAAGTGACGGTAGAGGAAAGATCTCACCGCACCAAAGAATCCGCTTCAAATGCGGGAATCCTCCTTCGGGAATTGATTGAAACCGAGCCAGGTAGCTCAGTGCAGACGGGACAGAAAACCACTGATGGAGTCGATTCTTGTCAATAAATTCCGATAATTTCCGGGGATGGATGGTTATCTCTTTTGGTACCAGATAGAGACGGGATCCAGAGGCAAATGCACCAAATATATCGAAGGTCGAGAGATCAAAGTGAAAGGGTGAATGACAGGAGATTCGTTCCCCCTGTTGCATTTTGAAATATTGAACCGCCCAATTTACAAACGTTCCAATATTTCTGTGTGTAATGACGACTCCTTTGGGTTGTCCGGTAGACCCTGATGTAAACAGAATATGAGCAGGATGATCCTCGTCACGGACCACCTGATGCGGAACTTCATTCGCGGATTGCAGATCTGAGCGACAAAACAATGGAGCTGTTGTATCCTCGCACAGACATGAGGATTCCGACCACCATACAATTGGCATCATACTCAGATCGGATTGCAGGCACACCAACGAATGATACAGATCGTTGGCATGGTGATCGACGAACATACAATGAAGATCTGCAGCTTGAATAATCAATAACAGACGTTCATCCGGGCTGTACATATCTAATGGGACATACACCCCACCGGCCTTGCCAATCCCCAGCATTGCGACAATGGTCGCAGGAGTTTTCTCCATAAGAAGGCCGACCCTGTCCCCCGGCTTTATCCCGGCTCGTACAAGACACTCTGCCAATCTGTTGCTTTCTCTCTCCAGTTCACGAAAGGTGATGTTTTCATCATACAGCGTTATTGCAATCTGGTCACCGTTCTTCTCTGCCTGTTTTCTTGACCAATCGTAGATCATTGCCGTTACATCTGATATTCCTGTGCCATTTCAAATACTTTCACTGTGCTTTGCAGATCAATCTCGGATACCGGGATGTCCAGAATACAAGTATGGCATCCCTCATTCAGATAGGTAGACAGCTCTTTCGCAACTTCCGCATAGTCTCCCACCAAATAGGGACAGAACGTATGGTAATACTTAAAGGGATCGAGCCAATAGACCTGACCGTCGTTTGATTGCTGCCCCGTCTGTCGTGAAAGGGTCCTGTGCCACTCCGAATCAGAAACTCTATCTGCCAATATGTGGGACAGCTCTCCGGATCTGGTCTCCGGAAAACGGCGGTGAGCACTCTCCCAAGCCTCTTCCCGGGTTTCCCGAGCCAGTATACCCATTCGGATCCCGTCAATTGAGCCGGGTTCTCGCGAAACGGATTTCGTGTAGGTTCGAGCCGGTTCGGGATACTCGATAAGGAATGCACCGAGTCGGGCTGCAGACTCTTTTGCCTTCTCTGAAGAACCAGAGAGATAGTACGTCGGTTGCAGTTCAACGGGTAACCCCGGTTGTAGCTTTATGTTACTGATTTGATAAAAATGGCCATCATAACTGACTGGACGATCCGAAGAGACCAACTGTTGAATGATTTCTGCATACTCGACGAGACGATCATACCGTTTGTCATGATCCGTTTGGTCACCAAGTGCCTTCAAATCGTTCACAAATCCTCCGGCAATCAGATTCAGTGCGACAGGCCTGTTATAGAGAAGCCCGAGGGTGGAAATTTTCTTTGCCACCGTATACGGATGCATATAGACAGGCTGAAGAGCAATCATCGGGATCAATTGTGTCGTTTCGGACAGAATTTCCCCGGCAAGGGTCCATGGGTCGGCAAGTCTGTTGTCGCTATAAATCAATACCCCTTTGTACCCGTTTGATTCCGATTGCTGTGATATCCTTCGAATCACTTTGAGAAACGATGTGCCTTCAAACTCAACAGACTGTGGGATGGTGGTAAACAGATCAACAGGTATGGAACTCGCACTTGTGTTAATTTTCTGCATAGCCGGATCTTGCAAGAATGAAATAGAGGTTCACGAAGAGAGAGACGGGTACTGTATTTGCTATGCAATAGATGTGCCAAAGTCAGGATATTCTCCGTAATACCCTCTCAACCGATAGAATAGTCATCATTCAAATCGAATGAATGGAACTCGATAACCAGGTGTTACCTTTATGCACAGATTGATTCATTGTTGTGGTAACTTATTACACCATCTATCTATAGATACATTATATTTTAATAAATTATTGCTTATTAATTTATTCATGTATTATTACTATGCAATTTACCGAATCGAACCTCTATTCCAACGTACCCAATGAACCGATTCACGACCACGAGGCACAATGAATATCCTTCTTGTTGCAGATGAAGCCACGGGTCTACAGGCGGCGATTCGAATTTTGAACAGCCACCACAACTTGACAGCGATCCTGACGCAACCGGATTCAACCACAGGCTTGAATATGTCGAGACTGGCACGAAATGCTGGAGTCGAGGTCTTCCCGTCTTCCCGGGTATCCAATCCGCATTTTGCCACGTGGATGACGACTCACAATGTGGATGTGCTGTTGAATGTTCACTCCCTGCATCTGATTTGTAAGGGTGTCATTCAGTCTCTAAACGTTGGCGCATTCAACCTTCACCCCGGCCCACTTCCTCAATATGCCGGACTAAATGCGCCCAGTTGGGCGATTTATAATCAAGAAAAAACGCACGCTGTCACACTACATGAAATCACATCTGTAATCGATGCTGGTGATATTCTTTATGAAACGACGTTTCCACTAACCGAAACGGATACAGGACGTTCCGTAAGCTTGGCCTGTTCTCATCACGGAATCAAACTCGTCGACCAATTTTTGCAGGATCTGAGCGAGGGATCAAACCTTCCAAACAGAAAAGCCCAAGACCTTTCTCACCGACGAATATACAAACGAGCAACCATTCCAAACCACGGCAACATTCAATGGTCCCAAACCGCCAAAGAAATCAGCGCCTTTGTTCGGGCTTCGTATTATTCCCCATTTGTATCTCCCTGGGGCATCCCCCAAACCCGCTTTCTGGACCATATAATCTCCATCTTTGCATTGGAAATCAGTACCATTCCGTCAAACAAACCCCCTGGAACGATCGACTGTTCTGAAAACGGCACGATTTCTGTTGCGACCCGAGATCAATGGGTGATACTTACGAGTTGGCTACTCGACGGAAAGACTCTTTCGGATCGCCCCCCTTTCCAAAAAGGAGATCAGCTACAATGATGAGCACACAACTGCGTCAAATTCGTTCGAGACTAAAAAAACACTCCCTCCGGGATCATCTGGCCGGACTTTGGTTGTCCCGAATGTTTGACCGAAGTGGAATACTGATTGCAACCGGTGGTCATCCCTGGCCAAAAGTGCTGAATCGTGGCGGATCCCTGACTGCCGAAAATTGTCAATTTTACTCCGGGGTACGACTCGAAATCGGAAAAGCCGGCCATCTTCACATCGGGAACGGAACGTATCTGAACCGAAATACCCTCATCGTCTGCGAAAAAAAAGTGACCATCGGGAAAAATTGCAAAATCGCATGGGATGTGATCATCATGGATTCCGACCTGCATACGACTCCTGCGGGAACAATCGTCAACAAAGAGGTGATTATCGGAGACCGCGTCTGGATCGGATGCAGAACAATCATCCTGAAAGGCGTGACCATTGGTGACGGTGCCACGATTGCTGCCGGTTCGGTTGTTACCAAGAATATTCCTTCGAACACGGTCTGGGGTGGAGTGCCGGCCCGCCCCCTTCAATCCAGCGATACCGGCAAACTTCCCGATCTGTAGCCAGCCTCTCCACCCTGCCGAATTCGGTTTTCACATCTCGCATTTCATACACATTGCCATCTCCGGATGCGCTCAATAGTGCCGGGAAACTCTTACCCGATACCTCACGTCCCGTTGTGTAATTAGGTGACCTTCACTCCACTCAATGACCGCAGATATCGCCGTTTAAATACAATTAAAGGCCATTTTTCCAACGTTGGCACATTCCTTGCATTCCCTATGGAAAGCAAGCTCTTCACCAGTCGAACAGCTTGTAGATTCTTCACGATTTCGGGAGGCCCTGATGTTTGCCATAGAGAAAAAAACGGATCCTTATCCAGTGCTTGGTGTGGATATCGCTCCGTACTCCAAAGAAGAATTCTTCTATCTGATTGGAGAACGGCTAAAAGACAATGACCTCCTCTCTCCACCGATTTTCGTCGTCACGGTAAATCCGGAAATCGCCATTCAGTCTATTTTTGATCCCAAATTCAAGGAAATTTTGAACCAATCAACCATCAATACAGCGGATGGAGTCGGAATCAGCTGGGCCATCCATTTTCTGCACAAGAAAACCGTGGATCGTATCACAGGCTCGGACTCACTCGAACGAATTTGCATGGATTGTGCCATGTACAGGCAGACCGTCTTTTTCTACGGGGCTGCACCGGGAGTCGCCCAACGCGCTGCCGAAATCCTCATGGAGCGAATCGAACATTTGAATATTGTTGGCACCTATTCTCCGGAAAGACCCGACATGACGGTTGAAGAACTACCACTCGATACCCGGATTCTGCTACAGAGTGCAAGTGTCGTCTTTGTCGCGCTGGGTGCACCGGCCCAGGAAAAATGGATCCATGCAAATTTGGAGAAATTACCCAACTGCAAATTGATCATCGGTATTGGTGGAAGCTTCGATTTTATCTCCGGGACCCGAAAACGAGCCCCCGTACTCCTGAGGAAAAGCGGTCTGGAATGGATGTTTCGACTTTGGCTCGAACCTGCGAGATGGAGACGCATGATGAGGCTTCCCCTGTTTGCGCTCAACATCATGATGCTGAGGTCCAGTATCCACTCCATCACAAACCGGGAGACTCGATACCTGGAAGAAGGTTCTCCTTCGTTGAACGGAACCGCGGACAAACCGCCCGTCGCCTAACCACCCGGCCGATGAATCACCGGCTCGACGGACTCTTTAGAGATCTTCGAGGTGGTTGAGTTTCTTGTCTTTCAACTCCTTGAAATACGATGGAGTCAACCCGGTAACCTCTTTGAACTGATTTGACAAGTGCCCGACACTGCTGTAGCGGAGATTTGCGGCGATTTCGGTCAGTGTTTGCTCCCCGTAAAGAAGTAACTCCTTGGCTCGCTCAATTTTATGCAAAATGATGTAGTGCTTGATCGTCATCCCCTTGACTTCGGAAAACGTATTGGAAAGATAGGTGTAATCATATCCCAGTTTCTCTTCAAGATACTCTGAATCGCTCGTAGCCGGAACGACCTCTGAATGGTGAACCCTCTCGATGATCAGGTGCTTGATCCGTTCGACCAGGATCTGCTTTTTATCGTTCAACAAATCCAGGCCGGCGCTCATCAACTTTATACGAAGCTGGTGCAGCAGTTCTTCCGTCAACTCCTCCCGGGTTTGCACCTTTCCGAGCTCCACGGATTCATACTCAATACCCAGCTCTTCCAATGCACTTTTCAGAAACATGGTACAGCGCCGGCTGACCATATATTTGATATGAAGCTCCATTCTCTCTCCAAAAACCAATGCAATGTAAACTCACTCTCTTGAAACCTGACAAGGATGGATCATGCAACCATCATGCCAAAAATATATTTATGTGCCCCATCAAATTCCACTCATTTGTTAATTCACTATATTTTCGAGTAACAACGCATCAAAAACGCCCACATTCACCGATTCGTTCCCACACATTTGAGGTGCACACACCATTCCGAATATCTGCGATACCCATTCAATCGGGATCTCCCCGACTCCCCCCATTCGCTCCGATCATGCAGTCACATCCCCGTTTCACATCACCACTGAATTTCGTTCCTTGACCTGTTGCCGTGAACCCAATGAGATCCATGATCAACCGACTCGTTCCCGTACTCGTACTCCTGCTTTTACTGACAACGTACTGCACGCAGCCCGACACACCCGCTCCACCCCGACCGGAATCACCCCCCGACACCCTCTCGGCCGACCTTCTCATCACCGGGGCTCGTGTGATTGACGGCAGTGGAGCTCCAGCCGCCCAGGCCGACGTCTGGATCCAGGATGGCCGCATTGCCGGCCTGGCTGAACCGGGACGCCAACCTGTCCGAGCCGATCGGACCATTGACGCCAACGGGCGCGTCCTATCCCCCGGGTTCATCGACATGCACGCTCACGGAAATCCGCTGCGAACCCCACGGTTCGACAACTTCCTGCACATGGGCGTCACCACCCTTACGCTGGGCCAGGACGGCAGCGGTCCGGGCGTCACCAACACCGCCGAATGGATGCGCGAGGTAGAGCAAGAAGGAATCGGGCCGAACCTGGCGCATTTCGTCGGACACGGGTCGCTCCGGATTGCCGCAGGCATCCCCGACGGGGCGCCCGCAACCCCCGAAGAGAGAACCCGCATGCAGGAGATTCTCACGGCTGCGCTGGAAGATGGCTCGTTCGGCATGAGCACCGGACTGGAGTATACCCCCGGCCGGTTTGCCGATCTGGAGGAGCTGGTTGCCCTTGCAGAGATCCTTGCAGACCATGACGGCCTGCTCACCAGCCACATGCGAAGCGAGGACGCAGACGGCATGGAAGAGGCGCTCGGTGAACTGCTCCTTCTGGGATCCCGCAGCGGCGCCCGCGTCCACGTCTCCCACATCAAACTGGTGTTGGGCAACGACCCCGCCCAAGCCGAACGAATCCTGGAGCATCTGGACGAATCCAGACAGTCCGGCATCCGGGTTACGGCCGATCTCTACCCCTATACCGCCAGCTTCACCGGCATCAGTCTGCTCTTCCCCGACTGGGCCCTCTCCCCCAACAACTATGAACAGGTGCGCAGCACCCGGCGGGACGAGCTGGCCACCTATCTACGCGAACGGGTCCTCTCGCGAAACGGCCCCGAAGCCACGCTGATCGGAACGGCGCCCTGGGCCGGTCAGACCCTGGCCGAGATCGCCGAAGAGGCGGGAAAACCGTTTGAAGAGGTTTTGATGGACGACATGGGCCCCGGTAGCGCGAGCGCCGCTTACTTCGTGATGAACGAGAATGTAATGCGCACCTTCCTGCAAGACCCGCATGTCATGATCTCTTCGGACGGGAGCCCCACCATGCGTCACCCGAGGGGCTACGGAAGCTTTGCCAAGGTGATTGAGACCCTGACGCTGGACGAGGGCCTGTTGAGCCTGGAGGAAGCCATCCACAAGATGAGCGGTCTGCCTGCCTCCCTATTGGGCCTGGATGATCCGGGCCGAACCGACACCCCCCGTGGCCTGATCCGGAAAGGGTATGCAGCCGATCTGCTGCTCTTTACACCGGAAAACATTCACGAAACCACCACCTTTGAAACCCCTCATCAGCTTGCCGAAGGGATCGACTGGGTCTGGGTCAATGGCACGGCCGTCATTGAAGAGGGAGAGCCGGTTTCGGGGAGACCTGGGGTGGTGTTGAGATTCAAAAGAACAGAGAATACTTCACAGTAGATTGAATACGTCGAATGCGCAAAAATACGGCTCTTCTCGGATTTCCTGACAGGGGAATCTGACAATGGTAATTCTTTGATTTCTAAATAATAAAATTTAAAGTAAAAGGTGGATATGCCAAAAACCACTTATTAGTTGAGTTGAAATGTTCAAAATAACCTTAATTTTTTAGTATGAAAAAACTAATTGTTGCCACGATAGGAAGCCTTGCAATGTTCTTGGTTTCATTATTTGTATCAATTTCGTTTTCTACTGATACTGCCTGCGCATCTAATGGGACATTGAATAGCTGCCCTGACCCTGGGTGCATTGGTTCAACCAATATTTGTTGCACTGTCAAAGGAGTAAACTATATGTTTAATTTATGCTGATACCTCGATTCAATCTATTCAAAACGAGAATGGGAAAGCATTTCTTTTTTATTCTTATCGGAATAATTACTTCGTATTCATGTACACCAAATGATGAATTTGATTCTTTGTTTTCGATCGACATACCCGATCAAAACATTGACAGAAGAGAGTACTTAACTTTAAACAAACCAAGTAAAGTCTTCCTATTTTCAGAGTTGATTAATCCACAAAGGTTGCTTGTCTCAAATAATTCCATCATTACTTTTGATTATGGAAATGAATATAACGCTCTTAGATTAGACTGGAACTTCAACCGATTGAATAGTATTGATTTTAGCAGTGGACAGGGCCCTAGCGAGATTGGACAACTCACTGATGTTGAGGTGATTGCAGATACATTGTATTTGGCGGATGCTACTAATGCACTCATCCATACGTATGATATCCAAGGAAATTTTATTCGCTCTCTTTCGATAGATGAGAAAATTCCTCATCGGATTGTCTCCTCTGGCAATACGAAACTATTTGTCTCCACTCCACTGACATCTTCAGACGGCATCGAAAGTATGTATTCACTTGATGGCAGGTTATTGCATAACGCGGAACGTGTCTCAACTGATGATCTCAGGTATCGGATTCTTTTAGAAAGTGAATTCGCGTCGAACCCTGATTTTGTATTTAGGGCACCACAGTTTTTTGGGGTTTTAATCGCTTATGACAATTCCGGAGCAGTTGTATCAGCTAAAAAGACCATTGATGGTTTTTTTACACCATTTGACAACCGAAATACTGACAGTTCAGAACAACCACCGATGTTTAACCGGAATGAATTGGGGATGGCAACATTGCGTGTAAAGGCTACGAATGATCTCGTCTGTACACTAATCATCAAGCAGGTTGGAGACCCCGAAATGGAACGTGTAACGGATTGTTATAAATCAGAGAATCTGGAATATCTCTTCAGCCTCGAAACTCCAAACGGCACACAGGACTTCGGATTGTTTGATAACAATTTCATCACATTACAAGATACAACAGTCACTGTAATTGAGTTCCTACAGGAGTAAATTCCGATTTTGAAAGCTTGTTGGGTAGTTTTCCCATTTGTAGGTACTTGCGTGCCGTTTTTCGATCCATTCCGGCTTTATCGGCCGCCGCGGCGATGGTAGACGATGTTTTCATGGTTGTATACGCATGACTCATTAACAAATACTTACTATCGTAGTGATCGTACTTGATGTACCATATATCCAACCACAATCCATTTATTGGTTGGAGAACCTTGCCATGAGGCTGTCTATGAGTCTGAATACCCGATAACAGTTGGTGCTGAGTCTCGCCCTTCGGTATCAGGTAGTGGTGCATAGAGTGGGTAGTGTCAGCTTCCCTCAAAATTAGGAAACCAGAAAGTTAGTGGTTCAGTTAAATTTACAGCTCCCTTGGTGTTCGATATCCGAGTGCCTTATGAGGTCGTTTGTGGTTATAATCATGCTTCCATTGCTCGGCTTTCTCACGGACTTCATCGAGTGTTTTAAATACATAAGCATTCAGTAATTCGGATCATCTCCGGTGGCCCTCGACTTTCTTTGAGTCGATCCAATACCCGAATCACACGTAAGGCCAGAAGCCCCGTATCGGCTTCGATCCAGAGCACCTGACAGTTGTAATCATCAATCACATTCAAAAGCCGAAAGCCTCGTCCATCCCAGAGACTGTCATGCATGTAATCCAGACTCCATACCTGATTGGCCGCCTCCGGCTGGAACAACTGCTGTTTGGCGCGTGCCGGCTATCGCTTCTTGGCCCGACGTCGGATATTGAGCTTTAGCCCTGTATAGACCCGATAGACTCCGCTTGTGGGGTAGTTACCCATTTTGTGTGATTTTTTCATAAGAGACATTGTCAATAGGGGTAATAACCTAGAAGTAAGTTTGTTTGACATGAGTAACGTACCTGACTATTTCTCTATAAGAATCTTTCGGGGTAAATAAAGATTTGACTTCATAATTTTCATTAATAACCGCAATATACCCTAAATCCATTTCATCAATTGGAATATTAAGTGCCCCTTTATCCACCATAAATATATCTTTAATATAACTATTTCTATGCATAAAAGAATGAATACTCTCCTCGGGTGAAGATGAAATTATTATCACATTTTCAGAACCTAACTCATTCAATACTAAGTTTGACATTAGTATATCTTCATTTGTGCATACCATACATCCAGAAGAATACCTCAGTAGAATTTTTCTATCACCATTAATTAGATCGTTAAAATTTTTATTCGACCTATTCTGTATAGAAGTTAATGAAATATTATCAATAAATATACCGACACTTTTTGATTCTGATATACTCTTTTCTATTATATCACTTATTTTATAAACTAGACTTTCCATCTCTATATTTAAATTATTTAAATCTTTTTTAGTTGAATTAATAGTATATATAAAATATATTGTAATAAATAAAAATAATATATTTAAAATAATTGATTGTATTTTAATCATTTATTTTATAAACTTTATTATGATCAGATGAATTTATCAAATAAATATTGTCATTATTACGATCAACTGAGATAAATCCTGCATAAAAAGGTAGATGGTAGAGTTTTAGCACTTCGCCTTCCCAGTTAAATTTAAATATTTCACTACCGCTATAACTATCATCTGACTCTCCACGAGTTCTGCCATTATATAATGCATATATATATTTATCTGTAACAGATATATCCACATATCCAATTCTCATTTGATGATTACTGCTTAGTGCTGGATATCCATCGCGTTGTGCTACTTCAAAAACTGGATCGAAATTTTTAGGCCCCCTTAAAATATATTTTTTTTTGCCAGTTTTTTTATAAATTTCGATTCTGTCTGAGTATCTAGTGGCGAGAGCAATCTCATGTGTGCTTGGATTAACAGCAACTTGCCCAATAAAAGCTTGCGAAATAATCGCTGGAGGAGCTTTTATATTACTAATAGGTACATTTCCAGTTAAACCTATAACTTCACCATTTTCATTATAAAAAGAAATACGACCTTCTTTAAACAAACCAGAACCTACAAATTTACTATTTAAATGCGGAACCATACTTATAATTGACCCATTCTCAGATTTGAAGAATACTGGTTTATCTCCAAAATAATCTTTGTTTTTCAGTAATTCACTTAGACTGAATTTAATTCCACGTTGTAAAATAATATCATGTATAAAAAACCCATTTTCATCAGCTGTTATTGAGTAATGCCCGACAAATTCTCCAGGGCCTCTACCCATCCTGCCAAATCTTTTGATTAGTTTTCCAGTATTAGCATCTACTATTTTACCTAGCGTATCTCCTCGCAATTCTACGAAAATTAATTTTTGTCCGACATTATCAAATAAAGAAATATTATTTAATTTAACATTAATATCTATAGAATCTAAATCACTGTAATCTAAATTTATTTCATTATAATTATTAACAATATATTTAATATTATCCCAATCCATCAATACATCTTTATCACATGAGATATTCAGTATAAATATTGATATATAAATAATAATATAATAAAAATATTTCATACTAAGAAAGTATAAATATTCGAACTTATAATTCCGTATCGAAATAATTATTTATATAAACGTCGATAGATGAGGGAAACCCCTCATCTATCGACGTTTGCTTTTAGCACCCATCACAAGGACCATCACTTTTGTAGAAGTGATTTAGACCAACTACCTTACCGTCTATTACACATATTCCTCTATCAGGGCAACAGGTTCCAGAATCAGCATAAGCTTTCGTTGAAAACTTTACGAAACTTCCACTTTCAATAAAATTGAAAGTGAATAAAAAGATTGAACTTAATGTTATAAATAAGATTTTTTTCACGGTTATCACCTTTAGTTGTTTAAGTATTGGTTATTACTCTGTATCTGTTCCCTTGAATACAAAGCTAAATATAATTAATACTTAAAATATATTTATGTCAACAACATTTACTTGAATATAATGCTGTTATTTTTTTTAAGGAAGTAACTTCTAGTAACCCGGTTTTTGGGCCTTGATGTATTACTGCCAGTTTTTCGGACCACGATACCGGCATTTCTTCGGTTGTGTTAAGCGGCACGTAGAGCTCCATCGGTTTTCTGCGACCAATGCCTTGGTGTCGTTGGTTGTTGTACTTCTTGACAAAGGTGTCCTCTCATAGAGTTCGAGCCCGTTTTTGGCGGGGTTCAGGTATATATGCTTCTGCTTTATTGTCCGGAACCAGCGTTCGATGATCGCATTGTCGGTAGCTCGACCCTTTCCGTCCAACTGACCCGGATCTTCATCTCTTTCAAGTTCTCGATCCAGTGAGCACAGGTGTACTGGCTCCCCTGATCTGAGTTTAGGATCTTCGGATTTATACGTCGCCGAACAGTTTCCGTGATCAGCTTGGTCTGCATCTCCTTCTTCATCGGGACATAGGAGATGTCAATGGCCCACACCTCGTTGGCCCCAGTAATCGCCAAATTCCATAGCAAGTACGGCTGCACATACTCGGCATGAAGTTGACAGAGGTCAATTTCTCTCTTAGCAATACTTATAGGTTCTTGGTTTTCGTGAACTAAAATCTGTCGGCGCCCTCCCTGTCATCCTTTTCACGAAATGAAACAAAGCGTGCTCATCTCGTTTACCAATCTCCCAAGCCACTTCATAGCAGCTTAGATCCTCCGGACTCGTAAGCAATTCAATTGCTTTATCCAGTTTTATATTGTCCATCACGCTTTTGGGAGTTTTCCTGAAGTAGTTTCTGAATAAACGTGAAAAGCGCACTGTGTCATTGTACCCCATGAATTCAGCCCATTGACTCACCCTCTCAATATCTTTCAGGTGGGTACTCAAAACTTCCAAGGCTTCGGTAATGGCTCTTTCTCTATTTTCCATTAGGCAGAGACGTCAGGTTCTCGGTAAATGAAGATGTATGGGCGGTAAAAAGGATTTCTCCTTTACCGACCTGATGTTGGAAATCATCTTAGCAATAACGCTTTTTCCTTTGTACTGGGGATAATGCATGTCGAATGGAAGGCTATACGTCATTGGCCTGATTTCCTTTGCAGATTCATATAGTTTGTAGGCTTTCACTTCCCGTCCCAATCCAAGATAGCCCAGTGCCATTTTATGGTACGCTTGAGACTGAATCTGATTCTTGTTAAGTATGGGGGCAAACGGGTGGAAGAATTCGAAGCAGTCTTCGGTGTCCATCGCCAGATGTTGTTTCCCCAATTGTATCAGACGCAAATAACCCTGTGTCGCTACTTTGACGTTTCCCGTCCTTTCGAGGGTTTTGTTCTTATAATAGATGCAATCCGGCTCAAAACATTCCACAGTCAGTACACGATCAAAGTATTCGTTAGCCTTTGATTCCTCTCCCAGCAATATTGCTTGACAGCCCAAATAATAGAGTGGGATGACCTCATATTCACTTTGCCCTTCTTGTAGATGCTTTGGATAGGAGAGGGCTTGGGTCAAGTAGTTAAAGACAAATTCATTCGACCCTTGATTCCAACGATACAGCGCCAACGTTGTATTGGCGTACACCCAATACGGATAGATGGTTCTTGCCGCCTCCAGACGGTAAAAGGTGTAGTCACCTTTCATGGTTGATATGGCAGAAGCATGATATTTTTCATGCAGATCAAGCTCCATGATTCTGTATCGCCCCTCATTACTGTGTCGAAACTGGGAATAGTATTTGCAAATATGTTTTCGTATCGAATCCGTGTCTTTTTTAAAACGATCGCAATAGTCCACGTACTCGAGATGAAATCGTATGTTTTCGTGATTCAATTCAATCGCTTTCTCCAGGTGACGGAACGCTTTTGTCGAATCCTGTACCTCATTCACATTGGCATAGGCAAAAGCAAGATTCCGATGCAGCATGGGAAGTTGTTCATCCAACGTCATTGCACTCCCCCACGCTTGTACCGCTTGAGCAGGTTGGTGATCATATAGAATGCACCCGATGTAATACCAAGCCTTGTAATCGGTTGAATTGTACTGGAGCGCCAATTGCAGGGCGGCAACGGTTTCAAATCGAAACGGGAAGACCGATTCAATGGATAAGCTTCCGGCTCTCTGAAAGCTCTCCTTCGCTCTTTGAACCTCTCCCAGTTGGTGGTAACAGTACCCGAGCTGATAGTGGACAATGGGATCCTCAGTCAGTGTTCCTGATTCATCATTTTCCCCAAGACGAAGGATCGAGATGGCATCTTCCAAAAGCCCGAAGTGCATATATCCAATTGCCAGCTCGAGATAACTATTTGGCTGACCTCTCATCAGTCTTATGAACTCTTCCAGATCTGTCGGATTATCCAGAAGTAAAAAGCGTTCATAGTGTGCCTGAGCGTTGAGTGGATCAACATCCAAAGTTTTGCTGATATATTCCTCTGACTGTCCGGGTTCATCCATGATTCGAGAAAGCGTAGCAAGAAACGAAAGCACAGGTAGACTTCGAGTATTGTGGATAGCTGCCTGTTCCAGGTGACTGCGTGCTTTTTTAACGTTTTTCTTGCGGCTCATCAGCATCGCCATCTGAAAATGACTGGCGCTGTGATACCCATAATCCCATGACGCCCGATAAAAATGATCATAGGCTTGCCCCTCCCTCCCCAGCTCCTTGCAAGCCAAAGCGAAATAGTACATGGCTTGTCCGTTTTCCGGAGATTTATAGTGAATCACGTCAGGTTTGACCGCTGCTTCCAAATACCTGAAAGCGCTTTCATGTTCGCCGATTTTTAAAGCCAGAATACCCAAACGCATCAGTGATGGTGCATGATTGGGTCGCAATTCCACGGCTTTCCGATAATAGTTCTCGGGATCATAGTACGAGTCATGGAACTGCTCGAAGAAAACCCCCTCGGCATACAATTGATCAGCGTCTTGAATATTCTCGATTCGTTGAGGTTTCCTTGTTGGCCGAAATGGACGATACTTTTCCACGCGTTCAGGGTGATAGTGAACAAGCTCCTTCCCCTCGTGGTCCTCGACATGGATCGAGAGGTTATTTGTATCAACCTCGCCTTCGATCAGGTCAAGCTCGTGGACGAAAGGAGCAGTCGGGGTCAGGTGGGCTTCATTCTCGTATAGAACTTCCTCGTTACTCATGAGCCGTACCATTGATCCACGCACGGGGCGGTGAACGGCGACTTCGAGTCGAATGGCGTCACCTTGTACGTCCAAACTCACCATTCCATTTTCGTTGACCTCATGCAGGTTCGACATCCCATTGATTGGAGCCATGAAAAACGTTGCTTCTTTCGTCTCCAATGGCTGCAACCAGCAATAATCGGGTTGATTGTCAGAATAGTTTCCCAGCATGAGCTCCATATACGGTCCATCGTCATCCGTGAGTAGCTCCGTGTCAACAATTGCCCCTTTTCGACCCTTGCCCCACGACCAAAACTTTTTTCCGGGATTTACGTGCTCATTCCCGAACAAAACGGTGCCAGCCTTCTGGCCATGGTCAATTCCGGCTACAAAATTTCCCATGTTCCCCCATTCGAAAATGGATAACGGGCATTGATCGTGATTCTTCCACCAACTCAAGTCCACACCCTCACGACAATCCATACCACCAAAAAATTGTCGGCTTTCCGGCCATTGGCTTAGATGGTTCTTCTGGTGATAGGTGGCATATTGTGTCTTCGGAGGGAAGATGAGTTGATACTCCTCATTTGTATGAACAGCGGCGTTGACAAACCCCAAAACGGAGAGTGGGTACGGGTTCGGATTGAAGAGTTTCTTGGTTATGTGCAACAAGGATGAATCGGGATGCAACGTCATGCCGACGATCCACTTGCTCCGGTGTCTCCACTCTGTTTCGCCGACCCAAACGGTTTTACTTCCGTCTTCCTGTTCGGTGATCGAATAGTCCACCGGTGTGAACGTCGTGATTCGGTGGACATGCGGTGCGTTCCACTCCACCCCTCCCGAGGTCCACGCACCTGCAACACCGATCAATCCCGGTTTAATCACCTGATTGTGATAGACATACTTGTATCCATTCGATTTGTTGATCGCAGAATAGATCTTTCCACCGATTTCCGGTAGCACGACAATCTTTACATATTGATTCTCCAGCACAACCAGTTCATACTCTTTGTCTTCCTTTTTATCCGTGAGCTCATTTCGTAGCGCATACGGATACACCCGTCCTTGTGCCCCGGCATAGCGGCGGCCATTGTAAAAGATCGGTGTTGGATCGGCTGGTTTTGGTTCGTAGGTGGGTATGACTTCGTTGCGTATCGATACCGATACTTTTTCTATTACTCGATCCATGACTCGGGAATTAGTCATCTCTTACTAGTTGATAATCAAACGGTTGGCGATCCTGTCAAGTAATAAAGATTATTTTTTTTAAAAAGCAAAAAAGTTTTTCAAAAGGACTAATTTCAACACTGAGACATGATTTCAGGCTATTGGAAGTAGGTATTCTAATGTTTTTACTGTTATAATTTTTAATGAATGAAATACTCCGGGAATGTAGGTTCCAAAGTATCGTTCGATGCAGATCCAAGTGTGAACGAACTCCAACGGGAATGAACAACGATCGGAAGATCAGCTTTCCCCACTCTCCCACATCCCCATGGAGAGAAGAAGCAACACCAGGCTCCCGGCAAGCCCCCAGATCACCACAATGGCCAGATGATTCCAGAAGTCACTGCTTCCCACCCAGACCATCGGCAATAATCCACCAATGGTGGTCAGGGACGTAATGAGAACCACACGCATTTTCCGTCTGTAGACCTGTACCCAGCTCCGGTACCCATGCACCCCCAATCGTCGCAAACTCTGCTTTTCGTGAATCAACAGAATGGCGTTGTTTACCACCACTCCAACCGCAAGGAGGGTGCCGGCGATGGCTCCCTGTCCAAAAGTGATACCGTGCCAAAGCGCACCAGCCATCACCCCAATCAAGCTTAGTGGCACGGCCAGAATTACCACCAACGGGTCGTTCCAACTCTCCAGCAAGGCCGAGACAATCATCCAGACACACAAGACCGTTAACAAGAAGAGCACCAGATAGTTCCTTGTCTGATCATCCTGCCCCCACGCAAACATCCCCGATCCGAATTCGATCGATGCGCCGACCGGAACCCGGACATCATCCAGTGTGGTCTCGATGACGTTCTGCGCCATCCTGTAGGGCCCCAGAAAATCGACCGTCAGTGTCCGCTGGTAGGCCTGATCCTCACGAATGATCCGAGGCAGCGTCTGCTCCCGGTAGAGATCTCCTACTTCGTCCAAGGTAAAGAGTTGGTCGCCACTCCTTCTCACATGGTGTCGCAAATCCTCCTCGTAGCCGGTTTGTCCTTGACTCCGACCCATCAGGTAGAGTTGCCTCCCCTCCAACTCTACCCTCCCCTGAATGTTGGTCGGGTTCACATCGAGCTGAATCGCCTCCTGTAGTCGGGACCGATCCAGTCCCCTCAGCGCCAACTCTTCGTTATCCAATTCCAGCACATACTGAAACATCCGTGGCATCCCGTATCCGACACTGTGAAGGTCCACCTCCTGGACACGAGGGTTCTGCATGAGCCGGGCCCGGATGTCCTGGCCCAAATCGAGAAGCTCCTCGTAGGAAAACCCGCGAAGCGCGATCCGCTGTCCGGAAATAGCCCCACCCAAACTTCGTCCAAAGCTTTGACCAAGACCACTCACCGAAATCCCTGAATTGCCGGTTCGCGCCGCCAAAAAGCTCGCTTCTCCGAAAAAACGGTAGGGCTCGGGCTCCGACAAGTAGTCGTTCTTGATAAAAAAGCGGATTTGGGCCCCGCTCTGTTCGTTGATGTGCGTCTCGTAGAAATCAAACGCATTCTCGTACTGCGAGGCAATGCTCTCGAACCGGCGGGCAATTTTGTCAATTTCTTCGATCGGGGTACCCTGTGGTGTTCGAATATTGATGAAAATGACCTCTTGGTCCCGTCCCTGCCAGGGCGAACCAAAATGGACTTCGTCGAAAAATCGGGACGTGAGTCCGCCCACCAGCGGATCAATCTCTGCCCGGTTGTCAAAATAGACCCTTGAAAACTCCGGCCAACGAGTCTCTTCCCAATCCGGCTCTTCGATTGCAAACAGAGGCAATCCGATGAGCCCGGCAATCAGCAGATAAAACGCCCAACGGTACCGGTGTCGCAGATGGAAGGTGCGCAGCAGCCATCGGTCGAGTCGCCGGTCCAGATGCCGATCCAACGGATCCCGCGTGGTCACCCGGGCTTGCGAAGGTACCAGCCAGATGAGCGAGTAGGGAATCCAACTCATGGCTACCAGGACCGAGGAGAGTAGTGTAAGCGTCAGAGCAACGGCCAATGGCACCAGAAAAATCTGTAGCTCTTCCATGGCAAACATCAGTGGCAAAAAGATCCCGACGGTCGTGAGCGTACTTCCAAACACCGGGACGAGCGTATGCGGTAACTCACTTCGTACGTGCCCGATCCTCTCCTCGCGGCCTGCCGGCAACCGGGGGTTGATCTGCTCAAAGACGACGACTGCATTGTCAATGATCATCCCCAGCGCCACGGTAAGTCCGGCCAGGGTGAGCACATTCATGGTATGATCCATGAAAAAAAGGATCGAGACGCTCATGAGCAGTGAGAAGAGAATGCTCCCCAATATCACAAACGGTGCACGAAAACTGCGAATGAACAGCAGCAGAATGATAAAAACAACCAGCAGGCTGAAGATCGATTGATACTGCAGATCATCAAACTGTGCCCGCAAATCTTCGGTCGAATCACGCTCGAGCTGCAGGTGGATATCCTCCGGAAGGGTTTGCTGAATCCGTTCCATTTCGGTGCGAATCCCGGAAGCCAGCGAGATGGCATCAGAGCCGCTCTCTCTGACAAACGTCAGCGTCACGGCTGGATTCCCGTTCATGCGCCGAACGCTCCGAACCGGGAAATCTTCAATGGCGACACGCGCGATCTGTTCGAGCCGAACGAGTCGGTTCGAGCCGGGAATCTCCACCTCCATCCCCCGGATTTCGTCAAGTGAGTCGAACTGTGGTGGTACAAGAAGATGCACCCGATCGCTCTGCTTCTCACTGTACCCGGCCGAATGCCACTGAAGCTTTTCCTGAATCCCGGCCAATAGCAGGCGCTGATCCAACCCGTAGCGCTCCAGCAGGTATGTATCGAACCTGACGGACAAGGCCGGATCCTCTGCCCCGGAAATGTCAATGTCCGAGAGTCCTTCCAGAGCAAGCAACTGCATCCGGATCTGGCGACCGGCGATCTCATAGAGTTCCCGATTGCTCCTCTCCCCACTGAGAGACCAAGCCATGAAGGTCTCCTGCTCCTGCAACTCCTGCGGGATGGATCGGGTAATCACGGGTTGGAGCTGCGGGGGAAGCGTTGCCCGGAGGCCGTGCAGATACTCCCGCAGCTCGATGACGCGATACTCGACCGGCGCATGTTTTTCGAACGTAACCGTCACCCGGGAGACCCCCTCCTCGGAGACCGAACGAAGCTGCTCCACATTCCGCAACCGCATGGCCGCCTGCTCCACCTGCCGGGTAATCTCCTGTTCCATGACCTCCGGCGAGGCCGACCCCCACGTGTAGGAGACCGTCACGGACGGCAGACTCATATCCGGGGCCATCTCCAGCGGAATATTCAACCACGCGGCAAACCCCACCACAGCAATGAGCAGGTAGCTCAATGAGATGAAGTATCGCCTGCGAAAGATCTCTTGTATCACTCCCCTCCTACCGGTTCTTCCCGATCAATCTCGCCGGCCATGCGAACCCTCACCTGTTGTTGATGACTCAGCGTAAAGTGCTGGTCCACAGCCACCGTATCCCCCGGCGACAGATCTTCATGATTGATGATGGCCCACTCCGACGTTCGATGCACCGGATCCACGTAGATCCAGTCGACCTGATTGCCGTTCAACCGAAAGAGAAGTGTCCGCCCCCCGTCGCGCTCCAGAATGGCCGACCGGGGAACACGCGTCCTGCCGCTATGGGATTCCACCCGAATGCGGGCCTGAACCGTCATCCCCGGAAGCAGCCTCCGGTCGGAATTGTCGATCTCCACCAACACCTGACCCGACTTCCGGTCGGGATCCACCACGGGCGATATCGATCGAATGACCCCCTCCTTCGAGGTGCCATCCGGCCCCTCTACCTGGACAGACATCCCGCTTTCCAAACGATTCAGCTCCGATTCAAGGACATCCAGACGCACACGAACGGTCCGGTCATCCACCAGACGGCCAAGCTCCTCGCCACTGGTCAGATAGGACCCCGGGCTGAACCGGTTCGGCACGGAAAGGTAACCGGTGAAAGGGGCCTGAATGGACGTATAGGAGAGTTCCAACTTGGCACGTTCCAGTTCCAACTCGGCTTGGGCAAGCCCCGAGGTGACGCGCATGAGCCGATTTGCCGGATGTTGTGCGTCAGGCCCGCCTCTCTGCTGCCATTCGATGGAGTACTCCGCCTGCGCCTCTTCATACCCGTTTTCTGCCTGTTGTAGCTGATATTCCCACTCCTGTCGATCCAACGCCAACAGTGTGTCTCCCTCCTGGACGAAGATTCCGTCTTCGAGAATCGAATGATCCAGATATCCACTTACTCGCGGACGAATGGACACCTCTCGACTTGGCTCCACCACCCCCTGACTTTCAATGTGGACGTTCAACAATTGGCCATCGGTCACCGAAAAAACGACATCCGGGCGAACATCGACATCGTCCGGAACTCCGGGCTCTTCTCCCTCACTCTGTGGTGTACACGCGCCGGCCAATGCGATCAGAGCGGTCACCATCAGAAATGTCGTCGCCTTTCGTATCCCAAGGGTTTCATCCATGTAGAAGTCCATCATGTCCGTTCCGGTTAAAACTGATTTCAGTTGCATCGTGTCGCCACCGTTTCTGCAGCTCAAGGTGATCGGGGGATGGCGTGTTTACCGTGATCCCGCCCTCGTTCGATCCGCCGGAAAATGAGCGGGATCAAGTAGAGCGTCAACATCGTGCTGGTCACCAGGCCGCCCATGAGTGCGACAGCCAGGGACTGGCGGAAGGCGTACCCATCTCCAAAGGGAATCAACATCGGAACAAGTCCCAAAATGGTTGTAATGCTTGTCATGACGACCGGCCGGAAACGGAGCTTGCCAGCCAGTGTGACCGCTTCGTGCAGATCGCCCTTTTCGTGCAGGTACCGCCTCATGAAATCCACCTTGAGGATGGAGTCGTTCACAGCAATCCCGGTCAGAATGAGAATCCCCATGAACGAGAGAGCGTTGAGACCCGTACCGGTGAGCCAGATCGCCGTAAAAGAACCGACCCAGGCGAATGGAATGGCCAGAATAATAATCAGCGGATACTTCAGATTCTCGAACTGAATGGCCAGGATTATGTAGATAATCAGAATACTGAGTAACAGCAGCCTCCCCATGTCCCACACAAGCTTTTCGACCTGAATTGCATTCCCGGCCAGCTGCAGTTCCACGCCGTGATCACGCATGAACTGCTGAACGGATTCAGTGACGGTAGACCGATTCCGGGTCCATTCTCTCAGCTGCCAATCGGCCACATAGCTGAGCACCGGGGTCTGATTCACCCGTTCAAGCTGTTCGGCCTCCTGACGCCGCTCAAGCGAAGCAATACGCGTTAGTGGGATGTCCAGATTGCCCATCCGGAGATTCAGATCTCTCGGATCGTACATCGGGTCGGAATGGCCATGGAGTCGAATACCGATCTGTTCATCTTCTCGCTGCCAGTCGGTAACGAAGCTCCCTTGGGTGATCGACTCCAGATAGCCAATCACATTCTGTTCGGACAGATCCAGTTGCAGCAGACGCCCGGCGTTGAACCGGATGTTCCAGGTGTCGATCTGTTGCTCGAACTGCTTGCGAAGGGTTACTGGCACACCGAGGCTCGCCAACTGCTGCTCAAACGCTCCGGCCAGTTGCTCGCTTTGCCCCCGGTCCATGCCCACAAAACGGAAAATCACGGGGGGTTGGTCGGCCCCGATCATGGCGCTCCAACTTTGATTGGTAGCTACTGGTTCAATCGTCCACTCGGCGAAATCCTCTCCCAGTTGTTGGACCACCTGCTCTACCTGTTCGGCCTCGCCCCGGCCCCGCACCGGTACCACTGCCCGAAACCGGTTCAACCCTTCCCGTGCCAAATTGGAGAGGTTGGTCTGGTCCGTGTAGCCGCCTTCCATCTGTATGCGCCCTTGTCCCAGTCGTTCACTCTTCAACCGATCGTTGAGTTCTTGTGACGCCTGCAGGGTCGAGTGGAGCGTCGCGTTGGCTGGAAGTTGTACCCGGTAAGTGACCTGCGAGGGGGCATCTTCCGGCAGCATCATTTTGGGGGAGGCAGTAAAGAACCAGAGAGCAGCTCCGGCCAGCATCAGCGAAAACAGTACAAGAGGCAGAGGACGCGCCAATACACGCTCAAGGCTCTCTTCATACCCGTCCAGCATGCGGTCGAAGAATGGACGCGTATTCAGCGTGTCCACGTTCCCTTTCTCCTTGCGCTGCTTCTCTCTGCGTTCGAGGATCTGCACCACCAGTACGGGCAGGATTCCCAGAGCCACCAGAAGGGAGGCGATCAGGCTGATTGATAGCGTATAGGCCTGATCCTGGAAGAACGCGCCCTCGAAGCCCCCCAAAAAAACAAGCGGCAAAAAGACCGATATGGTCGTAAATGTCGAGGCGGTCACCGCGAGGGCGATTTCCCGGGTACCCACAGCCGCAGCCCGCTTGATCGAGGGTGCCAGGGACGTATGGCGGTTGATGTTTTCGAGAACCACGATGGCATTGTCCAGCAGCAAGCCGATACCAAGAGTAAGGCCACTCAGCGACACGATGTTGAGCTGAATTCCCGATCCGTACATGACAAAGAACGTGAGGAAAATGGAGACCGGAATGGCAATGCCGATTGTGAATGGCGTACGAATATCATTGAGAAAGAAGAAGAGGACGAAAAAGGCGAGAATGCCTCCAATCAGCAGTGTCTGAAGCAGATTTCGAATGGCCCCGCGAATGAAGGTGGCGTCCTCGCGAATGATTTCAATGCCGATATTCGGATGAAGCTCACGCATCTCGTCAAGAAGCGGCATCAGCGTATCATAGACTTCTACCGTGTTGCTTCCGAACTCTTTCTTCACCAACAGGTTCAACACACGTTGGCCATCCAGCATGGCAAACGATGTCGGGTCGGCCTCTGCCATTTCAATGTCGGCCACCTCGCCCAAACGAAGGATCCGTCCCTGCCCAAGACGCAGAACCGGAATCTCTCGCAAATCTTCCAGCTCCCGGACACGACTCTCGATTCGCATGGAGTATCGGTACCATCCGTCTCGTAGCTCCCCGGGCGCCGTAAAGACGTTGGCCTCTCTCACCTGGCGACTGACCTCGCTCAGCGAAAGATCGTACCGATCCAGTTGTGCCGGCAGGTAGCGAATCTGAACCTCAGGCTCCACTGCTCCCACAGGAATCACTTGGGCAATGCCGTTCGCCTGCTCCAGACGACGTGATAGAACCTGCTCGACCCATCGTTTGAGCGAAAGGCGGGTGTCGAACTCGTCATTGGGACGATCGCTGGCTGTGACGGCCACCACAGCGATGGGCTCGTCGGCCGCTGTATTGTAGATGAGCTGGGGTCGTCCGGAAGATTCAGGAAGGCTGTACCGGACCTGATCGAGCTTTTCTCGAACGTTCAGAAACCCGATATCCATGTTGTGACCCCAGCGAAACCGGAGGTAGATGAGACTCTGTCCCTGTCGGGTGAACCCGTGCACCTGATCGATCCCCGGTACCGTGTTCAGGAGTGCTTCGAGTGGCTCGTTGATCCGGTGCTCCACCTCCCGGGGCGACGCGCCGGGCCAATCGGTCTGCACCACCAGTTCAGGCGATCCCACTTCGGGCAACAGATCTACCGACAGCTCACTGAGGGCCAACCCCCCGAAAATGAACGTGGCAAGAATAAGGATAATGGCCGTTATGGGACGATTTAGCAGCAATAGGTTTGTATGTAGATTGGATGCGCTCTCGTTTTACATCGCTTTGTTCGAGTGCATGGAGTAACCGATGGCCATTCTACTCCATTGCGTATCGAAACAGATAGATCTCGTCATCGACCAAATGCAAAGCATAGAGGGTATTTTCGTAGATAGCGATTCTCGAAGTCCTGTGAGGAAGTACTAGCGTGTGTGAATACATCCTCGATGCCGGATTGTAGAAATCCAGGTATTGAGGTTGATCCGGTGCCGAGAATGATGGCATTCCCGCATGGACAACAACCAAATCGGCCCCAGTTGATATCAGCCCACTCGCCGAGTACACCCCGTATTCTGAGTACCCTGCCCCTCTACGTTCAGAATTTTCAAACGTATGATAATTAATACCGTCGGGAGCCGGTTCGATCGTTTCGACTGAAAAAATTAGATTTCCATCCATGTCCCAGCTTTTCAGTAGATGCTCAGCATATCCGGCGTAATAAAGTTGATCATTCCCTCCCAAGGAAACATACCCGTGAATCCGTAAATCAGTGAGCATATTTCTTCCATCCTGAATGGTTGCAAAGCTGTTCACCAACTCTCCTTCGGTACTCACGATATGAATCACATCATCGCTATTCGCCATCAATGGGCTCAGCAGCCCGATCATGTTTCCATCTCGCGCCAGTCCCATCGACTTCGGATAGGCTTCGATACTGGCCTCACTAATCAGTTCTCCGGCCAAATCACGATACTGGATTCGTTGAAGACTACGGTCCCCCAACATGATTTGATCACCTTGCACATCAAAATTCCCGATATGAGGCAATTCTCCCGGACCTCCTCCTTCGGAAAGCTCGATGGCGTGTTCTTCTTGCAAGCTTTCGGGATCCAAAATGGCAATTCGCAGTTGGGAACCATCTACGATATAGAGCTTCCTGTCCTCCAAGATCATATGGCTGACGCCATAGATCTCAAGATCACTCGACAACATGAGACTGTCTTTTGGTGACAGTTGAGCTCTAACAACTCGCTCGGCTATCGGTTGTGCAACTCGATCGAAGAAGCCCAAATCTTCGATATTCGACGATTCACGTTCCACGGATGAATGTTCATCACTGGACGTGCATGCCATCAAAGAACAGAGGCCCGCCAAGGCGATTGTGACAACGGTTCTTATCATCTATCCAAGTTGGTCGTTGTTGCAAGCATCAGATTTTGTCGATGTACCGTATGCGAAACATCAAAGACTACACCGGTAATCGCGTCGGGCTGGATGTCAATATCTACTGTGAGATCGTAGGAGTTATTCAGCTCCTCTAACATCTGTTCAAAAAAAGAGACGTGAAGCTCTTTCCCGTCGAGAGTTATCACTTCACTGTCCGAAACAACTACTTCGATGGTTCGTTCTGGCAGATTCGTTACGTCCTTTTGAACATTGGAACAGCCCAAAAGCATGAGAAGGGAAAAGGTAGCACTCAGTATAGTTTTAATGGTCATTTTCAAAAGATTGTTTTTCGTTTCATGAAGCTATCTCAATACGCATCTTGTGGTTACGAAACCATTTTGAACCACCCTTTGATAATAAACCAATTTATTTTTAATCCAAATTGACCTTGTATTTTCACATACAGTCGACATCTAAATTTTGGACTACTCCGAAATGTGGCAGAACGACTATCAGTTGGATTATCAGTACGGATATGCCCTCACTTCGCCGCTTTCCAGAACAATGGCGTAGAAAACCCGATTTTCGAAATCGACACCGATTTGGATAGCAAGATTGTTCTCGTCATCGGATCCCAGTTTGTATCGTTCCAGTATCTGGCCGTCGCTACTGAATCTGTGAACAAATAGCGGTCGTTTTTCTTCGATCGGAGAATACATGTTCGTGTAGGTGGTCAGGTAGAGTTCATTTTCAGGAGAAACTGCGCCATGAACATACCTTCTGAGTGGAAATCGTCTTCCAGGCTGTATCCCCTCCAGCAGCAAGTAATAATCTTCTTGAACTTGAGAGAGTTCAGGAGTTTCGGGAAGTTCCCGCTCCCATAACTTCTCTCCGTTTCGATTGTATCGAGTGATCAGATTCTCGTTGCTGTAAATAATAAAAAACTCACCCGGCTCTGAGGGAATGTCTACCAAGAATGTCCGGTGCCGTTCCGTTGGAGGTACCGTTTGACTCGTGATGTATGATCGGTGAGTGTTATCATCGATCGTGACGATATATTCGTCAGGACGCTCTCCGATTCTGGCCAATTGTTCACTTTCCCAATTCTGCAGCTGATAAAGGAATTCCTCGTTCTCGAATTCAGGAAGAATCACCTGACCTTGCCCTGTCACAAACGGTTGATTATAAAAATCAGGTGGAATCGGTGGGCTTGGAGGTGGGGGTGGCCGATCCGATGAAAACGATCGTTGGGCCCCATAATCAAATGAATCAGTAAAATTCCCATTTCGGGTATACCGGTGGATAAAAAAGCGGAGATGGTCTTGTATGTAGACTTCATTCTCATTCATGAAAACATTCCGAGCTCCCGCAAGTTCACCGGGACCTCCACCTTCTCCACCAAATTCGTTCAGAACATCACCGATTCGGTTGATTTCAAACAGTGTGTACTGGTCATAATCGTAGACAAACAAGTTGCCGGACTTCCTGTCGAAGTGAAGAAGACTCGGTCTTGCAAGCAGGTTATCTTCGTATGCTACAATCGTTTCGAACTCTTCAAGTTCGACGAGAGGAGCGATTAAATCGTGCACATCTGCTTCACTGCCTTCACACCCTGTGATAGCCATCGAAACCAACAAAAATACAAGGGTCCAGATACTTCTTGATTGATCAAAGCCAACTATTGAGACCATGACATTCTCCAGTTCAGTGGCTCAAACGGGACATCGAACCTTCTCCATCATCCATTGAAAGCCTGTTTACAAATTCAATCCATAGACACGAATACTATGCCCCTCTTCCGGATGTTGATGCAAGGAATAGATCCGGTCCCCTTCGATCCAGCGAATATCATCAAACGTTGAGAGGTGGAAACGCCCCAAGGGGTCTCCTTCCCTGTTCAACAAAACGAATTCCTGTTCTTCGCCAACTTCATCTGTTTTCAGTAGTATGTGGCGATCAGAGGCCCATACATCCAGGAACGGCGGCTTTACCTCCGGAATTCTGCTTCTGAACTTCTGGTGGTGTTCGCGGTCATGGTCGCTCAGAAATTCACGAATCTCCTCCTCTGTTACCCCTCTCTCGGCAACTTTCAGAGTAATCTGGTGATCCATTTCTGATTGATCATTGTAGAACGTGAGCTCTGATGAGTCCGGCTTCGCAATCAGATACCGGCCACCTCTCAATACTTTTACGCGGTCGTGATCCTGGTAGGGAGGAATGCCAATTATACTAACACCCCGACCAGATGCATTAAAGATTGCAAGCGGTGATTTTAGAGTGGAAATGGAATCTCTTACCAGCGTTTGATGATGGTCGACGACAGCAAGCACAGACTCAGAGACCCCCCTGTCTGCAACCTGGTCGAGTTCGGATAATCGAAGTATTTCTGTCACTCTAACGAGATAGCGATCACTCGACAGTGCCCCCAACATCAGATTCCGATGATCCATCACAGCCTCTTGGATGACCGTATCCTCATACAGAAACCCGTCCCCATCAGGATCCGTTACAAAATAGTCCACTCGGTTCTCCATCCCGAAATGATGGACAATCAGACTCTCCTCTCCTCCAAGTACCAATTCAAATAACGGAGAAAGTTCCCCCGGCCCGTCTCCTTGATTGGCGACAGCTCCAACATAGGATCCGTCCTCCGAGAACTGTTCAATCCGTCTGGTTCCTCGATCGCCCACCACCATGGATCCATCCTCAAAGACAACCAGTCCAATCAGTGCCCCGAAGATTGGATCACCGTCTCTGTGGCCAATTTCCAACAGAACCTCGGTAGCAATTTCATCAAGTTCAGAGTAATTGATGAGGTCCGTTTCTTCATCACTATTGTTGCACCCCTGATGAAGGAACAAGAAGGCCAGCACGATGCCTGAGAGTACAAATATTCTATCCTTTTTCATTCTTGGAAATTTCTTGGAACTTGTTTTTCACCAATCCATTAGGCGTGTAATTCAATCTATAATAATCCATTTTCAATAGGATGCAAATCCTACAAGCTTCCTGCAGGTGGAGCAAACTGGTGTAGAAGTCAAAAAAGGAGTATTCCAGGTAATTAGCTCCTGATAGTAATCTTGTATCTGACTACTTCCTGAAGACCTGTTTCTGTGTCACGTTCCAATGTATATGCGTAATTGTCTTTAACTAATTTCAAATCACGAGTACGCGGCCAGGAGAATGTAGCCATCAAATTTCCAGCTTCATCCAATACCCACCACTCATAGCTATTCTGATCATCTGTCATCGTTGATACCCAAAGCCGGTTTTCATCATCGAAGATTAGAGAATGAAATGCAGGCCAGGTTTCTGGGTGATCATCGCTACGAATCGCCTGAATAACATTATCTCTTGAGTCTTCATAATGCTTGAGCAGGTCGTCAAATTGTAATTCTGAATTTGCGTAGGAATAGTATAATGCTTTCTGATAGTCCCCCTTTTCATCATGAAATCTGAATAACATTTCATCTGACCACCCGTGAACAAATTGGTCATTTGAAAAATCAAACAGTGAATGTCGTTTGTAAGGAACTCTGAATAGGACCATTAACCCATCTCCCTCTTCATGAACCAAAACCTGGCCAGTCCACGTGAATGACACAACATCATGCGTTTGAAATTCACCTTCTTGAGGGTCATAGATGGAGCCTTCATATGTCCTCCCATCGACATTGTTGGCCATTCCTATTGATGCGTCACTAAAGAGCAGCAGATAGTTGCCATTTGAACGAATAAATATATTTGTAGGTCGATAGAAGAGTCCTTTTTCTCTCGTCCATCTGAGCCAAGACGGCTGATTATCTTGTTCATCATTCAACGAAATATCATAATCCCGAATATGGTCCAATGTGTTTAAATCGAACACAGAAATACTAAATCTCTGCGTATCGAGAACATGAATCTTCTCATCATGAATCTTAAAGTCCCAAATAGCCTGAAATTCTCCCGGCCCCTGACCCCTCTGGCCAATACTCTGCACGTATGACCCATCAAAATCAAATACATGAATGGTGCTCTCGGTCAAATCGGCAAGAAACACCTTTCCGGATTGATCGACTGCTATATTCTCGACCATACGTCCAAACAAAACCTCTTCGGTGTCCCCAAAAGAGATTTCCCGGATGAACTCGATGTCAGAAGTGGGAGTTGGTGGTTCCAAATGGGCAGTAAGATTCTCAATCTGTGCAAGGTGTTCAGGCACAGCGTTTTCTTTATCTGAAGCACACCCAACGAGTAAAAGAAGTGCAATTAAATAGACTTTTGAATGCATGGAAATATCCATTCCAAATAGATTACTTACCTATACCAACTGGACATACAGAACAGCCTAATAGCAGAAAAGTCGGCTTCTCTGAATTCATATTACAACGGCCAGGCGGCTCGGTAGATTTGACCCTCAAAAAGGTTGAGAAAAAGGATGTAGGGGTCCTTCACATCAGACTGGACGGCAATTTGAGTAGGTCGGTGTTCCATCCCTTCATAATGCACAATGGAGATATCTTCGCCATCATTTGAAATCCAAGCCACAGCTACTGCATTTTCATCTGTCAAGTTTAATTGAAAAGCGACTCCTTCCTCAGTCGTGGTCATGGAAACGACATAATTGAAAAGATAGTTGTGACTCATAAATAGTCCCCTATTCAAACGATCGGAGTTGACTGCAAACATGTGATCCATCAAGTCTTCCTGGAAAGGAAATAGTACGTTTTCTGTCCAAAGTAATTCTCCGGAGTGTGAATACTTCTCCAATATCGCCGTGGTAGTCTGATAGAGAAAGAGTCCGGATTGGTTGCTTTTCAAGATGACGGAATTCTGCAAATGCCCTGGGATAATTCCTGATTGAACATCCCGGATCATTTTGGGTCGGTCATGTGCAATGCTGGTCACGTAGTCACCGGATGCCTCCCCAAGATAGGTGGTGCTGCCCGAAATCGAATCCAATAGCACAGCCAAGCTTCCATTATATCCATCTGTGGAAATGGCCAACAGATTGGGTTCGATTAATCCAATTGAAGCGGGACTTAGCAGGAAATCCAGATTGAAGCTGGAGTGATCGAATGTCCGATCATCTATCCATCGGCCCTGTCGATCGAATTGAACAAATTTTGCATTGGGTCGGTCGTAAATCAAAAACCCTTCTTCGTTCTCCCACACACGATTCACCTGCTGAAATTCTCCCGGGCCTCTTCCCTCTTCTCCAAATGTAAAAAGCCGGGTCCAGTCGTCACTCATCTTCACAAACTGATGTGCACCTCCATCGAAGAGGAGAGCTCCTCCATCAACGGTCAGAATCGAGAGAGGCGACTGAAATTCCGCCGACTCTTCAGCATCGAAAAGTGTGGAGATGTCAGATATCACATATTCATCAAATGAAATCGATGACGCACCCTTGTCAATGGAGCAGGAGACCACGAGGATAGCGAACAGGCATAGGTGAATAGTTGATAAACTTCCGAGGTGGTTCAAATGGATCCAAATTTTTATGAATGAACACTGTTTTACTACCTGTCGATGAACGAATTGGCTTCTAATTCAATTCGGTAACGGACTATGGAGGTTCCGCCCAACTCATCCGTTTCGCGATCGTAAACGAAGCAGATCCTTTGGATCAAAGTTGATACTCAATCACGTGCACATGGTATCCTTCCTCGTCCATTTCCACTGCGTACAGTTGATCCGTGTCCACATGAAGTAATTGGCGGCCTTCTTGCAGGTCAAAACTTCCAAGGGGAGATCCCTCGGAACCCAGAACCAGATACTCGGGTGAGTCATATGTTTGAAGCCAAAGGTTCCGATATCCATCAACGACTAAATTGGATATCACAGGTTTGGTATCCGGTATGTGTTCACGTACGAGAGATCGAAAATCGGATCCCATTCGATTGATTACTTCGTCTCTCTCGTCAAGACTGACAAGTTGATTCGGAATAGGCACGCGTAATGAATCAAGCAACCGCAAACCTGCATCGTAGGCGGCCACTTCAAAGCTTTCATTCCATATCAAATAAACATTCCCCGTTGGATCCGTAGCAGTGATTGTAGTCCGTCCAAACGGGATTGGTATCATGAAGTTATCTTCTGATACGATATTGTCTCTGTCGTTGAATACAAGAGCATTTCTCTCTTTTAATCCACTGGATAGATGACCCGTGGCAAGTTCATGTCGAAACCAGTCAACGCCTGGTTCCAGTGATTTTGGAATGCCCTGTCTCAGAATCAGATTGCCATCAGCATCTGCACTTTCGATTCCGTACCTCTGACCATCAACGGCAAATATCTTCTCAGGCTCCCAGTGATTGTTCTCCTCGACGAATATGGTGCTTCTGGCCTGACTGATATCGAATGCATACAGCTTGTCATTTGAATCGACGTAGATATTCATCAGGCTTCGAAATTCACCTGGCCCCTCCCCCTCTCTTCCAATACTTGATATGTAGTCACCTTGAGCATCAAATACGTGAATCTGCAAGCCGCGACCATCCGAGATGTAAATTCTTCCCTTTGAATCGCTTTTTATCTGACTGATTTGTTGTAAATAAACATCCTCTGGGGCAGAAAGAGTGAATGAGTCCCCGAATTCAAGGCGTGGTACTTCTGAAGTGCGAACCTCTACTGTTCGGTCCGAGCCCCAAGTGCATGAAATCAAACAACCAAAGAGCGTAAGAACAGAAAGCGTGGTTGTCAGGGTTCTTGGAAAGGTCATATTCGATAAGCCGATTGGAATGGAAACGTGTTATCTCATTTCATAACTACATGTTACGATTGAAATCTACACACACATTCGAATATAACTCAATTTCATTCAGATGCAACGTATCCGCCCTTAGTCTCTTGATTTGACTGGACTTGCACTACTCCCAAGTGTCTTGAATCAATATTTTTTCGTACACGGGAATTCCATAATAAACCAATCAGATTCTATGTTCTTCCAGGAATTACATCTTTCTAAATTTTTTTCGATATACCATATGCCAATCAAAATGAAGCGATATGAATATCAAAATTGACGAAAGAGCTCATCGTCGCACTCCAACAATTCTTCAAAGAATTACCCATACTGTAGGGGCAATGTTCTCGGGGATTATTTTTCTACAGGTCATGCTGTTTGCTCTTTTCCCATTCAGTATAGCTCCGATCTCAATTGTGCTTTACATAGAGCATCCCTTGTTTATAGCATTTGTTCTAGGTTGTGGTTTGGCGGGCTGGATCTTTGGAAGAGAATTTATTGACTACTTATTGGGGAAAAGCTCGAGCTGGTGGGATCTTTGGAGACAATTTCGATGACACTTATTGGTGGTTATTTGCGCAAGTTCCCAAAGCTATCTTCCATAATCCGCAGAGGGTATAAAAGCACATCCATATGAGGAGAACATTCTGCTTAAGACTGCTTCCACTGCTGATAGTCAGTGCGTGTAGCAATCCGGGGTCTTCGGATACCGAAATTCCAATTTCCACCGTGATTGTTGATGAGATCAACGTATTTATCACTCCTGAAACACACCCCGATATTGTTTGGCCGGCGAAAATCCGTACTTCTGACGATCATCTGTTACTCTATGAAGGAAGAAGAAATGAATTCCTGAAATTCAATTATGAAGCCGAAGAACTGATGGTAATTGGAAGGGAAGGAAGAGGTCCCGGAGAGTTTCTATCGGTAACGAAATTCTGGATTCGTAAGGATCATTACCTGCTCTACGATTTCAATGGTGCAAAACTGCTTACATATGACCTGGAAGGACAGTTTTTGGAAGAACACACTGTGGATATCGGAGAATTGACTGGAAGCATGCATGTACTGCCTTCCGGTGGATATGTATACCCGTCCAAAGGTGAAAATCAGGCTCTGTTCAAAATCAAGAATCCCGGCACAGAAACGATTACGTATGCGGGAACGGCTGTTGCTGGCAGAGATGAACCCCTGGGCATAGATTATTTATCGATCATCCGAAGTGGGGATATTCCTAACTATATGTTAAACAATATCTTCCTTGGTAGTAATGAATCCGGGATATTTGCTGTTCAGCACGCTACAGCCTTGGTACAAAAATTCAATATGGACGGGGAATTGATATGGGAGAGAAGTCTGAAAGAAGTAGATGCTCTGCGAGGGGTTTACAACGAATTTCGTCAGGAGGTCGAATCACAAGACAGATATTTACCTACGCTCGTCTATTCGTATGGCAACCATGTAACAGATGAGGGTGTTGCCATTCTGCTAAATACCGCTGCAGGTTTTCCGGTATCAATTGCGTGGATTCCAAATAACGGCGATCACATACAAATCGTTGAATTTCCGAAGGTGGAAAAATACGACTTACCCAATAATATTTTAGGATTTAGTATCGCACATGATCAAAATTCTATATTCTTTCTAAGTAGTTCTTCAGGAATTGTTTCCAGAGCACGGTGGCCGATTTAACGTTGATCCAATGAAGATCGAATTACAATCAGATTCGACCTTGAACAAGATAGAACCCCGGAGAAGATTTTCTACTGGCGTAGCTCTCGCTTGCTGGTTGTTGGTGGTCGGATGCAGGTCTGATGATACACAGGTGATCGACAATAAGCTTGTGCCACTGTCACTCACAGAAAACCTTCAAATATCTACAGAGCATGAAGATGTATTAATCGGAAATTTCTCCGGTCTTGCCATTAGCTCTGATGGAACCATCTATGCTGCAGACGGGCAACGTCAACAAATTCACTACTTCTCATCAGAAGGCGCTTATCGGGGTTCCATCGGGGAAGAGGGAAGTGGTCCGGGAGAGTTTTTAGGCTTGGATGCACGACTTCGGATTTTATCAGACACCCTGTATGTCAGGGATCGTTCTGCGGGTCGCATCACATTTTTTGATCTGAATACGAATCAACTGAGTGGATCCTTTAATTTACCGAATTCCAGTATTGACGACATCCCATTGGGACAACCCAGGGATATGTTTCCGATGCCGGGAGGTAACGTATTGGTTTCATTCGTCAACCCCTACTTTGAAGCACCTAATGAAGGCGAAAAACCGCATATGGTTACTTTCTCCCTCCTTGACAAGACCGGAGAGTTTACAGAAAAGAAACTCTTCCAAATTCCAGTCTTGTATCCCATCAACCAGACGCTCCCATTGTTGTCTTCAGGCAGTATCAATGTTGTTGCCGGTTTATCCTTCTATCCAGACACTAGGATATCGGCAGATCAGGAAGGGAACCTGTTTATAGCTAACAGCGATAGTCTGCTGATCCGGCTATACAGTGAGCATGGCCGTAACGTTGCGAAACTGACAGCTACTCCGCCGATGACGGAACTTACGGAAAGTCATCTTGACAGCATCGCAGATGCAAGAGATTCACCGGTATATAGACGTCTTCTTGACGATGTCATCCGCGTAGCTGGTCGCCCCGACTACTGGCCGGCATTCGACTACTTTTTGATTGACGATTCCGGGCGCTTCTGGGTTAAATTATTGCATCCGGGTAAATCAGAGCAGACCTGGTGGGTCTTCGATCCAGAGGGGAAGTTAATGTGGGACTTCCAGTTGAGTATAGATGTGGATCTGCATCAGATTAAAGGTGACCATGTCTATGGGTTAAGCCAGAGTGGAGGTGGTTTGGCCACGATTATTAGATATCGTATTGAGCATTGATGATTCCAACATCATGTCCACTCGAAGTTCCATAACGTTTGCACGTATTGTTTCATCCAGCGTGCCTTCTATATTATAGTGGACATGTAATTAAATCATGGATATCCGGTTTTTGACTGGATAAACGGGACCAAGTTCACAACGGATCTCTATTGCCAGCACCGTGCCATCCATTATTGGAATGTTGATCTGCGAAGACACTGGCAAACTACGCGATCAAATCGATAAAAATTTAACCAGCACGTAGTCCATTGACCATCAATGGGTTATTTGAACGTGAATGAAGCTTAACCGGACACTACTGATGTTATTTAATAAATTATTTTTGTTTTTATTGCTTTTGGTATTACTCAAATGCTCCCCCGAGAATCCCGTTAAGGATCTGGAAAATGTAACCGTTTATTCTTCAAATATTCAGCCGGTTTACAGCATTTCACTTGATTCGACGGCTACCTTTGGTGATTCAGAGGGGGTTCCTTGGGGGCCTGTTGTGCGAACTATTGGTGTAGATAAACAAGACCGGGTATTTGTTGCAGATCTTCTTGGCAACAAAGTCCATGTTTATGATTCTGATGGAACTTATATCCAAAGTGTCGGTAACGCAGGGGAAGGGCCTGGTGAATTCAGCTTCATGTGGCAACTTAGAATAAATGATGAGGACCTCCATATTCTGGATCTAATGCAGTCGAAGATTTCCGTTTATGACCTTAATTCTTTTACACACCAGAATGATTTCAATGTATCTATTGATCAAGAGAATCAGAGCGACCCAGATTGGGTAGATAGGGTAAGCGAGCTCGGTTTTGTATATCAAGCAAGTGACTTCGAGGTTCTATCAAACAACAACTATTTAATCTCGTTTAGCCTTCAATCTTTTGGAGGCCAATCAAATGAAGGGCAAACGATTGAAACATCAATTTATGATCCCTCTAAAAGAACCTATGTTCAACATGATGTTCATTCATTCAGAGCCGACGGAACAGCTCTGTTTGGCGAGGATCAACAAGCTATTTCAGACGTCATATACAAACCAAGAGCCCAAGTTGACCACACGAATGATCAAGTAGTATATAGCTGGACAGAAGACCTTTTGTTTCAAATTTATAATAGTATGGGAGCTTACCAATGGTCGTTTTATTATCCTCGCGAGAGTGCAGTTTTAGATCTGAATGATGTTTTTACATACTATGAAAATAGAAATAATAATGAATGGATGGAAAGTGCGATCCGATCCAATGCTCCTGACCATTGGCCCGCGTTCAATTCCCTCATTATAGATGATGAAAATCGGCTCTGGGTCTCATCGATTGTCGAAAATCAGGATACATATGAATGGTGGGTCTTGGATCTGAACGACAAGGGAAGACTATTGGCAACCTTTCCATGGCCACGAAACCACGATTTGCTTCAAGTAGAAAATGGGTTTGCGTACTTCCTTGCATCTGACAGTGATTTTCAGAAAATCATCAAGTATACGATTGATTTAGACGGCTCTATTTAATTATCTAATAGTCTAATAATCCCTGTTGTCCAGAGTCTGCGTAAAATAGAGGGCTGATTGATCGATATCTGCCTCGTCCAATCCTGTGTCAACCTGCACCACCCCCTTTCGAGCCGCATCGATGTTCTTTTCGTACACGGGGATTTCACGAAGACCGACGATGGTTGCAATCATCAGGGCAATGACCCAGACGCTGAGAAGAACCACCGGAGAGGGAGCGTACCGCGCCGGTTTGAACCCGGCCAGTGCCCGTCCGGCCATCACGACCAACACACCCGGAATCACGACCAATAACCACCCCAGTGTAAGCAGCAGATAGTGGACCCATGGACTGGAGGCCATTTCAACCAAGGAGACGTCCAGCATGGTCCTCGTCGTATCGGTGAGCCCGATCAGATAGAGTGTCGTTCCGAAGATCACATCCACACTTCCGAGGATAATCAGAGCCCACCCGAGGATTAAAAGGAGAATCGGGCCAACCCTCTTTAAAAATGTGACCATTGCCTCCCCTGCCTCTCGAAGAACCGAGAAGAATCGGTCAAAAAAGCGACCCAACCGAGTACTCATCTCGCCACCGGGTGGGAGCGTCTCCTTGATTCTTGCCTCCATTCGAGCCAATGTGAGTGGCTCACCTTTCATCTCCAGCTTCTTGGCCGTGGTGTCGGCTACCGGCATGGCGATCCACAACACGATATAGAGCAAGAGGCTGGTTCCCCAAATGAGCGTAAAGAAGACAAACAGGACGCGAGCCAGTGTAATATCGATCCCCAGATAGGCGGCCAATCCGGAGGCCACACCACCCAGCATCGAGTTGTCCGGGTCCCGATAGAGTCGTTTTTGAATTGTGGAGCTCGAAGGTGGGACCGGTTCGGATTCGTTGTCAAACTCCTCGAAATCCTCCGTGGTCCCGATCTGCGAGATCACCTCACGAATATCCTCATTGGACACCGCACGTTTCCGGTTCTCGGTCAGATGGGTGAGAATTTCGGCCAGTCGGGTTTCGATATCCCGCAGGATTTCGTCGCTGTCGTCATACTGACCGAAATGCGTTCGTACCGAGTTGAGCCAGATCTCCAACTCCCGGTAGGCACTCTCCTCGACATGTAAAATTAAACCGGCGATCGTAATGGAAATGGTCTTGTCCATGGTTCAGTCGGACTTGGCGTTCGTGATTAACTGTTGAATCGAGGCAGACATCGCTTTCCAGGCAGCGGTCATCTGGTCCAGACTCTCCTTCCCGGTCTTGGTAAGCGAATAGTATTTCCGGGGCGGACCGGATTCCGACTCGACCCAGGAATAGTCCAACAGACCTGCCCGGTTCAGCCGGGAGAGAATCGGGTAGAGTGTTCCCTCGACCACGATCAAATCATGCGTTTTGAGTTGTTGGATAATGTCACTGGCGTACACCTCTCCCCTGGAGATGATGAGCAGAATCGTGAATTCCAACGATCCCTTTCGCATCTGTGCTTCGACATTCTCCAGACTGTATTTGTTTGGTTTGCTCATGGCTCTGATTGGTTCAGAGAAAATGTATCGCATGTTACCTTGTAATGCAAGGTACTCTGAAAAATAAATTACCAGCGATTCTTCCCCCCATACTATCGGTTCAGCCCGATAGAAGTTCGTTTTTACTTTTTATTTTACTAAATGGTTAATTAACCGTATCGTTAATTATGACGAATCAAGACAAGCTCAATCTCACGTTTGCTGCACTGGCCGATCCGACACGGCGAGCCATCCTGGCCAGCTTGACAACCGGAGAGAAGACCGTTTCGGACCTGGCAGAGCCATTCGAGATCTCCATGCCGGCCATATCGAAACATCTCAAGGTTCTGGAAAAGGCGCAGTTGATTGAACGAACAAGAGATGCCCAGTACCGGCCCTGCCGGTTGAACCCCGCCGCTTTGAGGGACGTCGATGCATGGATCGAGGAGTACCGGGTCTTCTGGGAGCGCAGCTTTGATCGACTGGACAATTACCTGACACAACTACAACAACACGAGGATACCGATGAACCAAAAGACAAACCGTAAAGGTGTATCGATTGAAGAGAAAAAACTGATTCTATCGCGAACCTTTCCCGCGCCCCGCCCTCTCGTTTTCGAAACCTACTCAACCTGCACGCATCTGAAGGAGTGGTGGGGGCCGCGTAGCTGGCCCATGGTGGAATGCAATCTGGAGTTCAAAGAGGGGGGTCGGTGGCACTTCTGTCTACGAGGACCGAAGACGTCGGATGAATCCTGGGGGCTGGCCATCTACAAGACTATCCGGGAACCGGAGCTGCTGGTCTATACGGATTACTTCTCGAATGAAGAGGGCAAGATCAACAAAGAGATGCCCGGAATGCTGATTACGGTTGAGTTTCAGGAGAAGGGCGACAAGACCACGGTCGTGAGCACCACCGAATTTGATACGAATGAGGCGCGCGACTCCATCATCGAGATGGGCGTCATCGACGGATTCGCAGAGACTTGGGACAGACTCGAGGAGTACCTCGCCAAGAAGTAACTTGTTCTGCCAGCCATGAAATCCCCGGATCCATGAGGACTCCTTCCATCACGGCCCGTGAGATACAAGCAAAACTGCGCGCCATGGAGGATCCGGATCGAACGCTTTGAGGAGCCGCTTCGGAAGGCGTACCTGCCCGGGGAGATCGAGCCGTGAGAATGGCGAACCCGTTGTGACTGTAGCGGATCCGCAATTGTGTCCGTAGGTAGGTATGTGCCGGCAGATGTCGGTGGTACCTTCCAATCAAACGAACACGAACGGTTATGCCACATTCTTTGGTCAAGATCATGTCACTTCTCCTACTTCTGCAGGGGTGCAGCGCGCTTACGGACAGCGATACGGAATGGGAAACGACCGATTTTACGGATGAGGGGATTACACTCTCGTTGGTGGAGTACTACTCACCGCATCCGAATGTTGGAAACGTGCAGTTTGATCCGAATAATCCATTGGACTTTGAACAAATTCCGAGGCCACAACCTGCGCTAAAAATTAATGCAGATACTCAGTACGGCTGTGCCAATTATGGGTTAAAATTTTATCACGGGTGGAGTGAGGATCAATTTGATGTCCAACTTGTTGGAGTCGACCCACCTGAAATTTGCCTGTACTACTTTCAAACGATCGGGTATTCATCTGCTCTTGTTCCGCTGCCGGAACGTACCGGCTCGTGGAATCTCTCGATCTGGTCGGAATCAGAAGAGGATCGATACCGTCTTCGAATATTTGATGATCACGTCGAACTGGAGACAATCGAGGCCGATTACTCCGAGTTGCAGGAGAGTCGATACTATCTGAGACCCGAGAACTCCATTTACCTGCATTGTGCTACGAAAGAGTCCACCCTGAAGGCGTGCGAGACGTTCAAGTCGTGGTTAGAAGAACAACTCTTCTTGGATCCTCACCAGTTTCCGACCGACGGGGTCAACTCGTATTTCCCATCCAACTCATCCGGTAACGCGCGTGTAATGAATCGCTTCTACACACATCCAGAGAATATTTCATTCAGCGAGATCCGTACACGTCTCGAAACCTACATCCAGGAGAATGATTGGGACGAGATGACGAGTTGGATTCGCATCTACAACTGGGAGTACAATCGAGTCTTCTCTTCGGAGTTCATGGAATGATTGCTCGCGTATCTGCATTGAATGGGTAGAGACAGGCACAGGCGCCGGAATTCGATGATCGGTTTCGGTTTCATGTGCCGGAAGTAAACGTAAACTCAACATCTATTTCATTCATGCAGCATGTACTCATTTTCGGCGCCAACGGGAAGGTCGGACGAATTTTGACCGACAAGCTCGATATTGATCCCGACTTCACCCCCACGGCCGTGATTCGAGACAAGGAGCAGAGGGCTCACTTTGAGGATCGGGGGATCAAGACCCGCTTGGGGGATCTGGAGTCTTCGGTCGAAGCGTTGACCAAACTGATGAACGGGATGGACGCCATCGTCTTTACGGCCGGAAGCGGAGGATCGACCGGGGCCGAGAAAACCTTGACAGTCGATCTGGACGGGGCCCTCAAGACGATGGAAGCTGCCGAAGCGGCCGGTGTCCGGCGCTATGTGATGGTGAGCGCCTTGAACGCCGGAACCCGTGAGGGATGGGAAGATTCGCCCATCAGACCCTACTACGTAGCCAAACATGTAGCGGACCGCATTCTGACTGAAAGCAGCCTGAACTACACCATCCTCCGACCCGGTCGACTACTGGACGATCTGGGTACCGGTATGATTACAACCGAGGATCCGGCGAAGTCACAGGGCGTGGCGAGAGAGGATGTTGCCGAACTGGCCCTGCAGTCCTTGAGAAATGATACCACCATCCGGAAAGTGATCGAGTTCAACGAGGGAGACACACCCATTCGGGATGTCGTGGAGGGGTTGTAGAGGCATTACTCGGACAATGTATCCAGTGAATCGCGGTGACGCTCACTAATCACCTTGTAGACAGCCCTAAGTTGATCTTTCCCGGAAACCCTGCCCCTCCACCTTTTGTTCAGGCTGTCAGAACCCGTTGCGACCAGGGATGAACTCCAATCAGACACTCGATCGTGAAAACAGCCAATTCAGGACTCTTTACCGACCTCTATGAACTCACCATGGTTCAGGCATACCTTGAGGAGGATCTCACAAAGGAGGCGGTCTTCTCCCTCTACGTTCGGGATCTTCCGGAGCGGCGAAATTATCTCCTGGCCTGTGGGCAGCAGGAAGCCATCCAGGCCATTGAATCCTTCCGGTTCGACGACGAATCCATTGACTACCTGCGAACTCTGGACCTCTTTCGCCCCTCGTTTCTTGACTGGCTGACCAATTTCCGGTTTCAAGGCACCATTCGGGCTGTCGCCGAAGGGACCCCGATCTTCGCGGACGAGCCCATTCTGGAGGTGATGGCTCCTCTCCCGCAGGCGCAACTGCTGGAAACCTTCTTGATGAACCAGGTCCATCTGCAGACAACACTGGCATCCAAGGCGACCCGAATTCTGGAGGCGGCCGCAGGAAAACCGGTCATCGACTTCGGAGCACGGCGGACACACGGCATGGACGCCGCACTCCAGGGGAGCCTTGCCTTCTACAAAGCGGGAATCGAAGCGACCTCGAACGTATTGGCAGGAAAGCGGTTCGGGATTCCGGTCACCGGTACCATGGCGCACAGTTACATCCAGACTCACGAATCGGAGAAGGAGGCGTTCCGCTCGTTTGCCTCCCAGTATCCCGAGACCATCCTGCTGATCGATACCTATGACACCCTTGAGGCGGTGGACCGAATCGGGGAATTGGCCAGCGAACTCGGAGACGCCTTCCGGATTCGGGGCGTGCGGATCGATTCGGGAGATCTGGAAGAGCTCTCCAGGGCCGTGCGTCAAAAATTGAACTCCCACGAACTGGAATCCGTGGGTATCGTCGTCAGTGGGGGGCTCGATGAAGAGAAGATCGCGGCGTTGGTCGCAAGCAAAGTGCCCATCGACGGATTCGGTGTCGGAACCCATATGGGGGTTTCCAGTGACGCGCCCTCATTGAATATTGTCTACAAGCTCTGTTCCTATGACGGGAAAGGAGCCACGAAGCTGAGCCCGGGGAAACCCATTTTGCCGGGAGCCAAACAGATCCATCGGATTATCAACGATTCAACGGCCACGCATGATATCATCGGCCGCTACGATGAATCCCTCCCCGGCTCCCCCCTTTTGAAAACAGCCATGCGGCACGGCGGGATGGTACACTCTTGGAAGCAGAGCCTCTCCTCCATTCGGGCACATTGCAACCTGCAGCGCAGCTACCTTCCCGACACCGTGCGCTCCATCGAACCGGCAGACCCTCCGTACGATGTCAGAGTGAGCCCGGACCTTGAAGCCTATACTGCGTCCGTTGAACGGGAGATCTCCTGACAACGTTCATGACCGTAGAGCGTGGCCGGACCGTTGTTTCACGCACAATTGTATGGCTATGGTGATCATTCGCAATGCCATTCAATTGCAAAACGAATCGAAACTCAGAAACCCGCAGCCCCATGAAATCCAAATCCATAGAACTGACAGCATCCGACGCTCTTCTGTTGGTCGACGTCCAGAATGACTTCTGCCCCGGAGGCGCGCTCCCCATCCCCGAGGGGGATACGGTCGTACCAGTGCTTAATGTGTGGATTCGGAAAGCGGTTCAGCAAGGAGTCCCTGTCTTTGCCTCGCGGGACTGGCATCCCCGGGAACATCTCAGTTTCCAGGAGCGAGGCGGAGAGTGGCCACCCCATTGCATTCAAAACAGCGATGGAGCGGCCTTTCATCCGGATCTGAACCTCCCGGATCACGTCATCATCGTCACCAAAGGGGTCCGGTTCGACCAGGATCAATACTCGGCGCTGGATCAGACCGGTCTTGCAGACGAGATGCAGAGGCGCGGCATCCAACGACTTCTGATCGGAGGCTTGGCGCAGGATGTTTGCGTCCGGGCAACGGTTCTCGATGCGTGCAAGGCGGGTTTCGAGGTCCTCTTGATCACGGACGGCACCCGACCCGTGACACAGACGGGCGGAGACGAGGCCAACAAAGAGATGGAGCAAGCCGGCGCCAGATTGATTTGAATCCTACTGGCTCATCCAAGGCCCCATCGGTATTCAAAATTCACTCTATATTACACTTGCTGGCGATGGTCATTTGATTTAACATTGAACGAATAAACTCGACCAGGTGTTGTACCCACTGAGAAACCCAAACATGACAGTCTCAACGACAATACCCGACAGGCAGAATCATGAAGCACTCACAAGGCATTCACCACATCACCGCATTGGCTGGAAACGCGCAGACCAATGTCGACTTTTATGTTCACAAACTGGGTATGCGCCTGGTCAAAAAATCGGTCAATCAAGACGATCCCGGAACCTATCACCTTTTCTACGGAAATGGAGAAGGAAGCCCGGGGTCCGGCCTCACGTTCTTCCCCTGGCCGATGGCCAAATTGGGACGTCCCGGTACCGGTGAAGCGGTCGAAGTGGGGTTGACCATTCCCGAAGATTCCCTTGATTTCTGGAAAACGAGGCTCGGGAATTCGTCCATCGAATACAAAGAAGATGAGCGGTTCGGGAAGAAACGCCTGCACTTTCGGGATCCGGATGTCATCGAACTCGAGTTGGTGGCCGATCCGGATGCCGGCACTCTTGCAGGCTGGGATGGCGGAGACCTTCCGGCCGAACATACCATTCGTGGCTTTCACCACACGAGGTTGAACCTCTCCGACGCGGAGCCTACCGCCGACATCCTGACCGATGTCTTTGGATTCAAAAAGGCAGACAGCGACGGAAGAGTCCAGCTCTACCGGACCGATGCTCCGATCGGCAGTGAGGTCGAGATCGATACCGGATCCCCGGCCAACGCCATCCCCGGTCGGGGCACCATCCACCACGTTGCCTTCCGGGCAAAAGACGATGAAGAGTTGATGGAGCTTCGTGAGAAGGTCGTTGGCTACGGCCTGAGCCCGACCATGCAGATCGATCGCCACTGGTTCCATTCGGTCTATTTTCGTTCTCCTGGTGGTGTGCTCTTTGAGATTGCCACCGACGGGCCGGGCTATACCGTCGACGAAGAGGCCGATGCCTTGGGTGAAAAACTGATCCTGCCACCGTGGCTGGAATCGAAGCGTGAAATCATCGAGAAACAATTACCGGATATTCACGTATAGACGGTGTTGGAGGGGCGCTCTGTTCCGGGCTCCCCTCCGTTTCTGCACAATCCCCGGACCCGAATCTTCTTGTACACCATGCGACTACTCAAACCACTTCTGCGAACCGACGACTCCAGAACCACGCTACTCATTCGGCTGATGGTCGGAGCGGTCTTTCTATCCGAAGGGATCCAAAAACTCTTCTTTGTCGCACAACGAGGGATCGGACGGTTCGAAGCGATGGGATTTCCCAACCCGGAGTTCTTTGGCCCGTTTGTCGGCATTATCGAGATGCTGGCCGGATTCTGCATTCTGGCAGGTCTCTACACCCGAATCGCAGCCGGATTCACGTTCTTCATCATGTGTGTTGCCATTCTGACGACCAAGCTCCCGATCCTTTTTGGCGCAAGCTTTGGCCCGTTTGTTCTTCGTGAACTCTCCAGCTACGGATTCTGGAGCATGGCTCACGAGATGCGCACCGATTGGGCCATGTGGCTCGGCAGCCTCTTTCTGGTCATTCGTGGAGCCGGGGCTTGGTCGCTGGATCGTCGCCTCACCCGTCGGGATTCGCCCTACTTCTAATCTCCCTTCTCTCGATCAACTGCCGGAATCCTCGTACCTTGGGGTATGAGCAATCACCCCAATAGCTGCGCCTCCTGCGCCTGCGACTCCGACGCGACACCCGACAGCCCGCGACAACCGGCCTTCCTGAAACGATACTGGCGCGAGAGTGTCAGCGGGCTTCTGCTCGCCATCGGCATGTCCCTGGACTACAACGCATCCGCTCCCGCTTTTGACGGGTGGAACCGACTCATCTACTACCTTGCGGCTTACATTCCCGTTGGATGGCCGGTCATTCTGCAGGGCATTCGACACCTGAAGCAGGGAGACCTGTTCACTGAATTCTTCTTGATGAGCCTGGCCACCGTCGGCGCCTTTGCCATCGGTGAATATCCTGAAGGAGTAGCTGTCATGCTCTTCTACGCTGTGGGAGAAGCGTTTCAGGGGAGCGCCGTGCGCCGGGCACGAAACAATATTCGGTCCCTGCTCGATGTCCGTCCAACCACCTGCCGCGTGGTCCGACCGGGCGGAACCGAAGAGCGGGAAGCCGTATCGATCCAACCCGGAGAGAAGATCCAAATTCGTCCCGGAGAGCGAATTCCCCTGGATGCCACACTCCTCTCGGACAACGCTGCGCTCAATGCATCGGCCCTCACTGGTGAGAGCATTCCGATGCATCGTAAAGCGGGAGAGGAGCTCCTTGCCGGCATGATCAATCTGCAGGGGGTCATCGAGGCAGAGGTCACCCGAACCTACGATCACAGCGCCATCGCCCGGATCCTGGAGCTGGTCGAATCCGCTGCTTCCCGCAAGGCCAAAACCGAGCTCTTCATTCGGAAATTTGCACGAATCTATACCCCGGCTGTCGTTGCTCTGGCCCTGATGGTCGTCTTCCTTCCGGCGCTCTGGGTTTCGGAGTATCTCTTTGAGGAGTGGCTCTACCGGGGTCTCGTCTTTCTGGTGATCTCTTGCCCGTGTGCACTGGTCATCTCCATCCCGCTCGGCTACTTCGGAGGAATTGGCGCCGCCTCCCGGAATGGACTGCTCGTCAAAGGCGGGGAGGTCCTCGATGCGCTCACCCAGATCAGAACCGTGGTCTTTGACAAGACGGGTACGCTCACCCGAGGCGAGTTTTCGGTGCAAACCATTCAGATTGTTGAAGAGTACGAAGAGGAGACTCTTTCCCTACTCTACGCCGTTGAATCCGGTTCCACCCATCCGCTGGCGCAAGCAGTCACGACTCACTTGGAATCCAGGGCAACAAACCCACCCACCATATCGAGCCAGAACGAGCTGGCCGGACAAGGCATAACGGCACAATCCGGGGGACGAACCATCTTGGTCGGCAACGCCTCTCTCCTGCAAGCCAATGATGTTCCGCTGTGCGAGCGACCGGACGAATCCAACGGCACCGCCATCTATATCGCCGTGGCCGGGGAGTGTCGGGGTGTCGTCACGCTGGCAGACGAACTTCGGGAAGAGGCTGCCCAGGCCGTTCAGGAGCTTCGATCCCTCGGGGTTACGAAGATGGCCATTTTGAGTGGCGATCGCCTGGAGCACGTTCGCCCTCTGGGAGAGACATTGAAGATCGATCGAGTCTATGGTGGTCTCCTTCCCGAGGAGAAGGCCGAATTGCTCGGACGCCTGGTCCAGAGCGAAACCGGCCGGGTTGCCTTTGTGGGGGACGGAATCAACGACGCGCCCGTGCTGGCACAGAGCGATGTGGGTATCGCGATGGGAGCCATGGGTAGCGATGTGGCTGTCGAGACAGCCGATCTGGTTATCCAGCACGATCATCTGACCGGGATTCCGACTGCCATTCGCATCGCTCGTGCCACCCGGCGGATCGTCTGGCAGAACATCGCGCTGGCCATGGGGGTCAAACTACTGGTCATGAGCATGGGAGCTGCTGGCCACGCCACCCTCTGGGAAGCCGTCTTTGCCGACGTCGGAGTTGCCCTGCTGGCGATTCTGAATGCGATTCGAATACAGTCAATAGTCAAGTAGAAACCAATCAGACAAGAGGTGACTCCATGCAGACAAACGGAACCGAGCACATTGTCATCGTGGGTGGCGGCTTTGGCGGCATTAGCGTCGCCATCGGCCTCAAGCGATCCGGAGCAAAGGTTACACTCATCGACAAGACCAACCACCACTTGTTTCAGCCGCTTCTCTATCAGGTCGCCACAGCAGCCCTCTCCCCTGGAGACATCGCCGCCCCGATCCGCGAGGTAATCGGCAAGAACTCCGGTGTCAAGGTGCTGCTCGGGGAGGTCGTCGGGGTTCAACCCGACAAGAAGATACTCTCGCTGAGAAACGGCCGATCCATCTCCTATGATCGTCTGGTTCTGGCGCCGGGAGCCCAATACAATTACTTCGGACATGACGACTGGAAGTCGCACGCCCCCAGTCTCAAGAGCATGGCGGATGCACTGGAGATTCGAGAGCGAATTCTATTGTCTCTCGAACAGGCCGAACAGATCGAAAATCCCGAGGAGCGCGAACGCTACCTGAGCTTTGTGATCGTAGGCGGGGGTCCGACCGGCGTCGAAATGGCCGGCGCCATTGCCGAGATCGCCAAACGAAACATGATGCGGGATTTCAGCAACCTCTCGAAGAACGAATCACGCATCTATTTGGTCGAGGCCGCCCCGCAGATTCTCAACGGCTACCCACCCTCGCTGGCCGAGAAAGCACGAACCATGCTCGAGGAGATGGGCGTGCGGGTCTTGCTCAATACCCCGGTCAAAGAGATTACCAAAGGGCGGGTTCAGTTTCCCGAGGGTGGCATTGAATCGGCCAATATTATCTGGGCGGCCGGAGTCGCCGCCTCGCCCCTGCTTGGTGATTTGGGAACCGACCGGGATCGCAGTGGTCGCGTGGTGGTCCGGGGAGATTTGAGCCTGGCCAGCCATCCGGAAATCCACGTGATTGGAGATGCTGCCCACCTCAAAGACGAGGACGGAGTTCCACTACCCGCCATTGCCCCCGTGGCGCTTCAGCAGGGACGCTATCTGGCCAAACGACTTCGCCGGATGTTGAAGGGAGAACAGCCGGACCCCGAGTCAGATCCGTTTCGATACACCGACAAGGGAACCATGGCCACCATCGGTCGCGCCAAAGCCGTGGCCGACATTCGCGGGTTCAAACTCTCCGGCTTCCCGGCCTGGGTGCTCTGGTCATTCGTTCACATCCTCTTCCTGATCGGATTTCGCAACCGGTTCCGCGTCTTTGTGGAGTGGATGTGGTTCTATTTTACCTTCAAGCGGGGGGTGCGTCTAATCACCAACCGACCCGAGCGCAATTCGAATGCCGATTCAGGAACGTCTCGCTCCGCAGAAACCGAGTGACAAAGCTGGCAGAGACTCCTATCTTTGATCGGCTTTTAATCGCAGACACTTAATCCTTACTGACCGTGACCATAGAAACCCCTTATCTACTTTTTCTGGGAGATGCCCACGATCACCTTGCCGCCAAGGTAGGCAAAGGGATCCGGGACTGGCGTCCCGAGTATGCCATTGGACAACTCCGACTCCCCGGCTGCAATGCCGATCTCGGATTGGAGGATTTGTCGCTCGAAGAGGCCAAAGAGCGCGGCGTGAAAACGATGGTGATTGGAGTTGCCAACCGTGGAGGCGTGCTTTCCGAGAGCTGGAAAGAGAAGATGATCCAGGCATTGGAGATCGGATTCGATCTCGCCTCGGGTCTGCACAAATTGCTGCGCAACGAGAAGGATCTGGTGGAGGCAGCCAACAAACATGGGCGCAAGCTGATCGATGTTCGGGTTCCTCAACAAGAGTTCCCGATTGCCACCGGAAAGAGGCGAAGCGGAAAACGCTGTCTCGCTGTGGGTACTGACTGCTCGGTGGGCAAGATGTACACCGCCCTGGCAATGGAAAAAGAGATGGAGAAGCGAAACATGAAGGTCGACTTTCGCCCGACCGGCCAGACCGGGATCCTCATTACCGGAGAGGGAATTCCGTTGGACGCCATCCCGGCCGACTTCATGGCGGGAGCCGTGGAGTGGCTCACGCCGGACAATGATCCGGATCACTGGGATCTGATCGAGGGGCAGGGCTCTCTCTTCCACGTCTCCTTCTCGGGCGTCACCATGGCACTCATCCACGGCGGACAACCCGACGCCCTGGTCCTCTGCCATGAACCCACACGTACACACATGCGCGGAGTCCCCGAATTCGGCCTCCCCACGCTCGAAGAGGTCCGCGACCTCTCCCTGCAGATTGCCAAAGTGGTAAACCCCGACTGCAAAGTGATCGGCGTCTCGATCAACACCGCCGCCTACGACGACAAGCAGGCAACGACCTACCTGCAAGAGGTCGAGAAGCGATTGGGCTTGCCCACGGTCGATCCCTTTCGAAATGGAGCCGGGAGACTCGTCGACGCACTCGAATCCCTCTAACCGAACCCACCCGGACCCGACGCAGCCTCAACCCCTGCCGCCGACTCCCGGAACCCCTGTCCCATGCCCGAACACACACTGGACGTACTCGCTGAATCCTTTCCCCTCGCACAGGCCTTCACCATCGCCCGGGGCTCGAGAACCCAGGCGCAGGTCGTGCACGTCCGAATCTCCCGCAACGGAGCCACCGGACAAGGCGAATGCGTCCCCTACTCTCGCTACGATGAAACCATCGAGAGCGTCATCGAGCAGATTCAATCGCTCCCCGTCTCGTTCGATCGACGGGAATTGCAGCGACTGCTCCCGGCCGGTTCGGCCCGAAATGCCGTCGATTGTGCCCTCTGGGATCTGGAAGCCAAGCAGAGCGGCAACCCCGTCTGGAAACTGGCAGGTCTGCCCGAACCCAAACCGGAAATCACCGCCTATACCCTCTCGCTCGATACTCCGGAGAAGATGCAGGAATCGGCCCGAGTACACGCCACTCGGCCACTGCTCAAGATCAAGCTGGGGACACCCGACGATCTGCCGCGACTGGAGGCCGTTCGCAAGGGAGCCCCCGAGGCCCGGATCATTCTGGATGCCAACGAGGGCTGGAACGCCGATGATTACCGACGACTGACTCCCCACTTGGTACGTTTGGGCGTCGTGATGGTCGAGCAGCCCCTGCCGTCCGGGGATGACGATGCCCTGCTGGAGCTGGAGCGCCCGGTGCCGGTCTGCGCCGATGAATCCTGCCACGACCGCGCCAGTCTTCCGGGGCTGAAAGGGAAATACGACATGATCAACATCAAACTGGACAAGACGGGCGGTCTCACCGAAGCGTTGGCACTCAAAGAGGAAGCGATCCGTCAAGGGTATCGAATCATGGTCGGCTGCATGGTCGGGAGCTCGCTGGCGATGGCTCCGGGCGTTCTGGTTGCTCAGGGAGCGGCCATTACCGACCTGGACGGGCCGCTGCTACTCGCTTCGGATCGAACGCCCGCTCTCTCCTTTGAAGGCAATCGCATCCACCCCGCAGATCCGGCTCTCTGGGGGTAGAAAGTGACAAGATTTCTGCCGGTTCTTTTGCCGGTTCAATTTCACTATTCAGATGAGGAACCAACATGACTCAACCCACCACCGCCCTTGTCACCGGAGCCTCCAGCGGAATCGGAAAGGAGCTGGCCCGTGAACACGCCCGAAGGGGCGGGAATCTCATTCTGGTCGCCCGCCGGAAAGAGATGCTGGAAGCTCTGAAGCAGGAGCTGCTCAACGATTATCCATCGCTCACGATCGACGTACTGGACATGGATCTCTCGAAACCGGGCTCGGCCACCCGGCTTGTTCAACACCTCCGGGAACACGACCAGAGCATCGACATCCTGATCAACAACGCCGGGTTCGGCGTTTTCGGACCCTTCCTCGAGAATGACTGGGCGTCCGTCGAGAACATGCTGCAGCTCAACATCACCACACTCACTGAACTGTCGCGACTGTTGGCACCGGCCATGGTCAGGCGCGGGTACGGACGCATTCTGAACGTGGCATCGACGGCTGCCTTCCAGCCGGGACCCAACTTTTCGACCTACTACGCCAGCAAGGCGTATGTATTGAATTTTTCCGAGGCGATTTCGCATGAACTTCGGGGGACGGGTGTCACGGTTACCACGCTCTGCCCCGGACCCACCGAAAGTGAGTTTCAGGAGCGCGCCAATATGGGGAGCATCGCCCTCTTTGATCGCTTCCCGCTTCCCTCCTCTTCAGAAGTGGCTGCCTATGGGTACCGAAAAATGCTGCAGGGCAAACGGGTGGCCGTTCACGGATTCTTGAACCGGATCACAGCACGGCTCGTTCGGTTGATGCCCCGGGCTCTCATCCTGCCTGCTGTCGAGCGGTTGCAGCAAAGGTGAAACGGATGTATGGTATCAGGGTAATTGAAACGAGGTTTCGGAATCCGACCCGAATGCACGATCAACACTCTTCTAGTCCCTCCACGAGAGACGCTCCCAATCGAGAGACGCTTCGCCACTCAACTCTCGATTCCAGGATGGATCGTCCAAAAGGGTGACCAACGGAACCCACTCCCCATTCAATTGTCCGTAGGGGTGGATCAGTCGAACCCCGTGGCTGTAATCCTCATAGCTTGCCTCGTGAACCAGTGAGAGTGGTTGAATGGGGTCTCCCTCCTCCCAGTGCCAGCCGTAGATCGCCACCCGGTCGGGTCGAGCATCCAAGCGGGTGCTCACCACCAGATCCTTCTTGTGACCGGCCAGAAGACCGTTCGCTGCCCGACCGTTTCGCTGCTCTTCGATGGACGCCTGGTGCCGTTTGTAGTACGCATTGGAGCGCATCTCGGCCGTGGGCGGCATCGGTTCCGGAACGAGTTTCAGATCGGATTGCTCGTAGATGGCATCGACCAGCGGAGGGGTCGGAAGATAGAGCCCCCATTCCCGGGCAATTTGTCGGGCCGACGGAAGGGACAATGGCATACGTATCGACGTCCCTTCGCCACCAATGGCCAGATAGTCACGCATGACCCAGACCGTGAGAGTCGCTCCGTCTCCGGATTCCAGCGTGAGCGGCGCAAGCTCTCGAAGCGACTCGGGGATGTTGCCGGACAGGATCTCCCGAACCGCCGCCTCTTGGCGATCCATCGTCGACATTCCGTCCGTTCGCGAAAGAAATGCGTCGCCGGATTCATGGTCGTTCTCCCGATCGGGGACCCTGGAGAGCCAGGGGATCGTCTCACCAGCATCTCTTTCGAGCAGAACCGGTTCGGCCCGGTGCTCACTCAACGAGGTGTCGCTCGTGGCACAGGAGCCCAGTAGGAGAAGCAGACCCAGACCAGCGGTGGTTCGCATGACGAGATTCCCCACTATTTCGTCAATCCGCGGATATACGACAGACTGTGCGGCATCACGTCGACCACATCCTCATCCTCGTACTCGATGTAGTGGTGCACGATGTTGGACCCTTCGGCCGCTCGTAGAAACGCTGCGAAGTCGATCATCCCGTTCCCCAACATCACACTGTTGGATCGATCCGTGCTTCCGGAATAGTCTTGTGGTGTGCCGTGTCGAAAATCCTTCAGATGAGTCGCCCAGAATCGGTCCGGGTAGCGCTGAACCAATTCGACCGGATCGTGGCCGGGTTGAACCACCCAGCCGAGGTCCATCTCGTAACCAACCGTTTCCGGGTCGGTATTCTGGACCATGTAATCAAAGAGCGTTCCCTCCTCGTGGGGACGAAATTCGAACCCGTGGTTGTGGTAGATAAACTTCAGGTCGGCTTCCTGAAGGCGGGCGCCGATCTCGTTGAATGCTTCGACGGCTCGCTGTGCATCGTCAATCGTGAAGGGTCCGGAGCGGTCATACGGGACGGATCCAATTCGAACAAACTGTACACCGAGCGTATGGGCCTCTTCGATCACACGATCAATCTCGTCGGTTACGGCCTGAAAACCGACGCCATAGGATGTCGCCACCATCCCGCGCTCATCGAGCATGGCCCGCAGATCTTCGGCCGACTGCCCGAACAGGCTGGAAAACTCAATGTTGGTGACCCCCATCTCCTTGATCAGATCCAGCGTTGCGGGAACATCCTCGGAAAACTGATTTCGAAAGGAGTAGGAGACGACCCCCGGATCGGGAAGCAGTGCCTCACCGGAGGGTTCGTTTGGGGGCGTTTGCGGTTCGGATTCCTGCTCGCCACCACTACATGCAGAGGTCAGAAGCAGAATCAAGGCGAGCAGGAAGGAGAATTGTCGAAAATAGATCATGGGTACGGTCTGGTTTGTGATCCAACAGATGCAGAGTCGCCAATACGGCTTTATCAACGGAACATACTGCACCGAAACAGGTGTTGCAAGGGAATCTCCGGACAACGACCCGTCCGTTTCCGGCATAACGCTTGTCAACATTGTGTGAAATCTGCTACATTGTAGGCTCGAGAGTACCCATAGAATCGGATCGACCAGATCAAACCGATTCGTTGCACCCCCAAGTCAAGAGAATCCGTTCCATGAGATCGACCCCCTGTTTGCATCGTTCGACGCGACTCTGTTTCCTGTTGTCGATCCTGCTGATCCCCCTTCTGTCTGCATGCGGATCGAGTCAGCCTGCACAGAAGAACGAGTCGGACCGAACGGTTCAACCCGATGATTCTCAAACGGATACCGAACGGCTGGAATCTCTCTTTTGGGAGCGGCAACGCTCGTCCCGTGACCGGTTTACCGAGGCCGATGAGCACTTTATGGTCGGCATGATTGCCCACCACTCTCAAGCACTCATCATGACCGAACTGGCACGGACCAACCACGCCGGCGAGGAGGTCATGCAGATGGCCCGACGGATCGAGAACACCCAGTATGACGAGATCGCCACCATGCAGCAGTGGCTTCGGGATCGCGCTCTCCCCGTCCCCGTGGTATCGATCGAGGGAATCGACATGACGATCGAAATGGAGATGCCGGACGGGGGAGAGATGCCCTCTGTAATGAATGGCGCAATGGTGCATCACCACAACATGCCCGGTATGTTGAGCCGGGATCAACTCTCCCGAATGGCCGATGCAACCGGGGAGGCATTTGACGAACATTTTCTCCGGTACATGATCGAACATCATCAGGGAGCCATCTACATGGTTCAGGATCTGCTGGCCGCCGAGGGGGCCGCCCAACATCCGGAGACGTTCCGTCTGGCATCGGACATCCACGCCGATCAGCAGATGGAGATCGAGCGGATGGGACAGATGCTGCTGGCCATGGGATCCCGGGTGCCGGAGAATCCCGACCGTTCGACAGACCCGCACAACGATCATCATCACTAAACCTATCTGAACGATCATGACGAATCCGCTACGAATCTGCACCTCTTTACGGAATGGTTGGCAATCGGCCACTCCTCTTCTCATCGGTTTGGGTCTGTTGGCAATCACGTTGCTCAGTGCCTGTTCTACGCGAAGTGTAAGCGATATTCCGGAACGCTATGTCCACCCTCCCCTCCCGGTTTTTGAAGATTTGGCGGCTCCTGCACCGGACCCCCGTGTCGGATTGGCTCCCGGCCTCTTTGACGCCGGGGAAACGATCTGGAATCTGGAACGCGTCTCGTCTACTCCCTCTCCGGAAGATTTTATCGGATCGTTCAACTCCGATCTCGCCTTCAGCGGCAATTATGTGATTCAGGGGAATTTCAACGGGTATGTAATTTGGGACATCTCCGATCCGGCAGACCCGGCCATTGTGACGGAAATCCTCTGCCCGGCCAGCCAAAGTGATGTCTCCATCTACGGAGATCTCCTGTTTGTTTCGGGCGAAGGATTGGAAGGACGCCTGGATTGCGGTACCGAGGGAGTTTCCGGCGTTGTAAGCGAGGAACGACTACGGGGCATCCGGATTTTTGATATCTCCGATATGGCCAACCCGGAGTACATCTCCAATGTCCAGACCTGCCGGGGGTCCCATACACACTCCGTCCTGGAGGACCCGAATGATCCGGACAATGTCTACATCTATGTCTCCGGATCGGCCCCGGTTCGGCCCGATGAGGAGTTGCCCGGTTGTAGTGATGCGCTCCCGGAGGAGGATCCCGAATCTGCACTCTTCCGAATCGAAATTATTCAGGTTCCCCTGGATCGTCCGGAAGAGTCGGCCATTGTGAGCTCTCCACGAATATTTGAGGGCCTCGAAGCGCCCCCGCGACACAGCGGATTGACGCCGGCCGAACTGGAAGCGGCGCGTGAACGAGATGCGTTTATCGTCGAACTGGGCAGAGAACAGACGATCCTGTCCGACAACATGGTCCGATCTCTGTTGAGTCAAGTCGTACAAGAACGAGGCGGAGAAGGAGAACCGACCGCTGCCGACAGTACCGCTCTTCGCGAAGTATTGCCCTCGTTGATCGAGGAGATGATTGGCGGTCCGGATGCCGTCGATGAACGAGGCCCCAATCAGTGCCACGATATCACGCTCTATCCGGAGCTGGGAATCGCCGGTGGTGCCTGTGAAGGGTACGGTCTGCTTCTTGATATTACGGACCCGGTGAACCCCACACGATTGGATGCGGTTGCAGACGAAAATTTTGCCTACTGGCATTCGGCGACGTTCAACAATACCGGGGACAAGGTGCTCTTCACCGACGAGTGGGGAGGAGGTGTTCAGCCAAAATGCCGGGAGACGGATCCGGCCGAATGGGGAGCCAATGCCATCTTTACGGTCGAAGACAATGAACTGATCTTCCAAAGCTATTTCAAACTTCCGGCTCCGCAAACTGCACAGGAGAACTGCGTGGCTCACAACGGCTCGCTCATTCCGATTCCAGGTCGGGATGTCATGGTTCAGGCGTGGTATCAGGGGGGGATCAACATCATCGACTGGACCGATCCGGCCCATCCGGTCGAAATCGCCTTCCAGGATCGCGGCCCCATTTCGGATCAACGACTTCAGGTGGGAGGCAGCTGGTCCGTCTACTGGTACAATGGCCTGTTGGTGAGCTCGGAGATCGCCCGGGGACTGGACATCTTCTCCTTGACGCCGAGTAACTATCTGACACAAAACGAGATCGATGCCGCCAATACGGTAGTTTTTGACGAGTTGAACCCTCAAGGGCAACCCAATTACGACTTCCCGCCTACATTTGCTCTGGCACGCGCCTGGGTCGATCAACTGGATCGGGAACGAGGGCTGGATCGAGGCCCCATCGCACGCACACGCTGGGCACTCGATGAGGCGGAGGACCGATCCGGTTCGGCCCGTGCCGAACGGCTCCAGGAGCTGATTGACCTGTTGGAGGCCGAGCGAGGTCCGTCCGGTGATCATCCGAAACTTTCCAACCTGATCGACACGTTGAAGGAGTTGCAACAAGGATAACGGCAATCGGAAAACAGATTCGAACGAGCCATGCCAGCAGATCAGAAACCAATGTTTGTGGGCGTAAAGCCATGGCTTCTGCTTCTACTCTCCTGTCTCCTCGTCGCTTGCCCCGGAGAGAGTAGCACGGGTTCATCTCCACTCAAAGATCGCGACACAACGGTGACAGTAGAGGATCCCCCGGTGGGCTCCGATGTCTCCTTGCGGAGTACGGAGTCGAATTCAAGCTCACGGGAGGGCAACACGTGCCGATTCGAGATTTTGTGGAAGTTCGGTGAGATTGACAAGAGATTCGGTCTCTCCCCGACCGACATCGATCGAGCCATGAATCGAGTTCAAGAGCTCTGGGGTGGCGCTATCGACGAGTTCCACCTCACTCGGACCGAAGATCGGGGAATAGAAATCGACTTTCACTATGACGAGCGTCAGGAGTTGATCGACGGCGAGAGCGTCTTTCGGGATCGACTCCGTGAACAAGAGATACGCATTGAGCAGCACCAGAGAATCTATGAAGAGAAACACCATGCGTTTGAACAGGCAAATCAGGCGTTATTGAAGCGATCACAGGAGTTCCAACGGGATCTGGATGCCCTCAACACCTGGGTTCGCGAAATGAATGACGGGGGTCGGTTCACCGACGAGCAAATTGCGCGATACGAACGGGAACGCGAGCAGATCGAACAGCGACAACGCACCGGGTTGGCAACCCAGTCTGAATTGCAGATGTTGGCCCGCGATTCGAATCAAGCGATGGCGGACGTGAATGAAGCGATCGACCGATGGAACGAGATGATCGACCAATACAACGAAATCTTCGCCGGCCAACGACTCGTCACCAGCGGTCACTACCAACGTACCAATGGACGCGATACGATCACCATCTATCAGTTTCAGGGCGAAACCGGTCTGCAGCGTGTCTTGGCCCACGAAATCGGGCATGCGATCGGGCTCTCGCATATCGCGAATCCGGAAGCTATCATGTTTGAGATTGTCTCGGGCCACGTCACTCCGTTTCAGCTCCGACTCACGGCCGATGATCGGAATGCCCTGCACCAGCTCTGTATGGAGATTCAACCGTAAGCGGTGCAAAGAGAACGATCCTGCGTCGAAGCCGGTTCTTGAACGTGACAATCAAATACCGACCTTCACCAACCCGACCCCGACCAACATCCAATCCCGTTCTGCCATGACTCCTGAAATTGAAACTCCCTCCTTCCGTTCTCGATCCTCGCTTATCTCGCTGGGCCTCTTTCTTCTTCTGGTGACCGGCGTTGCCCTCTTTGCCTCGATGTTTGAACCCGGAACATGGTATGAAGCACTCGAGAAACCGGCCTGGACACCTCCGGACTGGCTATTTGCCCCGACGTGGGGAGTCCTCTACATCCTTATCGCCATGGCCGGATGGCGTGTTTGGGTACTGGATACGAATCCGGGATGGAATCAAGCGGTACAGCTCTGGTTTCTGCAGCTTGGACTCAATGCCGTATGGTCCTGGATTTTCTTTGGATTTCACAGGACCGGTTTCGGTCTTTTCGTCATTCTTGTGCTCTGGCTTTCCATCGCCTGGTTCATTCTGAAGAGTGGAGATTGGGTCTCCTCCCTTCTGTTCCTTCCCTACCTGGCATGGATCAGCTTCGCGTTGTCACTCAATGGGGCCATTTTTTGGCTCAATTGAATCCATCCCCGGACGGAGCACGCGTGCGGGACGGGCTGTGTACATATCCCGGCTATGAGACGACTGCACAGCTCATTATCTTTGCGGCATGAATGAACAGTTCCAACAATTCCTGAACCAAATCACACGCACCGGCGGCTTGATCAACGAGCTGTTTGCCACAGGTCTTCTGTTGCTGGTTCTGATTGCACTTCGTACCCTGATCAACCGTTTTATCCGGAAGCGTGTGGCGTCAATGGATTTACGTTTAAAGTGGATGGTTCAGGTTCGAAACGGAATGCTCCTTCTTCTCCTGTTGGGTTTGATCACCATCTGGGGAGACGAACTTCGGACCCTTGCCCTCTCTGTTGTTGCCATTGCAGTTGCATTCGTCGTGGCGACCAAAGAGCTCATACTCTGTGTAACCGGCTCCATACTCAAAACGGGTGCCGGTTCGTTCAATATTGGCGATCGGATTCAGGTCAAGGATTTTCGCGGAGACGTTGTCGACCAGAACCTGTTGGCCACGACCATTCTGGAAGTGGGTCCCGGAAAATTGACCCATCAGCGAACCGGACGTATGACGGTTCTGCCCAATGCTCTCTTTGTCTCCGAACCGGTGATCAACGAGAGTTATACACACAACTATGTACTCCACGTCTTTACGGTCCCGTTCAACCGGGAAGATGACTGGCGGGCAGCCCAGAAGGATCTGTTGGGGGCGGCTCAAAAGCGGTGTCGTCCCTACCTCAAAGAGGTTCGGACCTACATGCAACAGATCAGTGAGCAGCGCGGTCTCGATGTCCCGTCTGTCGAACCCCGAGTCACCATGCAGTTCCCCACAGCCGATGAAATTCATCTGATTGTGCGAATTCCGGCCCGATCAACCGAGCGTAGTTATATCGAACAGGCAATCCTCGCCGATGTCTTTCAAACGCACGATTACGCGAAGCCGGGCACGCCTGCACCGGCACCCTCCTCACCGGCTACGGATTCCGATCGTGAAGAGAACAGAGAATCCGAAGAGATCTGATCACTGAAGAAGCTCCTCTACAGCGTCCAGTCGTCCTTCATTGGGCGCCGGCTCGACACCCAGAAGATGGCAGATGAGCGCATAGAGATGGATACTCTCGATCGATTCCGTCTTCGCTCCACGTCGAAATGCCGGTCCGGACGCCATCAGGATTCCGTGCATCTCCGGGTGTTCGGCATCGTATCCGTGTGTCGCTTTGATCAGGCCGTTTCGTCGGAAAAACGGTCTGCTGGTAAACATGTACCCGGGATCGGCCAACATGACAATTTCCGGTACCCGGACATGCGAACCGAATCGAAACCGATCGGGGATCTCCTCTTTTCGCCAGATCTGCCAGGGCTCGTCAGGTCGAGATAGGATCTCGACAAGGTTGTCGACAGACTCTCCGTCGGCCGGGTTCATCATGGCCACCGGCGTCCAGTCAATCATCTCGACACGATCCAGATCGATCAGATCGTCCAGAAAAATCAGCCGCTCTTCGTCGAGTGCACTCATTCCGTGGTCGGAAACCAGCAGTAGATTGATGTGGTCCCGCAGGCCGGTGGCTTCCAGTTCGTCAAGAAGGACTCCAATCCAGTGATCCACCTCGGCGACGGCTTCCTCCAATTCGCCGGACTCCAGTCCGTATCGGTGTCCGGCAATGTCTACGCGGTTCAGATAGAGCGTCACCAGGTCGGGTCGGTTCTCTTCCGGTCTGGTGAGCCACTCCATGACGGTATCGATGCGCGCCCGATAGGACATGTTACTCCGATACGGGCGCCAGATATCGGGGCGCATCCCGCCAATTTCTGCCTCCGAGCCCACCCAAAACAGTGTGGCGGCCGAGAGTCCCTGTCGTTGAATCGTGTTCCAGACCGGCTCTCCCCCGTACCATCGCCCGTCGATGATCGCCTCCCGATTGCGAAGAGAGAAGCGCCCCGGAAGATCCGGATCCTCCATGTTGTTGGAGATCACACCGGTTTGATCCGGGTAGAGTCCGGTCACCATGGAATAGTGCGTCGGAAAGGTTTTGGTCGGAAATACAGGAATCAGGGACCGGGAAGCCACGCCTCCGGCGGCCAACTGTCGAAGACGGGGAACGGGAAAGCGATCCATATAATTGGCTGCAAATCCGTCGATGGAGATCAAAAGAACCGGATCCGGTTTCGGAGCATTGTTTGGTTGAGCAACCGCAGGGTTCAGTACACCGGATCCGGGGACACAGATGATCCAGAAACAGAGCAGACGCAGAAAAAACGAAACAGAGCGGATATTCATGATATGTTCAGTCGCTTGGATTTTCTCTTCCCGCTTCGCTAACATAGGGAAAGTAATTGGGTTCAGGTAGAAGAACAGGAGAATCTGTCATGGAAAAATGGTGTCGTCTGATCGACGGAGTTACTCGTCAAGCCGAAGATGAATTTGGGCGTTTCGACCCGGAGATGTTGATCCGTCGGCCCGAACCGGACAAGTGGAGTGTGGCAGAAAATCTGGATCATCTGAAAAAGTTCAATGACTCCTATCTTCCGCAAATTGAAGCAATGGTGGCGGGTTCATATAACCGACCTCTGCTCTCTCGAATTCCAGGCTTGTCCTCGGCCATGAAAGGGATGCTGCATCACTTCGTCAAGCCGGATACCACCCGAAAAATGGGGACCTTCCCGCTCTGGGAACCGGAAAACTCCCTGCAGGGAGGGGACGTTCTGCGTCGATTCAAGGAGCATCAGGAGAAACTGAAGGAGATGATCCACATCGCGGTTCCATTCATGGAACGCGGGGCAGTGGTCCACTCACCGGCAACACGGTGGATCGTCTATGATCTGAAGGGAGCCTTTGACATGATCGTGGATCACGAGAAGCGTCATCTAAAGCAGGCCAAACGGGCGCTGAAGAGTCTTACCACTCCCACCGAAACATCACGTTGACACTTCGCCCCGGCATGGGAGCATTACGCTGCTCCACGCGACTGAGATGATCCCTCCATGCGTGGTCGAGCAGATTGTCTATCCGAAGTGAAAGCGTGCCCCCCGGTCCGATGCGCCATCCACTTTGCCAACCGAGTAGCCAGTACCCGTCTGTCGGCTCTTCGTTCGGAGCCACCCGTGTTTGTGCAGCCCCGATTTGAAGACGGGGACCCACCCAGTACGTGTCCCGATCCAGAAGCCATTCCAGTTGGAGACGCGCAGGTGGCAACGCAGAGAGAGGCTCTCCACCTTCACTTCGCTCATTTCCCCACACACCATCCAGAATAAGAGATCCCTGCCATCCGGCCGGACGCTCCAGATGGAGTTGCCACTCAAAGCCACGAAGAATCGCCTCCTTTGACCGATACTCGTAGATCGGCAATCCACTCGGTGGATGAACCTGTCCGGATGGTGAAAAGTCGACATATCCGTTCAGCCGATTCAAAAAGAGCGAAAGCTCTGTCCGGAACGTCGAGCTCCTGTAGGTGGCATGCAGATCTCCTCCAAGACTGGTCTCGTTGCCAAGGTCGGGATTCCCTCGATCATAGGATCCGGCTGCTGCGTGGGGGGCATCCGAGTAGAGCTCTTCCAGTGTAGGGGTCCGGTAGGCACGCGCCAACTGGGCTCCAATGCTCCAGGCCGTTCCGGGCGTCCACTCCAGGCCAAGCGCACCGGAGAGAATCGGTTCCACCCGGGTATCCCCGCCAGCGACAGTAGGGAACCGGTCATTGGCCAGGGGTCGGGTCCATCGCCCCTCGATCCGTGCACCGCCGGTCAGCGTCCAGTCGGTCGCCAACTCGAGTTCTTCGTAGAGATATCCAGCCACGGCTCCACCTGTTCCGTCCGGAGTCAGGGCATCCACTCCCCCCACCTGGATGGCATGGTGTTGAACGCTCACGCCGAACGCTCCCTCGAACAGGCCGGTCGGGCGATGACGCAGAAGCAGAGATCCATTGAGTGACTGCTGGTCGAACCGAATACCGACAACCTCGTGCGTTGTGGTTCCCGTGCGATTCTCTTCGACCTCCAGATGTTCATAGTCGCTGTAGTGAAGTCGGAACTCCATCTGCTCGACCCATCGGTCCGGTTTCCATACCGATCGTCCCTGCAGGTGATTGCGCTCCATTTCGATCCGGATCGATTGATTCCGGTCATTCACCGATTCCGGAAGGCCATAGATCATCCGGATCTGGTCCACAGCAAGGCCATTTTCTACATCTCCCCGTCTCCAACCTGCCCCGACGGCTGCATTCCGGCTTTCGATAAACGTATCGGGAAGTCGGCCTTCCGGCGTCTGAAGATCCCCGCCGTTTCGGTAAGAGAATCGGCCGGTGAGGGCCCATCGCTCCGATCCCTGCTGCATGCGAACCATACCGGATCCCATCCGGTTCACGGATGCCCCGTGAAGAGCCGCTGTTCCGCTCCAGCCCGGATCCCATTCGGTCGGAAGGTCCCGGCTAAAGAGTTGAACCACACCTCCGATTGCACTCGAGCCGTAGAGCAGACTGGCTGGGCCACGAACAATCTCGACGCGGTCCATGACCAGTGGTTCCATGGCGACTGCGTGATCCACGGCCGTACTGGACAGGTCCCCCATACGCTCCCCGTTCTGAATGATCAGCAACCGATCGCCATCCATACCCCGGACGACTGGCCTGGATGGCGCCGACCCGAAGGATCGGTGGGTGACCCCCGCACTGCCCTGCAGCATTTCGCCCAGACTTGGGGCGGCCCGTCGCTGCAGTTGCTCCCGATTGAGCGCTTCGGCGGGTTGGGTACGAACCGTGGACCCGACTGGAGATCGGGTAATGATCACCTCCTCTCCCCGGAGAATCTCCGAAACCAGTTCCAGGCGCAACGGACCGGGATTCTCCCTGGATACAATCACCTCCAGGGGTTCGTAGCCGATCGCCCGAACCCGGAGAAGAAGGTTCGTTTCGTTGGGTCGGAACGCCAGATGAAAGAGCCCGGAATCATCGCTCGCTACCCCCTGGCCCGTATCGACCCATTGAAGGGTCGCTCCCGGGACGGGTTCCCCGCTCTCTTGGTCGACGACCACACCGGTCCATCCCCTCCCCGGTTCGATCTGTGCGTTCAAGCAGAGTGGAGCCGCTCCCAAAAGCAAGATCCATGCAAATCGTTTCATATTGCTCCTCGTTGTCAATTGACCGTTCTTTACTCCGAATGTACTTAATTTTTAGTCTTGTCTAAAATTTAAAGAAGCCGAATATGATCATTATGAATTTGAACGTTGTGGAGTGCATTCCGGCGCAGTAAAGCGGAGCGTTTTCCCGGAGACGTGAACCCGATTTGTCAATCTCGTTTCAGATACAGACCTTCAGGTACGGTTCAATGAAAACCATTTGTAAGGCAAACCCCATGAAACCGACACCGTTCCCCCTTTTCGCCATCTGTTGGCCCCTGCTTTTCCTTTTCATGCTCACCCCTTCCATGACATGGGCCACGGCCGATTCCCCGGACAAAAGAAGCGCCCGTGATGGCCGGATGGTCCTCGTCCAACCCGATACGTTGGATCTTCCGGAACCCCAGGAGGGAGAGCTCACCGAGCACTATGCGCGCATGATGCGCTATCACTCCAGGATAGACGGGAACATTCCGGATCGCTCGGTCATCTTCATCGGAGACAGCATCACGCAGGGATTGGCTGTCAGCGCCGTCGCTACGCCGAGTGTCAACTACGGGATTGGCAGTGATACCGCAGTTGGTGTTCTTCACCGAATCCCGGAGTACCGTTCCATTCATCGCTCAAGAGCCGTCGTCATTGCGATCGGGATCAACGATATGCGACGACGATCCGATCAGGAGATTTTGGCTCACATTCAACGAATTCCGACACTGATTCCAGAGAGCGTCCCGATCCTGTTCAGCGCCGTTCTTCCGCTGGACGAAACCAACCGCGAGCAGTGGGCGGGATGGAATGAAAACCGGATTCAACCCCTCAACGAGGCGATTCGTGAGTGGGCGTCCCAACATGACCGGCTCTACGTTGTCAATGCCGGCCCCGATCTGGTGAATGCAGACGGGAACCTGGCGGCCGCTTATCATATCGGAGACGGAATCCACTTGAGTAGCGAAGGAAACGCAGTCTGGATCCGAACGTTGCGCTCTTCGCTCAATGAAATTGCCCCACAATAACCAGAAACACCTTTTGCCCATGAAGAATCGATCCATGAAGGACTCCCTGAACCGACGCTCATTTCTGCGTCGCAGCGCCCTGGCTGCCGGTGCACTGACGACCGGTGCACTTGCGGGTACGCAGAAAGCCAACGCCACACCGGCCGAAATGGCCGCATCCTATCGACAACCGGGAGATGAACCCACCACCTTTGTCCACGCCTGTGCAACACTGGCCTACCGGAATTACCCCATGGAAGAGGCGCTGACCGGGATCCGGGATGCGGGTTTCAACGCTGTGATGTGGGGAACGACCCATATCGAATCCGATGGAGAACGCACGCCCGCTCTCGATGTGAACGCTTCGACCCAGGAAGCTGCCGATCTGGCCGGCCGATCACGGGAGTTGGGACTCGAACCGGTGAAAATGTTCTCGTCCATCCTTCCCGATGACGAAGACGCCATTCCCGGACTGCAGAACCGTATTCGTCAGGCCTCGGCGGCCGGAATCCGGCAGATTCTGACCTTCGGGCCCGTTCGCGGAGGGGATCCCGACCGATGGATCGACGTGATGCGTGAAATTGCCCCGATGGCCCGGGAACACGACGTATTGATCATGCTCAAACAGCACGGAGGGGTGACAACCGGCTCCGGACGTTCGATCCGGGACATTCTGGAAATCATCGATCATCCCAACATCGTGATGACCTACGATGCCGGTAACGTCCATTGGTATCTGGACATCAATCCGCTCCGCGACATTGAATCCTGTGCAGACTGGATTCACGGATTTACACTCAAGGATGCCCGTTACTACCCGGAAAAGACGACGTGCGGGCCTGGATTCGGAGAAATTGATCACTATCGACTCATGGCTCCGGTCGCATTCAAGAGTCGGGAGATCATTCTCGGATACGAGAATATCTATCCGGCCTATGTCGGATCGCCCAATACCCCGGTCAGCGAGATCAACTCCTGGGCGCGCCTCTCCCGCGTATTCATGGAGAATGTCATTGCTGCCATGCAGCGGGAGGCGTAACGGCATACGGTGCCGTCGGTCGCTTCTCACCGGCCCGAATGGTGAGATCCAAACGGTTCGAGGGAGGCGGCAACCGGCACGTCGTAAACGGGCTGAACGCACACGGTGGGTTGAAGGCACGATTGAAGTCGATCACGGTCCAACCTGAATCGTCTGGAAGATCGGTGATCAGGTATCGCATGGGCGGAAAAGTCTCTGAACGTCCCGTATGGTCTGAAAACATCAAGAAAAGTCCGCTTGCAGACTCGAATGCGATCAGGGAGTGGATCTCTCCATTGGCCCGAAAACGCAACTCACCGACGGACTCTTCGCGGACCTCCTCTCCCCGAATGGTGGTCAGATCCACGAATCGAGGCTCTTCCCAGGGAACCAATTTTGCCTCCAGGTGCCATTCGGGATTGACGTCATAGAAAGGAAATCCGTTGAATCGGGCGGCTTTTTCGGACAACGGATCGTAGAGCCGGAGCGTCAATCGATCTCCCTGTGGATCCACAAACCAATGCAGTCGGTCCGACTGTACACGGGGCGCCTCCTCATCGTCCATCCGAAAAATTTCACCTCCCTGAAATGACTCTCCATTCAATTTCCAGAGCTCCTCACCGGCAGGTTCCATCCAGACCCGCGTCGAATCTACCCGCAGCTCTCCGGCCAGCCCGGGCGTCGTGCCGGCCGGGAAGACCAGGTCGGCCTCTTCACGGCTGCCGAATGTATGATTCCCTTCGGGAAGATCCATCAAATCGACCATCCGAAGCCAGCCGGTAGGTCGCGTGAGCACGCCAATCCGGTACTCTTTCCACTCCTGCAGCTCTTCATGATAGGATGCCGGAAGCGGCGCCATGCCCATCGGTTCTCTGTCCTGGGAACTCTCGCAAGAGAGAACCAGGAGCAAACCCACTACCCAACAGGTCTGTAATCGTGGAATCCGGATCGGGAATCTTCCCTCCCTCCGGGATGGCTGATAAAGGGTCCTGCGTGGCCGTTTGGTGTCTGTTTGAGCATTCATACCCACAATCTCGGAAACCCATACGAAAATCCATAACACTCCTTTTCTTCCCCGAAGCCATGGATCAGGGACCGGTCCGGAGCAGACAGACATGCCGTTTATTTACGCACGGGTCGAACCGACACGGAGACAAGGAGAGACGTGCATTCTTGCCTCAGGTTTGGTTTATTACGGGATGGAACCCTGCATGGACGATCGATCCGTGTCTCCTTTTCAACACAACTCCCGATCATGGACCGACGCTACCCCTCTCCCATTCATTGGCTTCTCTTGCTCCCGTTTCTGGCTCTGACACTCTCGTGTCAACCGACCGTCACGCCTGCCGACACCGTACTTCTGAACGCCCATGTTCTGACGGTTGATGAACATTTCACTACAGTCGAAGCGATTGCCATCCGGGAGGGACGCATCCTCGCCACCGGCTCAACGACGGAAATGGAGAAGTGGATCGGATCGACCACCCACGTTCTCGATGCCGAAGGCGCTACCGTCATTCCGGGTATTATCGAGCAGCACCTTCACAGTGCAGCTGCGGTCCAACGCGAATACACGACCCCGTTTGCCTACCGCCAATTCAGTTCGATTGGCGAGATTCAACAGTGGGTCCAAGAGCAGACAGAGCAGGTCGATCCCTCCATTTGGATCCAGATTCCAAGAACCGATCTTCCACACCTCCGGGAGGGCCGGATTCCGGCGCCGGATGAACTCACGGAAGCGGCGCCCAACCACCCGGTCATTTTCAACTGGCAATATGCAGACATGCAGATTCAAGTGCTCAACCGTGCGGCACTGGATGCAGCCGGAATCGATCGATCCACCGAACCACCGGCAGGCGGGACCCTTGAAACCGACTCGGCAGGAGACCCAACAGGAATTCTCCACAACAGTGGATCCCTGGTTGCGCCCTATCTCTCCCGAAACGAAATCCCCGAAGAGGCCCTTCTCGACGAGTTGGAACGACTTCACACCATCTACCTGTCTACCGGGATCACCTCGATCGGTGAACGAGCGGCCAATCCGGAGATCTATCGTCTCTATGATCTCTTGAACCAACAAGAACGCCTCCGTGTCCGGACGGTGGTTACCCTCCGAATCTCCCCTGAAGGCGACGCCGGGCAGATGGAAGAGCAGATACGAGCCCTTCCGATTGACCCGACACAGGGGGATGAATGGCTCAAACCGGGACCGCTCAAGTTGGCGGTAGACGGAGGAGCCCTTTTTGGAACGGCCTGGATGCGGGATCCCTATAATGACGCCTCACGAGACTACTACCGGGTCCATGACGACCCCTATCACGGTGCACTTCAATCCGGGCAGACGGCCGAAACTCTGCCGGACTGGCTCTTTCAGGCCATTCATACCGGACATCGCCTCGGATGGCAGATGAGCGCCCACATCACGGGAGATGCCGGTGTGGACGCCGTTCTGGATGCCGTTGAGGCCTCCCGGGATGAACTCGGACGAGACGATCTGCGGTTCAACCTGATCCATGCCTATTTTGTGCACCCGGATATTGCCGACCGGGTCGTTCGTCTGGGAGTGGGTGTCGATACTCAGCCCGCCTGGCACTATTTGGCCATCGACGAGCTCTCCAACGTCTGGCCCCGGGAGTGGATGAACCGGTTTATCGGCCTTCGAAATTGGCTTGATGCCGGCGCCGTCGTTTCGATCAATACGGATCATATGTTCGGCTTTGATCCGGACCGATCACTCAATCCGTTCAACCCGTTTTTGACCCTGGCTACGGCCGTCACACGGGAAACGATTCGAGGCAATGTCTACGCTCCCGATCAAGCCGTCAGCCGCGAAGAAGCTCTGCGTATGATGACCATCGATGCTGCCTGGCTCAGTTTTGACGAAGAGAACAAAGGATCCATCGAACCGGGAAAACTGGCCGATCTGGCCATCCTCTCCGCTCCCTATCTGGAGGTTCCGGACGATGAAATCTCATCGATTCGTGCCCGCCTGACCATGGTGGACGGGGCTGTTCTGTACGAAGATTCCTTGAATCCAGTCCGGCGTCTACAGCCTGATTCCTCTGAATCACGAGTCGACGACTGACGGATCAGGGGTCTCGATATATTATAGATAAACGATCTTAATATACTGCATTTCAAACCTTTAAATATTTTTATCCATATGTTTTCGAGATTACTTCCATCGTTGACGAGTCCGCTCCACTACCTTGCGATTCTGCCGCTACTTCTCTTTCTCCCGGCGAACCTGAATGGACAGTCGGATTCGTTTGACGTCCCCGACCCTGCCACATGGTTCCCGGCCGGGTCATCCTGGAACAGCGACCTCCCGACTCCCGCCGATCACTTGGGTTGGGACGTGGGTACCTGGCATATCACCCATGATCAACTCGCATCCTACATGCGACATCTCGCCGAACTATCGGACCGGATCGAACTCCGACAACACTCCGTTACACACGGCGGCCGTGCCGGACTTACCCTCATCATCACCTCTCCGGACAATCATACACGCCTCGAGGAGATTCGTCGGAACCAACAACGACTGACGGACCCGGCTCTCTCCCGTGATGTGGATCTGGAGACGATGCCCGTCGTAGTAAGTCTGGGCTACAGCATCCATGGAAATGAACCCAGCGGAGCCAACGCCTCCATGATTGTCGCGTGGCATTTGGCTGCAGCCGAAAGCGAGGAGATCGAGTCCCTGCTCGAAGAGAGCGTCATCCTGCTCGACCCCAGCCTGAACCCCGATGGCCTGCAGCGCTTCTCCACCTGGGTCAACATGCATCGGGGACACACACCGACGACCGACCCCCGGAGTCTGGAATTCAACGAACCCTGGCCAACCGGACGAACCAACTACTACTGGTTCGATCTGAACCGGGATTGGCTCCCCGTTCAACACCCGGTGAGCCGGGGACGCGTCCTCCAGTTTCATCACTGGCGACCCAATGTGTTCGCAGACTTTCATGAAATGGGGGAAGAGAACACCTACTTTTTCCAACCCGGTGTCCCATCCCGCACCTGGCCTCTCACTCCCCAACGAAATCAGGAGCTCACATCCCGATTGGCAACCCGCCATGCCGAAGCGCTGGAGGAAACCCATCAACTCTTCTACAGTGAAGAGACGTTTGACGATTTTTACATCGGAAAGGGCTCCACCTACCCGGATGTACAGGGAGCCATCGGCATTCTTTTTGAACAGGGCAGTTCCCGGGGACACCTGCGCGAGAGCTCCCTGGGTCTTCGCCCCTTCCACGAAACGATTCGAAACCAGGTTACCACCTCTCTGTCGACGCTGCGGGGTGCACAAGAGATGCGGATCGACCTTCTTGAGTGGATGCGTACCTTTTACCAAGAGGCCGTGGAGGACGCCGGTCAATCGCCGGTTGCCGGGCATTTGATCGGAGATTCGGTCGATTCTGGACGCAACCAACGCATGTTGGAGATGCTCCTTCCTCACCAGATCGACGTCCGGCCACTGGAGGAGCCGGTTCAACTCGGAGGGACCCAATTCCAACCGGGACAGGCCTGGTTCATCCCGAACGACCAGCCCCAAAGCCGCCTCGTAGCGTCCCTCTTTGCCCGGCCAACCACGTTCCAGGACTCCCTGTTCTACGATGTTTCCGCCTGGACCCTCCCACTGGCCACCAATCTGCCGTGGGTAGAGGTTCAACGCAACGAAACGGCCCGCCTTGCACTGGGTCCTGCCCTGCCCACACCCGGATCTCCGTATGAACAGACTCGTGGCGATATCCTACAGGTGAGCCCGGACATGCACTCGCTGCCGTCGGCCTACAGCTATCTGATCCCGTGGACGCACGACCACTCCCCCGCCCTGCTCTACCGCTTGCAGGAGGCCGGGATCCGGGCCCGGGTTGCCACCACCTCTTTTACAGCCCGAACCCCGGACGGTCGCGTGGAGGCGAAGCACGGGTCCATATTGATTCATCCCGGTATCCAGGAGATGGCACTCGAGGACGTGACCTCGCTTCTGGAGCGTCTCTCCAACGAGTTCAACGTGCCGGTTCATCCCATATCCGAAGGTCTCACGCCTGAAGGGGTCGATCTGGGCAGCCCGTCCTTCCGTCCCCTCCAACAACCATCGGTTGCGTTGTTGACCGGCGAAGGGGTCTCTTCCGAATACGAAGCGGGCGAAGTGTGGCATCTGCTGAACCGTCGCATGAAGATGCCGCTCTCCCGGATCGACGTGGACCAGGTCCACCGGACCGGGTTGAACCGCTACACCTCCATCGTCATGGTCAGCGGTTCCTATTCGACCCTCTCTGAGAGCGGACTCGACACGCTCCGGGATTGGATCCGCCAGGGAGGCACGTTGATTCTCATCCGGGGCGCCGTATCCTGGGCAATCGAACAGGAATTGATTCCCTATTCGCTTCGCCAGACCGATGAGGATCCGGCCACCGGTTCTCCACTTCCGTACGCATCCATGAGCGCGACTCGTGGCGCGGATGTCATCGGAGGGGCCATTTTCAGTGCCCGGATCGATACCACACATCCACTGGGATACGGATACCAAACCGACAAACTCCACACGTTTCGAAACTCCACCATTGTCCTGGACCCGGACGGGCTGAACCGGTGGTCCATGCCCTTGACCTACGAACAAGAGCCCCTCGTCGCCGGATATGTCTCGGATCAACATCTTGAAAACCTGCGCAGCACACCGGCCATTGCCGTCTCCTCCATCGGGCAGGGTCGTGTGATTGCCATGACCGACAACCCCAACTTTCGGGGATTCTGGATCGGAACCGAGAAGCTCTTCCTGAATGCCCTCTTCTTTGGACATACCACACATGAGGGCACGGTCAACGAATGATTCACTCCATATTGTCTGCCATTATCCGTATTATTGGCGCGCGCTGAAATCCACTCTGTGATCCCATGGAATGACCTTTCTCACTGTCGAATCCCTATCCAAGTCGTTCGGTGTTCGAACGCTGTTCGAAAACATCACGTTCGGACTCTCCCGTGGAGACAAAACGGCACTCATTGCCCCCAACGGAACCGGGAAGTCGACCCTTCTCCGTATTCTGGCCGGTGAAGAGACCCCCGACGAAGGGGCTGTCATGCGCCAACAAGGCATTCGGCTCGGGTATCTCGCTCAGGATCCGGATCTGCCCACAGAGCTCTCCGTTCGAGAATTGATGCGGAGTGGACGCTCGACCATGGTTCAGGTCATCCAGACCTACGAAACGGCCATGAAGCGTCAAGAAGAGCAGCCGAATGAAGCCAACAGGGACGCCTTCCAGAAAGCCATGGAGCAGATGGAAGCCGTACAGGCATGGGACTATGAATCCCGAATGGAGCAACTTCTGGACCGCTTCGGCCTCAAGAATCTGGATCAACCGGTCGGGACTCTCTCCGGTGGAGAACGAAAACGGGTCGCCCTTGCCTTTGTGCTGTTGGACCGCCCGGACCTGCTTGTTCTGGACGAGCCGACCAACCATCTGGATGTCGAAATGATCGAATGGCTCGAGCAGGAGCTCGCACGCAGTACGATGAGCCTCCTCATGGTCACACACGATCGCTACTTTCTGGATCGAGTCTGTACGCATATTTTGGAGCTGGATCGTGGAATCCTCTACCAACACGAGGGCAACTACAGTCGGTATCTGCAGAGCCGTGCAGAACGTGAAGAGAATGAACGGGTCGACCGCAAAAAAGCAGAGCAACTCTACAAGAAAGAGCTGGCCTGGATGCGACGGGGGCCCAAGGCACGCACCTCGAAATCGAAGTCCCGGATCGATGCGTTTCATGACCTGGACGACCAACTCCAGGAGGGCCCGCCCGAAGGTGAGCTGCGCCTGGAGATGAACATGACCCGCCTCGGAAAAAAGATCATGGAGGTAAAGGGGCTGCAGAAATCCTTCGATGACCATGAGATCATCCGGGATTTCAGCTATCACTTCGGTCGCGGGGAACGGATCGGGATTGTTGGAAAAAACGGGAGCGGGAAGAGTACATTTCTCAACCTTCTGACCGGAGAGCTGGACGCCGATGCCGGCACGCGGGATGTGGGGGAAACCCTTGTCATTGGGCACTATCGGCAGGGCGGTATCGAACTGGACGATTCGATGCGTGTCATCGATGTGATCACCGAGGTCGCCGAAGTCGTCCAGATGGCAGACGGAAATCGTGTATCGGCCTCCCGATTCCTCGAATATTTTCTGTTTACACCGGAGATGCAGTATACGACCATCTCCAAGCTAAGCGGTGGAGAGCGTCGTCGGCTCGCCTTGATGCGTGTGTTGATCCGAAACCCCAACTTTCTCATTCTGGATGAACCGACAAATGATCTCGATCTGGAGACACTTCGTCGACTGGAGTCCTTTTTGAGTGATTTCCCGGGATGTCTGTTGATCGTCTCGCACGACCGTTTTTTCATGGATCGGTTGGTCGAACACTATTTCCTGTTTCGCGGAGACGGGGAGATCGACGACCTGCATGGCAGTTGGAGCGAGATTCGTGCACAAGAGGAGAAGCGTACTCGTGCAATGTCCGAAACCACGAACACACGTGACCGGACGACAGAACGAGTCGTCGAGAAAACGAAGACTCCCTCTCGAACAAAGCAACCCTCCTACAAAGAGAAACTGGAGCTGGACAACCTGGAGAAGATGATCGAAACCCTGGAAGCGGAGAAATCAGAGCTTGAAACGTCGCTGGGGTCCGGTTCGCTGGAGCCCCCTGCCCTTCAGAGTGCAACCATCCGATACGGAGAATTGGAGGTGGAGCTGGAATCCCTGACGAATCGCTGGCTGATTCTTCAGGAAGATTTGGAGGGGGATCATGCCGATCAGTAACCTGGCAAGAACCGATGACGTCTCCGGATTTCGGGCGGACCCGGTGGATGCCGTGATCACGTGGGTAGACGGTCAGGACCCGGATCACGCCAGAATCCGGAGAATCCATGCAAAAAAATCATCGAAAAAGGAGATGAAGCCGATACCCACCGGGGATTCCTTGACCCGATTCATGGACAATGGCGAACTGGGATTTTGTCTCCGATCCATTCGTCTGTTCGCTCCGTGGATTCAAACCATCTATTTGGTCACAGACGGTCAATGCCCAGCCTATCTGACTCCGGAGGTTCGGGATCGTTTCAACATTCGCATCGTCGATCACAAGGAGATCTTTCGTGGTCTTGAGTGGGCACTCCCTACGTTCAACAGCCGAACCATCGAAACGGTGTTGTGGCGAATTGAAGGGTTGTCAGAGAAGTTCCTCTATTTCAACGACGATATTTTTCTGGCCCGACCCATTGAACGTACCGAACTTTTCCAGGGAGATCGCCCGGTGTTGAGGGGACATTGGCGACGCATCGGCACCTATGGCCCGGTTCGACTCCAATTGAATCGATTTTTTTCGCGCCTTTCAAAAGAGATTTTCGGCATCACCCGATCGATGCATCACCTGCTCCAGATGCGATCTGCACAGTTGGCAGGCATGGAGAACCGCTATTTCCGGGTCCCGCACCTGCCTCGTCCTCTGCGATTGTCGCCATTGAAAGAGTTCTATGACCGTCACCCGGGGATCCTGGAGAAAAACATCACCCATCGATTCCGAAGTCACGACCAGTTCTCATCCGTCTTTCTCGGAAGCTACCTCGATATCGTGCAAGACCATGCCGTTCTTCGCCAGCCGACCGATTATACCATGATCAATGGCGAGATCGACCCCGCCTTTGTCGTTCGACGAAAAATCAATCAGTTTGAAGCCGGGGATGTCAACTTTTTGACGCTTCAGGGGGTCGAACGGCTTCGGGATTCGTTGCGGGACGAGCTCTATCTGCGTCTCGACGAGTACATGAATGCATACGATCCGGAACATCTCACGCGCATCGATGATCCCGAATCCTGGCGAGGGGAGTCGTCATGACTGTCAAACGTTGGATCACACCGATTCGGAATTGGCTGCAGACATCTGCCGGGAAACGGTTTAAAAAATGGATACGATGGGCACTGATTGCCTTCATACTTACACTGATTCTGCAACAACTTCTGGAGATTGGTTGGCAGGACATCCTGCGAAATCTTCCCACACATCCGCTTTTCTACATACTTTTTTTCGTACTGAACTTCTCTCTTCCGATCGCGGAAATTTTTATCTATCGAACCGTCTGGCCATTGCGTCGTCGGGATCTGTTCAAGGCCTTTCTGAATAAGCGAATCTACAACGAAGAGTTGGCGGGGTACTCCGGTGAGTTCTATCTCTTTGTCTGGGCACGCAAGCATCTGAAACGCCCCGACAAAGAGATTCTGAAGAATATCCGGGACAACAATATTCTCTCTGCCATCAATTCGAACGGTGTGGCTCTGGCACTCATCGGACTCCTGCTCTTTACGGATATCGTCAAGCTTGAAGATGTCGTCGGGAAAATCAATTGGATCTACGTCACAACGGGAATTCTTCTCTTGGCAGGACTGATCGTATTGGCGGTTCAATTCCGGCACTATCTCTTCTCCCTGCCGAGGGTCAAGGCGCTACGCGTCTTCTCCATCTATTTTCTGCGATTCGGGCTTCACAATGTACTGATGGTGGTCCAGTGGGCCGTCGTGATGCCGGACGTATCGATCGCCATCTGGATCCAGTTTCTGGTTCTGGTCATCTTGATCAACCGAATCCCACTGTTGCCGAGTCGGGATTTGGTCTTTCTCTGGGCCGGTGTAGAACTGTCAAAAAGTTTCAATATGGCGTCGGCTTCGGTTGCCGGCATGCTTTTGGTCTCAAGTGCGTTGCGAAAAATCCTCAGTTTTGCGCTGTTTCTCTGGGTTTCCTCCATGCGTGCCCGAAGTGAAGAGGAGCTCGAAACGCATCGCGAAATGGAACGAAGGCGTTCCGGTTCACCGGTGACGGAGACATATGAGGAATCCGGATCGGGTTCGGCCGGTTCAACCCGATCATGAAACTCAGGAACCCGCCGGAGAACTCTTGCGTTCAAGTGGATCGGGACAACATACGTTCCGGGAAACGGCAGCGTTCCATGTATGAACATGACGGTTTACAACATCGATTCAATACCGGTTCAACCCACCCTGACATGAACAGTTCCCTTCGAGGTCACCGACGAATCTTCCCGTTCATCCTGATGTTGGGGGTACTCCTTGTTTCGGGGTTCCAGGAGGGAAGAGCGCAAATCTCCCAACCGGAGGGACACCTGCAATCGACCGACCAGGATGATTTTTGGCCCCACACCCTCTCCGGAAACATGTTCAGCGAACTCTGGACCTATCAATTCTATCTGGAAGACGGGACCAAGATTCACGCAGTCTTTACAGTGGGCAATTTCGGCAACCTGAAATCGGCTGTGAGCGGATTGCGGCTCTCGGTCCTCTTCCCGGACGGAGAGACCTATCATTTGGCAAGAGAGTACCCTCTCGACAAACTGGTTCAGGATCGACAGAATCACCGACTCCAATTTCATCCGGAACGAGATCTCTATATCGATGGCAGATTGCCGGATGAACACCGTGTAACGATCGATACGCAGAAAGACGGAGTCGTCTTCAGGTTGTATATCGACTTCTCGAACATTCAGCCAGGATTCAAGTGGGGCGATGGTGTCTATCGCATCGGGAAGCAGGATCTCGGGATCATTACCCACATTCCGTATGCAGAGGTTCATGCTCGTGGAGTCGTAGGAGATCACGCGTTTGACAGTGAAGGGACCGCCTACATGGACCACACCTTCCAGTTCCAGACGACGACCAAGATGCTCGAAGAAGGGTATCGATTCGTCCGTCAACACAGTCCAACCCAATGGGACATTCTCTATGTTCTGCGACCGGATGATGCAAGAGGGAATCGAACGTTGGGCCACTACATCAAGCGAAGAGGTCAGACTCCCGAACTTGAGGGTATCGAGAGCGCCCGGGTGGAGTCCCGTAGCCGCACGTTTGGAAAATCGGTTGCAGACAAGGTTACATTCCAACGATCCGGAGGGGACACACTTACCATTGAACGCCTGAAAAACGAAGAACGTTTTTCACTATTCGCCGAACTCAGCTGGCTTGCGCGACAAGCGGCACGCACCTTCCTGGGTGGGGAGGTGGTCGACATTCGCGGTGTTGGCCGGATCGAAGATTCCTATGGAACCTCCCTGGAAGGTGAGTACAACTTCTTTATCGTCGATTGATCGCAGATAGACAGAGATTCCCGGATCAGACTGCAGGCAGGTTGCTTTGACAGGGGTCAAACGGTCGATTGAAGGACTCTCCTTCACGCAGTGCCTGAATGGACAAGATGGCTTCGTGAACATCGAAGAAGAACGCATCCTCTCCCAATGTGTCCATCACTCCAGCCTGCTTGAGTTTGTCTCGCACGGGCCCGATGGCACCCGCAATCAAGAGACGAATGCCCTCCTCCTGCAACTCGTCCATCAACTGTTCCAGTTGGTGAATTCCGGTAGAATCGATTGAATGGATGGTGGATGCATCGAGTACGATTTGCTTCAGATCTTTTCCGTGACGCTCCATCTTCTCTTTCAAGGTCTCATGAAAATATGAAACATTCGCAAAATAAAGGGCCGAGTCGAATCGGTAAATGAGGGTCTCGGGATCGACTTTTGCATCCCGATAGCGATCAATATTTCGATAACTCGAACTCTCCCCCAACCGACCGAGCTCGGTTTGGTGCGGCCGTGTACTACTATAGATGACGATCACAAGGGAGAGCAATACACCGGTCAGTATACCCTGCTCAATCCCCAATCCCAACGTAACCACAAAGGTCACCAGAAGCATGGCAAGATCTTTTCGATCCCGTTTCCAAAGGATGCGTACTTCGTCCATGTCGAACAGACCGGCAACGGCCACAATAATAATGGCCGAAAGAACAGCTCGGGGGAGATGGTAAAAGAGATCGGTCAAAAAGAGGAGCGTCAAAAGAATGGTTGCCGCTGTTATCACGGACGCAATGGTCGTTTTGGCTCCCGCCTGATCATTAACGGCCGATCGGGAAAACCCTCCCGTCACCGGAATGGATTGAAAGAATGCTCCGCCTATATTCGACGCCCCAAGGGCGATCAACTCCTGATTCGGATTCACATCGTACCCGCGCTGCGTTGCAATCGCTTTGGCAACGGCGATCGATTCCATATAACTGACCAGAGAGATCACGGCAATGAGCGGGAAAAGTTGAATCAGTGTGTCTGCTTGAAAAAGATTGCCTTGAATGGAGGGAAGGCCTGCGGGGATGTCTCCCACAATGGCCAGTCCGGTTTGCCCCAAACCGGCCGACCAAGCAATGAGTACACCCAATACGACGACCAGGAGAGCCGACGGAAATGCCCGATTCCACCGTTTGGCTCCAATGAGCAGCGCAACGGCTCCGAACCCGATAACGGCTGTAACCGGATCGATTTCCGCCCAGCGTTTTCCCGCTTCGATCAGCACATGAAGGGCACCCTCTCCCCTTTCCATTTGGAGCCCGAGAAGAGCCGGAAGTTGACTCACTCCAATGATCATCGCAGCAGCCGATGTAAATCCACTCAGAACCGGATGGGAAAGAAAATTGACCAGGAACCCGAGACGAAAGATCCCCATGGCCCATTGAAAAATTCCGACCCCGAAGGCCGTCAAGATGACCAGCTCAATAAAGTGACGGCTTCCCGGTTCGGCCATCTCTCCTACCCCTGCGACGACCAATAATGAAACCATGGCAACCGGGCCGACCGCCAACTGACGGGACGTCCCCAACACGGCATAGATCAAAAGAGGGACCACGGATGCATAGAGCCCGTAGACCGGTGGCATCCCGGCCAACACGGCGTACGCCATTCCTTGCGGGATAAGCATGACAGCGACTGTAAGCCCGGCCATCACATCACGTCGAAAGAGCTCTGACCGATAGGTCCGAAGCGTCTCGACAATCGGAATCTGTTGAATCATGGACATGGGTATGCTCCCTTGACTGAGAAATCCCCGAAGATGTCGCCACCTCCGGGGATTCTGTCCGCTTACGCCGTCACGTTGGACGCCGCTTCGTAGTTGTCATCAATAAACGTCACGTGTACTCCTTCTCGTTGGAGAAGCGCCGAAGCGACAGCGGATCGACCACCGGTTTGGCAATGAACCAATACCGGTTGATCCGTTGGAACCTTCTCCAGATTCGGAAGAAGTCGCGTATGGGCAATGTTCAGCGCCCCTTCCAAATGGGAATCTGCATACTCGGTTGCCTTGCGTACATCCAGTATAAACCCATCTACTTCTCCGCTGCGGATGGCATCAAAACCGACACGATGCAGCGTTTCAAGCTCTCCCCCATAATCCACATGATGTTGAAGGTCCCGCGGAGTCATATATCCGATGACATGATCGAGACCAATTCGGTAGAGGTCTCGTGTCGCCTCCTCGAGCAGGTGCTCTTCGACCAAGAGGACGATCTGCTGATCTTCCGTGATGTAGGAACCGGCAATCGTGTTAAACTGTCGATTCATTGGAGAAAGAATGGACCCGGGAAGATGGCCGGCTGCATAGCTCTCCTTGTCACGAGTATCCAAAATCACATTGTCTTTGGATTCTGAAACCCATCCGGCCACTCGTTCGGCAGACCAACGTTCAGGTCTGGCCATGGCTGCAAGTGACGGACCTGTTTTGTTGTCCCGCTTCATGCGGGCAAAATAGAGCGGAGGCTCGGGTTGTCCGTCGAGTATAAACTCGACAAACGCATCCTCCGACGTGGCAGCCTTCAATGATTGATTCACACTCCACTCATAACCGACTGTCGACATTGGAACCGCTCCAAGGGCTTTCCCGCAGGCGCTGCCGGATCCGTGACCCGGCCATATTTGAAGGTGATCCGGAAGTTCCCGAAACCGTTCGACGGACTTGAAAAGTGTTCGTGCAGACGGTTCCATCACATTGGCCTGTCCGGCGGCCGATTCCAAAAGATCGGGTCGTCCGACATCTCCGACGAAGACAAAGTCTCCGGTGATGACCCCCAATGGCTTGTCGGAGGCCGCACCATCGGTCACCAGGTAACTCAAATGCTCGGGTGTGTGACCCGGTGTATGCCAGGCCTGAATCTTGATGTTGCCGACAGAGAGGGTGTCCCCATCCTTGAGAAGTTTGTACGTGTACTCACTCCCTTTGAGCCATTCGTACTTCCAATCGCTGTCTCCCTCGTCGGATGCATATACGGTGACACCCCGATCGGCCAACTCCCGAAGTCCGGAGATGTAGTCTGCATGAATATGCGTATCCACAGCGCCGACGAGCGTCAACCCCTCTTTGGCCGCAGCATCCATATAGATATCCACATCGCGCATGGGGTCCAGAACGATAGCCTTCCCATTGGCCTGGCACCCGATGAGATAGGCGTACTGAGCCAGTTTATCGTCAAAAAATTGTTTGAAATACATGGTGTGTTCCTCTCTTGTTCTTAGTCGTAAAATTGTCAAAACCGTCCGGGCAGTCCATTCCCGGGTCGAACCGAAAGAGTCAATGTACCGGTTCATGTTCAGTGGGGTAGTCGGTCCCTTAGCGCTCCGTAACTCCAGGTTCCTGCAAGAGCCGCGCCGATGGGGACGAGCATGATCGTCAGGCCGCTACCCAAGAGGGTAAACATCGGGCCTGGACAAGCTCCCAAAAGCGCCCATCCCAATCCAAAAATGCTGCCTCCGATGATGTACCGTTTCACCTGTGAAGCATCTTTCGGCGGAATGGTGATCGGCTCTCCCTGGAGATCCGTGACATTCCATCGCTTGATGAGTTGAATCGAGACCATCCCGACCAAGACAGCCAGTCCAATGATCCCGTACATATGGATAGAATCGAATCGGAACATCTCCTGAATTCGAAACCAGGAGACAACCTCCGATTTCATCAGAATAAAACCGAATCCGGTACCCAAAATCAGATACTTGATATAATCCGTTGTTTTCATAGCCGTTCCGTTGGGTGGGTTCAAGACAAAATCAGTGGGTAGAGAATCCATGTCATGATCAGACCGCCAATGAAAAATCCGATGACGGCGATCAGTGACGCCAGCTGCAGATCCGACAATCCGGAGATGGCATGTCCAGAGGTACATCCTCCCGCATAACGGGCTCCAAACCCGACCAGGAAACCACCCAGGACCAAAATGATCCAACCGGTCGGGGTGGCAAGTGTACTCCATTGAAACAGCTCTTCCGGCACAAATCCGTCAAACCGTGTAATCCCGAGAGCACGAAGATCTTCAATGGTGGACCCGGCCAATGCAATCGGTTCCGGATTCGCAAACAGAGAGCCTCCCAGATATCCTCCCAGGATGGTTCCGACCAAAAAGGTGAGGTTCCAGATACCACTCGTCTTCCAATCGTATTGAAAGAACTCAATACCGGCCGGATCACAGGTTGCACAAAGGTGCCTCAAGTTTTCCGACACACCAAACATCTTGCCGCCCACGATAAGCAGAAACGGGACGGTAAGTCCGATAAGCGGGCCAGCAATGTACCAGGGCCAGGGTTGGGAAAGTATGTCAATCATCTCTACATGGGTTTGTTTTGATTGCCTGGAGTCAATATATCCATGATGTGCTTACTTGTCAATACAAGTATTGATAATTAAAATCTATCCGGCTATTATGAATGCGGACAGACACAGAACCAAGAATGATGAATCCGAGAGCTATGAAATTGAAACGAGGCGTCCCGATGCACAGCCAAATCAGCCAGTGGCTTCGTCAAAAAATTGACGATGGTACGTTTCTTCCGGATCAGAAACTTCCATCAGAGAACGAGATGGCGCAACAGTTCGATGTCAGTCGTGTGACCATTCGCCGCGCCCTTCAGTCTTTGGAGAGCGAATCGATGATCTATCGTTGTCAGGGGTTGGGATCATTCGTTAGCGATCCCAGAGCCTCTCATCAATTGGTTCGACTTACCGATTTTCACGAAGACATGAAGCAGGCAGGGCTTTCGGCTTCCACAACGTTAATCCGGTTTCAGACCGTCGAAACCCCCGAGTGGATTCTCCCGACTCTTCAATTGGAACCGAACTCCCGTGTCGTTCAAATTGATCGACTGCGTCTTGGCGATGGACAAGCCATCGCATTTGACAGTACCTGGTTACCCATGATGTATGGGCAACTACTCGATCCGAACGTTCTGGAATCCAAAACGATCTATCATGTTCTCGAAGAACAATATGAAATTCCGATTCTTCGAGGTACCTATATCATCTCTGCAGATGCCGCCTCCAGCACGGTGGCCCACCATTTGAACGTGGAACCCGGGTCCCCTCTTCTACTCATGGATCGAACCTCTTGTACACTGGGCGAAAAACCGGTCTACTTTCAACGACGCTATTACCGTAGTGATCGTGTCGCCTATGAATTGGTTCTGGAACGGGATCCGGGGGAAGCGGACGGAGACATGCCATTCAAAGAGTTCAATCCGGTCTTTCGATCCGGTCGCACTGGAAGTTGACATACCCGTTTCCCGTTGAATGTGTACATTGGGAGCCAACAAGCGCCCTTGTTTGAATATCGAAATGCCTGAATAATGACCGAACAACCGTTGGAACTCTCTGTTGTCCAGTTTGAAAGCCGTTCAGAAGAGAAAGAATACAATCTATCGATGATCGAAAAGATGGCTCGTGAAGCCGCCATAGACGGATCGGAGATGATCGCCTTTCACGAATGTTGCATTTCCGGATATAGTCACGCCCGACATCTTGAGTTCGATGAATTGCTCAAACAGTCCGAATCTGTACCGGATGGCCCTTCTATTCAACGTCTCATGGAGATCTCCCGGGAGACCGGTGTTGCCATTTTGGCCGGTCTCTTCGAGCGCGACGAACAAGATCGAATCTACAATAGTTACATCTGCGTGGATGGAGATGAGTTGAAGGCTGTCTACCGCAAACTACATCCATTCATCCACCCGGAATTGTCCGCCGGTGATCAATATGTCACCTTTGAATTGAGGGGTTGGAGCTGCGGCATCCTCATCTGTTATGACAACAACATCATCGAAAATGTGCGTGCCACCAACTTGTTGGGAGCCGATATTCTGTTCATGCCCCACGTAACCATGTGTACGCCATCAACACGGCCAGGGGCCGGATTTGTAGATCCGGATCTGTGGGACAACCGACACAACGACCCGACGACGCTTCGTGAAGAGTTCGACAGTCTGAAGGGTCGTGCATGGCTCATGAAATGGTTGCCGGCGCGTGCCTATGACAATGCAACCTATGTGGTCTTCAGTAATCCGATCGGCATGGAAGGAGATCAACTGAAAAATGGCTGTTCCATGATCATTGACCCGTTCGGAGATGTGATTGCCGAATGCCGAAATCTCGGCAACGATCGTGTCTCGGCTTTGGCAACTCCTGAAAAGTTGATCGACGCCGGCGGATACCGGTATAAAAAGGCGCGTCGTCCAGACCTGTACCGTACCATTCTGGGTCAGGACCATCGAACCGAGCAGCAAGTTTCATGGTTGCATACTCCAAAAAAGGAACGAAACGAATAGTCAAACCGGTTTTCGACCATGTGTACAGCTTTCTTTCAAACCTGACTCAATCCAAATCCATCATGTATCGACTACACTCAGCCATGGACATACAACAATCACTCCTAATGACCGTTTTGATGATTCTACCGATAACGATGATGGGGCAACAGACCTCTGAACCCGTTCAACTTGAAGAGGGCGATATGGCCCCGCACTTCTCTGCCGAAACAGCCGGTGGCGAAGCCTGGAATTCCCGGGAGCAGTACGGAGACGGATGGGTCGTCGTCTACTTCTATCCGGCAGCGATGACCGGTGGTTGCACAGCCCAAGCCTGCAGCTTTCGTGACAATCGAACCAAACTGACCGAGATGGGTGCCGAAGTCGTTGGTATTAGCGGAGATCGTCAGGAGAATCTGCGAATCTTTCAGCGTTTGAACAATCTGAATTTCCCACTCATATCGGATCGTGACGGATCCATTGCTCGGGCCTTTGGTGTCGAAACACGGGACGGAGGGACCATCACCCGGGAAGTGGACGGAGAGACGGTCGAACTCACACGGGACGTAACCACCGCCCGGTGGACATTTATCGTTGACCCGAGCGGAACGGTGGTCTACAAAGATACCGAAGTGGATGCAGCCGGTGATAGTGAGCGCGTCTTGACGGCCCTTCAGCGACTGCAACGAGAAAATTCCTGACCCCCGGATTTACGTCATCGGGAGGAGGCGCTGGATGGCTTTGCATCTTCGGATGGATCGTCACGTTCCACGGACAACAGGAATGTGGCAAGAATGGCCAGAACCATGCCGGTCAACGGAACCGGATGGGGCCATACCGAATAGATGGCCAGGGAGAGAATGATCGTAATGACCGGTGCAACCGCGTTGCATAGCGGGGATACGATCATTGCCTTCCCGTAGCGGAATGCGTAGACCAAAAAGAGTGCTCCGATCGCATTGAGAGACTGAATCAACGCTGCAGCTCCCGGACCGGAAAATCCCCAATGGATGGGTTCGCTCCAATCGGTCATCCACCACGCAGCTGGAGCCATGAGAAGTGCCGAAAGCATCATATAGAAGAAGATATTCTCCGCTTGCATGGTCTCGTTTGCGAACTTGATGATGAATGCCTGAAGACCCCAGGCAAGAAACACCAACAACGCAGGGAAAAGCCAGAGCCCCCCTTCAATCCCTCCGGCTCCTTCCGGCGGGCTCCAGGAGAGCAGCGGAATGGCAATCATGGCAGCCAGTATACCAAACCAGCCAAGGGTATGTGTTCGCTCTCCAAGAAAGAAAAATGCCATCATAATTGTCACGACTGGCGAGAGCGAGATCAACGGATAGACCAGGTACGCCGGTGCAATTGAAAGTGTCTGAAAGAGTATCAGCTGCCCTCCTGCGCCCAACAAACCCACAGACATCCCCAACAAGATGGATCGTGGAGCCTTGTCCAGCTTCCAGCCAATCAACTTGAGCGCCACCAGAGAGGGTGGAATCATCGTCAGAGACCAGACCACATAACTCAATGTTGCAGGGAACCCGGCTCGCTCCGGAATTTCAATCAATGCCCCCCAAACTCCCCAGAAAAGCGTAGTAATCAAGGCAAAGAGTAACCAAAGCTTGGACGATGATTCATCTGGTTTCATGGAATCTCCCGTTGAAGGATTATTTCTGTTGGTTTAAATACTCCACGACATCACGCAATTCATCCCGGCTCAATACCTCTTCCATGGACGGCATGCTCGATATTCCGTACTCCCTGGTGAGGATCTGATCTACTGGAACCTGCAGTTCTTCGCCATCACGCAACAGAATTATCTCGCGTTCCGTCACGCGATCGAGGAAGCCCTGCACACTCGACCCATCCTCCAGTGTCAAGGTAACCGTCCCGTATCCAGGGGCCAGTCTTGCACCCGGATCTACAAGCGCCTCCAATAGATCATACCGATTCAACAGGGATCCCACACCGTCAAGATCCGGCCCTGCACCGCCTCCCTCTGCATGGCAGCGGTAGCACTGTGCATCCTGATGATTGGCAATCACACGTTCCCCTCGATCGGCATGCCCTCCATAGAGGGCCCAACGATAGTGATCTGTTTTCGAATCACCCGCTTCCAGAATCATTTTCAATCGCTCTAATTGTTCAGTATCTGCACTGGATTCAATTGCTTCTACCAGGTCCAGCTCCAGTTCTTCGGCCCACTCTCCCTCTTCCCATCGGGAGAGCCACTCATTCAGCCTCTCGGATGCACCGGATCCCTCAACGGTCCCCATAAGTCGAACAGCCGTTTGCTTTTCCCTCAGTGTTCCCTCCCGCACCATTCGATCCAGCAGCCCAACACGCGATTCCGAATCGAGGGCTAAACGTGGAAGCTGCTCCAGTGCTGCCATCCGAACTTCAGCATCCGAATCTGCCAGAGCCAGTGCTACGGCCTGCTCCAAATTTTCACTGGAGAGCTGTACCATTGTCCGTAGCGCACGAAGACGAATGGACGTCTCCGGATCGGTTCGAAGCACATGCAGAACCCGATCATTCGTCAGCTCCACGGCCAATGTTCCAATGGCCAAAAGTGCATTTTCACGAACCGGTATCGGTTGTTTAAGGTCGAGCAACTCCTCTGCAACCTCAGAAAGGACTCCAGCTGCAAGCTCACGATCGTGATTTGGATGGCCACGATACCGGCCTGTCACTCGATCCAGTTCCGAGCTGTCCGACCAATAGGCCAACGCAGCCAACGCTTCGGCCCGCAATTGTGGATCCTGATTCTCATCGGCAGCGAATTGCGCCAATCGCCGGGCTCCCGTTTCGGTGCCAAGATAGAAACTGGCATTGATTGCCCGACGCAAAAGCGGTTCGTCCTCAGAATGACTCTCCACCAACATCGCCGAAAGTGGATCAAGCCCCTCTTGAATCATTGTCTCGTCATTAATCGCACGAGCGGCATCTCGAACCAATGCTGGATCTTCATCGTCCAGAAACCGGACGACTCCCGGATGGTTGAGTCGACGAAGTGCCACCAGGGCTGCAGCACGGACCGGCCTGGACGTATCCCCGGACAGTGCAACAAGGGGGTCCGGTTCGCCAATCCTGGACAGTGCGATCGCTGCTGCTCGTTCCAAATAGACATTCTCGTCGCCAAAGCGCCGGACAACATCCACGATCTTTTGAATGGACCCCCGATCTCCCAACCGTCCGAGGGCTTCCATTGCATAGAGTAGAACTCGCGGTTCTGACTCGTTTAATTTCTCGCGAAGTGACTCGATGGCCACCTCCGAACCCAACTCACCCAATGTCTTGGCCACCTGTGCACGCAGCTCTGCTGGCTCCTGCCCCAAGAGCGGAATCAATCGATCGGCAACATTCTCCCCATACTGTCGGCCACGCTGCCCGATCCCCCAAACAGCATGTATTCTGGCAAGAAGTTCGTCCGACTCCTGAGCAATGTGCTGGAGTCGATCCACATCTGCTCGTTTGACCAGTTCATGCTGAGCTTTTTGACGAATGCGTCGATCCGGATGCCCAATTCGAATGTCAAGCTCTTCCGGCCCCCATGTCGATGCATCGCTTCGAATCAACCCCTCGACCTCGCGTCGAATCTGCTCGCTACTCTGTTGCGAATCAAATCGCCAAATTCGGCCGGTCCCTTTTGTCACCCAACCCGAAATCCAGTCGCCGCTATAGAGTGCTCCATCCGTCCCGAAATCAAGTGTTGTCGAAAGGATGCCCCGCATGACCGTAACGGTCGTATCGCGACGAAATGTCGCCCCATTCGGGCTCAGCTTGAATGCCTGGATCCCTGATTGCGTCGTGGATCCCACAAATGACGAGGCGAAAAACGTATCTCTCCACTCTTCACCCAGCGCCGTTCCCGGATTGTAAACCAGTCCGGCCGGCCCCCGGTATCCCGGCTCGATGGAAGGCAGGATATGACTCGCCTGACCAGCAAACGATTGTCGAAAGTACCCCTCTTCGACCCACGGATTGTAATCGTTGTTTTTCTCATCAGAATACTTCCCCATCTGCCAGTAGATACGCCACCCGCTGTCCGATCCATCAATCAGATGGACCAGTCGATCCACATCCCCCGTTGGACCGTTGTTGTCAACAGCGATCAGATTTCCATGCGCGTCAAAATCAAACTCGTGAACATTCCGGAGACCCCGGGCAACCACTTCGAAATTGGATCCATCCGGATCTACCCGAAAAATGGATCCCTCGTGAGGAACCTCCCACAAATCTCCATCCAGATCTTCGACACGAAGTCCCACATCCCCAATGGCTGCATAGAGACGTCCATCCGGTCCCATTTTGAATCCCGACATGCCGTGTCCCGAATACCCATAGTGGACACCGAATCCTTGAAGCAGGGAGCGAGCACCATCCAATTCCCCGTCTCCGTCAACGTCTGCCACCTTCAGAAGATCGGGAATCCGGGCAAGGAAGAGTTCCCCGTCATACATGAATGCCGACCCTGTGATCTCCGTCACTTCGCTGTAATTGTCCCAATCCAGAATATGTGATGCATCGGCCACTCCGTCACCATCCCGATCTTCGACCCGATAGACCGGATCCTTCTCGACGGCCATATCTCTCCAGTCATGAATACCGTCTTCATTGAAGTCCGGCAGCCATTGGTTTTCATCCGATGCCCCGGGGACCAACGTACTTCGCAGAAAGTCGCGTCGATCCGAGACCGTCGTCCAGGAAAGGTTGTCAACAAACCACTGACTCACGGCTCCTGCATCGGGCGCACTGGTTCGTCGTCGATTCGTGGATGCAACCCATACTCGTCCCCGGTTGTCAAACCGGATTCCTGCCGGATCTCCCATCAACGATTCCGATGCCCAGAGTGAAGCTTCGATTCCATCGGCCAGAGAAAGAGTGACCTTTGATTCGATGGAGTCGGCCTCTGATCTGGCATCCCCGGAATCGAGGGACCTCTCTTCCGTCGGTAATCGGGGTATTTCAGCTGAATCAGACGATTGACACTGCATGAACAGAAGTGATCCTGTCAATGCAAAAAATGATAGACGACAAACGAAATGGATCGTGTACGTATGGATCTTTTGCGAATCTGGAATCATGGATTGAAACACATTCATGTAAAGATGAACCGTCTGGAAATTACATCTGTCGCCTGAGTGATACAGGGTTCTCCGAATCCACTTCACCGGATCCCTCGGGACGGTCGGTCGTTACCAAGCACTCGCAATCAGGTCGGGGTTCGTTTTGCAAACGGATGCGTTCAGATTGAGGCTCTTCCGGGGGATACGCCGGAGGATACCGATCCAGATCTACATCCAGGACCTGCCCTCCGGATTCCAGTGCCGTACGAAGACAGCTGTACGAGAGATCGTGAATACTCTCCCCACTGTCGAGGGAGAGGGACGCCGCAACAGCAGCAGACTGTCCCAGCATCATGAATACCGGCTCCATTCGTATGGAACCGAATGACATGTGAGACGAAGAGATCGCCGAGCTCACCAACAAATTGCTGCACTCGTTTCGTTTCGGAAGCAGAGCGCGGTACGAAATCGGGTATGGCCCTCTGGGCGAAACTTCAATATTTCCTTCGTTCTGGACACATCCCATCTCGGTCACATAGCGTTGAACATTGTGCGAGTCCATTTGATACGACCCCAGTCCAACGGGGTCCTCTGGTAGTCGTAGACGGCGACAATCATTCTCCGTCATCACATACTCTCCAATCAGACGTCTCGCCTCCCGAACATAGATCTGAGTGGGCCAATGATTGTTGTCCGTGAATTCGTCCGCTGCCAGTCCCCATCGAGCAACCTCTGACCGGATTGGATCCGGAATGCGTTCATGATTTGCCAGAGTCCACATCAATCCTCGCTGGTAATGCTCTTGTAGTTCCAGGATCTCTTCTCGTCGCGCATAGGATCCATCCGGATACTCGTAATTGACCCCAATCATGTTGGTACTGAATCCCCAACGATTGTTGGTGTCCGTTTTTCGATTGGGCATGTCACCGGGGAGCCAGGGGATACGATTCTCACCTGCTTCGTAGTTTCGGAAAAGAAGCTCGTAATCGATCTCCTCATACCCTTCCGGTCTCTCGAACGGGATTTGGTTTTCGGGCACATCACTCAAACAGAGTCGATAGCAGTAGGCCTGAACCCGATGATCTCCCTCACCGTCGATACCGGGATCCCCTCCATGAACACCCGGTAACAGACCACTTGAAACACGACCCGGAATGTGGTATGGATCCACAAACCCCGGAAAGATGTGGTTGCGAGTCACCACGGTTTGAACCCCGTTCAACGTTTCGTCGTAGGTAGCGTTGGACTCGCGCCCTACGTGATAACTGGCCCCGGCCATTGCGAGCAGATCGCCTTCGTACGTCGCATCGATAAAGATGGATCCCCGGTACCGATTCCCGGCTTCGGTGAGAATGGAGACAATACGATTGCTTCGTTTCTCGACTCCCTGTGAATCAAGCCGCAACCGATCCTTCATCACCAGCTCGACCCCGGCTTCGTCCAGCATCCGGTGGTAGATTTCCAGTGCAACCGACGGCTCAAACCCAAACATTCCGTCACTCTCTTTCGGGAAGAGTGTCGGCTCCTTCTCTGCGTATATCTCCGGTGTTTCATACACCCACCGATCCGGCGACGAATAGGTCTCCCGAACCCGACTGTAAAACTCCAGAGAAGCCCCGCCAATGGCACCCTCGATTCCAATATCGGTTCGGCCCAATCCCCCGGTTGTCAACCCGCCGAGGTGTGAAGACGGTTCCACCAACAGAACCGATTTTCCCTGCCTGGCAGCCGTCACCGCTGCGATGACCCCACCCGACGTTCCACCATAGACGATGATGTCATACGAATGATTGGCGCGTTCACCACGACAAGTGAGTAGAGAGGCCGGAAGAAGAAGACCCCCACTGATCGCGACAGCTCCCCGCAGAAATTTTCGTCGATTCATACAATTATATATTTATTCATGTGGAATGGATCTCCCGGATACCCGGCCTGTTCAGGCACGAGCTCCTTTGAGACGGTGCGATCTGCAACTCTATGGGTTCACGTCCGGTGGATGTGTTCGTTGGATTCCCTTCTCCATCAGGAAATAGTCAAAAAAGTCTACCAGGATCCGGTTGGACGCCTCGTTCGGAGAGTGGTCCGGGCGGTTGCTCATTCCAACACGCCCCTCATATCCGAGCAAACGGTTGACAGCGATGGTATGGTTTAGCGCCACCCATCGATCGGGTGTATCTGCAGACCCCCCAGAGACCAAAAAGGGACGGGGAGCCATCAACGCGTGTAGCTCGGTTAAATCGTGCCCCTGTTCCCTCAATACCGGATAGAGGCCGTGCACTGGATTCTCTTCGGTAATCGGACCCCGATCTCTCCACGGCTTGGGATGGTATCCAAGATACCAGGGTTCCCAATAATTATTGTTCAGGACGGATTCATCAAACACAATCCCGGGATCCGACCATGCAGCGGCAGCAAATCCGTCAAACAGAGTCGATGCAAACATGGCCCACTTTCCACCGTAGGAGTGGCCCGTGATACCAATCCGGGTCGAATCTACCTCCGGACGATTGGCCAACAGGTGCCACCCGGTTACTGCAGCGTATGCGAGCATTGAAAGCGGCTCGATCTGTGCATTGTTGATGTCGGGATGGTAGATGGTATAGGTCTGATTCTCGGTCCCTTCGGTTGTTCCGAGAGAGAGGGTTACAAATCCCCGACGCGCCAATTGACGTGCAAAATCCCGTTGTGGGCTTTGTCCCCGGCCGATGGCTGTCTCCGGTTCGTAGTACCCGACAATCACGGCCGGCCGTGGCTCTTCTCCTTCTGGAATGAGCAGGTACCCTTCCGTCTCCTCATACGGGGTCCACGAAAATCGAATCCGCAAGAGTTCCATTCCTTCCAATTCATCCCGCTCGAGAACCTCTACCTCGGGATCGTTCAAGAGCTCCGGCCAGACTCCCATCATTCGGTGCCACTCAGAGCGAATCTCCTCTCGTCGCATCTCCCAATCCGAGGCGGATTCGACACGGCTTCCATCTTCAAATTCAAACAAATCGGGATAGTCCCCGAATTCACCCGCAAACGTATCCGGTGGTTCAAAATAGGGAGCCAAATCTCTCCACAAATCACGCCCCCGCTCGCTCATGGGGTCCGGGTCTTCCGCGCTGCTGCAAGAGATCACGACACCTGTAACCACCCCGAATACGAGCAGGGATAGATTTCTGAGCCTGTTGTATTTCATGTGCAATGGATCCATTCCTGTTTCTCCTGAGAATACTTCTTTCTCCCACTGTCTGCAACCCGACTCTTCGGCCCGACAAGGAGTTCGCCCATCTGGAATTCCCGGCAACGATCATGGCATGAGGTTACTGAATTGATTATTCTGTTTGGAGCCGAGATCTGTATCCGAAACGAACCCTGACCTTGTGAGCACTCCTGAAGCCCATCCAATCACCACGCCGACTCCTGTATTTCCGGGTCTCGAGATGATATGGGTCCATCCTTCAAATATCCGAACTCATCCGGAACCCATCCGTTGGTCTGTTGAAACGACACCTGCGGGCGAACTTCTCATTCTGGAATCAGGGGACGGACTCATTTCTGCAACATTCACCGAATCGGCACAACGCGATCTGGAACGCTGGAAAGAGACCCATCCGGGCCAGACCCTGATCCCTCAGGTCACATCGTGGATATCCACCGAAGACAATCACGATTCAGTTCCGCCAACGCCGATACGAATCTCCCTGTCAGGCACACCGTTCCAACTGGATGTCTGGAGAACACTATTGGAGATCCCCTGGGGAGAAACAAGAACCTATGGCTGGATTGCCGAACGAATCGGCCGGCCAAAAGCCTGTCGTGCTGTCGGGTCCGCCGTGGGAAACAATCCAATCGCTTTGTTGGTCCCTTGTCATCGAGTACTTCCATCTACCGGTCATGCAGGGAACTATGCTGGAGGACAACATCGAAAAATCGCCCTTTTAACGTGGGAAGGGTACGAAAATTTCAAATCTGCGGGTGCATCATGAGCATACTACGATTGATCATTGCCATTCTTCTTCCCCCATTGGGTGTTTTTTTAACGGTGGGAATCAAGGGGGCTTTCTGGCTCAATATTCTACTCACGCTTCTCGGCTTTTTGCCCGGGATCATTCATGCCGTCTGGGTGATCGCAAAACATGACAACTGATTCGATTCAGAACTCCAGAATCAACCCGATAGTTGGCAAGATGGAAGAGTCCGCGTATTGATCGACCCGTTCGAGCCGCCTCTCCTCCCCCTCTTTAACGAGCAAGTATTGTGGCTCTCTGGGGGCATCCTGCCCGAGTACATTTTGAATCTCCAGGTAGAGATCCAAGGAGATTCCCGCCCGGGTGAAATCGAATCGGCGATCCAGTCGGATATCAGTAGCTCGAAACGGATTCAGGCGAACGTCTCCGAGACGGTCGTAATCGAAGACAAAATCCGGATAGGTTTGAAGCGAAGCAGAGGTATCGACAGGGGCAAAGGGAGTTTTCCCGATCCACCGACTTCGGAGGCTCATTTCCCACTTCGATGAGAATTGATAGCCCCCGGTAAAGGTCAAGAGATATCGACTGTCCCAAAGGGAGGGTCGGTACCGATCCCCGTCCAAGCCCGTAAATTGACTTTGAAACAGGGTAATGGCCAAAATCCCGTAGAAATCCGTGGCCATCTTTTGCTGAACGAGAAATTCAACGCCCCAGGTTTGACCCTCTCCGGAAGAGTAAACCGCTTCATTCCCCAAAACCTCGAATCCTCCCCCCTTGTTGGCCAGAGAGACTCCATCCTCCAGTGACACCGGCATCTGCCGATATCGTTTGTAAAACGCTTCGGCAGAGACTTTCAAACTGGGTCTCGGATACGTTGCCAAACCCGCCGTTACATGATCGGCAATTTGGTAGTCGATCTCCCGATTCGCATAGCCAGCCGTTGTCCGATACCCCAAAAGTGTAAAGGGAGGCAGTTTGGTATATCGCCCTGCAGACATTGAGGCGACCCATCGACCACTCTCGGTCAACCTCCAGGACAGACCTGCACGTGGAGAAAGCGTTCGTGCAAGTTGATGTCCCGTTTCCGTAAACGTATTCCCGTCCGTACGCAGACCCATGGTCCAGCCAAACGGGCTTCCTTCAGGCTCGCGCGAGAGCTGGCTGTAGAGTCCATAACTCCAGAAAGGGAGACGATTCTCGAAACCGGTTCCCCGATTGAGATCCGAAAACCTGTTCTGGTACTCGTTGGATCGAATCAGAACCCCGGCCGAGAGGGTCCAATCGGAACCCAATCGCTGGAATCCGGTTCGAAGGGTACGCCGTTTCTCATCGGAACGATTCTCCAGAAACAGTTGGTCTTGCACCCGATTGTCACGATATCGGCGGAAATCGTTCGAAAAATGACTAATCGCCAGATGCGTTTGCCAAAATCCATCCACCCCCCTCATCGGACGACGCCACCCGATGCCCCCGGTATGTGTTTGTTGCCCGATCACCGGGACCTGTTCAAGGACCGCCTCCTGATCCGGGTCGGGCGAAGAGGGAATATTGATGCGAAAATCGTCAATGGACCCAACACCGGTCAAATAGATCTCGTCCCCCCGATCTGTTCGGTGAGACAGTTTGTACTGATAGTCCCAATAGTCCGGCAAAAACGGCAACCCTATCAGGTCAAAAAGTAGTTGCAGGTAGGAGCGTCGGACCGAAAGCAGATACGTTGTATTGGCGGCCGGCTTCTCCCCCTTAAACAGAGGCCCTTCGGTTGTAATGGCCGCTTCGCTGGCACCCACCCGAAATTGGGTTCGGCGTTTTCGATCATCTCCACGCCGTTGGTCAAACTGCAATACTCCGGAAAGAGCATCTCCATACGAAGCAGGAAAGGAGCTTGTACTGATCTCTACCCCTTCAAAAAAGGTCACATTCAATAGACCTGCAGGGCCTCCGGCACTGCCCTGTGTCGAGAAGTGATTAATCGTCGGGATCTCGATTCCGTCCAAATAGTAAACATTTTCGTTGGGAGACCCGCCGCGGATAATCACATCATTGCGAAAGCCGGTAACCGAACCGGATATACCGGGAAGCGATTGAGCCACTTTGGCAATGTCACTGTTTCCGGCTGGATAGGTTGCAATCTCGCTGCGGGAGAGGGATCGATAAGAGATCGGTTGTTCCGGTGAAGCCCGAAATGGATCGGCGTAGGTAACAACGACCTCTTCAAGTTCGGCCGTCGAGGGATTCAGTTCGATTCGAACAGGGCGAACACCCGCTGTTCGAATCGTCACATTCATCTGTTCCCAAGGCTCGTATCCGATGTAACTGGCCTGTAACCGATACGATCCTGTCGGAATATTTGTCAGCTCGAAATATCCATTTTCATCCGAACTGTCTCCATAACGGGTTTCTGCCAACCCCACATTGGCACCCGTCAACCGCTCTCCCGTTCGTGCATCAACCACATATCCGGTAAGGGTCCCCCTGTCTGAACTCTGCCCCGCTGCCGGACGTGAACCCAACTGAACGAATCCCGATACAAGCAGCCAACCGATCAGCACAGATAACCACCTTGACACCGATGGCCGCCAACCAATCCCAAACACGCTCCGAATCATACCCTTCAACCTCTTTGCATTCTCTCTTTGAATGACGATTCAACGATTCTTCCCGAGACTCCCCGGTATCGATATCTGTCGACAGTCCAACGTCAATCCCCATTCTCATCGTTCACCCATTGACGATTTCACTTGAATTCGGAGAATCAAAGTCCGTAATTGGTTGCTTGACAGTGATACACAACTTCGGATGACAAAAAAAGTATGAATCGATCAACCAAGCGCCCCTCAGACACCCACTCACCTCTTTCGAGACGATCCGCTCTACGACGCATGGCGGGTGGAATTGCCGGATTGGCCGTATCCCCACTCTTGATTCGTCCGGGAACAGCTGCCCCGGTTTTTCAGAATCGGCAACCGACCGAACCGGTTCGGCCCGTTCGAGTCGCCATGCTCGGGGCTGCACACATTCACGCGCCCGATTTTGCCAATCGCCTCTCCCGACTGGACGCGGTGACGACGACACGTATTTACGATCCCAATCCGAATGCCGCCCGTGCTCGGGCAGACGTCACCGGGGCAACCGTAGCCGAACGACCCGACGAAATTCTCACGGATCCAACACTCGACGGGATCATCATTGCATCGGAAACCGTCCATCATCAAAAGTGGATCGACCGAACACTGGCTGCTGGTCACCATCTCTTTGTCGAAAAGCCTCTGGGTATGAACGGAGATCAATCCGAATCCATGGCACACCGAATTCGCCACTCGGATCAAATCTTCCAAACCGGCTATTTCATGCGGTCGGCCGGACAGAACCAACAGATTCGACAGTGGCTGGCCGATGGCGTATTGGGCAAGATCACTCGTCTCCGACTCAGCAATGTCCATCACGGTGCAATCGGTGGGTGGTTTGACGAAGAGTGGCGATGGATGGCCGATAAAGAACGTTCAGGTGTCGGAGCCTTCGGTGATCTCGGATCGCACGTTCTGGATCTTCTTGTCTGGTTCATGCAGGAAGACACCGCCATATCTGCGACCGGCGTTATTGGCCAGGGAGTCTCCCGATATCCTGGATGTGATGAATATGGAGAGGGAATGATTCGATTCGCCTCCGGCGCTGTGGCCGTTGTTGCCGGTGGATGGGTGGACCATGCCAATCCACACCAGATTGAAATCTCCGGTACCGAAGGGCATCTCCGGGTAACGAATGGGGAACTCTTTGCCACCATTCCAGCTCTGGGTCTGGACGGAGACCACCCGGTAGAGGATCTTCCCGAAGCCTGGGATCACCCGTTGGAGCTTTTTCTACGGGCCATTGCCGGCGAGGAGAACCTGCCACTGATCGAGGTCGATCAAACGGCGAGAGTCGATCGTCTGATCCAGTCCATCTACAGAGGCGACGAATTGGGCCAATGGACCCCCGTTTGAGCGAGACCACGTTCTGCTCTTTTTCCCATTGATTCAAAGCAGCATCGTTTGTAGTTTTCCAAACTCAACATGTGCGGACAGTGACTCCTCATCGGTGATATCTACTCTGAAACCTGATAAAACCGAGGATAACTACATGTTACACAAAACAATGACACTACTCACAGGACTCCTCCTGATGGCATCTGTTGCCGTTGCTCAGGATGCTGTCGTCTCCACACAGTGGGTAGCCGACAACCTGAACAGCAGCGATGTACGCATCATCGAGGTGAGCGTAGAACCCGGACAGTTCGAACGCGGACACATCCCCGGAGCTGCCAACCTTCGATGGCACACCGATCTGGTGAACCCCATTCAGAGAGACATCGTCTCTGCCGACAATTTTGAAGAGTTGATGTCGTCGCTTGGCGTCACCAACGAAACCACGGTTGTTCTCTACGGTGACAACAACAACTGGTTTGCCGCTTGGGGAGCGTGGATCTTCAACATCTACGGCCATGAAAATGTCAAATTGATGGATGGTGGCCGCAACAAATGGGTGGCTGAACGACGACCGCAAAGTACGCGACCGGCCAGTTTCCAAGCTGCTTCCTATCAAGTAGACGAGGTCAATGATCACCTTCGTGCCCGCCTCTCCGACGTCCTCTCGGTCGTCAATGAAGAGGAAGACGGTGCGCTTGTCGACATTCGATCCAACGCAGAATATACCGGACAGGTCATTGCACCCCAAGGCGTGCAGGAACTGGCGATTCGTGCCGGTCATATTCCAGGCGCTGTCAACATCCCGTGGGGTGAAGTCGTACAAGAAGACGGGACCTTCAAATCTGCAGATGAACTTCGGGAGCTCTACGCTGCAAAAGGCATCGATGGATCCAGCCCGATCATCACCTACTGCCGAATCGGTGAACGCTCGAGCCACTCCTGGTTCGCACTCAGTCAGATCCTTGGATACGAAGTGAAAAACTACGACGGATCCTGGACCGAGTACGGAAACAGTGTCGGCGTACCGATTGACAACCCGTCTGGCACGGTCTGGACCGGAAAATAGAAATTCTCAACTCTATCTTTCCATGTCCAAAACCAAGCTGATTCCATTCACAGTAGCAGGGGGTTTCCTCCTGCTACTGTTTTTTTTCTACAACCATCTGGACAACAATCCGGATCTCGACCCGGGCCTCCCTTTTGCTCTCGTTTGTGGCGCACTCTTCGGAATTGCACTTCAACGCTCCAGATTCTGCTTTTTCTGCATCCTGAAGGATTTTTTCGTTGGCAAAGACGGTCGCCCACTCGTCGGAATTCTAACTTCCCTGGTGGTCGGAAGCATCGGGTACCTCGTGATCTTTCAATCCTGGGTCTCCGATCCAACTGCCGGATACATCCCGTTGGAAGCACATATCGGACCCGTCAGCTGGCACCTTGTCGTGGGTGGGTTGCTCTTTGGCTGGGGAATGGTGCTCTCCGGATCCTGCATCAGTGCCCATTTCTACCGCCTGGGAGAAGGATCCATGCTCAGTCCGATTGCCCTGGTGGGTGCGGTGGTTGGATTCATGTTGGCCATGGCGAGTTGGAACACCCTCTATACCTGGACCGTTGCCGATGCATCTGTTCTCTGGATACCGGCAGAACTGGGATATGGGTGGACAACCCTGCTGCAAGTTTCGATCCTGCTGGCCGGCATCGTCTGGCTCTTGATCCGGTTTACACCGAACGAATCGGATGACATACCAGCCAAATCAACCGAACAACCAAGCCTGAGCCTCATTTGGCAGAAAGTGGCCGTTGATCGATGGCCCACATGGGTCGGAGGAGTTGCTGTCGGACTGATCAGTGTGGCCTACTTTTTTCGGGTCGAACCGCTGGGTGTTACAGCGGAGATCAATCGACTTGCCCGCCTGAGTGGTTGGTCCGGACTTCCGGAACGTCTCGAAGGAATGGATGGACTTGCCGGGTGTACACCCAATCTCGGACCGGAACTCTGGACCACCAATGGTGTCTTTATCCTCTCACTGGTACTGGGAGCCGTTATCAGTGGTCAGTTGGCAGGTCAGTTCAAACCAAAAATGCCCACACTTGCCGGAAGCCTGAAATCCTTCATCGGGGGGATCCTGCTCGGATTCGGGGCCATGATCTCCCTGGGATGCACAATTGGCGTCACATTGTCCGGTATTCACGGGTTTGCCATCTCCGGTTGGATCTTCACCGTCGCCATGGCGCTTGGAGTCTGGAGTGGACTCAAACTGCAACAATCCTGAGGTTCAATCAGAGCCTTTTTCCATCACCGAACATGCGAGTCCATTGAAGAGAACGAAGAGGAGGAGCTCCCATCCTCCTCTCTCTTCCTCTCCATGTCCGATGCCCCGGATTCACACGGGATCTTTACTTCAAACTCAGATCCTTTCCCTGGTTGGCTTTTCACGCGAATATCGCCGCCGTGAGCCTGGACCAGTTTCTTTGTAATGGCCAAACCCAAACCGGTCGATTTTTCACCATCCGTGCTTTTGACCGAGACGTTGCCAAACGGAATAAACAACTTTTCCAATTCATGGGTTGGAATTCCCTGTCCTTGATCTTGAACACGCAAGATCATCTCCTCTCCCCTCTTCTCGAAGACAACCGTGACGTGGGTTCCACCGTGAGAAAATTTAATCGCATTCGAAACCAAATTATTCACGATTTGACGAATTTTGTTGCTATCCAAGTGACACCAGACCGATTCTTCCGGCACGACAATATCCAGTTGAATCCCTTTCTGCTCTGCCCGTCCACGATAAAGATTGGCCGATAATTCAATCCATTCACCCACATCCAGTCGCTCCCGATTCAACGTAACCCGCCCGGCTTCAATCGCTGATATGTCAACCAGCTCCTCGACGATGGAGAGCATCAAGCGACTGGACGCCTGAATCTCACGAATAAACATGACTTGCTGCTCCGTAAAATCTTCCGCCTCATCCAACAAAAACTCGGCGAAATTCAATATCACCGAGAGAGGGTTTCGAAGGTCGTGAGCGACCATGCCGATCACTTGGTTCTTTCGCTCATTGGACGATTCAAGTTCATGTGTCTTCTTGGCCAGTGTTCGTTGTATGGTGGCCAACTCGTTGTTCATCTTTGTAAGATCATCATAGAACGGCAGATTGTTTCCGATCGAATCTGCTGTATTCGATTCTTCCTTCAACAGCTTGCGAAGTTCGTTGATGTTCTCATTGTTCATCCGCATCAAACCGTCGTAATACCGTCTCTCGTCTCGCTCTGCGCGGCGTCCACTCCAAAGCACTTTCTCCGGCTCCAGGCACACAAGGTGAAACTCCATTTCAACATCCCTCGTGCCGTGCCGGACAACCAGTACTTGTCGAAAAAAGGCGCTTCTCTTCTCTTCCCGCAACCGGTCGTTCAAATTTTCCAACTTTGGCAAACTACCGGGGCTGAACCGGGTCACGATTCGATCACGACTCTCTGCCGTCCGAAATAAACCAATGTCGTCCTGAATCACATCCAATAGAGTCCAATCCAGATCCGTAATAAATGCAACACCTTTGATGGAGTTCATCTATGGTTCCCCCTCCGTTCCACCAACGCCTCTCCTGCCTGAATGGCCTCTCGTGCGGTACCTGCCGATCCGTCGGCTCCCACACGTTTCCAAAGATCGGGGACCGTTACAAACGGATATCCACCAACCATAACGGGTATATCGGAGATCGCATCATTCAGACGAATTCCTTGAATCAGAGTTCGAACCCGACTGACTCGAATCGGCAGTGTCACCGAAACCGCCACCAGATCTGCGTTATACTCCTCTATCGCACGACAAATTTGATCCTCGGGCAGATTCGCTCCCAGGTAATAGGTATCCCAACCATTCAATTCAAACAGGTCGGTCACCATTCGGATCCCCATTTCGTGAAGTTCATCGGCTACCGAACAAGAGACCAACCGCAGCCCCTTTTTGGTCGTGCTGAATATTCGGGGGTAGAGACGAATCATGATATTTTGTGTCGCAGCCGTACAAAAGTGTTCGTGAGCCACTGTGATCTCATTTTTCTGCCAAAGCAGCCCGACTTCATACTGGGTGGCCTGAAAGATATGTTCGTAGATCTCTGCCACGTCGACCCCGTCATTGGAGAGTCGGTCCACGATCTCGCCCGCCATCTGTCGATCACCGCGCAATAGACATTGAAGGTATGTCTCCGCCTCCTCTTTCAGTGGATTATTATCCAGGATCCAACTCTGAATAGGAGGGCGTTTCACGCGTAATGCGTCTACCCCTTGATCCAGAAAGTCCAGAACAGATGCCGCCTCATGGCCGGATTGTTCGTCATCCAGGATCTCACGGATCGTGAGTAAATTCAGTTCCAGATCTTCACCAGAAATGCCGCGCGAAGAGAGCATGATTTGAGCCCACTCGACATATTCAACAAAAATGGTCGGGCTCCCGGTCAACAACGCTTCGGCAAGATAGTCCAAATGGTAGCGTGTATCCTGGCGGCACTTCTCTTTTGCCTGTTCTCCAAACGCATTCCAACGATCTGCATACCGTTCAAAGTGAAGATCGGTCACTTTGTGAGCCAACTCATCTTTGGATGCTTCCAACCACGAATAGGATTGCTGAACCATTCTTAATCCGTTATATGCTCGAAATGGCGCAGTTCAAAACTTCTCTTTACCAACTTCAACCCTTTGGGAATTCCCTGATGAGACTCACTTTTGTGATGTCGATGCCAGTATTCGAATGCTTCACGACTCTCCCAGTGTGTAATCAACCAAAACTCCGCGAGATTATCCAGCGGGCGTAACACATCCAGCCCGATAAATCCGTCGGCAGACTCTACAAACCCGGGTCGGCTCAAGAAGGCCTGCTTGACCTCTTCTTCCATGTTGTTTCCAACTTTGAACGTGCTGATGGCCGTAAACTGTTTTCGGTTCGCCGCGGACATTGAGCGTTCCTCGCGATTCGATTCTTCACTCTTCATATACATTGTCCTCTTTCACATTGGCCTGCATCACAAGGCACGAAAAAAAGGCCATCCTGACAAGACAGCCTTTCCAGTGCGATAACGAATTCTCGCAGGATCTTCTTAATCCACCACTTCGGCCGATTGATGAGACTCCAGAACTCCTCCCGGAAGTTCCAATAGGTCAAATCGCCGAAAATGAATCTCCGATCCCTCCGCCTCCGGACAGATGTATCCTCTCTTCCGAATCGTGGAGTGAATACCATTTACAAAACGACCGTTGATGGAGAGTTTGATGACCCCGTCAATGCAACTGATCAAATATCGATTCCACTCCCCCGTACGGCGTACCCGATCCTCGAGTGAGGCACTTCGACTTGACGCGATTTCCGACGGGTTGTCAGGTATCGATCCTTCCAACCCCATGACGGGAAAGAGGTGTCCCTGTGCATACTCTTCCGGTCGTTCATGAATGACCGGCCACTGCGTGTCGAGCATTTGAACTTCCATTCCGGTTGGAAAAGGACGATCCTCGAACGGGACGCCGTCGGCTAGAATAAATACACCGGAGTTTCCCCCCGGTACCATGTGACGCCACTCGATATCGAGCAGGAAATTCTCATACTGACGCTCTGTTCGAATGACCCCGATCGGTTCCCCAGTACATTTGAGAAGTCCGTCTTCGACCCACCATGTCTCCGGTGACGTGTTCATGTCAACAAATCCGTCCATGTTTTGTCCGTTGAAAAGAGGATCGAACCCCGAAGCACGTCCTGCCCCGGGTGTAAATGGAAATCCTTCTGAACGCTCCGATTCGATCGCTGCCGAACCGGTCAGTGAAAGTGGAAGGATCCCCGCCAGTGCGCTTCCTGAAAGAAGGGTACGTGCAAACTCTTTGCGATTCATCATCGTACAGATATTTTATCTTGAATGGGTTTCAATAAAAAAAACCCCGCCACGATTGACGGGGTTTTTAAACGAGAGATTTCCGATCAGGCGTATCGTTGGGCTGGAGCCGCTTCCGTACCCGGAACCGGAGCTTTGTCCGGCACTTCATAGGATCGATTGAAATCATAGACGCCCAGGTCATAGGACTTATCCATGTTCACCAACTCGTCCCATGTCAAGTTCTGTCCCGTATACGCTGCTTCCCGACCCAGAATAGCCACATTACAGGTATCAATCTGGGCAGCCGTATCGTTGATATAGCCTCCTGTACGAATGGCGGTGACCAATTCAATGTGCTCCTGAACAAACGGATTGGTGACGGCCCACCGCTGGTCCGCATCCTGTTCTCGTGGATGAGGATACCGCCAAACCTCTTCACCATCCAGATTGTAGATGATTCCACTGGCATCGGCATATCCTTCGGAACCCTGGATAATCTCCCGCTTTCCATTGCCCATGCCGTTGATTTGACGGACGGCACACGTTACGCGTTTGCCCTTCCCGTAATTGTACTCGACACTGAAGAAATCATACATATCCCCGGATTGACGCTGATGACGTCCGCCATACCCAAATGCCGACTCCGGATTTCCATCCATATACCAATTCATGACATCCAGCTCATGAATAAACATCTCGATAATGTGATCTCCGGATGCCCATTGAAAATTCCCCCAGTTTCGAAGCATGTATTCCAGATCGGACCATTCCGGCCGTCGTTCGACCCACCAGAGGGCCCCGCCGTTTCGAAGAAATGTAGCACCTGTTACTTCACCAATGGCACCGTTTGCAACTCGCCGTCGTGTTTCGATATAATCTTTCTGATACTTCCGAACGGTTCCGGTTACCTGACAGAGTCCCTTGTCCCGAGCTTGCTGCATCAACTCTGTCATGTAGCGGGTTCCGCTTGGATCGATCGCAACCGGTTTCTCCTGGAAAATGTGGACATCCGCTTCAATGGCTTCTCGAACGTGTTCGGCCCGGAAAATAGGTGGCGTGGCGATGAGTACAATATCGATCCCGCTGTGCAATAGATCTTTGTAGGCATCAAACCCAACATAACAACGATTGTTGGCCACATCGATATCACGAGCTTCCTTCAAATTTTTGCGACATCCATCCAACTGATCCTGAAATACATCTGCCAATGCAACGATTTCAAGATTTGGGCCGGCATCCACAAAGTTGATGGCAGCGCCCGTACCACGTCCACCACAACCAATCAATCCCGCCCGCAGAGGAGGCCCGTCCGGAGCCTCGTTCCGCATATTGATCACGTCCTCTTCCGATGCAAAGCGACCGGTAGGCTCCATGACAGGCCGGGCACTTGCACAACTATTCAGAAGCGCACCGGCTCCAATCGTTCCCATTGTACCCAGAGCAACCCGGGATAGAAATTCTCGACGATTCTGTTGTTCACTCATAATTTGGTCTTTCTCGTTCTCTGTAATCCGGCCAAACCGGAACGAAATGTTCTATCCCGGTATTTAACGATTTCGGCTCAGAGGTTCCACCAATAATTGGGACCGCTTCCGGCCTTCGATTTTCGTCGGTCAACGAAGTTGGCAAGCTGTAATCTGTGCAGTGCTGCACGGACAATTTAGAGAAGATCGGGCTGGAGAAGAGTTGCGACGCGCCCTTTTTGAAAAGTAACTCCAAGTAATATAGGGCCGTTCACACCTTCCGGCCAAATCAAATTTTGATTGATCGACTATTACATAGGTAATGAAAGGTAATATTCTAATAATCATATATTTTTAGCTATTTAATAAAGGTCTTCGCCTTCGACAGGATTTCGAATATTGGACGCACTCTCCTTCTCTGCCTGCATGGTCGCCCGTTCAGCGGATCCAAACGTCTCCCGATTCCCCGTAAACGTCACTTTCCAGATTCGCCCGTCTACCGAGTCCGAGACAAAGAGTGCTCCGTCGCCATCGACAGCCAATCCCATGGGTCGGTAGGATGCATTTGCTTGATACCGCAATCGCTCGGTACCCGCAAACCCGTTCAGAAAGAGATCCCATCCTACTTCGATGGGATTTGACATCGGGGTCTTGAACGATTTTCTCTATTTTATCGCTTTACTACCGTAGCACAGTGGTTGATTCTGTTGGCTATCCCGATCGCAGAAGCGGAAATGAATAAATAACAAGCACCATGGACAAAATACAGTTGGGACAGAGTAATCTTTGGTTGTCACCGATCACATTCGGAGCGTGGGCTGCAGGCGGCTGGATGTGGGGCGGAACGGAACAAAATCAAAGTATTGAGGCCATCCAAAGATCCATTGATCTCGGAGTTACGTCCATCGACACGGCACCCATATACGGACAGGGGCACAGCGAGGAGATCGTACGCGAAGCCTTGAAGGGGATTCCCAGAGACAAGATTCAGATTTTGACCAAATTCGGAATGCGCTGGGATTTGGCAAAGGGAAAATTCATCACCGACAGTAAAAAAAATGACGGTACCCCGATCTCCATCTATCGGTATGCCGGAAAAGAGAGTGTCATCGAAGAGTGCGAACAGAGCCTGAAACGGTTGGGCACGGACTACATCGACCTCTATCAGATTCACTGGCCCGACCCGACGACTCCCATCGAGGAGACGATGGAAGCCGTTCTCAAGCTGAAGGAGCAGGGGAAAATTCGTGAAGCCGGTGTCTGCAACTATAATGTAGAAGAGATGAAACGGGCAGAATCCATTCTCCCGCTTGCCTCCAATCAAGTCCCCTACAGCATGGTTCGCCGGGACATCGAGGAAGAGGTGGTTCCCTGGTGCAGACACAACAAGAAAGGGATTCTGGCCTACAGTCCGTTACAGCGAGGACTATTGACCGGCAAGATTCGTCCGGAGACCTCCTTTGGTGACGGGGATACCCGGCCTGGAGAAGTCTGGTTTCAGAAAGAGAATATCCGACGTATCAACAAATTCCTGGACGAAATCCGACCCATTGCCGATACGAAAGGGGCAACTCTCGCACAATTGGTCATTCAGTGGACCCTGAAACAGCCCGGAATAACCATTGCACTGGTTGGCGCCCGCAATCCGAAGCAGGCAGTAGAGAATGCGAAAGCGGCCGACATCACGCTCACATCCGAAGAGGCGAAGATGATCGATGACAAGCTGGATCTTCTTGCGATAGAGAGATAACCGGCAAACATGGCTATCTCCGACCGCTGTAGAACGAAGTGAGCGCTTCGATGATGGCGCGTCCGGACGACATGTTCTCCTCTTTTGTATAGAGGTGACTACCCCCTTCACAGAGAATGGCCGTCATGCCGAATTGATGATTCGGCCCGTCACTCCAGCTCACATTTCCATAGCTCGGCTCCCCTTCCCGCAATGCCAACGGTTTGATCAGGGAGTCCGGGTCGGCTTCCAGGAGCCGGTCGCGAAGCTCTGTCCATGGCCCGACGTGGTCACCAAATTCCGGACCCCGACGCAACAGCGGCTCCACCAACCCCTGCCAGGTATGCATCGCCCAAATGGTCGTTACCGGCGACTCTGAAGCCATGATCTCTTCCAGATCGCGCTGCCAGTAGTACGCCTCGTGTGCTTGTTCTTCCTGATTGGCCCCGGTTGGAGAATAGGAGCGATTCATGTCGACTCCCTCTTCGTTTACCCGATACCACCCATGATGAGCGGCATCCGGACTCATATAGAGAATCAGGTGAACAATGGAGTTCTCTCGCGCCTCTTGGCCATCGTCGCTCAAAAGCCATTCGGCCACCCCTGCAATTCGCCATTGCGAGTTGTGCTCCCCCGGGTGCTGGTTGGCCATGTAGTGAACCCATCGATCGGATCGGGGAATATCACTGTCCGAAGAGGTGATTTCGAGCCGATACAGTGGGCGCCCCTGGAGGGACTCCCCTACGGTATGCAGGGTCGCATCCGGATGTTGATCCCACGCCTGTAACAGCTTCTCGGCCTCTTCAAACGAAAGCGGCAATTGTGTCCCGACAAAAACACGATCCTGCTCGAATTCACCAAAGACCAACCGATCTTCTTGTGGGGAGTCCCGGTGGCCACGCTCCCACAGAACCGGATGCCAGGTCTGCCGATCATAGGACCACGACTGAAAATACTCGTTGAATGACATTCCGGGGCCCCCGTCGAAGGATACATCCAGAACAAGATCATTCCCTCTCGCATGGTCGGTAATTTCGAAATTCAGCTTGTTGGGCCACCCGGGCTGATTGGGTGCATCCCCCAATTCGATCTTGAAGTGATTCTCGCCCACTTTTTCGATTCGGGCTCCGTCGGAACCGTGAGGCCCGTCAAACTTGAAATCCCCGACCGAGAGAGGGACGGCCGGATCTCCTTCAGACCCGCAGGCTCCCGTGAACAATACCAATACAAAAAACAACGATATTCGGAATGTTCGGATGGCCCGCCAATACCCCTGAAAAAAGCGGCGGGTTCGGTCGGATTTCTTTGAATGCTCTGTCTTCATTCCTCGATCCTGTTTATTTACTACTGGTTGCAAGAAAAAACGATCACCGGAAGGTGGGAAAAACGCTTGGGGAAGGCAACAAATAATGAGTGTACTATTGATTTACCAGTGGATATCCCGTATCATTCGCCCGTTGTCGTCCGTCAGGATCGAACAGACGACTATTGATTATAAAACCATCGACTTCATGCTCCGAAATTACACTCACGACCGATTCCATGCTCACCAACAGATCAGCTGTTGCTGTCCCTGTATGTGTATGTGCTGTCCGAAAGCGGTCGTGGAAAGCGTGTGATATAGGGAAACAGTCAATTCCGACATCATTCAAAGCTCACTGACCGCAAGGGAGTGGGCTTTTTTGTTGTTGTGCATTCGTTTTCACCGGTCACACAAGAGCCCACCTTCCCGACCGGCCAGCGGCCTCACACAAAAATTACCGACCATCACGATCAGAACGGGGAATATCCATGCCGAAATCCAACGATAAACCGAGTAAAGTAGAAACGATCAAAGAGGAGAGCCGCCACTTGCGCGGACCGGTCGACGAAGAGCTGACCAACGACGAACCGAAGTTCAGTAAAGCATCGTATGAAATCCTGAAATTTCACGGAACCTATCAACAAGACGACCGGGATCTTCGAAAAGGGCGTGACAAACACTGGATGTTCATGATTCGCGGTCGCATGCCGGGAGGGCGATTGACCGCCGACCAGTACCTGGCGATCGACACCATCGTCGATACCTTTGGAGACGGATCCATTCGAGCCACCACTCGCCAGGCCTTCCAGATGTACGGAGTGGTCAAAGATCAGTTGAAACCCACCATCAAGGCGATCAACGACTCGTTGGTCACAACACTGGGCGCTTGCGGAGATGTCGTCCGAAACGTCATGGCGATTCCGTCACCGGATATCGACGGGCGACAGGCAAAGGTTCAACACGTGGCCGATCTCCTCTCCGATGATCTTCTTCCCGCCACAAACGCCTATCACGAACTCTGGCTGGATGGCGAAAAAGTATACAGTGGAAAAGAAGAGACAGAGAACGAGCCACTCTACAAAGACCACTATTTGCCCCGGAAATTCAAAATAGCCCTGACCGTTCCGGGCGACAACAGCGTGGATCTCTACACACAGGATATCGGACTGGTTGCTCTTTTCGACAACGAGGGCGAGATCCGCGGATTCAACGTCATCGTGGGCGGCGGTCTCGGCATGAACCACCAAAAAGAGGACACCTATCCTCGTTTGGGAGATCACCTCGGATATGTGGCCCATGACGAGGTTGTGGATCTGGTCAAAGGCATCATCGCGGTCCAGCGGGATCTGGGCAATCGGTCAAACCGGAAGCAGGCCCGCATGAAATACTTGATTGACAAGATCGGTCTGGATGAATTCCGTAAAGAGCTGGCTGCCCGCACGGATGCGACCGTGCACCCGTTTGAAGAACTTCCCCCGTTCGAACCGGGGCTCTATCTCGGGTGGAACCGGCAGTCCGACGGGAACTGGTTCCTCGGCGTTTCGATCGAGAACGGTCGAATCCGGGACCGAGAAGAAATTCGCATCAAAACCGGACTCCGCACAGTGATCGAAACGGTTCGACCCGGAGTCCGCTTTACACCCAACCAGAATTTACTTCTGACAGACATTCGGGAAGAGGATCGCGAAACCGTCGACCGTCTATTGAGCGAACACGGCATTGCACCGGAGCAGGATCTCTCTCCCCTGCTTAAATACTCCATGGCATGCCCGGCACTTCCCACGTGTGGATTGGCCATCACCGAATCGGAACGAATCTTCCCGTCCTTTATTCGAAATCTGGAAGACGTTCTCGATGAGTTGGGAGTCCCCGACGAAGCCCTCTCCATCCGGATGACCGGATGCCCGAACGGGTGTGCCCGACCCTATGTCGCCGAAATCGGACTCGTGGGACGATCCCTCGAAAAATACTCCTTCTTTCTGGGCGGAGATCCCGCAGGTACACGACTGGCCACGCTCTACAAGGATTTGGTTCCGTACGACGAGCTGATTCCGGAGATTCGGAAACTGCTCGTCCACTGGAAAGAGAACCGAAACGAAAATGAAGCCTTTGGCGACTACTATGCTCGCATCGGCATTGACCATGCGGCGGAGGCGTTGGCTCATGCATCCTGATCACTTGAATCGAGACATCCATCGAATGAAGAATACCGACACTCCCGAACCGGGGACCGTCTACATTACCGGAGCGGGGCCCGGCGATCCGGATCTGATTACTCTGAAGGGGAAGAAGGTTCTGCAGCGAGCAGACGTGGTCGTCTACGACCGACTGGCCAATCCCGTTCTTCTCGGGTGGACGCCGTCTCGTTCCGAGCATATTTATGTGGGAAAAAGACCGGACAAACCGTCCGTCTCACAAGGACAGATCAATCGAATTCTGGTCGCAAAAGCACGGGAAGGAAAAACCGTAGTTCGCCTCAAAGGCGGAGATCCGTTCGTCTTTGGCCGCGGAGCCGAAGAGTGCGAAGCCCTGCGATCCCACGGGGTTCCTTACGAGGTCATTCCCGGCATCAGCAGTGCATTGTCGGCCCCCGCGTACGCCGGTATCCCGGTTACGCACCGATCCGTCTCCCGCTCGTTTACCGTCGTCACAGGGCACACACTTGCCTCCAGTGATCCCTTTGAGAATTGGGAGAATCTGGCGGGCGCCGATACCCTGGTTGTATTGATGGGCCTCCGGAATCTGCCTGCGATTGCAGAACGTTTGCAGACCTTCGGAAAGCCGGAAGAGACCCCGGTCGCGGTCATTGCCCATGCATCCCGCCCGGAACAGAGCGTTCACACCGGAACACTGGCCGACATCGCCGATCGCGTGACGCATCTGGTCTCTCCAGCGACCATCGTCATTGGCGAGTTGGCCCGAATGCACGAACAGCTGGCCTGGTTCGACCCTCAACGGTCCGGTAGCGATGAGCATCGGGTGGAACCTCAAGAGACCGTGGCCACCTATGCCGTTTGATACCGGGACTCCGGATTTGATACGAACACCGTTCCAAGCAGAACCGTCATGAGAAAAGAACATACAGACACAGAGACCCTGACGCATATCCGACAGCAGATTGACGTCCTCAATGACCGGTTCGAAGGTCATCATGCCGATGATCTCCTGCGTTGGGCCTGGGATACCTTTGCAGAGAAGGCTGTACTCGGAACCGGGTTCGGCCCGTCCGGGCTCTTTCTGATCCATCGACTCGTCGAACTGGATCTGCCGCTTCCGATCTTCTATCTCGATACCCAACTTCTCTTCGAACAGACTTACAGATTGCGGGACGAGCTGGAAGAGAAGCTGGGAATTACCATCCACCAAATCCTGCCGGAATACTCGGTCAAGGAGCAGGCCGGGCAAGAGGGTGACGAGCTCTGGAACCGGGATCCGGACCGCTGCTGCTTTTTGAGAAAAGTCAAGCCCCTGCAAGGGTATCTGGCAGACAAACAGGCCTGGATCACCGGCATTCGTCGACATCAAGCCGATACACGCGCCACCACACCGGTGATTGGTTGGGAGGCGAACCATGAAGTGATCAAACTGAATCCGGTTGCCGCCTACAGCGGGGAAGAAATTTGGGACTACATCCACGACCTGGATCTCCCTTATAATCCCATGCATGACGAAGGGTACCCGAGTATCGGGTGCATCCCTTGCACCAGCCCCGTGGAAGACGGGGAAGACGAGCGTGACGGGCGCTGGCGTGGAGACGAGAAAGTCGAGTGCGGAATCCACTTCTCTCCAGAGACCGGTACGTTTGAACGAACAGGACACTCCACGACCGATCGGGAGGATGAATGATGACCGATCGGATCGACGTGAACAGATCACACCTCGTGTTTGACTCCAATGATCAACCAATGACCCCACAGGACGGATGGAGGCGATGACGTATTTGCCAGCGATCTGGACACTGCTGATCCTTGCTCTACTGGTCTGGGCGCTGGTGAGGGAGTGGGTACGTCCTGAACTGGCCTTCTTGACGGCACTCGGACTCTTTCTCGGCAGTGGTGTGGTCACGCCGGAGCAAGCGTTTTCCGGATTTTCCAACGAGGCTGTCTTCACGGTCGGGTCTCTTTTCGTGGTCGCAGCCGGTGTACAGCACACCCGTGCGCTGGGGTTTGTCGAACGACAACTGCTTCCCGACGAGGGGAGTTTGAGTGGAGCACTTGCCCGATTGATGGGTACCACCATGTCTCTCTCGGCATTTCTGAACAACACGCCCATTGTGGCGATGTTAATTCCCCAAGTTCAGCTCTGGTCCGAGAGGAGTGGCCATGCGGTCTCGAAACTATTGATTCCTCTCTCCTATGCGGCCATCACCGGAGGCGTCATCACACTTGTGGGGACATCCACCAACCTGATCGTCTCCGGCATGCTTAGTGAGCGGGGATTTGCGCCGTTCGGATTCTTTGAATTGACCTGGATCGGTCTTCCGGCCGCTCTCCTGGTCTTCCTTTGGTTTGTCTTTTTCGGCCATCGGACCTTGCCCGACCGATCCAGAAAAAGCAACGGAAACGGGACCAACGAACGATATCAATTTGATCTGGAGGTCCCCGAAGACTCTCCACTTTCCGGACAACGCGTCCGGGAAGCCGGACTCTGGTCTCTGGACCAGGCATTTTTGATGCATATTCATCGTGAGGGCAAAACCATGAGTCCCATTGGTCCCAACCACACGGTTCAACCGGGCGATCTTCTCACATTTGTCGGAGAGATCCGGCAGGTAGACGATCTTGCACACCGTAAAGGGCTGGTCCGTGCGGTCCCTCTTCTGAATCGGGAAGGGAAGACGGACGAGGAGTTTACCCTCTATGAAGCGGTCCTCTCCTCTTCGTCTCCCTTGATCGGCCGAACGCTTCAAGAGACCCGATTCCTGGATCGCTACCACGGGGTCGTTGTTGGTATTCAGCGACGGGACGAAAATTTTCACGGATCCATTGGTGAAATTCCACTTCGCCCAGGGGATCTACTCCTGATCGAAGCCGATGAAGGATTTGACGATCGTTGGAACGGGATCAAAGAGGAGTTCTATCTGGTGACTCCGCGTGAGTTCCGGACGCCTCCTGCGACTCGAAAAGCACCGCTTGCTCTCGGTATATTGATTCTGGTTGTCGGGTTGGCCGCCTCCGGATGGGTGTCCATCACCATCTCTGCCTTTTTGGGCGCACTTCTGGTCATTTTGACCGGTTGCCTGCCCTATCGGCAACTGTATGGAGCGCTGAATCTGCCCATCCTTCTGGTCATCGCAAGTGCCATTGGACTCGGACAGGCGATTGAACAGTCCGGGCTGGCACTCGGTGGGGCCACTCTTTTGTTGGAGAATGTCGCTCCGTTGGGCGTGATTGCTGTGATTATCGCACTTTATATTACGACCAATCTTCTTACGGAGATCATCACCAACAATGCAGCAGCGGTACTGATGTTGCCGGTCGGCATGATGACGGCAACGGAAATGGGACTCGAGCCACATGCAGCAGCCGTTACAGTTGCCGTCGCAGCTTCTGCCAGTTTCTTGACACCCATTGGCTATCAAACCAACTTGATGGTGATGGGTGCCGGAGAATACCGATTCACCGATTATATTCGTGCCGGACTTCCGGTGACATTGATATTAATGAGTTTGACGGTCACCATGATCTGGTACCGATGGATTTAAAATGAAACAAACGACTCGCTTACAACCAACCAGAAGGAATGAACGGGTACATCCAGATTCGATAACCCAACGATGGTTGAACCACGAAACCCGGTTTTTATGAAAACACATACCTCCCATTTAAAGCAACTTGAGAACGAATCGATCTATCTGATGCGAGAGGTGGCCACGCAGTTCGAGCGTCCGGCGCTGCTCTTCTCCGGCGGGAAGGACTCGATCGTGATGGTCCACCTGGCGATGAAGGCCTTTGATCCGGGCAAGATCCCCTTTCCGCTCATGCACATCGACACGGGCCACAATTTTGACGAAACCATCGCCTTTCGCGACCGCCTGGTCGAGCGGATCGGCGCGCGCCTGATCGTGGGCCACGTGCAGGAGAGCATCGACGCGGGCAAGGTCAAAGAGGAGACCGGCCCGGAGGCGTCGCGCAACGGCCTGCAGACGGTCACCCTGTTGGAGACACTCTCCGAGCACCAGACCGACTGCGCACTGGGCGGGGGTCGCCGCGACGAAGAGAAAGCGCGGGCCAAGGAGCGCTTCTTCTCCCACCGCGACCGCTTCGGACAGTGGGACCCGAAGAACCAACGCCCGGAGTTGTGGAGCCTCTACAACGGCCGCAAGAACCCGGGTGAACACTTTCGCGCCTTCCCGCTGAGCAATTGGACGGAGATGGACATCTGGCAGTACATCGCCGCCGAGCAGATCGAAATCCCCTCGCTCTATTTTGCCCACAAACGGGCGGTCTTCAACCGTCGCGGGGTCTGGCTGGCCGATACCAAGCATATGACCCGCTACCCGGACGAGGAGCTCGAAGAGAAAGTCGTTCGCTTCCGGACGATCGGCGACTGCACCTGCACCGGGGCCGTCCTCTCGGAGGCCTCCACGCTCGAGGAGATCATCGGTGAGGTGGCCAGTGCCCGGCAGACCGAACGCGGCGGCCGCCACGATGACAAACGCTCCGAGGCGGCCATGGAGGACCGCAAGCGACTCGGCTACTTTTAATGCGTAGCCGGCCTGCCGGCCCGACCGGCGAATACTCCCTGATTTGATTCAACCGATGTTACACCCAGACACATGAACCACGACGAGAACCGAGACACGCAAACAAGACGCCAGACATCACAGACCGACGCGAACCACTACCTGGAGATGGACCTGCTGCGCTTTACCACGGCCGGCAGCGTCGATGACGGCAAGAGTACGCTCATCGGGCGGCTGCTCTACGATAGCAAATCCATCTTCGAGGATCAGATGGACGCCATCGAGGAGACCTCACGCAATGCCGGCGACGAACAGGTGAATCTGGCCCTTCTGACCGACGGGCTGCGCGCCGAGCGCGAGCAGGGCATTACCATCGATGTGGCCTACCGGTACTTTGCCACCCCGCGTCGCAAGTTCATCATTGCCGACACGCCGGGCCACACCGAATATACCCGAAACATGGTTACCGGCGCCTCGACGGCCGATCTGGCCGTTATCCTGGTCGATGCCCGCAAGGGAGTTCTGACGCAATCCCGCCGGCACGCCTTCATCTCCTCGCTGCTGCAGATTCCCCACCTGGTGGTGGCCATTAACAAGATGGATCTGGTGGGTTATGACCAGGATCGCTACGAGGAGATCGTCGAGCAGTTCCAGGAGTTTTCGGCCAAACTGGATGTGGACGACATTACCTACATCCCGATCTCGGCCCTGCACGGGGACAACGTGGTGCACCGCTCCGAGGCGATGAGCTGGTATGAGGGCTCCACGCTGCTCTACCACCTCGAGCACGTCGAGCAGACCTCGCGGCAGAACGTGAAGGATTTCCGGCTGCCGGTGCAGACGGTTATCCGCCCCGACCAGAGTTTTCGCGGCTTTGCCGGGCAGGTGGCCTCGGGCACCATTCGCCCCGGTGAGGCGATTCAGGTGCTCCCCTCCGGACAGAAGACCGTGGTCGAACGGATCCATACAGCCGACGGGGACCTCGAGGAGGCTGTCGCCGGCGACGCGGTGGTCCTGACCACCCGCGAGGAGGTGGACATCTCGCGTGGCTCGCTCTTGGTCAAGCCGACCAACGTGCCCAGCCAGGAGCGCGAGATCGAGGCGGCCCTCTGCTGGATGAACCCGGAGGCGATGGCCGCCGGCTCGAATTGGATTCTCATGCACGGCACGCGGCAGGTGCAGGCGATCGCCCGCGAGGTGCTCTACACCATCGACATCGACTCGATGCACCGCCAGCAGGCCAGCGAGCTGGCACTCAACGAGATTGGCCGGGTACGCATCGAGACGGCCGAGCCGCTCTATTTTGATCCCTACAAGCTGAACAACGCCACGGGCAGCTTTATCCTGATTGATCCGGCCAGCAACGTGACCGTGGCCGCCGGGATGATTCGCGAGGCGAGTACGCGCACAGGAGCCGGGGAACCGACGGAGGGATCCGCCGCCGGGCAGAGCGACCCCAAGGTCTCCCCGAATGTGGTCTGGGAGCCGTGGAACATCGCCCGTGAGCAGCGCGAGAAACGCAATGGCCATCCGGCCAAGCTTCTTTGGTTTACCGGCATCTCCGGAGCGGGCAAGAGCACGATCGCCAAGGCGCTCGAGCGTCGACTCTGGGAGGAGGGCAAACAGACCGTCCTGCTGGACGGGGATCAGGTGCGCCACGGACTCAGCGGGGATCTAGGCTTCTCCCCCGCCGACCGGCAGGAGAACATCCGCCGCGTCGGAGAGCTCGCACGGCTCTTTTTCGAGCACGGCAACATCGTTCTGGCCACCTTCATCTCCCCCTACCGGGCAGACCGCGAGCGCGTGAAGGCGCTCTTTCCGGAGGGCCGGTTTGTGGAGGTCCATGTGGATGTGGACCCCGAAGTGGCCAAACAGAGAGATCCGAAGGGGCTCTACGAGAAGGCCGAACGGGGCGAGATCCAGGGTCTGACCGGCTATGACGCCCCCTACGAAGCGCCTGGAAAAGAGGCCCTCCGCGTGCGCACCGACAAGGAGAGTCTCGAGGAGATTGTCGAGAGGCTCGTTCGGGAGATTGGATAACGCAATCGCGGTTGTCTGATGGGTCGGGATTGAATAAGTTGGCGCTTTCAAGGAGTGGGGTGGTCCATCGGACCGACCCCGCCTACCATTTACCACGATTCAAACCAATCCCGACCCCACGATGAACCGACTGTTCTCTCTCCTGCTCCTGCTGATCACTTTTCCCCTACTGGTTCAGTGTCAATCGTCACCAGAGTCATCGAGTGAATCGGAACCTGACGAGACTCTCTCCCTGGGAATTGAACAGCTACTGAATGAAGAACGCCATCTGGTCGAGGGGAAACGACTCGGGATCATCACCAATCACAGCGCCCTGCTGGACGGTGAGCACATTGTGGATCTGATCCACAGGGATCCCGATTTGGAGATTACCGCCCTGTTCGGACCGGAACACGGTATCCGGGGAACGGCCGACGCAGGTGAACCCGTGGACCACGGCGTTGATGAAGAGACCGGTATTCCGGTCTACAGCCTCTATGGGGAGCATCGGCGTCCGACACCCGAGATGCTCGAAGATGTGGACGTTCTTCTGTTTGACATTCAGGACGTGGGTGCACGGTACTACACCTATGTGATCACCATGGGACGCTCCATGATTTCGGCAGCCGAAGCAGGCATTCCATTCATTGTATTGGATCGGCCCAATCCGTTGGGTGGTGAAAAGATCGAAGGACACATCCGTGAAGATCAGTATCAATCCGGTATCGGTATGTACCCCACGCCCATTACGCACGGAATGACAGCCGGGGAGTTGGCGCAGATGATCCTGGGAGAAGGGTGGCACGAGGGGCTGGAGGGGCTCGAATTGCATGTCGTTGCCATGGAGGGATGGACGCGTGACATGATTTGGGGCGATACCGGTCTGGAGTGGGTCGCACCCAGCCCCAATCTTCCAGACATCGAATCTACCTATGTCTATCCGGGTACGTGCCTCTTTGAGGGTACCCGGGCCAGCGAAGGGCGAGGAACCTATGAGCCCTTTATTCAAGTCGGAAGTCCGTTTGTCGATTCAGAAGCTGTGGCAGCCGAGCTCAACAGCCGCAATCTACCGGGTGTTCGATTCCAACCGGTTACATTTGTACCCGAAAGCATTGACGGGATGTCCAAAGAGCCCAAACTCTTGGGTGAGCATGTCCACGGTGTAAAACTGGAGGTTCTTGATGCCAATCTCATGGAACCAACAGCCATGGGAGTTCATCTTTTGGACGCTTTCTACAACGAACTCCCAAATGAAGAGAAGGAGAACTTCTTCATCGAGCGAGGCATCCAGATTCGAACCGGAAATGATCATGTGCATGAATCCATCGTCGCCGGAACGTCCATGGTGGAGATCCTTGACTGGCAGGAAGATGTGGAATCGTTTCGAACCCAACGTGAACCCTACCTGATCTATCCCTGACACCGAGGAGAAGCCCCCATGTATTTCATCTTCGACATTGAGACCATTCCCGATCTGGACCTGATTCGAGAGACCCTCCATGAACCGGATCTGGACACCGATGCATTACTGGCGAGAGCCGAAGAGGAGATCGCCTACCAGCGCTCCGGATTTCTTCCTCCAATGTTTCATCGAATGGTCTCTTGGGTGGGGCTCTGGATAGAGAATACCGGAGGTCCCCGTCAAAAAGTCTCCTGGAATGGGGAAGATGAAAAGGCGGGTCTTCGAGAACTTTTCGACGCCTTGCTCACCTACAAGGATTACGGGTTGATCCATCACAATGGTCGCGGGTTTGATCTTCCACTGCTCACCTATCGTGCCATGAAGCATCGAATGCAGATGCCCAGAAGGCTGCATTCACGAGACATCCGCTATCGGTTCAGCTCGGTAAATATTGACCTGAAGGACGAATTCAGTAATTACGGAGCCAGTAATTACCCAAAGTTAAAACATCTCGGACAGCTCATTGGAATACCATTCAAACAGACAGCCGAAGGCAACCAGGTGTGGGAGCTCTACCAAGAGGGCAAGCTGAGTGAGATTGAGCACTACTGTTATGAAGACGTCATGGCAACCTATATCGTCTGGCTTCAAATGGGCTTTACGGTCGGGGATATCCCCTCCGAAACCTTCGAAAACCTGCAAGAACGAGCGATCGGAAAGCTTCAAGAAATTCAGAAAGGAGCCTGATCCTTCGTATCTTTGTGTCTCATCCTGTGGCGGGCTGTTTACCCCGTCCGATCGACGATTTTTGAACTTCAGCGACCTTTTTCATGACGCACCCTGCGCCAATTGACAACGCCCCGACCGGTGGCGGACCATCCTTCCTGAATGAACTGAACGAACAACAGAGACGAGCCGTAACGACAACGGATGGACCTCTTCTGATTGTTGCCGGAGCCGGGAGTGGAAAAACCCGTGTTCTCACCTATCGGATCGCGTACCTGCTTCAGCAACAGAAAGCTCTTCCGGAACAAATTCTCGCACTCACCTTTACCAACAAGGCTGCCCGCGAGATGAAGGAGCGAATCTCTCATTTGATCGATGAACGAGCCAAACGTCTCTGGATGGGAACGTTTCACTCCATTTTTGCTCGCATTTTGCGTTATGAAGCCGACAAGATCGGCTTCAACAAAGATTTCAGTATTTACGACACCAGTGACTCTGAACAGTCGATAAAACTGATCCTGGGCGAATTGAACTACGACCCGAAAGAGATTCGGCCCCGTACCATTCATCAAAAGATCAGTGATGCCAAGAATCAACTGATCGGACCGGATCAATACAATGAGAAGTTTGTTCTGAGCACGTTGGATGAGATTACTTCTCGGGTCTACAAGATCTATCAAGCGCGTCTCCGGCAAGCCAACGCCATGGATTTTGACGACCTTCTGGTTCGTCCCATCGAGCTCTTCGAAACGAATCCCGATGTGTTGGAGCGATACCAGCACGGATTCCGATACATCTTGATCGACGAGTATCAGGATACCAACCATGCCCAATACAAAGCCACGCGGATGTTGGCAGCAGCGCACAACAACCTCTGTGTGGTAGGCGATGACGCACAAAGCATCTACTCGTTCCGGGGAGCCGATATCGGCAACATCCTCAATTTCAAGAACGATTACGATTCGGCAGCCCAGGTACCGCTTGAACAGAACTATCGATCGACCGGAGCCATTCTGCAATGCGCAGACTCCATCATCAAACGGAATCGGGATCAACTCGAAAAGACACTTTGGACGGAGAACCAACAGGGGAGCATGATTACTCTGCTGGAGAATTATGACGATCGAGACGAAGCGAATCGGGTTGTCAACTACATTGACAAACTCCGAATGCAGAAAGGATACAGTCTGAACGACATCGCCATTCTCTACCGGACCAACTACCAGAGCCGCCTCTTTGAGGAGGCACTTCGACGACATGGAATTGCCTATCAGCTGGTGGGGGGTCTCTCTTTTTACCAGCGCAAGGAGATCAAGGACGTTCTTTCCTACTTAAAGCTTCTGGTCAATCCCCACGACGAGCAGAGCCTGCTCCGAATCATCAATGAGCCGAGTCGTGGTATTGGAAAGAAATCCCTGAATACCCTGCTGCATATGGCTCGGGAACAGGGTCGATCGGTCTGGTCCATTCTCGAACAGTCCAATCACAACGATCTTTACAAACCGGCCCGCGCCCGAATTTCAGATTTTGTCTCCATGATCCATTCGCTTCGGGACGAGCTCGAAAAGGGAGGATCCATTCTGGAGGTGACACGAAGCCTGCTCGAAAAGAGTGGGTACATGCAAGCGTTGGTCGAAGAGAACTCCATTCAGTCTCTCTCCCGTCGAGACCACATCCTGGAACTGCAGAACGCCATCTCCTATTTTGAAAAAGGCGGAAATGCCTCTCTCTCCTCTTTTTTGCAGGAGATCTCGCTTGTTACAGACAGTGACAAGTACGATGAAGAGAAACCAGCCGTTACCTTGATGACGATTCACGGCTCCAAGGGACTCGAATTTCCGGGTGTCTTCATTGTCGGCCTGGAAGAAAATCTCTTCCCGATGGGTGGCCGAGACGGAGAGGAGGCCAATATCGAAGAAGAACGCAGACTCTTCTACGTCGCCATTACCCGGGCGCAGGAAGAGCTCTTTTTCAGTCATTGCAAACTGCGATTCAAATTCGGAGAAGAGGTGCGTCAGCTCCGTTCCCGTTTCCTGAATGAAGTGGACCCCGGGGTTGTTCGAACAGAAACGGGTGCGACCATCCAGCAAAATCGTGACCAATCCGGTTCGGCGTCCCGGTCCGGTGGGACATCTACCGGGAACACCGGCAGATCCGGGTACCAAATTGACTATGATACTCTGGACCGCAATCGCGACCAAAACCCGACGACCCGCCGCGCGCCCGCGGCAGCCACCCATTCGGAGATAGAAATCGAGTATGATCCCGGGGAGGGTGACGATCCCTTTTATCCAGGAGTCGACGTGATACACCCCGCCTTTGGTCAGGGCTCCATACTGAGTCGGGAAGGAAGCGGTCGTGATTCACGAGTCGTCGTCTTTTTCCCAAAACGCGGGCGAAAAACACTGATGCTGCGTGTTGCCCGGCTGAAACCTGTTCACTCCTGAGTCATCGTATGAACCGGAAGATCTTCCTGCTATTGTCCATCTGGATCTTGCTGCTCCAGACCGACGACCTTCAGGGCCAACAGATCCTGAGTGGATCGGCCATGGGTGCAGGAGGTGCCGGGACAGTGGTTGGAGGAGGACATGAATCGATATTCACCAATCCGGCCAATCTGATTGACGGCTATCCAGGCAGCGACCGGGATCGGAGAACTGTCTCACTCATGGCCGGAGGCATTCAATTTGATTCCCCGGCTCCAATCGGGTCTGCCGGAGATCTGCAAACCGTACTCAATGAGTGGATACGCGGCTACGTTCCAGGCGGTTCAGCTCGTTATCCTCTGGAAGCAGAGGATCACCTTTCACGAAACTTCCCCCACCCTTCGAACCCTTCCGCGCATCAAATCCGGGGCGAATGGCACTGGTTGGGACTGCAGTGGGATCGGGGAACCCGATCCTATGCCATCGGGCTTCGATCCCGGTTTGCCAATCGAATCACGTCAGGTCGCGGACTGTATGATAACACTCCCGTACAGGTAGACGGGATTTGGACGGTGGATCGTTCCTCGACCACCTATTTCCATGCACTTCACGAACTGTCTTTCGGATTTGCCGAACCGGTCACGTTTCTGAATGGAATACTGCCCGGATTGAGTCAATTTGTCATCGGTATTGCACCCAAGCTGGTTGTGGGGGGATCATACCAATCGACTGCCTGGAGTGATCGCTTTACACGTCCCGACCCGACGACGTCCTGGACCCGGACCCGGTCACTGACTTCCTATACCACAGGACCCTTTTCCCGACAACATGAGCAGTATCTTTCCGGAGGGTCCCACATTCCGGAAAGAAGCGAACTGTTTGGACAGGGCGGGTGGGGAGCCGGTCTCGATGTGGGGTTGAACTGGGTGACTCCTCTCGGTCGTGATTTCTCTTGGATAGAATCTGGAAACGCTCCCCCGTCGACTCTCCAGATCAGTGTATCCTTCCTGGATATTGGCATGATCTACTACCGGGATCACCCGGTCCAGCGAAGAATCGACGAATGGACCGTCTCTCCGGATTCACCTCCTGCACCCGCAGAACAGATCTTCATGGGACGCCCGGGTGAACAACTACCGTTCCATCTTGACCAGGGAACGGACCTGTTGGATGGAAGTATAACAGAATCCTCCAACCTGTTGGTTCTTCTGCCGTCGACCATTCAAACCGGTGTCGCCTGGCGACATCACGAATGGACCGTTTCCAGTGACTTGGCATTGGGCCTGACAGACGACGCCTTTAACTCGGACCGGTTATTGGGTTTCCTGGGAGTCGAATATCGGATACGTCCCGAAATTCCACTTCGGATGGCAACTCGGTTGAGCCATCATCAACATGACTACCTGGCCATCGGAACGGGTTGGATGGGTGAGCAGCTTGAGTTCTCCATCACTGTCCAGCTGCGAAGTCATTGGGGAATCCCAAGCAGGGAACTCAACGGATGGAGCGTCGGAGCTCTTCGCTGGACCTTTCCAACAAGTCGATAAATGAAACCCCGAACATCCCTGACCAACTGTCATGCAGATTCGTGACAAATGTTAAATTGCCATACATGGAACCGAATCCCTGACGTTATGGATGGTTGGCGCCGTTTGGATCTCTCTTTGCGGGAAGGAGTAGTTAGAACCATTTTTTTCAGAACTGATGAATGATACATGATTGACTCGAAAATCAGAATACAGACTTCGTTTGAAGGGCAAAGTGACGAATTTGAAGAATTTGAGCAGGCGATTCCGCTGATGTCCGAGGAAGAGGAACGTCAACTTTCGGAAGCAGAAATTCCGGACAATCTTCCCATTCTTACACTGAAAAACACCGTTTTGTTTCCCGGTGTCGTCGTCCCGATTACCGTGGGACGTGACCAATCACTTGCCCTGGTAAAAGAGGCCTACGAGAGTGACAAGACCATTGGAGTGGTCGCTCAAAAGGACGAATCGGTCGAAAATCCCTCCCCGGATGATCTATACTCGATTGGAACCGTTGCACAGATCCTGAAACTGATCAAGATGCCGGACGGGAGCAAGAGCGTGGTCATTCAGGGAAAAACTCTCTTCTCCATTGACGAATACACCCAGGAAGAGCCGTTCTTTCGAGCCAATGTCTCCAACTACAGCCAGGAGATGGACCTTGACGGTCTGGAGCTTGATGCCTCGATCCGCTCCATCAAGGAGACGTCCACACATATTGTCAATCTCTCACCGAATATTCCGTCCGAGGCTTCGATTGCCATCAACAATATTTCGAGCCCTACTTTTCTTCTCAATTTCATCTCTTCGAATCTGCAGATTGAACTGACAGAGAAGCAAGAACTTCTCGAGATTCGCACCTTCTCGTCCCGACTCGAAAAGGTCATGGAGTTCATGAACAAAGAGCTACAGGTTCTGAATCTGAGTGAAGAGATTCGGTCCAAAGTGAAGACCGATATCGATGAGCAGCAACGGGATTACTACCTTCGCCAACAGATGAAGGCGATCCAGGAAGCTCTCGGGGAAGACAATGAACAACAGGAAGTCGAAAAACTTCGGGAACGATTCCAGGAGAAGAAAGGACTCAGCGAAGAGGCTCGCGAAACGGTCGATCGCGAATTGCAACGTCTGGAAATGACCCCCAGCTCTTCCCCCAATTACGGGATCATTCACAGTTATCTGGAGTGGATTCTGGACCTTCCCTGGGAGGAGTATTCCGAAGACAAGCTGGATCTGAAACGAGCCCGCCAGATTCTGGACGAAGATCACTACGGTCTCGAGAAAGTGAAAAAACGGATCATTGAGTACCTGGCCGTCCTGAAGTTGAAGAAAGATATGAAGGCTCCCATTCTCTGTTTCTACGGCCCTCCCGGAGTCGGAAAGACATCTCTGGGGAAATCGATTGCCCGTGCATTGAACCGAGAGTTCGAACGGTTCAGCCTGGGAGGCATTCATGACGAGGCCGAGATTCGGGGGCATCGCCGGACGTATATCGGTGCATTACCGGGTCGAATTCTGCGAGCGATGAAGAAGGCAGGCACCAGCAATCCTCTCATGATGCTTGATGAAATCGATAAGGTCCGATCCGACTTTCGTGGAGATCCGACATCGGCTCTTCTGGAGGTCCTCGATCCCGAACAAAATGACTCCTTCTCTGACAATTACCTGGAGTTGAGTTACGACCTCTCCAAGGTCCTGTTTATTGCGACAGCCAACTCGCTGGATACCATTCCGGCTCCCTTGAGGGATCGAATGGAGATCATCCACATTAGCGGGTACACGTTGCAGGAGAAAACTGAAATCGCCCGCAAGTACCTGATTCCGAAACAGATTGAAGAGAACGGGCTCACCTCCAGCCAGTTCCGGATCTCCAAGGCAGCCATTGAACGCATCGTGGATGAGTATACCCGGGAATCGGGTGTACGAAACCTGGAACGAGAAATCGGATCCGTCTGCCGACATGTGGCTGCGCGGGTTGCCTCTGAGGAGATCGATTCGATGAGTATCGGAAAGGGTGACATTCCGGAGATCCTGGGCAAACGGAAGTTCTTTGCAGATGCAGCCGAACGTACAACGGTTCCCGGTGTCGCAACAGGATTGGCCTGGACGCCGTATGGTGGAGACATTCTCTTTATCGAGGCGAGCGTGTCCCAAGGCAATGGTCGAATGCACATCACCGGTCAACTTGGAGATGTGATGAAAGAGTCGGCCATGCTGGCTCAGTCCTGGCTCCGGGCAAACGGAGATCGAATTGGCATCCCCGATGACGCTTTCCGGTATTGGGACCTCCACATTCACGTCCCGCAGGGAGCCGTACCGAAAGACGGTCCGTCGGCCGGTGTCTCGCTTCTCGCAGCCATCGCGTCCATCTACACGCAACGCAAAGTAAAAGGAACCTTGGCGTTGACCGGTGAAATCACTCTACGAGGGTTGGTACTTCCGGTCGGAGGCATCAAGGAGAAAGTGCTCGCCGCAAAGCGTGCCGGGATACAGGAGGTTCTTCTACCGAAGCGAAACGAAAAAGATGTGGCAGAAATCGAGAAGGATGTGATCGGAGATCTTCAGATCGGTTATCTGGAACGGATGGACCCGCTTTTGGATCAAGTCCTCGAGAAGAAACCGGTCAGTGATCCTGCCACCTACTTTTCGGTCTCTGAAGCACACAAGAACCGTGTAAAAGGGTTTCAGCCCGAACTTACAGACGGACCCGCCGGATGAGCAAGACACGGGAACGGGGTCAAATCCTCGAAACCTCGGGCAGCTGGGTTCGTGTCCGGCTCCTTTCGTCTGACGAGGAGATACAGGCGCGGCTCCGGGGACGTTTCCGTCTCGACGAACGAACATCGACCCAACCGGCCACGATTGGCGACCGGGTCGAATGGACCCGAAACGACGACGGGACGGGGACGATTGAGAAGATTCTTCCACGCGACAATTACCTGCCTCGAAAGGCAACACACGGGCGTCAGGGTGAACAGCTTCTGGTCGCCAATGTCGACCGCGCCTGGGTGGTTGTCTCCATACGGTCACCCAGGCTTAAAGAGGGCTTTATCGACCGGTTTCTTGTCCTCTGCGAAGCGCACGATGTTCCGGCCGGTATTCTCGTCAACAAAATGGATCTTGCCAATGAACGGGAGCGCAGACAGGTCGCCTCGATGATCTCTGTTTACGAATCGCTGGGCTACCCCGTTCTTGCCACCGAAGCGGTTCGACCCGAAACCGTCAAAAAAATCGAATCGGCACTCCCGGAAGGGATCTCCGTATTCATCGGGCCCTCCGGGGTTGGAAAATCGACACTCCTGAACGTTCTGAATGCATCGTTTGAACGTAAAACTGCAGATGTCTCGTCCTCTTCCAGCAAAGGAAAACATACGACCACCACAGCAGTACTTCTTCCGTTGGGAAACGGTCAATGGATTGCCGATACACCCGGCATACGGGAACTCGGCCTGGTGGGTGTCGACCCTGCAGAGCTCTCCCTCTACTTTCCGGAGATGGCTCATCGCCGTTCAGACTGCAAATATTACAATTGCACACACAGCCATGAGCCGGGTTGTGCCGTCATGCAGGCACTTGAAGACGGCAAGATCGATCCGGAACGTTACCACTCCTATCTACAGATGCTCGATTCAATCACGGATTCCGGGCACAACGCTTGACGATACGTGCGATTTCTTGAGCAAGATTTCGAATCCCGGCTCAACGATACCTTGGGGCGGTTATTGCCTGTTAATCGATTTTAATTTTTTATAAACGTTCAAAATTGCTGAAATTCAGGCCGGTTCACCTTAAAAGAACAATTGGTTTCCCCGGATCAACCAAAGGATGAATGGTTTTCCGGTAAACCGAGTGACGCACCTCTATTCATAACAAGTTGGAGATTCTCTATGTACCAGACACGACGATCCATACGCGTGGCCGCTCTGTCCACACTCTTTTTCCTCGCACTGTCCGTTGCCGTTGCTCCCCGGGCACATGCCCAATTGGGCGATGCCGGCGAGATTCTTCGGTCCGGAGCCAATGACGCCAATCTCCTGATGGAGAACTATCTCAAACCGTTCGGCGCCGGATTTGGTGCCAACCTGAATGCCGGATGGGTCAATACTGCCCGGGCCTACAGACCTTTCGGGTTCGATCTTCGGGCCAATGCCGGTGTCTCCCTTGTCCCCAGCGCCGACCAATCCTTCAATGTAACGTCGCTTGCCTTTCAGGAAGTGAGCCGATTGGGGGGATCTGCCACAACACCGACCATCAGTGGCGACGACTTTAGTGACACACAAATCGGGAAGGAGTTTACCTATACCGATGGGAACGGGAATCAACAGACCGAAGAGCTCTTCTCTTTTGTCATGCCTCAGGGAATCGGGTTCCCGTATGTTCCGGCCCCAATGATTCAACTGACTGTGGGTGCTGTGAAGGATACCGATGTCTCGGTTCGCTACTTTCCAACGTACGATATTGAAGATGTGGGCAGCATCGGCATGTTCGGATTCGGTGTAAAGCACGGAGTCAATCAGTGGCTGCCGGGTGGCGACATGCTGCCGGTCGACCTCTCGCTTCAGTTCGGATACACCAGTTTGGACGTATCGGCCGAATTCGATGTACAACCCGTTATTGACGGTGATACCTATGCCCCGAGTGGCTACGAGGCTGGCGCCGTACGCTGGAACGGACAGGGTGCCGACCTGAAAGCGAGCGGATACACCATCAACGCCTTGGTTGGCAAGACGCTTCCCATCCTCTCCATTTTTGGCGGCCTTGGAATGGAAAGCTCGAAAATGACGATCAAAACTCCAGGGAACTACCCGTTGACCTCTCCCAATGACAACTACGATCCCAATGCACCGGCCGGATCTCAAGAGAGCTACACCAAGGCCGTCGAGAGTATCGCCGCACCGATCGATCTGAATTTGGATGGAGAGAACAGCTTCCATGCCATGGCCGGGCTGAGAATTCGCCTGGCGATTCTGACCATCAGTGGATCCTATACATTGGCCAAGTATCCGGTCGCCAATGTGGGAGTCGGAATCAGCTTTCGGTAACGATCCATTCATCGATTGCGAACAGATTTCAGAAAAGAGCCTGTCCCCTCAATGGGGCAGGCTCTTTCTGTTTGGCTCCCGAATATCTCTACTCCCCCGAGAAGACAGTATGATCGACCTGCGTCATTTCACAGTAAAATTTCATATATTGTCCAGTTCTATTGACGCGCGATCCGCACGCCTATTCCCTGTCGTGCAGGTTTCTATCTACTTGTGTTAACAGAGAATGAACCAATTTCATGTCTGATCAATCGAACCGTCTACAAGAGCTCAATACACGTTCCTCTCACTTCGAAAAAATTCCGGTCCAGCTTTTTGCTCATTCGGATTCTGCCTCGACAACGGTTGCCCGGGAAATTGTCGAAACCATCCGGACCAACGAAAAAAAAGGACGATCCACCGTTCTCGGCCTCGCAACCGGATCGACACCGGTTCACGTCTACAATGAACTGATTCGCCTTCACAGGGAAGAGAACGTCAGCTTCAAGAATGTCGTCACCTTCAATCTGGATGAGTACTTCCCCATGGAACCGGACTCGCTACAGAGCTATGTCCATTTCATGAATGAACACCTTTTTGACCACATCGACATCCGGAAGGAGAACATCCATATTCCGGACGGGACCATCGACCGGGAAGATGTCGATGAGTGGTGTCGGGAGTACGAACAGAAAATCCGGGACAGAGGGGGGATCGACATTCAACTGTTGGGAATTGGCCGAACCGGCCACATTGGCTTCAATGAACCGGGTTCCCGGGCAGACTCCCGCACCCGGCTTATTGCACTCGATACGGTCACCCGTAAAGATGCCGCCAGCAGTTTCTTTGGAGAAGAGTACGTCCCGCGCCACGCCATTACCATGGGTGTGGGCACCATTCTGGATGCTCGAAAAATCTATATCCTGGCCTGGGGTCAAGGGAAAGCACCCGTGGTTGCACGAGCGGTCGAAGAGGAGATCAGTGAACGGGTTCCGGCGACCTTCCTGCAAAAGCACGAGAATACAACATTTATTCTGGACGAAGCGGCCGCATCGGAATTAACGAGAGTAAAAACTCCGTGGCTCGTCTCTACCTGTACGTGGGACAACCAACTGATCCGTAAAGCCGTCGTCTGGCTCTGTCAAAAGATTGACAAACCGATTCTGAAACTTACCGATGAAGACTACAATGAGTACGGCATGGGAGACCTCCTCACCCAACGAGGTCAAGCATATGACATCAATCTGACTGTTTTCAATCAATTGCAGCATACCATTACCGGTTGGCCGGGTGGCAAGCCGAATGCCGATGATACCAATCGGCCGGAACGTGCAACTCCTTTTCCGAAACGGGCTTTGATATTCAGCCCGCACCCCGACGATGACGTCATCTCCATGGGAGGAACTCTCATACGATTGGTCGACCATGGACACGATGTCCATGTTGCGTACCAGACCTCCGGTAATATTGCTGTTTTCGATGACGACGTCGTTCGCTTTGCCGAATTTGCAAGTGATTACGCTTCCCTTTTCCAACTGGACGGAGAAGGACCGAACGACCTCCTGAAGGGGATTCAGAAATTTTTGAACGAGAAGAAACCGGGGGAGTCTGACTCCGAGGTAATCAAGACGATAAAAGGGTTGATTCGACGAGGAGAAGCGAAAGATGCCGGCCGATACTGCGGTGTTCCGCTCGAGCGATTACACTTCATGGATATGCCGTTTTATGAAACCGGGAAGGTGAAAAAGAAACCGTTGGGAAACGCAGACATTCAATTGACGGTTGACCTCCTCCGAAAGATCAAACCTCACCAGATCTACGCTGCCGGAGATCTGTCCGATCCTCACGGAACACATCGCGTCTGTCTGCAGGCCATCTTTGACGCTCTCGATATTGTCAAGGACGATGATTGGGCTCAAGAGTGTTACGTCTGGCTCTATCGCGGAGCGTGGCAAGAGTGGAGTATCGACGAAATTGAAATGGCTGTGCCGATCAGTCCGAAAGAGCTGGACAAAAAACGACGAGCCATCTTCAAACATCAGTCTCAAAAAGACAGGCCTCTTTTCCCGGGGTCGGACAAACGAGAGTTTTGGCAGCGATCCGATGATCGAAATCGCGGAACGGCCAAACTTTATGACGATCTGGGGTTGGCCGAGTACGAGGCAATGGAAGGGTTCGTTCGGTATCCCTTCCTGGATGGAGACACAAAGGATTAAGGCCGGGTATCAGTGTGCTTCGAACCAATCGTCTGCCACACCTGTCTCGACCGTCAGCGGAACCGAGAGGTCCATGGCTCCTTCCATTCGTTCGACAATCAATGAAACGAGATCCAACTCCTCTTTGTGAAGCTCGAAAACCAGTTCGTCATGCACCTGCATCACCATGCGGGTGCGACGATCGGACGCTCGAAGATCCTGATCGATCCGAATCATTGCCCGTTTGATGATATCGGCAGCTGTCCCCTGAATAGGCATATTAATGGCCGACCGTTCTGCAAAGGAGCGTGCATTGAAGTTCTTGGAATGAATATCGGGGATCTCCCGCCGCCGACCGAGTAGTGTTTCGACATACCCTTTGTTTCGGGCAAATTCGAGAGTTTCGTCAATATAGGTTTGAATACCCGGGAAACGCTCGAAGAATCGATCAATCATCTCCTGTCCCTCCTTGTTGGAGATGTCGAGTCTGGATGCGAGACCGTAGGCACTTACACCATACGGAATACCAAAATTCACCTCTTTTGCTTTTCGTCGCTGATCCGGATTCACTTCGTCCAAAGAGTTGAGTGCGAAGATCTCCATCGCTGTACGCGCATGGATATCTTCCCCCCTGCGGAAGGCATGGATCATCTGTTCATCTCCCGAAATGGATGCGATAATTCGAAGCTCGATCTGAGAGTAGTCGGCTGCAAGAATGGAGTAGCCCTCTTCGGCGATAAAGGAACGACGAATCTCGCGGCCTCTTTCCGTACGAATCGGAATATTCTGAAGATTGGGGTCCGATGAAGAGAGACGCCCTGTGGCTGCAACCGCTTGGTGATAACTGGTGTGAATGCGTCCGGTTTCCTCATGAATCAACTTTGGCAGCGCATCTGCGTAGGTAGACTTCAGCTTGCCCAAACTTCGAAAATCAAGAATCTTCTCGACCACCTCATGTTCTGCAGCCAACTGCTGCAGAACCGGTTCGGCCGTCGAATACTGTCCGGTTCGGGTCTTCTTCTTTGCCGGCAGTCCCAGCTTCTCGAACAGTATTTCACCCAGTTGTTTCGGGGAATTGATATTGAACTCCACGTCTGTGAGTCTGTAGATCGCCTCCTCGGCTGCCCCCAAATCCGCGGCCAACTCCCGGGAAAACTCTTCCAGCCGATTCCGATCCACTTTCACGCCGTACTGTTCCATACGACTGAGAACGGCAACCAGAGGAAAATCCAGATTCATGGCAATATCAAGGAGTCCCTCCTCTTCCAGACTGGATCGAAGAATCCGATAGAGTCGTAGCGTGATATCTGCATCTTCACATGCATAGGGAGCCACCTCTGCAAACGGAATCTCGGCCATTGTCTTCTGGCCCTTCCCTCGCTTTCCAATGAGCTCCTCAATCGGAATGGGTTCATAGGAGAGATACCGTTTGGCCAACTCGTCCATTTTCAACCGTTGTGAGGCGTCCAGAAGATAGGCCGCGATCATGGTATCAAAACAGCGCTCCCCGAGCTCCAGACCGGATCTGGAGAGAACCATACGGTCATATTTCATATTGTGGGCAACCCAACAGACCTTGTCTTCACCAACGAGTGGTTGCAGTCGGCTGAGTACCTCTTCCTGGGCCGGAGCTCCCTCCACATTGACGGGTAGATACCACGCCTCTCCCTCATCATGTGCAATGGAAATCCCGACCAGACGGGCTTGCATCGAGTCCGGTGAATCAGTTTCGGTGTCGATACAGAGTACGGTCTTCGTCCGCCAACGCTCGACCAACTCTTCCAGTTCATCCGAATGGATGACGGTGTGATATGCGACGTCATCCTGATCGAGTCGTTTGTGAACAGACAGGACAGCTTCACTCGACTCTCCCCCACCGGAGAAGAGGTCTGCCTGTCCCTCCTCTCCCAAATATCGTTTGGTCAGGGTGCGAAACTCCATCCTTTTGAAAAACGCACCAAGTGTACGCTTGTCCGGTCCGGTCCACGTCAAGCTCTGCCAATGGACCGTATCCGGAACATCGGTCTTGATGGTGACCATCTCCTTGGCATGAAGCGCCTGATCTTTGTAGTTCGTAAGTCCTTCGCGTTGCCGTTTGGCACTCATGGTTGGAGCCGCTTCAATGGCACTCTCAAGGGACCCATACTTCTGGATCAATTTGGGCGCTCCTTTCTTTCCGACGCCCGGGACACCCGGAATATTGTCCGACGTATCACCGATAATCGCCAACACATCGATCACCTTCTCCGGATAGACACCAAAATAGTCGTAAACCCCTTCCCGATCGATCAGATTGAATCCACCGTTTTGATTGTCCGGTTTGATCATGAAGATATCTTCCCGAACAAGCTGCATGAAATCTTTGTCCGGAGTGACCAGATAGGTCTCGACTTCACTCTGTTCGGCCTGCATGGCGAGTGTGCCGATTATGTCGTCGGCCTCGTACCCGTGCTGCTCAAGATTCGGGATCCCGAAATTAGTCACCATCTCTTTGATCAACGGGATGCCGGTTCGGAGCTCGTCGGGTTGTGGTGGGCGGTTGACTTTGTACTCCGGGTCCATTTTGTGCCGAAATGTCGGCTCATGAGTGTCCCACACCACAGCCATGTAGTCCGGTTTCTCTTCGTCCAGCAGATGCACCAATGTATTCGCGAAACCAAGGATAGGGCCCGTCGGGATCCCTTCCGAGTTCTTCAGTTGACTGCGGATAAATGCGAAATGTGCCCGGTAGGCCAGTGCCATGCCATCCAACAGGTAGAGTTTCTTCTTCATTTCCGAAAGGTCTAACATTCAATCATGAGTGGAGCGGCTCCCCCTTTCCTACTGAACCAGGGTCATTCGACGGGTTTTGACATCGCCGGGAAGGATCAACCGGTAAAAATAGATCCCGCTGGCCAGCCCCTGGCCGTCAAACGGAATGCGGTGAACTCCGGACGGAAGCACCCCTTGCGAAAGGACTTGCACTTCCCGTCCCAGAAGATCGTGTACCGAGAGACGAATCTCCACCTGCTCGGGAAGAGAAACCTCGATGGTCGTCTCCATTGCAAACGGATTGGGATAGTTTTGAAGAAGACGTACATCGTCCGAAATGGGTGGATCGGGGAATTCCGGAATGCATGTCTCCTGCTCACCGACCATTGTCACACTTGCGACCCAATTGTTTCGGTTCTGATAGACACCCCAACGTGTACCGCCCGAGCCCTCCAATCCGGCATACGTTCGGGGTGGATCGTATCGCGGATCATTCGGCTCTGGACACCCCTCATCATCCTGACTGCTGCAGAGCCCGCGATCGAGAAGAAGCTCCAGATAGAGACCGCCCAAATCCTGTTCCAATTCCAGCGAGACGAAGTACTCCTCGTCTTCCTGAAGCTCCCACTGAGATGCATCCACCCCCAAATAGTTCTCTCCAATGGCCAAATCTCCCACCTCTACCCGCCTCGAAGCGATACTCGAGCCCGGTATCAATATGGAGGGCTGTTGAGAAGATGGCGTGGCCTCTCGAAGATGCAGCCGAAAGGTTCCCTCTCCGAGAATGGCAGATTCACGCGTGTTCACTGAAAACCGTACATATCGGACCGACCCGTCCATGGCGGGTGAAATGCGTGTGGCCAACGCGAAAAGAGGATCTTCCGGTACCGGTACAAAGCCGTCCGGCTCTGCATGGTAGACCAACCTCTCTGCCATGAGGGTCGAAGGTGTCCACTCTCCACTGTAGAGAAATGTGCGACTCTCGTCCCGCTCCGGCTCGGATCGTATCGGGGCCGTGTTCACCGAGATCAGCACCACTTCCTCATAGATTGTGCCGTCATCCGGAAGATTCCACTGCCCGTTCGTGGCCGGATGGAACTCGTAACCGCTCTCCCCGACGCGGCGAGAGATCAGGGTGTGCCGGATTCCGTTTTCAGGTTCAATGGAAAGGTCCAGATCCCGGATGCCGAACCACTGCGTATAGAGAGCCCCACCATAGTAGAGCATCTCGCGCCGGTTCTGAACCCAGGGTTGAACCGAAGCATCGTAGACCACACCCGGACTGAAGACATTCACTTGCGAGAGCTGGGGGCGGGTAAACGGTGAACCGGCGGATCCGTCCGGATGTATACCGTAGGCAGCAACATAGAAATCATGAATCAGATCCGGGAGAGACTTCCCGCTCCCCTGCAACACCTCCTGATAGGCGCGGTCCAGGGTTTGATCACTTCGCGTCAGAGAACCGGCAATTTCGGGTCCTACCTGCTCTTCAAGCCACGCATGGAACAGTTGGGCCCGCTGATAGTCATAGAGAACAGTCGAGCGCTGTTGGGTCCGAAACCGGTAGAACCAACGCTGCAACCCTCCTACATCTCCACGAACTTCAGAGGCAGAGTTCAGAAAACTCATGGAACGGGCCGGAAACCCCGTCAATAGTTCGGCCAATTCAGACTGCCCTTCATTCTGAAAGACCGACAGTGCACCGTATGTGGCATGGATCAAGTGCTGCAGCTCGTGAGCCATGGTATGAAGAGACGTGCCTACCTGCCCGGTAGACGGCCGATAGATCCCCGGTCGGGAATTGATAAAGAGCATGTCTGCCTGGTTGCTCTCTTCGAATTGAGAAGGGGGCAAGAGATGAACGGCATCAAAAAATCCGGCAATGAACGGCTCGTCTCCCTCCTCCGTCCACCCATCCTGAATATCGGCAATCAGAATCTTGAGTGTCCCGGTCCCGTCGGCCATGGGCTGCTCGCCAAAAAGATCCCGGATAATTTCGACCGCTCCGCGTCCTGAATCGAGAGATGCCGTCGATGTCTCATCGACCAACCCTTGAAGAATCTCGTCCAGAATATCCTCACTGACTCGATCGGGGTGCAACTCTTCCCGTTGCACCCAAATCTCGACACGCCCACCGGTATCCAGTCCACTGCCAACGCGTACGAGTCGAAAATCGAGTAGATCGTAGACAGGATCTCCGGATTGGCTCTCCTCTACATTTCGGACATAAAACTGCTCTTCGTCCCCTTCAGTTGCTTCCATGAGCCGGATTCGCGGATCCAGCTCCCCTGCCTCCCGCAGAGTTCGATACCGCTCCAAGGCCCATCGACCCAATTCCGACTCCAGCAGCTCCAGGGTCAGGTGTCGTTCCCGAAGATCCAGGGGTGGGTCCTGCGTATCCGATTCTACGAATTCACGGACATCCTCCCTCGGAACTCGTTCCAATACCTGAGCCTGAATCGGCATCGCACCGAAGAGCAACAGGAGTGACAGCCATCCAGCCATCCGACTCATCACCCCGCCTGTTGCACTCGTTCTATGCATGACTATTTATTCAGGATCGCAACGATTTTGCTTCCCGTACAACACGGTCTGCTGTTAATTCAAAGTACTCGTAGAGCTCCTCGAATGGAGCAGACTCACCAAACCGGTCCAATCCGATGGCCACTCCATCCGATCCGACCCATTCATGCCAGCCTTGTGTCGCACCCGCCTCCAACGATATCCGGTGACGAACGGCAGACGGCAAGACCGACTCCCGATAACTCTCCGACTGATCCCGAAAGAGCTCCCAACTCGGCATACTGACCACTCGAGTCCCAATTCCCTCCTCTTCCAGTAGATCCGCTGCATTCAACATGATGTGTAATTCGGATCCGGTCGAGAGGAGCAGAAGCTCCGGTTCTCCATTGGACGCGTCACGAACCACATAGGCTCCCCGCTCGGTCAACGACGCGGCGTTCGCATCCGTCCGTTCCAACGTCGGCAAATTTTGACGCGTCAGGGCCAATAGAACCGGTCCTTCGGTTCGCTCCAACGCAACCTTCCAGGCCCAGGCCGTTTCGTTGGCATCTGCCGGTCGCAATACGGTGACATTGGGGATGGCACGCAGAGACGCGAGTTGCTCGATGGGTTGATGGGTAGGCCCGTCTTCTCCCAAACCGATGCTGTCATGTGTAAAGACATACACAACCGGGATCCGGGAGAGGGCTCCGACCCGAATTGCGGGGCGGCAATAGTCGGAAAAGATCAGGAACGTTCCCCCAAACGGGATCACCCCGCCATGCAGAGCCATTCCATTCATGGCCGCTCCCATGGCGTGTTCACGAACTCCGTAGTGTATGTTTCGCCCCTCGTACGAGGTGGCCTGGAACGCTCCTTCTCCATCCATGGCCGTTTTGTTGCTCCCGGCAAGATCGGCCGATCCACCCAACAGGTGCGGTACGTTCGACGCCAACGCCTGCAGTACCTGCCCGGAAGACGCACGAGTGGCCAATCCTTTTTTGTCCGCTTCGAAAACCGGAAGGATCTCTTCCAGGTTTGGTAAATTCCGGTCTATACGGTCTTGAAACTCCTGCCATGCCTCTGCATTCCTGGATTTCAGGGTCTGGAGTTTCTGTTTCCAAACATCCTCTGCCTCTTTCCCCTTGACGCGTGCTTCCTGCATGTGAGTCGCGACTTCCTCCGGAATGTAAAACGACTTGTCCGGGTCCTCACCCAGACGCTCTTTGGTCAATCGAATCTCCTCTTCACCCAATGGCGCCCCGTGGGAGCTGGCCGAATCCTGCTTGTTTGGACTTCCAAATCCGATATGTGTTCGGCAAACAACAAGAGATGGTCGATCCGACTCCTTCTGTGCGGCCTCGATTGCCCGGGCAATGTCTTCCCGGTCATGACCATCCACTTCGATCGTGTGCCAGCCATATGCATCGAAACGAGCTGCCACATGTTCCGTGAACGCCAGATCGGTTGAACCATCAATGGAGATACGGTTGGAATCATAGAGATAGATCAACTTTCCCAATTTCAGGTGACCGGCCATGGATGCTGATTCGTGCGTCACCCCCTCCATCAAATCTCCATCACTGACGATGGCGTAGATGTAATGATCGACCAATCCATCTACATGCGGGTTGAACCGCGCGGCCAGATGTGCCTGTGCCATTGCCATCCCGACACCTGTCGAGAATCCCTGTCCCAGTGGGCCCGTTGTCGTCTCTACACCCGGAGTCATTCCCGCTTCAGGATGGCCCGGCGTAATGCTGTGAAGCTGCCGGAAATTGCGAATCTCTTCCAGGGAAAGGTCATACCCGGTCAGATGAAGCAAACTGTAAAGAAGCATGGATCCGTGACCTGCAGAAAGGATAAAACGGTCCCGGTTGGCCCACTCCGGATGATCCGGATTGTGTTTCAGGAACCGGGTCCAGAGAACATAGGCTGCATCGGCCATCCCCATCGGCATTCCTGGATGACCAGAGTTTGCCGCTTGTACGGCGTCCATGGAGAGGGTACGAATGGTATCGACTGATCGCTGTTCAATCGTTTTGTCAGACATAGAGAGGTTTGCGTTGGTATAGTAGTTGAGTGATGATAACGATGAGCCCTGTAGACCCCGTCTTGACCAACGCCGTTTGCGTGTAGTCAAAGATCCCCGAAGCGACATCCAATGAAGGTGCAAAGATAGCCATTGTCACTTTCAGAAGACAAACCTCAACAAAAAAACCCCGTCGGTTGGCGGGGTTTCATTCACATCCATGGATACCGGGGAAACTCTTGCTCCCCGTAACTCAATATGCGGGGCGTCCTTCAGCCGTTACATTCGAGATTGTGCTCGATTTCGTACTGGGCAGGTCCTTGAAAATCACCATAGGAAGCGTCTTCAAATGCACTGCAAGCGTTGCTCACCTGATCCAGTGCCATGTAGGCCCGACCCAATTCATAGTAGATCTTGGCGCGTGCCGTCACTCCGCCATTCTCCAACTCCAACGCCTGCTCGGCGTGTTCGATCGCTGAAGAAGCATCTCCCTGGTTGTTGTACGCCTCCGCAAATCGATAATGGAGATCGGCGTCTTCCGGGATGTACTGCTCGGCCTGGGTAAAGAGTTCAATCGCTTCTCCCACTTGTTCCTCTTCCAATGAGTTGGTACCCCGGTAGAGCAGCTCTTCCCCGAGTCGGGTCCGTGCACGAGCAGCGACGTCTGCTTCCCCCACACTCTCTCCAACCTGGATCGCTTGTTCGAACGCAGAAACAATGTCGTCGAGTGAACTTCCGTTGTTGTTCAGAACAATGGCACGTTGATAGTAGGCCAATGTGTAGTTTGCATTCAATTCAATGGCTCGATTCAAGCTCGCCAGAGCTCCATCAAAATCTTCTTGTTGGTACTGAGCCAGTGACTTGTTGTAGTGAATCTGCGGGATAACACGTGTCGACTGTTGTGCCACCTGTTCGTCACCGAACTCTTGTCCGATCTCGGCAGCCTCCTGAAAATAGGCAATGGCCTGATCTGCAGCAGCTGCACTCCGATCGCTTCGAAACTCATTGAATGCGTTGCTGGCACGGGAAAAGTAGACTCGGGGAATCTGTCCCTCGACCAGTTCGACAATATCGCTGCACTCTTCACACTCTGCAGATTCTGCTGTGCTGAGCGCCTGTATGTAGCGAGCAATCCCTTGGTCAAAATTCCCTCCACTGACCAGTTCCCGCGCTTCATTATAGGCTACCGTTGCCTGGGTTCGCGCTTCATTTTGTGCTTGAACATCGGTCAAAAACCCTGCAAATGACAATAGCAGAGCAACGACAAAGGTCGACATGGTGCGATACGATTTCATGGTGTCCATCTTTTGGTTAAAAATCCGGCCTCCCGTCGGGCAGGTAACGGCTCGTGAAACGCGAAGAATTTAATGAAATATTCCAGATAATCGAACCGGAATGCCAAAAAAGCCCGTTTCAATCTCCGAAAAGTACTCCTTGTTCCTTCAGTCATTGAGCGTCTCATCCGTGTAAACGCAGGATGACTCTCGAAGTTCCAAATGCCGAACTCCCGGAGGAAGAGCCCATGGGTTCAACGATCGATTCGTCCAGTCCGGGCCAATCGCATCGCAGTTTTCAATCTCATTCCTAAAAGGTGAAGTTCGGTTTGGGTTGCTTCTTCTCGTAGAAGTTGCAGACGTGTTGAACCGCTTCGGCCGGGTCATCGGTCAATCGAAAGAGATTCAAATCTTCCGGGGATATATACCCGTCTGCGACCAATTTCTCCTTCATCCATCTGTGGAGTCCGTCCCAATACTCTTTCCCTACGAGAACGACCGGAATGGGATCAATCTTGTATGTCTGGACAAGGGTCATGCACTCAAAGAGCTCATCCAGGGTACCAAAACCGCCCGGAAATACGATGAATGCTTGTGCATACTTTACAAACATCACCTTTCGAACAAAGAAGTATTTGAAATTGATCTCGTATTCGGGATCCACATACTCATTGATCCCCTGCTCGAACGGAAGGTGAATTCCCAATCCAACAGACTTCCCACCGGCATTCGTAGCCCCCCGATTCCCTGCTTCCATGATACCGGGTCCGCCTCCGGTAATGACACCAAACCCTTTTTCTGTGATCAACTCGGCTGTACGCACCGCCTGATCATAATAGTGATCACCGGAACTCAATCGAGCCGAACCAAAAATGGAGATACAGGGTCCGATTCGGAGCAATTTGTCATAGCCTTCCACAAACTCGCTCATGATCTTGAAAATACTCCACAGATCGTGGCTCTCTTCACTCGAAAACCGCGAATCAGAATTTCCATTGCCCCAAGATGTCTGTTCTACCATCATTCCGTCTGTTAAAGGTTATCCATCAATTGCTCGATCACTCCTTGGAAAATATACCGACACGAAGCTTCACCATCGCAGCCCCTTCCGGAGAGACGACCGGTGATACGGTTGCCCTGGCACTCAGATCATCGGATACATCAAAACTGCGCATGTGTGCATATACATACGCATCCAATACATTGAGTCCATAGGCCAGTACAAAAAAGAGGTAGCTCATGTCCCGTTGATTATGAAGCTGATCCCGGGTTCTTCGCATCTGCTCTTCCGTAATTCCATCCGGCACAAAATCGGGTGTAGGCCCGAATCGGTAATCGGTCTCCTCCCCCCGGGTTTCGTTGTAGTAGGCCGCTCGAAACCCTTTGTACTTACGCGTCAAATCCAGGTTGTATAGTGTCACACCGGCAAACAACCCATAAATGATGGGGACCTTCCAGAATTGTCCGTTTGTCACCTGTCCCCATCCGGGAAGCATCATGGAGCGGTAGAGAACGGTGTTTGGATCGGGATATTCCACTTTTGGTTCGGTCGTTTCACTCGAATCGGGTTGCCATCCGGACCCCGGTCGACCCTGATTCATGAACACATCCCGAGGTTCAGATTTGCCGATCACGACCGAACGTTTCTCGCTCACCGAGTCTTCGACGGGATCCAATGCATACGTCGATTGTGCACACAAGATGGAGTGGTTTCCAACAAGACAGAATACGCCCGACAGCATGAGCCGGCGCACCCAGCAAGCAGTCCTGCTACTGAATCTGGTCAAAGAGTTGCAAGAGACGATCCAGATCATCTTCCGTATACCATGCGATTCGTATCTCCCCTCCATCTTTCCGGGTTTTTACATCCACCTTCGTGCTGAATCGCTGTTGCAATCGGCGCTGGATATCTTCCATAACCGGATCCGGGGCCGGTTCGGGAGCCTGTCGCTTCTGTTCTCGTTTCTTCTCCAGGCTCCGAACGCGCGCTTCGACCTCCCGAACGGAAAGATCTTCACGGGCAATTTGATCAAAGAGTGCGCGCTGATCCTTTTCGCTCTTCACATTGAGCAGTGCACGAGCGTGTCCTGTACGAATCACTTCGTCCCGGAGACCCGCCTGCAGAAAATCCGGGAGTTGAAGCAGACGCATCATGTTGGCAACCGTCGACCGGTTCTTTCCCACTTGATCTGCAACCTCGGCCTGCGTGTATTCCATCTCGTCCATCAAACGTTGATAGCCCATGGCCACTTCCAATGGATTGAGATCTTCTCGCTGAATGTTTTCGATCAGAGCCAGAGTCAAGATATCCTTGTCCTCCACCTCCCGTACATATGCAGGGATCTCGGCCAGTCCGGCCATCTTGCTTGCACGATGACGTCTCTCTCCACTGATCAGCTCGAATCGCTTCTCACCAAGATATCGAACCGTTACCGGTTGGATGATCCCGTGAAGACGTATGGAATCTGCCAGTTCTTCAAGTCGATCAGGTGCAAATTCACGTCGGGGTTGATCCGGATTGGCACGGATGTGATCGACGGGGACCTGAAGAACGACATTCACACGCTTGGCCGGATCCATGGGTACAGCCGTCGGCGTCTCTTTCTGGTCAGGCTTGTCTGAGGTCGAGGAGATCTTTGAATCTCCTTCTCCCTGATATTCCGGAAAGAATGCCCCCAGTCCGCGTCCCAATACTTTTTTACTCATCTACCCTCTCCTCCCGGATTCCGACTCACGCTTCAATTTTCGTCTGCTTCAGAAACCGTTTGTTCTTCTTGACCACTTCCCGCGCCAGCGAAAGGTAGTTTTTGGCTCCCACACTGGACGCATCGTACAGGATCGCCGGTTTCCCGAAGCTGGGAGCTTCTGCCAGACGAATATTGCGCGCAATGACGGATTTGAACACACGTTCGTCAAAATAGCGCTTTACTTCATCCGCTACCTGATTGGATAGCCGGGTACGTGTATCATACATCGTCAACACCACCCCTTCGATATCGAGATCGGGATTCAGGTGCTGTCGAACAATCTTGATGGTATTGAGAAGCTGCCCCAGACCCTCCAATGCAAAATACTCACACTGTACCGGGATCAATACGGAATTGGAGGCCGTCAACGAATTAATCGTCAACAGTCCCAGTGAAGGCGGACAATCGATGATCACAAAATCGTAGGCTTCACGGATCGACTCGATCGCTTTGAACATGATTCGTTCACGTTCGGGTCGGTCGACCATTTCGATCTCTGCTCCCACCAAATTGATATGGGACGGGACCAGGTCCAGATGAGGCAATTCGGTCTTTCGAACCGCATCTTCAATCGCAATTCCACCGACCATGACTTCATAAATGGATTCTGACACGGTCGAAGGCTCGATGCCAAGCCCACTGGTTGCATTGCTCTGCGGATCCACATCGATGAGCAGGGTCGAATGCTCGACAGCAGCCAGACTGGCCGCCAGGTTGATGGCTGTCGTCGTTTTCCCGACACCGCCTTTCTGATTTGCAATGGAGATTACTTTTCCCATTCCATCCGTTTTATCCGTTCTGTACCTTCATTTGGGCTCAATATAGACGGTAGATCCCTCGCAACCAAACAAAGTTATGCACAGAAAACCGGATGGTATATTAGACTCTAAATCCTTACAAAACTAGCGTTTAGATTCATGAAACAACCCGCTCCGGGGATCGCTTCATCCACATCGTACACATTTTTCACACATATTGCCGGCCGCTTTCCGGATAGGCCGGATCACTGACCGGTCAGATGCAGGCCACCTGTCGGCTCTTGTGTCTGAACGGCTCGTTGTTGCAGTGGTTTCAAACGATCCATGCTTTGATAAAGAAGGGAGTCGAACCGATCGGCGTTCTGTTGGTCAAATCGATCCAAAAAATGCAGCTCTTCATTCCGGTCCACCCACGGGGTTACCCGGGATGCCGACTCTCCGGCTCCAGACGGGTCTGTTGCATGTCCCGTGACCTCCACGGGTTGAACCGTCATCACCTCCACGGCGCCGGTGCCCGCTTCGACCGGAATCCCTCCGGTGACGTCCGTCGCACCCCGATTCTCTCCGAGCAACCAGGTACCGCCTACAAAAAGCACCAATAGTGTCGCGGCCGCGGTCATCCAGATGGATCTCTGTTTGCGTCGCTGGTGCATGGCAAGATGCCGGGATGCCTGCATAAGTACATTCCGGGAGACATGTTTGGGAGGGTTCACGGGTTTGAGAGTGGATATTCGCTGATAGACGGCTCGCAAGCTCTCCACATCGATCAGCAGATTCTCGTCCTCATTCATCCGCTGTTCGAAGAGTCGTTCTTCGGAAGGATCCATCTCTCTGAGTAGATAACGTACGATTGCATTCTCGTCAAAAATCATAGATTTCGAGCCTCCTTTGCTGCTGTCTGGTCAAACATCTTTCGCAGATTGATCAGGGCGTACCGCATCCGTCCCAGTGCCGTATTGATGGAAACGCCGGTCATTTCGGCAATCTCTTTGAACGGCATTTCGTAAAAGTGCCGCAGCATGACCACCGTTCGCTGCTCCTCGGGCAATTCGGAAATGTGCTGGAGAAGCTCGGCATGCGACTCCTCCATCTCCATCTCCTCCTGCTGTCCAAGTCGATCTTCGTCTGGAAGGCGATCATAGAAATCGGTCTTTTCACCCTCCTTCTCCGTCATGCCCATATCCACGAACCGCTTCTGTTTACGGATATAATCGATGGTTGTGTTGTAGGCGATACGCATGACCCATGCGATCCACTTCCCCTGTTCATTGTACGTATCATCCATTTTGGTAATCACCTTCGTGAAGGTCTCCTGGAACAGATCGTTGGTGACCTCCCGGTTGTTCACCATGGAGTAGATATAGGAGTAGATTTTCGCTTGATGACGATTCATCAGCTCTCGAAATGCCAATTCGTCCTGACGATCACGGTAGAGCCGTACCAGCTCCCGATCCTTGAGGTCTCCATAGCGTTCCGGCAGTCGCTTCGACTTGTTCAGATTCATAGACGTTCCCAAAACAGTTTTCAGATACGCACACCCTTACAACGCACCCGGATGGATTTTATGATGCAGCTTCACCCACATTTACGTAGAAACCCTGAAAAAAGTTTCAATCCTTCGATATCTCCTTCCCCTGATACCACTCCCGAATGGTTTGGGCCAGCGCCGGCCCGGTTTCCGCTTCAAGGTCCTCCTGGCTTGCCTCCGAAACCGCGCGGGCAGAGCCGAACTTCTGAATGAGCATCGCTGCCCGCTTCTTGCCGATTCCCGGAATCTTCGTCAATTCCGATGTGACGGTTCGGCCCGATCGAATCTTTTTGTGAAAGGTAATGGCCGAGCGATGCGCCTCGTCCCGGGCCTGTTGGATCAGCTTCAGCGCCGAGGAGGTCTTTGGTATCATGATCGACTCTGCCTTTCCGGGCACAATCACCTCTTCGAGCCGTTTGGCCAATCCGACAACCTCCACCCGATCCAGGAAGTCGATCTCCCGGAGAGCCTCCATTGCCGAGGAGAGCTGCCCTTTTCCGCCGTCAATCACGATCAGATCGGGCGGATCCTCCTCCCCGTTCTTGACACGCAGGTATTGCCTGCGCACCACCTCCCGCATGGAGGCAAAATCATCCGGTCCCTCTACCGTCTTGATATGGAAGGTGCGGTAGAGACTCTTCCGCGGCTTGCCGTCGACAAAGGTGACCATGGCTGCCACCGGGTCGCTCCCCTGCAGATTGGAGTTGTCAAAACAGTGGATACGTCGGGGGAGGCGGTCCAGATGCAGAAACTCTTTCAGGTCTTTCACCGATTGTGGAATGCGCTCTCTTGCCGCTTTCTGTTTCTCGAGGGATCGTTCTCCAAGAAGCAGTTTTGCATTGGAGGTGGCCATTCGGATCAACTGACGCTTCTCCCCGATCTTCGGCTCGTGAAAATGAACCTTTCGTCCCAATGTCTCCCAGAGCCAGGCGTGAAGAGGCTCCGGGTCGGGAATCTCGTGACTCATATAGACCTCGTCCGGGATGGCACCGGCATATTGTCCGGTATAGTAATCCTCCATAAACGCCTGAAGAAGATCCTCTTCGGATGCTTCACCCGCCTGTACACGCATGAAACGATGAAACTTCCCGACCAACTTTCCTTCGCGAATCTTGAGCAGTACCCCGCACGCTTCCTGAATGGACGGGTCGGACACGACCGCAAAGAGATCCCGGTTCACCTGCTTCTCGGCCACGACCTTCATTTTCTGATTCAATCGACGCAACGAATCGATGGCGTCGCGAAGTCGAGCCGCCTCCTCAAAGGCCAGTGCACTGGATGCAATCTCCATCTCTTCCCGAAGCTGCCGCTCCAACTCGAGCGTCTTCCCGTTCAGCATCTGCTCCACATTCTGCATCACATCCCGGTAGCGCTCCGGATCCCACTGCCCTGAACACTTGTCGAGGTAGTCGTTGAAACAAGATCCCCATTTTGGGGCACCCCGATTCTTGTCCACCGTCTGGCTGGAAACGGCACAGGTACAGAGTCCGAACGTCTTTCGAAGGGTCTCCAGCACTCGCCGCATATGTCCGATATGATCGTAGGGTCCAATGTATCGGCTACCATCCTTAAGTGGTGTCCGGGTCGGATAGACTCGCGGGCGTTCTCCCCGGGTGATGCAGATGTAGGGATAACTCTTGTCGTCCCGATACATGATGTTGTACCGGGGATGGAGTTTCTGGATCAGATTGTGCTCCAGAATGAGCGCTTCGGATTCCGAGTCGGTGAGAATGACTTCCAGATCTTCCGCTTTTGAAATCATCAACCGTATACGCGCCTCCAGCCGGGAAGCATCCTGCAGGTAGGAACGAACCCGGTTTCGAAGGGCTTTGGCCTTCCCCACATAGAGAACATGCCCGTCGGCATCCTTGAACTGATAGACCCCCGGCGATCGTGGAAGTTGGGCTACCTTCTCTTCAAGCGTAAGTGATGACTCCATTCGTTTCCTCTTCAACGCACGGGGCAATTCTGCGGATTGTTCGATCAAACTCCTATCTTCGAAACCGGTTCATCAAACCTGTGATAAGATGGACCGGATCCTTTTCAAAATACAAAAAGAAGAGCGTAGAGCATGGCCCGTCCCGATGACCCCTGGACCCGATCCGAAATTCCCGGAACGCCCCCCATTCCCGTCATCTACGAAGACAACCACCTCTTGGTGGTCATCAAACCAGCGGGACTCCTCTCCCAGGAAGATCACACGAGGGCTCCCGACATTCTGACTCTGGCCAAGGAGTGGATCCGCATTCGAGACAACAAACCGGGAGACGTCTGGATGGGACTGGTCCATCGTCTGGACAGACCCGTCTCCGGCGTCATGGTCCTGGCCAAAACATCCAAAGCAGCGTCGCGGATCTCCGAACAGATCCGAAAGCGAACCGTGGAGAAGTCCTACCTGTTGGCTTGCAAGGGCGTTCCCGACTCAGCCGGGGAGTGGTCTCACCAGATTCAGAAAGAGTCGCGAACCAATACCTCCCGAGTGGTGCCCGCCGGCAAGGGCGGGAAATCGTCCAGGCTCCGGTTCCGCCGACTCGCGACAACGGACGTCGGGGCGATCTCTCTGGTCCATGTGGAACTGATCACGGGCCGTTCGCACCAAATCCGGGTTCAATTTGCCCACATGGGACATCCTCTCCTGGGTGATCAAAAGTACGGAGATCCAACCTCCTCTCTCCCTTCGCCCGCACTCCGGAGCGGGTCGTTCTCGTTGGATCATCCAACTCAAAAAGAGCGAATCACATTCCTCGCCCCTCTACCGGACGAGGAACCATGGAATCAGTTTGGCGGAACCGCAGCCATACAGGATCTGTTATAGTCCGTAGCCGAATACAAACCCAGGGTGCGGTTGCCACCCACAGCCTACCGAAGTTCCGGACCGGAGCTTGTCATGTGATGCAAAAACGAGTTGGAGCCATGTACAAACTGGATCGACAACGTGCCCGCGAGCTCATACCCGACATTGTCGACGGCGAGGTTCCCGCCACCATCCATCGCGCCTTCTATGAGCAGATGTGTCACGATCCGGATCTGCTTCGCGAGTTTCGCAGTCACTTGCAGGTCAAATTGACCGTCTGTTGTCGCTGTCGACGTGTGGGTGCCCCTCCGAGCCTGCGGGACAAAATCGCACGTTGGCTCGAGGAGGAGTGTCGGAATTAACGATTCTCTAATTACTTGAGTCTCACACCTTGTATGCAACCAGGCTCTTCGTCAGACCATACACCTTTTCGGAGTAGATCTCGGCATTGGTAAACAGGGAGGCGAGCTCCTTGCGATTCAACAATCGAATTTTCTCCAACTCCTCGAGTAGCTCTTCCTCATCGCTCTTCCATCTTTTGAGATGTGAATGTGTCCAGTTCACAGCAATCCACTGCTGCACCCTTTCGGGTAAGAACTGGAAGAATGGAAACATCAGATGGGGTTCGACTGGAAAATATCGATTGGGCGTCTGTACCCAGTAGCTCTTTCCAACACGCCGGACCTCCCGAGCAAAACGAACTTGATTCTCGAAACTTCCAACGTGCTCAATGACACTGTTGGAAAAGACAACCCCGAAATGGTTGTCCGGGAACATCCCCATATCCAGCGCATTCCCCTGAACACAGGTAAATCCATTTTGTAGATCTTCCGTCTTCGGTGATGTGAGATTCAACAGTGTCACCTTCTCCTCCAGCCCCGTCCCTTCCCACGTTTCTCGGGTCCCGCCCACATCCAGAATGGATTTTTTTGAATCGACCCCCAACCACGTTCGAAACAGAGCGAATCTTGCACGCCTCAAGCTGTCCGAGTACGAAAACCACATCGACTTGCTCTTATCAATACGTTCCGTACTCAAAAAGAACCTCCGAAATTTCCACGTTTTTATGTAGTAGTAGTAGTAGTAGTAGTAGTAGTAGTAGATTGAATCATCTGAAATCATAGTTTCCAGACACACAAGAATAAGAATATACTTACTTAAATAACAATTTGATTCCCGTTAAATCTTTTGATAAAATCCGGTTACAGGATAAATCTCATCATTGACGAGCTACTGCATGAAAAAATCCACCTACTTCCTGCTTGCTCTCTTCATTTGTAGTTGCGAGAGTACCATCACGAGCTCCGAGACCGATCTTGACCTGCGCAATACGGCCCCTGTAAAGCTGGCTCCGGAGGATGTGGGAGCGGGGATTTTCGTGTATGAAAAGGAGATACCGGACCTGACGGAGAGCCAGGCAGAGTTGTTGGGCAGAATACAGGATCGCGAGAGTTCAAAAACCGTTTACCTGATTCGACTGGATGGACCCGAATCCATCAAAGAGCAAACCGCCATCCGATTCAATCTCCCGGAGCGAACGATCGAAGCCAGCGTCAAACGTTTACGTGTCGACGACCCGTATGTTCACTGGCGGGGAGAGGTCGTAGACAAACCCTACACATTCTCCATGACCGTTGACGTTGAGGATCACCAAGCTCTCGGCAAAGCCCGAACCACAGAGTTGAATTATACATTTGAATCCTTGGGTGGAGACCTTCACGTCCTGATACAACATGACCCCAACGACGAGTTTGAAGATATTGCTGTGGGTAGCGAGGGAATCTAAAAGTTCTGAATCCCCCTTCAAGACCGGCTCTCCTCACTCCGTCTCTTTTCGAAACAGAAATACACCATTCGGGAACGTACGCAACTCGGCTCCCCACCTGTTGGCCAGCCACTCAAACGACTCCTCTGTCCAGAAAACCACATGCGTTGGATCGTTCTTGTAGTGCCAGGAGGCAAAGTCGAAATCAACAGGCACCGTAGACGTCATCACTCCCAACCAGCCACCGGGTTTCAGGCAGGACCAGAGACGGTCCATCTCCATGAGCGGCTTGTGGAGATGCTCGACCGTTTCGGTGGTTGTGATAAAATCCCACGTACGATCCAGGTGTTCCGGGTGTGAAGCGTAAAAAGGATCATAGAGCGAGACATCGTACCCCTTCTCCTCGAACATCAACGACAAGGTCGGGCCGGGGCCGGATCCGAAATCGAGCCCTTCGGGAAATCGATCCGGACCGCCTTCGGATTGTAGTCTTTCTGCCATCGGGTCAAACAGCCGCGAGAGAAATTCCCGATAGTTCGGGTCCTCCGGGTCGTTGTTGTGTTCGTCGTACCGGGATTTTTCCTCTTCTGCAGAAAGGAACCATGTTGGCGGGACGTGCACCATCCGGCAGGAGACGCATTGATAATAGTCCCGTTCGAGATTGCGCTTCGACTCCTTCTGCTCATAAAAGAGTTCCGTAGATCCCCCACACAACGGGCAGTCCGGGTTCTCCACGATTCGGGACGGGTTCTCGCTCCATTTATCCGGCACTCGACACCTCCTCTCCATCGTCCGGGCTTTTGGCTTCGGGTTCCTCTCCGTTCTCCTCCAGTCGCAAGGTTTCCTGAAACTTCTCCGGCATCACTTTGGAGGCTTTTGCACCCAGTTCCTTCAACATTTCTACTTGTCGAATCAGATTTCCACTTCCCTGATTCAACTGTCCCATGGAGCTGTCATACGCCTCCCGAGTCTTCTCGAGCCGGTCGCCAATCTGAATCATGCTCTCTGCAAAATTGACAAACTTGTCGTAGAGCAGCCCTCCTCGCCTGGCGATCTCGGCCACATTCTGGTTCTGATACTCCTGCTTCCAGACATTCTCGATGGTGGCCAGTGTGGCCAAAAGCGTGGTCGGGCTCACGACGATAATGTGTTGGTCAAAGGCATCGTTGTAGAGCTCGGAATCGACCTGCAAGGCGGCTGCAAACGCCGGTTCAATCGGGACGAACAGCAGAATGAAATCCGGACTCCGGTCCGGATAGATTTCGTCATACCGTTTGGCCGACAGACCCTTGATGTGCGTACGCATCGAGACCACATGCCGTTGAAACTCCTTCTCCCTTACCTCTTCCTCTTCGGCATTCACACCCCGTTCATAGTTGACCAGAGAGACCTTGGAGTCGATCACCAAAAACTTCTCGTCAGGAAGATGAACCACCACATCCGGCATCTTCCGTTTACCCTCTTCATCCGTAAAGCTGGGTTGCACCTCATACTCTCTCCCCTTTTTGAGTCCAGACCTCTCCAGGATCCGTTCGAGGATCACCTCGCCCCAGTTTCCCTGTTTCTTTGTATCCCCTTTGAGTGCACGCGTCAGGTTGCGCGCCTCTTCGGTCATGTTCTCGTTCATGCTCTGCAGCATTTTCAAATGCTGCTCCAGGGCGCCTCGCCCCTTAAGCTCCTCGCGCTGCGCCTCTTCGACCTGCTTTCGAAACGCCTCCATCTTCTCCGAGAACGGTTTGAGAAGATGGGAGAGTTTTTCCTGGTGCTGTTCGGTAAACTTCTCGGTATTCTTTTCCAGAATCCGGTTGGCCAGATTTTCGAATCGCTCCTGCATCTGTGCCTGTAGCTCTTCCAACTCCGCGCGCTGGTTCTCCAACCGCTCCTTGAGATGGTGATGATCCCTTCCCAAAGCCGTCAACTCCCGCTCGGCGTTGTCGGCTCTCTCCTCTTCCCGACGAAGGGACGATTGCATCTCCTGCTTCTCCTTCTCCCGTCGCTCCTCTTCACGAGCTCGCTCCTCTTCCAATAGCCGGGTGCGTTCGTTTAACGTCACCGTCTCTCTCCCTCCATACTGGAAGCCGAGCCAGAATGCGATCCCCAGTCCGATACCGATCCATACGACCAACCAAATCTCCATAGGTTCTCCTCTTTGTTGAATGCTTCTCAAGATAAAGATAATCCGGTGCGGTGACAGGGTATGTCACTCCCTCTCTACTTCCTCTTCTGGCATTCATTTTCGATTTGTCTTATATACTGACGAGATCTTCGGGTCGAACCGTTTACCGTCTACCCCGTCATCCCCGTGAGTGACCGATCGGCAGCGGGTCTGAGGGATCGCCTTGACCCATGAAAACAAACCATTTTCGTCAAGTGAAGCAGAGGTGTACACGTGAGTCTACAAGATCGAACCTACGATGCCATCGTCATTGGATCAGGAATGAGTGGTGGATGGGCCGCCAAAGAGCTCTGTGACCGTGGGTTAAAAACCCTGGTACTGGAACGAGGCCGGCAAGTCGAACACGGAAAGGACTATCCAACGGCCATGATGGATCCGTGGGATTTTGACTACCGTGGCCGCATGACACAGGAGGAGGAGCAGGCAGACCCCATCGTCAACCGTTGCTACGCCTACAACGAGGATACCAAGCACTTCTTTGTCAAAGACCACGAGCATCCCTACATCCAGGAGAAACCGTTCGATTGGATTCGCGGCTATCAGGTGGGCGGGAAGTCGCTCATCTGGGCACGACAGGGGCAGCGCTGGAGCCGGTACGATTTTGAAGGACCAGCCCGGGACGGGTACGGAATCGAGTGGCCCATCAGCTACGACGAGATTGCTCCGTGGTACAGCCGGGTCGAAGAGTTTGTGGGTTGGAGCGGAAATCGGGATGGACTCGAACAGCTCCCCGACGGAGAGTTCCTCCCTCCGTTTGAAATGAACTGTCTGGAGTCTCATATCAAGGAACGGGTCGAGTCTCAATTTACCGATCGCCATGTCTTGCACGGACGATGCGCCCACCTGACCGAAACCCGGGAGATTCATCGACAGCAGGGGCGCGGACGTTGCATGGCTCGACATCTCTGCTATCGCGGCTGCCCCTACGGAGCCTACTTCAGCTCCAACTCCTCGACGCTTCCCTGGGCCGCCCGAACCGGAAATCTGACCCTTCGTCCCCACTCCGTAGTCGAATCCATTCTCTATGACGAAAATCGGGAGCGCGCCCGTGGAGTTCGCGTCCTGGACGCCGAGACCAACGAAGAGATCGAATTCGAAGCGCGCATCATTTTTGTCAACGCAGCCTGCCTGAACAGCAATTTGATCCTGCTGAACAGTACCTCCAGTCGCTTTCCAAACGGTCTGGGCAACGACAACGGGCTCCTGGGCCGCTACATCGCGTTCCACAACTACCGGGGAACCCTTTCCGGAACCCATGACGGCTTTACCGACAAGTACTACTACGGTCGTCGCCCCACGTCTGCCATCATGCCCTCGTTTCGAAATCTGTACGGCCAGGACTCCGATGCCGATTTTCAGGGTAAGTATTTGACGGCGTTCGGAGCCAGCCGGCAGGGATGGACACGTGGCGTTGGTTCGGACAAGGTCGGAGTCGAACTCAAGGAGGCGTTGCACAATCCGGGCCCTTGGTCGGTCTATATGATGATTCAAGGAGAGACCGTTCCGGCGTACGAGAATCACGTCCGATTGAGCGAAAGCGAAACCGACCCATGGGGCATTCCACAGCTGGTCACCTCGGTCGAGTATCGTGAGAATGATGCGCGAATGACCTCTGACTTCCTCGAACGCGGAGCCGAAATGCTTGATGCAGCCGGCATCCAAAACATCTCGGCCAATCATGGCGAGCAAGCCCCGGGATTGGATATTCACGAGATGGGGGGTGTACGGATGGGCACGGATCCGGAAACGTCACTTCTCAACGGTCACAATCAGCTTCACAGCTGTAAAAATGTCTTCGTAACCGACGGGGCATGCATGAGTTCGGTGGCCATCCAAAACCCGTCTCTCACCTTCATGGCACTGACCGCCCGGGCGGCCAACTTCGCGGCCGATCAGCTACAGAAAGGCGACCTCTGACCCCTAAACGACAGAAGGCCGCAACCGGAACTCTCATAACCGGTCACGGCCTCTGCGTCTCTCTCTTGATTAGCGGGATACGTACGTTTTTCCACGCACAGGACCTTCCACGCTTACGGAGACCTCTTTTCACAGAGGATCTTTTACGCCCTTTACCGGCAAGCGAACCCATTCGGATGCTGCCAGTGTCCCATTGCAGCAGAGTTACACTTCAGTCTCCAAATCGTTTCTACAGGTCCGTATCCCGAACACACTATACAGTGGACACCACGAGACTGCACCCGTTAATAGAGGAACCAACCCGATCATGCCCCACCAGCTTTCGTAGAGAACTCCGGCAATCAGAATGACTGCTCCGATGATCACACGGATCAGCGAATCCATCGTTCCCATATTCTTTCTTCGAATCGGTCTGTTTCTTTCTTTTTTCATGGCGACACCTCACGGAGTCTTATTGTTGGATCGTATTCACTGTGCCCTTGTGGCAACAACAAACCTGAATCTCTGGTTGTAATCTACATTCGGGTCGTTCCTCCATCTGCCGGGACGTACCTGAATCGGCTGCCCTCCAAACCACCAGGCGATGTCGGGGTAACCCTTACACAGAAACCAGGACAGATGGTCTCATACGAAGAGAAAAAGAAGGAACGGGAAGAGTGGGAAGTGGATGTCTGTCTGTGTGTAGAGAGAAAGGAGAGAGAAACCGGGAGTGAGGCTCTCCCGGCAGATTCGTCAAACAGATTTATTCATAGAGATCGTCCGGATCGATTTGTGCGAACTCGACAAAGAACCCGGCGAGTTTCTCACTCACGGCACTCAAAAATCTTGCCCCTTTGTCTGCGGTCGCTTTATGTGGGTTCCCCGAGCCGGTATCGTCAGTTGCCTGTAACCAATCCCGCTCTTTCCAGGCCCACCCGTCGCGAAGAGCTTGAATGTTGAATGGATGTGTGGAACCATCTCCTGCCTGAGAAAGTGGCATCACCAGCTCGGGACGAAGATGCATCATGGCCGAACTCTCCATCTCGTCGGCGTGATCTCCCGGTTCTTCAAAAAAGTCTTCCAGAGGTGCGACCTCAAACCAGTTGCAGAGTGTAATGACCATCTCCGGCCACCGGTAGCCCGCTTCGCGCAAAATCGGTTTGAAGTTGTTCCCGCCATGGCCGTTCAGCACGACCAATTTACGGATGCTGTGATGGTCCAAGACATCGAGAAGATCGTCCAGAACAGCCGCTTGCGTACTGGGGTTCATGTTCATACAGAACGGAACCTCTCGCTGGCCGGTGTTTACACCAAACGGGACGACGGGGAGTACCAAAACTTTGGCCCCCTTTTCCCACGCCTGACCGGCGGCCTCCGCAGCCACATGCTCGACCTGCATGTTGTCGGTTCCGTACGGCATGTGGTAGTTGTGCGCCTCGGTCGCTCCCCACGGCAGGATGGCCACATCAAATCGGGTCTCTTGTATCTCCTTGTAGTTGGTCTCGGCAAGTATGTAAGGTCTCATCTTTTGCACATTGTCTTGGTTACACAGTTTATACGGCCACATATGCGGCACTCCGATTCTCTGCTCACACACCCGGAAAGACCGGAAAGAGCGTAATCGATGGCCACTGGATGACATCCCACCCATAGTCACAACTTACGCTCTTCCAATCAAGTTCTCACCTCCCATTCCAACCGGTTCGGCCCACTGATCCATTCGGCATCTGACAATGCCGCAGGGATCTCGTATTTTGACCGTCGAAGCACTCCGGACGAGTCGGTTCGACCCGTCCAGGGAACCGTTTTCACCCCACATTTGACAGGTATGAGCGAGCAGAAACCGATTCGGTTCGGAGTTTTGGGAGCGGCAAAGATCGCTCGAAAGGAGATGATTCCGGCGATCCAACAGAGCAAACACGCGGTGGTTCAGGCCATCGCGTCCCGATCACTGGATCGGGCACAAGAAGTCGCGGACACCTTTGATATTCCTGACGCGCATGGATCCTACGAGGAGCTGTTGTCAAATCCAGCGGTGGATGCCGTCTACATCCCGCTCCCGAACCATCTGCATGTTCCCTGGAGCCTGCAGGCGATCGAAGCCGGCAAGCACGTGCTCTGTGAAAAGCCGATCGGGCTCTCGTCGGAGGAGGCGAAGGAGCTGATCCAGGTTGCAGATCAATACCCGGACCAGGTGGTCATGGAGGCATTCATGTACCGGTTTCACCCGCGGTGGAAGCGGACCCGGGAGATCGTGAAATCCAAGGCCATTGGTCAGCTGACTTCGATTCACTCCCACTTCTCTTATGACAATCCCGACCCGTCCAATATTCGGAACCAGGAAGACATTGGCGGAGGTGGCGTCATGGATGTGGGTTGTTATTCGATCTCGCTCTCCCGGTGGCTTTTTGGCGAAGAACCGGTGAGACTCTATCCGGTCATCGATCTGGATCCTGCCCTTGGAGTCGACCGTCACGCCTCGGTCTTGATGGAGTTTCGTAAAGGAACCTCTTCGTTCACCTGCGCCACGCAGACCACGCGCCATCAGTCGCTCACAATCCATGGAACCGAGGGCGTGTTGTCGATGCCTCAACCCTTCAATCCTCCTCATGATGTTCCCACCGAATTGCGAATCACACGCAAGAGCGGGGAGGAGATTGTGGAGCCATTCGAGCCCTGTAATCAGTTTACCTTACAGACGAATGCGTTTTGCCGGGCCATCCTCGAGGGGCTGCCTGCACCGACTCCACTCGGGGATGCTTTGGACAACATGCGTGTCATCGAGCGGGTTGCAGGGCGGCCGTAAGAGGGCGTTTCTCTCCGCTTGCCTGACCGATTTCCATCGCCTATATTTCAAAAAAACGGGACTGAATGAATGAAAAGGGACATATCGCACCGATGATTTCGGCGATCGCCATGGCGATGTGGTTGTCGGCCGGTCTCTTCCACCCCGTGATGCAGACTCATCTGCAGGCAGATGTGGAGTTGACCCGTACGATCTCGCACGATCTAATCGTGATGGATGCGCACACGCTCTGTCCGCTCTGTTTTGGTGTGGTCGCCCTGCCTTCTGACAGTGCTCCATTTCAAGTGATCCAGACTCTGTGGTTCGAGGAGTTGACTCTCGAAGGATCACAAGTCGTTGCCCACCCCCTTCTCTCCAATGTCTCCAACCGGGCGCCCCCTTCCAGCATCGGGTAGACCGGACGGGCCGACCCGCAGAGCCCTCCCTCATACGCTACTTGTGATCGACTGTCGAGGCATCCCGACCCTGTACCAAATGATTGGACAGATCCGATGCTCGGTATTCGGCTGCCCCCTCAATCTGCGTAGACATTAAATTTCCGGCGATTCCGAGGAGTCGAGTCGCCCCATCATTCAAGTATTGGAGAACTTCATATGAAACCCTTTTCGACAACTGAAAAACGACCTTTTGGATTCATGTTCAACATGGCACCCTTTCTGGTGCTGTCTCTCTTTTTACTGCTCGCCGCATGCGATACGACCGACCCGCACGACGATGATCATGATGATGATCACGGTCACGCCGAACCGGTTGGATTTGCCCTTCAAATCGAAGGAGAGACTCTTCTTCAGTTTCTCAACAACCGGGATGCCGACTGGAACCCGGATGGCACACTGGATGACTGGTTTCGGGACGATGTCACCGGTCCGGTTCTCTCTCCAGACGTCGTGAGCCTGAGTGACGAAGACCCGAGCGGACTCTCTCACGAAATTGCACTTCGCTGGGTAGACGACGAGGGAACGCTCTTCGATCTGGACGATCACGATGACGAATACCACATCGAATGGGAGTGGGAGAAGCCCAATACGACCGGTGACAGCTGTACGGAAGCGGATCGAACCGACAGCGAATCGCTGGACCAAATTCGGCCGGCCAATATCATCGCCGTCGATGATGACCATGCGCACGAAGATGAGCATGACCACGAAGATGAGCATGACCACGAGGATGAGCATGATCACGAGGAGGTCGAAGTTCAGTTTCGGGCCGATCATGCCGGATCCGACCGCGTCCGCTTTCTGATCCTGCACGGAGATGACGGACATGTAGACTTTACCTCGGCCTGGGTCACGGTCACGGTCGCCGATGACGATCACCCACGGATCGACGGGAACGGAATCTATGATCACACCTCGGATCGATGCGCAACCGAATAAATACGGATCCTCCTTTGGAGACCCGAATGGAATGCAGATGGTCAATCGGTGAGGCCTTTGGACGGGCGTCCCGGGACGTCCTGCCGTTCGCAATCCCCATCCTGCTGCTCTGGCTTCTCCCCATTGGGGGAGTGGCCGCTTCGGCAAGCGTCGAAACGATCGGAAATGCTCCGGACTGGACCGGGAAGATTCTGGCAGGCGACGTGCGCGGCACCGTCACCGACCGGGAGACAGGCGAGGTCATCCCCTTTGCCTACATCCATCTCGAAGAGTTGGATCGGAGCGCTCAAAGCGACCGAAATGGCGCTTTTTCGTTTCAAAATGTCCCGGACGGTACCTACACCCTGCAGGTACACCGAATCGGGTTCCAGACTTTGACCCGGCGTATCACGATCGTCGATGATGACGTAACGACCCTCTCGATCGAGATGAGACCCGTTGTCTACTCCGGCGAATCGGTCGAGGTCACCGCCGATCGTGAAGTCACCACGGGGAGCAACCTGGAACATGCCTCCATCAAGGTCACAGGCGAGCAGCTCCGACAGGAGCTCGGGTCCACCCTCTCCTCGACCCTTCGGGACCAGCCGGGAATCTCCGAACGGAGCATGGGGGCCAATCCCGGTCGTCCCGTCATTCGAGGACTTGGTGACGAACGCGTGGTTATCCTCGAAGATGGACAGAAGACCGGGGATGTCTCCGGGTCCAGTGGAGACCATGCCGTTGCCCTGGACCCGTCCACAGCGGAGGAAATTGAAATCGCACGAGGGCCGGCTGCCCTGGAATATGGTTCCGGAGCGATCGGCGGAATCGTCAATGTGGTTCGTCACCAAATCCCGACAAGTGTCCCCTCCAGCTGGTCCGGAGCCTTGTCGACGCAGGGGAACTCGGCCCACCGATCCGGAATGGGTGCCGCTTCACTGACCATTCCGGTCACCGATTCATGGGTTCTCAACCTGGACAGCAACGTTCGGGCAGCCAGCGAGACGCAAACGCCGGCCGGGCCGTTGACCAACAGTGGCATGCAGAGTGCCAACAGCGGGTTTGGATCCTCCTGGATCCAGCCATGGGGCTATGCCGGTCTTTCGGGCAACTACTACTTCAATACCTACGGAATCCCTCCGGATCCGGATGGCGGGCACCCGGACGGCGTGGATATCGAAATGCTCAAGATGCAGAGTGAAGGGCGGGCAGAGATTCTGCTTCCAGGCTCCACATTCAGGACTCTGGAGCTTCGTGGATCTTTTGTGCATTACGAGCACGCCGAAATTGAATCGGGAGGAACCGTGGGCAGTCGCTTCGACATGGATACGGTCATTGGAAGCATCAAGCTTCGCAATGGGGCCTGGGGTCCGGTAGATCGTGGCGTTACCGGTATCAATCTGGAGTTCAATGACTACAAGGTGTTTGGGTCCAGAAGTCCCAACTCCACTGCCCTCCAAAGTGGCTTTTTCACCGTCCAGGAAGCGGATTTCGGCCCTCTCCACCTTGAGGGAGGACTGCGATGGAACCTGGCACGCATGCGACCGGAAGAAGACCGACCCAACTCGTATATCGGCCACATTCGCACACGCAGTTATTCCGGGCTGGAACTCTCGGGAAGTGCCATCTACGAAATCAAACGAGACCTCTATCTGGGAACCACCGTCATGCGCTCTTGGCGCCCTCCTTCGCTGGAGGAGCTCTATTCGGAAGGTCCCCACCTGGCTGCATTTGCCTTCGAGATCGGAAATCCGAACCTCGGTCCGGAGACCGGTTTGGGAACCGAGCTTTTCGTTCGCTGGCAGACCGGACCTTTGCAGCTGGAATTGACCGGATATCGGAATTACTTCGATAATTTCCTTCATGTTCAGGATACCGGACAGGCGAGTGTTCCCCGGGCAGACCTTCGCGAGTTTCAATATCTGGGTAGCCAGGCTCGACTCTATGGCGGTGAAGGGTCTGCACAGCTACAGGTACATCGAAACTGGACGCTGTACGGATCGCTCTCCCATACGTTGGGGGACCGCTTTCTGGATCAAGAAGAGATGGACCGCGCCGGACTCGCAAGATCCGAACAGCCCCTGCCTCAAATTCCACCCCTTCAGGGCCGAACCGGCCTGAGATTTTCAAAGGGGTCCCTGCGTCTGGACGGTCGCCTTCGAATGGCAAGTCGTCAAGACCGTCTTCCCGAATGTCCGGCCTCCAGCGATCCCGGATTCATCTATCCGTGTGAAACACCGACCGACGGGTATGCACTTTTGGATGTGAGCGGACAATACCGCCTGAATTGGGGGAGCACACTTCAAACAATCACGATCAATCTGACCAACCTGACCAACCGAACCTACTACAACCACCTCTCGCTCATCAAGGAGATCTCTCCGGAACCGGGTCGAGCCGTGCAACTTCTCTACCGGGTCTACTTTTGATCGGGATCCGAACAACTTCCCGGACCTACAAGTGAAGGTGAATGCACCCTTCCGGGCTCAGAACAGATGGCGGGCATACAAAAAAAAAGAGGCCACGAGATTATCCATCCCGTGGCCCTTGTGCATTAGGTTTCAGAGTGTAGGAGATTCTGCTCTCTACTACATATATAAGACGCATGAAAACGGATTTTGTTACAAAAAAAATGGAGGGGCGTCCAAAAAAGATTTATTGCCGTCTCCGTCCCTTTATTTCACACTCAACCAGGCAGTTCCGGGGAATTTTGTACCTTTTATGGAACCGTTCTTCATTTGTTGCGTAAAACCGTAGGGCGACACGCCCGACCCGGCCTTCCGCGGGTGACCTCCCGGTACCGGGCAGATCATCAAAGACAACAACACAAACATCAGGATCTATTATGAAAAAGTGGATTGTTACAACGCTACTCATTGCTGCCCTGGGCCTGGCCGCTCAGTCCGTCAATGCACAGGATCGGGGATTCGGAATCGGGGGTGCCATTGGTGGTCCGGACGGAATCAGCTACAAAGTCTGGACGGCACAAGACCAGGCCTTGGCCGGTGTGGTTTCCTTCAATGCATCAGAAGGCAGCTCCAGCTTCTACACGTCACTGGATTATCTCTTTCACAAGTACTACACCGATCTGGATTGGGAGGTTGGAGACCTTCACTACTACTACGGAGCAGGTGCCGGGTTCCAGTGGTATAGTCAGGATTTCGTGGATGAGCAGTTCATGGCACGGCTTCCAGCCGGATTCGGATTCGACTTTACCGATGTTCCCGTCGATCTCTTCTTTGAACTGGCTCCCCAAATTCAAGTGGCTCCCGAGTTCAATTTCGGATTCAATGGAAATCTTGGTTTCCGGTTTTATCTGAACTGACCAGGATCGTTGACATACAAATCGCAGCGGAAAAAGGAGCTCCAGTCGGGGCTCTTTTTTTTGAGGGGTTGCATTCGGAATGGTTTCATCGTAATATTGCAATTAACCAATAGCCAATGAAATGGGAATTACGAAAACAACGAATTACAGACCGGCACAAATCGAGATGGCCAACCGCCTCAAGGCGATGGGACATCCGGCCCGAATTGCCATTCTGGAACAGCTTCTACGCGAAAAAAGCTGCGTCTGTGGTGATCTGGTCCAACAATTACCGATTGCTCAAGCAACCGTCTCCCAGCACTTGAAAGCGCTCAAAGAGTCGGGCATTATTCAGGGGTCCATCGACGGAAACCGGCTCTGCTACTGCATCGATCCGGCTGTCATTGAGGACGTCCATCACTTCCTCTCCGAACTCCTGACAAAATGCACAACCGGTTCCGAGAACGAACGTTGCTGCTGAGAAAGGCGACCATTCCCGATTTCTGAACTCCTGAACCCAAACTTCGAGTACACTGCCATGAAACGATCCGAACTGACCTACCACCTCTCCTATCTGGAGGAGCTGACGCTTCGACGTCCAGACGGAAGCTACGTCCCGAGCCACTTTCACATTACCGAAGCCGGAGTGACGACCAAACGATTTATCGATTGCGGAGGAACGGCACGCTCGGAAAGTTATCTGACTCTTCAAGCCTGGAGTGCAGAGGATACCGACCACCGGCTGACCCCTTCCAAGTTGGCACGTATCCTCGAGCTGGCGCAACCAGTGTTGGGAACCGAGGATCTGCCCGTCGTCGTGGAGTACCAACAAGAGACGGTGGGTCTCTATGATTTGGAGTTCGAACCGGCCAGCCGTGAATTTTATCTCGCTCCGCGTGAAACCGACTGTTTGGCCAAAGATCGCTGCGGAATTCCGGAAACCGAGAAGTTGGAGACCGTTGGGTCCGCCAATGCGGCCTGCACACCAGGTGGAGGGTGCTGCTAATGGGATCTTCCAAACCGAACATTCTGATTCTCTGTACCGGAAACAGTTGCCGAAGCCAGATTGCCGAGGGATTTCTCAAGGCGATGGTAGGCGACAAGGCGACCATTTACAGCGCCGGCATCGAAACCCATGGTGTGAACCCGAGAGCCATCGAAACCATGAACGAGATCGGCATCGATCTATCGGGTCACACCTCCAATCTCATCGACGAATATCTGGAGATTCCGATGGATCTGGTCATCACCGTCTGTGATCACGCCAAAGAGCGGTGTCCTGTCTTTCCCGGTAGCGCAAAAACGGTCCATCACAACTTTACGGATCCAGCCAAAGCTGACGGAAACGAAGAAGAGATCGCGGCTTCCTTTCGCAAGGTACGGGAAGAGATCCGCGATTATCTGGCAAATTTGGTCCAAGAGATGGGGCTACCCAATCACATGAATCGGTAGCGTTGTCACCACCAGATAGATCGTATAGGCGAGAAAGGAGGCGATCAAAAGGCCTCCTTCAAACCGGTTTACCCGACCTTTCCCAATCCCTTTCTGGCTGAACCCCATCACGAATAGAATGACGGTCAATCCGGCCATCACAAGCATGTCGCGAGAAAAAACCTCCGGCTCGACGGTCATTGGATGAATCATCCCCGCAATTCCCACCACCGCCAGCGTGTTGAAAAGATTGGACCCGATAATATTGCCCAGTGCCATGTCGTGCTCTCCCTTCTTCACTGCCGCCAGTGTAGACGCAAGTTCCGGAAGCGAGGTTCCGATGGCCACCACCGTGAGGCCAATCACCATCTCGTGAATTCCCAACATGAGGGCCAGGTCAACCGCCCCCCAGACCAGCAATCGTGAGCTGGCGATCAATACCAATAACCCCAAAACCAGCCGAATCAACGACTGTTTCAGGGAAAGTTTCGACTCGTCGACCATCTCATCGATATCTTCCGAGAAGGGATCCTCATCTTGCGTATACCCCTGCCAGACGCTCCATCCCATCAAGCCGGCAAAGAGGATCATCAGTACAACGGCATCGGCACGCGTGATCTCCCCGTCCCATACCTGCCAGGCCGCCAACGCCGTCACTCCGATCAGAATGGGCAACTCTCGTCGAAGGACACGGGAATGAACGCGGACCGGAATCATCAGAGCCGTAATCCCCAGAATCAGAGCAATATTCGAAATATTGGAGCCATAGGCGTTGCCCAAAGCGATTCCTGGATTTCCCTCCAGAGAGGAGATGGCCGAAACCACCATCTCGGGTGCCGACGTGCCGAATCCGATGACCACCATCCCAATGACCAAGGGGGGCATACCGAAGTGACGAACTGTGGCAGCAGATGCTTCCACAAAACGATCAGCGCTCCAGATGAGCAGAAAAAGTCCAAACAACAGGGCAATCAGCGGGTAGAGCATACAATGATCAACTTGGGTTGGAGTGTGCGCCCAAGTTTAGTCAAAATATCTATTCGATTCATTCGGTGTTCCGAAACAGCTTTCTGAAAGGGATCTCCTCGGGTTGAACCGGTCCGGACTCGTCTACCCCACCCCTGCAACCAGGCCCCACCGTCAGCATCACCGGTCAGCCGAGAAAAAGCCAGAGAGTATAGGCCAAATAGACACAGAGAAGAACACCTCCCTCCCACCGTTGGAGCTCTCCCCTCCACGCACGCCCCCCGGCAAAGAGCATGAGCAGGAGAGTCACACCCAAAGAGACCGGAAGATCCCGAAACAGAAGGTCCCCGGATGTCTCCAGCGGACGGATCAAACCGGCCACCGACCCCACCGCCAACAGGTTGAATAGGTTGGATCCAACAATATTTCCCAAAACCAGTTCAGACTGTCCCCGACGAGCAGATACGATTGCCGATGCCAGTTCGGGAAGCGATGTGCCCAGACCGACCAGCGTGAGACCGATCACCAGCTCGGACAACCCGGCCGATCGCGCCAGATCCACCGCACCCCAGACCAGAAATCGCGAACCGATCAGCAAAACCACGAGACCCAACAGGGTACTCCAGGCCGGATGAGAAGGTGAATGATCGGGAGTGACGATGCCCTCCGCTGCCGGATCATGGCTCGTTCGTGAACCGAGAATGGCCCGGCCCACCCAGATGGTAAAAAGAAGCAGCCCGCCGCCGGCCTCCAGTCGGGAGAGTGTTCCATCCCACCCGAGACCCCATACAATCACAGTTATACCTAACAAGAGAGGGAGTTGAACCCGATTCAGAGAGGTATCCACCTTCAGGGGAGAAAGAAGCATCGCCAGCGCCAAAATCAGCGTAATATTCAAAATGTTGGACCCGACCACATTGCCCAGCGCGATGCCGGATGCGCCCTGCCAGGAGGCGATTGAAGAGACCAGCAGCTCCGGAGCCGATGTACCAAACCCGACCACCACCATCCCGATCACCAGTGGAGACAGGCGCCACCGTTCGGCCAGGGTCGCTGCTCCGGTCACAAATTTATTGGCACTCCAAACCAACAGGACCCACCCGATTCCCAACGCCGCGACCGGCAGTATCCATGTCGCCATCCGTCTCCTACCCTTTTCGTTGCAGGTTTCGTAGGTTCACTACCCAACGTGCAATAGTATACGAACGATTTCGACTCTTTCGAATAGGCCGGGTCGCATTTGGAAGCGACAACCTGTCCACACAGAAACGTAGAGACTCATGACAACGATTCGACCGATACTTGCCATACTGCCTTTCCTGCTTCTGCTTACCATCTCCTGCAGCGAAACCCCCTCCGCTCCCGGAATCGACTCGGGATCCGGCAACAACGACGGAGGCGGGACCCCGAATGATGGGGGTGGCGAGGAGACTCCGGAACTGGTTGTCTCCGGCGTCGAACCCACGACGGTTCAGGAGGGTGCCACCCTTACCATTGAAGGAGAGGAGTTGGTGTCCAATGACGCAGAGACCACCGTCTATATCGATGACCAGGAGTTGGTGATTGAGGAGGCGAGCAGCAGCGAACTGGTGGTCAACGTTCCAGAGGGGACTGAAAGTGGAACGCTGCGTGTCGTCGTGGGAGATGTCGAAGAAAATGGTCCGGAGATCACGGTGGAGCCGGCAGATGATTCGGGCGGAACCGGTAGCGACTCGCCCACCGATCCGGGACCCACGGCCTACACGGTCTCGGGAACGATTCTGGAGCAGGGCAGCTCCACACCTGTTGAAGGGGCCGTCATTCGCACCAACGACGAAACCCCGATCGAGACCACCAGCGACGCCTCGGGAGCCTTTGAACTCTCTGACCTCAAAGGGCCCGTTCAGCTCACGATTTCGCATGAAAACCTGCAAGCCCCGCTTCGTTCACGATTGGTCCTGGGTGAAACCTCGAATCTCGAATGGGAACTTGCCTCCAGCTTCACCGACCCCGAGGATGGGCAAATGACCTATCAGTATCGGGAAGCCTGCTCTCAGGGAACCGGATGCGATATCCCCTTCGATATCTGGATCGCCGACTCCAACGGGAACAACAGAGAGAAACTCACCGACGACACCGGATGGGACCTGCAGCCGGACTGGTCGCCGGATCGCGAACAGATCGTCTTCGCCTCGGACCGGGACCGGGACGACGGCGCCTATTATCTCTGGGTGATGGATGCCGACGGAGGCAACCAAGAGTCGTTGGGTGTGGAGGGATTCTCGCCCACCTGGAGCCCAAAGGAAGAGCGAATCCTCTTTGTCTTGAATGGCGAAATTTACGAGACCGATCTGCAGGGCAACACCTCCCTGGTCCATGCACCCTCCCAAGGGAGCGCGGCCAGCCCGGCCTGGTCGCCGGATGGAAGCCATATTCTCTTTACGCTCCGGGACGGAAGTACATCCACGATCTGGGCGGTCGAAGCTGATGGAGACCATCCCGGCCAACTTTCAGAGAGTGGAACCACTGGAACGGATCCTGACTGGCACCCGAGAGGTGACGGCATCCTCTTCGCCGATGGCTCCCCGGCAACACTGTCCCGCATGTATTTGATGGATCTGGACGGGCAGAACCGGCATCGCAATGAGAACTGGCCGGATCACAGCCAACTCCAACCCGTTTTCTCTCTGGACGGGACAGAGATCCTCTACACCTATCGAAACATGATTCCGATTCGATAGAACATCAACTGGACGCTGACCGACCCGTCCAGTTCCAATACCTGGATGTATATTGTTCCCGGTGGTGCCACCGGAACCCAGGATGCCGAACCGGAATTTTGGGCCAATTCGGTTTCGTGGTAGGCACCACGCAACAACCGGGTCTCATGACTGCACGCATACCCTTATGAACTCCTTGAAACTCCGCATCCCGCTGTTAATCTTCGACGTAAACGAAACGTTATTGGACCTTCGCGACTTGAAGGTCGCTGTCAAAACGGCCCTGAATGGAGATGACGACGCGGTCCGACTCTGGTTCGAACGAACCCTGCACTACTCCCTGGTAGACTCCGCCACAGAGTCGTATCACGATTTTGACCGGATCGGGGCGGCCTGCCTTCGCATGCTCGCCAGCGAGCGAGATCTCCCCCTCTCCGAAGAGGATGCGATGGAAACGATGAGCCTGTTTCGCCAGTCGCCACCCCACAAAGAAGTTCCGGACGCGCTGGAAGCATTCGCTACGTTCGGCTACCGGATGGTCGCGCTGTCCAACTCCTCGTCCAACGCTCTGCATACCCAACTGACATTTGCAGGGATTGACTCCTGTTTTGAGCAAATCCTGAGCGTCGAATCGCTCAAACTGTACAAACCGCATCGAAAGGTCTATTTGTGGGCGGCCAAGCAGATGAACACCCAACCCAAGAACTGTCTTTTCATTGCCGCTCACGCTTGGGACGTTGCTGGAGCCATGGCTGCAGGCATGCAGACGGCCTTTATTCAGCGGTCGGGACAGTCGCCCTACCCGCTTATTCCCCAGACTACTTACACCGAACCTGACCTGCTGATGCTTCACAACGTGCTCACCTCCTGACCCGTCGAGTCTTGAGCACAGGAAAATACCCAATTCGGTTCAGCCCGCCACCAATGAAACAAACGGTCATTCAGGTTGGTTCAAAGAAGCACCCACGCCAGTAGCTGAACCGTGACCAAGCCGGTGAGCCCCATCAAGAGGGTTGCTACAGAATGGGTTTTGAGGGCCGTGGTCGTATCCATGTTGGAGAATTTGGCTACCACCCAGAAGTAGCTGTCGTTGATGTGCGAGATGGTCAGGGACCCGGCTCCAATGGCCAAAACGACCAACGCCTTCCCGATCACACTGTCCAGTCCCAATGCACCCATCAGAGGTGCCGTGATGGCCGCAGCCGTGATGATGGCCACCGTGGAAGACCCCTGCGCGGTTTTCAGGAAAGCAGCTACCAGGTAGGGAAGCAACACCCCCAACCCGGACAAAAGAGCAAACTGCGAGACCACATCGGCCAGTTCGGTCTCTCGAAGGATGAACCCGAAACTCCCCCCTGCGCCGGTGATCAGGATAATCACGCCCGCTTTTTTCAGGGCACTCTCCATCCAGTGGGCGTGGATGTCTCTCCCCCACTCCCTCACCATCGCAAACGCAATGGCCACACCGATGAGGAGCGCAATGATGGGTTCTCCAAGAAATGTGAGCACAGTAAACAGGGTCCCCTCGCCTAACGGATAAGTTGGATAGGACGCTATGGTGTTCAGGGCGATGAGCAGAATGGGTACCAGAATGGGCGAGATGGCCATTCGAAAGGCGGGGGCTGTCACATCGGGTCGAACCGGTTCGGCCCGATCCTCTCCCCCGTGATTCCCGCCGGCAAGAGTCTCGAACCTCGCGCACCCTTTGATCGCCCAGATCAATCCGACGAACATGACCGGGATGGATACCACGAAACCAAGCCCCAACACCCATCCAAGATCCGCCTCCAGGGTCGCTGCCGCGGCAATCGGGCCGGGCGTGGGCGGAATGAATACGTGCGTGGTATAGAGCCCGGTCGCCAGCGCGATCGAGAGGGCCGTCAGGGAGTGACCGGTTCGTTTGGCAATCGCCTCCTTGATGGAGTTGAGCACAATGAATCCGGTGTCACAGAAGACCGGAATGGAGACAATAAACCCGGTCAGGCTCATGGAGAGGGCAGCGTATTTCTCTCCGACAACGGAGAGGATCCGATTGGCGACCACGACCGCCCCGCCACTGCGATCCAGATACTCGCCGATCATGGCGCCTGCGGCGATCACGATACCGATACTCGACAGCGTGGAGCCGAATCCGGAGCCAATGGCGTTCACGAGCATGGAGGGGGTTAATCCACCGATAAATCCCATCGCGATCGAGCCCAGGATGAGGGTGATAAATGGATGAATGCCCCAACGACCCGTAAGCAGCACAATGAGCAGAACGACAATCAGGAGCCAGAGAAAGATCATAGTACGTCCCTATTCGAATCGGATTGTGCCATAGCGGTCGAGTTCATGGTAGCTTCGCTCTACGGGTTGCCAGGCAAAATGAGTCTGGCCGTCGTCATAATCGATCCGATAAAAGTTGGCCCGCCACTCATCCCCGGACGACGGGGGTTCATCCAGAAGATTCCCCATCAACGCATACGGAATGAAAAACTCGGCCATCCAGCCGGTAATGGATCCTCCACTAATCTTTTCGCCACCTGTGACGGAGGTGAGGTGCCGCGTGGCCCGGTTGCTGCCGTGATATCCGAAAGGAATCCAGCTCCCTCCACCTTCCAGGATAAGCAGTACGAGTTCATAATTGAGCGGGGAGAGTTCATACTCGAAATAAGATCGGACGTCTTCATCCGGCCAGAAAAAAAGCTCGACCACATCTTCTCTCCAGATGCGCTTGAAATCCGCTTCGATGGTGGCGCTCAGTATGCGATCCGTATTTTCGAACAGAACGTAGATCCCGTGATCCGAGTAGGCCAGTTTGAATCTGGACTCCAGTCCCTGGCTCTTTTCAAAATTGTCGTTTTGTGCAAGGTGTGCCCATTCGATCTCTTGCCAAGCAGACTGTTGCCCGTCACCGGTGAGCTCGAAATCTACTACATGGGGCACGATGAGTGGTTGATCATTACGATCCTGTGCGATCGCAGGAATGCTGAGCAGAAGCAGAAACAACCCGATGAAACCAATTCGAATGAGATGCATGATGTTGGGACTAGCGTTCACGGGCCTGGTCGTTCACGGTATTATACTCCCGAAATCAACGAAAAATCGAGGCCGGCAACAAGCGAACGAGCAGTCCCGTATCCTCGGTCAACACGTAGAGATAGTTGTCCGGGCCCACCTTCACGGTACGAACACGACCCATATTCTCCAGAAGGATCTCCTCGTCCGTAATGCGGTGGCCGTCCAGCCGACTTCTCATCAAATATCGGAATTTTAGCGATCCTGTAAACATGTCTTCCCTCCAGCCAGAATAGGTTTCTCCCACCGTAAACGCCAATCCGGATGGGGCGATGGACGGCGTCCAGTGATGAATGGGTGGAATCGTACCCTCCAGCAAGGTATCAGGCGAAATAATCGTGTCATCGTAGTTCAAACTATAGGTTGCCAGAGGCCACCCGAAATTGGCACCGGGAGTCAGGATATTCACTTCGTCGCCCCCCTTGGCTCCATGCTCGTTGGACCAGATCTCTCCGGTCTCCGGATGCCGGGTCAATCCTTGATGCTGGCGATGCCCATACGTGTAGATTTCAGGCAGGGCCTGGTCGTTCACAAACGGGTTGTCGGGCGGGATCCGGCCATCGTCAAACAGACGAAAGGTTTTACCGGACGGATGCATCAGATCCTGGGTTGTTTCAACTCCATCGCGTTGACCGACCGCAAAATAGAGATATCCGTCTTCATCGAATTCGATTCGATTCCCGTACCATTCCGGACTCTCTGAAAAGGGACCGGTCGTGTAGATGACCTCCTCGTCCTGCAATTGGTCATTCTCCAGTCGGCCACGCGTCAAAATGGAGTGGTAGCCCTCGCCCATTGATGCGTCCTCTTTATAGTAAGAGAGATAGATGAGATGATTGCTCTCGAACTCCGGATGCGCACGTACCCCGCGCAAGCCAGGCTCAATCCTTTCATTGACTGCCCCTTGCAACACGCCGCCTTCAACGAGCAAAAGACGTCCGGAACGCTCGGTTATAATCACCTTCCCGTCCGGCAGAAACTCCATGTCCCAAGGCCGGTTCAATTCGGCAAACAAGGTATCGACAACAAACTCCTGAACACGGGACGTTGTCACCTCCCGTGCGTCCTCGGGAATCGGAAAGTAGGATCCGTCCCCGGGTGTTCCACACGATGAGAACACCCACAGGAGCAGCAATGATGAAACAGAGAGCACTCGTGTCATCTCAGAGAGCATCTTCCCACAAAGGCATGCTGCGACCATTCAAGTCCCAGACAAGCCGACCGGCTCGGAAGGTAAGCTCGGCCTCGAGCTTGTGATCCCCGTACACCTTGGTCCGTCGAACATCCGTGAAGCCAAAAGAGCCTTCCCGGAGATTGAACACCGCGATATCGGCTTCGGCCCCCACACTCAAATGCCCCAGGTCCGGTCGCTGGATCACGTTGGCTGGCTGCCACGTCGAGGCCGCAATGACCTCGTCCAACGTCATCCCGATGGCCATGAACTTTGACAAGAGGTTCGACATATCCTTCATGCCGCTGTTCATGCTGTAAATGTGAAGATCGGAACTGATCGTATTGGGCAACAAGCCTTGCTCAATCGCAGGTTGTGCTTGACGAAATGAAAGGGCTCCTCCGCCGTGACCAACATCAAAGATGATTCCTCTCTCTTGGGCATCGAAGACAAACGGTTTGACCATGAAATCTTCATCGACAATCGTCTCTCTCCCCCGTGTCTGGTAGGAGTAGGCGTGTGTAAAGATATCTCCCGGTCGCAGGTAATCCATAAACAGGGATTCGATGGAGTTGGGAGGATTCGGCGGGATGGTTCCCCCGAAGTCGACCATGACAGGGACATTGGCCAGATTCCCCGCCTCCACAGCCATCTCGACCTGCGTAAAGTCGCCCCAGTAGTGCGGAGATTTCACACCAACGATAATCTCCGGATACATTCGGGTAATCATGTAGGCCGTCATCACCGGATTCATGTCATCCACATTCTGTGCCTCGTACCGGGAGACCATCCCGACACTTCCGATGTGGAGAAAGGCCAGAATTCGAGTCTGGGCACGATCGATGGCCGTCTCTTTAAAATGCTCAAAACTCTTCCACCCGGAAGATCCCGCATCCACCATGGTCGTCACACCGGCCCGAAAACTGAATGCATCGGCCGGCAAGCTCACGTGGCTGTTCGCCTGCAGATTGTCTGTGGTCCCGAAATAGACATGCGTATGGAGGTCGATGAGCCCGGGAGTGACATAGAGCCCACGCACATCGAGGACCTGTCCGGCTTCGGATTCATCAATGTTTTTGGCAACCTGATGGATCACACCGTCGGTAATCGCCACATCCATGACTTCACTGATTCCATTCTTGGGGTCCATGACATGCCCCCCTTTCAACAGCGTATCAATACTCTGTGCCATCGAAACGGCCGGAACCAACAGGCTCAAAAGCAGAACCAGGCCGATTCGTTTTACAATCGGTTCAACAATCGAATGCATCATATCAGGTTGTCTTGGATTGAAAGATAAAGGTCGGAATCCCCATTGGACGTAGCGGGGGAATCCGACCAAACGAGTATCTCAATAGAAATACGAAATTACAGCTTTGCATCCCACCACAATCGCGTGGCGTTGCTGTCGGGGCCATCCAGTAGTTGAACGGCTGCCTCCACTTCTGCGGTGTTATTGTTGTACTCCCCGATCACGAATTTCATGCGACGGAAGAGATCGTCTTCCTCCAGATCCAGATTGAGCGACTCGATTATCGGATACCCTTTTGGATAGCCGGTCCGGCGACGTTCTGCCCACGCTTCCATCCCGTCCGGGTAGAGTGCCAACCACTTCTGCGTGATGATCTGCTCAAGCCGGTGTTCCATGGAACCACCTGCATCGTATTGAACAGTAATATCCGACATGGCCGGTGTATTCCACTGATCGTCGAGTGCCATTGGAGTCGCTCCGCTCGTGATGTAGGCCTCAATCTCATTACTCGGGATTCCGTTTCGCTCCTCGGACATGGACATTCGAATCCCCTCCTCATAGAGATCCTGGGCATTCCCGTCCATCTCCCATCCACGCAGTGCCCCTTCTGCACGAAGGAAATAGACCTCGGCTGCGGCCATCACGCGAATGGGAAGGTTCTCCCCACCAGCCGCCGGTGTTCGCCACTTCGTATGCATATTGGAGTGTGCGGTATTCAAGTGAGGTCCCTTGTCCGTTCTCGGAAGTCCGTTTCGCAACCCCTCGAAGCCGCCACCTTCAATTTCGTCCCAATATTCAGGAAGCCTGGGATCTTCAAATCCCTCCATCGTGCTCTCCATGGCCGCGCTCATCCGGAACTCACCCCAGCTACTGATCACTCCGAGTGGTTGCAGGGAGTTCTGGGTCGTCAGCACCATGGCGTTGTCCGAGTTATCCATCATTACGCCATCCAGCACCGCTTTCTCTGCCTCCTCTTCGGCCATATCGGGCTCGACATAACTGATTCTCATGGCCAAGCGAAGTCGTAGCGAATTGGCGAAAGTGAGCCACTTGTCCACATCTCCTTCATAGATGAGATCGTACTGAGAGAAAACCGAACCTCCCATGTTCTGTTTCAGGACAGCGACCGCCTCGTCCAACGTCGTGAAGAAATCCATATAGATATCCTCTTGGGAGTCATACGGGACGCTCGTCTCCCCGTTTCCAAAAGACGAGTAGGGAATCGGTCCCCAATAATCCGTTTTTCGGTGGTAAAACTGAACACGCCAGATCTTGGCGATGGCATTGGCAAGCTGCATCCCGTTCTCTTGGGTAAACTGCTCGACAAAAAAGACCTGCGGCGCCGGAGTCTGGTAGAAGTACTCCCATGCCCCGTTGGTCCAGGGACCGACATCCACATACTGATCCGGATCAAAGTTCTCCGCGGTGGTGGCGATGTATTGCGAGTAGAGGTCTGCGTTGTTGACCTGACCGTCCTGGTAGCCGCCGCTACCCGGATTCCCGCGCATCCCATGAAATTGAGCCTGTGAAAAAGCTTGTCCCAGTAGACTGGCATCCACATTGTCTGCAATGATCTGATCCGGTGGTGTATTCAACTCATCCAGATCGGTACAGGAGAGTCCCAACAGGAGAATCATCAACAGACCCGGAACAGCAAACGTAAACGATTTTCGTATTTTTGTATCCATGGTAATATTGGTTTCTGTTAAAAGTCTACTTTCAGATTCATCCCGAAGGAGCGGGTGGTCGGTGGTGCAAAGGATTCAAACCCTTCGGCATCCGGGCCTGTCCCGACCATCAAATCCGGGTCGAGGTTTTCCGATGCTTTGTAAAGAAACATGAGATTTCGGCCGACTAGTGAGATTTTGACTCCCGAGAATGGAAGTCGTTCCACAGCCGAAGCTGGCAGACGGTAGCCCAAGGTCACCTCGCGTAATCGGGTGTTGGTCGCTTCATCAATAAAGAGTTCTCCAGACGGGTTGTTTCGTCCCCCGACAGCCCGCCAGAAGGACTCGGCGTCGATGGCGATATTGTTCGGAGATCCGTTGTCCAGCACCGCGGTTTCGTGTGCATAGAAGTTCTCCCCGAAGACCAGCGATCCATCCCGTCCCTGCAGTGTCTGCTCGGTCACACCATCGGCATAGGTGAGCGCATTGGTATTGGAGACCACGATCCCGCCCTGGCGGTGATCAATCAGGAAGCTCGCCGAGAAGTTTCGGTAGGAGAAGCGGTTGGAGATCCCGCCCATCCAGTCCGGATTAAAGCTGCCAGCCAGAAGTGTCTTCCCGTTCGTGATTCGGGGCACCCCGTTGCTTGCCACCAAGATTCGACCCTGACTGTCCCGTTCGAAACCCTGAACATAGAGCTGGCCGTACGGCTGTCCCTCTTCGATCACGAAATCCCGGAGATACTGTGACGAGATCACAACACGTGGTCGTTCGTCCGAGATCCGGTTCACCATGTTCCGATTGGTTCCAAAGTTGAAATCCAGTTCCCACAGAAATCGAGTCGTCTCTACCGGGCGGGTGGCAAGGAGAACTTCGATCCCCTCGTTCTCCACATCTCCCCCGTTGGTAAAGAACTCACTGGCTCCGGAGGCCGACGGCAGAGTCACCGTAAAGAGCTGATTCTCGGTATTGGTCTTGTAATAGGTCAGATCCAGTCCCAAGCGCCCCTGATAGAATCTCATATCGAGACCCACCTCGAATGATTTCGTCTGCTCCGGCTTGAGATCCTCATTCGGAAGCGTATTGCTCAACCGAAGGAACCCGGCCGTTCCACCTGAACTGAAATTCGCTGTTCGGGCGATCATATATGGCGGCGCGCTGCTTCCCACCTGCGCCCAGGATGTTCGAATTCGGGCAAAGGAGAAGAACTCCGGAAATGACGGGATCAGATCCGAGAGTACGGCGCTCAATCCAATGGATGGGTAGAAGTACGAGCGGTTGTCGGCCGGAAGCGTCGAGCTCCAATCGTTTCGACCTGTCACATTCAGGAAGATCGTATTCCGCCAGCCAAATTGACTGGATCCATAGACCGAGTAGGTATCTCTCGGTGATCCCACATTCTCCGAGGCCATCACGTTCTGCGTATTCGAGAGCGTGAAAAAGTTCGGGACGGTCAATGCGGTCCCCGTGTTGGCACTCAGCGAGGCATTTCGTCGCTGCAGAATATTGCCACCCACGTTGGCATCGATATCAAAATCTTCGGTGATATTCTCTGAGTAGGACAAGAGCACATCCCCGTTCCACTCCAATTGATTCCCCATGCTGCGACCGTACTCACCGAAATCTGCAATCACGTAGGAGTCATTGTAGAACCTCTCTTTCTCGGATGTATTGGATCCGTCATAGGCTCCTCGAACCATCAAGTCCATCGTCTCATTGATGTTGTAGGTCAGAGAAGCCATTGTGAGGATGCGCTCACGGGTAATCTCGTTCAGATTCCGGTTCAGGGTCCAATATGGATTCGCACCACCATTGGATCCCGGATTCCAGTAATTCTGTCGCCGCTCTCCATCCTGATTGATATACTCGAAATTCCTCATCTGACTCGTATGAATACTTCGCGGGAGACGATAGATCTGGCGCATTGGATTGGAAAAGCTCCCACCCTGCGACAATTCATTGTCGATCTGCTGTCGCATATAGGTCACACGACTGTCCAGAGTGAGATCGGACCGAAGTTGGCTCGTTACACGAACCGTGACGTTGTGTCGATTCAGATCATTGCCTGGAAGGATCCCCTGGGCATCCGTGTGGGTATAAGAAAAGACGGTTTGCGTGCTCTCACCACCGATGCTGGCCGTCAGGTTGTTGGCCAGATTGTATCCTCGACGAAAAACATTGCGCACATTGTTCGGTTGCGGCGACATCGCATACTGGGTTCCGGAGAGATTCGGATCGGGAGACCAGTGCTGTACCATTTGGCCATCCATTCGTGGCCCCCAACTAAACTCGGATCCGGGATTGTAGACACCACCGGCTCCCTGGCCATACTCATTCTGATACTTCGTCGTGATGATCGGCGTATCGACCATGAAGGTATTGTTCAACGAGACATTCACCACACCTGGTTGGGCCTGATTGGTCGAAATTACAATCACCCCGTTCTGGGCAGCGCTTCCATAAAGAGCCGCAGCGTTGGGTCCTTTGAGTACGTTTATAGAGGCGATGTCGTCCGGGTTGATGTCCTGTGGATTCCCGTTGATCGGAACCCCGTCAACCACATAGAGAGGCTGGCTATCTCCGGAGATCGACCGATTTCCGCGCAGAACCACGCGAGTACTGGCTCCCACTCCCGTTCCGGCAGACGTAACGGAAAGACCAGAGACCTTTCCCTGGAGCGAACTCATGACATTGAGCTCACGGGCTTCGGAGACCTCGCTCGTCGATACACTCTGTGTACTGTAGGCCAGTGACTTCGCCTCGCGCTCAATCCCGAAGGCGGTCACGACCATCTCCTCCCCGACAATGGCCTGCTGGCTCATTTCGATGTCCACTTCGTTCCGCCCGTCAAGCGATACAATTTGCGGGGAGTACCCGATATAGGTAAATCGTAGTGTCGCATTGAGCGAAGGAACGGAAAGTTCATACTCTCCATCTACATCAGTAGTTGCTCCACTTTCAGTTCCCTGCACCAGGATGTTGACGCCCGGGATGGGCTCTCCGCTTTCGGCATCGGTGACCGTTCCGCGAACCATCTCCTGGATGACATCAACCTCGACATCAACGGATTTGATCCCCGTCTCACTCTCGTAGATCCCGTAGGTCTTCGGGTTTAGATATTTGACCTCCAGTCCGGTGCGATCCAACAAAATGTTCAAGGCTTCCGAAAGCCTGTTGGGAAGCACGAACGAGTAGGTAGCAAGATGCCCATCCAATACCTCGGTCCGATAGAGAAAGACCACATCAAATTTTTGTTCGATCCGTTGCAACCCCTCTTCGAGCTTCGTTCCAGACTCGATTCTCTCTCCGGCCAACTGACCCGAAGAGTTGAGCAAGGAACTCAAGGTTTGCGCCTCCCCTCTCTCCGTCTGCAAAGCGAGGAAGAGCGGGAGTATCAGTAACACGATCGTCGTCAATGTCGATAACAGATGTTTCATCGCAGTCTCATGTTTATGGATTGATGGATGGTTCCACACCCACGATTAATGGTCGAATTACGGTTCATACTGGTAGGGATCCCCGATATAGACCGTATCCCGGTTGGCAGATTGATAGACCGGTACGCCTGTAACCTCCGATACCGATCGAACCAGCTCTTCGAGGGACCGGAAATAGACAGCCCCTGTCAGAGTTATGTCTTGAAGAGTGGTTTGTTTGAGCTGAACCGTAACACCAAACTCACTCTCCAGGTAGGAGGCAAATGTTGTCAAGTTCGTCCGCTCCAGCTCCATATACTCGGTTGCCCAAGACGTGTAAAAAGTCGGATTGACTCGTTCATGGGTCACAATTTCTTTACTCGTGAATTCCAGCTTCTCTCCGGCAGCCATACTAATATGATTCCCGCCATTGGTATCTCCACGCTCAATTTCCACTCTTCCGGATTGAAGCACGACTCGAGAACCGGTTTCGTTCACGGTGACCATGAACTCCGTACCGATATCGCGAATGAGTCCATCCGGTGTGGTGATCTCAAATGCCGGCTGTTCATCTGCAATTTTCTCCTCCGCATGGAAATAGGCCTCCCCTTCCAGTTCAATTTCGATGGTCTGCCCGTAGGTCGGACCCACTTGGTAGGTGAGCGTAGAGTGTCGATTCAGAACGATTCGAGACCCGTTGGAGAAGATGAGCGTCTTTTTCTGGTCTCCGGTGCCAATCTCGGTCCGTTCGGGGACAAATTCGGCCAGCTCTGTTTCATGCGCTTGGTCGCTATACAAACTGATGCCGTAGGAAACGAACGCACCCAACAGTAGCACCGCTGCGACCCGAAAGAGCCAGGTCATCTTGCGAGCCTTTCGTCGACGCCGGGAAACGGAGTCGTCCCGATGGGCCGTTCTCGCTTGCAGCTGTTTCCACGTTCGATCCAGATCGGGTAGATCCGGATCAGAGAACGAGAATCCGGTGACCACAGAGATCGCCTCTCTGGCCAATTCCCGGTTCTCTTCGTACTCCTGCATCCATCGGGACCACCGATCGGCTTCCTCCGGTTCGGCCAGTCCCTTGACAAATCGCAGAAAGGACGGATTCGAACACAACTCCTGAACTGTATATCGCTTGTTCTTCACAGACTCACCTGGTTCGTTCACGACAGTTTATCTCACTGTGCTACTGAAGGAGAGTCCCGACATCGGTGTCCATACTCAAAAACGTCCGATTTTTTTCTTTTCGGATTGTACCACCCCGGATGTCAGGTGAGGTAGGTGATCATGAAGGAGAGGCAGAGAAGAATGGAGATGACCAGGCGCATGATGTCCATATTCAGCACGGTCCGAAGCACCTGCATGGTTCGATGCATCTGGTTTCGAACCGATTGGCGATTGATGCAGAGGATCTCCTCGATCTCTTCATAGGACATCCCGTTGTAGTAGTGAAGGAAGAGAACCTCTTTCTGTTGATTGGTGAGCTGGTTCAGTGCGCGGTGAAGCTCCGATTTCTGCTGTGAATTGATCTCTTTCTTGACGATCAGGTCTTCGGGGTTGAACGAGATCTGCCACTCCTCGACATCTGTGTGATCCAGATCATCGAATTGGGTCGCTTTCTTCAGACTTCGAAGCAGATTTCGCCGGAGGGAGACAAAGAGATAGACGTTTGGAGAGGTGATGTGCGCAAGATGGTCACGTTTTCTCCAGAGCCCTTCGAAGAGGTCCTGGATGGCATCCTCGACCAGTTGAGAGTCTCGGCAGAGCTTGATCCCGTATCCGTAGAGCCCTTGATAGAAGCCCCGGAACAGGGGTTCAAAGCTGGCGGTATCCCCCGCCACAAAGTGCTCCCAATGGAATACAGTCGATTCCGAGCTCATAACACATCAAGTTCGAGAGAGGGTCTATGCAGTACTCCCAATTATAATTGACAATTTCTGCGAGAATCCAAAAATGTCGGGTGACATCCAAGCTGATATAGGCCTTGTGAGTGAACAAATGACAGTACACTAATCTCCAACTTGAAGTTGGTTGCAGATACGGAAGGAATCAAATACTTTGGCTGTCATGAGAGCTGATATCTAACCCGATCCTATTCAGTCCCAATAAGTAAACAGCCCCAATATCATGGAAGATTCAATTCAAATTCTCGGCGAAAAATTACTTCATTCAATTACCGAGAATGATCAATCGGATAAATTCTTGTCATGGATTCACGATCCTGAGTTTGATTCAGAATCTATTGAGAGTTTGGCGGAAGCTGCCCCCTTCGTTAGAAGTTTGGTGTCCTTATACAAAGCAGGCATTTCTATTCGTGAAAAATTTTTCCTGAAAAAACTGGAGAATTTATTGATAAACTTACCAGACAGTAGTGAAGAGGAAAGAGAAAAAATGCAGCGAAGACTAGAATCAAACCAAGCGGAAAGAAAAAGAATTGGAGAATTTCTCATCGTTCTGTTGGAACGATTCAATGACGTTGGAAAATCGGAAATACTGGCCTCAATTCTCTCAGCTTATCTGTTTGGAAATATTAATTTGGATACATTTATGCGAATGGCCAATGCCGTCGACAACTGTATGGTCACCGACCTATGTAGATTAAAAGATTTCGAAGAATCACGAAAACATCATCCCATGGCCACTTCAACAATGTACAGCTCTGGTTTACTTGAACTTAAAGCAATCTTGGATATGAAATTTGATGGTGCATTAGATCACTTCGGAATTTCAGCATTCGGCAGGCACTTTTTGGAAATAACTAAACTCTGAAACTCTAACACGTACATTATTATTCCACTTCCCACACATCATGGATTTCGCACCTGCTCTACAAACTCACCCAAGGACATCAACCATGATTGTTGATTGTCTTCGAAGGTTATGTGAAGATCTTTTGGCAGCACCAATAACAACGATGAAGCCTGCATTTCGTTGGTCTGATTTACACTGATCCCCGGCTCCAGTGTGAACAAATGCTTGTCCTTGATTCGATTTGCCTCGGACAAGACCTGCCTCCAGCGATCCTTGCACGTGGATTTGACCCCCAACATGTACAACGAGGATTCCAGATAATCCGAATCGTGATACTCTGAAACTCCCGGAAACAGGAAATCAGGTTTGGCTCGATTCTCGGTCATACCTCCTCTTGTATATGGAATTTCGTTACGTCGGAATACTTCTTCCAAATGATGTTCCAGAGCATGTCCGACACGAGATTTCCTCCGGTTTTGAACACTGAGCGAAAAAGATATGAATGAGTCTACATCATTTTCGAAACCGGCATCAATCCGTTCTGATACAATGTGTCGTTCAAGCGTTCTGAACAGCATCTCTTCATGCTCGATCCACGACATGATGGTTCCATCCGGGTCATCACGTACTGATACTTCACCCACGGTTTCACGTGCAAACTCCGAAAAGAGGCGGGTGGTCGGAAACTTGTTCCCGAATTCGGACAGAATTCTCTCCAGCCAGTTGTCATCCGCTGTTTCAATCTCAATTCCCAACTCGTCAAGGATGGATCGGGCTGCAAACAGAAGCTGTTTGTTATTGCTCTCCTTGATCTCCTGTACCTCTAATCTGTCCAGGTTCTCGGACAACCCGAACAACCACATCAATTGGCGTTCTCTTGAACTCCCTTGTTCACAAAGGAATACGGACAAGCCATCATCCTGTTTCCTTGCCACGATCAAAAGGTCATCCGGACTCATGCTTTGCACCAAGGAGCCTGCATCGCTGGAGTAGTACAAGTGATACTCTGCTGACCGTTTGTCATTATCCCGTCTGACATCCGACCAAGTCGAAAATCCTTCAATGAACTCGATCTCTTTGTCATCGGTCAATTTGTAGAATACCGAATCAAATTTCACTTTATCGATTGGGGTTCCCAATACCTTCTTCAGGCGATTGATCCCTTGAAACTCATGCTGGTTCGATGCACTGCCATCCACTTCGACTTTGGTGAGTCGCTTGGCCCCAACTCCCACAAAATGATCCGACAGATATCCGGCTTTGATCATTTACTTTCTCCGCATATTTCAAGATCTGTTTCGGTCGATTTCAACCACGTTTCGACTTCACTACCCAGTAATTCGGGTGACGTTCTACTTGTTCCGACCAACGCACATTCCCAAATTGTCAGTATTCGGAAACCCTCATTGATCAACTCCTCTCTGTGCCTTTCGTCCCGCTTGGCATTGGCATTGAGCTTCTCTTTCCAAAACTCTGGTCGGGTACCAGGCCATTTGAAACGATTGCAATTATGTCTGTGCCAAAAACATCCATGCACAAAAATGACGGCATTGTACTTCAGAAAAACAAGATCTGGTTTTCCGGGTAGAGTACTGTCATGCAACCTGTAGCGATAACCGGCCTTGTGGAGCATGGACCGAACCATCATCTCCGGGCTGGTATCCTTGCCACGAATACCGGACATCATCTCACTTCGCTTTTCCCTGGATACCACGTCGCTCATACTATACCCGAATCAATCACTGGTTCCTGTAAACATGAACATTTGTCCCTTGTGCTTCTTCCCGTCGACGATGAATGGCTTCATGAATTTTGCGACGGCTTCCACCACTGGAACGGCAACGGCATTTCCAAACTGTTTGTACGCTTGAGTATCTGAAACCGGGATTTCGAATCCGGCCTCGCCCGGTCGGTCAAAGCCCATCAACCGGGAGCACTCCCTTGGCGTCAGTCTTCGCGGACGATCACCGTCTTGTCTGATGAGAATCTCCGAACCATCCTTGTAATAACGGGCAGATAGAGTCCTTGAAGAGTCCTCCGGGCCGACCAAACCAAAACCGAATCCGTTCCCTTTCTTTCTGTGTTTCTCGGCATAATTCTGGAGATACGTCCAGAGTTTGTCCGACAGGGTGTATTTCTCGTTCACGACGGCTTGCTCCCCTAGTGTATAGGGTACCTCCTCTTGCTCCGTCCCGTCTTGTGGATGCAGTATTGAATTCAACTTGGGCCCGTCATTCGGAGACAGGACATCCATGTCTGAAAAATCGAAATCCATGTCTTCTCTAAAACCAGCGATGAATATCCGTTCCCTGTGCTGGGGAACATACCCCTTTGCATCAATGACTCTCGAATCAATATGGTAACCCAGCTCCTTCAATGTCTCTTCAATGACTTTAAACGTTCTCCCCTTGTCGTGGCTGACCAAGTTCTTCACGTTCTCCAACAAAAACGCAGCCGGACGGTGATGTTTCAAAATACGCGCAATATCGAAAAACAGGGTCCCCTGTGTTTTGTCTTTGAATCCATGATCCAGACCCAGCGAATTCTTCTTCGACACCCCGGCCAACGAAAATGGCTGGCATGGAAATCCGGCCAACAGTACATCGTGAGACGGGATATCTTCGACATCCACTTCCGTAATGTCTCCGGCGATCGAATGATCCAAATCGAAATTCGCAGCATACGTTTGACGACAGAACTTGTTCCACTCGCATGTGAAGACACATTTTCCGCCTGCACGTTCAAACCCGGTTCGAAGTCCGCCAATTCCGGCAAAGAGATCAATGAACTCGAACTGCTTCTCGTCGGATGACCTGTACGGAACCATCCCCGTTTCCGCAATATGCGAAAGTGTGTCAAGTACCGGTTTTCTTGGATTGGATTCCCCATTCTCCCACCGGTACACAGTTCTCGGGCTATAACCCAGTTTTTCAGCTACATCTTTTACCGACAAGCCTGTTTTTTCTCTAAGTATCACAAATGAATTGCTCATAACCGGGAATGATTTTGACATTTTGTCGGAATCTATGGGATTCGATCGTCATTGGAAAGTCGACAAACGACGTATTTCCGACTTATCTAATTGAAATGCTTCTCTTTCGACTGGATGATCCTTTGTAGCCAAGATCCTTACAACCTGAATACAAACCATCTACATGTCATGATCTTTCACAAGGACATCCATGATTTAACACGCCGCAACAATGTCATATACATGACGTAGTGCCTTTTACCCAGTTCTCAGTATCTTTGTTCAAATTAAAGAAATACCGGAAAGAATATGAGCAAAGACACGTCATCCAGAATCAAGGAACTTCGTATTCGGAAAGGATTCTCGCAAGAAGGACTGGCTGAAGGTACCGGTTTGAATTTGCGAACCATTCAGAGAATCGAGAATGGTGAAACGGCACCTCTCGGAAACTCCGTCCGGAGAATTGCAGACGTATTGGGAACCTCACCTGAAGAACTGATGAATCCGGAACGTGACGCAGACGATTCACTACCAACAGCAGTAAACCTTTCGGCTCTTGCATTCCTGTTGTTCCCGATGCTGGGAGCCATTCTTCCTTATATACTTTTCCGAGCGACCAACAGCAGAGCGAACGGATTGGATCAGATTGGCAGAGACGTCGTGAACTTCCAAATCACATGGATCCTGATTTATTACATCGGGTTATTTGCAATTTCAGCATTCATGTTTCCAATGCTGTATGTAATCCTCATGTACGGAGTAAACATCATTCTGATCCTGCTTAACACCCTTTTCATTCACACGAAGAAGAAGACCTGGTACTACCCAAGAATATCTTTTTTAATAGGCTGAAATCCTGCTTCCAGCTTCTCGATTAACGAGTAACCAAACCTGACGCCACTCTCGCAAGATCCGTCTCTCCCCTTTCAGCACACGGTGTTTACCCCCCATTCCATACTCATTCAAAAAAAAATTTGCAGACCGCATATCTTCGATTATATTAGTACTAGTTAGATAGTACTATAAACACCGAACACAGACGGCGATCATGAAAAAATCCCTTACCCCCTTAGGCGAGACAGAGATGGAGATTCTTCACCATGTGTGGGAGCTGGGAGATGCCACCGGGAAAAATGTCCACGAACGCATCCTGAAGAACCGCCCGTTGGCCTACACGACCATCAACACGGTTCTGAAGAATCTGGTGACCAAGGGGTATCTCCGGTACAGAAAAGAGGGGGTCACCTATGTCTATAGCGCTGCCTCCGAACCCGGGGAGGTGCGATTCAACTTGATCAACGATTTGGTCACGAAAGTCTTCAAAGGCTCGCCCACGGATCTCATACAGACTCTGGTGGAGAAGGAGGATCTCACCCCCGATCAACTCAGCGAGATCAAACAACTCATTGAAAAACTGGAGGATTGACCATGAGAACCTCATTCATCCACACCCTCGAATCGATCGGACTCCAAAGTCTGGACGCTTTCTGGTCTCCCCTGCTCATCTGGGCGATTCTGGCTCTGCTGATCATGGTCGCCATACGCAGATCCGACCGGCTCACTCCGCGCCTCCACTACCACATTCGGGGCGGACTCATGCTCTCGTTGCCCGTGGGAATCATGGCCGCACTCATCGTTGGATGGGTTGGTGGCTTGAGCACCGGATCGGAGACCCCGATCGCCCCGCTTATCGTGATCGACTACCCGTTCACCCCGACGTCCCCAGTAGACCCCGGGGCGGGTCCCATCAACGGATTCCTTCTTCTCACCGGTGGCAGCCTGCTCGGTCTGTTCACGATCTCACTGATCCGGATCGCTCACCTGATGCGGCATCGATACCAATTGGCCGCATCACAAATGAAGTACACGGACCAAACAACGACCATCACCGAACGGCTTAACGAAGCCAATTTTGACGTGCTTGGCACCCTTCGGTTCCACCCGAAATTTCTGGTCTCCCGGGATGTGGAGGTTCCCTACACGCAGGGCTTCTTCCGGCCGGTGATCGCACTTCCCGAGGACTTGATGAACCACGATGAGCCGCTGAATCTGGCGATCCGCCATGAGCTCATCCATATCCGGCGCGGGGATGCGCTCCTCAACTGGGGCGTCCTCCTTACCCATGCGCTCTTCTGGTTTGTGCCACTTCTCTACCCGCTTCATCGCCAGTTCAAGCTCTATCGCGAGATCTCCTGCGATCAAGAGGTTTTTGGAGATCCCGAATTGTCACGAAAAACGTATGCCGAATTGCTGGTTCATCTGTCGGGCCGAACCGATCTGCACCGGAACCTGCTCCTGGGCATGTCTGTTGAACCCTCCACCCTCAAAACCAGAATTAACGCCATGCAAACTAAACAGATTACTCCCACACCTGGAAAAGCAATCTACGCAACCATCGGAATTGTCATGCTTGGCATTCTTTTCGCCATGTCCTGTACGGAGATGCAGTCCAGCCAAGATGCATTGACCGATGCGCAATCTTCGACCACTGAGGCCATTGAAGCTGAAGGAGTCTTTGAACAATCAGACGTCTTCACGGTCGTGGAATCGATGCCCGAGCTCATCGGTGGTCTCGGAGATCTGCAAGCGAAAGTGGTCTACCCGGAGCAGGCACGAGAAGCCGGAGTTGAAGGCCGCGTGTATGTCCAGTTTGTCGTGAATGAAACGGGAGATGTAGAGTCGCCACGAGTCATAAGAGGAATCGGATCCGGAGCCGATGAAGAGGCACTTCGAGTGGTCCGTGAGGCCAAGTTTGAACCAGGAAAGCAACGTGGCGAACCCGTGAATGTACAATACTCTCTTCCCATCGTTTTCGAATTGGGAACGTGAGCAGTGCCCCTTCTTGGGAAATTCCAACTTTCCATGTGTCCCGCATCTTTTCCCATCCCGGAATGTTGCTAGCAACCGGACAATAAAATGGGGAACGGATCTTGTGCAAAATCCGATATCATTTGTATGTATAACCTTGCGTGGAAATCATGAGACAATTGATCATTGGTATAAGCTTTTTAGTACTGTTGGCAGGATGTTCGACTCAACTGACCCCAGACGTGCCGGAGCATCTCGCAGATCTCCAAGATCTAGAGGTTTATTCAGCAGATGTTGAACCAGCTTATCAACTACATCTGGTTCAAGAAATGGTTTTTGGTGACTCGGAAGAATTTATGATCGGGTCTATCGGACAAGTTGAGGTCGATCAATCTGGTCGGGTTTATCTTGGCGATACTCAACAAAAATCGATTCACATTTTTCGTCCAGATGGCAACTATCTCACAAGTATTGGAAGAGAAGGTGAAGGGCCTGGAGAATTTCAATGGATTGGACATATACAGATCCACTCTGGCGATCTGTTTGTCTACGATCCCAATAGTCGACGAATAAATGTATTTGATATCCAGGAAAGCCTGCAAGCGACTCCCCGGTTCAAACACTCGATTCCGGTTTTCGGTGAAAATTTCAAAGGTCTTCCGGAAGAAAACTTTATGCCTCCTGGATTGAACAATATTCGAAATGACGGTTCACTTATCCTTTCTTCACAGCATTCAATATTCCTGTATCGTGAAGACCCAGAATTTCAGGGGAAGACCCGTTACTATCTTGTAAACCAAGAAGGTGATACTTCTGCCGATATGATATTTGAAATGAATATGCCAAAACATATCGTTACCGAGTGGTTTACCATTCCACCACCGTTTTCCGCTCGTGGTTTAGTAGCACACGCAACGGATGGGCGAATTTACTCAACATGGTCTGACGATATATTGATCAAGGTGCACAATTCTGACGGAGCCTATGAACGGTCTTTTTATCACCCCTTTGACAACCATGCACTGAATAGAGAAGATGCCATAAACAGTATGGACGACCACGAGCAACTCCATGAAGCAGTTGAGAGTATTCAACTACCAGAGACCTGGCCAGCGCTGAACAGGATGTTTGTTGACAATCTGGATAGAATCTGGGTAGCTACGATTATGAATGATCCGGAGCTGTATGAATGGTGGGTCATGGATGACACAGGAGAACTACTTGTCTGTTTTGAGTGGCCGCGCCATCAATCAATCATACGTGTAAAAGACAACGTTCTCTATGTACGGGAAACTGAAGAAGAATCTGGCTTGCAACAGATCGTAAGGTACAGGATGGAATATACAGAGTCGTGACATTGAGGAAATCAATCTTCAATAACACCACTTAAGGGAATACAAGCGTATTTCTCACGACTTCAATCAAGTGTTTCAAGCGAGTGAAATCATTGGATTCCGAATGCAAAATAAACTCATTCAGTTAAACGATACACCGTTATTCAACGACGAACTGTGATTGCTTATGAAATGCTCCGTTTACATTGCGACCAGTGCCGACGGGTTTATCGCAAAACCGGATGGGGATATTGAGTGGCTACACAGATCCGAATATCAAGATGCAGCAACGGTCGGCTTGACATACACGGAGTTCATCTCGACCGTTGACGCCATTGTGATGGGACGTCATACGTATGAAAAAGCATTGACCTTCGACGAATGGTACTACGAAGGCACGGAGGTCATTGTATTGACGACTCGAGAATTGTCCGTACCCGAGAAATTACGTGGAGACGTGAGATTTGAATCTGGAGCACCTCGGGATATCGTAGCAAGGCTTACAGAGGAAGGGAAGAAACATCTGTACATCGACGGTGGCATAACGATTCAACGATTTCTTGAAGAGAGACTGATCGATGATTTGACGCTTACCGTCCTTCCAATTCTACTCGGACGTGGCATTCCATTATTTGGCAATGGGTCGATGGAACAGGCCTTGGATCTGATTGATGTATCGATTTCTCCCAACGATACCGTTCAGAAGCGATACAAGATCAAGAAAGTCGAATAACAACACTACCTGCTGTCGGGACACACCGGCGTCCCGGCCGACTATTTGTTCTACGTCTACGAGCTGAACAAGTCTGCAGACCACTCATTCCTCAACCGTCGATAATTGGAAGTCCGACGTTGCTTAAGTACTTTAAGAGTACATAATAAAACTTTTAATGGACTCGCATGAACATATCAATTACAAAGGATATCGAGCCACTGTCGGAATTTCGAAAGAAATCTGCGGACTTTGTAAAACGACTCAAAAAAGAGAAACAACCGATCATTCTTACTCAGCATGGCAAAAGCGCTGCTGTACTTATGGATGTTTCAGAGTATGAGCGATTTACCAGGAAAATGGAAATGCTTGAAGATCTCCTTGAGGCGAAACAACAAGTTGAACAGGGCAAGACCTATACCATGGAAGAAGCCAAGGCACGCATTGATAACCATCTTGCCAAATGGAAGTAATTTTAACGGATCATTTTCTTTCTCGTGTAGAAGAGTGTGCCGACCGCATTGCATTTGATCATGTTCCCACGGCTCTTGCCTGGACAGAAGGAGTATTCGATTATTGTGAGCAACTACGTGTCCATCCTGAAAGTGGGAGGATGGTTCCAGAGTTTGGACGCCCTGAAATTCGAGAGCTTATCCATGGAAATTATCGATTGGTCCATGAATTAAAAGTTAATCAAATAGATATGCTCACCATTTGGCATACAAGTCAAATGACACCTGATAATCCGTACTAGGTTGGCTAACAAACAATGACTTATACTACTCTTTGCAAGAATACTCAACTCATCAAGGCTCGATGAAACACTCTGCCATCCAACAGTACGACTACCACGCGTGGGCGAATCGTCGGTTCTTCGATCATCTGGCCTCGCTCCCGCAAGAGATTTACAATCAGCCGGTCAAAAGTGTGTTTTCCACTCTTCAGGAGGTGCTAGTACACATCTACCAGACCGACACCATGTGGCTCAGTGTCATGTCGGTTGATCCCTTTGAGAAGACGATGGCCGTCATCAACGAGCATAAAGAAAAAAGTGCAGGGAGTTCCTTGGATGAGCTAAAAGCGCTCTACGAGGAAGCGGTAGAATCCTACACCGACTTCTTTGATCAGGTGAATGATCCGGATGAGAATATCTCTATCCATCACCCTCGCAACGGTAGATTGGAAACGCCGGTGGCCGAACTGGTACGCCATGTGGTAAATCACGGCACCTATCACCGGGGAAATATCACGGCCATGCTCCGGCAGATGGGGCATACCGGTATCCCGACCGACTACGTATTCTACCTGTATGATCTGAAAAACCCGACAAACTGAATGCCAGATCCCTGAAATCAGGGAGTGCATTCACGGAAACGACCTACCCAACGCAGCCCGGACATTCCCGGCCGTTACGTCCCAATGGGAACCGCTCCAGAGAACCTTCCCTCCCTTCAGGAGAATTACTTGAGGTGACTCGTGGCGCACATCCAACTCGTGGGCAATGGCAAGGGAGACCGGCCGCTGCACAATGACATTCACGACATGAAGATCCGCCGTTGGCGCAATCTCATCGACCACTTTCTCCAACTCTTCTTTGGATATCAGACAAACCCCGCAGGTCTCGCTGTGCTTGTAGATCAGCTGAATCCGCTCTTCAGAACGTTGCAGAATCGCTACAACGTCGTCCGTCGAGGTAAGTTCGTTCCACGGTGAATCCGGGGCTTGAACGAGGGTTTGAATCTTGTTTGCGCTGGATGATCTCATGGATTGGAGAATTCGATGATCATTTCTTTGGTTCTTGGCAGATGTACCTGCGGGGATCCATCTCCCCTACTTACACACTATTATTGCCACGATTCAAGATACGGAACTTTCAAAGGTTATTGACCCGGAATAGAGTCACCACTCGATTCTTGATCGTTGACAATCGTCCTTCTTGCCACAAATCAAGGCACTGAACGGGCGACCTCTGTATGTTTGTTACAGTGAATAACAATCTTCACAAGATGCCCTGCCCTCAGCAAACCCACGGGCCACCAACACATACCACTCAATCACCCCTGCCATGATACTAGTCACAGGAGCCAACGGACACTTGGGGTCACTGACCATTGATTCGCTGATCAAGAACAACCCGAATGCAGAGATTGCAGGCCTTGTCCGTAGCCAAGAAAAAGGGAAAGAACTCAAGAAGAAAGATGTAGAGCTCCGCATCGGGGATTATGATGACCCCTCCTCTATCAAGAAGGCCGTTCAGGGCGTGGATACACTTCTGCTCGTCTCCTCGAGTACCCTGAAGGGCCGAATCGAGCAGCACAAAAAAGTCATCGACCTGCCGGCTCCTGCTTTCGAGAAGGCGCTCCGGGAATATGGCTTGTCAGAAGAGATGGTGGCCATCAGCATGATGACCGCTTCCACGTTTGCCAACGGCGCACTTTCCTCTACCTACGGGAACCTGGAGACCCTCTTGGGCCGCAGACCAACCGGATTCGGAACCTTTGTCTCGGAATTCATCCAAGAAGCAACCCAGTAGCCTGACATACAGGCAAGGAGAGATCCGCCATGATTCTGTCTTCGATCGTCATCCGACAAGAGTGCCCTTCTGACTACCCAACCGTCTTTCAACTGAATGAGAGCGCATTTGGTCAGAAGAACGAAGCCAAACTCGTCGATGCCTTGCGCAGTTGCGACGCCTTCGCTCCCGAACTCTCATTGATCGCCCTGTCAAAAGACACCATCGTCGGGCACATCCTCTTTACAAAGCTGACCATCCGGGCTGAATCCGGCCAACAGTTTGAGAGTCTCTCTCTGGCCCCCATGGCTGTCGATACCAAGCATCAAAACCAAGGAATCGGGAGCCAACTTGTCACCGAAGGTTTGAAAATAGCGAAATCGTTGGGCTACAAGTTCATTATTGTACTGGGTCACCCGGACTACTACCCACGATTCGGCTTCCAACCGGCCAGTCAGTGGGGAATCAAGACACCGTTCGATGTACCGAACAACGCCTTCCTGGCTCTGGAATTGACTGAAAATGGTCTCGATGGCGTTCATGGTACGGTCAAATATCCCAAGGAGTTTGATTCTGTTTAATCAGGAGATTCCAATGCAGTCCATTCCTATATACTTATGAAAATTCTAGTCCGTTAAGTACATTACAGCAGACGAAACATTACAATCCAATGATTACCAAAGAGAAAGTTAAACGAGAGATTGACACACTCTCCGATCAAGAGGTGGAAAAAGTGTATCTCTACCTCAACTCTTTACGAAAGAGAAAGAAAGCGAAACCGAACATCAGATCCTTGAAACTCCAAGGCAAGCTGGATAATCAAGATCTGCGTTCACTGGCCTATGAGTAAACTTCTTGTCGACACCAATGTCCTGATTTATGGTATCGATCAGGATTCACAATTCTACGAGAGAGCTCGAATCATACTCGACAGCAGTAACCAAGAACTCACTACCACTTCAAAGAATATCAGTGAGTTTCTTGCTGTCGTCACAAAAGCCCATGGATACGGCCTAAGCACTACAATAGCGCTAGAGATCCTTCATGAAATTATTGAAGGTATGGAAGTACTCTACCCCAGCCATGAATCCATGGCAATTTTTCTTGATCTCCTTGATCGTCACCAAGTGAATGGGAAGAACATACACGACTTGGAAATTGCTGGAATTGCAATTGCCCATGGTGTAATAGAGCTTGCAACATTTAATACAAAAGATTTTGAAACAATCGAGGAGCTTCGATTGATCAATGTTTGATTTCAACGGATCTTGCTCTCCATTTCCATCTATAGAGACACAAACCACCCGAACCGATGAATCGACTCCACTCAATTCTTCTCGCACTGATCACCCTTGCCGTCTCAGGCTCATTTGTCTCCTGCCAGCAGAGCTCCGACAACCCGAATCCGGAGGCAGGGCAAGAGCCTGCAATGACAGAAGATCAACAGCCATCAAGTGATCAGCCACAAGAGTCGGCCAACGAAGCCGGGGAAGATGCGCCCTTGAGCCCCGAACGAACGGCGATGGCCAATGTCGGAGACACCCATGTTCACATGGTGTACAGTGCTCCCTCCGTCCGGGGTCGCGAGATTTGGGGGAATCTTGTAGACTACGATCAGGTGTGGGTGACAGGGGCACACATGGCAACCAGCGTGGAATTCGCCAATGACATGATCCTTGCAGGCGAAACCGTTCCCGCAGGGAAATACGCGTTTTTCACGATCCCCGGCCAAGGCACTTGGACCGTGATTTTGAATGAAAACTGGGATCAGCACCTGGCCGATGACTACGACCCGGCACTGGACGTCCTTCGCTTCGAGGTCACACCCGGGATGCACGAATTTACCGAGCAGTTGACGTTCGAGATCTTCGGTACGCCCGAAGGCGACGGATTCATCGAATTTTCCTGGGAAGAGTTGACCCTTCGTATTCCCATTACGGAAGCAAATGCTGTCTCGTAGTCCAACCAAGGAGCGTACGTCCCCAAACGGGTGAGTATATAGATCACGCAGATTACTCAATCCATCATCATGTCCCTCTTTCGACGTGTTCTGGGCCGGCTTCGGAAAGAGACCCTGCTTCTCGTCCTTCTTCTCGCATTTCTGCCCCTCTTCTGGCTGGCACCCGTCTCTGCCCATGGACTTGCAGCGCTGGTAGACTGGAAGACCATCGGAGCGTTGGCCGGGCTCATGGTTCTTAGCCGGGGCCTTGAAGAGAGTGGATTCCTGGCCTCTGCCGGGCAAAAAATCATTGCAGGAATTCGAACAGAGAGAACGCTGGCGATGGTTCTGGTTCTCTTTTCGGCCCTCTTGTCTGCCTTTATTACCAATGATGTCGCCCTGTTTATTGTGGTCCCATTGACGCTTGGCCTGGGCGCCGTTGCCGAGCTACCCATGGGGCGCCTGGTGATCTTCGAGGCCTTTGCGGTCAACGCAGGGTCGGCCATCAGCCCGATCGGGAATCCGCAGAACCTGTTTCTCTGGCAGGCGTCCGGAGCCACCATACCGGAGTTTCTTTGGGCCATGGGACCCCTCGTTCTTGCTCTGATGTTCTTGCTATTGGTGGCCGTAACCGTGGCATTTTCAAGGCGTATCATCACGGTCAATCCATTGGACACAGACCCTGGCATCCACCGAACCCTGTTCATTGTCTCCCTTCTGCTCTATCCAGTGTTTTTGGTTCTGGTCGATCTGGGATTCGCGATGGGCGCGGCCAGTGGCGTCCTTGTTCTCTATTGGGTCTTCTCACGCAACGTGCTCCTCGGACTTGATTGGATGCTTCTGCTGGTGTTTCTTATGATGTTTGTGGACCTGGGCCTTCTGTCACATCTGCCTGCCATCGCCGCTTTGGCACAGTACATCGACGGGATACCGGGAGGGGTATTCTCGGCCGGAGTGCTCCTCTCGCAAGTAATATCGAACGTACCGGCTGCCATCTTTTTGGAGTCCTTTACAGACGAGTGGCAGTTGCTTGCGTGGGGCGTAAGTGTCGGTGGATTTGGTCTGGGCATCGGTTCACTCGCCAACCTCATCGCCATACGTCTCTCTCGAGGCCATGCCCGTTGGTCCGAGTTTCATGCATGGTCTATTCCCTTTTTGATTGCCGGAAGCGCGGTTGCATACGGATTGCTTCACGGGGTACGTTGAAAGACGCCCACCACCTCTCATCTCCTTCCGTGCTCGTCGTTCATTCAAATTATCTCCGACCGTGAACCACGAAACGTGTCTGTTGCAACCTGATTAAAAATCATGGAATTTGCGCTGGAAGAAGCCCCACGAGCCTACACATACAGATTAAAATCAGTAAAGAACAGTTCGGCATGACAACTACTCCTGAACATGACAAACGAATGGCAGAAATGACGTTCGCATCCGTATATCCGCATTACCTCAAAAAGGTCGAGAGAAAGCAGCGAACAAAAGAGGAACTTCATCAAGTGATCGAGTGGTTGACTGGCTTTGATGAACAAGAAGTTCAACAGCTCATTGAAGAGGAAGTAACGTTTGAAACCTTCTTCAATCGAGCCACCTTGCATCCGAATGCTCCCCTCATCAAAGGCGTCATTTGTGGCTACCGTATTGAGGAGATCAATACTCCGGTCACCAAGCAGGTCAGATACCTGGACAAGCTGGTAGACGAGCTGGCTAAAGGAAAAAAGATGGAGAAGATTCTTCGTTGAAACCGACAACAGGCAACCCGAATGCAACCAGAGAACTACCTTAACGCATTCAGTATCGAACGACTACAGGTGGCATGTATGCACCTCTACAGACATTCGAGACACGTTCGATACGAGTACCAAGAGGCGCTATGAGACGTGTGCTCCTGCATCTTGAGTAATCCACCACTATTTATCGCCAGTTCAAACATTATCTGGTAATTAATATTGCCGGATCGTCAGCACAAATGCTTTCTCGAGAGATTGCAACACAGATGCGTGGTCGGTCACTCTCCTGGGAACTGTTCCCGTTTTCATTCCGGGAGTTTCTTGACTTCAAAGGAATTGATAACGACAAACAAATTTCGACCAAACAACGTCTGACCATTCAGAAAACATTCGACGAATATTGGGAAATGGGTGGTTTTCCAGAGGTTGCAGGCCTTGATCGGATGTTGCGAATAAAAACCCACCAAGAGTGTGGAATCAGAATAGCAGTGCGACAGTTCGAGAGAAGCCCGAACTGTCCTAACAAAAAAGCCCGCCTCCTCTCGGAAGCGGGCTTTCTTTTTGTTGGCATGGTGCCAATTGGTGGAGCTGCCGGGAATCGAACCCGGGTCCGAAATGGTATATCGTTCAAGTATCTACACGCGTAGTTGCCGATTTGGGATTCGCATGAGGGTACGCCCGGCAACGGGCAGTCTCACACTAGTCTGCTTAAATCTTGTATCCATCGCGACAGACACGCGAGGAATACCAGTCTGTATGAGTCGGCGCTCCGAATCCATGCCTACAGACAAGCACGAATGGAACGGTCAAGCTAGCTTACGCTGCGAGACGGTAAGAATAGTTGTTGTCAACTACATTATTCCATGGTGGTATTTTTACGAGAATCCACCGGACACACTCGGCATGCAACCTGCGATGCTACTCATCCCGTCGAAACCTTTACAGCCCCAATATGATAAAGAACGTGAGTCGTTGTGTTCTATCCGACTCTGATGGCTTCAACGCCACGGGGTCGGAAAACGTTCCCCCTGTCGGTTCAACCCGAGAGGAAGCAGGTCGGTTTGGAGACCTCACGACACGTCCTCAAGATAGGCGATTTCGTTGCCATCTTCTAACGATTTCATGATCGTGGAGGCTTCCAACTCGTGGCCGGTTTGACTACTTTTCGGGCTGTTTCGAATCTCAGACCGGCATAGGGAGTTTTTGGAGGAATCCACCATCGTATGAACAGATGTTTCTTGTACAGACCCCGACCGGAACGGATTCGAGAGCAGGGTGTTCAGCTTCTGCGCTCCGCTTGTCGGTTATGTTCTCTGCTTTTGTTGGTTGTGCTTCTTTGGGGGCCTCTTTCCCGACCGGCACTGGCACAGTCGCAGGATCGCGCCTCGGTCTACGGCTATGTAAGCGACGCGCAGACCGGAGAGACGCTTATCGCCGCCAACCTAGCTATTTTGGAGACGCAGCGAGGCGGCAGCTCCAACAGCGCCGGCTACTACGCACTCACCGATCTGGAACCGGGATCCTATACCCTGGCCGTCAGTTTCATCGGCTACCGGATGCTTCAGCAGCCGATCGAGCTGGAGGCGGGCGAACAGCTGCGACTGGATCTGGAGCTGGTGCCCGAGGGGGTTCAACTCGAAGAGATTGTGGTGCAGTCCGAGGAGGAGATGCGTGAGCGGCGCAACATCGGGATCGCCACCATGGAAGCGGCCCGGGTGCGGGAGCTGCCGGCCGTGATCGAGCCCGACCTGTTCCGTTCCATCCAGCTCATGCCGGGAGTCAAGGCGGCCTCGGACTACTCCAGCGGGCTCTATATTCGGGGCGGGAGTCCGGATCAGACCCTGATTCTGCTCGACGAGACCACGGTCTACAATCCCACCCACTTCTTTGGTTTCTACTCGACCTTTAACCCCGATGCCATCAAGGATGTACGCCTCTATAAGGGGGGCTATCCGGCTGAATATGGCGGGCGCATCGGATCGGTCCTGACGGTCTACAACAAGGATGGCAACCGGAACGAATTTGGGGGTGTGGTCTCGGCAGGCATGCTCGCCTCCCGGGCGATGCTCGAGGGGCCGCACCGCTACGGCTCCTGGATGGTGGCCGTACGGCGCTCCACGTTAGAGCCCCTACTGGCGGCGCTGCGCACCCAGTCGGAGTCCATCCCGGACAAGTTTCATTTTCTGGACATCAATGCCCGGGTCAATGCAGACGTGACGCCGCGCGACCGCCTCACCTTCTCGGTCTATCAGGGCCAGGATCGCCTCTCGGTTCCCTTCGCCGATGACGCCTCGATCCGCCTGAACTACGGCAACCGGACGGGAAGTTTGAACTGGCGGCACATCTTTCATGACCGTCTTTTTGGCCGACTCACCGCCACCATTTCGAACTACTACAGCGACCCCGACTTCCGGATCGCCGGGACGGACTTCAACCGGATCAACCGAATCGAAGATCTCTCCATCAAGGCCGACCTGGAGTACCTCCCCTCCGAGCACCACACCGTCACGGGCGGCATCTGGGCAGGAATCATGAACTTTCGGTTTCAGGACCGTTTCGACGGCAATGTCACCTTCACCAACCGGTCCAAACCAACCTACGCATCGGCCTATGTGCAGGATCGATGGGAGCTGGCCCCCCGCTGGACCCTTGAAGGCGGGCTCCGCCTGAGCCACTTCTCCGAGGGGAACTACACCCGCCTGGAGCCCCGTCTCTCCCTGGAGCATGAACCCGACGAGCGGATTCGTCTGCAGTTCGCCTACGGGCGCTATGTGCAGCATTTGACGCTGGTGACCAATGAGGCGTTCTCCGGGTTCGACATCTGGCTCACCACCGACCACGGGGTCACCCCCGCCTGGGGTGATCAGTGGGTGGCCGGCGTCAAAACCTTGCCGTTCGAAGGCTATCAGCTGGACATGGAGGTCTACTACCGCACCATGCAGGATCTTTTCGAGTTGAACCCGTTCATTCAGGATGTGGCCGGAATCGACTACGAGGCGCTCTTCCGGTTCGGAAAAGGGTACGCGTGGGGCGCCGAATGGCTGCTGGAGAAGAAGGAAGGCCCCTGGACCGGGCATATCGGCTACACGTTTTCGATCACCCGACGCAAATTTCCCGGGTTCAACACGCCTCCGCTTGGACGTCCCGGCACGGCCCGATTCTATGCACCCAAGTACGACCGGACACACGATCTCACGATGGTCGCCTCGCGGCAGCTCTCCCGACGGTGGCGTCTCAACGCCGTCTTCTCCTATGCGACCGGACAGGCGTATACCGAACCGACGGGTCGAACCCAGATCGGCCACCTGCCCTGGGGCAACATTTCTCAGGAGACCTTCATTGTCGAAGAGTTGAACCGTGCCCGCCTGCCGGCCTATCACCGCCTGGACCTGGGGGCCATCCGGACAGGAACGTTTTTCGGCCGAGCACAAGCCGAGTGGCAGTTTCAGATCATCAACGCCTATTCGCGGCGCAACATCTGGTTCTATCAGTACGACTTTGACGAAAATCCGGTCGAAAAGAGCTCGGTGCCCCTGCTGCCGATCCTCCCGGCCATCTCCTACACCGTTCAGTTTTAGACCCATGGAATCCGTACACCGACATCCGACTCTCCTTCTGCTGGTTTTTTTCCTGTCGGGCGGCTGCCTGCTGGAGGATTCCCCCGAGTACCGGGAGTACCCGGTGGTCGAAACCCATCTGATTGCCGAACGGGAGCTTCCGCCGCTCTACCTGTCGACCAGTGTGGCGATTGATCAAGAGTATCAGTTCGACGAGGTGGCCGTAAGCGAGGCCGATGTGACCCTGCACCTGCTCGATGCAAACGGGAATTCGGAGCTCTCGATGTCCTACCGGCCGGTTCAGGCGGGGGTCTACCTGCCCCAAGCCTGGATCTCGCACACCGTCCGTCCGGGCCGGAGCTATCGGCTGAATGTAGAGATCGACGGATTTGACCCGATTGTTGCCGAAACCACGGTTCCACCCGTCTTTGAAGTCATCAGCGACGTACCCGACGCACTGGTCTATCAACAGGATACGCTCATCGTACGCATTCGCAGGGAGAACGAGTCGGACCGGCAGCAAGTCTTTCTCTTCCAGACAGTCTCTGACGAGCCGGAGGTCGAGAATCTGACCCCTTTCTACCGGGATCTGATCGAACGTGAACAGAGCGAGATGGACGAAATCATCAGCAACCCCTCCACCCCCGTCAACGAAGCCAACTTCACCCGCGTCGACCCCTATACCCTCGACATCCAATACCCCTGGATCGCAGCCGCGTTCTTCGGGAAGAACCGGATCATTGCCAACGCCATCGACCGAAACCTGCACGACTTCCTCCGCTCACAAGGCGCCCAGACCGGCGGCTCGACCCTTCCGCCGGGTGAAATTCCCAATCCAATCTACCATATTGAAGGAGCACTGGGAATCTTCGGCTCCCTGTCGGCCGATACCATCTCGACCACGATCCTTCGCCCCGACTCTACACCATGAGACGCCTGTTACTTGTCATCGTCCTGCTGGCTCCCGTACAACTGGTTGCCCAAACCCCGGAAGAGGAGACCCTTCACATCGCCCGCATCCAGTATGACGGCGGCGGAGACTGGTACGACTCCCCCTCGGCCATCCCCAACCTGGTCACCTTCACCCGTGAGCAGTTTCCGATTGCGTTGGCTTCCGGGCAGCAGGTGGTTCGCCTGGACCGCGACATGCTGGGCCGCTACCCCATGCTCTTTCTGACCGGTCACGGATCCGTCACCTTCCGTGACACCGAATTGGCAGCCCTGCGGCGCTATCTGGAACAGGGAGGCTTTCTCTGGGTCGATGACGATTACGGGTTGGACCCAAGCATCCGGCCTCTGCTCAACGAACTTTTTCCCGACCGGGAGCTTCAGACGGTTCCACCCGATCATTCAATATACCGGACTCCCTACGGATTCGAGTCCGGTCGCCCGCCCAAGGTACACGAACACGACGGGGGCGATCCCGAGGGTCTGGGCCTCTTTGTCGATGGACGGTTGGCCGTTCTCTACACGTACGAGTCCAATCCGTCCGACGGCTGGGCGTATGACGAGCACGAAAACCCGCAGGAGATTGTCGACACGGCTCTTCGGTTCGGCACCAATGTGCTTGTCTATGTCTTTACATCGATTGAGTAATCCGGTTTTGAACGAGTCTCTCCTTTTGAGTGACCGATTTTTTCGAGATATTTGACGTCCAAATCAACTCAACCGAACGGGATATGATTGTACCCATCGCGAGCGACCACGCAGGATACCCGGCCAAAGAGAAGGCAAAAAAGATATTGATTGAATTGGGCCACGAACCGCTCGATCTGGGAACGGACTCCGAGGAGTCGGTCGACTACCCGGACATGGCTGTCCCGGTTGCCGAACGGATTCGCGACCACAAAGAGCCGCTCGGTATATTGATTTGCGGGAGTGGACAGGGCATGTGCATGACGGCCAACAAATTTGACGGTGTCCGTGCGGCTCTGGTCTACAATACCAACTCGGCACGACTCACCCGTCAGCACAACAATGCCAATATTCTCTGCCTTCCGGGCCGGGAACTCTCCGACGATCAGCTTCGCGAGATTATTCAGACCTGGCTCGACACCGATTTCGAAGGTGGGCGTCATGAACGACGGGTCAACAAAATTCACTCGCTAACGGATTCTAAGCGCGCATGAAAAGCCTCAAACAGCAGGACCCGGAAATCTGGTCCGTCCTGGAGAAAGAGACCCAACGTCAGAATTACAATTTCGAGCTCATCGCTTCGGAGAATTTCGCCTCCCGGGCGGTTATCGAAACCATGGGGTCGGTTCTGACCAACAAGTATGCCGAGGGGTATCCCGGGAAGCGATACTACGGCGGGTGCGATGTGGTCGATATCGCCGAAAATCTGGCACGGGACCGGGCAAAGAAACTTTTTGGAGCCGACTGGGTCAACGTCCAGCCACACTCCGGTGCCTCGGCCAATGCCGCGGTCTATCTGGCCATGATGAAGCCCGGAGAAACCCTGTTGGGGCTGGATCTCTCCCATGGAGGGCACCTGACTCACGGATCTCCGGCCAACTTCAGTGGCATGATTTACAAACCGGAATTCTACGGGGTCGAGAAGGAGACCGGACGGATCGATCTGAACAAGGTGCGCGAGCAGGCAAAAAAGGTTCAACCCAAAATGATCTCCATCGGCGCGAGTGCCCATCCAAGAGACTTTGACTACCCGGCGTTTCGGGAGATCGCTGATGAAGTGGGTGCCCTGCTCTGGATGGATATGGCCCACACGGCCGGGCTCATCGCCACCGACCTGCTCAATGACCCGCTCCCTTGGTGCGATGTGGTCACTACGACCACACACAAAACCCTTCGTGGACCACGCGGAGGCATGATTTTGATCGGGAAAGATCGCGAAAACACGCTGGGAATCACGGCGCGCCTTTCGGGTCGAACCAAAACGTGGAGCGAAGTGATGGACTCGGCTGTCTTCCCCGGACGACAGGGCGGGCCGCTCATGCATGTCGTCGCAGCCAAAGCGGTGGCCTTTGGCGAAGCGCTGCAGGACGATTTCAAGGGGTATCAACAGCAGGTTCGCGCCAATGCGAAGGCGATGGCCAATCGGTTTCAGGAGCTCGGCTATGACCTGGTCAGTGGGGGAACCGACAACCACCTGATTCTTGTCGACCTGCGAAACAAGGGTGTGACCGGAAAACTGGCCGAAGAACGGCTGGAGGCCGCCGCCATTACGGTGAACAAAAACATGGTTCCGTTCGATACGGAAAGCCCGTTTGTCACCTCCGGGATCCGGATCGGTTCGCCAGCCATGACCACACGCGGTTTTACCGAAGAACAGTTTGTCCGCGTTGCCGAGCTCATCGACACGGTGATTACCGATCCGCAGAACGAAGAGACAATCACACGGGTCAAGGACGAGGTGATGGCGATCTGCCGCCAGTTCCCCCTCTACGACTTTGTCACGGGAGCCGACTCGAACAATGCGTAGACGCAACAACAACAGTGTAGTCAGACAAGCATGAGTGGGGAGTCGAACAAACGAGGCATCATGGGCAAGTTTCTGCCCCGGGCCAAGGGAGCCAAACCGAATCCGGCCGAGGGCATGTCCTTTTTGGATCATCTCGAGGAGCTGCGCTGGCGCATCATCAAAGGGATGGCCGGAGTGACCGGAGGAGTGGTCTTTGCATTCATCTTCTCGGAGTTCATTGTCAATGACGTCATCCTGGGTCCCACCCACGCCGATTTCTTCATGTACAACATCATGCCGATCAATGCGATCGACATCAATCTGCTTTCGCGACGGCTGCCGGGACAGTTTTTCACGTACTGGGGAAGTTTGATCATAGCCGGAGTCATTATCGGATCTCCCATCCTCTTCTACCAGATGTACGCGTTTATTGAGCCGGCCATGGAGAAACAGGAGAAACTCCAGACGTATTCCAATGTGGTCTTTGTGAGCTTTTTCTTCCTGCTCGGCATCAGTTTCGGGTATTTTATCCTGGTCCCGTTCGCCTTGCAGTTTTTCAATCAGTTTGTCATCTCCGATGTGATCGTCAACCAGTTCGACATTACGGAGTATTTCACATCGGTGGCGCTTTGGGTATTGGCGTGCGGAATTCTGTTCCAAATTCCGGTGATCAGCTACTACCTCTCTCGCGCCGGAATGCTTACACCCGAGTTCCTTCGCGAATACCGGAGACAAGCCATTATCGGGATTCTGATTCTGTCGGCCTTCCTGACGCCGCCGGATCCGGTATCCCAAATGATGATTGCCACGCCACTGCTTTTGCTCTATCAGTTTGCGATCTTTTTGAGCCGGGTTGCCAACAAGCAGCGCGACCGGGCACTTCGACGTGCACTCGGAGACAGTGAATCATAAACAGGGCGCCGCTTCGTTATCCATCGGAGGTAATGAATCGGCCACTGGAACCAAGGAGTTTGAATGAACCCACGATCCATACATATTCTGATCTTGATCGCCGGTTTTCTGGCGTTGTTACAGATTGGATGTGCAGACACGACCAATCCCTACTTCCAGCCACCGGATCTGACAACGGTGCCGGATCTGCCGGATACAACACAGCTGGATTTGATTCATACCCAGAAAGATCTTCAGGTCTATCGGGTCAACGAGGGAAGCGGGAAGTGGTCGGTTCAGGGCCGCACGGGCGAGGGCATGAACGCCTTTGTAACCATGCGCTTGAAAGATGAGGAGAACACCGTCCTCCAGTCCACCTATGCCGATGAACGCACCACAGCCGAACAGGTCAACACATCCGATCTGATTGATCCACGCGGACTCTTGGACGGTGTCATCGGTATGAAACAGGGAGAGCGACGCATCATCGTTGTCGGACCGAGCATGGGATTTGCCGATGCCGATCAGACCTCACAGTTCTACATGTACCGGGAAGAGACGCTCATCTACGATTTTGAAGTGGAGCGCATTCACTACTGAGTCCCGAGACCATCAGCAAACGTAGACCCGTTTGACACGATCCGATAGTCGTGTAAGCGATTCATGAGGGATCGATCCAGCCGCTTCGGACCATTCATACAGACTCCAGCCCTCCCCGCCAAAGAGGGTCACCGGGGTTCCCTCCCGAATGGGTGCCTCTTCCAGGAACACCATGGTTGCATCCATGGTCACCCGGCCCACCTGAGCGAACCGACGTCCGTCTATCGAGACTTGAAGCTTGTTGGACAGCGCTCTCGGTAGTCCGTCGGCATACCCGACCGGCATCGTCCCCAGCCAGCCATTCCGATCGGCTCTCCACGTTCCACCGTAACTGACCGGCTCCCCCTTATTTATCGGACGGACCAGCTCCAATATACTCTGCCACTCGAGTGCCGGTATCAGGGCGTCGGGTCTTGGCAAACCGGGAGCATACCCGTAGAGTCCCAACCCGACACGCAGAAGGTCAAAGTGAGGAAGTGCTCCCTCATGCAGGACAGCAGCGGAATTACTCATGTGAAACGGGCCGTCCAAAGAGGCCTGACGAATGATCTCTTCAAAGCGGCCGATCTGCTCGTAAACTGCATCATTTTTGGGTTCGTCTGCGACGGCGTGATGACTGTAACACCCTGAATAGGAAAGGTGTGAGGATGCCGACAGAATCTCCCTTATTTGGCTCACCTGCTCCGGGGCCACACCGTATCGCCGCATCCCGCTGTCGAGGACGATCTGGTAGGCCACACCGGCGGGAAGGATTTTCGACTGCTCGGGTCGGGATATCGACGCCGTCAGGTGGTGATCGGCATAGTCACCTGCCGTTGTGACGCGAGGCGGACCCATGACCAAAATCGGTTTACGAATCCCTGCCTCGCGAAGTTCGACTCCCTCATCGGTCGTCGCTACAGCGAATCCCTCTACCTCCTCGCGAAGAAACCGTGCAACCATCACGGCCCCCACACCATAGGCGTTTGCCTTGACAACAGCGATCACCGGGCGACCACCGGATTGGTTACGGATCCAAGTCAGATTGTCCCGAATCGCACGTGTATGGATCCGCAGCAGTGACCCCGACCCATTCGTTCTCAGCGTCCGAACCATCTCCATCGTTTCCTCCTGCTCTTGTTCAAAATGGTTTTGGCAGCGTTGTACCCAGCAGCCCCAAAAACACCCCCACCGGGGTGGCAGGAAGCGCTCGACAGAAAGAGATTTCTGATCGGTGTCTCGTATCTGCTCATCTCCGGCAGAGGACGAAACATAAACATCTGATCCAGATTCATCTCCACATGCATCACATTGCCACGCAACATCCCGTGTTTTCGCTCAATATCAAGTGGGGTCTGAATATACCAATCGATTCGTTTTCCCTCCATATTGGGTGCGTACCGGCAGACCACATCATAGATTTTATCTGCTTCCGCCTCCCGAATATCGCCCCACTGCACACCCTCTGACAACTCATAGGGATGCCACTGGGCCCATGCGAACAGGGTGTGGCCTCCATCCGGAGCCACGACAGGATCAATGGCCGAAAAGGTCATGGCCAACACAGCGGGGTTGGCCGGCGTGCGCTTCTGTTGGTAGTCGCCAATGGCCCGATACAGATAGTCAACGGACGGGGCCAATAGCTGCATACCGTTGTGAATAAGCGGATCACCCGGTGCAGCTGTGTAATCGGGAAGCTCCTCGACCGCACAGCGAATGACCATCCCGAATCCGTTGCCGACAGCGATGTTCCGAACGCGCTGCCGGGTAGACGATGGCAGATGTTCCGACCCCACCATCTTCAACATCGTCGTCTGCACATGTGCATTGGAGACCAACTTGGATGCCCGAATCTCCTCTCCCTGATCGGTCCGGACACCGACCGCCGACCCGCGCTCGACAAGAATGGAGTCGACCGGAGAAGATGTCCGGACCTCTCCCCCGTGGGCAATCAGACAGCGTGCCAACGCTTGGGTAAGCTCACCACTCCCGCCCTTCGGATGTTTCGCCCCGCTTTCGTGCAACATCGCCTGCCACCCCGCAAAATCACCGGTTGCCGGCATGTCGGGTGTCGGTCCCGACTGAGCCGCAAACCAAACCAGTGCCGCCTTGAGCCAGGGGCTTTCGAATGCATCGTCAACCACCTTTCCGTAACTGGAAAGGATCTGCTGAACACCCCGAGTAGACTCTCCCTTCCGAAACATGGCTCCGTCACGCATCTGTCCCAATCCGATCTCCCGGATCAACGAACCGCCAGCCGGAGGTGTCATGAACGCTTTGAGCACTCCCCGGTTGATTCGCCCCCAAAACCGGACAAACTCTCGGTAATTCTCCACATCCTCCGGTGCGACTCTCGCAATGGATTCAAGCGTTCGCTCCAGATCCTTGTGAAAATGGATGACCCCACGTCCCTTCGGCAATGGGTAGGACATGAAGGGATCCATCTCGATATACTCGAGTCCGTAGGACTCCAATTGCAGCTCTTCCAAAATACCGGTCTGATGGATCATGATGTGAACCGACGAACCCACATCCATCCGGAATCCGCCCGGATGAGTCGGAGAGGCAAACATCGTTTCCGTTGCAACCGCTCCTCCAACATCTTCGCGTCGCTCCAACACCAACACCTTTTCACCGGCTTTGGCCAAATAACAGGCCGTAATCAATCCATTGTGGCCCGACCCGATCACAAGGGTATCGACGGGTGAATTATTCATTGGACGTCTCCACATGTTGACGTTTTCTCATACGATCGATCCTCTCGATTTTTGTACCTTCCCATCTTGTTTCCCGGATCTCATACACGGTGTGCACTCCGTACTCCGTTCTGAACAGACCGTTCAATACGCCGTTTTCAACCAAATTGCTGGATCATGAGTTTCTTCAAGACCACCATCGCCACATTCGTCGGCACACTACTGGCCGCCATGCTGCTTGTGACTCTCTTTTTCATGATTTTGATCAGCTCTTCGAGCCAACCCGAGCCGTTTATCGAAGACTCGTCCATTCTCAAAATCGAACTCACCGGGGACATCCCCTACCGATTGCCCCACAACCCGTTTCAGGAATTGATCCAGACAGGCTCCACACTGTCTGTTCAAACGGTTCAGGAATCCCTCGGAAAAGCGATCCACGATGACCGAATCGATGCCCTCTGGCTACAGGTGAATCGGGTTTCCGGGAGCTGGGCCAGTCTGGCCGAACTGCGGGAATCGATCTCCACATTCCGTCAAGAGAGTGGAAAGCCGGTCTATGCACTCACCGACGACATCGGTATGAATATGGGAGGATACTTTCTTGCCTCCGCGGCCGATACCCTCGTGGTTCCGAATCAAACCTATCTGGAATTAAACGGGTTTTCGATCCAGATGAGTTTTTACCAAGAGCTCTTCGACAAGATAGGGATTGAACCGGAGATTACCCGTGTGGGGCGATACAAGTCTGCCGTCGAACCCTTTCTTCGTCAGGAAGCCTCACCGGAACAGCGCGAACAGCTTGATGCCATTCTGGATCATATTCACACCCTCTTCTTGTCAGAGGTAGCGGAGAGCCGTGAAATTTCCAGGGACCAATTGGACAGCTGGCTGGGAACCCTGCCTCCCGATCCAGTCGCCAGCGCACTGGAGTCGGGCCTGATCGATCGCATCGGGTATCCAGGGGATCTGGAAATGATGATTCGCCAACAGCTGAATCTGGAAGAGGATCGTGAATTACCGGTCGTATCGATGCGGCGGTACCAACGCGTTCCATCCGAATCGGCTGGTCTCTCGTCCGGCGAGCCGGAAGGAACGGTCGCCGTCATCCATGCCACAGGCATGATTATGCCTCAAACCATAGAGACACCGTTCGATTCGCAGCCGGTCATTACGGCCAAATCCATCGCTGCCTCCCTGGAGACAGCGCTTGAAAATGAGGATGTACACTCCATCGTGATTGCTATCAATAGTGGGGGTGGGGCAGTTTCGACCTCCGAACTACTTTATGAATCGATTCGTCGCGCCGCCGAAAAGAAACCGGTGATCGCCTGGTTCGGGGATGTGGCGGCTTCCGGTGGATACTACATGGGAATGGGTGCCAATGAAGTGATGGCCACTCCATCGACCATTACCGGATCGATCGGCATCTACTCCATGATGTTCAACTCCGAAGAGCTCTACAATGATCATTTGGGGATCCGGTTCGAGACGCTTAAAACACATGAACACGCCGACTGGATGCGGATGACTCGCGCCCAGACCGATACCGAAAGAGCGGCCATGCAGCAGTACATGCAGCACGGCTATGATACGTTTCTTGATCGCGTGGCCACCAACCGGAATCGTAGCACGGAAGAGATTCACACCGTCGCACAGGGTCGTGTCTGGACAGGAGAAGATGCTCTGGATCAGGGATTGGTCGACCGGTTGGGAAGCTTGGAAGATGCCATTGCCCGGGCCGCCGAACGGGGTGGACTCGAGGTATGGGACACGCTCGAGCTGCCTCGACCGAAACCCCTCTTTGAAGCCCTCTTCGCATCGGCCGAAACGTCCGTTCGCGGCTGGATTCGGGATTCCATTCCGTTTGCACGTGAATTCAGTGAGCAGGCAGAGCCGTTATCAATTCTCGAGCAGCCACGGCAGCTCTGGGCCATTCTTCCGGTCGATATTCATGTAGAGTAGCCGGACAACCGTGCAAGGATCTGTTGGAGGGCCGTGGGTGTCTGCACCCATGGCCGCATCCTTACCGGTTCATCGAGATTAGAAACTCTTCGTTGTTCTCCGTGCCTTTCATCTTGTCCAGAAGGAACTCCATCGCTTCAAAAGAGTTCATGTTGTTCAGATAGCGGCGCAGCAGTACAACCTTTTCCCGCTCTTCATCCGGAACAATAAGTTCTTCGCGACGGGTCCCGCTCTTGAAAATATCGATGGCGGGGAAGATGCGACGCTCGGCAAGTCGGCGGACGAGGACCATCTCCATGTTCCCTGTCCCTTTGAACTCTTCGAAAATCACATCGTCCATCCGGGAGCCGGTCTCGATGAGTGCCGTCGCCAATATTGTGAGACTGCCACCATTTTCGATGTTTCTGGCAGATGTAAACAGCTGTCGCGGGGCTTTGAGCGCTTCGGAGTCGACCCCGCCCGACATGGTTCGACCCGAGGTTCCGCCGCAGATGTTGTAGGCTCGAGCCAATCGGGTAATCGAGTCCATGAGCAACAGGACGTCATGGCCACTCTCGACCAGACGCTTGGCTTTCTCGAAGACAATTTCGGAGAGCCCGATATGGTTCTCCGGCTTCTCGTCAAAGGTGGAGGCGACCACTTCGGCGTTCTCGACGGACCGCTCCATATCGGTCACCTCCTCGGGTCGTTCATCGATGAGAAGAATGATAATCCGCGTCTCCGGATTGTTCTTGGCAACGGAATTGGCAATGTCTCTCAACAGCGTGGTTTTTCCGGTCTTCGGTTGAGCCACAATGAGGCCCCGCTGCCCTTTTCCGAGTGGAGAGAAGAGATTGGCTACCCGCATGGAGTAGTTGCTCGGTTTGTCCTCCAGGTTGAACCGCTCTTCTGGATAGATCGGGAGCAGATCTTCGAAATCTTCCCGATTGTCCATATCTCCCGGAATCTTTCCATTCACACCCTCTACACGCAAAAGTGCAAAATAGCGCTCCCCGACTTTGGGCGGGCGGATGATTCCAATGACACAGTCTCCCTGCTTGAGTCGAAATCGTTTGATCTGCGAAGGAGAAACGTAGATGTCATCCGGACTTGCCTTGTAGTTGTAATTCACCGACCGAAGAAACCCGTACCCGTCCGGGAGAATCTCCAGGGTCCCTTCATTCAGCAGAAATTTGCCCAATTGAGGCTCGATCTCCTCGAGCCGATCGTAGAGATTGTCCGCATCCGATTCCGGAAGCACGTTGCTCACATGCTTCTTGTTCTTCTTGTATTGATCGCGAGGGCGCCCGCCTCCGCCACCGCGACGATTTCGTTCGTTCTTTTTCTCGTTCTTGTCGTTGTCATAGGTCTGAATATGACTCTGACCTCCATATTGACGAGCTGGAATCGATTCACTTCCCGTGACCTCTTCCTCGTCGCCTTGATTGTCTGTAGAGATCTTCTGGCCATTGGCCTCTCGTCTCTCGTAAAGCTCTGCCTGACGCGGCTCCCGTTCACTGCTGCGGCGGGAAACGGCCATCGCTTTCTGAATCTTGTCGATCAGGTCCACCTTTTTGATGCCCGTCGACCGTTTGATCCCAAGCTCCTTGGCCATCCCCTGAAGCTCTTTGACCGTCTTCCTCTGTAGGGTACTCAAATCCGTATTTGACATGGTAACGGTACTATTCTCCGACATGATTTGAATGATTCTGCTACGCTAAATCGTTGCTCGTCGCATTCGAATAAGAAAAAAAGAGTAGATAATACGACGTGGGTGTGGTGTCGTTGATCCGCCGGGAGGTTCAGGAATCCGTTTCGGAGCGGTTCGTCTGATTTGAAGGTGGTTGGCAGGCGATCCATTGCAACACCTTTGAGTAAAAGTAAAAACTTCCCGTAAATATTACTAACTCGGTTTTCAATGAATCGAGCCACCCATCCTTTTGGGGTACAGAAGGATCCATTCGAGTCGCCTGTGGAAGGCGGGAATGAACCCACTCCCAGGGTGCCGTTCTGGGGGTTTGACCGTCCCAATACCGGATATCCCGAAATGATTGAAATCGAGAGAGAAGCTCGGGAGTTGCCTTGTCCTTCATCAACGACAGTACGATTACCGGCTCCTTCCCTACACCCCGTGAGCGGAGCCACTCAATCTGATCCATGAGTGTCTCGACAGCCTCCAAATTGTGTGCTCCGTCCACGTACCAGTGTCGATCCGGACGCAGACGGTGAAAGGATGCCTGTAGTGGAAAATGATTGTTCATCTGCTCTACACCCCGAACAAATGCGTCTCTCTGACCAGGAAACCGGGGCTCCAGAACCGTTGCAACCTCCCACGCCATTGCAACATTCCAGAGGTCGATCCGCTTTCGATTCTCTCCGTTCACCGATCTTGCGGATCCATCCACGGGGTCGCTCCAGACCATGCGGTCTTCATCCCAATACGGCTCGCTTCGGCCCGCTTCGATCCACTGAACGTCACGCTCACTGACAATGGTTCCGATCGCCTCCTTCGCTTCCTCTGGAAGATCGCCGGTGATCAGCGTCTCTCCCCCCTTCAGGATCCCTGCTTTCTCCCTGGCAATCTTCGTCCGTGTATCCCCGAGAAGATCGGTATGATCCAGTCCAATGGATGTAATCACACACGGATCGAGCCGTGTGATATTGGTCGCATCCAGACGCCCGCCGAGACCCGTTTCTAGTACGACCCAGTCACACGTTTCTCGATCAAAATACCAGAGTGCCATTGCTGTGGTCACTTCAAAGTAGGTGAGCGAGAGAGTATCCGCATCGTCTGCATACCGGTTCATCCACTCCATGATGGCGGAATCCGGGATCTCCTCTTCGCCGATCCGGATTCGCTCATGAACACGCATAAGATGGGGGGAAGTATACAGACCTGTTTTGTATCCGGCCTCCAGCCCCACCGAGGCGATCAACCGGCATGTGGTACCCTTGCCATTCGTACCGGCAACATGAACGCCGTTCAACCGTTTCTCCGGCCGGCCCATTCTCTCACAAATGGCATCCATCCCCTCAAGACCCATGCGGGCAGCACGGGCCCCGACGTTCCCGAACATCGGAATACGGTTGAGCCATGCCAATGCCTCACTGGACGTCGAAAACCGACTCATGCCTGCTCCAATTCTCGATTCAACTGCTCCCGGAGCCGATTGCCAAGTTCGTCCAAAAAAGGCGACGATACCTCATAGCGCCGGGTATCCACCTGCCGCACCGGCTCCAGGCCCCGCAGTGAGTTGGTCAACCAAACCTGATTGGCATGCTCCAGGCTCTCCGGTCTATAGGTTCCGCGAGCTACTCGCCATCCCGGACGTGTCTGAATGACTTGCAAGAGTCTCTCGCGCATGAGGCCCGGGAGCAGATCACACGACTCATCCGGTGTATAGATCACATCGTCCTGTTTCCAGAAGAGATTGGCACGTGTGGTTTCAGAAACAAACCCGTTGGTCGTGAGCAGTATGGCGTCATCTGCCCCGTGTCGGGAGGCCTCCCGCTCGGCCAACAGATAGTGTGTACGGGCACTCCACTTGAATCTTGACGGGCGGGTTCGATTTGGAAGCGCCGTTGTGTCACCAATCACCAGGTCCACCATGCGACGGACAGGCGGCAACGGAGCCGTCGTCAACAGCAGTGACCCGGAGGAACGATTCACCGATCCCCGATCGTCCAAAAATCGCCCGTCGTGAAGGAGGAGTTGCAGACGAATACACGCTTCCCCGTCCGGGTGATCATTTTTTGAAACCAGCTGCTCGATTCGCCCGCGCCAGATCTCCGGATCCAGGCGATCCCCGGGATCCGCTCCCCACCACCGGGCCGCTCCCTCGAGCCGGTTCAGATGGGCTGCCAGGCTCGGGACACGACCCTGCCAGGTCCGAAATGTTTCGAACCAGCCCAGTCCGTACCGAAATGCATGACTTCCGGTGACCATGTGGAGTTCGTCCGACTCCATCCATTCGCCATCCAGCCACATATGCATCCGCGGGTGCTTACTCATCGCCAATCAATCTTTCAAGCTCCCGGTTCAAGGACTCGGCATCGTCTCCAACATGGAGTGTAGCAACCTCTCCTCTGCGATTGATCAACAGTTGGGACGGTACGCCGGGTATTTGCAGGTCCTGATAGAGACGAGTCCCCTCAACCCAGTAAAACGACTCCTGGTTGGACCGGGCCCACTCCACTGCCAAATCAGGATGATCCCTCACCGAAGCAGCGATTACAACCAGTTCGGGGTGCGACTGCCGGATCTCTTCAAGTTGGTCTCCCACAGCTTCCGAGCGACCCGACCATGTGGCCCAAAAGTGAACCACCAACGGCTGTCCAGTGAATTCACTGGCAGACAGCTCACCCTCTTGTTCCAACCGTTCGAATACAAGCTGTGTCGTCTGAAGGTCGGCCACATTCTCGCGAACGATCTCCTGTTGACGATTCAGGTACGAAATGGTCGCATACAGGATGACAGCCATGGTCACCACGGTGGTGACAGCAAGAAACGGGGTAAAATATTTCGAATCGAGTCTCATGGGTGGCGCCTCCGCCTGTATCAATTCTCATTCGAAATTCAGACCGGGTCGCCGTCTTTTTTCCTGGATGGATAGGTGCGTTCCACATAGTCATCGAGAATGGCCCGGAACTCGGCAGAGATATTTTCACCCTTCAACGTGATCGTATGTTCACCATCTACATAGACCGGGGCCTTTGGATCTTCGAACGTCCCCGGAAGTGAAATTCCGATATTGGCGTGACGCGATTCACCCGGTCCGTTCACCACACACCCCATGACGGCCACATCCATCTCCTCGACTCCGGGATGACTCTCCCGCCAGACCGGCATCTGTTTGACCAGATAGTTCTGGATCTCGTCTGCAAGTTCCTGGAAATAAGTACTCTGTGTTCGACCGCACCCCGGACAGGAGGTCACCTGGGGTGTAAAACTCCGGATTCCGAGAGATTGGAGAATTTGCTGACAAACGCGCACCTCTTCGGCCCGATCGGCACCTGGAGCCGGTGTGAGCGAGACACGAATGGTATCCCCGATCCCCTCCTGAAGCAGCACAGAGAGGGCGGTTGCACTGGCCACAATCCCCTTCATCCCCATCCCGGCTTCTGTCAATCCCAAGTGCAGTGGATACGGCAGCTCCTCTGCAATTCGCCGATACACGTGTATCAGATCCTGAACACCGGACATCTTGCAGGAAATGATGATTCGATCTTCGGGCAGGCCCACATCTTTTGCCATCTCGCTGGAACGCCGTGCGCTCTCGATCATGGTATCGAGCATCACCTCTTTGGAGGACTTCGGTTCGGCCAATTCATTGTTGAGATCCATTCTCTCTGCCAACAGCTGCTGATCCAGCGATCCCCAGTTGACACCGATCCGAACAGGTTTGTCGTGAATCACCGCCTGTTCAACGATGGTGCAGAAGTTGCGATCCCGTTCCCGACTTCCGGTGTTTCCCGGATTGATTCGAAATTTGTCCAACGCCGCTGCCATGTCGGGGTACCCCGGCAACAGCTTGTGCCCGTTGTAGTGAAAATCTCCCACCAGCGGCACATCGATGCCCTGTGAAAGCAGTTTCTCCTTGATCTTCGGCACGGCTTTGGCTGCCGCCTCGTGATTCACGGTCAATCGCACCAGTTCTGATCCGGCTTCGGCCAGATGCGCCACCTGCCCCACCGTCGAATCCACATCTGCCGTATCGGTATTGGTCATCGACTGTACGACAATGGGGGCTCCCCCGCCTACGGTTACGTGGCCAATTTGAACCGGGATCGACTCTCTTCGTTTTGTTGGTTTCATGCTTTGATTGCCCCTTCTGGCTAGTCATTCCGACGACACATGGATCTTCTGTACCTACCTACTCTCCAGCCCGAAGAATCGCATCAGTGTCGTTTACTCAACTCGAATAGTCGTTTCTTCTCCTCTGCCGTCAATCCCTCATAGCCTGACGTCGAGATTTTATCCAATATTTCGTCCAGATCACGTACTTTTTCTTCGTCCATAATCTCCACGTCGCGGACCGACTGCATCCGGGGGTTGCGGGTCCGCTTCCCAACCTCTCCACCTGACGAGCCCTTTTTGCGGGTTCGACCTTTTGACGATCCGGCGCTTCGAAAAAGCGATCCGATTTTATCAAAGGGCCGTGTAAAGCGTGTGAGATCGGCCCCCTTCACCCAGGCTTGAATAATCAGATACCCCACTCCGGCGCCTCCCAAATGGACCACTCGCGCAATGGGATCCCCTGCGCCGATAAAGAGGAAATCAAAAAAGATGAGGCCGGCAACAACATATCGAGCCTCCAATGGTGGCAACAGAAACAGCATGATGGGCGTTCGCGGATAGAGAACAGCAAATGCGACCATCACGCCATAGACGGCTCCGGATGCCCCGATGACCGGTGTATTCCCGAACAGTGCAGCCAGAGCAACATTCACAAGCCCGCCTCCAATCCCGGCCCCCAGGTAGAGTACCGTAAAGCTTCGGGGACCCATCTGCTCCTCGACCGGACGTCCCATCCACCAGAGCCACAGCATATTGAAAAGAAGATGAAACCCACTCCCGTGTAGAAACATATAGCTGACCCAGCGCCAGGGCTGGGAAATTGCTACCTCCCAACTCGGATCAAATGCAAACCATGTGACCAGAAATTGGTTGAACGACCGGCCCCCGACCGCCTGCACGACAAAGACGCCGACACAGAGTGTAAGCAGCACACGGATTGCCGGTGGAAGCATCCGGTATCCGCGTTTGATTCCGTCAAAAAAAGACTCTTCCCGATAGACCATGGATTCTCCTAATAACGGTTCTCGCCGCGCAGTCCCCAGAAACGAATGAGCAGATATCCCACAAACATTCCACCCAAATGGGCAAAGTGGGCGATGCCGGACCGGGATCCGGTGACTCCGTAAAAAAGTTCAATGGCACCAAAGATAAGTACGAAATACTTCGCCTTGATCGGGATAGGTGGAATCAAAAGCATAATGTAGCGATCAGGATACATCATCCCGAAGGCAAGCAGAATGCCGTACACAGCGCCGGATGCACCAATCGTCGGTGCCCCCCCGCCCCCGACCACCATATGGAGCAGTGCCGCCCCGATGCCGGTCAAAAAGTAGTAGGCGGCAAACCGGTTGGTCCCCCAACTGTTTTCGATCGATTGACCAAAAATCCAGAGAGCAAAAAGATTAAAAAAGATGTGACCAAACCCGGAGTGAAGAAACATGTAACTGACCAACTGCCAAGGCTGAAAGAGATCGTGGCCGATTGGCCAAAGTGCACCGTAGTAGAAGAGTGCATTCCCGATACCCGGAGTAGACAAGGCGAGAAAGCAGAGCAGGTTCACAATGACCAGATGCTTGACGGCCGGTGGAAACACCGAAAATTGTGTATTGGGTGAATAGTTCTCGTAGTGATTCAAAGAAAGCTCCCTTGGTTGTGGCTCCGGCCCGATTACCTGTTGTTAAGTCGTGTATTCGGCGTTGATTCGAACGTACTCGTACGAAAGGTCCGATCCCCATCCGATTGCCGAAGCATCCCCATCGTGCAGATCCAGCGTAATGACCACGGTCGAGGACTCCATCTCCTTCTTGAGTTCGGCCCGGTTCAAGTCGGTCGGCTGCCCGTTCTCCAGAATCCGCAGTGCACGACTCTTCCCGAAGTAGAGATCCACCTTGTCGGGGTCAAATGGAACACCGGCTCGGCCGGCTGCAGCAAAAATCCGTCCCCAGTTGGGATCCGTACCGAAAATCGCTGTCTTGACCAGACTGGAGGTAGAGATGGTTTGAATGATTTTTCGCCCTTCCTCTTCGGTGCGAGCACCTTCGACCCGGTATTCGACCAGTTTGGTGGAACCCTCTCCATCCGAAACGATCAGAATTGCCAGGTGGCTGCATAGTTTTTCAAGATGTTCGACAAAGGTCTCGTATCGCTGATCCTCTTTGACAATCGGATCGTTGCCCGCCATGCCATTGCACAGAATTCCAACCATGTCGTTGGTCGACGTATCTCCGTCGACCGTAATCATGTTGAAGGTTCGATCCACCACCGTATGCAATGCTTTATCCAACAGATGCGCGTCGATCGCGACATCACACACAATGAACCCAAGCATGGTCGCCATGTCGGGATGAATCATTCCGGATCCCTTGGCGATACCCGCCATGTTGATTTTGATTCCGTCAACCTTGAACGACGTGTACCCCTCTTTGGGGAATGTGTCCGTCGTCAAGATGGCGTTGGCGGCCAGTGATCCAGCCAGTTGCCGGTCCGACAACTTGGGAACACTTTCCCGAATTCCCTGAACCACCTTTTCGGTGGGAAAGGGTTCCCCGATCAAACCCGTGGATGCCACCAGTACATGTTCGACCGGGATGTTGAGCTCTTCGGCAACGGTTTCCGCCATCGCGACGGCCCCCTCCCACCCCTTTTTTCCGGTACACGCATTGGCATTGCCGGAGTTGACCACGATCGCCTGAATGACGCCGTCCTGAATGTGCTTCCGACTCAGCTTGACCGGCTCGGCACAAACCAAATTCTGTGTAAAGACAGCCGCCGCACTGGCCGGTTTTTCGGAGACGATCAGTGCCAGATCCCGCCGTTTCGATTTGATCCCCATATGGGATCCCCAGGCTTTGATTCCCCGTACGTTGCAGATGTTGTTTTGCATAACTGAATCTTGTTGAACGTTCTATTGGAATCCGCTCACGGATTGAGTGGCGAATGCTCCAGTCCCGACTTCTCGATGAGCCGGAACATCAAATTCATATTCTGAACGGCTTGACCCGCCGCTCCTTTGACCAGGTTGTCGATGGCCGAAATCGTAATGATCCGGTTGGTCCGTTCATCGTAGGTCGCATAGAGGTCACAAAAATTGGATCCGCGTACGTTTTTGACAGACGGTGGTGTATCCAGTACGCGAACAAAATACTCTTTCTCGTAAAAACCCAGAAACGTCTCCCGAATCAGCTCTTTGCTCACGGGTCCATTCGGAACCGAGTAGGTCGTACTCAGGATCCCGCGGTCGATCGGAAGTAGATGAGGGGTAAACTGAATCTGCACCTCATTGCCGGAGAGCCCGCCCAGAATCTGCTCGATCTCCGGAGTGTGTCGATGCCGGCCGAGTCCGTAGGCGTAGAAATTCCCGAACAAATTCGGAAAGTGGGTTGTCTCTTTCGGTTTGGCTCCCGCTCCGGTCACACCCGACTTGGCATCCACAATTATCGTTCCGGGTTCGACCATTTTCTGTTTGAGCAGCGGTGCGAGTGCCAGGATGGCCGACGTCGGATAACACCCCGGATTGGCGACCAGATCGGCATTCCGAATCTCGTCCCGGTTCAGTTCCGGAAGTCCGTACGCAGCCTGTTGCAGATACTCCGGGCAGACGTGGTCTTTTTCATACCACTCCTCGTAGACGGCCTGTTTGTGCAACCGGAAATCACCTGAAAGGTCGATAATCCGGAAGGAATCCAGTCCGTACTCTTTTACAAAATTCATCGATACCCGGTGAGGGAGTGCCAAAAAGACCAGGTCCAGATCCATGCCTGCCAGATCGTCGATCGGTCGCAACGGGTCGTCGTAGATGCCTTCAAATGATGGATATACTTTGGAGTATTTCGTACCTGCTTCACTCCGTGCAGTCACAATCTCAAGAGAGACCTCCGAATGCTGAACCAGCAATCGAATCAGCTCCATTCCGGTATACCCCGTTCCACCAACGACTCCCACTTTTCGTTTGCTCATTGTTCACTCCTTGTCTCGATTCCAAAAATGTACGTTTCCGGCAGGAAATTACGAGTCGGGGTCGCATTCGCGAACCGACTCCAGAAGCACATCGACAACGCGCTCAAGTTGTTCTTGCGTAATCACCAGCGGTGGGAGCAGTCGCATCACCACATCGGATGCACAGTTGGACAAAACACCCTTCTCAAGCATCTTTTCGACGACGGGCGCTCCTTTGAAGGTGAGTTCCATACCAACCATGAGGCCGACACCCCGGACGCCCTTCACGCAGCTCCACCCCTTGGTCCGTTCACGAAGCGTCTGCATGAGCCACTCTCCCTTCTCCCGGGCCGCTTCACAGAGTTTCTCCTCTTCGATCGCGTCGAGGACGGCACCGGCAGCGGCACTTGCAAGCGAATTGCCACCAAAAGTGGTTCCATGCTCCCCATATCCCAACACTCCGGCCGCCTCTTTGGTCGCCATCACAGCCCCGATGGGGACACCTCCCCCAAGCCCTTTGGCAGCCGTCAGTACATCCGGCTTCACACCAAAATGTTGCCAGGCAAACATCTTTCCCGTTCGCCCCACTCCACACTGCACCTCGTCATAGATGAGAAGTGCACCATGTGTGTCACAGAGCTCTCGTGCACGTTCCAGATAGGCCTGATCCAGTGGAACAACGCCCCCTTCACCCTGAATCGGCTCCAGAATGAGCGCCGCCGTCTGATCACTCATCACTTTCTCCAGTGCTGCGATATCATTGGCCGGAGTATGCTCGATCCCGGTCGGCATCGGACCAAATCCTTTTCGGTACTTCTCCTTCCCCAACGCAATGGTTCCGATGGTTCGACCGTGAAAACAGTTTTTCAGCGAGACAATCGGGCCGGTTCGACCCGTCTTGTCGGCGTATTTGCGCGCCAACTTGATAGCCGCTTCGTTTGCTTCGGCTCCGGAGTTGCAAAAAAAGACTTTCTCGAATCCGGAGACCGACGCCAGCTTTTCTGCCAGGGAAGATTGTGCCTCGGTGTAGTAGAGGTTGGAGACATGAATCAACCTGGATACCTGCCGTTGCACGGCTTGAACCACTTTTGGGTGGCAGTGACCCACATTGTTTACCGCAATACCTGCCAGGGCATCGATATACTCACGACCGTCCCGATCCCATACGCGTGCTCCTTCTGCCCGCTCCAGAACCAGGGGGTACCGCTTGTACAGATCAAAATGCCAGGTCTCGCTCTTCTCTCGAATTTCGCTTTCGGTCATGGGTGTTCGTTGATTGTGGTTCCGCTTCCGTTGTCTGTGACGAGTTGAGCCACCAGTCGGCCCGGTTTCAATCCGCTGACGATGCACGCTTCCCCGACTCCTTCGGACAGAGCTGCCAGACACGCTTCCACTTTCGGAATCATGCCGCCCTGTATCGACCGGCCGATCTCGCTGCGAATGGTCTCCGCATCCGCCACATCGATGTGACTGGATGGATCATCGAGATCTTTCATCAACCCGTCTACATCGGTAACGGCCACAAATGCGGCTGCCTTGAGTGCGCCAGCCAGGTGGCCGGCAAACAGATCTGCGTTGACGTTGTAGTCTTCACCATCCTCTCCCTGACTGATCGGGGCAATCACGGGAAGATAGCCATTTTTCAGCAGGATCTCGATCAACTCTGGATCCATCCGGACCACATCACCGACATACCCCAGATCCACCTCCGTGATCTCCCCATCATGCTCCTGTCGATGAATCCGGCGCTTGACCTTCACCATGGAGGCATCCTTGCCCGAAAGACCGACCGCCTGCACACCGCGACGGTTGAGTCGCTTGACCAGCAGTCCGTTCACTTCTCCACGCAGTGCCAATTCGACCACTCGCATCGCTTCCAAATCCGTCTTTCGATGGCCAAAAACAAATTGAGACTCAATACCGAAGATCTTGAGCAGGCGCTGAATCACCGGACCCCCGCCATGAACCAATACCGGCCGGATACCCAGCTCCACAAGTTCGACCACTTGATCCAGGATGGGATCTTCGTCGCTGGTTTCACTTCCGTCACGAAGTGTATTCCCGCCATATTTGATAACAACCACTTCTCCCTGAAGACGGGAGAGTCGTTTGGGGTCCAAGGGCATACTGAGTGATGATTTGGGGGTCATGGAGGTCTCCGTTCCATTCCTGGTTCTACGACACTCCACTCTGGACCCTTGTCGGTTTGCGATCGTACGCATGCAAGCCGGGAGCCGAGTGGAATCGCCCGCCCGGATCCGTGATTCTCAAACGTCCGGGGAGAGCTGTTCGCTGAGCCGTCCAAGATAGTAATCGAGGAGCTTCTCTTGAAAAACGAAGTTGTACGTGGTACGCAGCCGATTGGATTGCGACTCCATATAATCTGTCGTCGCTTGATTGAGCTCGATGAGCGTGGTCGATCCGATTTCGTATCGTTGCTGTTGGGTCAGATAGGTTCGTTCTGCAGCCACGAGTGCTTTTTCGGTTGCGCTGAGCTCTTTACTCAATGCCACGTAATCACTGTACGCCTGTCCGATCTCTTCCCGGACACCGTACTCGAGATCGTCCAGATTGAGTCTGGCATTCTTGAGCTGTACCTGTGCCTGTTCTACCGATGTGCGTGTATTGAGTCGGTTGAAGATTGGAATCGTGACCGAGAATCCGACAGAACGGGTGATCATCTGTTCAAAAAACTGATCCTGAAAACCGACCGTCTCATTCGCCAGCCGATACTGGTCACTGTACCGTGTATTGAAATTCGCATTGGCCGTCACCGACGGATAGTACGCAGCCCGGGCGAGTTCAAGATCGTAGCGCATCGTCTGCAGATTCAATTTCTGAGCCTGGACATCACTTCTGTTCTGCAGGGCAAATTGGATCATTTGATTCAAATCCAGGTCCGAGGGAACCAGCTCTTCCTCGTCAATGTCGGGAGCGACAAAGGCCACTTGCTCGAGAGGATCAATTTGCAGAATCCGGTAGAGTTGCGTTCGACTGACTTGAAGTGCATTCTCGGCCTGAACCAGTGAGAGTTCATTCGAAGCCACCACCGACTCTTGTTGATACTGATCCACAATCGGTCGGGATCCCACCTCTACCTGTGCGCTCACCTGTTCGAGTTGCTGACGGGAGATCTCCAAATTCTGTTCGGCAATCCCGACCAACTCCTCGTCCAGCAACACCTGTAAATATTGCATGGCCGTATTAAAGACGATCTGCTCACGCAATCGCTGGTTGTCGGCCTCCTGCATGTCGCGATTCACACGTGACTGCCGAAGCTGGTTGATGTTCTCAAAGCCGCGAAAGATGGTAATGTCTGTACGTATGGAGCCGGAGATTCCGTAGGTTGTCCGGTCGGCAAAGGTGGCATCCTCCTGCACAAACTGGCGACCTACATTCTGATTCCCTCCCAACGAAGCGCTCAATCCAGGCAGAAAATTGGCTTGTGCACTTCGAATTTGTGCCTCGGCCATCCCGAGATCATTCTCGGCCTGCAAAATTTGAAAATGATTCTCCAGCGCCAGCTCAATCGCCTCGTTGAGGGTCAATTCGTCTTGAGCCTCTACCCATCGGGGTACAAGCATTACCAGGAACACAAAAAGTAGAATCCGCATCATCTGCGTAGGCCCATCCGTTGGTTGAAAAATTCATGCAGGGGAATCGACTCTCCGACATGATCGCGGTTTCGACAGAAACCGGAAATTGATGTGGTAATGTACAGATGCCAAAGGGGAAATTCAGCGGCAAGTCGGTGTTCCTGCACTTTTTAACAAATTTTGGCAATTGGCACTATCGGCGAGACCGCTGAGAAGATTCGGAATCATCGGACGGGGATGTCGAATCTGTATGACCCACCCTTCGTTCAAGTTGATCCATCACGTAGTGCATCGCTCGCTTGGTCGCCATCCGGCGCATCTCGGAGAGTAAAATACCGGTAATGCTTGATCGCAGAAGCCCCTTTAGTCCGGTGGTCGCCACCCGGCGCCCCCCACGCAACCAGCCACTGGAAAATGCAATCACAATGACCGCTCCCGTCATCGCCAACGGAAGTGAACGCATCGACCATCCACGGATCGGGATCGACGATCGAATTCCTTTCGGGATCCAACGTGTCAACTGCCCACCCAAACGAGACGTACGCGTCTCGAACCGGGCTTCAATCTCGTCCAGATCTGCCCTGAGCCGACGTTTTCGCTCTTCGAGTTCCTGAATCATCCCTTCTCCGTTTCTTCGTTCGAAAGGGTGGGTCTCGGAGTCGCACGATCCCGGTCGCTTCCGGATCCCGTTCCCGACCCCGACTTCGATGATCCGGACGGAGATTCGGACGCACGATCTGTGCTCTTCGTGTACGTTTCACGAGACGAGGCAGACCGTCTGCCTGCAGTCGAATCATCGAATGCACGCAGAAATTGCCGAATCATTCCGGCCTGAATAGCGCGACGTACCCGTCCGGGCTGAATCCAGAGAAACATGCCTCCAGCCAACAGTAACGGCAACGAGGTGAGAAGAAACCCGATCGCAGTGCTCCCGACCCAATCACTCACAATAAAACTGAACGCAAACCAGAAAAAGAATGCCCCCAGCGTAAAAATAACCAACCCCGCCAATCGCTGAACAGCATCGGCCAACAGAAAGGTAAATCGTTCGACAAATCCGAGCATCAGCAGTTCGATCCGCTTCTCCAAATAGATCCGCGCATCTTCAAGCATCTCCTTGATACTCCCCTCGTCCGTCGATTCCGTTTCGTCGTTCTTCTTGTCTCCACGGTTAAACCACATGCACTACCTCCGCAACAATCCGGCGATCACAAACCCGATCGCAGCACTCGCCACCATACTCTTCAGTGGGTGCTTCCGTATGAAAAGTTCCAGCTCGGTTCGTACCTCCTCAAGGCGCTCCTCCAGATTCAGATCCTCCAGCAGATCCCGCCCTTCGGTAAGCAGATATTCAAGCTCGTCGTTGAGTTCTTTCATGGTTCTCTCTTTGATCTCGATTAACCTTTCCACAAGGTAAGATTTCCCGTCCTGTGGGACAATCCGGCCTTGTCGTTGACGATCCCGGGCCCTTCACCGTCACTGTAACCCGATTCAGCGTATCAGGGTTCCCGAATCCTGACCGCTCACTCTCCGGAATCCCATTCCAGACAAACTCTTCCTATATTCATCCTTCGGGTCGAACCGCTCCTGCCGGCACCTGGTTGTGTGAACCCCGAAACAACAACCCGTATACGTAACGAAAGAAACAGAGATGATGGAACAGATCGACGTTTTGGCCTTTGGCGCCCACCCCGACGACACGGAACTGGGTTGTTCCGGAACCCTTGCCAAACTGGCAAACCAGGGAAAACGTGTGGTTGTCGTCGATTTGACACGCGGCGAAATGGGTTCGCGTGGCACACCGGAAACACGAATGCACGAGGCAAAGCGGGCCGCCGACATCCTGGGTTTGCATGATCGAATAAATCTGGGCCTTCCCGACACCCAACTGGTGAATGACCGGCAGACGCAGCTTCGAATTATCGACGTTGTTCGACGGTTTCGCCCTTCCATCTGCCTGATCGGGGCTCCCGAAGATCGGCACCCCGATCACGGAAAGGCAACCCGCCTGCTACTGGATGCCCTGTTCTACAGTGGACTTCGAACACTGGAAAGTCGGGGACTGGATGGCTCGATCCAGGAGCCGCACCGGCCCGCACATACGCTGCACTACATGCAGGATACCCCGATTATCCCCGACTTGGTGATGGACATCACCTCCACAATGGAGAAAAAAGAGGCGGCGATCCGCGCATTTGCCACACAATTTGATGTCGAAGAGCCGGGAGAAGAGCCGGAAACGTATATCTCGCGACCCGGCTTTTTCGAAACCGTCCGGGCGCGAGCTCGCTTCTTCGGCCACCAGGGAGGGTTCAGTTTTGGGGAACCGTTTCTCTACGCCAACGGTCCGCTCCCGTTGACGACGTTCGACCCTCTTTTCAAGACCACACCGATGCGGTAATCTACAGTTTCGGAGGCAGGTACGATGCCGGAATGAACCGTTCAATCTGTATCAGGAGCCACGCATGCAGGCCATGGTTGCCTGCCACAATTCGCTCCCCGTCCAGCCATTGATCGCCTCCCGTCCAATCGGTCACGACACCTCCGGCCTCCTGTACGATCAGTCCGGCAGCCGCCACATCCCACGGCTTGAGCGCATATTCATAGAACCCCTGAAACCGTCCACACGCCACACAACAGAGGTCGAACGCTGCAGAGCCGGGGCGACGCATGCCCTGTGTTTCAAGTGTCAAGTAGTGAAAAAGCGCGATATAGGCGTCGAGCATCTCGTGATCATTGTAGGCGAAACCGGTACCAACAAGTGCCGTTCCCGGCTCCTGAAGTTCAGAGACCGTGACCGGGCGGGAATCAAGCCAGGCTCCCTCACCCGCAACGGCAACGAACTCCTCATTTCGTGTGACCTCGACGACGACCCCGACTTTTGGCTTCTTCCCTTCCCAGAGTGCAATGGACACACAGTAGACCGGAAACCCATAGGTGAAGTTGGTGGTTCCGTCAATGGGATCTACAATCCAGACACGGCCCTCCGGCAACCGGGCCCCATCATCAGACTCCTCTCCCATCCAGGCATCTTCCGGAAAGGCTTTGTGCAACTCTGCCTGGATCTGCTTCTCGACCGCCACATCGACATCGGTCACCAGATCGTTGAGCGCTTTGTATCGCACGCCGAACTCCTTCTCCCGACGAGTCCGAATCGTCTCGGCTGCATTTCGGGCAGCCGACCGTGCACAGGCCAACTCTTCTTGATAGGTGGATACGTCAATTCTGCTCATAAACCTCCTCCTTGTTTCTCTATCTGAAATGGATCGACCCTTCGATTGGGGAACCCGATTACTCCTCGCGTTCGTTTTTCATGGTATAGGAAAACGTACCGGTACGTCCCCCCGAGGATCGGCCGGGAGGATCCGGAAACAACTCCTCGGCACTGTGACGCTGCATACGGGAAATCTCGTGCTGAGTCTTCTTCTGGAGTCCCACCAACTCCCGCTTCCGTTCCTTCGTCGCTTCACGAGCCTCTTCGGCAAACTGCACCATGAGTCGCTGCAAATAATTCATTCGCAGAGGCTTGATCGTGCTTTTGATGCTCTTCCATTTATCCTTGTCACGTTCGAATTTCATGCCGGTTCGCTCATGGTGTCGATCACTGGCCGTATAACGCTCCAGCAAAAGATCTCCCGTCAATGCAGGGTAGGGATGCTCGCGATGCAAGTAGTGTTCCGGTGATACCGGCTCCCCTTTTCTGTGCCGCTCCATAATATCCCGGTAGAATGCGCGCAACTCATCATCCTCAAACAGATTCTCATTGCACAGACGTCCCGCATATTCAACGATTTCGCTCCCGAAATGCAGCATGAGACGCACCAGTTCCCGCTCATAATGCGGTCGTTGGCGAGCAACCGGAGGCGGCTCATCTGTCGGAGGTTCCATCCGGGGAGCGTGTGGAGAGGACTCCGGTGGCGGACCGTCGCGAAACGGTGGCGCCTCGTCCGATGACCTCCGTTTCCTCTCCATCGAGCGTTCCTCCCGGCGCTGACGACGCTTCTGTTCGGCCTCCCGCCGCTTCAGAATGCGCCCCAACTCCTCAAAAAGCTCCCGGTCACTCCCGTTGCGATAGCGTTGTGTCTGTTGATGCAGATGCTGGACATACACTTGACGAGCCAGGGCATCAGGAATGGCCGCAATATTCTCGAGAAGTCCCTCGATCAAGTGGGTTCGGCCCGACGGGCTCTCCATCTCACCCTCTTTCTCTGCCTTGTGAAGACGAAAGGTGACAAAATCGGCGGCCTGCTTCTGTTTGAGCTCGTCGAAACTCTCCTTGCCGAACTGTCGCACAAAGGAGTCGGGATCCTCTCCACCAGGCAACTCCAGCATCTCTACCTCCATGCCCTCGACCAGGGCAACCTCCAACCCCCGTTCCATCGCCTTCTGGCCGGCCGAATCGGCATCGTAGATCATAATCAGCTTGGAACCGTACCGTTTGAGAACACGGATCTGACCGGTCGTCAGCGCCGTTCCGGAAGAGGCGACCACATTCCCGATTCCCGCCTGAGCCAGCGTAATCACATCGGTGTATCCCTCGACAAGGATCACCTCTTCTTTTTTCCGAATCTCGTTCTTGGCACGGTGAATCCCGTAGACCACTTCACTCTTGTTGTATACCGGAGTCTGCGCCGAGTTGATGTATTTGGCAGCTTTCTGATCGCTCAACAGACGACCGGCAAAGGCGATGACCTTGCCCGACGGACTAAAGATGGGAAACATGAGACGATCCCTGAAGGTGTCATAATGACCGTCTCCCCGGTTGCTCGGCTTAATCAGATCGGCCTCTTCCAAATACCGGGTCTCGATCCCTTCCCTTGAGGCCTCACGCAAGAGCGCCTCCCCTCCGGCCGGCGCATACCCGATACCAAACTCCTTGATCATTTCGGGACTCATGCCACGCTTTTTCAGATAGGCACGTGCTTTCTCGGCTTCTTCCTCTTCACGGAGTTGGCGATAGTAGTAGAGGCCGGCAAACCGAAGGGCGTGAAAGATCCCCTCCCGTTCTCTCTGATGCTCACTCTGCTCCGGGTCCTCCTGGACAGGTAGTGAAACGCCGTACCGTTCGGCCAGTGTTCGCATCGCCTCCTGAAAACCGACCCCCTCCATCTCCATGACAAAACGGAAAACATCGCCACTCTCTCCGCAGCCGAAACATTTGTAAATCCCGAGTCGGGGAGTCACACTGAAGGACGGCGTCTTCTCGTCATGAAATGGACAGAGCCCCATAAAGCCGCTCCCTGACCGCTTCAGGCGCACATAGTCCCCCACTACCTCGACCAGATCGGTCGCGTCGCGAATCTCCTCTTTCTTTTCATCTGATATCCTCATGGCTCTGCCCCCATGATACAACTTTTCATCGAGCTCTGTCACTCTCCCAATACCTTCTGACGCAGATTCCGGAGCCAACTCCACTTTGGCAAATGCAGCAGATGGTGGTATATTCCTGACGCAAAATTTCCGGATCCCGGAGTCGAAAAGACGAATCTAACGATCTTCATACATGAGTGTTCTAGTAGGCAACGATACACGATTAATCGTGCAAGGTTTTACCGGTAGTGAAGGGACCTTCCACGCCGAGCAGATGATTGAATACGGCACCCGTGTCGTTGGCGGAGTCACGCCGGGCAAAGGCGGTACCACGCACCTCAATCTTCCGGTCTTCAACACGGTTGCCGAAGCCGTCGAACAAGAAGGAGCCAACACATCGGTCATCTTTGTCCCCCCTCCATTTGCAGGGGATGCCATCTCGGAAGCGGTCTTTGCCGGAATCGAAACCATCATCTGTATCACGGAAGGGATTCCCGTTCGTGACATGATCATCGCCAAACAGATTGTCAACAATCACGGGGCGACCCTGGTGGGCCCGAACTGTCCGGGCGTCATTACTCCGGGTGAAGCCAAAGTGGGAATCATGCCGGGAAACATCTTTACTCCCGGGAATGTGGGCCTCATTTCCCGTTCCGGAACGCTGACCTATGAAGCGGTCGACCAGCTCACCAAAGTTGGGCTCGGACAGAGTACAGCCATCGGCATCGGTGGTGACCCGGTTATCGGAACCAACCACACAGACGCCGTCAAACTCTTTCAAGAAGATCCGGATACCGAATCGATCGTCCTGATCGGTGAGATTGGCGGGACGGCAGAAGAGGATGCGGCCGCTTACATCAAAGAGCATGTAACCAAACCGGTCGTCGCATTCATCGCCGGCAGTACGGCACCTCCCGGTCGACGCATGGGCCACGCCGGTGCCATTATATCCGGTGGGAAAGGAACGGCTCAAGACAAGAAACAAGCACTGGCCGATGCCGGAATTACTGTGGTCGAAAGCCCGGCAGATATTGGAGCCACACTCAAAGAGATCCTCTGACAGATTCTCTTTCCGAGACGTTTTTCAAGCCCGGTGGACGCATGGCGACCACCGGGCTTTTTTATGCCTGGTCAAGATCCGGTCAACTCCTGCAATCGGTAACGGATCCGTACATCATCTTCTTCGATGAGCCGATCCTGCAGCCACTGCTCTCGATCCGTCTCCGACAAAACCTCCACTCCCTCGATCAGATGGTAACGAATGCGAGGGTCCAGATCCGCCCCCCACTGCTCGAGACGTCTCAGCCATTGCTCCTCCGAATCATCGGTTTCCAAGAGGACATCCAGCACCGACCTCCGTATACTGTAGGGATTCGACGGTTGCAGAAACGGTTCGGCCCGCTCAATGGCTTCGGCGGTACTGTCCCGAGCGACCATCGTCAACAATTCAGTCAGCACCGGTTCCGATGCTTCATTTGCAAAAAGTGCACGACTCAGTTCGGCAAATGAGGTCCCTCCCCGAACCTTGTCCAACGAGTGTATCGCCTCGCGTTTGACGGAAACCGGTACATCGGAAACCACGATTCGACGCAGCAGTGTGATCACGTCACTGTTCCCTTCATAATATCCCATCGCGTAGACCAAGGCGAGTTGGATGGATTCCTGCTCGTCCAGTGTAAACCGGTTGCGAAAGATCTGATCGGTTCCGCTTGCACCCCGAGTCACATCCCCGAGTGTTCGCAGCATGGCCGCCCGAACATCCGGATCTTCTTCGGATTCGATTCGGTCCGTCAAGGCCAGTTGCAGATCGGGATTGTCGCGATGGTCCGACAATCCGAGTGCCGCCTCTTCCCGTGCATCGACATCTCCCTCACGTAATTGATAGAGCCAAAACGAAACCGGCTTCTCCATTCGAAGCTCGACCGGAATATCCCCGTCCAGGTCAACGATCACATTCTCGACACCCCTGGCACCGGGAACCACAATCTCTTGCTCTGCACGCCGAAACGTGACCTCGTGAGTCTCCTCGCCCTGAAGATGGATCACTCGAACCCTTCCGTTTATCGCTTCGTCGACCTGGTCCCCGCTTCGCCGAACCTGAAGCGTCACGGTTTCGGAGAGATCCCCGTCCGGCACCCCGACCACCAGCGTGTCGGGCCGAACCTCTTCATCCACATCGCTCTCACCCGAAACGGATTGAACGGGAGGGTTCAACATTGCCCGTCCACTCTGTTCATAGATCCAGTCAGAAAAATCTCTCCATCGCAGGAGTGTCGGAAGGGAGAGGAACCATGCGTCAATATCGCCGGAAAGTTTTTCTCGCAGGACGGCCCCCTCTTCGGTTGCAAGCCATTCTCCCCACGAACCCATTCTGGAGGGTGCATACGAACGGTATACCGTCTCTTGCAGGTCCATTTCCGGAATGTCTGGATAAGGTGATTCAGGAGCCTCTTCCAGATTCATCACAAGCCACTCACGCAGCAAGTGAACGGCCTCGGTATCCTCCCATCGTTCTGCAATTCTTCCCACTCCAAACCATTGGGCAGCAATTGCACGCTGGATCTGTGATACCATGTTCCCACGTTCTGCAAAGAGCAAATTGAACCCGCTCCCCCATGGATTCAATTCCCACATATCCTCTTCCAGATAGAGAAACGTAAGTGTCCGGTGGGACAGATGATTTTGAAGTCGCTGTGTCATGGACTCCAACTGCATGCGCGCCTGCATGAGCCATTCCGTTGCCTGCTCTCCTTCAAGTTGTTCCGGTTCGGCAAAGAGCTCGATCCGGTACCGCCCGGCTGTCAGGTCGAACGTGTCAAATTCGCCGATGGCAAACCGGAGTGTCGGTACAGCCCGTTCCCCTTCTGTGTAGTACCGTACTTCTTTGTACTGTTCATTCACACTCTCGCCCGCTCGCGTACCGGTAAACAGCGCTTGATGGGTGACCGGGATCCGAAAATCGACCTCCATCGAAAACCGGTTTCGGGGATGATCCCAAACCGGCAACCAATGGGAATGGGCCCCGGGCAAACCGGAACTCCATCGAGTTCCCTGTGCACTTCGATGCATACCAAAGAGTGGGTCGGCCACATAATCGATCCGCAACCGATGATCCCGGTCGGCCTCGGCCCCTTCCGGGAGACGAATGACAAGCTCCTCTCCGGAAACATTCCAATCGACCGACGCACCGTTCCATTGAACCGTCGAAATATCCATTCGATTGGCCTGCAGCCGGATCTCCCGAACCCCCGGTCGCATGAGGCGGAGCGTATACCGGGCCGAACCGTCCAGTTGATTCCCCTGCAGCCACTCCAGCACCAATTCCAAGTGGTGATAATCTGCATCGATTTGTGGATACTCACTATAGTCTCCATCCTGAAATGCCGAACGGTGGGTACTATCGGGTTCTTCGGCATTCAATCCCTGAGCACGCATCTGTACGGGATTGCAGAGCCATCCGATCATGACCAGCATGAGGATCACTGTCATGTTTCCTGCAGAGTCTCTTCGAAATTCGGACCTCATCATCTATTCACTCCTTCTTCATTCGGCTTGTTGAACAGGCTCATCCACTCCTCTTTCAGTCCCGGAGAGCAGGAGATTCCATTCCCGGTCTCGATGGTTTCCACCCCGTGAACATCTGTAAAACTGCCGCCCGCTTCACGGATCACCGGAAGCAGTGCCGCAGCATCCCAAATATGGAGAACCGGGTCGAACATCAAATCGGCCCGACCGGTCGCCACCATCAAGTGACCGTAGGCATCCCCCCATGTTCTGTGTAGGCGGGAACGCTGGAGAAGTTCCTGAAACGGAGTATCAAAACCGTACTTCGTGATGTTTTTCTGATCGGTTGTAAGAATCGTTGCCTTCGACAAGTCTCTGCATTCACGTACCCGACACGGCTCGCCATTGAGCCGCGCACCCAGACCGACCGCGCCTTCCAAGAGTTCACCAAGTGCAGGGGCGTAGATGATCCCGACCACCGGCTCACCCTTCACCACGACTCCGATGAGCGTTGTATAAAAAGGGACTCCGTGAATAAATGACTGGGTTCCGTCAATCGGGTCCACAATCCAGACCACGTCCCGATCCTCCCCGTCGGTTCCATACTCCTCTCCAATGATTCCATGATCCGGATAACGGGCCTCAATCGCCTTTCGTATGGTGCTTTCGGCCTCCCGGTCGGCATTGGTTACCGGAGAATCGTCGTTTTTGTACTCCAGGTCAAATCGCTGTTTGAAGTAATCAAGGGTACAATCCCCTCCCTCTCTGGCAATCTCTCTGGCTGCGGTGAGCAGCTCCTTCTTTTCACTGGTCTGCATGGTTTCCAACGTCTGTCGACAGTTCACGGTGATCTTCACGAATGCCTCAAGATAGCCGTTTGCAGACTGTTTCTCAGCGAAAAAAAGTGATAAGTTGGAGCCCCTCAGACCTGTCGGATCCGACGGGTTCCGGGCCGAACCGATCTCCGTCTCCATGAATCGACTCTTTCGCGGTTTTCTCTTTCTGATCGTCACACTCGGCACATTTCTTCTGCTGGGGCTCTACTGGACCTTTTACCGTCCCCTGCCGGACTATGAGGACGATCTTGCCATGGACGGTCTGCACGAGCAGGTAGATGTCCACTGGGATTCGTTCGGTGTTCCCCACATATATGCCCGAAACAGGGACGATCTCTACCGAACACTCGGCTACCTGCATGCCCAGGAGCGGATTTGGCAAATGACTCTGTCTCAGCTGGTTGCGCAGGGTCGGTTTGCTGAATTTTTCGGAGCAGACCTGATTCCGCTCGATCGCTACCATCGCACGCTCGGCTTCCACGAATTGGCCCAAAAGATGCACGAGGCTGCATCTCCGGACGTCACGCGCATACTGGAATCCTATGCTGCCGGTGTGAATGAGTGGATCGATGACCATCCGAAGGATCTGCCTGTCGAATTTGCCCTGACCGGCTTGAAACCGATACGCTGGTCACCGGTCAATGCCCACGCAATGGCTCGCCTGATGGCATGGGAGATGAATGTGAGTTGGTGGAGTGAGATGGCACTCGGTTATCTCTCGCAGAATCTGCCAGCCTCCATTGTTCAGGATCTGATCCCTGAATGGAATCCTCAGGATCCGGTGATGATGTCGGGGGTACCGGACGCCGTATTGAGCGGGGCGGCAGACACCGGTGTGGAGATGTTGCGGCAGGAGTTGAAGCGACGGGATCTGTTGGAACTTTCGGGGGCAGGGGTTGGGAGTAATGCGTGGGTCGTGTCGGCCGACAAGAGTGCCACCGGTGCTCCCATCCTGGCAGGTGATCCTCACATGGCACTCTCCATTCCCGGGAACTGGTACGAGGTCCACCTCTCACTGAATGGGCGAAACCTTTCGGGTGCAACCCTGGCCGGCGCTCCCGTTGTTGTCCTGGGTCAGAACGACCACTATGCCTGGTCACTGACCAATATGATGGCCGATGATACCGACTTCTTTCTGGAGCGTCTCCATCCAGAGGATTCGAGCCGTGTTCTTGCAGACACGACATCCATCGAACCCCTCTATGAAGACGTCATTCGCAAACACCACGTACTTCGGGTCAAGGGAGAAGATGATCATCTTTTCACCTCACGCTGGACGCGACACGGGCCCATCATCAATGACATCTATCCCGAACAAGCCCTCACGGATGATCACCTTCTCTCCATGAAGTGGACCGGTCACGAAGTGAGTCAAGAGCTGGAAGTCTTTTTGGACCTGAACTGGGGAACGTCCATGGAGACGTTCCGCGAAGCCCTCTCCGGATTCCGGTCCCCCGGACAGAACATTGCCTATGCCGACCGCGACGGGAATATTGCTATTTTCAGTGCAGCCGGGCTTCCAATTCGCAACGGAAATCCGGTCCTCTATCGACCCGGATGGGATCCGGGCGCCGATTGGCAAGGATGGATTCCATTCGACGAGCTGCCTTCCATCGTCAATCCGGAGAAGGGATATGCAGCCAATGCCAATCAGAAATTACACGACGAGACGTACCCGTGGTATATCGGTACATTTTGGGAACCCCCGTCACGCACCGAGCGGATCGAACAGTGGCTCGAACGGGACTCGACCCACACCGTCGAATCGATGCAGACACTTCAGTTCGACACATTCTCCCCGTTTGCCCAAGAGGTCATTGAACAGATTGTTCCCGTTCTGCGATCCGGGCTGCAGGAACATCCGGAGTTTGACAGGATTCTTCCGTACCTGGAGAATTGGGACTACCACTTCCGACCGGAATCTACAGCTGCCACACTGCTCGATGTATTTCTTCTCCAGCTTGGCGATGCCTTGTTTGGTGAATGGATGGAGCCAGAGATCTACGCCATATTTGTTCGTACGCAGAATCTGCCCTCACGAACGTTGAAACGTTTTTTGGATCCGGACCAATTTCTCTTTGGCCAGACTCGTTTTGGAGATTCCCAGGCGCGTGAACGATTGATCCGGGAATCGATGAGCGATGCATTGGACTGGTTGCGAGAGGAGGTTGGACCCGAACCGATCGACTGGAGATGGGAGCAGGTTCACCGGTTGACACTCTATCCACCACTGTTCGGCGATCTGGTTCGCCGTGGAGATGCCCCCCGACTCCTGGAGATGATCGTTACCAACCTAATGACTCGCGGGCCGTTTCCGGTGCACGGCCACGCCATGAGTGTCAACAAGGCTCAGTACCAATGGTCCCGACCCTTCGAGACCGACTTGGGCCCGGCGATTCGTCGCGTCGTAGACCTTTCGAATATCGGCCGAAGTTACGCTGTCCTTCCGACAGGTCAGTCGGGCAATCCATTCTCCGAGTTTTATGGAGACCAGACAGATCTCTGGTTACAGGGCAATTACCGGCACATGGTTCAAGACAGTACCTTTTTCCGAGAAGTGAGTTATACCACGAATCGATTCTTTCCATCCGAAGAGTAGACCCAAAAATGATTGACTATATCGCCATTCTGGATTACGACCACCTGGACAACGGACTCTTTCTCGCCTCTTTGGCGAATGCACTGGCCACTCGGGGAGAAGAGCGAGGGCTTCTGATTCACGGAGACAGTGCCTACACAGAACGACTTCTTCAGACCGGTGTCATGCGTGAAGAGGCCCGTATACGAGCTATGCGTGACCTGAACCACCGACTCATTGCTCTATTGGCCGATCATGGTGTCTCGGCCATTGGTTTGAACGGCCATCAGCGAGGGCTTGTCAAACAGGACTCGAAGAACGGCGAGATTCGATTGGACACTGCGCAGCTACAGAATCTGCCCGACACTCCTCATCTGGTACTCTCTGCTCTGGGTGAAAGTGACTCGGGAGAGCGGACCTCGATTCCTCTTCCCGATCTTGCTACAGCCATTAGTCGACAGCTCTCCATCCAACGAATCTACATTTTCCACACATCCGATGATCGCGAAATTTTAACCGACAAGGAGCCGGAAGAGACCTCGCAACATCCAAACGGTCACGTCCTCAATCGGGAAGAAATTCCGGATGGATTTCATTCCATGTCGATTGCCGTTCAATTGACAACAGCCCGTCAGTTTACCTCGCTTCGACCCGATTCCGTTCTCATTCGCCCATCCTCTTCTGCCGCAACTTGACACGATAGAGATGTTTGGATAGTTTCCGCCTACTGTCAGCGAGGCAGTTCACGTATGAATCAGGCGCTTTGGATGTGAAATTCCGACCTGACCAACCGAGAACCATCACTACAGGAGACCCATTATGAGCAGAAAAGAACAGATGCAGGAGCTAATTGCAGAGCTGGAGCCCGACCTTGTAAAGTTTTACGAGAAAGGGAACAACGCTGCTGGAACTCGTGCTCGAAAAACTCTTCAGGAGATCAAGAAGAGAGCCCAGGAGATCCGACTCGAAATTCAGGATATCAAAAACAACTCTTGATCACCGCTTTACAGAAAAAAGCCGCCTCGATCCCACGACAATCGGGTCATCGGGTCGGCTTTTTTTGATTCACAGAATCCTTTGTCGAAGATCAGCTTGCGGTTCGCTTCTCGAAGATGGTTCGCATCAATTCAATGTAGGCAGGTGTAAGGGGAACATCCCGTCGTTTCATTACACGTTCCATCGTATCGACCGCTCTGTCAAAGTCATACACGACTACTTTGGACGAATCGACCCAGCTGAACGAAGGGATCAATTTGGGTGGAAATCCGTGAGTGAACAGGTTGCAACAGACACCACAATTGGTACCGGTCGCGAGCATGGAGTTGATCCCGGTCTTTGTATGATCTCCCATGATGGTTCCGAGAAACTGCTCACCGGTCTCTTGGGCATGGCGGGTATGCCAGTTAATAAATCGGACCGTACTGTAATTGTTTTTCAAATTGGATGTGTTTGTATCGGCTCCCAAATTACACCACTGTCCGATAATCGAATTTCCGGCAAAACCGTCGTGTGCCTTGTTTGAGTAGGAGTGAAAAATCACATTGGCCAATTCCCCTCCGACTTTGCAGATCGGACCAATAGACGTTCCTTCGTAGAGTTTCGCGCCCATCCGAACGGTCGAATGCTCTCCAATCGCTGTCGGGCCGCGTAGAATCGAACCCGACATGATGCGGGTTTCATTTCCCAGAAATATCGGTCCGGCTTCGGTTACAAATGTCACGCCCGGTTCCAGGTGAACATCGGCGGCTGCATAGACTGGATGCTCCCCGCTGATCCAGATTCCCCGGGAAGGATCGGAGTCGAGTGTTCGCAATCCCGGCGTACGTTGGATATCCTGAATCATCTCTGCCGAATTGAAAGCCAGGAGATCCCAGAGCTCTTTGAGCATGCGTACCGGTTCATGAATTTCAAGGAACTCAATGCCCTTTGGACGGCTTGCCGATAGATCTCCGGACGGATTCTCGTGAGGGCTCAATACGATCGACTCGGGACGCAACCAGTGCGCCGTCGTTTTGCAATTTGTTCGAATGGCCAGAACCAACCCTTTTTGAAGAAGCCCCTCCCCCGCTTTCAAATGGTGGATATGATCGATGATCTGTGGACCGGGGAGCAATCGGCTGTTGATCCAAAGTACACTTCCCTCATCAGGATGTTCATCCTCATAGAGACCCTTTAACTCCGGCCGCACTTTTCGACACGCGTTGGTTCGATCAAGATCGGCAAGCCACTTCTCGCGAACCGTATAGATTCCGGTCCTGAGATCATCCAGTGGCCGTGTAAGCACCAACGGCTTAAAGGGGTGGTAGAGGGTATCTTCAAAAAAACAGAGCGTCTCTTTTTGAGGTCTTGTCATCCGGTATCAGATATGGATAAGGGTACGGTCGAGGATTAAAAGATGTCTGAAAGTAGCTCTGGAGAGTCGATAGAGCAACACTTTTACGCATTTCATTGCCATCTTCATGAAGAAAATGGCAAAAAAAAGCCCTGTCGGGATGGGAGATTGACAGGGCTTGGGGGAATAAACGGGTACTGGAATGTGCTCCCCGGGTAGGATTCGAACCTACGACCCATCGGTTAACAGCCGATTGCT
>JBBEBE010000007.1:0-29088 GCA_040882505.1 Balneolaceae bacterium | reverse complement strand
GAACGATACATCCCCTTTCGAGGTACCATTCTCGGATCCCGTTCTGATCTTTGCCGTCGTGATGCTTGTGATTTTGCTGGCACCGTTGGCCATCAAACGGCTCAAAATCCCGGGATTGGTGGGATTGATATTGGCAGGAGCGCTCGTGGGCCCGAGCCTTCTCGGTTTTTTGGAGAGAGACAGTACCATCGACCTTCTTGGTACGGTCGGTCTGCTCTACCTGATGTTTATGGCCGGTCTCTCCATTGACCTGAATCAATTCGAGAAACTCAGAAACAAAAGCATCGGATTTGGGCTTCTCTCATTCTCACTTCCGATGGGAGGGGCGTACTTGATGGGAGTCCATCTACTCGGGTTTTCCGGAAGTACATCTCTGTTGTTGGGGTCCATCGTCGGTTCACATACCCTGCTTGCCTACCCGATCGCAGAGCGACTCGGTATTACCAAGAATATACCGGTGACCATGGCGCTTGGTGGTACACTGGTTACAGACACCCTCTCTCTCGGTGTACTGGCGGTTATTGCTGCATCTTCGGAAGGGCAGACGGGTATTGGTTACTGGATCATGTTTGCCAGCCAGGTGGCACTTTTCATCACAGCGGCCATTCTCATTATCCCTCGGTTGGCCCGATGGTTTTTTCGGAACGTCAAATACGAGAACAATACCGACTTTGTATTCATGGTTGCCGTTCTCTTCACGACTGCTTTTTTGGCCGAAGTCGCAGGGTTGGCATCCATCATCGGGGCATTTTTTGCCGGTCTCTTGTTGAACCGCTTTGTGCCGGGCACCGGAACCTTGATGAGTCGTGTCCAATTTGTCGGAAATGCACTCTTTATCCCTTTCTTTCTGATTTCGGTCGGGATGTTGGTGGATGTGGAAGTACTGGGGTCCCTTGAAGTCTGGATCCAGTCATTTCTCTTTACCTTACTGGTCTTTTCGGGAAAGGGATTGGCAGCTTGGTTGACAAGGGTGGCTCTCAAGCAGAGCGCAGAAGAGGGATGGGTCGTGTTCGGTCTCACGACCCCCCAATCGGCTGCGACTCTGGCTGTGACATTGGTCGGGTACGATCTGGGCTTTTTTGACTCCACCGCAGTCAACGCTGTGGTGATGATGATTCTTTACACCTGCCTGGTGGGTCCCTGGCTGGTCGAGAAGTACGGACGAATGGTGGCGATTCAAGAGGAAGAGAAGCCGTATGAACCTTCCGATGCACCACAACGTATTTTGGTACCCCTCGCCAATCCGGAGACTTCGGATGCCCTGATGGATATCGCGTTTATGGTTCGGGATGCCAAGTCGGGACAGGCGGTTTATCCACTCACGGTGGCCCGTGACGGAAACGATGTGGAGGCACAGGTCGCCAAAGGAGAGAAGATGCTCAGCCATGCAGTAATCCATGCAGCGGCAGCCGAAGTCCCTGTGACACCCATTACGAGAGTCGATCTGAACATTGCTCGTGGAATCGTTCGAGCGATCCGTGAATTACGGATTTCCAACGTTATCATCGGGTGGAACGGGGAGGTGTCGACCAAACGTCGAATCTTCGGATCCATTCTGGATCAACTCCTGGAAGATCTGAACGAGTTGGTCATGGTTTCGAAGATCGAACGCCCGATCAATACTTTTGATCGCATGATATTGGCAATTCCACCGTACGCTGCGTTGGAAAACGGATTTGCCGAGGCCATTCGCTCCATGAAACTGATGGTCGGACAGATTGGAGGGAGTCTGGTTGTTGTGTCCACAGAGGATCGGGGATCGTTTGTCTCCGGACGGATCGAGAAGATCCGACCCGATCTGGATATTCAATATGAACAGATTCAGGCCTGGGCAGATCTGCCGCGATGGCTTGACGAGAATCGACAGGAGAGTGATCTGTTCGTTCTTCTCAGCGCTCGGGAAGGGACGCTCTCCTGGCGTCCAGGGTTGGACCGTCTGCCACGGGTCATTGCACAGAGATACCCGGAGTTGAGCTTTATCACTGTCTATCCGTCCGAAGTGGATCGATCTGAAAAAAGGTCGACGTCCAGTGAGAGCAATTTTCTACTCAGTGAAGAGCGGGTGAAGATCCAGCTCGATTGTGAACAATTGGGGCCAATGTTGACTCATCTTCTGGAAAACGAGCCTGCCATCGGGGATGTGGAAGTGGATCGTATTGTCAAACGACTGGTCGAGAGTAGTGACGGCTACAATCCTGAAGTGATGCCCGGGGTCTTCTTGTACGAGTCACATACCTCCAAAGTGACAGAACAGATCCTGCATGTCGGAATCTCTCCGAAAGGGGTCAAGGTCGATCGAGCCGCCCATCCGGCCCATCTGGTACTCCTACTGCTCTCGCCGAAGGAGATTTCAGTACAGGATCACCTCGAGGCACTCAACGCCACAGCCAAGTTGGTTCATTCCTCAGAAGTTGTGGAGAGCCTGAAGAAGGTGAAGGATCCGAAAGAGGTGATTCGGTTGCTCACGTCGGGACGGACGTAGAGCGAATTTTTCCTGCAATCTCTTCCAGAGAGAGTGACTGCTCTTCACTTTCCTGCATGTTGCGCAGGGTAAACCGGTTCTCTTTGAGCTCTTCGCTTCCTACAATGAGCGTAAATCGCGCATTCTCACGGTTGGCATCTTTCATTTGTGCTTTCATCGAGCGAACACTGTAGTCCGTTGTGACCGACAGCCCCGCATTCCGAAGCTTTTTGAGGGCAGAAACGGCCCAAGACCGAGCCTCTTCCCCCAATGTAACCAGATAGAGATCCGGCCGGGCAGGTTTTCCCAGTTCAATCCCGAGCTCCTCGCAAGCAATCAGTAGCCGTTCCATGCCGGCAGCAAATCCGACAGCTGGCGTGGAAGGCCCCCCCACATCTTCAATGAGTCGGTCGTAGCGTCCGCCGCCAGCCAGTGCATCCTGGGAGCCGAGATCCGGGCTGGTGAGTTCGAACGCCGTACGGGAATAGTAGTCCAGCCCGCGTACCAACAAGGGATCCAGCTCATACTTGATGCCTGCCAAATCTAGATAAGAGCAGAGTCGGACAAAGTGATTTTTGGCTTCTTCACCTAAAAATTCAGTAATCCGTGGGGCTTCGGCGATCAATGGCTGGTCTTCCTCCTCTTTGGAATCGAGAATCCGCAGGGCGTTTCGTCCAAGTCGATCCCGGGAGATTTCACTCAGATCTGCCTTTCGTGGTTCGAACCACGCTTCCAGGGCCGAAAGGTAACGTTGTCGATCTTCAGGGTCGCCGATGGAATTCAAACGCAGAGTGGTCCGCGGTATGCCGAGGGTTTCGATCAGATGGACCATGAACGAGATGGTCTCCAGATCGGCCATCGGATCGTCACTACCCAAGATTTCGACTCCGAACTGATGGAACTGTCGTTGTCGACCCTTCTGAGGGCGTTCTGCCCGAAACATTGGACCGATGTAGAACAGTTTTCGGGTTCCGCCCCACTGATCCATGTGATGCTCGGTGTAGGCTCGTGCCACGGGTGCGGTGCACTCTGGTCGCAACACGTAGTGATCATCACCCCGGTCAAAGGAGAAGATCTCCTTGGAGACAATGTCCGTGTCTTGACCGACTCCCCGGGATATCAGCTCGGTCATCTCCAGTATGGGGGTCCGGATTTCGGAAAAATGGAAGGTCCGGGCAGCTGTACGAATCATGGTTTCGAGTGCTTGCCACTTCTCCACCTCCCCGGGAAGAATGTCGTGCATGCCGTGATGAGTACGGTAGGTCGGTTGGGCCATGAGTTTGATTCAATTGGAGAAGGTTGGCCGGAAAGATACGGCCAACGGGTCAAGAATCTCAATGGACAGTTCTGCCAGCAGCACTCTGCTCTCTCCTTTTTTGCATATACTTGAGTGGGCACCTTGTATACGGGAACGGATCAAGAGTCCACCTGGAACAGATTCGCGAATGAACGTTGATCCAATGACGGGAATCAGACGACTGGCAATCATGGCGGGAATGGTGTTCCTGTTTGGGCTCACCAGCCTGACGGATACCAAGGGGACGGGTACCGTCAATGCAGACCTGTTTGAATCGCGATTCCCGTTTACGGTCTTGACCGGGATGTCCAACGTATATACGCAAGATGCAGAGGTCTTGTCGGACACGACAGGAATCGACGTCTTTTATTATGATCTGGATGTACGAATCGATCCTTCGAGAGAATGGATCGGGGGCGTGGTCATTTGGGGAGCACGGAAGACCGAAGACTGTGCCTGGATGGATGTCAAACTGGATGCTCCGTTTCGAGTAGAGAATATCAGGATAGGTTCCACCCTGGATGCACGACCCGATACGGTTTCGTGGCACCGCACAAAGGATCCGCACGGGGTAACCGTACAGCTTCCGAATTGGATCGAAATCGGAGAGTCCTTCTACCTTCACATCGAGTATGAAGGGATGCCCAGGGTTGCGGAGACTCCTCCATGGGACGGAGGATTTGTTTGGGCACATTCGGAGAGCGGTGCACCCTGGATCGGTGTAACGGCCCAGATGAGTGGAGCATCCATCTGGTGGCCGTCGATGAATCACCCATCGGATCGTCCGGATTCAGTCTCTATGAAGTGGACCCTTCCCGATTCTCTGATCGTGGCATCCAACGGGATTCTGGAAGGGGTCGAGTTCCCGGAGGCAGGATGGAAACAGTGGCACTGGATGGTTTCTCACCCCGTTTCTCCCTATCAAATTTCGCTGAATGCGGGTTCGTTTCGAGAGCGTCACTCCATCTACAATTCCCGCGAAGGTCGGGATGTACCCATCCGATTGTGGGTTCAATCGGAACGAGAAAGTCGGGCAAAGTGGCTTGAGGAGGAGTTGAGTCGTCATCTTGAGTTCTTCGAACAGAGGTTGGGTCCCTATCCGTTTTCCGACGAAAAGTTGGGCATTGTACATACGCCCTATTTGGGTATGGAGCATCAGACGATACTTTCATACGGTGGCAGATTTGAACCGGATGGACTGTTTGGGGCCAACCTTGGATTTGACGATCTGCTTCACCATGAGTTGGCACATGAGTGGTGGGGAAACATGGTAACGGTTCGGGATTGGCGACACTTCTGGATGCATGAAGGGTTTGCAACCTATATGCAGGCGCTCTACGCCGAGGAGATCTCCGGCCGTAGCGACTATCGCCGGATGATGTATAGAATTCGGCCACTGATACGATCCAGAGCTCCTCTGGTTCCACCCGTTTCCTCTACGACCTCGGAGATGGCGTCGGATGGGCGGTCGGCAGATGTCTACTACAAGGGTGCCTGGATTCTTCACACCGTACGGGAGTGGATCGGACCCGACCGGTTCGACCCGTTACTCAAGTCCTTCCTGTGGGAGGGACCGGGCAGTAGCGGGGCCGGGACACCACCGAGTCGTACAGTGGACAGCGAGATGTGGATTCAGTGGGTGGAACATCACGTGGAGGAGCCGGTTCGACCCGTACTGGAGTCGTATCTTTACGGATCACAACTTCCACGTTTGAGTGTGGAGAATGTAGAGGACGGGATTCGTATTCGGTGGAGTGATTCCGCTTTTTCTGCGATTCCCGTCGTGATTGAATCTGAACGGGGCAGAGAGCGTCTGCACATTCCGGAATCAGGTCTTGATATTCCAGGGATGGAGAGTTCCGGCGTGGTGATTGATCCGGATGGGTCGATCTTGATGGAGGACCCGGTCCGGATGTAGAAGGATTGCTTAAAAGACGAGAGTCCGGTTCTTGTAGATCAATGTTTTGTATTGTAGATGGTGCCAAATGGCTCGGGAGAGGACCACTTTCTCCAGGTCCCGCCCTTTCCGGATCAGATCTTCGATGGAGTGACGATGATCGACGTGGATGACATCCTGTTCAATGATCGGTCCTTCGTCCAGATCTCTTGTTACATAATGACTGGTCGCACCGATGACCTTGACTCCCCGATGATAGGCAGAGTGGTAGGGTTTTGCCCCGGGAAATGCAGGGAGAAACGAGTGGTGGATGTTGATGATCTGTCCGGGATACAGATCTGAAAAATCTCCGGAGAGAATCTGCATGTAGCGAGCCAGAATGATCAATTCGACTCCTTCACTCTCCAGAAGTTTTCGTTGGCGGTTTTCGGCCTCCGCCTTGGTTTCCCGTGTGACGGGAATATGGTGGAACGGGATGTCGAATTTGTCGGCAATGGCTTTCAAATCCTGGTGGTTGCTGATGATAAAGGGGATTCGAATCTGCCATTCACCACTGTGAACACGTGCCAGAATGTCGAGCAGACAGTGTTCATACTTGGATACAAAGATGGCGACCGATGGTATGCGATTCTTGAAGTGGAGCTTCCACGTGAGGTTTTGGGGGATTGCGACCTCGGTTTCGAAGCTGCCCTCGATTTCCTCTTCGCGAAGTTCAAAGCCGTGAAGGTCCCATTCGACCCGCATGAAGAACGCTCCATTCTCGTTGTCGACATGCTGGTCAATTTCCAGGATGTTTCCATGGTGGCTGGAGACCCATGACGTGATTGTGGAGACCAGTCCCTGGCGATCCTGACAGTGGATCAGAAGGATGGCAGAAGATGTGTCAGGACTCATAATCCGTACTTCGTTAGTGGTTTATCGAATCGAAAGATAGGGTGTGTGAGGGTAGAATAGAAGCGGGAAGAAGTTTCAGATGGCGGGCGGTTTGGGTAGTTTTCCCGCCATGTCTCAACGATATGCCGATATCGCCCTCTATTCACCTGTTCGACGTCTCTTTACCTACCGGATTCCGGAAGGGTTGGAGCTGGAATGTGGTCATCGTGTGCGTGTGCCTCTCCGGCGGGAAGTGGTGCTGGGGATTGTGGTCCATCTTCACAATCGGAAACCGACATTTCAGACCCGTCCGATTCACTCACTGGTCGATGAAGATCCGGTTGTCAAGAACGATCAGTTGGAGTTGGCAATCTGGATTCACCGTTTCTACTTCTGTTCGATGGGGCAGATTCTTCAAACGTTGTTGCCGGCCGGTCTCAATTTGACAGGCGAAAAACGTGTGAGCATGATCGATCGTCAGGATCCGATTCCTGCCGATTTGGAAACGATGGTCAAGCAGCTGCATGAGGGAACGCATTCCCTGAAAGAGGCTCGTTCCCGTTGGCGAGAGGGACGAGACCGGAAGCGTCTGAATCGACTCTTGCGGGAGGGATGGGCGTTGGTTGTCGAGGACCCGATCGGGCCGGGAACTCCACGCCCGCAGAAGGGGCTTCGTTGGTCCGGCCAGGCATCGGATACAACCATCGAAGCGCTGGTCAACAGGGGACGCTCAAACAAATGGAAAAAGACCCTCGACCGGCTTTGGAATGAGAAGCTTCTACCGGATACCTACAGCCGTTTGATGGAGCAGGAAGACGTTACCCGTTATAGCCTGGACCGTATAGCCGAAGAGCCACTGGTCGAAGTGGTTGAAATCGAGCCTGCAGATCCACAGAATGGGACAGTGGAGAAGGCACGGAAGGAGCCAAATTCTCTTCGTGGCGTCCAGATTGAAGCGGGTGATGCCGTCTGTCAGGCCTTGGACAAGGGGGCATTCCAGAGTTTTTTATTGCATGGTGTGACCGGTTCGGGGAAAACGGAGGTGTACATTCATGCATTGGCTCATGCACTTCGACAAGGACGGGGAGGAATCGTCCTTGTGCCTGAAATCGCCCTCACTCCCCAAACAGTATTTCGATTTCGTTCGGTGTTTGGATCCGAAGTAGCGGTATTGCACAGTCGGTTGTCGGACCGTGAGCGTCTGGATGCCTGGAACCGGATTCGGGAAGGACAGGCACGTATCGCCATTGGTCCCCGATCGGCTGTCTTTGCCCCGATTCAGCGTTTGGGACTCATAATTGTGGATGAGGAGCATGACGGGTCGTACAAACAGATCGATCCGGCTCCCCGCTATCACGCCCGGGATGTGGCAATCATGCGCGCTTGGCAGCAGGATGCCGTTGTACTTCTTGGATCGGCAACCCCTGCACTTGGATCCTGGCACGCCGCTCTGCGTGGAAAACACCGATTGTTGGAGCTTCCGGATCGTCCGTTTGGAGAGATGCCGGAGGTACGCATTCTGGATCTGAAACAGTACCGGAGTGCCATGCGTGGTCCTCTGACTGTTGAGTTGGAAGAAGCCATGCGAAATGCTCTGGAAGAGGGGAATCAGGTCATTCTTCTCTACAACCGGCGCGGGTTTGCCTCCTACCTGATCTGTACGGACTGTGGTCACATCCCGCAAAGTCCGGGGTCGTCGGTCAGTCTTACCTATCACCGAAAACGGGAACTTCTTCGTTGTCACTATACCGGATATTCCCGTCCTCGGGACCAGACCTGTGAATCGTGTGGACGTACGAATCTGATACCCATGGGAAGTGGAACGCAACAGATTGAAGAGGAGGTCGCCGAACTTTTTCCGGATTGGACCGTGTTGAGGATGGATCGGGATACGACCAGTGGACGGCATGCGCACCAGAATCTTTATGACCAGTTTCTGAGAGGGGATGCCCAGATACTGATCGGGACACAGCTTGTTGCGAAGGGTCTTGATTTTCCCAACGTGACGGTCGTCGGCGTTCTTCAAGCCGAAACGGAATTGGCATTCCCCTCTTGGCGAGCTGGTGAGAGGATGTTTCAGCTATTGAGTCAAGTTGCCGGTCGAGCCGGAAGAGCAACGAAACCTGGCACGGTGTATGTGCAGACGTGGAAGCCGGATCATCGATCGGTCCGGTTTGCAGAACACCATGATTACAAGGGGTTCGCATCGGCCGAATTGGAGGAGAGGCAATCGTTGGCGTATCCTCCCTGGAGTCGCATGGTAGTGTTTCACATCAGGGATCAAGAGGAGAGTATGGCGCAACGGGTCGCGGCGTGTATCGCACATTCGGCACGAGCCAAAACACGCGAAGGAGCGGTTTTGGGCCCCTCACCTTCGGTCATCGAACAGGTGAATGGGCGTTGGAATTGGGAAGTGACCCTCAAACTTCACCCGGCTCGGGATGATCGAGCCATTGAGGAGGTGTTGACGGCGATCATGGCGTATTATGAACAGGAGAAACCGGAGGGCGCCGGTCGTGTCCAAATTCAAATCGATGTCGATGCGATTGAATAGGATTGACCATCCTTCTCTTCACTTTTTCGTATATTGTCTCCGGTTTCCCACCGTTTTGGGTGGACGGATCGAGCAAGATATGGAGCTGTGAATCGGGATCATGGATTATGATGGATTATCAATTTGTAGATGGGACACGTCTCTCCTCGGTAGTGGAGGCACTGATCTTCGCATCGCCGGATCCGATCCCGTCCGATCATCTGTTGGCGATCTTGACCGAAGGGGATGAAACGCTCTCATTGGAGCGTTCGATGGTCGAACAGATGATTGAGCGATTGAATCAGCGGTACGAGGAGACGGGCCTTTCGTTTCGAATTGTGAATGTAGGTGGTGGGTACTCGTTTGCCACCCGTCGACGATATCATCGGTGGCTCAGCATTTTCCAACACGAGAATGCCTACAGGAAACTCTCCCAATCGGCCATCGAAGCACTTGCCATCGTCGCGTATCGACAACCGGTCACAAAGCCGGAGATCGATCAGATCCGGGGCGTCGATTCGGGGTATATTGTACGACAGTTGATGGAGAAGGAGTTGATCCGGGTATCCGGTCGTGCAGATTCGCCAGGCAAGCCATTGTTGTATCGAACAACCGATCAGTTTCTTCAGCATTTCGGGATCAATCATGTAGATGAACTTCCCCGCCCGCGAGAGATCGACGAGATCTTGAAGGATGACGACATGGCAGATCATCGAAAGCTGTTGATGGAAAGGCAGATGGAGCTGGACGAAGAGGGAGCCGATCAGTGGATGAATCTATTTTTAAAGAGGAGAACCGAGAGTGATGGAGAGCAAGGAGAATTCGACGAACACAACAGATTCGAGCGAAAACGAGAAGAGAACGAAACAGGAGAGGGAGAAGAGTCCGCGTCCGGAGCGTCGTCACCGGCCGGTACCACCGTCCATGATGGGATCGAAAACCCCCAGGGACGCATCGGGAAGGAAGATCCGAACGAGTTCCACACCGACGGAGAAGAAGAGTCCTCGTCCGGAGAGAGGGGAGACGATGCGACCCACGAGCCAGGAGAGGCCGGTAAAACCGGGACGACCCGGAAGTCCGACAAGCCGGAGCGGGGATCGACGAAAACCGGCCGGGAATCGGATGTCTGAAGGGAACCGCTCGTCATCGGATCAAGGCTCGTCGAGAGGGGCACGCAACCGATCGACTGATCGCAATCGTGGAAGGGATCGACAATCGTCTGGTCACAAAAATTCGGGATCGGACCGGAATTCGCGCTCCAGTCGAAGTGGGGACCGGCGTCGCCAAGGTGGATCTGACAGAGATCGCCGGCGCGGGAATGAAGATGACGGTTCGTCCGGCAGGGATCGGCGGGCACCGCGTGGACGAGCACCCCGGAAATCAACGCAAACCGGACCGTCACAGGAACCGCATTTGCGAGACGAGATTCGGCTCAACAAGTTTATTGCTCACGGGGGATTCTGCTCTCGTCGGGATGCTGATGAGTGGATCGAACGAGGAGAGGTCAAAGTCAACGGCACGGTGATTACCGAACACGGAGTCAAGGTTCGAGCCGACGACCGGGTCGAGGTTCGGGGTCAGTGGATTCGTCTGGAACCGTTTGTCTACCTGTTGTTGCACAAGTCAAAAGACACCATTAGTACGACGGATGACGAGAAAGGCCGATATACGGTGATGGATGCGATCGAAAAAGCAACGGGAGCTCGGGTCTATCCGGTCGGACGACTGGATAGGGATACGACAGGCCTGCTGTTGCTGACCAATGACGGAGATCTGGCCCACCGCCTCATGCACCCGTCCTACAAGGTCAAGAAGGTGTATGAAGTGGAGACCCATCCTCCGTTGGGAGATGGTCAGCTTCAGGAATTGGCTCAGGGAATTGAACTGGAAGATGGACCGGTCACACCGCTAAAGGTTCGACGATCCATGACGGACCCATCATTGGTCGAGATCACCATTCACGAAGGAAGAAATCATCTGGTGCGTCGGATCGTCGAGCATTACGGTGCAGAAGTTTCCCGGCTCAAGCGAGTGCGTTATTCAGGTCTCACGCTGGAAGGAGTCAATATGGATCGCTGGCGACATTTGAAACGCTCCGAAGTGAACCAACTGCGCAAGTCGGTCAAATTGGAACCTCTACACGAAGAACGAGAGAGGGAATGACAGTATCGGTACACAAACAGACGGGTGCCATCGACTCCACACTGGGAAATCCGATTCGGTACGATCTCTATCTGCCGACAAGCAGCAGTCGATCGGCACTTCCTGTGGTACTCTTCCTGCATGGATTCAAAGGATTCAAGGATTGGGGGCCGTTTCCGTCGGCTTGTGAAGATCTGGCAGCTAACGGTTTCGCGGTTTTGGCGTTCAATTTTTCACTGAACGGAATTGGAGAGAACCCTCTTGAACTGGATCGTCTGGATCTGTTCGAAACATCTACATTGACCCAGGATCTTGAAGATGCCGGTCGGGTGATCGACGCCATTCGAACGGGTGAGATTGCCTCTTCCCGAACCCGGTTGCACAGCGACATCATGGCTGTTGTCGGACACTCCAGAGGTGGGCACACGGCCGTCGCAGTCGCTGCCGAATTCGACGAGATCCAAAGCTTGGTGACCTGGTCGGCTGTTGCAGATTACAACCAGCGTTGGAGCAGAAGTATGATTCAGGAATGGGAGTCTCAAGGATGGACAACGATCCTGAATGGCCGAACCGGTCAAGAGATGAAATTGAGTCGGAAGGTGTACGATGACGCCATGACAAATGCGGACCGGTTAATGGCGATTCGACGAGTACAGGACCTTCACCTGCCCTGCCTGTTTATTGCAGGGAAAGAGGATGAAGCGGTTCCCTGGACCGACTCCAGAGAACTCTATCGAGCCTGCCCGTCTGACGAGAAAGAGTTGCACTTGATCGCGGATACGGGACACACCTTTGGGGCCTCCCATCCATTTGAAGGACCCTCCTATCCAAAACCGTTTGACGAGTTGGTCGACCAGACCGGAAGTTGGCTGGTCGATACGCTGCTCTGAGCCTGCCATGAGGACGTTGGGTCACATGGTGCTTCTATTGGGGGTTCTCCTCATTCGGGTTGAACCGGCAGAAGCCAACTGCCCGGAGACGCCACTGCTTGCCGAACCAACCTTTCAAGAGGATGTTCGTCCCGCGATCGATGACCTCTACAATCGGCAACCGGCTTCAGGTGTTCATCAATTGGAGAGTTGGATGACACGCTGTCCGAATCACCCGATATGGGATCTTTGGGACGCGATGGTACTCTGGTGGGAGGTTCTGGAAGATCTGGATCGAAAATCACTGGACAATGAACTTGTCAATCAATTGGAGCTGGCAGACAGGAGGGGTTCTGCATGGGTAGTCAAAAACCCCGACTCACCGGACGGCTGGTTTGTCCAAGCGTTGGCAAATGGACTTCTGGCTCGTTTGCATGCCAATCGGGGACGTTGGGTTCGAAGTGTTTGGGTTGCCCGGGATGCCCGGAGAGCCTCGGAATCATTGGAACAACGACTGCCGGGTCTTGCCGATCATCAACTCTCTCGTGGACTTACACTCTATTATTCTGCATGGCTGCCGGATCACTACAAGGTCCTTCGCCCGTTTCGTTGGATGATGCCGGAGGGGGATCGCGAACAAGGATTGAAACGGCTGGCGTCTGCCCGAAAGAACGCTCTCTTTGTTCGTGCCGAAGCGACCTATTTTACCGGTCTCATTCTGCTTCGGTATGAAGGACAACCGGACAAGGCGTTGGTGCAGTTTCGGGATTTGGCGAGCTCCTATCCCGGAAACAAGTTCTACGAACGAATATTGATCCAGGCACTCTTGGAGACCGCTCAATCTGCCGAACGGAACGCCGAACTCTTTCGGGCCCGCAAGCTCTATCGGGAAGTGGTTGATCGATCAGAAGACAGCAGAATCCGGGAACAGACTCGTGAGGTTCAATTAGTGGCAATCAGGGCCCTGGAACGTATCGGGGCGGATATTCCGTGATCTTCAGATGTGCAGATTATCTCCTTCAACTTGGGTATCTTGAGGCCATGAAAACGTTTCAGGGATTCATTTACAGGGCATTTATGCGGGGAGCACTTCTCTTGATCGTCCTGTCGGCACATACAGTCACAGCCCAGGATTCGATTGGCTGGATATCGATCGAAGAGGCGCTGGAACGTGCTTCGGAAGAGGACAAGCTGATTTTGATCGATGTGTTTGCTCCCTGGTGCCCCTATTGCCAACGGATGCAAGAGGAAGTTTATCCAGATGCATCTGTGGAAGAGAGCATCGATACCTATTTTCTTCCGGTGAGAATCAGTATCGAATCGGATGAAGAGGTTCGGTACTTGAATCGCGATTTTACACAAGCCGAGTTTGCCCGGGCGTTGCAGTATGAGAGTGTGCCGACAACGTATTTCATGAACGCAAAGGGAGAAGTGGTTGGCCAGCAACCCGGGTATCTGCCAGAGGATCTGTTTGCCTCGCTTCTCCGCTATGTTGGAAGTGGTGCGTATGAAACGCAAACATTCGAGGAGTTTGAACCGTAATTCCGGATTGAAACAGACGACAGAATCCATGGTGTTGAGTCAGGCAGTTGAAGATTACATCAAATCGATCTACATCCTTGAAACGGAAGGTGAATCGGGGACAGGGGTTTCGACCACTCGAATCGCTGAAGCACTTCAGATCTCTTCAGCTTCTGTGACCAACATGGTCAAAAAACTCGACGGCTTGGGATTGCTCAGGTATGAATCCTATCGAGGTGTTCAGTTAACCGAGACCGGCCGGAAAATTGCGCTCGAGATCGTCAGGCATCACCGGTTGCTTGAGCTCTACCTGAAAGAGGTCATGGGGTACTCATGGGACGAGGTTCACGCCGAAGCAGAAAAGCTGGAGCATCATATATCGGAACAGTTTGAAGAGCGGATCGCCGAACTTCTGGACCATCCGACACACGACCCGCACGGGGATCCGATCCCCAGCAAGGACGGTGTGATGCCGGAGATGGCACATCGGTCTCTGGCAGAGGTGCCCCCCCGAGAGGAGGTGATTCTGGGTCGGGTTACGAATCAGGAACCGGAACTTCTCCGATATCTTGAGACGATCGGGCTACTGCCGGGTGTGGGGTTGGAGGTACTCAAGAAAGAGCCACTTGAAGGTCCCATAACACTGAGAGTCGGAGAGCATCAACAGGTGATTGCCCACAGCATCGCCCGATCCCTGTTTGTACTCGCTACTCCGGATCTGCCGGAGTCGGAATCGGTGACTTGAATCCACTCGATCTGCAGGAACGGGTCAAAGCATCCCGTTCAGGTCTCAGGGTGCAGGATCCAATGGATTCGGATACTGGAATCGGAAGCCCAGCATCTCTTTGATCTTTTCGCTGGATACCACTTTTCCGCCTCGATTTGCTTCGGTCTCTTTGAATTGTGGTTCATCCAGGTTGTGTATTCGAGCCATCGCCCGATAAAATTCTTCCCGGGTCGGGTGCTTGTCTGATACGATATTGAAATCTTCTCCAGTGATTCCCGCATCCAGAATGTGTTCGATGGCGCGAATCAGATCGTCTCTGTGTACCAGATTAACGGGGCGATCTCCTCCGGACACGTGTCGTTTTCCTGCCAAATAATAGGCTGGATGACGATCGTACCCGTACAGCCCCCCCGGTCGCAGGATACACCAATCGAACCGTGTATCGGACCGTAGACGTTGTTCAATAATTCGTAGCGCTTGACCACTGGATCGTGTGGCGTTACCGGCATAGAGGTCGGACTCGATTTTGGTGCCGGGTCCTGAATCGTAGACAGAGGTCGAGCTGACAAAGAGGATCTTTCGAATGGTCCCCGCCTGTGCGCGATTCAGAATCGATTCAATCTCGACCGGATGACGCTTGAGGACATCGCCTCTCCTCCGACCCGGAGGGATATTGATGAGCAGTGTATCGGAGTCCCAAAAGGTGTCGATCTCTTTCCTGTACAGATTGTGTTCTGTATCGACGGAAAAGGGCACGATCCCGCTGCGTTCCAGATCGGACAATCGGTTTGGATCACGACTGGAACCCCGAACAAGATATCCCTTTTCAAGTAATTTTCGCCCCAACGGATATCCGAGCCATCCACAACCCAGGATTGACAGCGTTTGTTTTTTCATGGATCAAAACTACGAAAAGATGCGGGAATCCATCAATTCTACCACGAGTTGTCTGAACACTTCCTATTTTCGGAACATCATCGAGTGAATTGAAATCCTGGAAGGCAGATTATGAGAATCGGAGTTGTTGGAGCGGGAATTACAGGATTGGTTGCAGCCTGGACACTTCAGCGGGCTGGACATACGGTGGTACTCTATGAACGCCACGACCGCCCTGGAGGGTCGATACGTACCGAAGAAGAGGGAGGATGGCTCAAAGAGCTCGGGCCAAACACACTACAAGTTCGAAGCCGGTCGGTCTATGATTTGCTCGAAAGGTTGGGACTCCAGGATGAGATGATTGAAGCCAATCCGGAAGCTTCCCGACGGTTTATCCTCTTCGAAGAGAGTCTTCACGCCTTGCCTTCATCCATCAAAGAGGCATGGAATTCTCCTCTGTTTGGTGCGGAAACCGCTTGGAATCTATTGCTTGAGCCGTTTCGAAGACCTGGAACAGACCCGGACGAGACGGTCTCCTCGTTTGTCCGACGCCGATTGGGCAATGAAGTACTGGATCGGGCGATCAATCCGTTTGTGTCCGGGATCTATGCAGGTGATCCAGATCTGCTATCGGTACGTCATGCCTTCCCTTCGCTCTACGAGCTGGAACAGACATGGAGATCCCTGATTGCGGGATCGATACTGGGGAAGAGAGAACGCAAACGGAAAGGGCGAATTCCTGCACAGCTCCTCTCTTTTCGAAAAGGGTTGCAACAACTTCCTGCCCGACTAGCCGAACCGCTCGATATTCGATACGGGGAGACGGTCGAGCGTATCCAGCGTGACGGTTCCGGTTGGCAATTGATATCAGGAGGCGTCGCCTCCGAGCCGTTTGATCGAGTTATTTTGAATGTGCCGTTTTATCATCTAAGCGAGCAACTGTTGGATGGCGGCGGTGAACTGCTGGGTCATGCGTCCACACTGATTTATCCGCCCCTGTCGGTTCTGCATACCGGATTTCGAACAGAAGACCTGGATCATCCACTGGATGGCTTTGGATTCCTGGTTCCCGAAAGCGAGAAGCGGACAATACTCGGAACCTTGTTCAGTTCTACACTTTTTCCGAATCGGGCCCCCGATGGGCATGCACTCCTGACAACGTTTATTGGAGGGGTCCGGGATCGCGACCGGGCCGCCGAGCCGACAGATCGTTTATTGGACGATGTCATGGGAGAATTTCGGGAACTTCTCGGTGCCCGGGCAGACCCGGTCATGGTTGATCACAGCTTCTGGCCATATGCCATTCCCAACTACACAACCGAATATGACCAGGTTTTGGAGATGATCGATCGAGTCGAAGAGCGCAACCCGGGAGTGTATCTGGCTGGTAATGCAAAGGGGGGGATCTCCGTCCCGGACTGCATGGAACAGGGGATGAACGTTGCCAGGCAGATCGACTCCAAGTGATGAGATTAGCTTCTCGTGACTCGCTCAAGAAGCTGTTGCAGAATATTCTGTCCGAGGAACGCAAACCTTTCCTGTCTGCCCATGGAGAAAAAACGGAGCAGATAGCGCAACTCTCTCAGTAACTGGGGGGGGTGTGTGACCAGCGGTTCATTTCGAATGATCCAGTCCCAATCCATCGGGGCCTCGAATTCAACCCCCTCTTTCTGCATCACGTTTCGATAGATATTTGCAATCAGTCCATACCCGATCGTGGTAGGGTGCAATCCATCGAGGCCGAAGATGCCGCCCCGGGCAATTCGATTCGTTTCCGGATCTATTCGAATGTAGTCGGTCGAAAGTTGCACCCGGCCATCTTCCCGAACCAGGTGAGCCGTTTCCGGACGGGATGCCAACGCGTTCGTGAATTCGGGAGGGTACGGACGAACGGAGTCGGTTCCCAGGCGTCGGCGGGCAACGGCGTGGACATACCGATGGACCGGGACAATGTGGAAGTCATACTTCGCTGCCAAATCTCTCAGAATAAAATTGTATTGGTCGACCAACTGATCCAGCTCCATCGCTTCGTCCCGGGTCAGATGCGGATGTTTCCCGGGATCAAACTCATCGTCCCAGATCCAGAAGCGGGTGTAATAATCGAAATAACCCCGGTGTTCCGGGTTGGACCGGTCATTGATTCCACGTGTAACAGGAGGGATGGTCAGGTAGGGGATGGTCGGTAGAAAAACTCTCCGGATTCCAAGTTTTGCCACTCGTTCACAGAGTACCTCGTACTCTTCCCGGAAGTGACTCGGACGATAGACCGTCCAGGTACGGTCATGGTGAAGTTTTTCAAGGAAATCGGGTTGGCTGTACTCTATTTTCAACGCACTCAAAGCCCCTACACTGTTGTTGTGACCCACACAGAGGATCAGGTTTTCCACGCCCCCCCGCTCGTGAAGTTCCTCCAGATTGTCCAGCTGTGCCCTCGTTCGATTCGCTTCCCGAAACCCTGGATTCAGAACCAGGCGCCCGGTGATGTACATGGCGTGATCCGGAAGGACGCTGAACACGGAGTAGCGGTCTCGCTGTTCGTTGAGGAATTTGTGACAAACCTGATCGTTCATCAGCCAGAGATCGTTGGTTGCAAATCCCCAAACAGCCTGATTGTGGTAGGGGATCTCTCGATCCCGTCCAAGATGGTGTTCGTCATCCTTCCAATAGGCTTTGCTTTTTCTCAATACCCGAAAAAGATGGAACATAATACGGGGGTAGTCCCGTCGTCGAAGATCACTCCCGAACTTTTTTTCGATTCCTCGCACCAAGTGCTCCAAATTGATTGGAATTCCGCCTCTTGGTGTAAAAGACGGAGCCTCGAAGGAGAGGCTGGGATTCAAGGATCGTGCCAGCAACGCCGGAAAGCTGAGATCGCTTCGGAAGACCCCACCGTTCTTGAATCCTTGGGCGAGGCTGTCGCCAAGAACGACAAGGCGGTGCTGTTCACGTTGTTCAGAACTCTTGAAACTCATCCGGTCAATTTCTCGTACGATTCGATGTGAAGTTCTCTATCTTGGAATCCGATGAACCAACGGAATGGAAAGATACCCTTTTTGTATTCAGATCCAACGTGTGTGAAGGTGAACGATCACAAACGCTACCAACGGGATAGGTCGTGGCCGGAGTTTGTTTCTCTCTGTATGTTGCTCCAATTGCTCTTCGTAAGTACACCGGCACTGGCTCAACAACAATCGATCGATCGAGGCAGCGTCGAGCGGTCTCTGTTACCGGTTCTCGGGTATACATCCGACAGTGGACTTTTCGGCGGAGCCCTATGGCAGCGAAACGAATATAGTGGACAGCGTGAGCTCTATGACAATCGACAACTGATCCAACTCCTCGCTTCGACCCGCGGTGAGCTTGGATTGCAGGTGGAACATGAGCGTGTGGCCACACCCTTTCAACCTACCCGGTTTCGGACAGTTTTGGACCTGGAGCGTGTTCCCTTCCAGCCCTATTTCGGTATCGGGAACGAGACCGGATTTAACTCTTCGAATTACGAATCCGGCTATTATGACTATCTCCATCGTGCTGCAGAGTGGTCGGGTGAGTGGAGACGAACGATCGTGCGATTTGGTGACGACCCTGCATCTTCCGAACTGGATGTCACGGCTCTGTTGCAGACCGGATGGTACAAGCCGGGATCAAACGGGGAGGGGACACTTTTTCAGAGTCACTATCCAGAGTCCGGGGATACGAACTGGATTCAAATGGCGGGCACAGGGTTGCTTCTTGAGGGTAGAGATCACGAAGTAGACCCCCGAAGCGGATACCGAATTCAGGGGGATCTGTCGTTGTCGACGCCCTGGTTGTTGAGTGATGCTTCCTTTCGACGAGTACGACTGGATTTGAGACACTATCTACCGCTTCCTTTCGGAGTCACTCTCGCTCAAAAGATCGCTTACGAAGGGACTTGGGGAAATACACCGTTCTGGATGATGCCGACCATTGGAAACGATTCAGCACTACGGGGATATCCTCTGAACAGATTTCGAGGGCGTGCTTCCATTGTTCATTTGGCAGAGCTTCGGGCATGGCTCTTTTCCATTCTGGGCGATGAAGTCCGGCTGGGAGCGCAGCTGTTTATGGATACCGGACGTGTTTTTTCATCTGGAGAAGGATTTCGTGAACTTCCAGACGGACTACATCAAACGTTCGGCGTTGGAGGAAGCATGACCTTGTTCCATCCCGATCTGATATTCAGAGGGGATCTGGGGTTTTCGGAAGAGATGTTCCGGATCTATGCCGGGATCGGTTATCTCTTTTAAGAGACAGTATGAACGAATCCGGATCACTGAAGAACTGAAATCTGACACGCAAACGATTGATGAAACGATTGTTATTGACAGCCGATCCGCTGGAATCCACTCCCTTTTGCAAAAGCATGGACGAGGCGGGAGTCGATGTATTGCATCTGCCACTGGATCGATTTGATTATGACCCGGACCAGGAGATGGAGAGAGAGATCCTGCCGAAACTGGATCAATTCAGGTATGTCATTCATGGAGGAATCCGAAATGCAGCGCACTTTCTTCGATGGATCGAATCCTCTCGACTGATGGATCAGATGTCAACCAAGATCCATTTGACCCACCATGTTTTGGCAGCTCAAGTACTGGAAGAAGCCGGTATTCCTGCAGTCTGCCCGGAGGGTGCTTCACGTCCCATTGATGTGATTGAGTTCATGCTTCGAATTTCCGGTTCCGGGTCTGTTCTCTATCCCGTGGCCGACGGAGAGACGGAAGAGATTCCGGCACTTCTTGACGAGGTTGGAATCGATTGTGCAGAAATGGGTGTATCCCGTCCGCGATCGCTGGAGAGTGAAGAGCTTGCCGAATATCGACGACGCCTCCGCGAAACGCCACCGGACGCCATCCTGTTTCACACCAGGGGATCCGTACTTCGAACCTGGACGGCATTTCCATTACTGAAAACAACCGGAGCCATCCGGATTGCAGCCAGTCAGGGAGCCGCGTGGAAGTTGGCCAAAGAGGGAACGGAACCGGATCACCAGGCGATGGGCAGCTGGACGTCTGTGACAGAATTGATCACTGGATTAACCCGCACGTGAAGCAACAAGCAAGGGGGCTGGATAAGGTGCCTCCTTTAATCCAGTCGTGCGATGGTACACCCGCTGCCTCCCTGTTCGAGGGGGGCTTCTTCCCAACCGGTCACATCCGGCCGATTATCCAGATAGGCACGGACGCGCTCCATCAATACACCGGTTCCTTTGCCGTGAATGATCTCTACCCGATGCAATCCTGCGGCAAGCGCGCGATCGAGATGATGCATCAAGCGCTGGGTCGCCTCATCTGCCCGAAGGCCGCGTAACGAGAGGGTAGGAGACACCGATTCGACTCGATACCCTGAACCGGAAGAGGCGCTGAAGCGATCCATACGGTTGTTTTTCGCAGGTTTGTTGGAGGCATTTGCCTGTTCCAGTTTGGAGAGGTCGGTTTTGATGGTAAGACCGTTGGACCTCACGGTGACGCGTGTTCCATCGATCGCTTCAATGGTTCCGGATTGGTCTCCGCCGGCCAGTGTAACCGGGTCCCCCACCGAAAATGTGGAGATATCTGAAGATCGATTCGTTCGCGATCGTTTTTGAAGGGACGTCCGTACGGAACGCTTCTGTTGATCGAGCTTCTTTCGGATATCGGAGATGGCGTCCGGCGCGTTGGTTCCTTTCGACCGGATCTCTTCAACGGCACGCTCGACGTTGCGATTGGCTTGTCTGTAGATTTGGTCCGCCTTCTCGAGGGCTTCTTTGAGAATGTCGTCGCGTTCGTTGTGTAATGTCTCGAGATTCTGTCGATATCGTTTCTCTCGTTCATCGGCCGCTTGATGGCGTTTCTCTGCCTCCAGAATGTCTGATTGGTGTTTCTGGAGCGTCTCTTCGAGGGAGTGGAGCAGGTCGGAGAGGCGGTCTTTTTGGTCACCGAGAAGGGTGCGCGCCCGCTCGATGACGGGATCCGGAAGCTCCATGCGTCTGGCGATGTGAAACGCAAAGCTACTGCCGGGAACTCCTTTTCGAAACCGGTAGGTGGGGGCAAGGGTCGATTGGTCAAACTCCATCGCACAGTTGATCAGCCCCGGATGTTGATGGCCAAACTGTTTGAGAGCCCCATGGTGCGTCGATAAAAGAAGTCGGGCTCCGCGATCGAGTACAGCTTCACCAAACGCCTGAGAAAGCGCACTCCCCTCGTCGGGATCGGTACCGGCCCCCGCCTCATCCACGAGAACCAACCCTCCCTCGTCCAGCTGTTCGAGGGTTCGACGCATCCACAATAGGCGGGAAGAGAAGGTACTCAAATCATTCTCGACCGACTGCTCGTCTCCCATGTCCAGATAGATTCCTGTGAGAATCGGGAGTTCGGTATCGGGATGAACCGGCAGAGGAATGCCGCACTGATAGAGCCAGCTCGAAAGCGCTACACTTTTGAGTACAACCGACTTCCCACCGGCATTGGGGCCGGACAACAAGAGTCCCTGTTCTTGGGCTTCCAGTGTCAGGTCGAGAGGAACAATCTCGCTTGACACCTCTTGTCGGTTCTCCTTTCGTGTGAGCAACAGAGCCGGGTGGCGAACTTGTGACAGCCTCCAACTCTTTCCTGCCGACCGACGGGGAATCACTCCCTTCCATTGATGGGCAAGGGCTGCCTTGGCCTGGAGAAGATCGAGCTGGCCGATCCACCATCGATTGTTCAAGAGTTCAGAACGGTTCTGTCCAACCAGAGCCGTAAGCCCTTGCAGGATCTTCTCCACTTCCCGAGCCTCCTTGCGTTCCAGTTCGCGAAGATCATTGTTGATTTCCAGAACTTCGACAGGCTCCAGGTACACCGTCTGTCCGGTAGCGGATACATCGTGAATGAATCCATTCATCGATCGTTTCTGTTCCGCTTTGATCGGCAATACCATCCGTCCACCACGAAGAGTCGGCCCTTCGTCCGACGCCGCTCCACGCTTCATGGCTTCCCGATAGAGTTGTTCAGTCCTCTTGCGCAGTTGTTGGCGGCGGCTGCGAAGTGAAGATCGAATCGACTTCAACTCCGGAGTCGCACTGTCAAGAATTTCGCCCTCGGGTCCGAATGTACGATCCAACTTGTTTTCCAACTCCCGGAGCGGGGCGAGTTCGGACCGAGCCGTTTCAAGGGAGCCCAGCTGGTCGGACAGGCGGGTCAGTTTGGAGTGGAGCTGTCTCGCCAGTCGAACATGATCCCGAATCTGAAGGAACGCCTCCCGGGGCAACTGTCCATTCTCGATCTGAGACTGGTCGATCCAGGGTTTAATCTCGTCGGCTTGCATGAACGGAAGCCGCTCCCCTTCTCGATGAAGTTCAAGTAGTTGGCGACTCTCCCGGTTCCGCCGTTCCACTGTATCAGAATCGGCCGATGGATGGAGCTCTTCGAGTGCTTCCTGTCCCATCGGTGTAAAGAGATACCACTGCAGTGCACTCCATACCCGGTGGACATCGATCTTCTCTGGAAGATCGGTCGGAAACATTTTCATCGGTTGGTCGCGCATGGTCGAAAGGTTGGAATTCGAACTGGAAGTTTTTTACCATCCCGAAGTTCGCAATTCTGAATCTAACAATCAGTTTTTCACCCGATTCCGGGTGGATGTCTATTACGACCGAAGAAGGAACGTTACCCGCCGATGGAAGAAACTGTCTGGATCTTTCCCGTACTTTGGCTCCTGCTTGGAATGGTCACCGGTTTTCTCGCCGGCCTGTTCGGGATTGGTGGTGGCGGTCTCATGGTTCCCGTACTTACCACCCTTTTTCTGTGGCAGGGCATCTCGTCAGAATGGGTGGTACATATGGCACTGGCGACCTCGATGTCGGCCATCATTGTTACGGCCATGTCGAGTGTGCGTGCACATCACCGATTTGGAGCGGTCGACTGGAAGGTGGTTTGGAGTATGACACCGGGAGTGATATTTGGTGGATGGTTTACAGCCTGGTGGACCGGCTCCGTCTCTTCGGCCTGGCTCGCAATCTTCTTCACACTGTTTATGGGAGGAGTTTCGATACGACTCTTTTTTTCGGGACAACCCACCCCTTCAGGAGATCTTCCGGGTCGAACCGGCCTGGCAGGTGCCGGTGCACTGATTGGATCCATCTCTTCACTTGTTGCCATCGGGGGAGGCTCTCTGACCGTCCCTTTTTTGGTTTGGAAGGGCAAATCGATACATCAAGCAGTCGCGACTTCAGCAGGTGTCGGATTGCCGATTGCTCTGGCGGGTACGGCAGGGTATTTGATGAGTGGTCTGCAGGTGCAGGGGTTGCCGCAGGGTAGTCTGGGATTCATCCATCTTCCGGCGATGATTTGCGTGGCTTCGATGAGCCTGCTGACGGCACCGCTCGGGGCAAGACTCTCTCATCGTCTGCCGGTGGTGATATTGAAGCGACTTTTCGGAGGGTTGTTAATGGTGCTGTGTGCCTGGATGCTCTACTCTCTGTTCGGGTAAGAGTCGGTTCGGCCCGTGATCACCCTTGACGGAACCAGTCGAACCGTTCGCTGAACCAGGACTGAAAACGATCGTACAGAGTCGGATATCGGCTCATTAGTGCATCGGGTCCTTTTTGCATGAGTGAGAGGGCGATGGTACGGGCTTGTTCCAATAATGGTCGATCCTCTACGATGTCGGCATGCCTGAATTCAGGAAGACCGCTTTGTCGGGTACCGAGAAAATCTCCGGGACCTCTCAGTTTCAGGTCGGCTTCGGCAATCTGGAACCCGTCCTCTGTCTGAACCATTTTGGCGAGCCGGAATCGACCGGAATCGGACAGGCTGGATCCCGGCATCAGTATGCAGTAACTCTGGCGGGAACCTCTCCCGACGCGACCCCGTAGTTGGTGCAACTGCGAGAGTCCGAATCGTTCGGCTTGTTCAATAATCATGACATTGGCGTTCGGTACATCGACACCGACTTCGATAACGGTCGTCGATACCAGAATGTCCAGATCGCCGATTCGAAATGAATTCATGATCGCCTCCTTTGCATCGGCGTCCATCTGACCGTGAAGAAGTCCGATACGACGGTCGGGGAAACGACGTTTCAGAGACTCGTACCCGCGTGTGGCATCTTTCAAATCCATGACTTCAGACTCTTCGATCAGTGGGTAGACGACATAGATCTGTCCGCCTTCGCTCATATTCTGTTCAAGAAACGCTTCGACATCGGAACGTTTGTCGTCGGTACGAACGGCTGTTCGTACAGGCTTCCGGCCCGGTGGTAATCCCTGAATGCGTGAAACGTCCAGATCGCTGTAGATGGAAAGTGCCAGTGAGCGGGGAATTGGGGTTGCCGACATGACCAGCAGGTGGGGTGCGCGGCCCTTCTTGTTGAGGGCTGCCCGCTGTTCAACACCGAATCTGTGTTGTTCGTCAATAACGGCGACTCCGAGCCGGTGAAAATGAACGTCTTCCTGGATCAACGCATGCGTACCCACGATCAGATCGCATTGCCCGGCCGAAAGGGACGCGAGAATTTCTCGTCTTGCGGGTCGGTTGCGGGAACCGGTCAGGAGACGGATATCGATATCGAACCCCTCGAATAACGAGATCAAGGTTGCTGCGTGCTGTTCGGCAAGCAGTTCTGTAGGGGCCAAAAGCGCTCCTTGAAATCCATTCTCGATTCCCAGAAGAAGTGTGGCGGCCGCGACAACTGTTTTCCCCGACCCGACATCTCCTTGAAGAAGACGGTGCATTTGACGTCCGGATGTTGCGTCATTCCGAATATCCCGGAGAGCTGCTACCTGGCCGTCCGTGAGCGCGAATGGCAAATGGTGGTGGATAAACCGTTCAATCCTCTCTTGTCGATGAAGCCGTTCTCCGGGTTGCTTCTCATACTCTCTATGCCGGATTTCGGCCATTCCCATCTCAAAGAAGAGGAGTTCGTTGAGTTTGAGACGGCGGAGACCTTTTTCCGGATCATCCGGTTTGTCGGGAAGGTGGACCATCCGGTAGGCGTCGGAAAGTTTCGGAACTTCCAACTTCATTCGAATCGAATCCGGCAAGAACTCTTCAGGAGGACGCTTGTTCAAGAGCTCTCCAGCCCAAGATTGCAAGAGCTGACTTGAAATCCTGGCCTTGGACAGCTGCTGATTGCCCGGGTAAATGGGGCGTATACCCAGAGATTTCCGACTCTCGTCCAGGCGCTCGATTTTTCGAAGTTCCGGATGAGCGATCGAGAGCATGTTTCGGAAGAGTTGAGGGGTACCGTGAACAGTATAGAGAGCGCCTTGTTGAAGTTGTTTCTGTATAAAGTGTACACCCCGAAACCAGACGGCTTTGAATGGATCGTCTCCGTCGGAGAACAAAACTTCCAGTCGGGCTCGTTTCCCCCGCCCATGAAGACGGATATCTGTGGCTCGACCAACGAGGGTTACAGGATCCTCTGCAGACCTGGCTTTTTGTGCAGAAAACAATTCCCGACGGTCGACATAGCGGAAGGGGACATACTCCAGTAGTGTCTCCATCGAGCCGAGGTTCAGCTCCTGTAGAGCGGTCATGCGACGGGGGGTGAGACCGGTGAGTGGAGGAAGTTTCAAATTGTTATACTGTTATATATCACTATATCTTAAATAAGCCTTCTTGAAGGCCCTGGATGGGCGGAAATTAGAGAAAAAGAGGGTTCAACAATATTTTTTGGAATAAACTGCGGACTCGTTTTGGTGTCTTACAAAAGAAATTCGTATGTTTGCGAGCTCTTGATTTCACGAAACCAAACTGGTAAATCCGTGCCAACAATACAGCAACTGATTCGCAAAGGTAGAAAAAGTAAGACGACCAAAACAGGATCCCCGGCGTTGCAGGGATGTCCTCAGAAGCGTGGTGTGTGTACCCGGGTCTATACAACGACGCCCAAAAAGCCGAACTCGGCTCTGCGGAAGGTAGCACGTGTGCGTCTTACCAACGGAATGGAAGTGACTGCATATATCCCGGGAGAGGGACACAACCTGCAGGAACACAGTATTGTTCTGATTCGGGGAGGTCGGGTCAAGGATCTTCCAGGGGTACGGTATCACATTGTCAGAGGTACCCTGGATACGGCAGGTGTGGAAGACCGAAAACAGGGACGCAGCCATTATGGAGCGAAGCGACCCAGAGGGTAATTACTCCAAAATTACTTCAAGATTTAAATAGACCACGGTTATGCGTAGAAAAAAAGCAGAAAGCAGAGAAACCCAGCCGGATCCGGTATTTCAAGACAAACTGGTCACTCGTTTTGTCAATAGTTTGATGCGGGACGGGAAAAAGAATGTTGCGCGAAAAATTCTGTATCAAGCATTTGAGATTATTGAAGAGAAGACCGGGGAGTCACCGATTGATGTCTTTAAAACAGCACTGAACAACGCTACGCCGTATGTAGAAGTGCGGTCCCGTCGAGTTGGCGGTGCAACGTACCAAGTGCCGATTGAAGTTCGTCAGGCTCGTGGTACCGCACTCGGTATTCGTTGGGTGATCAATGCGACACGTGCCCGGAATGATAAATCCATGGCGCTCCGACTCTCTCGCGAGCTGCTGGATGCCTATAAAAACGAAGGTGGTGCGGTCAGGAAGAAGGATGAAACCCATCGAATGGCAGAAGCAAACAAGGCGTTTGCCCACTTCCGATTTTAAACAACAACCGACGATCATTTTTATACAAGTAAACGGAACTCGATTTTATGTCTGAAGCCACTGCCAAAATAGATGCCGAACTGCTCGATCGCATGAAGCGCACCCGAAATATCGGGATTATGGCGCACATCGATGCAGGTAAAACGACAGTGACCGAGCGTATTCTTTTTTACACGGGCCGGAGCCACCGCATGGGTGAAGTCCATGACGGTGCAGCCACGATGGACTGGATGGAGCAGGAGCAGGAACGAGGAATTACCATTACTTCGGCTGCTACGCACTGTCTCTGGAAAGACCATCGCATCAACATCATTGATACACCGGGTCACGTGGACTTTACGGTCGAAGTTGAGCGCTCCCTGCGTGTACTCGACGGCGCAATTGCTGTATTCTGTTCTGTAGGTGCCGTCCAACCGCAATCCGAGACGGTTTGGCGACAGGCCAACAAGTACAATGTTCCCCGGATGGCATTTGTCAACAAGATGGACCGGACTGGAGCCGATTTCTACAACGTCGTCAAACAGATGGACGAGAAGTTGAATGCCAATCCGATTCCGCTGCAGATTCCAATCGGATCCGAAGAGGATTTTTTGGGTGTTGTCGACTTGATCAACATGCAGGGGATTGTTTGGGATGACGAGTCGCTCGGCGCAAAATATGATGTTGTCGAGATCCCTGAGAATCTGAAGGAGAAGGCTGTCGAGTATCGAAAAATCATGCTCGAATCCATTGCCGACTTTGACGACGAGCTTATGGAGAAGTATTTGATGGAGGAGGAGATCTCTGAACAAGAGATTGAGGCTGCCATTCGGAAAGCAACACTCGCCAGATCCATCACGCCGGTTCTTTGCGGGACAGCCCTGAAGAACAAAGGTGTACAGATTCTACTCGACAGAGTGATCGACTACATGCCCAGTCCGCTGGATGTGGAGTCTGTCAATGGTGTGGATCCCGAAGATGATGAGAAAGTGCTGAAGCGAAAGCCTTCACCAAACGAGCCTTTTGCTGCGTTGGCATTCAAGATCATGTCTGACCCGTTTGTGGGTAAATTGGCGTTCTTTCGTGTCTATTCCGGGACGCTGGAAAAGGGTTCTTACATTCTGAACGCAACCACCGGCAAGAAAGAGCGCGTCGGTCGATTGCTTGAGATGCACGCCAACGACAAGAAAGATATTGATGTCGTGCGTGCCGGAGATATTGCGGCGGCTGTAGGAGTCAAGGAAGTCCGAACCGGAGACACCTTCTGTAGTGAAGATGCGCCCATTATTCTGGAGCAAATTACGTTCCCCGAGCCGGTTATCAAGTTGGCGGTCGAGCCGAAGTCGAAGGCGGATGCAGAGAAATTGACAACCGGTCTTGTCAAGCTGGCCGAAGAGGATCCAACGTTTCAAGTAGAAACGGATGATGAGACGGGTCAGACGACTATTGCCGGAATGGGTGAACTTCACCTGGAAATTATTGTAGATCGACTGAAGCGGGAGTTCAAGGTGGAAGCCAACGTGGGTGCGCCCCAGGTTTCTTATCGTGAAACGATCTCCAAACCTATTACATACCGTGAGATCTACAAGAAGCAGACCGGTGGACGGGGTAAATTTGCAGATATCGAATTCGAGATCGGGCCACTTGATCACTTTGAACAATTCGAGGATGATGACAAAAAGGTCACCATCAGTGAAGGATTCAAATTTGTCAATGAGATTGTAGGTGGTAATATCCCTCGAGAATTCATCCCTTCCATTGAAAAAGGATTCCGTGAGGCGATGAAGTCGGGAATTCAGGCCAATTATGCCACGCAGAATATCGGGGTTCGGCTCTATGACGGGTCGTATCACGATGTGGATTCCGATGCCTTTAGTTTCGAGCTTTGTGCCCGATTGGCTTTCCGGAACTCTGCCAAAAAAGCTTCTCCGAAACTTCTCGAACCAATTATGGATGTAGAGATTACGACTCCCGAAGATTATATGGGAGACGTGATTGGTGACTTGAATGGACGCCGGGGAATCATCGGAAAGATGGACAACAATGCCCAGGGTTCTCTTGTTAAGGCAAAAGTCCCCCTTTCGGAAATGTTTGGGTACTCCACGGATCTGCGATCGCTGACTCAGGGTCGAGCATCCTACGGAATGGAGTTTGCCGAATATGCTGAGGTGCCGGAGAGCAAGGCAAAAGAAATTATCGAAGAACAGAACTAAACAGAGACAGGGAAGAACACCATGGCAAAAGAACAGTTTCAGCGAAACAAGCCCCACGTGAATGTGGGAACGA
>JBBEBE010000006.1:0-133674 GCA_040882505.1 Balneolaceae bacterium | reverse complement strand
GCGAAGTCACCGAAAAAGAGGCCTGGGAGCCGTGGATCATTTTTATGCTGGAGGCTGTTCGGATCACGGCCGACAATACCATGGAGCGTATCGACGCGATCCGCGAGCTGCTGGACGAGACGCTCGAGGAGGCCCGACAAGCACTGCCCTCCCGGGTCTACTCCAAGGAGCTGATCGAGCTGCTGTTTGAGCATCCTTACTGTAAAGTGAAGTTTCTGGTGGACCGCGGACTGGCCAAGCGGCAGACCGCGGCGGACTACCTGAAGGAACTGGAGAGCGCCGGTATTCTTGAAAGCAAACAGGCAGGGCGCGAAAACCTCTACCTGAATGTGCGACTCTATGAGCTTCTGAGTTCGTAATGTATCGATCGTTTCGACAGGTTCGCTAAATTATGTCGATGATTTCGACAAATGCATCCTTTATGTCGAAATATGATGTTTTTATCGACACAAATGACACAGCATCCGGTTCAGTCATTCAACTGCCGCAACACCACACTTCACTCCTGATCCTGCTGGGTACCGGAAAAGTTATCGAAAGTGACCTGGACGAGCAGTAGCCCGTCATCCATTCTTATGCTGATTGAAATATGGATCGTCAGGTGGGTTCATCGCCCGTTTGACGAATCCGTTCCCCGGTAATTCGGCCTTGATCGATCATGGCAAATTATCGGCACTAATCTGCATTTACTGCCAATAATTTGATATCTCATCCACTCACGTTTTCTGAGTTCCTCGCCAAATTTGGTCTTCGAACAGAAACACTGGAGTCAACTGACACATTCTGATATAAATTGGAATGTACCAGAACTCTATGAAGTATATCCGGACAGATTCCAACTTTGTGCTTTCACCACTCCCCGGATTCATTCTGCTTATCCATCAAATCGAACCACCAGCCGAACTCCTCGGGGAATTTCCGGGAGTTCTGGTCGAACCAGGTGTTGACCTCCGAGTCGTAATACCCGCCCCTGTCGAACCGGTTCTCAAATTTCCTGAAGCTCATACCCAGCCGGATGGCCAAGACATAGTGACGGGCACCGATGTTGTCATTTGGATTGGTTTTTAGCAGCTTTCGGAGCAGATCCAGGGCTTCGTTGGTCTTCTTTTGATCCCAGAGAACAACGGCTTTGTTGAACAGGGTCCGGATGATGTGGCGGTTTTCCATGAATCCCCACGGCAGCTTCTCCGGCCAGTTGCCCTCCTCATCGGTGATCAGTTCTATGGCGCGGTCATAGATTTCATTTAGGAGCTTGCGCGCCTTTTTGGGTTCATCGTTCTCGTTGAGGATTTCGACCATGAACAGGTGGGTGTCCAGGAAATAAGGATCCTCCTTCATCAGGCCTTCCAGGGCTTTGATGAAATCCTCGACCTCCATCGAATCGGCCTGGTCCATCAGCTGATAATAGTCAGCCTCTACAGGCCGGTCCTTGTCGATAAACTCTTTGTGGCTCATACGTTCCTGTGAGTTGATTGCAGTAAACGACTTAAAGATACAATGACTGATCCGGAATCGCCCGCTTACAGCGATTCCATCACCTTCTCGATCCGTGCGGCCAGCACCATAGGCTCCGGAGCAGTAATCAGTACCGGGGACTTTCGTCCGCCCAGGGTTAGTTCCACAAGACCCGCTTCCGGATCGGCCGTCACATCGAGCACCCGGTTCAGGCGGTATTCGCGGGACCCGCGGGACTCCGGGATCCATCTCCTCCAGATCTCCCGGCGGATCCGACTGTAGTGTTCCAGCCGGTTCTTCTCCGAAGCGATCTTCTCTTCGGGCAGATTCAACTGATTGATCAGTTCCCGGATCGCCTCTTCCTCCTCTTCGCTCAACAAGTGATCCTCCAGCATCTCGTTGAGAATCCCGGCCAGGATGGATGTGCGGATCCGGCCTGTCGTCTCTTTATCGACCGGAACCTTTTCCTCCAGCACCTGGAGTGTCGTGAGAGTATCGATCTCTTCCCGGCTCATGGCCAGTTCACCGATCACCGCGTGCAGATGAAGGGAGAACCACTCTTTCCACCGTTCCGGCAGTTCCGGGTCCGGGGCAGCCATTTCTTGCGGAAATGACTCTTCGGATTCCGTTATCATTACAATCTCGTCGAGCTTCTTCCGGGCCTGTTTTTTCCAAAGACTTTCCCGGATCATCCAGCCCAGGGCTCCGACCGCTGTCAGGATGGCGACCAACGCCAACCACCCGACTGATGCAACCAGGGAGATAACAAACAGGATGGCGGCGATCCAGAGAGCCCCTTTCACAGGTGCAGTCAGCAGATCGGAGGAGGGCAGTTTAATTTCCTTCGTAACCGACCGGCTCAATTCCGAAGTGCGGCTGGAGTAGGTGACACCGGTATCCCGGAACAGATCCACCGGCGAGTGAACCGGGCCGCCGGCCGAATCATGACTGCGTGCCCTTCCCCGGGTGGCGGCCGGGCTGGCTGCTCCGGACCCGCCTGATCTTCGTCCCTCCTTCCCCTGCTTTGCATATTTGCGATAATAGAGCCCGTGACGGCCACCATGGACATAAAGCCCCCGGCTGTTCACACCAACCCGGCCGCCGGTCATTCCGCCCGACAATCCCAGCCCGCCCCTGGACAGGTTGAGACGAATCGGTCCGGTTTTGAATGCCTTGCGGATGTAGAATGCCATGGAAGAATCCGGAATAAATGGTTACAACCTGGTATAGATTGACATACACCGGAGTAATATGGAGTAGATTGGAGCAGATTGCAATTTCGTTTGGTATTAAACGACTGGAGCGGTTGAGATATCGTTGACTTCAGTTTCTATGCTGCGAAACACTGAATTCTTTACATGATTTTGACAAAAGCAGAATCACCACCTTAAAGCTTGGGAGGCCACTTATTGTCTACGAAGAATACCATTTGAAATCAGTCTGGTATTTGAATATCATATGCTTTGATTCAGTCAACAATCAAGTCGTAATGATATACAATACCTACAATTACTATATGAAGCCCTGGATTTCTGTCTGAGTGACAGACAGCCAATCCTATTGCCAGGTTTTCACTTCATTCCACTCTGCTTTATGTCAGGTGTTGTAGAATTGTGTTGAATCCAGGAATACGTATGTAACCCGCTCTTTTTTCAGCGGGATGAATGCTGTCTTGTCACTTCCCCGTGATCAGAACAGAAGCATTCATCTCAAAGAAAAGGGTTCATGGGCAAGTCAAAGACTCCTGTACGCTTTACTGGACAACATTTCACGATTAACAATCATCTAATAACAGATGCCATCCGCTTGGCAGATATCAATTCAACTGATACCGTAATTGATATCGGAGCAGGAAAAGGGCACTTAACGATACAACTGGCACCGATATGCAATAAAGTGATCGCTATCGAAAAGGATAGAGAACTTGCTAGGCTACTTTCAAACCGATTTAAGGATGTCCAAAATGTGGACGTGGTAAACTGTGATTTTCGAAATTTTGATTTTCCCGGTATGCCCTTTAAAACCGTTTCGAATATTCCTTATGCCATTACATCGGATATCCTTAAATACCTGATGTTTCAACAGGCAAATCCATTTGGTGGAGGCACGATGGTAACCCAGTTGGAAGCCGCTGAAAAACTGTTTTCAACGGAATTGTTCAACCCTTACACCATTCTCTATCATTCATATTTTGACATGAATCTGATTCGTGAACTGTCACCGGATCACTTTATGCCTCCACCGACTGTAATGTCAGCGTTAGTACACATCAGGAAGAAACAATATCCAAAGGTGCCGCACTCTGTACGAGAAAAGTATCTGAGCTTTCTTTTCTATTTTTTAAGAAAGCCTCATATGCGTACCCGAACGGCTTTGAAAAGGCTATTCAGAAAAAGGCAGGTCAGGGATATAGTTGAAAAATATGGCTTGAATCCGAATTCAGGGATTACCCGCCTAACACCGGATGAATGGGCATCATGTTTCAGGGAGCTTCTGGAACTTGTACCGGAAAAGTACCATCCCCGATAATGGTTCGGCAAGGTTTAATCCCGGCATAGCATCCCTGCTGCGTAGCTGCCTATTCTGATATTCATCAAATAGCGCCTGCACGTCAGCAGGAGATGTTATCTTATCGGGCTCCCATCATCTTTGCTGGACTCCCCTCCTTCACTGCTATTGAATGATAATCCATGCTCTTCAAGCGATGTTCTAAAGACGGGTAACGAAGCTTTTCCGATTCCGTGCAGTTTCAATATCTCCTTCTCTGTATAGGAGGATAGTTTTTGGACCGTGTCTATTCCGTGGTGAAGCAAGGCGTTTCTTGCAGGACTGCTCAACAGAGCCAAAAAACCTGGTGCTGGTTCTTTCAGTTTCTCACATTTCGGGCAGGTTGGACAATCCGAACTTTTATAGAATGTGTGTCCAAACTTGCACGTTCTCTTGGTCTTTGTTCTTGCCATCTCACTGGTTTGAGTTCATCCGTTATGGTATTTTTTATACCTATGACAGACGACTTTGATCGATTCATTAGGTCCATGGATTGATCACTTCAACGCCTGAACCCTCCATGTCTTTTGTATTCCTTGTGACAATTGAAAGATCATGAACCCGGGCTGTGGCAGCAATGAGTGAATCAATGGCTGGAAGTGGGCTCCCTCTTTTTTCCGCTTCAGCCAAAATTTCACCCCACCGGTTCACTTCCTCCATATTTATATTGAGGATGCGATTTTTGAATCGATGCGTTAGTTCTTCCTTCACCCATCGATGCAGCTCATTCTTCTTTTTCGAGTTGGGCAATTTTTCGATTCCTTTTCTCAATTCGCCAAACGTGATAACACTGACATACATGGAGAGTTCGTCCCGCTCAGCGAACCACTTTAATACATTTGAATTTGGTCTCTTTTTCACCAATTCCGAAATACAGCAGGTATCTATCAGATAGCTCATAGCTCCACGTTTCGGGCTGGAGACTTGTCTCGCTTCAGGTCTACCTCAACTCCTGAAAGCGGAGATGATCGGAAAAACTCGATCAACGACGTCTTCGGTTGTTCCAGTTTTCGATAATCTTCTACCGAAAGCACGACAACACTGTCTTTTCCATGCTTGGTAACCGTTTGAGGACCCTCTTCGGATGCCTTTCGAACGACTTCACTAAATCTGTTTTTCGCTTCCTGCAATTGCCACTTTTTGGTTTTTGCAATCATAAACACCTCCTATTTAATCTAGTCTGTCTAGAAATTACATGTTTTTAGCTGAATATTGAAGTGTGAGTTTCAAGTCTTGGATGAAACGATCACCGACGATATCATCAGCCGCAAGCCGGGTTGCTACCGCCTGCTCCGCGAAGTCACCGAGAAAGAGGCGTGGGAGCGGTGAATCATTTTCATGCTGGAAGCCGTCCGGATCAAGGCCGACAATACCATGCAGCGCATCGACACGATCCGCGCGCTATTGGACAAGTCAATCGAGGAGACCCGGCACTTTCAGGAATTTTTCCGTTTTCTGAAGTTGTTGATCACGCCGCCGTCCAGCATCGCCTCCACCTGGCGTTCGCTCATCGTATGGGTCGTTCGGAATTCAGTTCCTTTTGTCCGGTTTTTGACCGTGATTCGGGAGCCACTTCGGACTTGCTCGCGAATGTTCTCGACGCGTAGCCGATCGCCTTCTTCGATCATCTCGTAATCCACGGGATTCTCGAACTCGAGCGGAGCAATACCGAAATTCACCAGGTTCTGCCAGCCGATCCGGGCATAGGATTTGGCGATGGCCGCTCTCTGGCCCAGGAACCGGGGCGCGATGGACGCATGCTCACGGCTGGAGCCCTGAGCGTAATTTTCGCCGGCCACCACCACGTGCCCGCCATGCTCCTCTTTTGCTTTCATCGCCTTGTCATGAAACGCCTCATCGATGACCGAGAACGAAAATTTGCTGATTTCGGGAATATTGCTGCGGAACGGCAGCACGTCGGCACCAGCACGCAGGATTGAGTCGGTGGAGATGTTGTCACCCATCTTGAGCAGAACGGGAACGTCAAAATCCTCCAGTTCATCGAACTCGGGAAGAGTCGAAATATTGGGCCCCTTGGTTAGCTCTTTTTTCTTGCCGTTGCCCGGAGGCGGTGCCACCAGCATCTCCCGGTTCACAATATAATCCTTCGGTTCCCGGTAGTTCGGCCAGCTCATTCCGTAGAGCTCTTCCATACGCCGGGGATCCGTGATTTTTCCGGTCAGTGCGGAGGCCGTCGCTGTTTCGGGGCTCACCAGGTAGACCGAATCCTCCTTGGTACCGGAGCGATCAGGGAAATTCCGCGGCACCGTGCGCAGGCTGTTCCGACCGCTGGCCGGGGCCTGGCCCATGCCGATGCATCCGTTGCAGCCAGCCTGATGAATCCGGGCGCCACTCCGGACCAGATCGAGCATGACGCCGCTGCGGACCATGTTTTCGATGATCTGTCGGGAGGTCGGATTAATGTCGAAGCTGACGCTCTCATGTGTTCGTCTGCCCTTGACCATCCGGGACGAAATCCAGAAATCCCGGAATCCGGGATTGGCCGAAGAACCGATGTAGGACTGGTAGATCTCCTCCCCCTCCACCTCTTCCACCGGGACCACATTCCCCGGGCTGCTCGGCAGGGCGATCATGGGGACGAGGACGTCGAGATGAATCTCTTCGTGGGCATCGTAACGGGCGCCTTCATCCGCCTTCAGTTCGCTCCATTCGTCTGCCCGTCCCTGCACGGTCATGAATCGCCGGACTTCCTCATCGGAGGGAAATACACTGGTGGTCGCTCCCAATTCCGTCCCCATATTGGCGATCACGTGCCGGTCCATGGTGTCCAGCTGCTCAAGCCCCGGTCCGTAATACTCGAGAATATATCCGACTCCCCCTTTTACATCGTAACGGCGCAGCATTTCCAGCACCACATCCTTGGCGCTGACCCAGTCGGGAAGGCGACCGGTCAGTTTGACGCCCATCACCTTCGGCATCTTCAGGTACAGCGGCTCTCCGGCCATAGCGAAGGCAACATCCAGTCCGCCGGCGCCGAGGCACAGCATGCCCATGCATCCGGTGGCAGGCGTATGGCTGTCCGACCCGGCCATTGTCTTGCCCGGCTTGGCGAATCGCTCCGTGTGGACCGGATGGCTTACTCCGTTGCCCGGCCGGCTGTACCAGACCCCAAAACGATCGGCGGCGGATTTCAGGAACAGATGGTCGTCGGCGTTTTTGAAATCGGTCTGCAGAAGGTTGTGATCCACATACTGGCAGGAAAGCTCTGTCTTGACCCGGTCCAGTCCCATGGCTTCCAGCTCAAGCATCACAAGCGTCCCCGTGGCATCCTGCGTGAGCGTCTGATCAATCCGGAGACCGATCTCCTTGCCCGGCTCCATGGTGCCGCCGACAAGATGGGAGCGGATCAGTTTTTGCGTTACATTAAGTGATTCAGCCATCGCGAGTCCCCCGTTTCAGTTATCTTTCTCGTGTGGCAGCCTTTTTCAGGCACGCCTTACAAGACAAAAAGCTTGCGCCGCCGGTTTCGTTCCCGCCGGTTGCCGAATCCCCGCACAACCCACCGGCCGTTTTCACTCATAGCGCTTTGAGAACCTCGGTGTGGATCTCAAAAGCGTTGTTGTCAAAAAGTACAAATCGGACCCGGGTGATCGATGTCAAGTTCGGGGCCTGATGGCTGACGGTTCGCAGAGCCACCCGGGCTGCCGCCTGCATCGGATAACCGAAAGCTCCAGTGGAGATGGCGGGAAAGGCGATCGATGTCAGTTCGTATTCATCGGCCAAGCGGAGCGCATTTCTGTAACAGTCTGCCAGGAGATGGTCGGCCGGTTCATCCCGTCCGTACACCGGGCCCAGACAGTGGATCACATGTTTGTTGGGCAGGCCCGGTGCTTCGGTGATCACCGCTTCACCCGGGGAGATCGGTGCCAGTGGTCGCGTCAGTTTCGTAAGTTCGGGGTCCCCCTTCCGGTGAATCGCTCCGGCCACGCCTCCACCGATCCGAAGCTCTGCATTGGCCGCGTTGACAATGGCGTCAATATCAGGCTGTCGTGTGATATCTCCCTTTTTCAGTTCCAGCGTCAGGTCGAATATCTGTTTTTCCATGCTTTCCACGGGTTTTTTAGATTAAAAAACCTCTCTGTGACAAGTAAACAACCTGCCGGAAGCTTGTAAACCGTTTCGGTCTGGTTGTCACCGAGTTTCTACCCTGCCGATTCTGTTTAACAAGTCTGTCCACTGCCTGGACTTTTCGTATATTCTCCCCGATTCTTTCAAAATGCCGGCGTGGCGGAATTGGTAGACGCGTTGGACTTAAAATCCAATTCGAGGCTAACCTCGAGTGCCGGTTCGAGCCCGGCCGCCGGTACATCTGACAAATACATCTTCCCTGATCCCATTCAACTGGAACCCCTCATCTTTCCAACACCATAATTTATTAGATCCAGAACACCGATGAGCCGCTTGTGAATTGATGTCGAAGGAATTACATTGATTTAACCTGCAGTTCAATTGACACTCATATGCTGTCTATTGTAGCCCGGTTTCGATCGATTTTTTGTCGATTTAAGTGGACTCTTCATTGCAATTAATTAAACACCTATTCTACAGCAACTCGGAAATCAACCCAGAGGTTGATTGAAATGAGGCTAGTGCGTATCATGGGTGGTCTGCTTAGCGTGTTTAACGAACAAGAGGGAATTAGTGAATTTGAACACATGTTCGAAGTTTGGACAAACCCCGAAGCATTATTCGAGTTTTTCCAAGCGCATCAAAAAGATCTTTCAAGCTCCACAACAGAGGAAGCTGTAAATCGAACGATTGAAGATGCACTTGCATTGGAAGATCGTTTCCTGGATACAGTAGAAAACGATACCGAACAACTTCAAACTCTTTTTAAACCCCTCTCAAACAATCAATTTCGATTAGCAGGGTTCCAGCGATCGAAGGCTTACGGGGAATTACGAAGAAGTTGGTTGCGAGTCTATGCCATTCGGGTAGATGAGGACAACTATATCGTAACAGGTGGAGCCATCAAATTAACACGAACCATGCAGGATCGACCGCATACAAATGATCAATTACGTCGGTTAACACGAATGAGAGACTATCTCATTGAGAATGGATTTGACGACCGCGATATCGAAGATCTGGAGGCATAACGGCATACCCATGGATGATAAAGAAAAGAAAAAAAAGTTCTGGGACTCCATCGAAGGTGATAATGGGAAATGGAGCAAAAAAGCACGTTCCCGTAGGGAGAACAAAGGTTGGCTACGAAAATCACAACGAATTGCTGTACGCGTTTTGAGTATTCTGAATGAAAGGGGAATGCAGCAAAAAGAGTTGGCTGAAGCGATGGATGTAACCCCTCAGCAGATCAGTAAGATTGTAAAAGGGAAACAGAACCTAACGCTTAGCACCATTTCCAAACTGGAAGCTATTCTTGGCGTCAAACTCTTTGTAGTCCCAGTGCCGCAGGTTCAGATGGAGGTGGAGAAAAGTGGACTTCGAACCTCAGTAGTAGGAAAAAGAACAAATGTTGCAAGAACCCATGAAGATTTGTCTGAAATAAACATGCAGCTTTGGAAGCCTTCATCGAATGATAAATCGGCAGCATGAAGAGAGAAGAACTTGCCCTTAGCTTCCAATTGGTTGATATCTCCACCAATGAATTCGCCACACTTGAGGACAGCTATACAGACGGCGAAAAAGTAAGGATGGGGACATTCATCAACTTTGGTCACGAGAAGGAGAAAAAGGTTCTGGGAGCCATAGTGAAGTTTCAGTTTGAGCAGAATGAGAAACCATTTCTGGTAATCTCGGCTACCTGCAGTTTTCAACTACAAGATGAAGCGTGGGATTCTCTACTGGATAATAAAGGTGAATCACTTGTCATTCCGAAAGGCTTTGCATCACATATGGCAGTAATTACTGTTGGGACGACTCGTGGCATTCTCCATGAGAAAACGAAAGAGACTCCATTCAGAGATTACATTATTCCTCCGATCAATCTTACAGAGTTGATACAGGAAGATGTGAAGATTGAATTGGATTCGGATGAATAAGCTTGCCCCTTAATCCACTTATCCATTGAACGATAATGGCATGCTTTAATGTAAAAGTGGATGACAGCCAACAACGTCAGGGCGATTCGTCCGGAGTCGGCCAATCCAGATGGTTGTGGAGAAAGTCCAAGGCGCCTTCAAGGCGCATGCTGTGGCCGCCCTGGAAGAATTCGATTTCCGTACGGTCGGCGAGACCGAGCAGTGCATAGAGGCGGCGGACCCGGGCATACTCGTGAGCAACCCAGCTGTCCTCGGCCACGTGATCGTAATGACCGCGTTCAACCATAAACGGCCGTGGAGCCATCAGGTACGCCAGCTCCGCATGGTCAAAGGTATGCCCTGCGTTGAAGACCGGAACCTCCCACTCGTCGGTGAAGAGGTAGCTGAAGGGAGATTCCGTGCCGGCAACCTTGCGCGCCCACTGATTGAAATACCCCGAACTGATCGACAGCGCATAGCCCTCCAAGATGGACGGTACACGCAGAGCCGTCTCGCCGCCGAAACTCAGACCGTAAAATCCGATCCGCTCCCCATCGACAAACGCCTGTTCGTTGAGCCAGCGCAGAATCTGATCGTGCTGGTGAACCAAAAAGGAGTAGAGCGTCGCTTTCACCGTGTTGGCCTTTCGATTGAGCGGCCGGTAGCGGAATTCGTTTCGGTAGAGGTTGTGTGGCACAAAGACGATGAACCCTCTCTCGACCAGTTTCACAGGCGTTCTGCCATAGGCGGGGCGATCTTCCGCAATCAGATATTCAGGCACGCTGTTGCGTCCGTGCTGGACCACCACGACCGGACGCATCTCATTCGGTTTCAGGTCGCGAGGCAGCATCAGCACACCCCAAGCGTCCAGATCCCCAAACACGTCCAGAACCACGTCATAGCCGACCCACCCCTCCTCTTCGTATGTGAGACGAGTTCGGGGATTGGCCGGTAGGAGCGGCTCATCGAATCGGCCCTGAACATTTTGGTCGAATTCATCCCGGTAGCGCCGGCACTCTTCGATGAACGTCTCCGGATCCAGCGTCTCGTGCACCGGCTGGGTCGACCAACTCAAATCGTCCAGCTCCGGAAGGACGGAGTGACCGAAGTAGGCGTCCCGCACGTGAACGGAGTTGCGAACGAGCATCTGAACATGGGAGTGGATCTGCAGGACCTGTCGAAGGTGCCTCTCGTCGGGGTCAAAGGTCTCGCGCCGGTCAACCAGTAATTCGCTCGCCCGATTCGAGTCAAGGTCGAGACGGCCCGCATGGCCGGTGAGCAACCCGGAAAAGGCCCGCAGCGCGTTGGTCGAGCCCGGACCGACCGGCTCGCCGCTTGCTCCATGCACCAATGTTCGCGGTTGGACGTCGCTGGATACAAACGAGTCGATTCGCCTGAACTCGGCGCGAACCCTCTCGAATGGGCTGGTGCGAATCACCCCCTTATGACCGGTGATCTCGGTAACGGGGCTGTGCTCGACGACCAGACCGCGCGGAGCGATGAGAGAGGCGATTTCTGCATCGCCAAAGCGTTCCAAAAGCCCCCAACCATTGCGATAGACCGGCTCGGTCCATGTATCCTCGCGCGAGTCGAAATAGCCGCTCACCAAAACAGCGTCAATCGCCGGATCGGCGGCGGCCGCATAAAAGGCGATGAGCCCGCCCTCGCCATAACCCGTCACGCCGATGCTTGCTTCAGGGCCGCCGCGCTTCTGGAGCCAGTCGACAGCCGCCAGCACCTTCTGCACCTCATAGCCAATCACGTGCCGGCCCATGTGATAGGCCTGCCGGTAGAGCCACTCACGGTAGGTCTGATCCTGGCGGTCCAGTCGTCGCGTCGCCTCGGGCCCGAGTTCCAAAAGAGAGGCATCGAGTTGCTGGCGGTTGATCAAGGTTGGGATCACAAGGGTATAGCCCGTTTCGGCCAATCGGCGTGCGGTTCGCGACTCAGGGGAGAGGCCCTCAGCCAGGCCAATCATCTGCTCGGGGGTCTGATCGGCATCGGGTAGCACAACGGCGTGCCCGACCGTTTCGCCCCGTGGCTCCACCAACAAGCCCTCGCCCCATACGCCACCGCCCGTGCCCGGTGTCGAGAGCACCTTCCAGCGGACCTGATAGACCCGGTAGGTCTCCGTCGACGCCACCTCGGCCGGGTTGTACTCGTCTCCGATCCGCTGCATGAGCGGTTCGGCCCGTTCATCCACGACGCCGATCAACGTCCGGAATGCGTCTCGATTGGATTCGATGGACGCCTCGTAGGCGGAGGGGCCATTTGAGATATCGGGGTTCCAATGACGCTGGCGGCGCGTAATGGCCGTTTCGATCTGGCGATCCACAAAATGGTGGGCACCGTCCATGAGCCTGTCGGCCATGTCTGCATCTTGGGTCTCCGGCCAAATGAGCGGTTGCGTTCCCGGCAAGGTCGATGGTGCCTGCTGCGGGTTCGCCATTGCTACATCCACGCAGAGGAGCAGGATCCATGGAAGGAAGAGGATCCTAGAGGTAGGGGTTTGATGTGCGTTCTTTGGATTCAAGGTGTTCAATCTGTTGACAATCCGGCTTCGTCCTGAGCCTGAATGTACTCAAATGATCAGATTCCTCTCAGTCGATCGAACACCCCCCGGTAAACCCTTCGGCAGAGAAGTTGGTACTCAAGCTCCCATGGAGCTCGTCATACATGGCCACCAGGCGCAGCGAATGGCTGCCTGCGCGTTTCGGCGAACAGTACTCCAACACATAGTAGGAACCAGCCTCCCGCTCCAAACGGTCGGCAATCGCCAGAAACGAATCCTCGAGCTCCAGACTGTCCGAGGCCATCTCGAAGCCGTTCTTCCCGAACTGTGAGAGAACATCCTCGTCGATCTCACCACCCAAACCAATCGTGAAGATCGCCTTATCCCTGTCAGCTGTCCGAACCGCCTCCAGTGCTTCCGATTCGCTGACCCTCGCTGCCTGATCCGTACCGTCGGTAAAGATCACCACCGAACCGGCGGTAGCCGTGGCCGAATCCGTGGCCACCTGCTGCAAACGGGTCTCAATCCTGGCCAAACCTGCCACGACCGCGCCATTCAGATTGGTCGACATATCGTCACTAATCGATTCATCGATCGATTCGATCGCCCCGAGTACACGCTCCCGATCACTGGTAAACGAAATGAGCTGATGGATCTCCCCCGCCCCGTCGAACCAGTAGACAGCCATCTCTCGGGTGCCGTGCAGCCCGTCCCCCTCTGGCGGAAGAGCTCTCTCGGCAAACGATGCGGCGGCGGCTTTTAGAGGCGGAAGATCTTGGTTGTTGAGAATACTGCCGCTCAGATCCAACAGTAGAAGTGAACTGTAGAGAAACTCTCCCGGCTCTTTACGTACCTGTGCCCTCGACTCCAGCTCAGAAATACGAGCACTATTCTCGTAAATCTCGAATTCAGGTTCGTCCAGTACCGAGAGGTGATCCAGTTCACTCACATCCACCTGTAAAAAGAGCCGTACTTTCGAGGGTAGCTCGGTTCGCGCATCGAGCAGATAGAGATCGATCTCCCCGCTGCTGCTACTATCCACGCTGTCGGAGCACCCGGTAACGACTACCCCCAGAATGACCGATAAACAAACGAAATACAGAAAACCCGGTACTGAATGCTTCATAGCGATATTTGATTGATTCCAATCCATGACGGTCCTGATTCAAGGTCATCGTACCATTAACGCCTCCGGTGGCCGTTTGTTTCCGACATCCGGTGAAGCTGAACGGTCAAACCATTACAACACACTACTCTTGATCACCATCAATTTCTCTCGGGTCATATCGCGCATGGAGTGAGAAATCCCTCCCAAGCCAATGCCGGATTCGTCCCTGCCACCAAAGGGCATCCAGTCTGCCCGGAAAGCGGTATGGTCGTTCACCATCACGGCCGTCGCGTTTAGCCTTTTTACGGAATCCAATGCACGATCGAGATCTTTCGTGAACACAGATGCCTGGAAATGGAGATCCAATTCGTTGGCCTGATCAATCGCTCTGTCCCTGTCCGTAAAGGAGTAGACACAGACCACCGGGCCGAAGATCTCCTGCCTGGAGACGCGTGCGTCTCTCGGCGGATTCAACAACACCGTCGGTTCAAAACAGGTGTCTGAAATCCGTTTGCCCCCGCAAATCAGTTCGGCCCCCTGCTCAACCGCTTCATGGACCCACTCTTCTACCCGATCCACCTCTCCGGGCGTGATTAACGGGCCAACGTCGGTGGTCTCATCGAGCGGGTTCCCCACGGTCAATTCTTCGGCCAATCGGGCAAGTTTTCCGGCAAGATCAACTGCGATCTCTTCTTGGGCGAAAATCCGCTGAACCGAAACACACACCTGACCGGCATGGTAGAACCCGCCTTTTGCCAGAAGCGGCAACAGGGTATCAACATCCGCATCACCCTCAACGATGACAGGTGCCGAACCGCCGTGTTCGAGAGCGCAGCGTGTTCCGGGTGCCAGTTTCGACCGCAGGTACCATCCCACTTTGGCTGAACCAATAAACGTAAGAAAGTTGATTCGCTTGTCGGTCACCAGTTTCTCGGTGTCCTCATTGGAACAGATCAATGGTTGAATCCAGCCGTCAGGACAGTCGGCTTCTTTCAGGATATCGACCAGCGCCAGACACGACAACGGAGTCGTACGCGCCGGTTTCACAATCACCGGACATCCTGCAGCAAAGGCTGTTACGACCTGGTGAACAATCAGATTAAGCGGGTGATTGAAGGCGCTTACAGCCGCGACAACCCCAATTGGTTCCCGTGTCGTGAATGCAATCCTGTTTTCAGAGGCCTCGGTGAGACCCATCGGGACCTGCTCCCCTTTGAGTTGTGCGATTTCCGCTGCTGCCACTTTGATACCGCTGACGGCACGCAGAACTTCGACCCTGGAGTCACGATACGGTTTACCACCTTCAGCGGCTGCGGTTCTCGTCAACTCCTCGACCCGGCTTTCCACTAGTTCGGCAGCTTTTTCCAATATAGCGATTCGCCTGTGCGGCTTTATCCAGCTGGACGGATCCTGGAACAGCGAATAGGCCGTTTTTAGCGCTTTTTCCACATCGTCGCCAGACTGTATGGGTAGTTTTTTTATCAGACTCAGGTCGTACGGGGATACTATTTCCAACATGGGAATGGATTTATAAGGCTTGTGCTTTCTCTTTGATCAGGACATTCAAAATGGAGTGATTCAGTGAGTAGTCAATCTGTAAATCGATCAGATGGACTCCTTTGGAGTTCAAACAGGTACCGAGTGTCTCCTGAAATTCCTTGTCACTCTCGGGCCGGTATCCAGAAGCTCCGTAACTTCTGGCATAGCTTACGAAATCGGGATTATTGAAATCGAGACCGAATGAATCGAACCCCATATCCTCCTGCTTCCATTTGATCATCCCGTAGGTGCTGTCGTTTACAATGATCACCACAATATCCAAGTTGTTACGAACGGCCGTCTCGAGTTCCTGTGAGTTCATCATAAATCCACCGTCTCCGCAGACGGCCACAACTTTTTTGTCGGGATGGATCAGCTTTGCAAGCAGTGCCGAGGGCAGGCCGGCTCCCATGGTTGCAAGCGCATTATCCAGCAACAGAGTATTGGGGGCATAACACTTGTAGTTCCGGGCAAACCAGATTTTATACATCCCGTTATCGAGTGTAATGATATCCTCGTCGGCGAGCGTATCTCGCAGGATACTGACCAGTCGCTGAGGCAACATCGGGAAACGTGTGTCCTTGAAATACTTGCTCAGATGCGTGTCGACATCTTTCTTGATCTGCCGGAAAAAACTGGAGTCACAATTCGTATCCTCACGGATATGGCTGCAGATATGTTGAACAGAGGTCTGTATATCCCCCACCAAATTGAGTTGCGGAAAATAGACAGCATCCACCTCGGCAGGGGAGAAATTCAGATGAATCACTTTTTTCCCGCCAGGTTTCATATAAAATGGCGGCTTTTCGACCGTATCGTGCCCCACGTTGAGGATCAGATCCGCTTTTTCGATAGCCCGGTGAACAAAGTCATGATCGGAGAGTGCAGCGGTGCCCAGGTACTGGGGATGCCGTTCATCGATCACGCCTTTGCCCATTTGGGTGCAGAAAAAGTAGATGCCCGTGCGGTCAATAAGTTCTGTTAATGCGTCTCTTGTGTCCTTTCGATTGGCACCGGCACCAATCATGAGAAGTGGATTTTCCGCATTTTCTATCATCTCAACGGCCTGCCGAACCGCCCCTTCATTGGCATCTGGCCGATGATGCCTCACTACCTCGAAAAGAAAACTGTCCGTCTCTTCACGGGCGATATCTTCGGGCAGTTCCAGGTGCACCGCGCCCGGCCTCTCCTCCATCGCCAGACGGAAACTCTCGCGGACCAGTGACGGTATGGTATTCCCGTTCACAATCTGTTTGGTAAATTTAGTGATCGGCTGCAGCATGTCCACAACGTCCAGAATTTGGAATCGGGCCTGTTTACTGGTTTTAATCGGTTTTTGGCCGGTAATCATCATCATGGGCATGGCGCCCAATTGGGCATAGGCACCCGGAGTCATCAGGTTGGTGGCACCCGGCCCCAAAGTTGCCAGACAGACTCCCGGTTTACCGGTCAGCCGCCCGTAGGTTGCGGCCATAAATCCGGCTCCCTGCTCATGTCGCGTAACAATTAACTGTATACTCGAGTTTTTGAGTGAGTCAAGAAGATCCAGGTTCTCCTCTCCGGGAACAGCAAAAATATACTCGACCCCCTCGTTTTCAAGGGCTTTTACAAACAGATCCGATGCTTTCATATGGGTAATCCAGTCCGGCTATAATCCATGTTGTAAAAAACCATCTGACTCCAGGCTTCGTTCCATCTTACGGTTCAAGGTACATTTTGTAAGGTCTTGATTATTCTAGCATAACAGGACAATACGGAAAACCAGGCTGTCGGGTGTATATTGCATGCTGGATACAGCGCACCGGAAACCCCACGCCTCGTGAACGAATTCTCGCCGAAGCCTTGTTGGGCATTCAAACAGTCCATTCGCTCACGGAGGTCCATGGCCGGTTACATCACACATATTGCCAACACCCATCCCGAACATCGCTACCGGCAGGAGGAGATCCGTGAAGAGATGCAGCAGCGGGTTGCGACAACGGATCTGGAGCGACGAATCCTTCACCGAATCTATGCCCATTCCGGAATCGAATCCCGCTACTCCGTTCTCGGGAACTTTCTCTCTTCCCGGGAAGAGGACCTCTACTCCGCGAACGGAACGCAAACACCCACAACTGGTGAACGGAACCGGATCTACGAAGAGAACGCTCGAAAGCTGTTTTTGAACACCGGGCACGCCCTTCTGGATCAGAGCGGGCTGGATCCAGACGCCATCACGCACCTGATCACCATCTCCTGCACCGGCTTTTACGCACCAGGTCCGGATTACGATCTGATCAAAGGATTGGGGCTCCCCGCGGTGACCGAACGCTACCACCTCGGATTCATGGGGTGCTACGCCTCCATTAGCGGGCTCAAGATGGCCTCCCGGATCTGTGCCGGAGACCCCAAAGCCACCGTGATGGTGGTCTCCACCGAGCTCTGCACGCTGCACTTTCAGGGCGGAACCGATACGGACGATCTGATCTCCTCCTCTGTCTTCGCGGATGGATCGGCCGGAGCGATCGTGACCGCAGCCAAACCGGACGCCGGCACCGTGTTGAAACTGAATGATTTTGCGTCCATTCTCACGAAGAAGGGAGCCAATGAGATGGCCTGGACCATCGGGGATACCGGTTTCCGGATGGTGCTTTCGACCTATATTCCGGACCTGCTGTCCGAGAACCTCTCCCCGTTTTTGGCTCCCTTGTTCAACCGGTTCGATCTCGAAATGGACGAGATCGACCTGTGGGCGGTCCATCCGGGTGGACGACGAATTCTGGATCGAATGGAGAAGGAGCTCGAGCTGGGTCCGGACCGGCTCGGCTACTCACGATCGGTGCTCAAGCAGTACGGAAACATGAGTAGCGTAACCACCCTTCTCGTATTGAAAGAGATGCTTGCCGACGATTCAGCTCCCCCGCGAGGCAATCTTCTCGCGCTCGCCTTCGGTCCGGGGCTCACCATCGAGAGCGGTTGGATGCGACGCATTCAAGCAGGGGAGAGCGCCTCGTGATCTCGTTGCAATCCCGAAATACGGCGTTGACGGAAAAGATGGACAACGTCTCGTGCGATCAGGAGACCCTCTTTCGCACCTACGACCAGTTTCATCGGCTCAACCTTCTTCTCACCGGCTGGAAGGCTCTTTTTCACAAACGCATTCTTCCGCTCGCACGGACCGACCGGCCGTTGAGAATCCTCGATATCGGCTGTGGTGGTGGCGATCTCTGCCGAAACATCTCCGAATGGGCCGTCCGCTCATCCATCGATGTCCACATCACCGGGGTTGACCCGGACCCGAGGGCGCTCCAGTACTCACGAACCCAACCCCGACCGGAGAATGTCCGGTTTCTTCAGGGCATAGCAGGCGATCTTGTCCAGAAAGAAGAGACCTTCGACGTGGTCATCTCCAATCACCTTCTCCACCATTTAGAGGATTCCGAGCTACACGCGCTCTGCTTGGAAGCCGAGAAACTGACCACCGGGACGGTTCTGTTCAATGACATTCAGAGAAGCCGGGCAGGATACGTTCTCTTTGGATCCCTCGCCCCCCTGCTCTTCCGCCACTCGTTTATTGTCGAAGACGGACTCACATCCATTCGACGAAGCTTTCGCCCGGAGGAGTTGCAACTCGCCCTGCCGCAGGACTGGCAGGTGGAATCGCATTTTCCATGGCGGCTCCTGGCGACCTATTGGACCCGGGACGCATCCGGTCATACCCGAAGCCATGCGTGAATCCCTTCCTGTAGCCATCGTCGGTGCCGGAGCCGTGGGTCTCTTCCTCGGCCTAACCCTTCACCGTCTGGGGATCGCGTTTCAGATCTTCGAAGAGCGCTCAGAGATTCACCCTCACTCCCGCTCTCTGGGGATTCATCCCGTTTCATTGGAGCTATTGAATGATCTCGAGCTGACAGACCCGTTTCTGAGACAGGGACTCTCCATCCACCGGGGCGTGGCGTTTCACGATCGAGAGCCGATTGGAACCATTCGGTTCGACTCGTTGCCGGGACCGTGGAATTTTATTCTCGCCCTTCCGCAGGACCAGACGGAGAAGATCCTTGAAGAGGCGTTGAATCGGGTGGCTCCCGGAGCTCTGCACCGGGGATGGAGGCTGTCCGACATGGCAGAAGAGGTTGACGGGCAGAGGCTTCAGTTTGACACGCCCGATGGGCCACAGGAGGTGTTTGTGAACCGAGTGGTTGGCTGCGATGGGAAAAACAGCTCCGTACGGAGTCTTGCCGGAATTCCGATCCAGACGAAACGATATCCAGACACCTATATCATGGGGGATCTTCCCGATTCCGACCACCCGGACGAAGCGGCTGTTGTCTACCTGCACCGAGAGGGCCTGATCGAGTCGTTTCCTCTCCCGGGGCACCGGCGGCGCTGGGTGGTGAAAACGGACCGCTATCTAAAACAGGTAGGCGGGGCTGCGCTCACCCGCCGAATCCGCGAACGATTGGGCGTCTCCCTGGATCCGGACCGGGCCGAAATGGTGAGCAGTTTCGGAACGTATCGACAACTGGCTGATTCCCTGGTTCTGGGTCGCGTGATTCTGGCCGGAGACGCCGCGCATGTCGTCAGCCCGATCGGCGGCCAGGGAATGAACCTGGGTTGGATCGGAGCGGCGTCGCTGGGAGTGGCCCTGCGGGACGAGATGGTGCTGAAACGCGAAGGTCGTTTGACTCGATATTCGACCCAACAGCATCGAATCGCGACGCAGGCCGCCCGTCGCGCCGAAATAAACATGGCGATGGGACGCAGACAACGCATTCCCGCACTTCGCAAGATCCTGCTACAGACACTTGTAAACACCCCTCTCAACCCTCTCATGGCCAACCTCTTTACCATGAGGGGATTGGGGCGATGGCCTCTTTGAAGGGGGTATCCGTAAGAACGAACACCATGAGTCGCTCATCAGTCGACCAGGTTCTCGGGATACCCATCAAAGTTGAACACTCAATCCGATAGCGCCGTGAATACTCTGTACATCTTGACGAACGGTTTCAGAGAAGTTGATCGCCTCACCATCCACTATGACACGATCGGTTTCGGCATCCACACGATAAAGGTCTGAGGACTCCTCCCAGAACCCATATCGAACACCGATATCGAGTACCAATCGTTCATGAACTCCAATACCTAAACCTGCACTAACATACTGTTTGACGTTCTCGCGTTGGGATCGAAGATTGTTCCCGATACGGGAATATCCGATCCTTGGCTCGAATGTATCGTGCCCGGTGAGAGCAACCCCGCCCCGGAAATTCCAGACAGACAGAAACTCATCGGCTACGGTGTTGTTCTCGTTTATTTGCATCTGCCGATAGTCTGCCCCTTGTAGATAATTGTTGCTGTTCCCATTGACGGGACGCTCGTCGTCCAGATCTGGAGCTTCAAAATCACTCAAGTCAATGCGTCCGTAGTCAATATATTCACCTGTTGCAAAGAGTGTCATCCACGGGATACCGAAGGACTCTTTGGTAGCAAATCCAATTTGATATCGAGCTGGCGATGTTACTTCATACGATATCCTCCCCTCAAGTTCGCTCTCAAAAACAGTCTCCTGCTGTAGCTCCTGGCCATCAAGTGTTACAGGCCCGTCGAAACTCGTCTGAATTTGTGTAAACCGGTCTTCATCAACCTTCCATCGAGTGGTCGTCGTGTAGCTAGCCCCCACATCCAAAGCATCGAGCCCTGTATATACAATACCGATTCGACCAAGTACCCCTTGGGCACTCACGTCAACACGCTCTTCATAGAGAACTTGATCTACATTATAAGTTCCAGTACCGTTCTCGCCAGAATAATAGTCGCCCCCTCGCTCCGTCAGTATGGTAGACAGAGAATAGTTACTTACCGGAATACTTCCTGAAATACCGACGAACAGGTCTTCCACAAACTCGGTCGCAATATAAGCACTGTACTCTCCACTATGCCCCTGGCCGGTCCAGCGTGTAAACTGATTGACTCCTTCGAAGCCCCCAACCTCATAGATGGATCTCAAATCGGCATTCCCGTCTTCATCCAGTGCGTATGCATCATAGGCCGCATTGGCACTATAATCATTCAACGATTGGAAAGTTCGACTCGTTAAATCATTGAATCCTGAAACAGTGAATGCCCGATTGTAATCTGCCGTCTGTGTGTACCCACCACCGATAGAGATCGTTCGCCATGACGTCTCTCCATGATGATCATATCCAGCATGTGTCAATGCATACTGCCCACCTTGATCATTCGACCATTGCCCGAGATAGAGCGATTCCTGTTCCATATTTCTACTGGCAAATCCAATGGATGCAGCACTTCGATTGATGAGCGCGGGAGTTGCCGGGTTCTGAATGTGGGACCCAAATCCATGAAATTGGGCGACAGACGATCCTGCCTGACCAATACTCTGTGCACTTTGACCTGGCATTTGAGAACTCATTCGGAGTGCGTGACTGCTCGACTGTGCTTGAATCTGAGTGATACCGAAAACACCAATCCATAGGATGGCCAAAACGAAGGGTTTGCTGTTCAGATAGGACATATCAACCAAATATTAAGTTGTGGAGAAAAGCCATAATGTGTTGGGCAGAAACACAATTTGCGAACCCAATTCACCCCCGATAATAATTGTTAAATTTTTTTAATACAAATGATCCCCAGTTTTTCGACCAATTCGACATAAATGTTCCGTTTAACTCCCGGAAATAGCGGTTTTCATGCGAACGAGTTGTGGTATAAGACGATACAGAAGACCCTGAAAAATTGGACACCCACCACTCCTCCCCCGTGTAAAACTGCGCCTTTCGAGTGTGTAATTATGCCCCTGGATGGGCAAGCGGTGTGCGGGTAGCCACCCTGCCTGTTCCGGAAATTTCGTTGCCAAAACCCCTCCCCTGACGCCAGAACGACCCTTTCCCTTCAGAGAAATCACCCGCTCCTCCATGGAGATCCAGATTGGTATGAATGTTGTAAATGCAGTGTCATTGACAACATTCCATGGACAAAAAAGGAGACCCGGTTGTGGACGTAAAACCAGCCCGTACAAACAGTGCCCCTATGATCATTCCGGGGCCGAATATTGCCCCACACACCACCCCGATACCCGAGACAACCAAAAACGGGAAGAACTCCCTGAAGATCTCCATTGCATCCACATTTACCAGTCATCCTCTCGAAGACCCGCTCAAATTCTGGGGCGAGACATTCGGATACGAAACGACCGTCCGGTTCTCGCCCTATGATCAAGTCTTTCAGGAACTGTTGGACCCGCAGTCTTCTCTCAATCAACCGGATCAGGATGCAAGAGTCCTTCTACTGAGAACCGATGACTGGATCCGAAACCTGTCGTTCTCCGGCGAGTTGTCACTCCACAGTCATATTGTATCGAACATCCACGACCTGAAATCATTCGCGGTCACGGCGGCATCCATCGTCGACTCCCCGCTCTTTGTCACCATTGCACGGAATTCCAGGAATTCACGGATACGTCCGGAGAATCAGGCCTACTACGAGCAATTCATAAAAAACGAACTGGCGAGCTACACCCATATCCATGTCACCACGACCGATGACATCGACAAAACATACGGCGTCGACGACTACGAGGACGTTCAAAGAGACCAATTGGGGCACATCCCGTTCAAGAACGAGTATTTCACCTCGTTGGCCACATCCGTATTCAGAAATCTGATGGCCAGCCGGCAAACTCCCTACAAAGTGATCGTACTGGATTGCGACAACACCTTGTGGGGCGGAGTCTGCGGCGAAGTCTCTCCTGAACAGTTGGACCTGTCCGGACCCTACGCCTCCCTCCACTCCTTCATGCTCGAACAGAAAGCCTCCGGGAAGATTCTCTGTCTGTGCAGCAAGAATGTTCGGGAAGATGTGGACCGGGTGTTCCGCGAACGTACAGACATGCTCATCAGATCCGAGGACATTGTCACCTCCAGGATCAACTGGGAGCCCAAATCCCGAAATCTGCGGGAGCTGGCCGACGAGCTGAACCTGGGGCTGGACAGCTTCATCTTCATCGATGACAACCCGGTCGAGTGCGCCGAGGTTCGGGCCAATTGTCCGGAGGTCTTCACACTCAACCTCCCGGAGAGCCCTGAAGATTTTGGCCGGTTCCTGGATCATACCTGGGTCTTCGACAGCCTGACATCCACGAGCGAAGACAAAAAACGGACACAGCTCTACAAAGAGAACCTTCAACGATCCAGCCTGCAACAACGCAGCTCGTCACTCAAAGCGTTCATAGACGGGCTCGACCTCCAGATCCGGATCACGGATGCGACTCCCGAAGAGATCCCGCGGGTGTCCCAGCTCACCTACCGGACCAATCAATTCAATTTTACAACCATCCGGCGAAGTGAGAAAGAGATCCGGGAGCTGATCGACAAGGAGAGCTATGTCTGCAAGGTCTGCAGGGTTCGGGACCGCTTTGGTGATTATGGACTGGTCGGGGCATTGATCTTCCGGGTGGAACCGGACCGCATCTTGCTCGACTCGTTCATGCTCAGCTGCCGGGTTCTGGGCCGGGGTGTCGAACACCGAATGCTTGCATCCATCGGTGAGTCCGCCCACACTCAAGGCCTGGAGATCGTCGATATTCAGTTTGCTGGTAGCGAGAAAAATCGGCCCGCCCGAACGTTTCTGAAGTCGGTTCTCCGGGGTCTGGCAGCCACCATCCCGACCACCGATGGTGGCTACTTGCTGCCCTCGACATATGTGAACGGCCTCACCTACACCCCGGACGAGTCCAACCCCGACGGGCATGAGGGTCCCCGAAAAAGCGAGTCAACGGATACAGGAAGACCGTCTGCACACCCGGATCGGATCTTTGAACACATTGCAAACGAGCTCCATCACCCATCGAAGATCCATGCCTTGGTCTATCCCAAGGAAGCGTCCAGAAACGGGCAGCCATCGACCTCATCCGCTTCCGACCAGGATCCGGTCCAAATCATTACCGGGATCTGGACGAACCTTTTGGGACGACCCCACATCGGGCCCGATGAACACTTCTTTGCTGTGGGAGGCACCTCCCTGAAAGCCGTCGAGGTCCTCTCGCAATTGAATGAACGGTTCAACAAGAACCTGTCCATTGTCAGTCTTTTCGAACACTCCACGATCCGCTCGTTGGCAGACCTGGTAGAAAACAAGGAGACACAACCCGCAGAATTTGACTGGATCCTCAAACGAAGCGAATCCAGACGGAATCGACTCCGGCGCCGAGAGTAACCAGACAACAATCAATATGGAATTGCTGTGAACACCCATCAGACGAACAGAGAGTTTGATATCGCCATCGTTGGAATGTCCGGACGGTTTCCAATGGCAAAGACCGTTGCCGAGTATTGGGAGAACCTGAAGAACGGCCGGGAGTGTTTTACTCATCTGGAAGAGGAGCGACTACTCGCCACGGGTGTCCATCCCGAGCTTTTGAAGGATCCGAACTACGTGCGTGTCTCCCCCATTCTGGACGAGTACGACGGGTTTGATGCCCGATTCTTTGGGTATACCCCCCGGGAGGGGGCCATGATGGATCCGCAGCAACGACTCTTCTTGGAGTGCTGCTGGGAGGCGTTCGAAGATGCCGGGTACAACCCTCACGCCTACAAGAAGCCGGTGGGTGTCTACGGAGGGACGGCCATCAACTCCTATATGGTCTTCAGTGGGGTGCATCAACGATTCTACTCGGAGTTTCTCTCCTCGGTCGTTGGCAATGACAACAGCTTTCTGGCCAATCGGGTCTCCTATCAGTTGAACTTGAACGGGCCGGCCGTGACCGTCCAAACGGCCTGTTCCACCAGCTTGGTATCGATACATTTGGCGATTCAAAGCCTGCTCAGCGAGGAGTGCTCCATGGCGTTGGCGGGGGGAGTGGCTGTCTGGGTTCCGCACGAAGCGGGTCATCTTTATCAGGAGGGCAATGTCTTCACAAAAGACGGACACTGCCGGGCATTTGACGCCAAAGCGACCGGGACCATCTTCGGGAGTGGAGCCGGGGTGGTCTTGCTCAAACGCTTCGAAGATGCGATCACAGATGGAGATCAGATCTATGCCGTTATCAAGGGATCGGCCATCAACAATGATGGCGCCAAGAAAACACATTACACGGCGCCCAGTGTAGACGGGCAGGCCGAAGTCATCGTGGCCGCACTCGCCAATTCCGGTATAGACGCCGAGGAGATCTCGTATATCGAAACGCACGGGACCGGGACGCTCATTGGCGACCCCATCGAGGTTCGCGCCCTGACCAAGGCCTACCGTGCATTCACGGATCGAAACCACTTTTGCCGAATCGGGTCGGTCAAACCGAATATTGGACATTTGGATGCCGCAGCAGGCATTGCAGGCTTGATCAAGGTGTGTTTGGCGATGAAGCACAGGATGCTCCCGCCAAGCATTCACTATGAGGAGCCCAATCCCGCCATCGATTTTGAAAACAGCCCTTTCTTTGTCAATAACTCTCTGAGAGAGTGGGAGTCGAAGAATGGAACCCCGTTGCGTGCGGGGGTGACCAGCCTGGGAATGGGAGGGACCAACGCCCACGTCATTCTCGAAGAGGCTCCTCTCATTGAACGGCCGGTTGTGGAAGACCGGGGCCCGGTTCTGTTGACATTTTCTGCGATGAACGCATCGGCTCTGGATGACTACTCGACGAAGCTGGCCGGCTTCCTGAAAGAGAACCCGGATGCCAAACTTTCGAATGTTGCCTATACCCTTCAAACCGGAAGAAAGGAGTTCACTACCCGACGATATCTCACCGTGGAAAATCGGGACGATGCCATCGAAAAGCTGGAGAAACGACCCGGGGACTCGGTAAAAACCTACGCCGATCATGCAGACGGAAGAGAGGTCGTTTTTCTGTTCCCGGGACAGGGGTCCCAATATGTGAATATGAGCCTGGATCTGTACAAACAGAATCCGGTGTTCCGGGATCATCTGGATCGATGCGCCGAGATTCTGATACCGATCATGGATGTGGATATCCGTACGCTGCTCTTCCCCGAACCGGGCATGGAGGAAGACGCGAGTCGTCAAATAAGCAACACGGTGTACACACAACCGGTCATCTTCTCCATCGAATACGCACTGGCGATGCTCTGGATGGATCTCGGAATTGTCCCGTCGGCCGTACTGGGTCATAGTCTGGGCGAATTTGCAGCGGCCTGTATTGCGGGCGTCTTTGATCTGGAAACGGGACTCCAACTCATTGCCAAGCGAGGCAGCATCATGCAGGAGCTTGAACCCGGCTCCATGCTGGCCGTGATGCTTCCACCATCCGAGGTCGAAGAGTATTTGAATGACAGGCTGTCCATTGCGGGGATCAATACCCCCTCTTCCTGTATTGTATCGGGGGACAAAGAAGCGGTAGAGGGGATTCGGGAACGGATGAACGAAAAGGGGGTTCACACCCGATTGCTCGAAACATCGCATGCGTTTCATTCCCATATGATGGATCCGGTACTCGATACCTATCGGACGTATGTAGCGACCATGAATTTTCGCCGACCAACGATCCCGATTGTCTCCTCTGCCAAGGGAGACTGGGGAGCTCCTGACGATGTCACAAATCCGGAGTACTGGGCAGACAACATTCGACATCCGGTCCGGTTTTCCGAAGCGGTCGAAAAACTGTTCGACCGACCGGACTGGATCCTGCTGGAGGTCGGCCCCGGAAACATCCTCACGACGTTGGCCAAACAGCATCCAGACATTCCACCGGAGCAGGTGTTGCTGCAGTCTGTGAGACACCCCAAGTTGGTACAGGACGACAACGTCTTTGTGCAGAATGCATTGGGAAGACTCTGGTCCTGCGGGTATCCGGTCGAGTGGGAGCGGGTCTACAAAGAGAACCCGGTCTATAAACTATCGCTCCCGACATACGCGTTTCAGCGGGTGCGGTGTTGGATCGACCCTCCGACGGGTACCGCAGAGCTGCTTTCCGAACACGCCGGTTCGGAGAATGGAGTCCCCGAAGAGGATCGGACTCATGAACCGGAAACGAGAAATATGGTGGAGGTACTCACAGATATTTGGCAGGAGTTTCTGGGGATCGAACAGATCAACAAAGACGATAATTTCTTCGATCTCGGGGGGAACTCCCTGGTGGCCGTCCAGCTCTTCGACGAACTCAAATACAAGTTGGGGATTCAGCTGCCGCTTTCGGCTCTGTTTGAAGCTCCGACCATCGAGCAGATAGCCGCCATGATCGAGCCTCCGAAGGACGCATCAACCGAGAATACGAGTCACACCTCCGTGCTGGTAAAGATCCAGGGAGAGGGTACCGAGCGTCCTTTTTTCTGTGTCCACGGGCACTTCGGAAATGTTCTGTTTTTCAATGAATTGGCCCGCCGTCTGGGCAAGAACCGACCGTTTTACGGGGTTCAGTCCGTCGGTCTGTCCGGCGAGGAGGCCCCGTTAACCTCGATTGAGGCGATGGCCGAGCGCATTGTCGCCGAGATGAGAGAGGTTCAACCCGAGGGGCCCTACTCGTTTGGAGGCTATTGCTACGGGACACTGGTCTCCCGGGAGATCGCCAGGAAGCTGGACGAGATTGGCGAAACCTATGATCCAATCATGATGATTGACCCCTTGCCAAGGGCCTATGCAAAGGTGTTGCAAGAGGAGGTGATCCAGGCGTTTCAAAAGGTCTCCCTGGAGCAGAAAAAGCAGACGCACGGGGCAGAGATTCGAGAGCGTTCCGTGACCGATTCGGTTCGATATCTCTATGAGAAGGCGTCCAACAAGGCGCTCAAGAGTGCCCGAACACAGGCATTCCGGTTCTACCTGCAGTGCAACCGGTTCGTGGAGATCGATATGCCCTCCTCCTTCCGGGATGTGGAGTTGGCCAACCGGGTGGCTCACAACGAGTATATCGCCCGCCTGGACAGAGAATTCAAGGGAGATGTCGATTTGATTCTCTCCAGAAAACTGACGGAGAAGTTTACATCCGACCCCGCTTCTGCCTGGTCGGGATTCACAAAAGGGGAGATGAACGTTCATCTGGTCGAAGATGACGGGGTCATCATGAGCGGGGAGATGTTCAAGGAACCCTGGGTCGGAGGATTGGCCCATGTGATTCAATCGATTTGGGCATCCCATCGTGAAAAAAACCCAACCATCCCTCCGTCGTTGGTTCGAACGAACGGAGAACCGACTTACATAGATACCATTCCGGCCTCCTGACATGAAACCAATCACGAAAATATCGCACCCGCTGACATCTCTCTTTGGCTCGGAGCTGCTTCCAAACCGGGTCGGAAGGCTTGCAAGAATGGATGTGCATGTATGGACGATTGACAGCGTGGAATGGCAAAAACGATTTCCCGACTCCCATGCGTTGCTGAGCGAGGAGGAGCTGGCCCGGACAGAGCGGTTCCGGGATCGCCGGGATCGGGATCTGTTTGTCACGGGAAGACAGGCCTCACGTATTCTGTTGGCTCATTATGCCGACCGGGCTCCCGAGGGCGTGACCATCGCTCCGGATGCGTACGGCAAGCCTGTGACGGATTGCGGGCTCCAGTTCAATATTTCTCACACCCGCGATCAACTACTGCTTCTCGGATTTTCGGATTCACCCATCGGTGTCGATATCGAGAGAATCGATCCATTGACCGAGATTGAACGTCTGGGAGAGCGCCATTTCACGGAAGCCGAATTTCTGCATCTGATGAACGACGAGGAGGCAGGAAGACAAGGTGCGTTTTTCAAACTTTGGACAAAGAAAGAGTCCCTGGCCAAAGGGATCGGCCAAGGGCTCCGTCTTCCATTCCAGGTGTTCAATGTCACGGACGGAAACGGACGGGTCCGCTGGGATCTTACGACCGGACACTGCTATGGAGATTGGTATGTTCGGGAACTTGACATCCAGCCAGGGTACGCCTCTGCGTTTGCCACTCCGAACCCCCGGGTACAGCTTCGTCACTTTCACATGGATGGCTGAGCCGCCCGTTACCTTCTGCCCGTTCGTTCTACATTCATCCCGGGATCATGAAGTTGACGGGGAAGCAACCACTTCATACCGACCTGCAAGAACCTCTTTGTAGACACTCTTCATACCGGCCGTCAGGAAGGAGTTCTCGATGATGGCCTCGAAGGCGGATCGTTTGTCAAGGAGCCTCTCTATGATGTTGGAGATCTGCTTCCGGTTCAACCCGATGGTTTCTCCAAACTCCTGAAAGGATCTTGCCTGAAAATGACTCTTCTTTCCGGTCAAGGTGAGGGCCAACTCTTCGGGATCTTCTGATTCCGGTATGACAAGACGGGTAGAGAGCAGGTCATAGGCAGGAGACAGGCTCCAGCCACGTGTTGGATCGTTCAATAGTGAAAAGTTCTTCAGGTGCATGTCGCCGTTTCCGGTCACGTAACAGAAAAGAACCAGCTCGAAAAAACGTGTCAAATCGAAGAGCGGATTCTCCGTATGTCTCTTGATCGATTTTGCGATCTGTTCATGGGATCCTTTGTATTTGTCTTCGGTCAACCTGCCGGTCAGCTGACACATGTCCTCCATAGCGTATTTCTTCCTCTCGCGATCCCGATCTACACGGCGGGTAATGTAGGAGAGCTCACCGGAGGCCAACGGGATGAGCCCGAATGGAACCACTTCGATTCCGGCACTCTGTGCCATGAGCATGGTGCAGTGTTCATTGGCGGGAAGTTCCGGCCAGCGGGGAGATGGAGGCTTCAGAATGTATCGTCCCCAGAGACCAACGATGGTAAACTTGTGTGCATCGTTGATGGTTGAATCCAGGTCCAGCGAGAGCTTGGTCTGAACACCGGGCACCGTTACTCGCCCGCGGATGGTCTTCTTTGCCAGTTTGGATAGCTCGGTCCGACCGATTCCGAGAGATGGTGGCGTATCGCTGTCATACAGTTTCCGCGAACACTCTGAATGGATGACGGCCCCTTCCGGGAGTGGCTCGGCGCAGATCAAACATCGATTCATGACTCCCTCACGCTGACGTTTCCGATCGTATCCCGGCAGCTGACCAGCAGAAGACCCATTCGATCTCTTGGATTCACCTTCCAGGTCTCTTGAACCAAGTCCAGAAGCCACCCTTCGGGAATGAGACCGTCAAAGAACGGGAAGAGTGTATTGGATTCAAACGGTTTCTGTTGAATCGGCAGAGTCAAGCTGACGGGTTCGGGTCGTTCCCGCTCGAGATATCCTGGATCATACTGAAACCTGTACCCGGTCTCGGTCTCTTCCAAGCGGCCAGCTCGAATCTCGTCTACGTAGATATCGGCTGTTCTAAAGCTCATCGCGGTTCCGGATTGGTTTCGGGCCCATGTGGTGCCCGAACATGGCGAGGACCTGATTGACCTTGTCCAACTGCAGGCGCTCCTTCCCCTGCTCCAGGTCACGAATGAAGCGAATTCCCACACCGGCGCGAGAGGCCAACTCCTCTTGAGTGAGCCCCAACTGTGCCCGACGAGTTTTCACAAAGTTGATCAGTTCACTTGTTGTACTCACCATATACCTCTTCGGGTATAATTTATTGGTTTCTTTCCGAATTATACCTCTTCGGGTATATTAATGCAAGCAAGAACCAACGTATACCTTGTCGGGTATAGGCAGGTATACTGTCCGAGAGTCCCCGAATGTTACCTACTGCCCGTTCGTTCTACATTCACAAAGTGCGGGATTTGAGGCAGTCGGTCGTAGGTGAGCGACGCTTCCAGGTACCCCGGTTCATTCGGCAGCGGGACCTCTTCAAAGGTTACCTCGGAGTTTCCGGGCTCCACGGCCATGCGGTGGGTCTGCGATCCAAACCGTACGGTGGCCTCCCCTGATTCAGACGCCTCCGGAAATTGCAGGGTGATCCGGTAGGTACCCTCCCGGGGCTGTACCCACCAGTGATGTCCCTTCTCCCGGTTCGGATCAAATCGTGAGAGCTGGACGATCGGCTGTTCGGAATCCCCCAACAGAACCCGTTTGTCGGACTGGTCGCGATTTTGTGACGCGCCGGCGTACCAATCCTCATAGGTTGCCAGTAGCTCCTCGACAATGTCCGGCTGGCTGGTTGCCAGATTCTGAAGCTCACTCGGGTCTTCCAGAATATCATAGAGCTCGAGAGAGCTGAGCATCTGCCTCCACTCAACGGGCGAACGGTAATCGGAGATGTTCTGATTGTAGGGATCATCGTGGGGCGAAATCAGCTTGTAACGTTTCGTACGAACGGCCATGTGCACATAGGGTTCGTGCGTCATGCCCCGATGGCCTTGAATAAAGATGGGACGATCCGGAATCTCGGCCACCTCGCCGAGCAGGTGAGGCAGGATCGAGATCCCGTCCAACTCCAACTCCTCGGGTGCCGACACACCGGCTACATCCAATAGCGTAGGCAGAAGGTCAATGTGGGCGGCCATCTCGTTCGATACGCGTCCTTCGGGAATCACTCCCGGCCAACGAACAAAGAAGGGGACACGAATTCCGTTCTCATAGATACTGCTTTTGGTCCCTCGAAGGCCGGCTACATATCGATCCGGATATCGATCATTCTTGGTCCGACGGGTTCGAGGCCCGTTGTCAGACATGAAAATGACCAATGTATTCTCTTCCAGGGCCAGCTCGTCCAGTTTATCCAGAATCCTGCCCAGATTCCGGTCAATGTTTTCGACCATCCCGTACGTCCGGGCGTTGAGCTCATGCATGCCCATCTCGCGATATGGGTCGGCCCGTTCATCGGGGACATCGAGTGGGAAGTGAGGAAGCGGTGTGGAGTAAAAAGCGAAAAAGGGTTCGCCGGCCGACGCTTCAATAAACTCCATGGTCGCCTCGGCCAGGATGTCGTCTACGTACCCTTCATACCGCTTGGGCTCGTCGTTGTGGTCCAGAATTGGATCATAATAGGTGTTCCCGGCTGGGCCCGCGCTCTGCCCCACACCCCCGCCTTTGTGAACCAACGCCTCCTGAAATCCCTGATCGGTAGGCCGGAACGGATAGTTGTCCCCCAGGTGCCACTTGCCGAAGATCCCGGTTCGGTAGCCTGCATTGGCCAGAAGATCGGCGATGGTCGTCTCCCCGGATCCCATGAGGTGAGCCATTCCCTGCACATCGGCGACACCCGTTCGATAGCTGTCGCGACCGGTCAATAGCGCAGCTCGTGTGGGCGTACAGCTCGGATTCACGATGAACTGCGACATCCGAACCCCCTCTGTCGAGAGCTTGTCCATGTTGGGCGTTCGAATCAAATCGTTTCCATGGACACCGACATCTCCGTAGCCCTGATCATCGGTCAGAACCAAAAGGATGTTGGGCCGATCCTGGGCCTGCAGAGGGACGAGCCAGAAAGCAAAGAGTGCAGCAAGAAACCATCGAGTCAGGTGTGTCATGGTCGGGTCCATATGTTGTTCGAGAGCCGGTTGCCAATCGTTGGATCGGCTCATTCTATCCATTTTTGTCGGTTGACACAAATACAGTCAGGTTCTCATGGAATTGGAATCCTGGGCGGAGGATGCGATCCGTTATCATGCCGTGTCCAGTCGGGTGAACAATGTGCGAAATCAGGGTCGGGAGTTGATCAATCCGATTCCGAACTTGTTCGGGTAAGCCGTTCAAGAATCAAGGCCGGATCGGCGTCCCGTCATAGCGGCGCACCTGCGTCCAGGTATTGAGCTGCACATCCTGCAGCGGGAACTTCGCTGCCAACTCCTCGTCGATGTCCACCCCGTGCCCGGGTGCCTCATTCACAAAGGCATACCCCTTCTCGATTCGGGGCGATCCTGGAAAGATCTCCCGAAGCTGCTCGTTCATGATCCCGGCCGTCATCTCCAGCACGCCGAAATTCCAGGTCGCCAGCGAGGCGTGTGCATTGCAGGCGTGCCCCACCGGAGAACAGTCCCCTGGTCCGTGCCAGGTGGTCCGGACATTGAACCACTCGGCCAGTCGCGCCACCTTCATCGCCGGGGTAAGCCCGCCGATCTGCGAGATGTGGATCCGGATAAAATCGAACCACCGCTTCGAAATCGGCCCCAACCACTCATGCGGGTTGTTGTAGAGCTCACCCATCGCAATGGGGACGGTCGTGTGCTGCCGCATCAGCTTGAAATAGTCGTTGTTCTCCGGCGAGAGCGGATCCTCGATAAAGAAGGGCCGATACGCCTCCAACTGTTTGCACAGATTGATCGCATCCATCGGCTGAATCCGTTCGTGAATGTCGTGCAGAAGCTCGACTCGATCGCCACAAACCTTGCGAACCTCTGCAAACATCTCGGGAATGGCCCGGAGATACGACTGCTGATCCATGAATTGGTCCCGCTCGTGCCCAAAACCCTGGTCCCGGAAGTCGGGGTTCTGGTCCGCCGGACCCGTATAGCCACCCATCTGGATCCGCACATGTCGATAGCCATCTTCCATCGCTCCCTGCACACGTTCGGCCACCTCCTCCTTGCTGTTGCCACTCATGTGGGCGTACGTATCGGCCGCAAAGCGGCACTTCCCACCAAAGAGCTCGTAGAGCGGCATGTTGGCCCGCTTCCCCTTGATATCCCAAAGCGCCTGATCCAGACCACTGAGCGCGTTGTTGAGTACCGGTCCATTGCGCCAATACGAGCTCTGGTAACACATCTGCCACATGTCCTCGATGTTGTTCACACTCTTGCCGATGCAGAAATCCTTCAGGTAGCGCTCGATCGCCGTCACCACGGCATGGGCGCGTTGCCGAAAGGTGGCACAGCCAATCCCGTAGAGGCCCGGCTCGCTCGTCTCCACCTTGACCACCACCAGTTCGATCCCTCCGGGTTGAACCGGAATCGCCCTCACATCGGTAATCGAGAGATCGGGCAGCCCGTTGGTCGACCGCATGAACCGCTCTTTCGTTTTCTGGCTGAAGGGATCGTTATTCATGGCAAACGATCCGGCACCCATGCCGGTCAATCCCAGTCCGATGTTCTTGATGGCGTCTCGACGGTCCATAAGGGTCTCCGTTTAGTGAATGATTAAATCGAAAACATCCTGCCATAATTAACATGAAACTTCGCCTATGCTGAAACGAACATTTGATTCTCTATCAAGTACATAAAAATTCATTAAATAGCGATTGTTGCCGTCTCACCGACCCCGACCAACTCCCGAATCTCGTCTTCAATCCCACGCCAATCCTGTCCAAGGTCCACTGTTTTGAATGTGATCTGTTGGTAATTCCATTCATAAGTGGCATGCAGAGTGTCTCCGACATCCGGGTAGAGAAGTATCCCATCTACCTGTTTCCCTTTTTCATTCGGAATATGCTGCATATAGGCAAAGAGTTGATAGAGATTTTCAGATTTGAAGGAGATTGAATCGTAATCTTCTCTCTTGGCAAGTGTGGACGAGTAAAACTTCGTATCAATTATGATAATCCGCTCCTCATCCTCCAGTACAATGTCGGTATTCATCGTTGGCAAGAGTTTGTTGTCCTCTTCATTTTTTGACGAATATGGCCAGGAAAAACTCGGCCTATACACCTTGTATCGTCGCTGGGATCGCTCGTAAAAATTGAATACGAACGATTCAAACAGACGAGCCAATTTGTAGTGGTCTCTCGAGAAATCCCGAAACTGAAAACGACCATTCGATTCGTTCAAAGCTGTCGATTCAAAGAGAAGGTGACATACCTGAATCAAGAATCCGTAGAACGAATTGTTGCGATGAATGCGAACCATCTTAAAACTGGAAAGCTGAAGCGGGATTTCGTCGATGCCGGAAAATCGCTGATAAATTTCCTTCAAATCCAGGTATAGATCTTTATCGATCCGATCCATTCTCAACAACCTTGAAACCGTGGACTTCAGGATCTGATTGAGCAGAATATTATGAGTCAATTCATCAAACTGACACCATGCTCGTCTATTCTGAAATGAGAGCGCGCCAACAGACTCTTGAAGAAGCAATTTCCCACGAATACCCGGAATCTCTGATTCCGTATCCTGATAACTTCTGTAGAGACCACGCTTGAAAAGATAGTAACATCCATTGGCCAATACCTTGCCCAGAAGATTCACCATCTCTTCATAATCATCAACTCCTGCACTTGTAAGTTCTGCTTCGTCAAGCTTGTCCCAAGCGTAACTCAGCAGATAGTAGATATTTTTAACCGGGACCAACTTCACGACTTGAGAAGCTTCTCTTCAAGCCCACGCACCTTTTCTCTCTTGTCGAACCAATACTCCTCAAGCAGAGGCACAATTTCGTAGTGAATGATATTCTCATACCATGAATCATTCCCTGCCTGAGGATGGCAAAAATAGCTGTGCCCCACTTGAAATCCGGCACCGAGGCCCGACTCCTTTCGAATCGTCTCATTCAGGGATTCAAGTTTCTCCACAATCAGGCCAATAACAAAATCAGGCACTTCTTTCTTCTGAAGATACTCCTGAAACGAAGAACCAAACTCGGGCATCACGTCAATAAAAACGAAACGGCGACGCAGTGCATAATCGACGATTGCCAACGATCGATCCGCCGTATTCATGGTTCCGATCAGATAAAGATTCTCCGGTATGAAGAAGTCGGGTTCATCCGGACTCTTTCGATACGGAAGCTTTACCGTGAATTCCTCTCCCCTTTTGTCGCTTTCGATGAGGAGCATCAGTTCTCCGAAAATCTTACTTAGATTGCCACGATTGATCTCGTCAATAATTAGTACATACGGATGGTCCGGATCCTCTATGGCACTCCGGCAGATCTCCAAAAACAGACCGTCCTTTAGCTCAAAATGCGAGTCTGTCGGCCGATACCCTCGAATAAAATCTTCGTACGAATACGATGGATGAAACTGAACCATATCAACCCGAGCCGAATCTTTCCGACCGGACAGGAGCCATGCCAATCGTTTGGCCAGAAATGTTTTCCCAGTACCGGGTGGGCCTTGAAGAATGATGTTTTTCTTGTATTGCAACAGATCCACCACGGCGCGAAGCTCCTCTTCCTCCATAAAAACCTCTTCAAGAGCTCCGTCGATCGAATATGTTTCGATACTTCTGACCGGCGCGGCTACTCCATTCGTGGATTCCCCCTGATAAACGCGACCAAACACTTCACGAAACAACATGGAGCGGTACTCTTGGTCGAAGACCACTCGCTGAAACGTATCATTGGTAAATTTCAGGTACCCTGATCGATCTGTTCGCCCAAGTTCCACCAAACTCGCACGCTTGATCTCCGCTGAATTTGAAGCGACACAAGAGAAATCATCCATGAAGTAAAAATATGATTCAGGGCCTCCCTTAAACGGCTTTCCCTTGTTTTGCCCGATCGTATTGCTTGGGTGAATAAAACCCCAAAGAGTTTCATTGTTTAGCTGACAAAGAAATACATACCGCTGACCTATTGTAAAGACCAGCCGTTTCAATTGCGGCCGAACACTATACACGACTCTAGGATCCATTTCAGACAGATCCAAAAAATCCACGAGCTCATCCATAACCTGGAAAAACCGAGTGGCATCCTCTTCGTTTAACGATTCAAGAACCGTTTTGAAATCATCCACATCACGTTCTGGAACTTTCCTTTCATCAATGGCTCGATAGAATATGTCCTGTGCCAGGATATTGAACCTTGTATCAACAAAACTATCTTCAGTCAACGTCTCTCTGGATAACCGAATCAGATCTTCATCCTGGGAGATATATTCTTGGATGAATGCATCCACTAACTTCAGATAGTGACTATATCGTTGTCCGGCCTTCGGCCGCTTGATTTGTAAAAGGTTCGTGTATTTAGTGTAAAATGAATATTTGTAGAATGTGTACTTGTCTGGGTATCGGAATGTCAGATAGGTCGCCATTGTCCGCTCGTCCTGGAATGCTCCCAAGTCAGGATGGTGTTTACGAAGCAGTTTCTCGGACTCACTACCAAACGTCTCGATTCGGTCATCCAAGTCCTTCCCCTCATCGAATAGTTCCCGAAAGAGCACTCGTGCTTCCTCCGGGTAATCCCCAATGAATTTTACAAAAGTCAAACTCCTGTAATCCAATAAATTAGAGAAGTCAAGATCTCCCACCATTCCCGCGAAGTCTTCCGCGTTGATATTCCACTTCTCGTGAAAATCCCGAATCAATCGCCACTTGAAAAGCTCTTCCTCATTGCCATCCTCCTGGATCAGATCCTTATAACGTTCAATCATCATCTGTTGGATCGATAGTTCCTCATCTCCCATCCCGTGATTGTCTCCCTTTTCCATAACTTGGAACCCCATTCTCTTTAAAAATTTATTGGTCTGCTCTCCACCCCCATACTCCCACAGCATCTCACCGTTCATCATTTTGTGGGCGTACCGCATTATCTCTTTTGGAGGATATGCTTGACCACCAATTATGACATCATAACCGGTAGAAGGAATTGGCTCGACCTTATGTTTTTGGATGAAAGAGACCGCATCCAACACATGCTGTTTGGTAATCGTCTCTGGAGAGAAGGGCATGAAAGAATCTGTTGTCAGATTGAAATTGCCTGCATTAATTCAAAAACATCTCCCTACTCAACCCGCTCCAACCAACGAATGAGCTCGGCACGGAACGGTTCCGGGGATTCCAGATGAGGATTGTGACCCACGTTCTCGAAAAGGTGAAGCTCTCCGTCGGGCAATTTCTCAAGCACTTCGCGGGCCATCTCCGGATAGTTCGGGCCATCTTCGGCCCCGCTCAGGATGTAAGCGGGCACCTGCACATGGGCAAACTCATAGGCCACCGGCTGGGAGTAGACCATCTGCTGGTTCAGGGCGCGGACCATGGCCAGACGAGGCCACTCGGCGCTGAGCGTCCAGCCGTGGTGCACACGAACAAAGAACTCGTATTCCGGGTCCCACTCCACGAAATAGGCTTCGATGCCCGATCGGATCTGTTCGAGATCCCTCTCCAGATTGGATTCATAGATCGCCTGGGTGGGCTGGAAGGGGCGCTGCAAGCGGAAGTCCCGCATCCCGATCATGTTCACCAGGACCAGAGACCGACTCACCTCCGGATAGGAGAAGGCGAATCGGGTCGCCACCATTCCGCCCATCGAATGCCCCACAATGTGCGCCTGCCTGATTCCCAACTCCCGGAGCAACTCCCGTGTGTTGTGGGCATGCTCCTGAAAACTGTACGGGACAATCGGCTTGGAGGACTTGCCGAACCCGATCTGATCGGGGATGATCACGCGATACCCCTCTGACCGAAGGGCCTCCGCGGTTCCGCCCCAGTAGTAGCCAAAAAAGTTGAGTCCGTGAAGCAAGACGACCGTCTCCCCGTTGGGCTCTCCCTGTGGCGACACATCCATATACGCCATCCGAACATCTCGACCCAGGATGGAGAATGATCGATACGCGACCGGAAACGGGTAGTCGATCTCCTCCAGGGAGATGCTCACCGGCTCGCCTTCGGTTACCTGAGCTTGGCCCGGCAAGGTGAACATCAGTAGAGAGATCATACAGATGACCGCCCATCCTGCATATCGGCTGACGGGTCGAACCTGTTCGAACGAATTCGATACCTGTGTATTCATGGTCGCGATCCTCGTCGGATTCTGCATGACAATTTTACTGCCGCTCCCGGAACTGCCGAACCTCGGCCTCTGTCACCGCGCTGGCGTCATTGCCAAAGTTTTGGCGGATGAACGTTGCCACCTGGGCAACCTCCTCATCGGAGAGGAAGCCGTGCGCCGGCATCGGGAAGTTGAACTCCTCTCCGTTCACCTCGATGGGGCCCTGAAGACCATTCACAATGATTGAAAGAAGCCTCGCCTTGTTGCCGCTCACCCAGTCGGTGTCGGTCAACGGTGGGTAACGCGGGGGCGAGCCTTCTCCGTCTCCCTGGTGACAGGCGGCGCAGTACGTCTGGTAGACCAGCTCACCCCCTTCGAGAACCCCTTTCTGCAGGTTGTCATCTTCTTCATGAGGCGTCTTGATGTTGCTGGCTGTGAGTTTTTCTTGCCGAACCGGTTCGAGATCCTCTTCGCTAAATCCGGCCGGATCCCCCGGATAGACGATGCGCCAGATCTTCCCCTTCACCGAATCGGAAATGTAGAGCGACCCGTCCGGACCCTGCGAGAGCCCCATCGGGCGGGCCAGTGCGTCCCGGGTGTTCACAATCGGGTCCACCACGGCAAATCCGTTGGCAAAGACCTCCCACTCGCCGGATGGTTCGCCGTTTTCAAAGGGAACAAAGGCGACCGTATAGCCACCCTGCGGGTACGGCATGCGGATGGTCGAGCCATGAAAGGCGATAAACGCACCATTCTTGTAGCGTTCGGGGAACTGATCCCCCGTGTAGAAAAGAATGTCATTGGGTGCAAAGTGACCCGGGAATCCAATCAGCGGATCCTCTTTCTCGGCACACCGACCAATCGCCTCTTTGTCCCCGCCATATTCGGGATTGAGGAGCTTCAGATCCCGGAACTGGTCGTAGTAGCAGTAGGGCCACCCAAAGTCGGATCCTTCGCGAACCCGCATAAACTCCTCGGAGGGGAGCAGTGCGCTCTCCCACGGGGAGTAGAGTTCCGGCCACATGCGTACGAAGTGATCCCGGCCGTGTTGTACCGCATAGAGATCATCGGTTTCGTTGTTCCAGGTCATGGCGACCAGACTGCGGATTCCGGTGGCGTATCGAACCCCGTCGGCCTGCGTCTGGTTCAATCCGTCCGCATCAAACTGCCACACCCCGGCATGTCGCTCCAGCTGAGGACAGGGATCCAGCCCCGGTTGGCCGGGCGTTCGTTTTGGCTCCTGACAAACATCCCCCGGCGAGCCGAACGGGATATAGATGTGCCCCTCGTTGTCAAAGGCGATCGGCTTGGCTGTATGCTCGGTTCCCCCTGCTGCATTGGCCTGGAAGTCATCGGCCATGACGGTCTGCACCTCACTCTGTGGAATCAGCTCTCCCTCGGTAAGCGCCTGTCGGTAGACCTCTTGTCTGGTCGAAAAGTAGATATGTCCGTCATGAATCCGCATGGCGGTTCCGTAGTTGCCGGTATCCTCGTACTCCCCGTAGTATTCGATTTGATCGGCTCGGCCATCCCCATCCTCGTCCCGAAGAGCGGCCAGTCCATGCCCGTCCTCATTGGGGGTGCGGAGTTTCATGTAGATATCGCCGTTGGCGTTCACGGCAATATGGCGCCCCCGGCCGACCGAATCGGCCACAACCAGGGCGTCAAATCCGTCTGCCAGCACCAGGCCGGCATCGTCCGGGTCCCCGGACGGAACACCAGAGGAGGAGCATCCTGCCAGGACAATCAACAGCAGTGAAATCATGGTCGAAAACAGAAGGAGGCGCATTGCGGTGTGCCCTTCTGACGTGTATGAAGAATCAGGAAATCTCGAAGAAGTCATGGAACTCTCTATTGGTGGTAAAATGAATCGTGAAAACGGTCGGGACGAACCGGCCCAATCTGTTTGTCGGGTTCAATCCGAGAACCATGGAATTGTACAGTAAAATCAGGATACAGTAAAATTCTCAATTTGGAAGAAAGCGACTTCCTGCCGGTCAATCGATTCGACCGGTTCAGAACTCTCGAGAACCGTAGGGCGACCAGATTCCACACCCTGAAGATTGCGATTCAGGAATGCAGCCCTCATATTCACGGAAAGTGAATCTTTGTATCGCCCCCTCTCCGCCATGAGCCATCATGCGGTATACTTGTTTAAAAGGGGGATCACCTGATGGATCGTTGATGCCACAACCTCTTTCTATTGACAAACGAGTCCGGTATCTGGAAAAACTCGATCTGTTCGACTCTCTGCCGGAGGAGGCGTATGATGCCATTACCGAACTATCCGCCTACATCTGCGGGACACCGATCAGTTTGGTCTCTCTGTTGGACGAGGATCGACAGTTCTTCAAATCGCGGTACGGACTCGGCGTCTCGGAAACGCCCATCGAGTACTCCTTCTGCAATCATGCCATCCAAAAACCGGATGAACCATTTATCGTCGAAAATGCGGCTGAAGACGATCGATTCCGGGATAATCCCCTGGTGACCGATAACCCGAAGATTCGTTTTTACGCCGGAATCCCGCTTCTGACCCGAAACAAGATCCCGCTCGGGACGCTCTGCGTCATCGACCGACAACCTCGAGATCTCTCGACGGATCAACTCAGAGCGCTGAAGAACCTGGCCATCCAGGTCACACAACTGCTGGAATTTCGCCAGAGCGAAATCGAAAAGAAGAAAGCGATCCAGCGCCTGCACGAAAGTGAAGATTTTCTGCGACGACTGGTCCGAGAGCTTCCCTGCATCTTCTACCTGTTTGACCAACAGGGGCAGATGATCCTCTGGAACGATCTGTTGCGTCAATACTCTGAATATTCCGACGAAGAGATCGTACGCATGCGGCCGGCCGCATTTTATGATGAGCAGAGCCAAAGCAAGGTCGAACAGGGAATCGAACAGGTCTTCCGGGACGGGGAGGCTCAACTGGAAGCCGACGTCTCCACGAAATCGGGCCGCATGATTCCCTTTTTACTCAAGGCGGCACAAATCAACTACAAGGGGGAGACCTGTCTGTTCGGTGTCGGGATCGACATCTCGCTCATTCGCGAAGCAGAGCGCGAGCTTGCACAGAGTGAACACAAGTTTCGCTCCCTGGTGCAGGACGGAGGCGACTTGATCGGAATTCTGGACCCGGAGGGTGTCTACTCCTACGTGAGCCCGACCTCTACCTCTGTTTTGGGAATTGAACCGGAGGAGTTCATCGGGAAAGTCGCTTTTGATTTCATCCATCCGGAGGATCGGCCCGGAGTCCAGGAGCAGTTTGGGAGACTTGAAACAGAGCGTCAAGTGAGTATTCGACCCTTCCGTTTCCACAACAAGAAAGGAGAGTGGCGCTGGATCGAAACCATCGCCACCAATATGCTGGACGACCCCGCAATTGAAGGCATCGTGGTCAACTCCCGGGATGTGACTGAATACAAACGTACACACATGGAGTTGCAGGAGCTCAACGACGAGTTGGCTCGATCCAATGCCGAACTGGAGCAGTTTGCCTACGTCGCTTCGCATGATCTGCAGGAACCGCTCCGTATGGTCAGCAGTTTCATGACTCTTCTGGAGAAAAAGTACGGGGATCTCCTCGACGAAAAGGCGCATGAGTACATTCATTACGCAACCGACGGCGCCAAACGCATGAAAAAGATCATCGTCGACCTGCTCGACTATTCAAAAGCCGGTCGAAATCAAGAGCCCCCGGCCCCGGTCGATCTGAATCAACTTCTTCGGGACTACCAAGAACTTCGTCGACAGCGGATTGCCGAGAGCGGCGCCACCATCGAGTTCAACGACTTCATGCCAGTTGTTGCACGCGAAGCCCCGCTTCTGCAAACGCTTCACAGTTTGCTTGACAATGCGATCAAATACGTCCACCCGGATCACACACCCCGCATTCAGGTCACCGTCCAAGAATCGGATTCGGAATGGACGATTTCGATCATCGACAATGGAATCGGTATTGATCCGGAGTACCATGACAAAATTTTTATTCTCTTTCAGCGACTCCATCTCAATGAAGAGTACGAGGGGACCGGCATCGGTCTGGCGGTTGCCAAAAAACAGGTGGAGAGCTGGGGAGGAGACCTTCGGGTCCAATCCAGGGAAGGCGAAGGAAGCACCTTCTCGTTTACCATCCCGAAACCGAATCCACCTACAGATCTGGTTTCCGATGGCTGAACCACCCGAAGATTCAAACAGTTACACGTCCAAGTGACTGCCCGAACCTTTGATTTCGGTAATGACAAAGTGTAGTTCAAATCGAGATCCTTGACCAGTAGAATCAAACGTGTGTTTCGCTTCCAATTGTGAAGCGAGTAGATCGACCAATTGGAGGCCCAGTGATTTTTTTCGAGCAGTTTCAAAATCCTCCGGAAGCCCCACCCCGTCATCCTCGATTTGCAAGTGGACCTGATCCTCGTTCTGCGTCATAAGGATCCGTATTTTTCCCCGTGAACGTCCCTCAAAAGCATGTTTGAGAGCATTGGTGAGCACTTCGTTTACAATGAGCGTACACGGGATCGCCTGGTTGATGTTGAGGCCAACCGGGTCGCATTCAATCTCCGTTTCGATGGTTCGATCTCCTTGAAATGTTTCCACAATCCGGGTCGAAAGCGTTCGGATGTTTTCGGCAAAGTCGAGCTTCGAGAAGCTTTGCGTTCGGTAGAGCTGCTCGTGGATCACCGCTATCGACTGAATCCGACTCATTGCTTTGCTCAATTGAGTGGAAAGATTCGGATCGTCCTGCTGGAAAAGCTGAATTTGAAGAAGCCCCGCGACCACCGCCAGGTTGTTCTTCACCCGATGGTGAATCTCTGAGAGAAGTGTCTCTTTCTCTTTCAGGGACTCCCGAAGGCTCTCGTTTTGATCAATTTTTTCAATTTTCGTGAGAAGAAGTCCGGCAATGGTCTCAAGCATCTGCCGCTCCTCCTTCATGAAGGGACCCTCATCCATTTGGCGACGTGACTCCTTGTAAAACGCTTCCACAAGAAGCACCTCGCCTCTCACACCGGAAGGTCGGGTTTTCGCAATCAACAGCTCCGACTCCGGTACACCCTCCCCGAATCGGTAGGACTCTCCCTGCCAGGTAATCTCTACGCAGGTGATGTGCGGATGCTGAAAACCCGTTGGAATAATCTCGACAGCTTTCCGAAGAAGTTCCTCGACCGACTGCTCCTGCTCGTTCAAGAGCGAGATCCGGTAGAGACACTCCCGCTCGCGAATTCGCTCCTTGAGTTGAAGCTCGAGTTCCTTCTTCTCGGTAACGTCCTGAACCGTACCGCCAAATCGGAGTGGTTTCCCACTCTCCCGTTTGTGCGCCCCCATTTCGCGTACCCAACGAACGGATCCGTCCGAAAGCAGGATTCGGTACTCGACATCATGGCCCGTCCCTCCGGAAAGTGCACGCTGAAGCTGTGCCTCGAAGGAGGCCAGATCATCCGGGTGAATGTACGCCTTGTAGGTGCTCGATGAAGGGATGAACGACTCCTTCTCCTTTCCGAAAATACGGTACACTTCATCGGACCAGTAGAGCTCGTCCGTCTCCAAATCCTGCTCCCAGTACCCGAGCCGGGTAATTTCGGTCGCCAGCCGAAGACGTTGATTCGCCTCCTGCATCTTCTCCTGTGCCCGTTTCTGATCGGTCACATCGCGAAAAACATCCACAATGCCATGGATCTGAGGATCATCCAGCATATTGGTGATGGTCCCGGCCATCCAACGCCAGGAGCCATTCTTGTGGCGCATCCGGGCCGGTGTCACATCGATCGCAACGCCGGGATGTGCCATCGCCCGCTTCACATCCTGAACAACATTCTCCCGATCATCCGGGTGCACACCATCCTCGACAGTGATGGATGCCACCTCCCCGGGATCGTATCCCAAAACCGTCTTGAGAGATGGCGAGGCGTAAAACGGATTCCCGTCCGGCGATAGGATCATGATCACATCCCGACCATGCTCTACCAATGCCCGGTAGCGACTCGCCTCTTGTTTCAGATGCTTGTCACGATCGTTGCCACCTCCGGTCGAACCTTTTGGATCTTCCTCTCTCATACTCTGCCAACGCCTTCTGTCCCGTTTTGCACATGATCCCGTTGGGCAATATGTCGAATGCGAATCAAAATTCCTCATTCAACGGATAGTGACACGCCGCCATGTGACCATCGGCAACGGTATTCAGGGCGGGACGCTGCGCACGACACCGTTCATCCTTCTTCGGATGCGGACAGCGCGGATGAAACGGACACCCGGAAGGGGGGTCGACCGGAGAGGGAACATCCCCTTCGAGCGGAACCCGACGACGAACACGTGTCGGATCCGGTACCGGAACGGCCGAAAGCAGTGCACGGGTATACGGCATGCGCGGATGACGGTAGAGCGCTTCGGCCGGGGCGAGTTCGACAATTTTTCCCAAATACATGACCGCTACCCGGTCACAGAGATGACGCACAACGGACAGGTCATGGGCAATGAACAGATAGGTCAGGCCGAGCCGCTTCTGCAGATCGCGAAGAAGATTCAGGATCTGTGCCTGGATCGAAACATCGAGCGCCGAGACCGGCTCGTCACAGATGATCAGCTCCGGTTCGACCGCCAATGCACGGGCGATCCCGATCCGCTGTCGTTGACCCCCGGAGAATTGGTGCGGATAGTGCGAGGCGTGTTCGGGTTGCAGGCCCACCATGTCGAGAAGTTCGGCCACACGTGACTCCTCCTGCTCCTTGGGTACCAGCCGGTGAATCTGAAGAATCTCTTTGAGCATCGCCCCGATCGGCATGCGCGGATTCAGCGACGAGAATGGATCCTGAAAAATAATCTGGGCTCGTCGGCGAAAGGCCCGAAGCTCGCGGCGGTTCATCCCGAAAACCGACTCCCCGTCAAAGATCACCTCCCCCTCCGTCGCCTCCACCAATCTCAACATCGACCGCCCTGCCGTCGTCTTGCCACACCCCGACTCCCCGACCAACCCGAGTGTCTCTCCTCTCTGAAGCTCGAACGACACCCCGTCCACCGCCCGCAACATCTTGCCCTTCCGGCCAAATGCCCCACCCTTGACCGGAAACCAGGTTTTAAGCCCACGCACCTGCATCAAAGGTCGCCGTTCAGCCCCCTCCCGGGACTCCACACCAGCGTCCGCTTCCCGTTCCCGGATTCTTCCCTTCTCGTCGCCCGACATCCTCACACCTCCCTCTTCGGCTTCATTCCCATTCGCCGCGCCGGATCCTTCTCCAGAAGACAACGCACCTTCCGCTCTCCCGTCCGATCCATCATCTCGACGGCGCCCTCCCTACACGCTTCCCAGGCGTATGGACACCGGGAATGGAACCGGCATCCGACCGGCCACCGCTCCGGCGATGGAACCGAGCCCGGAATCACCGACAAAGAGGTCTTTGGCCGGTCCAATCGGGGAATCGATTCAAGCAGACCCTCACTGTAGGGATGTGCTGGTCGATCGAAAAACGGGGCCACCGGGCCCTCTTCGACCACCTGACCGGCATACATCACCATCACCCGGTCACACGTCTCGGCCACCACCCCCAAATCGTGGGTAATCATCAAGATCGCCATGCCCATCTCCTCCTGCAGTTCATTCAGCAGATCCAGGATCTGCGCCTGAATGGTCACATCGAGTGCCGTCGTCGGCTCGTCGGCAATCAATAGTTTCGGGTCGCACGCCAGCGCCATGGCAATCATCACACGCTGCCGCATGCCTCCCGAAAGTTGGTGGGGATACTCCTTGAGCCGTTCATACGGGCGGGAGATGCCCACCCGGTTCAACAGATCGGCTGCCCGCTCGTTCGCCGCTCTTCGACTCGCCCCCCGGTGCAGGCGAATCGCTTCTGTAATCTGCCGACCAATGGTGAAAACCGGGTTCAATGCGGTCATCGGTTCCTGAAAGATCATGGCAATCTCGTTGCCGCGAATCGCACGCATCCGCTCCGCGGGGGCGCCCACGAGCTCTTCCCACTCCGACTCTCTGCGAAAACGGATACTCGACCCGGGCTGGATCTCGCCGGGTGGAGAGGGGATCAGTCCCATGATCGAGAGCGATGTGACCGACTTCCCGCATCCCGATTCGCCCACCAACCCGACCGTCTCGCCCGGTGCAATCTCCAGATTGACCCCGTCTACCGCTCGGGCAATGCTCGACTCTCCATGAAACCATGTTCTCAGATGCCTCACCTGGAGGATCGGCTCCGGCGCACGCCGTCGGCCGGTTCGACCCGAGAGATCGTTCTCGCGCAACGGCTCGGTCGGTAACGCGGTATGTTCGGGTTTGGGGCGACTCATCCGTTCGACTGTTTCGGGTCCAGGGCGTCGCGCAGTCCGTCGCCCAAAAAATTGAAGGCCATCACGGTAAAAACAATCGCCAGTCCGGGAAAGGTGGCGATCCACCAGGCGTTGGTCAGGGCATCCCGCCCTTGTGAAATCATGTTTCCCCAACTGGGTGTGGGCGGCTGCACGCCCAGTCCCAGAAACGAAAGGCCCGCCTCGAGCAGAATCGTATTGCCGATTCCAAGGGTGGCATAGACAATAATCGGCGCCAGAATTCCGGGCAGGATGTGCCGTGTGATAATGCGAAGATCGCCCATGCCGAGGGCCCGGGCTGCCTGAATATACTCCCGCTCCTTGAGGGCAAGGACCTCGCCACGGACAATACGGGCGATTCCCATCCACCCGGTGACACCGAGAACCGTAATGACCAGAAAGATGGAAGGTTCGAAGAGGGCGATCACCAAAATAAGCAATACCAGCCGGGGAAACGCGAGCATGGTATCGGTCAGTCGCATCAGGAGCCGGTCGATCCAGCGCCCGTAGTACCCGGCCGTCGCGCCGATCAGCATCCCGAGCAGCAGCCCGATCCCCACGGCAATGAATCCGATACTGAGCGAAATACGTGCCCCGTAAAGAATACGGGTCAGGATATCGCGACCAAACCGGTCGGTGCCCAGCCAGTACTCGCCCGACGGAGGCCGAAAACGAGTGGCCACAATATCGCCTTGTGCGATTGGATCATACGGAGCAATCAGAGGCGTGAGCAGCGTGATCACGTAGAGGAAGACCATGAGCCACATTCCGCTTACGGCCAGTTGGTTGCGTCGAAACCGATGGCCGGCCAGCTCCCATTGCGAGACGCCCCGGTCCGGATTGTACACGCGGCTTCGGGATCGTGCATTCCAGAACCAACTTCCGGAGATCATGAGAAACAGGGTCCCCATGGCCACCCATTGGTCTGTCTGCACATGCCGTTGATCAAAAAAACCGGTGATCCGATCCAGGCTTGCAAACAGAAGCACCCAGCCCCCCAGCCAGAAGAGCAGACAGATCGCCCCTTCCTGTCGGCCTTCCCTGCGCCACTTCTGCCACCCCGGGAGAACCCGATCCACGAAAGTGATTACGTTCGGATCTGCCATTCCCTACCCCTCCGTCCGGATTCGCGGGTCGACGACCGCATACAGCAGGTCGGCCAGCAGATTGCCCAATACCACCATGGTCGCGAAGATGAAACTGGTCGCCATGATGAGCGGGTAGTCGCGCTGGAAGATCGCATCCACACTCAACCGCCCCATTCCCGGCCAGGCGAAGACGATCTCGATGAGCACGGCGCCGGAGAGAAGGTAGGGCAAGGAGAGCCCGAACAGCGTCACGATCGGAATGAGCGCGTTTCGCAACCCGTGCTTGTAGATCACGGAAAATTCAGAGAGACCTTTGGCACGCGCGGTGCGAATGTAGTCTTGGTGGATCACTTCGAGCATGGAGCTGCGCATGTATCGGGCAATGCTCGCCGATGCGCCCACGGCCAGCGCCGTCGAGGGAAGAATCAGGTGGCGCAATCGGTCGATGAACTTCTCCCACCCGTTCATCAGATCGTAATCCACGCTGGTGATTCCCGAAGCCGGAAGGCTCACGGGCCAGCCCCACTGCACGGCCCAGAGTGAAAAGACCAGGATGAGCATCAGACCGAACCAAAACGAGGGCATCGAATAGAAAAAGAGGGCTCCGAACGTGAGCGAGTTGTCCAGCTTCGAGTATTGACGAACCGCTTGTACAATCCCGATGCCCATCCCGATCAGAAACATCAGAAAGAGTGTCAGAATGGTCAGCTGCAACGTGTTCCAGATCACACCGGGCAAGATGTCTGCAATCGGTCGCATCTGTGTGAGCGAGTAGCCGAAATCTCCGGTCAAAAATCCACCCATCCATTTCAGGTACTGGATGTGAACCGGTTGATCAAGCCCCAGATTGCTGCGCATCTGCTCGATCACCTCCGGACTCACATTCGGATTGAAATAACGCGCCATCGGGTCCCCGGGGGCCAGATGCATCACAAAAAAGATGAGCGTCAGAATGCCGAGAATGAGCGGAACGGCGCCAAGGATGCGTTTCAGGGCGTAGATCCACATCTTACTGCGCGAGCTCCCACTCCCAAATTCGTTGGTAGGTACCGAGGGTATTGATTGTGGTTCCCCGCAGTCGGTTGTTCACCCCCACCAGGCCGTCAAAGTAGTAGAGCCAGGTGTACGGCTGATCCTCGATGATCAGGCTGGCTGCCTGCCGCCAATAGTCGGCCGCCTCTTCCTCGGTTCGCTGCGAGAGCGCTTGTTCCATCAACTCGCGTGCCTGCGGGTTGTCGTAACTCACATAGTTGAACGGCAACGCGGGATCGCCCCAAACGCTCTGAATGTCGGGGGAGAGGCCCACGCCCCAACCGGCAATGGCTGCCTCGAAATCGCGCTGCGTCAGCTGCTCGAAAAAGGTATTGCTCTCCACGATACGAATGTCCACATCCATCCCGATTTGACGCCACTGCTGCTGAACCATCTCGGCGATATCTGCCCGACGCTGATTCCCGGCGTTGGTCGCCAGGGTAAAGGCGAGGCGCTCCCCGTCCCGGGTCCGGATACCGTCCCCGCCAGGCATCCAGCCGTGTGAGTCCAGAATTTCGCGCGCCTGATCCGGATCGTACGGGAGAGGGGCATGCGCCTCCGGATCATACAGGTCCCGAAAAATAGGCGGGTAGGGTCCCCCGGCAGGTACGGCATACCGCTCCATCGAGAGCGAGGCGAGAAGCCCCTCGTGGTCAATGGCCAGACCGAGAGCCCGACGAATCTCTGGTTCGGCCAGAAAGTCGTGGGCGCGGGGGTTGTAGGAGACGTAGTCGTAGAATCGTTTCTCACGCGTCTCGATGCGCAGGTGAGGGGCTTGCTCAATCTCTTCGACCCGGTCGAACGGAAGGCTCACCATGTCGACGTTCCCCGTCTGAAACTCGATGAGTCGTGTGGTCTGCTCCGGAATGATGCGAAAAATGAGTCGCCCAATCTTCGGCCGGGGATGGAACCGGGGATTTGGCTCCAGAATGACACGCTCGCCGCGACGCCAATTGGCAATCCGGTACGGTCCACTCACGACCAGATGTTCGGCCGGATCGAGCAGCGCAGGGTGGCTGCGAAGTTGATCAGGGGAGGTCTCCTCGTAGAGATGGCGGGGGGCCACGCTTCCCGCCGAATGGAAGAGCATCTCCGGATAGGCCCGGTGAAACTGCACGAGCAGCGTGGTGTCATTCTCGGCAACCACCTCGTCGATCTGCCGATTGTAATCCTGCCGGGGAGAAGCCGTTCTCGGATCACCCTGAGTCTCGAGGGTCCACTTCGCATCGTGCGCCGTGACGGGCATGCCGTCGGACCAGACAGCATCGGCAACCAAATGGTAGCGAATCGCCGAAGAGTCCTCTCCGGCATACTCCCAGGCTCGAGCCAATGCCATGGGCGACTCCTCGGCAGTCTGATAGACCAACTCCCCGTCGATCCAGGCTGCCGAAAGAAGGGATCGGTACATGATCCCCTGTAATTCGTTATCCAGAGACGATTCGGAGATGAGCGGCATCGGCTTCTCCATGTCTGCCAATTCCACAACCACGACGCTACCGGTTCGGCCCGGTGATTCGGAGGAGCTACAGGCGGTGGCAACGATCAGAATCCAAAACAGGACCCCTGTACAGGTGTGACGTCGACTCATCAATCTCTCGTTTGTTGGGTTAATTGGACCGGGCGCCCGGGCGCCATATAGTATCAGAGAAAGGGCAAATAGTCGCAAGTCCGGGTTGAACCCGTTTCCGGCCGGGAAAAGAGGCACCGGGCTGGTTAACCCGTCTGGGGAAACGTAACAATGAACGTGGAGCCTTGTCCGGATATACTCTCGCACCGAATGGTTCCACCGGCTGCCTGTACCCGCTCCTTGACGATGGAGAGCCCCAGTCCGGTACTCACCTCGTCTCCGGTCGGTTTGTTCGAGGTCCGTTCGAAGGGTTGAAAGAGTTTCGTCTGCTCTGCAAGAGTAATGCCCGGACCCTCGTCACGCACGTCGAGACGGAGAGAACCGTCGCTTTCCACGAGAAGTTCGATCTGGACCTTGGTTCCGTTGGGTGAGTATTTGATCGCATTGGAGAGCAGGTTGTCGGCCGCCTGCAGAAAGACCTCCTTGTCCACCGTGTAGGTTTCGTCCCGCAATTCGTCGATCAACTGGATCCGGATATCTTTCTCTTTGGCCAATCCACGGTAGGAGTAGACCAACCCGTCCAGAATTTCGTGGATCCGGAATTCCCTGAGCCGGATATCGATGCCGGCATGTTTCATCTTCTGGATGTCGAGCATCTCCTCGACCATCTGCAGAATCCGCTTGCCAGACTGTGCGATATATCCGGTGAGCTCGTGCTGCATCTCTGCCTGAGTCTCCTTCGCCTCGTGCAACATCTCGCTGCACGAGAGAATCACTTGAAGCGGGTTGCGAATATCGTGCGTGGCGATGTTCAGATAGCGGTTGATCATCCTCTCGGTCTCCCGGGCGCGGACCAGATCCTGATTTGCCGTTTGGAGTTGATCAAAAAGCGAGCGATTGCGCAGGTGGTTTTTCCTCAGCGCGATCATCGAAATGATCAGTGTAAACATGATCAAAACGGACGCTGGAAGAGCGACTCGCAGGTCACTCTGACTGCTCCCCAGATAGAGAACCAGCGGGTAGAGAGCGAAGAGAAGTGCGATGGCGTGCAACGCCTGGAGAGTCCAGTATCGTTTGTTGAAAGTCATGGCAGGGTGGGTTATTCATTCGAAGAAAGAACACCGACTGCCCGTCGACACGGTCCCGTGCGCCGGTTAAATCCTTTCTTGTGAGAGTTATCGAATGCATCCGAGTTCAACTTACAACTCATTCCCTTTGGGAGGCAAACGGAAAGCGATCACGTGATCACTGGTCACATACTCGACGGCGGCCTCTTCGACGCGTCCGCCGGTCGCCGTAATGACCAGGTACTGCACACCTTCCACCTCGTAAGTGGCCGGAAGGGCTCCCCCGGGAGCCGGCAGTTCATGCTCCCAGAGCATCTCGCCCGTCTCGCTGTGGAAGGCGCGAATCTTCCGGTCACTCGTCCCGGCGATGAAGATCAGCCCTCCGGCTGTCACGATGCTGCCCCCGTAGTTCTTGGTTCCGGTGGGCGGGATTCCCTGCTTGCGCAGGGCCTCGTACTCGCCGAGTGGAACTTTCCACTCGATCTTGCCGGTCGTCAAATTGATCGCATTGAGGGATCCCCACGGCGGTTTGGTTGCGAAATAGCCCTCTTCATCCAGAAAGTGGTTGTAGGCGTACTCGACCCGGTATCGAGCGGTCAAAGGGTCGTTGAGGGAGTCGGAGTCGGTCTGTGGAATCCCCGACCCGTCGTCTGTACGGGACCCCTGCACAGCCAGATGTTCCGGCGCGCCAGTCTGCGAGATCTCTTCACGTACATACTGGATCAAACGGCCCGTTTCCTCTTCTCCCAGTTGCGGGAAAGCCGGCATGAATCCCTGTCCTCTGGCCAGCAACGTCTGAATCTGCCCGGCACGTCTCCGTTCGGCCACTCCCTCGAGTGAGGGGAATTCCGAGTCGGGGTGGTGACAGCTTGCGCAGTAAGTGCGGTAGAGCGCACGCCCGGATCGCTCCCCGAGCGGCTCTCCAGCGAGTTCGTCGTCGTCAAGAGGCTGCAACCGAATGGTGTTCCCGTATTCATTGGCGTTTACATAGAGCCAGTTGGTCCGGGGATCCAGGGATGCTCCTCCCCAGTTGGCTCCCCCCTGTGTCGAGGGGTAGCGAAGTGTTTCGGTCGTCGACGGAGGCGTATAGAGTCCCTCGTAATGGACCTCACGGAATCGCTGGAGGGCGTAGGCGTGGGCTTCAGGCGTACGTTCGGTCAGATCCGCTTCGCTCAGATATTGCCGTGTAAAGGGTTCGGGAAGGGTCGGAATGGGTTGTGTGGGCCAGGTGATCTCTCCGGGGATGGGCGAGCGCGGAAACGGGCGTTCCTCGATTGGAAAGAGAGGTTCGCCGGTCTCCCGGTTCAACACGTAGGTGAACCCCTGCTTGGTCACAGCTGCCAGAGCATCGACCCTCTCTCCGTCCCGCTCGGTCGTAAAGAGAACCGGCGGCGCCGGCAGGTCGTAGTCCCAAAGATCGTGGCGAATGGTCTGATAATGCCACAGCCGCTCCCCGGTCTCGGCATCCAGGGCCAGGATCGAATTCCCGAACAGATGTTCTCCACGTCCGCGTGTCCCCGGTGTATAGAAGTCGGGATTCACCGTGGCGGTTCCGAAATAGAGGACCCCTCGTTCCCGATCCAGACTCATTCCGCCCCAGTTGTTGGGTCCGCCGGCCCCCGTCACATTCTCCCCGTCGGGCCAGGTCTCCCATCCCGGTTCGCCGGGTTGCGGAAGCAGACGAAACCGCCAGACCATCTCCCCGGTCCGGACGTCATAGGCTCGTATATCCCCCGGAGATCCGGTGCCCACGGTCGATCCGAGAATGATCCGGTCCCCCACCACCATCCCGGGTGAGCTTGCACGCACGGAGATCTCCTCCGGGTCCCGATCCATCCCTTCCCGCAGATCGATCCAGCCTCCGTTCCCAAACTCCGGAACGGGTGTGCCCGTCTCCGGATTCAAGGCATAGAGACGAAAGCCGGGGGTAAAGAAGATTCGCTCCTCCTCTCCGTCGCTCCAATGGGAAACCCCGCGCACCACTCCGGAATCGGGTTCGTCCCCTTCGTTGGGATCAAAGAGCCACTGCTCCTCGCCATTTTCAGGGTCGAGGGAGGCCACCATCACACCGGGAGTCACGACGAATAGGCGATTCCCGATGCGAATCGGGTTCGATTGGCTCCCGCTGTTGGTTTCGGTTCCCGATCGGTAGCTCCAGGCGACCTCGAGATGATGCACATTCTCTCGGTCAATCTGAGCCAGAGAGGACCAGGCCCGACTCTGCTCATCCCCACGGTAGATCGTCCAATCGGTCTGTTGGATGTCCGGAGGAGAGGTGCAGGCAACCAGCAACAGCGACAACCAGATCCAATAATTTGTACGTTTGCGTGAACCCACCGGGGGAGAAGACCATCCGGTCCGTTCGTTGGCGCTGTAGAGTCGACGTGTAGAGTCCATAGTAAAAATAACTATATTTCCCACGAAGGATCCAAGGCCTCGTGATTGAACCAAGAGCAACCGGAGCGACCGATCATGTCTGACAAACGAATTTTGATTGTGGAAGACGAGAAGATGACCGCGCGCCTGCTGGTCTATCGTCTCAAGGCGTTGGGGTACGACGTGACACACATCGAAAACGGAAACGACGCCCTGGAATGGACGTTGAGAGAGAGGCCCGATCTGCTGATTCTGGATGTGATGTTGCCCGGTCTGAGCGGATTTGAAATCCTCGAAAAACTCCAAGAGTCCGGGGAGCTGGCCAACGGAAAGCTCGACGTGATCATGCTCACCACCAAGAATCGATCGGAGGACATCTCGCGCGGATTCAATCTGGGTGCAATGGAGTACATCTCCAAGCCGTTCAAGATGGACGAATTCTTGCTCCGGTTGAACCGACTCGTCGAAACGTCCGACTCCTGACCCGTTGTTGACCTGGATTGACACAACGGCCGAATGGATACTGACCGGAATCGTGAGCGGGTTGGGCCTACTTACGCTTCTGTCCGTTGCGCTGGTTCTCGGTGTCCGATATCGTCTGCACAGAATCGAATCCCGAAAAAAAGAGCTCCGCAACCAGTTCAGTGATCGGGTCATTCAATACATCAGTGGAGATCTTCCTCTCGAAGAGATCCAGAATCGGGCTCGCCGCAAAATCGATTACATCTCGCTCATGGAGGTGATTGCACCGCTGGGAAACAGTCTGGATGGCGAAGAAGAGGATCGACTGCAGTCACTCATGGCGATTGAAGGAATCCGGTCTCACTACCGTCATCGACTCTATCACGGCTCCATGAATGAACAGGCCAAGGCGTGCCTCTATTTCGCCCGTCTGGAGTCTCTTCCGGAGTCTGCCCGTCCCCTGTTTGTTCAGTTGGCAAACGAGGGAACACCGCATCGACGCTATGCTGCCGCCCAAACGGTCATGGTCCATGGCTCGCTGGATCAGAAGAAAGAGGTGCTTCACCAAATGGTTCGCTACCCCCTGCTCTCTTCGATGGCCACAATTGATTTGGTGATCAATTTCACCCGGTTTGGCGAGGAGTATCACCAGGAGGAGATGATCTTTCTGATGGATGAGATCTGCTCGGACGACCTGTCTGATGAACGAAAAGCACTGCTGGTTCAGGCACTCGGGGAGTTGAGTTATTTCCACAGTCTGCCGATGCTCCTCACCTGTTTTTCCAAACTGGATCCGGACGGCACCCACCCCGACCTTCAGGTAGCCATGATTCAAGTCCTGGCCGACTTCGGTGCCGAAGAGATCCTGCCGGACCTCCGGAAGTGGGGACTCAACAGCCGGTTTTCCGAAGTCCGAGTGGCGGCCGCGTCTGCTTTGGGGGATTTCCAATCGAATCATTCAGTTGCACTGCTCAAGTGGATGGTCAATGACCCCGATTTTCGAGTCGTCCGGGAAGCGGCTGCAAGCCTGGCCCGAATTCCCGGCGTGGACCTGAGCCAGGTCACCTCCCACACACTCGATCCGGAGGAGTGGGACGACCTGACTGGAGAGGTTCAACCCGAGTCGGACAACGGGAAAAGGGAGCGCACATGATGGAAGCTGTGGGAACGATGTTCTGGATCGCCAATGTGTTGGCCATCATCTATTTCCTGGTAGCCAACACCTCTTATATTCTCTTCATGGTCTTCTCCTTTCTGCAGGTCAAACGATCCCGGGACAAGGGAAATCTCTACCAACTGGAGGGACTATTCAAAACGGACCTTTACCGATCGGTTTCCATCCTCTCGACGGCCTACAACGAAGAGATCTCTGTCGTGGAGACAACCCGGGTACTACTCAATCTGGATTTTCCCGACCACGAAGTGATCGTCATCAACGACGGGAGTACAGATCAGACCCTGCCGAAACTGATCGAGGCGTTCAGGCTCAGAAAGGTGGAGCGTTACATCCCCGAACATATTAAAACCAAACCGGTTCGTCAGATCTACACCTCTCCCTCCTATCCAAATCTGGTCGTCGTAGACAAAATCAACGGTCGAAAAGCCGATGCGCTCAACGCCGGGATCAACGTCTCGAGAAAGGATCTGATTTTTGCCGTTGATGCCGACTCGATCCTCGAGAACGATGTTCTGAAAAAAATGCTGGCCGCCTTTACCGAGGACGAGAATACGGTCGCTGTTGGCGGGGTCATCCGGGTGGCCAACGGCTGCACATTCAGACATGGCCGGATTCAGGAAGTACACCTGCCCGACAGATGGATCACCCGGGTCCAATCGGTCGAATACCTACGCGCCTTTCTCTTCGGACGAATCGGCTGGGACTACATCGACAGCCTGCTCATCATTTCGGGTGCGTTCGGTGTCTTTGATCGACAGACGGTCATCGATGTCGGCGGTTATTTGCATGATACAATCGGAGAGGATATGGAGTTGGTTGTCCGGATTCATCGCCACTTCCGGGACCGGAATCTTCCGTACCGAATTCGATTCATGCCGGAGCCGGTCTGCTGGACGGAAGTACCGGAAGATCTTGAATCGTTGGGCGGGCAACGCAACCGTTGGCAACGGGGGCTGGCCGATACGCTGTGGCGTCACCGGGATATGCTGTTCAATCGAAAATACGGGCGTCTCGGTTGGTTCGCCATGCCCTGGTTTGCCCTTTACGAACTGCTCTCTCCGGTGATTGAAATCGTTGGCCTGATCCTGACCGTTGTCGCTTGGGCCATGGGATGGATCTCCTGGGGATATTTCGCACTCTTCATGGCTTCGACACTGTTGTTGGGAATCATCCTCTCGACCCTGGCTGTCCTTCTCGAAGAGCTTACCATGCAGCGGTACGAACGAACCCGGGATGTTCTCAAACTCATCGCCTATGCATTTGTCGAACAGTTTGGATATCGGCAACTCCATCTCTGGTGGCGATTCAAGGGATTGATTGACTTCTTGCGTGGAGACAAGAGCTGGGGAAAAATGGTCCGAACAGCCAGTTTTGAATCGGATGCGTGATCGTGATTGTCCCATTTTTACCGTTTCGTTTAAAGATTGCAGGGATTTGAGTAAGTTGACCCCGATTGAACATCGCAGAGATCCGTTGGCGGCCTGGTGCCTTCGTGTACAAAGATGCGGCCTCCGGATTCAATCTTGAGCATGCCCGTAGGAAGGACTGACCATGGCTGAGACCAAGAAAAGAGTATTTATTGTCGAAGACGACTTGATCCTGAACCTGCTCTACGAGAGCTACATGGAGAACCTCGGTTTTGAAACCACCGGAGAGCTGGTCTACGGCAAAACCGTTATCGATCTCGTGCGAAAGAACCAACCGGATCTGATTCTGATGGATATTGCACTGGAAGGCGAAATGGACGGTATTGCCGCCATGAAGGAGATCCGTGCTTTCTCGGATGTTCCGGTCATCTACATTACCGGAAATTCCGACCCGGTTCATCGCGAACGTGCCCAAGAGACCGGCTATTTGGAGTACCTGATCAAGCCGATCGAGTTCCAGGATCTTCAGGAGACGATCGAACGCCACCATGAGGCGCTCGATCGCTGATCGTGCGACTGCGCCACAACCATCCACCCCTGACCCGACCGTATCGATGATCCAACCCATTCGACGTTCGATTCACACACTTCTTCTGTTGACGCTTTTGACCGGTTGTGCCACACAAGCGCCGGTATCCCCGACCCCGGAAGCCGATCAACATCCGGGCCTGGAGCGCCCAATCCCCTACCCGATCGACATTCCCCAACGCTACCTCCAGGCATTGGAAGGCGGAACCCGGTCCGAGAGTGGAGAGCCGGGCGAGAGTTATTGGAAAAACCGGTCCAGCTACGATCTGAAAGCAGAACTGGATCCGGAGACCGACACGATCCATGGTTCGGCCGGTATTCGATGGGTCAATCGATCTCCCGACACGCTGGATCGTCTCCTTCTGGAGGTAAACCAGAACCTTCATGCTCAGGGAACGTTGAGAAAAGAGTGGGTCGAGGTGACTGGCGGCATGCAGTTCGAGCAGATCCAGGTGAATGGTACCGATGTTGAAGAGATCAACCGTCAGGGTGGAGCCCCCCCACGACAAGGCTACCTGGTCGATGCGACCCGAATGCTTATTCTTCTTGAAGAACCCCTCGCACCGGGCGAATCGGTCGATCTCTCGATGAGCTGGAATTTCAAGGTACCGGAGGTGGGTGCCGGGGGTCGCATGGGTCGAAGCCGGGATAATCTCTATTACATCGCCTACTGGTACCCGAAAGTGGCCATGTATGACGATGTCGAGGGCTGGTTTGTGGATCCGTTTCTCGGCAATGCCGAATTCTACCATGAATTCTCCGACTATCAGCTCGAGATCACACTTCCCGATGACTGGCTTGTCATGGGGAGTGGAGAGTTTCTGAATCCGGAAGAGGTCCTCGCGCCCCATGTACTCGAGCGATACAGGAACGCGATCGGAAGTGACGAGGTCGTTCAGGTTGTGACCGAGGCCGATCTGGGCGTCGCCACACAGCGGACCGAGGACCGGATGCTTACTTGGCGCTTTACCGCCGACAAGATTCGGGATGTTGCGTTCTCGGCAACACAAGAATCGGTTTGGGATGCCACACGAGCACCCGTTGGCGATCTGGACGGGGATGGAGAGACCGATTATACGCACATTCACAGTTTTTACCGGAACACGGCCCCCTACTGGACGGATCAGGCAGCCTATGCCCGACATTCCATCTCCTTTCTGTCCGACTATCTGGAGATGCCCTACCCCTGGCCACACATGACCTCGGTCGAAGGAGAGGACATCATCGGTGGCGGCATGGAGTTTCCGATGATTACCGTCATGGGAAGCTACAACCAGGCCGGACCGCAACAGCTACACGGGGTTACGGCTCACGAATTTGCCCATATGTGGGTTCCGATGATTGTAAGCACCAATGAGAGACGGTACACCTGGATGGATGAAGGAATGACCACCTTCAATACCCACCAGGCGATGGTGGACGCCTATCCGGACGATTATCCCACGATGGACCTCTTCTACTCCTATTTGGGGATCGCAGGCACGGATCTGGAAGGTCCCATGATGCGTTGGTCCGATTTCCACTATCCGGGACCGGCCTACGGTGTGGCTTCCTACCCCAAACCGGCCAGTGTTCTTCAGGCGCTCAAAACCGTTTTGGGAGAAGAGACGTTTCTCGAGGCGTACCACACCTTTCTCCGGGAGTGGGAGTGGAAACATCCCTACCCTTGGGACTTTTTCAGCACTGTGGAGCGTGTATCGGGAGAAGAACTGGACTGGTTCTGGCGAAGCTGGTACTACGAGACCTGGGTCCTGGATCAGGCTGTCCGGGATGTTCAGAACCACGAAGGGTATGCCGTGATCGTGTTGGAGGATATCGGACGTGTTCCGATGCCGGTCGATCTTCGTATCGAGTTGGAAGACGGGACGGTGATGCAGGAGCGGGTTCCGGTCAACCACTGGCTGGATGGCTCTGCCCGAATCGAATGGCGTGTGGAGACCGGGTCACCTGTCATGTCGGTGACCATCGATGCCGATGAACAGCTTCCGGACACGGATCCCGACAACAACCGCTGGGAACGCCCCTGAGAGTCGCCTGTAGATGTAAAAGTGCGTAAGAGTTTGGGGGTGGACTACCATTTTCCCTCGCCATTTGCGATAATGAACGTTGGAACCGACGGACCCCACCCCCATGATACGGAATCGATCTCTTCGGCTGCTCTTCTTTGGCATCGGCCTTGCCGCAGTCTTTGTACTGACCGGAATGAACGTCTATTCGCTCTTCCAGCTTCGCGAGAGTACGATCGAGGCAGCCTACGATCACAAACGGAACCAACTCGACGACTTTACCAACCATGTCCGGTACCGTTTTTTCCAACCGTTCCGCGGAATTCGGAAGTTGGACATTGGATACCTTCAGAACTTTCGGGAAAAACACGGGCACTTTCCGAACAATTTCATGGAGGTGATGGCTCAGGCCGACAAAGACTCCATTTTTGGTGATATCTACTACGCCCCTGACAGTCCGGATCCCTGCCTCGACCCACAAGCCCCGCTCTACCGGTATCATCCAAGCCAGGAACGGTTTTACCCGGTACAAGGAGCTGTCGAATTGGTTTGTGACGGAATGGGTCTTGCCCGATCAAGGATGCGGGTTCTCATCGACGATTACCGCTGGAACAACAAATCGACCTTCGATACCCATCGAAGCATGACGCTTTCGATGATCGATCCGGATCGACGGAAAGTCAGTGGTCACCTGACCTTCCTGATTGATCGGGAATACCTGATCCGTGATGTTTTGGAGCCCGGCCTCAGGGACAAGTTTGGAGATTCGTCGGAGAGTGGGGTTGCGGTCTGGCTCGTGGATTACATGCAGGAAGAGATCTTGGCCGGATCCGATCAGAATCTGCAGTACAGCAGGGATCTTCAGATCGACCTTCGTCAACGCTTTCCCGATCTGCTGGACAACTGGGTCCTTCACGCATCCATGGTAGACTCTCCGACCATTCTCGCATCCAATGCCTCGTTGCGCCGCAACTTGATTGTCATGGTCATGGCACTGCTGGCCCTGATCGGAGCCTTCGCCTTTATCTATGTGACCTCCCGCAAAGAGCGTGAGCTTATTCAACGACAGAGTGGATTTTTGGCCAACATTACGCACGAACTAAAAACACCGCTCTCGGCCATGCAGGCAGCCGGAGAGAACCTCTCGGACGGCCGAGTTCGGGATCCGGAACGAATTCGGACATATGGCGAGCACATCTACAACGAAACGCTTCGTCTTCGCAAGATGATCGACAAACTTCTTGATATTGCTCGACAGGACGCCGGGCAGACGCTGGTTCAACGGACGGTCTGTGATCCGGGGCCTTTGCTTGAAGAGGTCGTCGACACGCACTCCAACCATCTCGACTCGCTTGGATTTCGACTGAACGTTTCAATCCCCGAGAAACGACCTTTTATTCGCGTCGATTCGGACCACATCACCACCATGTTGGACAACTTGATCGACAACGCCGTCAAATACAGCAACGGGCAGAAACAGATCGACCTTGAGCTCCAACAAGACGATGGCGACCTGATGTTCAAGGTACGGGACACCGGCATCGGGATTCCGGCCAAGCAGCAGAAACGTATTTTTGAGAAATTTTACAGAGTCGAGGATGCCATGACGGCCCGCACAAAAGGGCACGGTCTGGGACTCTCGATCGTGGATCATCTCGTACGACTGAATGGTGGAACGGTCGAAGTTGAGAGCGCACCGGGTACCGGTACCACGTTTACCCTGCGCTTTCCGATCGATACGTCCGAACAGGCCGACGTCCCGACCCCCGAATCCGCACTCTCTGCACAAACCGGACGCTATGCCACTCAAGGATGAAAAACGAATCCTGATTGTCGAGGATGAGCCGAGTCTCGTCTTCACACTCCGCGATACGCTGGAAAATGAAGGATACAATGTAGAAGTGGTCACCGATGGATCGGAAGCTGTCGAGAAGACCATTGCATTCAATCCGGACCTGATGTTGCTGGATCTCATGCTTCCGGGGAAGAGCGGTTATGACATCTGCAAAGAGATTCGCGAGTATGGATACGGATTTCCGGTCATCATGCTCACCGCCCGCGATCAGGAGATCGACAAGGTAACCGGACTCAACATCGGAGCCGACGACTATATCACCAAACCGTTTGGCGTGAAAGAGCTGTTGGCTCGTATCCATGCCCGCCTGCGACGAACCGTAGAGTACGATTTCCGAAACGGGTCGATTCATCGCCTGCAACTCGGTCCGGTACGCATTGACCTGGACGAGGCAACTGTTCGGAAACCGGGCCAGAAGGTGCAACCGCTCTCGACCCGGGAAGTGGAGCTCATTCGCTATCTGATTCCCCGCGCCAACGAAGCGGTCTCACGGGACGATCTCCTCGAGAATGTCTGGCGATACGAGCATACCACCAACACCCGCACCGTTGATGTACACATCTCCAAACTGCGGGCCAAGATCGAAATGCACCCGGACGATCCTCGATTTCTGGTGACTCTGCACGGCGTGGGCTATCTGCTCAAGGTGCATTAAGAGACCAGACGCTCTACCCAGTCCGTGAAGCCTTCGGCCTGATGTTGAAGTCGGGCCTTCGAGGCGTCGTCAATCCACGCCTCTTCTTGGTCCAGCCGGTCTCCGATGGACGGGAGAAAAACCCGCTCGGGATAGATCATCGCTTTTCGGTAGATGAGCAGATCCTGGAGCTGTTCGACCGGTCGCATGGCTCCAAACCGTCCGTCGGCCTCTCCAATCAGAGCGATCGGCTTGCGGTTCAATGCTTCGGGAAAGGGAAGGTAGTCAAAGAAGAGCTTCAGGATACCCGGAAATCCACCATTGTACTCGGGGACAATCCAGAGGTAGCTGTCGGCGTCCATCACCTCTCGGTTGTACGCCTCGACGGAGGGGAGTGTCGATCCGTACGTTCCGCCCACGACGTCGGCGTGGGGGAATTCGCAGAGTGAGTGCCGATGCACGTCTGCACCGAAATCCCGGTAGAGTGGTTCGAGTGACTCCGCGATACGATGGGCATTGGCATCGGGTCGGTCCGTGCAGGAGAGTATGGAGAGTGTAGGCATGTGTATGTCTGAAACGAGCTCTTGTTTCGGTTCATCCCGTCAACAGAGAGGTTGAGCAGATCATTCCCGGTCGGTATGGCGACGGATCTCGTCGAGCCGCCGGGCGAGTTTCGACTCCCGTCCTTCGGTTCCCGGCTCGTACCATCTTCTCCCCTGTAGCGACGCCGGAAGGTACGCCTGATCGACCCAGTGATTCGGATGGCTGTGCGGGTAGAGGTACTCCTCGGAGGCATTCTCGACATCGAGGTATCGGGACGCCTTCTGATTGGCGGTGCTGTCTCGAAGGTGGGGTGGAACCTCTCCGGGACCCTCCTCGCGAATGTGACGGTGCGTGTCGAAAATTGCCTTGGTGCTGTTGCTCTTGGGTGCCTGGCTCAGGAAAAGACAGGCGTGTGAAAGAAAATAAAATCCCTCCGGCATCCCGGTCTTCTCGAAGGCATCGTGGCAGGCATTCACAACCATGAGACCATAGGGATCGGCCAGACCGACATCTTCGGAAGCAAAAATAAGCATCCGGCGAAAGAGAAACGCAGGGTCCTCTCCTCCCTCCAGCATGGCGCTCATCCAGTAGAGGGCAGCATCGGGATCGGATCCGCGCATCGATTTAATGAACGCCGAAGCGTAATGATAGTGCTCATCTCCCTGTCGGTCGTACCGAACATTCCGCTTCTGGATGGAGGAGCGGGCAATCTCCTCGTCAATGACAATGCGCCCGCTTTTGTTCCGGGGAGTCGAGAGGGCCGCCACTTCAAGGGCGTTCATCGCATTTCGAATGTCTCCACCGGCGGCTCGGGAGAGGTAGGCTTTTGCCTCCGGTTCAAGATCGATCGGCAAAAAGCCGAGTCCGCGTTCTTCGTCCTCAATGGCCCGATCGAGCATGGTGCCCACCTCGTCGCGATCGAGCGGATGGAGCTCGAATAGCTGACACCGAGAGAGGAGAGGACTGACCAGTGAATAGAACGGATTTTCGGTCGTAGCCCCCACCAGTGTGATCACTCCCGATTCCAGATGCGGCAATAGCGCGTCCTGCTGGGCTTTGTTCCACCGATGAATCTCGTCGACAAAGAGGATGGTCTTGCCTTGGTTGGCCTTTTGTCGCTGACTCGCACTGGCAACGACCTTCCGCAAGGACTGGATCCCGTCAAGTACGGCGTTGATGATTTCAAAACGGGCGTCAATCTCCTGAGAGATGACATGGGCGAGCGTCGTCTTCCCGGAACTGGGAGGGCCGTAGAAGATGAGAGACCCGATCACACCGGAGTCGATCATGCGGCGAAGCATCTTCCCCTCACCGACCAGATGCTCCTGCCCCGCAAACTCGTTCAGAGATCGGGGCCGCATCCGGGTGGCCAAAGGTTCAGAATCCCGGTTTTCGGACAGAGGGGTTTTCGAGCTTCGCTCTTCGAAAAGATCCATACCGGGAATTTCATTAGAATTTTACCCCTGTTCAATTATATTTCATGGCTCATCATTGGCCTTCGGGCGCAGGGAGTTTCCGATCCGGTTCCGGTTCGGCCCGACTCCTGCCAAAGCCAATCCGTATTCGTTCCGACCGCATCCCGAATTTTTTAAACCGACTCGAGTAGATCTATGAGCCAAAATAGACGACAGTTTCTTGCCAATACCGGAAAATGGGTCACCGGCGCTGCCGGAATCGGAAGCATGGGGTGGAACGTTGCCCCGACCCACGCCGCTGGGGCACCCTCTACCCGCGATTCGGGAACGCTGAACATTCCGCATCAATCCACCTCTTCACTTGGAGAGGAGTTGCGAGCAGATCTGGTCATTATTGGAGGGGGAACTGGCGGATGTGCCGCGGCGCTCTCTGCTCTGAAACAGGGATTGACGGTCATCATGACCGAGCCGACGGATTGGATCGGGGGACAGCTCACCTCTCAAGGTGTACCACCCGACGAGAACCCCTGGATCGAGGAGTTTGGGGGAACGGAAAGCTATCAAACGTATCGACGACAAGTGCGTGACTATTACAAGCAGAATTATCCACTCACTCCGGAGTCCTGGGAGAACCCATACCTGAATCCCGGAGACGGCTGGGTGTCCAGCATCTGTCATGAACCACGTGTATCGCTCGCTGTTTTGGAGAACATGTTCGCTCCCTATCTCGCCAATCAGCAACTGATTCTTCTTTTGGAGTACCGACCTGTCGAAGCAGGTCTCCGTGGAGACGAGATTACCTGGGTCGATGTGGAGCAACTCGGAACAGACGTCCGCCGACGACTCCAGAGTCCGACCTTTATCGATGCCACCGAAACCGGGGATCTGATCAAGCTGGCCAATGTCGAATATGTCGTGGGATCCGAGGGGCGGGATGTAACGGGTGAGCCCAACACTCCGATCGAGACCAATCCGGCGAATATGCAGGCGTTCACTCTCTGCTTTGTTATAGACCATATCAACGGTGAGAACCATGTCATCGAGAAGCCCGAGGAGTATGCGTTCTGGCGCGACTACACCCCGGAGTTGACGCCCGCCTGGCCGGGTCCTCTCTTTAGTTTTACCTATACGCACCCGGGTACACTTGAACCCCGCACACTTCCCTTTGAACCGGAATCCCAGGACGGTTGGTGGGCCTACCGTCAAATGATCAACCGCCACAATTTTGAACAGGGATTCTTTCGCGGAAACCTGACCTGCATGAACTGGCCACAGAATGACTATCTACTCGGAAACATCATCGATGAACCGGAAGAGGTGATCCAGGAACACTTGAATCGTTCCTATCAGCAGAGCCTTTCGCTCTTCTACTGGCTCCAGACCGAAGCACCGCGTTCCGATGGCGGACAAGGGTACCCCGGACTGCGTATCCGTGGAGATGTGCTCGGAACAGAGCACGGGATGGCCAAGCACCCGTACATCCGCGAGAGTCGACGCATCAAAGCCCGGTTCACCGTCAAAGAGCAACATGTGGGAACAGAAGCGCGTATGGCCGAAACAGGCTTGAGCCGCGAAGACGTACGGGCGGCCCGCTTTGAAGACTCTGTCGGGATCGGCGCCTACCGGATCGACCTGCATCCGAGTACAGGCCTGTTCAATTACATTGATATCAGCTCTCTACCGTTCCAGATTCCACTCGGAGCCCTGATCCCGCAACGTGTCCGAAATTTGATACCCGCCAGCAAAAATCTCGGAACGACGCACATCACAAACGGCTGCTACCGATTGCATCCTGTAGAGTGGAATATCGGGGAAGCGGCCGGTGCGCTGGCGGCCTACTGCAAGCTCCGTCGAAGCGAACCACACCAGGTGTACGAGAGTCGCGAAGAGACCCGGTCGTTCCAGCGCATGCTCACAAACATGGGTGTTCGACTGGAATGGCCCAGTGACAAGATTCACGCACTTTGATACTCACCGGGTACCGGTGCCGGATAGATCCCGTCCGGACCGGGTAGAACCGGTGGAGTCACCTCCCAGGAGAGTCGATCGGGGACCCGCTTCTTCTGCCCGTTTAGCGCCTCTTCCCAGCTGATCACTTGCCCGGAGTAGGTGGCCATTCTCCCCATGAGGGCAGCCATTGTGCTCTTGGCACCATTCTCGCCGTCCGAGATCACTTGACCGGAACGGATGGAGGCGAACAGCTCGATATGCTCTTGCTGGTACGGGTCGGGGTCTTCACGGCCGTCATGCTCGTAATGAACCGTTCCGTTCAAATCCTTCAGGATCGCCACATTGCTGCCATCGGTGGTGATCGTCGCACGGGTCCCCTGGAAGGTTTCCGAAATCCGGTTCATGCAACCCGGTTGGTGCCGGCACTGACTGGAGATGACAGCGCCACCCGGATAGGTGTATTCGACAAAGTGGTGATCAAAAATCTCTCCGAATTCTGGTCCCACCCGGACTTCACGACCCCCCATTCCTTGTGCAGTGGCAGGGTACTCCCCGATAAACCAGTTGGCGACATCGATGTTGTGAATATGCTGCTCGAGAATATGATCGCCACAGAGCCAGGTAAAGTAGTACCAGTTTCGCATCTGATACTCCATTTCGGACATGCCGGGCTCACGATCCCGCACCCAGACACCCCCACTGTTCCAGTAGACCTGTCCGCTCAAGATTCGGCCGATCTCCTGCTGACGGATGCGGCGATAACTTTCCCGATAGTTGTTCTGATAGTGTCGCTGCAACCCGACCACCACATTGAGTCGCTTCTGCTTGGCTACGTTTGCCATCTCGAGCACTTTCCGCACGCCCGGTGCATCGGTTGCCACCGGTTTTTCCATGAAAATATGCTTCCCCGCGTTCACGGCATATTCAAAGTGTTCGGGACGGAATCCGGGCGGTGTTGCCAAAATCACGACATCGGCCAGGTCAATCGCTTCCCGGTACCCGTCAAATCCAACAAACCGTCTCTCTTCGGGCACATCAAGTTGACCCGTCGGACCCCACTGCTCCTCCAAACGTTCGTAGCTCTGCGTGAGCCGGTCCTCGAATGCGTCTGCCATGGCGACCAATACGGCACCTGAATCCGCCGTCAATGCCTGATTGGCTGCCCCGGACCCGCGTCCTCCACATCCAACCACGGCCACCCGAAGACGATCACTGCCACCGGCGTGGGCACTCGCACCCACCGGAAGGTGACTCAGCAGCCATCCACCACCGGCGGCCATTCCAGCCTGTTTGACGAATCCGCGTCGGGTCATCTCTCTGGTACTCTTGTCGTTTGGCTTGTCCATGATCTCTGTATTGGATTTCGGTTACGACCGGGATTGATCCAACCCCTCAAACCAGGCCTGCATCCGGTCGGTTATATCGACCGCTGCTTCATCAAAAAGATCGATTCGGTATCGATCAAACACATCGTCCTGAAGGTAACGGGCAGCATCTCCCCAGTTCTCCATCCCGGCCAAGTCTCGAAGAGCTGCTCGAAGCCCCTCGTCCGATCCATCAAAAATCTCGTTTTTGAACCGATCCAGGTCGCTTCCCAGCCACTGTTCCATGTCGTCCACCACCTGCCCGGTTTCTACCCCCGTTTTTGCCGCCCCCGGGTCCAGCCACCCGACCGGTGATGGATCATCTGTCCCGACATCCGATCCACTCTTTTGCCCGCCTTCCCCGAAGCTCTCCTCCACATCCCTCGATTCGCGGTAGCCATCGGCCTCTTGACTCACGGTATCAGGGGCCAGAAATTTTTTCCAAATTGCATTCTCGTCTTCCTTTTCCTCCTCCGAACCTTCCCGGCCCGGGTCATTCTCCTCCTCTTCACTCTCTTCGAGATAACGATTCATATCCGGTTCATCAAACTGAAATCGCCGATGAAGTGAAAGCTCCTCCCCGTCCGAATCCTCCTTCGGTTCTTCCTCTTGATTCTGGTCTTCTGCCGAACCATAGAGGTCCGAAAGAGAGGACCGATCCTCTGTAACCGGCTCGCTCTGCTCTGTAGCCGGCCCTTTTTGCAGGTCATCCACCACTTGCTCCAGCGAAAGACGCTCCTCTGTGTCGGGAATTCGACCGGCCGCTTCTGCACCGCGCGCGTTGAGCAGATCCCGGATCATCCCGGCGGGAACCGGACCCCCCCAGAGCTGGAACAGGGGTGTGAGTTGGGAAGCCCATGCCTCGACATCGTACCGCTCCTTCAATTTTTGATCGACCTGGGCAATCACCCGACCGGCCAACTCCCGGTCCACTCTCTGCAGTTCTTTTCGCTCGGCATAGCGAAGCAACGCGCGCGCCAAATCCTGATGAACCACCACTCGATCCAGGCGCGTAGCCAACTCGGCTCGATCGATCGACGGTTCGGTTCCAAATAGAAGATCGGGAATCCGTTCTGCCGGACGGGAAAGAAGGTCCATCAGATCTTCGGCCAATTCGTCAAGAAGAGGGTGCATCTCGTTGGCAGGAAGAGCCCAGTGACGAATAACAACGTCTTCAAAAGCGTTCCATGCCTCGCGTACTTCGTTCGTATCCATTCGAGCCAGCGGGATATCCGGTGGCGTGAGTGACTCCCGGATCCATGAAATGACCCCCTGCTCGACCCATTGCACCCACCACTCGGGCCAGGATGAGAAAATCAATTGTTCCCTGTCGATCATCGGTTGTCCGGCAGGGAGTTGCTCCATCCACATCTTGGTTAATTCACGTACACTCATGACTTCTTCATCTCTTGGTCCGGACTGATTTGCAACAAGATCCACAATAGAAAAATGCGTTCAGGAATGCCAGTTCCGAAGCGCAGAGGGAGTCATTTTTTCATCAACCCGAGAGTGCGTACTTTTGGGGATGATCGAGATGCAGGTTCACCAACTGTCCCACCGCTACGACGAGCAGACCGTCTTGAAATCTCTCACGTTCTCCTGGTCCGGTGAGGTCCTCGGGATATCCGGCTCCAACGGGTCGGGAAAGTCGACCTTGATTCGAATTCTAGGTGGGCTGTTGACTCCTACACGGGGATCCGTTGCCTGGACAATCGGAGACATCGACGGAACGCCGACTTATTTCCGAACACGAATCGGTTTTGTCGCTCCGTATCTGGAACTCTATGAAGGCCTTACGGTTCGTGAAAATCTTCGCTTTCTCTGCGACCTTCGGCGAATCGTCCCGACGAACAATGATCTGGATCGTCTGCTGGAACGTGTGCAGGCGGTCTCATTTGCCGACCGTCCCTACGGCGAGCTCTCCACCGGCCAGCGGCAACGGGCAAAAATCGGCTCCGCTCTGCTACACGATCCATCCGTCCTCTGTCTTGACGAGCCGGGATCGAATCTGGATGCCGGCGGACGTCAACGAATCGCCGAAATCATCGACCAACTACGAAGTCCCGACCGAATCATTCTGGTTGCGACCAATCAACCCGACGAACTCACGCTCTGCGATGCGGCGCTCAACCTCTCGAACCCTACTCCCGATATTGAACCGTTTTCATAACCGACACGAAACACAACCGACCCCCCAACACGTGACCCCACGGAGAAACCCATGATCCACACTCAAGACGACTTGCGACTGGCCAAACAGCTTTTGAACCACTCGGTGGACCTTCAAAAAGGCGAACAGATTCTCATTCAAACCATTGGACTCAACAGTCTCGGCCTTGTTCGCGCCCTTGTCAGCGAAGTTCGCAACCGCCATGCCCATCCATTTGTGCAACTCGAGGATCCGGAAATCAACCGGATTCTGCACGAATCGGGAGACATTGAGTTTTGGGCCAACCAAGCCGAACGGGATCAACTCCCGCTCATGAAACAGATGGACGCCTTTATCGGGATCCGGGGAGCAGAAAATATATATGAGAGCGCCGACGTCTCGCCAAAGGCGAATCGTGCCTATTCTGAAGCCTTTCTCAAACCGGTTCACTTTGACCAGCGAGTCGAACATACCAAATGGTGTGTCCTGCGCTACCCGTCAGCCGCATTTGCCATGAATGCCCGCATGCCGACCGAACGGTTCCGCCAGTTTTATTATCAAGCCTGTCTGCTCGACTATGGAAAATTGGAAGAGGCCATGAAACCACTCGAAGAGCGGCTGCGATCGACCGACGAGATCCGATTAAAGGGTGAAGGCACCGATATTCGTTTCTCGGTCACCGACCAGAACTGGGTCCCCTGCTATGGCAAGCGAAACATCCCGGACGGAGAACTCTTCAGCTCTCCTCTGCTGGAAAGTGTAAACGGTACCATCTCCTATGCTCCCAGTGTCTATCAAGGCAAGCCGTTTGAATCCGTCACCCTGCATGTAACCGACGGAGTCGTCACGGGGTTTGAATCGAGCAATGACGAGGCCCTCGAAGCGATCCTCGACACCGATGAAGGAGCGCGTCGCTTCGGAGAGTTCAGCTTCGGCCTCAATCCTGTCATCAAAAGCCCGATGTACGACATTCTCTTTGATGAAAAGATCTACGGGTCCAACCACCTGACGCTTGGAAACGACTACGAAGAAGCCTCCAACGGCAACGACAGCGGTATTCACTGGGATCTGGTCTGTATCGGAGCCGATGTCTACCTGGATGGACAAAAGGTACGCGAAGGACGCACCTTCATCGATCCTGCACTGACCGGGCTGAACCCGGAAGTGCTGCTTGCATCCTAACCGACTCGGGAACGGGCAGACGCTCTAGTCTGCCCACTCCTCCACATCGTCAATAATCTCTGCAAACTGCAGTCGATCGTTCTCTTTGTCTACCGTGACCTCGAATTGAATTCGACGTGTCTCGTCGTCACGCTGGATCAGATTCTTTGCCAGTTGATTCACCAGATGCGTCTGAATCACTCGCTTGAGCGGTCGGGCTCCGTAGACAGGATCGAATCCGCGGACCGCCAACCAATCCTTGACTGCATTGCCGACCGATAGTGCAACGTTGTTCTTCTCCAACATGCGGTTGACGCGCTGAAGCTGAATGTCGACCACCTGTCGAATGTGCTTCTCCGTAAGCGGGTGGAAAATCACCACGTCATCGATTCGATTCAGAAATTCCGGGCGGATGGTCTTTCGGAGCTGTTCCATGAGTCGCTCCTGAAGCTTCCGGTAACGCTGATCATCCATGTCGCCTTTCTGTTTTTCCATCTCTTCAGAGATCAGGTGCGAACCAATATTGCTGGTCATAATGATGATGGTATTGGTGAAATCGACCGTCACTCCCTTGTTGTCGGTCAAACGACCATCATCGAGCACCTGAAGCAGAATGTTGAACACATCGGGATGTGCCTTCTCGATCTCGTCGAGCAGAACGACAGAGTAGGGCCGACGACGCACCGCCTCGGTCAGTTGTCCGCCCTCGTCGTACCCCACATACCCCGGAGGAGCTCCGACCAACCGGCTTACACTATGCTTCTCCATATATTCGCTCATGTCGATCCGAACCATGGCGTCCTCGTCATTGAAAAGAAATTCTGCCAGTGAACGTGCCAACTCCGTCTTCCCGACCCCGGTAGATCCGAGAAACATAAAGGAGCCGATCGGACGGTTCTCGTCCTGCAGTCCAGCTCGTGACCGCCGTACCGCATCGGAGACCGACTCGATGGCCTGATCTTGTCCGATCACTCGTTTATGCAACTCATCCTCGAGCATCAACAATTTCTGCCGCTCGCTTGTGAGCATGCGTCGAACCGGGATTCCGGTCCAGCGCGAGACGATATCGGCGATATCCTCTGCTTCGACCTGCTCCTTGAGCAGGGAGCTGCCCTGCTGAATCTCCTGGAGCGTCTCTTTGGCCTCCTCCATCTCTTTCTCCAACTGGCCAATCGTGCCGTACCGAAGTTCGGCAACCCGCTCGTAATTTCCCTCGCGTTCGGCCCGGTCGGCCTGGTTTCGAGCGGTTTCAATCGCCTGTTTCAAATCACGGACCTTCTGGATGGAGGAGCGTTCGTGATCCCATCGTGCCCGCATGGCACTTCGCTTCTCCTCCAGATCTGCAAGCTCTTTCTGAATCCCTTCCAGCTTGGATTCGTCCCCTTCCCGTTTGAGCGCTTCCCGCTCGATCTCGAGCTGGCGAATCTGGCGTTCCAAATGGTCCAACTCTTCCGGCATGGAATCGATCTGCAGACGCAGGCGAGAAGCCGCTTCGTCGATCAAGTCGATCGCCTTGTCCGGGAGAAATCGATCGGCGATGTAGCGATGCGACAGCTCGGCTGCGGCCACAATGGCCCCGTCCGTGATTCGAACACCGTGATGAAGTTCGTATCGCTCCTGCAGTCCCCGAAGAATGGAAACGGTATCCTCTATGGACGGCTCCCCGACAAAGACTGTCTGAAGTCGCCGCTCGAGCGCTTTGTCTTTCTCGATGTACTTCCGATACTCGGTGAGCGTCGTCGCACCGATCGCATGCATCTCACCGCGCGCCAATGAGGGTTTCAGGATATTGGCTGCGTCCATGGATCCTTCCGTTGCTCCGGCTCCAACCAACGTATGAATCTCGTCAATGAAGAGAATGATCTCCCCGTCGGAGTCCATCACCTCCTTGACAACCGCCTTGAGACGCTCCTCGAACTCGCCCCGGAATTTGGTACCGGCAACCAATGCACCCATGTCAAGTGCAACCACCCGCTTCGACTTGAGTCCTTCCGGCACATCCCCGCGAACAATCCTCAACGCCAACCCTTCGGCAATGGCAGTTTTCCCGACTCCCGGTTCACCAATCAGAACCGGGTTGTTCTTGGTTCGACGAGTAAGAATCTGCATCACGCGGCGGATCTCGTGGTCCCGACCAATGACCGGATCCAGCTTGTTCTTCTCGGCCTCTTCATTCAGATCCCGGGCATACTTTTTCAGAGCATTGTAGCGACTCTCGGCATTGGGATCGTCTGCCTTCTGCGACCCTCGTACCTGTTCAAGCACGTTCATCAACGCTTCACGCGTGACCCCTTCACTACTCAAGATCTCTTTGGTCTTCCCGCTACCCTCCAGGGACGCCAGCAACAGATGCTCGGTACTGACATATTCATCACCCAGTCCTGTTGCCTCCTTGCGTGCCCGGTCAAAAAGCGCCTGACTCTCATTGGAGAGATGTTGACCCGACCCGGATACACCCTTGACGACCGGAAAATTCCGCAACTGACTCTCCAGTTTCTCTCGAATGGATTCAGGTCGAACTCCCAACTTTCCCAACACCTGATGCACAATATTCTCTGAATCGGCCAGCATCGCCATGAGCAGATGCGCCGGCTCCACCGCTTGATGGTTTCGGTTCTGTGCCAGTTCCAGAGCGGCTTGAACCGCCTCTTGTGCCTTGATTGTAAACTTGTTGAAATTCATAGTGTGCCCCTTTTTCCGTCTGCGTCGTTTTCCGCTTCTCTCTTGATTGGGTCGGCGGTTCGGTTGGCATGCAGATTCACGAACTCCACATGACTCGTAAAGACAAGGTACAAAGGGTGTACCAAGTGACCATCTGTGCCGATCTTGCAGAATACAGAATCAATCGGTCTGACGAATGGTCCGGAATTCCCGGAATGGCAGAGGCTATCTGCTCTTTTTTCGGTTCAGGTCTGCCAATTTCTGGACCAGGGCTCGTTCCTCGCCGGAAAGGTTCTCGGGCAGTTCGACGTGGACCTCGATATAGAGATCTCCTGTCGAACGTCCTTTCATGGCGGGCAGTCCCCGGCCGGGAACACGAAATCGGCGGCCCGGTTGCGTACCTGCCGGAATGGTCAAACGAATCTTTCCCTGTAGCGTGGAAACGTCGATCGCCCCCCCCAGAAGCGCCGTATAGAGATCGGTCTTGTACGTCTGAATCAGATCTTGTCCCTTCCGCTGGATGTTGGGCGTCGGCTCCACCTTGACTTTCAAAAAGAGATCCCCCCGGGAGCCATCGGGACGAGTCTTCCCTTTTCCGGACATCTTGAGCCGTTTTCCATCTTCAATACCGGCCGGTATCTTCACTTTGACTCGCTCGCCATTGACTCGAAACTGCTTCTCGACACCTTCGGCAACCTCCTGCAAGGTGACGTTGACCGGTGTCTCTACATCGGCCGCTTTTCGTGACTCCCGGGTTCGGCCTTGTCCGCCGGTGTTCCGGCTTTGGAATCGACGCGCACCGGCTGACTGCCCTCTGCGTGGCTGGGCGAACGGGTCTGTACCCCCGAAAAGCGTATCAAAAAAGGAGGAGAATCCGCCAAATCCACTTTCGCCCCCTCCACCAAAAGAGGACGGGTCTACATGGACCCGATATCCTCCTCCCGAGCCGGCGCCTTGTCGGGAATAGCGGGACCAGTCAAACGGATTCTCCCCGGCAGATCCTCCTCGATTCTGCCACTGTTTCCAGTCCGAACCGGCCTGATCGTAAAGTTTCCTCTTCTCTGGATCCTTGAGGACTTCGCACGCCTCTCCGACATCGGTAAACTTCTTCTGAGCACCGGAATCATCCGGGTTCTTGTCGGGGTGATACGTGGCCGCCAATTTTCGGTACGCTTTTTTGACCTCTGCCGGTGAAGCGTCTCGATTTACGCCCAGTATTTTGTAATAGTCCTTGTAATCCATCTCTCCAACTACTGCATTTCGAAGGCGATATAAACGGTGCTTCCACGACGGTGAATACGAAGCAAAATCACATCTTCACCCGTAGCACGATGTGCTTCAATGGTCTGGTAAAATTCCGATTCCGTCCCTATCGGCGTCTGTTGTACCTGAAAGATGACATCTCCACGCTGCAGTCCCTGACGTTGGGCCCGGCTGCCGGGCGTCACCTCGGATACCGCGACACCCTGAACATCCGGATCCAGATTGAGCTGTCGCCGAATATTGTCATTCAACTCGGTTACTTGAAACCCGAGACTCTCGTGAAGTTCCTCCCGTGTTTCATCTGCAACCGGCCCTGCAGATGCATACTCGTCGGGGCGTTCCTCCAGTATCACACGCCGTTCGATGATCTCACCGTCACGGAAGACCTCGAACTCGACCTCGGTTCCCGGATCCCGATGCGCGATCCCCAACCGGAATTGACTCCAGTCACGAATCGGATCGCCATCCATACGTATCAAGACATCTCCTTCGGCCAGCCCTCCTTTCTCGGCCGGACTGTCGCTGGACACATCTCCGATCACAACTCCATACTCTACATCCATGCCAAGCGCGCGGGCCATGACTCGATCAACCAGAGCTCCCTGTGTAATCCCGAGATAACTGCGAATGACTCGCCCTTCCTCAATCAGAGATTCCATAATCGATCGGGCCATATTCACCGGAATTGCAAAACCGATTCCCTGGTTCCCGCCACTCTGGCTGGCAATGGCAGTATTGATCCCGACCAGATGCCCTTCCATGTTGATGAGCGCCCCTCCGGAGTTCCCGGGGTTGATCGCAGCATCGGTTTGAATGTAATTCTCATAGGAACTCAGACGCAGATCGGATCTCCCCTTGGCGCTGACAACACCCATGGAGACCGAATGGGCAAATTCGGATCGCAATGGACTTCCGATTGCCAGTACAAGCTCGCCTACCCGAAGTTGATCGCTGTTCCCGATCGTGATCGCGGGAAGACCGGTCTCATCGACACGAAGGACAGCCACATCACTCTCCGGATCCGTACCAATGACCTCGGCATCCAACTCCTCACCCTCGTAGGTCAGAACCCGGATTTCGTCGGCCCCGTCAATGACATGGTTGTTGGTCAGAATATAACCTTCGGACGAAACGATCACACCGGACCCCAGTCCGCTTTGCTGAAACTCCCGCTCTTGATCAAAGCTCGGGTCATCAAAAAAGAGAGAGAACGGAGACCGCATTCGCTGCCGAACCGTCCGTTGAGTCGTGATGGTAACCACCGTCGGGTTGGTACGCTCGGTGATCTCTACAATCGCATTATTGAAATCAAGAAGCGGCTGCAGTGAGGTCGATCCGGAGGGTGGGTCGTTCGGTTGTGAATCGGCAATGGTCAAGAGACGTGACGCATCTGCCGATTCGACCGACAACAGAGAGCTGCCGGGAGCTTGGACTCCGGTGGTCAAGTGAAGGCCGGCGAAGAGGGTTACTGCGGCCAGTACACTCAGTAGACTCGTTTTGATTGTACTCATGATTCAGGGCTTGTGTCAGAAAATTCTCGATAGGGTTCCTGCCGATCAGGAACACACTTCTAACATTCAAAAGCCCGCAATTATTGTGCCAGTCGAACAAGTCGGGCAGGCTGTCACCCCAGCATGTGACAACCCAGCATGGATCGTCCGGGAATCAAGAGCGATGACTGCTGTTCCACTCCCGGCTCACCAGAAATGCCATCTCGAGACTCTGCTCATAGTTGAGTCTCGGGTCACAATAGGTCTCGTAATTGCGCTTGAGCCCGTCTTCACTAAGCCCTTTGGAGCCTCCGACACACTCTGTCACGTTGTCACCCGTCAACTCGAGATGAACACCTCCCAGGTAGCTCCCCTCGGCACGATGGATCTGGAAGGTGGCTTTCAACTCGTCCAGGATATCATTGAAGTTCCTGGTTTTGATATTGTCGGAAGTCGCGAATGTATTTCCATGCATCGGATCACACGTCCAGACCACGGGATGCCCTTCGCGATCGACGGCCCGGATCAGCTCCGGCATATCCTTCTCGACTTCCTTGATACCGAATCGGGAGATCAATACGATCTTTCCCTCCTCGCGCTCCGGATTGATCCGGTCGAGCAGTTTCAGGAAATCGTCTTTTTCGATCGGAGGCCCCACTTTGATTCCGACCGGGTTGCGGATACCTCGGAGATACTCCACATGGGCGTTCTCCAAACCACGGGTTCGGTTCCCAAGCCAGACCAAGTGGGCACTCAGGTTGAACCACCCCTCTTTTCGGGGAACCCTTCGTGTCTGGGCGGCCTCGTAGTAGAGATTGAGCGCTTCGTGAGACGTATAGAGATCGACTTTGTGGAGCGAGTTGATCCGGTTTTCCGGGGTTATCGCCTCCATGAATCCGACCGCCTTGTTGATGGAGTGAACCATCTGCTCGTACTCTTTGTAGTACGGGTTGTTCTTCATGAAATCGAGCTCCCACTGCTCGGGATGCTGCAGATCGGCAAATCCTTCGTCGGAGAGTGCACGAAGAAAATTGAGCGTCAATGCGGCCTTGTTGTAGGCCATCTGCAATCGCTCCGGATCGGGCATGCGTGCTTCTTTGTCTGCCTCGAAGCTGTTGATCAAATCTCCCCGGTAGTTGAGCATCTCCACTCCGTTGACCACCTCGGTATCCTTCGATCGTGGCTTGGCATACTGACCGGCTACCCGGCCCAGACGCACCACCGGAACCCCCATCTCGTGCACCAGAATAAAACTCATCTGAAGCATCACTTTGAGCAGATTCACGATCTTGGGTGCATTGCAGCCATCAAATGTCTCGGCACAATCCCCTCCCTGCAACAGAAACGATTTCCGTCGGCCGACCTGGGTCAATTTCTCTTTGAGTGCCTCGACTTCCCAAGAGGTAACCAGTGGTGGAAGATTGCGCAACTCGTCATAAACCTTCTGGAGGTGCTTGGGATCCGGATACGTCGGGAGTTGGTTCACCTTCCGGTCGTTCCAGGAGAGAGGATGCCATTCACTCTCTTCGAGTCGTTTCGAACGCTTGATGGGAATCGAATCGATAGCCATAAAATGGGTCCTTGAATCTGTTCGTTATCTACATTTGCCAAATCACGAACCCGAAATATACAAACATGCATGGAGATTCTCTTATGCGAATCCCCACCCCGTTTTGTATTTTCCCTGATTGATCGACAGACCCAACAAATGAGGCCGAAAGTGCAACAAATTACGATTCGGGGCGCACGGGAACACAATCTGAAGAACATCGACGTGGATATTCCACGCGAAAAGCTTGTGGTTTTAACCGGTCTTTCCGGATCCGGCAAATCCTCACTCGCCTTCGATACCATCTACGCAGAGGGTCAACGACGCTTTATGGAGTCCCTCTCTGCCTATGCCCGCCAGTTTCTGGGAATGATGGAGCGTCCCGATGTGGATTTCATCGATGGGCTCTCACCCGTCATCTCGATCGACCAAAAAACCACCAACCGCAATCCACGATCCACGGTGGGGACGGTCACAGAAATCTACGACTATCTCCGACTGCTCTACGCCCGAATCGGGGTCCCCTACTCCTGGAAAACCGGTGAGCGAATGAGCCGTCAGACGCCCGACCAGGTCATTGAATCCATCCTCGAGTTACCGGCAGGAACCAAATCGTGGTGCATGGCTCCCGTGGTTCGGGGGAGGAAAGGGCACTACCGTGAACTGTTTGAACAGATGCGGAAACAGGGATTCATCCGCGTCCGTGTAAATGGCGAGATGATGGAGCTCGAAGAGGGACTCAAAGTCGATCGTTACAAGACCCACAACATCGACGTGGTCGTGGATCGGTTCGTTATCTCCGAAAACAGTCGATCCCGCATCGCCGAAAGTGTTCGAATGGCCCTCGAAATGGCAGACGGAAATCTGATTTTGGGGATTCAGAATGAATCGGGTAGCGAATTGACCGACAAGGTCTATTCCATGAATCTGTTCGATCCGGAGAGTGGGCTCGCCTATGAAGATCCCGCCCCCAACCTCTTCTCGTTCAACTCCCCGTACGGCGCGTGCCGGGACTGCAATGGGCTTGGGTACACCTACGACGTAAGTCGCGAACTGGTGATCCCGAACGCCGAACAATCGATTGCCGAGGGGGGAGTCCGTTATCTCGGACAGCCGCGTGATATCTTCGCCTTCAAGCAGCTCGAAGCTGTGCTCAATCGCTACGACCTCGACATGGACACACCACTTCGCGACTTCTCTGAAGAAGCGATGGATGTTCTCTTTGAAGGAGGCGGGGAGACGCGGTTCGAGATCCGGTACGACTTCAAGAAAGACAATGTTACCTACCAGCACAAATATGCCGGTCTTCGTCAAATTATTCGCGACCAGTACGAGGAGAGTCGATCCAACAAGCAACGAGACAAAGCGAAAGCCTTTCTGAGTCGGGTTCCCTGCAATTCCTGCGGTGGTGGACGGTTGAACCGGGAAGCCCTCTCCTATCGCATTGATGGGTCAACCATTCAGGATCTTGTCGAGTTGAACCTCAAGGATCTCCGTCACCGTCTCGGTACCTTGACCCTGGACGATCGCCAACAGAAAATCGGACACCAGATATTGAAAGAGGTCCGTGACCGGACCGATTTCCTTCTCAACGTCGGTCTCGGGTACCTGACACTCAACCGGGAGGCGCAGACACTCAGCGGCGGAGAAGCGCAACGAATCCGCCTGGCAACCCAAATCGGCACCCAGCTTGTCGGGGTTCTCTACATATTGGATGAACCGAGTATCGGATTGCACCAGAAAGACAATACCCGACTGATCGAATCACTCGAAACCCTCCGTGATTTGGGCAATTCAGTCCTGGTTGTCGAACATGATCGGGAGACCATCGAACGTGCCGATTACGTGGTCGATCTCGGGCCCGGAGCCGGCCAACACGGAGGCGAGATCGTCTCGTGTGGCCCGCCCGACCAGCTGAATCCCGATTCACTCACTTGCCGGTATTTGACCGACCAAGAGCAGATCCCGCTTCCGGAGAAGCGATCCACAGGAAGCGGAGAGACTATTCGATTGACCGGCGCACGCGGACACAATTTGAAGCATGTCGACCTGGAACTCCCCCTTGGACGGTTTGTCTGTGTCACCGGTGTAAGCGGCAGCGGGAAGAGCTCACTCGTGAACCAGACACTGCAACCGATACTATCGGCGCACTTTCACAATGCAAAGAGCGTCCCTCTCCCCTACGACCGGATCCATGGACTGGACAGGGTCGACAAAGTCATCTCCATCGACCAAAGCCCGATCGGGCGCACACCGCGCTCCAATCCGGGCACCTATACCAAAGTATTTGATCAAATCCGGACGCTCTTTGCCGAACTTCCGGAAGCGAAGATCCGGGGGTACGACCGGGGACGATTCTCGTTCAATGTGAAGGGAGGCCGGTGTGAAACCTGCCGCGGAGACGGACTCCGAAAAATCGAGATGAACTTTCTTCCCGACGTCTATGTGGATTGCGAGGAGTGCAAGGGGAAACGCTACAATCGGGAAACCCTCGAAATTCGATACCGAGGAAAATCGATCTCCGATGTATTGGAGATGACCATTCAGGAAGCGTGTGATTTCTTTACTCAGCTTCCGGCCGTCTACCGAAAGTTGAGCACACTGATCGATGTCGGACTCGGGTATCTTCGATTGGGACAGCCCAGTACCACGCTCAGCGGTGGAGAGGCACAGCGAATCAAATTGGCCCGGGAACTCTCCCGGATTGGAACCGGTGACACCCTCTATATTCTCGACGAACCGACAACCGGACTTCACTTTGACGATGTACGCATGCTGGTCTCCGTCCTTCGAAAGTTGGTCGACAAAGGGAACAGTGTCGTGGTGATCGAACACAATCTGGATCTGATCAAGGCATCCGACTGGATCATCGACATGGGACCGGAGGGTGGGGATGCCGGAGGAGAGATTCTGGCGTCCGGCACACCGGAAGAGATCGCGGAAGTGGAGGGAAGTTGGACCGGTCACTATCTCAAACAAGAGTTTGACCGCCTGAAAGCGACTCCCTATTTTAGCTGACTATGAATCGTCTTCGACATCCAATTCCGGCCGGTATCCTGGGACTACTGCTTGCAGTCGTGGTCTTGGTGCAGCTGGTCTCCCCGTCTTCTGAACAAGCACGGATGACCACATTTGCCCAATGGCTGGATCGCTCTCTGCCGGGAGAAACCTCCTCACCGTGGGCCAATCCTGAGCAAAGCGATCGGATGGAAACGATTCAACAACTCCAGCGGTGGTTGACGAGCCTGGAGCTGGACGCTGCAATCGAGGATGAGACCCCGATCGGTACGAACGGAGAACCCATCCCTCTCTCCTGGCCTGCACCCGGATGGATTTTGCAGGCATGGAGCGACTACAACGAGATGTCCGGGGGTATGCAGACGACACTTCCGGATCGACCGACAACCAGCGGAAAATGGATCCTGCAGGAGGTGTTGCCGGATCTGTCGATTCAACAGGCTGGTACCGAAACGGTTCGACTCGTCCACTACATCCATGGAACGGGCACCCACCTTCTCCCGTATCTCCGACGACCGTTTCTGAGCGGTTTGTCAATCAATGCCCCTTGACGCAATTCAATACATTCCGTCTCCTTGACGGACACGCATCACTCTACCCTTGAAATGGGGAGCCGCGAAGGACTCCCCACCAACCCGAAGTTGCAAGAACCGAATGGACCGACCATGAAAGGAAGTGGATTCAAAATTTCATCGATACTCTTTTTCCTCGCTCTCACGCTCTGGTATCTTTTTCCGACGATCCAGTTGAGCCTGGAGAACCGATACATGAACAGTATGCCGGAGGCAGAGCAAATCGCTTATGCCGAAGAGAACCGGGAGAAGCTCCAACGACTCGACGAGAACTCGCTCTCACTCGGCCTGGACCTTCAGGGAGGCATGCAGGTAACCCTGGAAGTGGGAACTGCCCAACTTCTGATCGAACTGGCCGGTGACTACGCCGACGAAACCCTCGAAGAGGTCATTCAGATCGCTGCCGAACGTTCGATGGAACAGCGGACCGACCTGGTCGACGAGTTGGTTTCCGAATTTGAGAGCCGGGATCCCAATGCCCGTTTGAGCCGGTACTATCGATCCGATGCGGAGAACATCACTCGCCGTTCGACCAATGAGGAGGTCGCCGGGTTTTTGAGAATGCAACGGGACGAAGCGGTCGATCGCGCCATGGAGATCATCCGTACACGGGTAGACCGATACGGGGTCACGGAGCCCTCCATTCTGAAGCAGGGTGAGGATCGCATCATTGTGGAACTTCCCGGAGTAGAAGATGAAGGTCGGGTTCGAAGTCTGTTGATGGGTACGGCCCGACTGGAGTTTCGTCTGGCTGCCGACTCGGACGAACTGGTCAATGCCCGTCGGCAAATTGTCGACTACTACGAGCAGGAAGCCGAAGAGAGTGACGAAATCGAACAGAATCGGCTTCTCTCGAATCTGCAGGTCAATACACAAAACCCGTATGTCTTTGGATACACCGCCGGTGTAGATACGGCTGCCGTGAATCGAATTCTGGAAGAGGAGGCATTTCTCGAACGGATGCCCAGAAATACGACCCTGTTGTGGGGATCCAGCCCGTTTGCATCACAGGACGGGATGGATTTCTATGAGTTGATCGGCGTCCGGTCCCAGATCGAAATGACCGGGGACGTAATTTCGGAAGCACGCGTCGCCTTTGATCCGACGACCAACGTTCCGGAAGTCTCGATGACGATGAACACAGAGGGTGCCCGACGATGGGCTCGAATTACCGGAGCCAACATCGGTCGACCGGTTGCCATTGTACTGGACAATTACGTCTTCTCCTATCCGATGGTTCAAACCCGTATCAACAACGGTCGGTCGTCCATTACCGGACTCGGCGGGCTCACAGAAGCGGAAGATTTGGTGAACATTCTTCTCTCCGGCGCCCTTCCGGCTCCCATGGACATCATTGAAGAACGAACCGTCGGTGCAACCCTTGGAGAAGCCTCCATCCAAGCCGGATTTTATTCGGTCGTCTTTGGTCTTTTGGCCGTGGCACTCTTCATGATTCTCTACTACCACAAAGGGGGGGCCATTGCCGACCTGGCGTTGTTGATCAATATCATCTTCATTCTCGGGATTCTGGCCGCCTTCAAGGCGACCCTGACTCTGCCGGGAATTGCCGGAATCGTCTTGACAATTGGCATGGCTGTGGATGCCAACGTACTCATCTTTGACCGGATTCGTGAAGAGATGCGAACCGGGAAAACGTTGAAGGCGGCCATCGACAGTGGATACGCCAATGCGATGAGCGCCATTATAGACGCCAACGTCACCACATTCTTCGTAGGGATCATCCTCTACAGTTTCGGAATTGGGCCGATCAAAGGCTTTGCCGTTACACTCATGGCCGGAATCGCAGCCTCTCTATTCAGCGCCATTGTGATTACGCGCGTTGTGGTGGATTACCTGACCAGCAAAAAGGGAGGCGAAATCAGCTTCGGCTGATTCGGCCACCGATTCACGAAACGAATTGATTAACGTACTTCAGGAGATACAATTATGAGATGGTTCGAAACACCCACATTTGATTTTGTCCGTTTGCACAGCATTTCGACATGGCTTTCCGGTGGCCTGGTTATTGCCTCCCTGGTCGCTATTTTCGGATTGGGACTCAATTACGGTATCGACTTTCAAGGCGGAAAGGAGTATGTCTTCCAGTTCGAAGAGCCGGTTGAAATCATCGACGTTCGCGGCGTACTCACCGATGTCCTCGGATCCCAGCCCGAAGTTCGGCGATACGGGTCGGAAGTCGAGATCATGGTGCGTACAGACGCAGAAGGAGATATTACTGCGGTTCGTGGCCAGATTGAGGAGGCGCTTCGGGCCTCATTTTCCGGGAATGAATACACCGTCATCAAAACCGATATTGTCGGTCCCCGTTTTGCGGAAGATCTCCGGCTTGCCGCCCTCAACTCGGTCATCTTCGCCCTGGCCGTCATCTTCATCTACATCCTGATTCGTTTCAAGAAGTGGTACTATTCGGCCGGAGCCGTTGTCGCCCTCTTTCACGATGTGATCATTGTGCTCGGAATTTTCACCGTACTGGGCGAGTTTGCACCGTTTGACGTGACCATCGGTCAGTCGATCATTGCCGCTTTTCTGACAATTGTCGGGTACTCACTCAATGATACCGTGGTGGTCTTTGACCGAATCCGGGAGAACTCCCTCGTCCACAAGACGCTGACGTTCTCCGATATGATCAATCGAAGCCTCAACGACACCCTCAGTCGAACCGTCATTACCTCCGTGACAACCTTGTTTGTAGTAACGGTCCTCTTTATCTTTGGAGGCGAGGTATTGAAGGGATTCTCCTTTGCACTGATGCTCGGTGTCATCCTGGGAACCTATAGCTCACTTTTCGTTGCCAGCGCCCTGGTCGTCGATTTGGAACGACGTCGGAAAGCGAGTGTGTAGTGGATCTCCCTCTTGACATCATACCGTCAGGTCAACCGTAACAAACGGGTACGAGTCGCCATGAGCTTTAAAGTTTTTGAACGCTACAATTCGATCGTCATTGAATTCAAAGGCAATGTAATGGGAGGTCCTGAGGCCGAAAAGCTGAACAAGGCACTCCACGAGCTCATTGATGAAGGGAAAATCAACATTGTGGCCGATCTCTCCAGTGTCGGCTTCATGAACTCCTCCGGACTGGGTATGTTGATCGGGGGCCTTACCACCATGCGGAAAGCGGGAGGGGATCTGCGGATCGCCAACGCCACCGACAAGATTGAAAGTCTGTTGATAGTCACCAAACTGATCACCGTCTTCAAACACTACAAGTCCGTAGAAGACGCGGTTAAATCGTACGAATCGGCCGATTAAGGACGATGTACACGGACATTGAACGACCAAAAAAGGGGTGACACGTCACCTCTTTTTTTTTGAAACAGAGATATGGCTGTACAAATAGTAGTGGGTGCCCAATGGGGCGATGAAGGAAAAGGGAAAGTGGTCGACCTTCTCAGCAAGGAGGCAAACTACGTAATCCGCTATCAAGGGGGTGCCAATGCCGGCCACACCCTCAAGTTTGATGATCAAGAGGTGGTCCTCCATCTGATACCGTCCGGAATGTTCAACGGGGATGCCACCTGTATCATCGGCAATGGGGTCGTGATCGATCCGATTGCACTGGTCCAGGAGATCGAGCAGGTCGAAGCCATGGGTGTACATCTCAAGGAGAAGCTCAAGATCAGTGAATCGGCCCACATGATCCTCCCATACCACAAGGTGCTGGATCAAGTCAAGGAGAAGAGCCGGGGCAAGGAAGCCATCGGGACCACCGGTCGAGGAATCGGTCCGGCGTACGTAAGCAAAGTCTCCCGGGTCGGGATCCGCATGGCCGACCTGCTCAACCGAACCGAGTTCGAAGGGAAGCTCAAGCAGACACTGAAAGACATTAACCAAGCGCTCGAACATATTTACGGTGTGGATCCTCTCGACCCCGCCGAGATGATGAAACAGCTTGAACCCGCTTTCGACCGGATTGCTCCCTACATCTGCAACACGACCGAGTTGGTACACGATGCGATCGACTCCGGGGATCAAATTCTGCTAGAGGGAGCCCAGGGAAGCTTGCTCGACCTGGACCACGGGACCTATCCGTTTGTCACCTCCTCGTCTCCGACTGCCGGCGGAGCATGCACCGGAAGCGGGATTCCGCCCACAGCGATCACCGACGTGATTGGGATCACCAAAGCCTATTGTACCCGAGTCGGAAACGGCCCCTTTCCCACCGAACTTCATGACAAGACCGGTGAAGAACTTCGGAAGCATGGATCGGAATTCGGTGCCACAACCGGACGTCCCCGTCGTTGCGGATGGCTGGATTTAGTCGCCCTCTCCTACGCAGTTCGACTGAACGGGCTCACCGAGATCGCCTTTACCAAACTGGATGTCCTGGATCATTTTGACGAGATTCAAGTCTGTACGGAGTACGAAATTGACGGCGAACGAACGCGTATCTTCCCGGCTGCTTGCGAGGATCTGGACCGTGTGAAACCAATCTACACGACGCTCAAAGGGTGGAAAGGAGAAACGACCCGCAATATCGAGACTCTGGAGGGACTCCCGAATGCCGCACAGGCATACATCAAGTATGCCGAAAAAGCGTTGGGGGTTCCATTCCGAATCATCTCGACTGGTCCCAAACGAAGTGAAACCATTGTCCGATCGTAATCCGGACATTTATTCGGAGAGAGGAGACGGCTTCCGTTTTTTCCATTTTCCGATTGACCCTCAACCCGAAAAGACCGTATATTCGTCTTCCTTCTTCGACCGTTGGAAGCCTTCAACATCGAGAAGTTTAAGCGGGAATAGCTCAGTGGTAGAGCATCACCTTGCCAAGGTGGGGGTCGGGGGTTCGAATCCCCTTTCCCGCTCATCAAGAAATGGCCGGAATATCGCTTAAACCAGCGGTTTTCGGCCTTACTGACCTCGTAGCCACTCCCTCACCTCTTCCAGATCCCCGCTGTCGAAGAGTCGACCGTCCCGAACAACCGCATCGATCTGCTGTGTCGCCCGGATATCCTCCACTGGATTGGAACGAAGAAGTACCAGATCGGCTGCCATGCCCGGCGCCAAACTCCCCTGCTCCTGCTCGAGGCCATAGTATTGGGCAGGAGCCAGTGTCGCCATCTCCAGGACACGTAGTGGCTCGATCCCGGTACTGGCCAAGAGCTCCAGCTCTTTTTGCAGGCTGAACCCGGGGGTAAGGAGTGCGAGCGGCATGTCGGTACCCGCCATCATCGGCACTCCAGCCTCCTCCATCTGCCGGACCCGATCCCGAATCCATTCAGAATAGCGAATGCCTACCTCGCTGGATGGCGTACCTACCATCGATTCGGCCATCTCCAGCCACGGACCCCGCACCTCTTCCGGCAAATAGTCAAACGTGGCACGCCACGCTTCTGTCTCGAAGAGCCGGTGCTCTTCGAGTGTCGAAATCACTATCGTGGGAACCTGCCAAACCTCTCGTTCGGCCAGATGATCGATCACTTCACGACAGCGACCCTCGTCCTGCCGATCCAATGCCCTCTCCCGCTGGTGGGCGTGGAGAAACTCGCGCAGCTCATTCCCCTCCATCTCGGTTCGTTCGGCAATCAATGCTCTTCGCTCCTCCCGAAGTTCTTCCCAGTTCTCTGCACAGGCGAACTCCAGATTCTGAAGGTGCTCCATGGCCGTGAGCCCGGCATCGGTGGCCTCGATCACATCCATGGTAAGCGGGATGTGGGATGTGACACGGTAGCCCCGCGAAGTCGCCTCTTCCAACACAACCCGAAATACATCCGGCTGGATGAGCTCATAAACCTTCATTTCGTTTACACCCAGGGCGTCCAATCGGTCGATGTGTGCCCGCGCTTCTGCATCCGTTGTAGCAGATACCGACGAGGCCCAGCTTAGACGCTCTCCATCCATGTGTGGCCCGATCAAATAGAGATCCGGTGCCCAGCCATGCTCTTCGTGCGTTTGACGTGTCCACTCCCGAACCGGTTCGATCTCTTCCATCCTCATGGCGGTATCCCGCGCATAGGTAATTCCGTTGATGAGAAAGAGCGGATAGAAGGAATCCCGCATCGCCGGCGTGTTCGTCACGTGAAAATGAGCATCCCAGAGCCCCGGGATCAGATAGCGTCCTTGCCCGTCAAGGATGGAAACTCCAGCCGGAACTTCCAGAGACCCGGTTTCTCCGACCGATTCAATCCGATCGCCAACGACCAACAGATCCTGTCCTTCCCGGAGACCGTGAACCGCATCGACCAAGTGTACATTTTCGATCAATAGAGCCTCACTCATCGCAACGTCTCCCCCCTGCGATCCTCCACATGCCTGAAGGAACAGGAACGTCCACAAGACCGTTGCCAGTAAACAAATTCGTGTCGGACGGTTGCCAGGAGCGTTACCGGTACCGATTGAAAGTCGTTGTGTTTGCGATCGGAACATGAAAAAGCTGTTTTCGTTTTGGTTACCCAGAGGATCGATTGGAGACGGGCAGGTAGAGTGCGAATGAGAGGAGTAGCAACAACGTGTTTCGCAGGATCATCGGCCACCCGAAGGTACTGTTCATCAGCTCACCGAAACAGCCGCAGTCCCCCTCTATTCCGGTTACTGTTCCATAGATGGCAAAGACAAGAAAGACGATATAGAGCGCAATAACGGGGGGGCGTACCCAGCGATCCAGACGCCATGTGACGAGCAAGAGTGCCAACACAATCTCTGCCCAAGGAAGAAGATCTACGACCAGCAACTTGAACCAGACCGGCAACCAGGTAATGTATGCAACGGTTTCGAACAGCGCGCTGTCGTCGATCAATTTGAAGATACCCGCAACCAGCAGTGCTCCACCCAATACCAACCGCGCCACCCACTGCAGTCCTTTTCGCCAGTTTCGAATCTTTTCAAATTTCACGTCTTTCCTCCCGGCCGGTCTACGATGAAAACCCTTTTCTGAAGGTCTCAATGTACAAAAACTTTCCAACGTTCCCCCGAACCCTGCACAGAGGTACTGCACATTCGGGACTAACAACTGAGATCGGTTCTTCGTATCTTTCGGGCCTCTCAAGCCCATGAAAACGTCGGACCGGAAGATGATCGACAAGCCACACGATTACTGCGGAATCTTCGGTGTCTATGACCACGAAGATGCCGCCCTGCTCACCTACTACGGACTTCACGCATTGCAACACCGGGGACAGGAGTCTGCCGGAATTGTCACCTCCTGGTACGACTCCGACAAGGAGCGCGCCATGATGCCGGCACACAGGGATTTCGGACTGGTCCTCAATGTGTTTGGCGATCAACGAATTTTCAAACGCGAGCTCAAAGGGCGAACAGCCATCGGGCACAACCGATACTCGACCTCCGGCTCCTCCAGAAATCCTGCAAATATTCAGCCGTTTCGGGTCCACTACAGCAAGGGAAACCTGGCCATTGGACACAACGGGAATCTCTCCAATGCCCGACAACTGAGACAGCGGTTTACGGAGGAGGGGGTGCTTTTTCAATCGACCTCCGATACCGAATTGATCCTGCACTTGATCGCCCGTTCACCCAAGCCGACACAGATGGGGCAGATTATGGATGCACTCTCACAGATTGAGGGGGCGTACTGCCTGGTTCTGTTGACCGATGACAAATTGATTGCCGTTCGCGACCCGAACGGATTTCGGCCACTGGCACTCGGGAAAAAGGATGACTCCTACGTGGTTGCCAGCGAGACTTGTGGCTTCGACATTATTGACGCCGATTACATCCGGGATGTGGAACCGGGTGAAGTGCTGGTGATTGACCGGAAGGCGAGTGAAGGCGAACCGGAATCCTTCTCACTGGATCGGTTGAACGGAACAGCGTCCAGTCAGTGTATTTTCGAGTATGTCTATTTCTCCCGACCCGACAGCCGAATTTTTGGTGAAAATGTAGACAAGATCCGACGAAATCTGGGCAAGTATTTGGCCAAGGAGCACCCACTGGATCAAATTTTGAACCACCCCGACCCGGATTTCAAACCGATCATCATTTCAGTTCCGGATTCAAGCAACACCGCCGCCCTCGGATATGCACACGAGAGCCAAAAGAACGGGGTGGATTGCAAATACGACATCGGGCTCATTCGAAATCACTATGTGGGACGAACGTTTATCTCACCCGGCCAGAAATCACGAGAGCAAAAGGTCCGTACCAAATTCAACATTGTTCGGGGTGTTCTGGAAGGACGATCCGTTGTGATCGTGGACGATTCGATTGTACGTGGAACCACATCGCGTCATCTGGTCAACATGATCCGTCAAGCAAATCCCAAGGAGATTCATTTTCTCGTAAGCTCCCCACCCATCACCCATCCCTGCTATTACGGCATGGATTTCCCCGATCCCGACGAACTGATGGCCAACCTGTACGGAAAAGATATTGAGAAGATGGCTCGTGCAATCGGGGTAGACAGCCTGCGGTACCTATCGGCCGATGGTTTGGTCGAGGCGGTCAAGGAGTCAAACGACTCCGAGCACGGATACTGCACCGCCTGCTTTACGGGGAACTACCCGGTCCCGGTCAATTTCGGAATGGAAAAAGAGGAGAACGAAGTCGTTTGATCCATTGGAATAATGTCAAATTCGTCACAAGTGCACCTACCCTGGAGGCGTGCCCACCGATCTCCCTTCCCGAGCTCTGCCTGGCTGGTCGATCCAATGTGGGAAAGTCGACGCTGATCAACCGTATCACACAACAGAAGCGACTCGCCCGGACAAGCAATACACCCGGGAAAACTCAATTAATGAACTATTACCGGGTCGATGACGCTTTTTTTCTGGTCGATCTTCCGGGCTATGGGTATGCCGAAGTACCCGAGTCGGAACGAAAGCGGTGGGGCAAGGCGATCCAGGACTACCTGACCCATCGGGAAACACTACAGATCACACTCCACCTGATCGATATCCGGCACAAACCAAGTGTACTGGACGAAGAGATGCTCTACTGGATGGCCGTGAACGAAATTCCGTTTTCCATCCTTTTGACCAAACGGGACAAGCTTTCGAAGAACAAGGCCAGCGCATCGATTGCATATGTCAAACAGCTGATCCGGGAGATGAATATCGAGGTCCCGATCCTGGGATGTTCGGCCGACTCCGGTGAGGGGATTCCGGAGGTACGAGCCCTGATTGAAGATTTTACGACGAAGCAGCCTGAACCCAAACCTGAACGATAACAAATCAACATGTCTAAAAAGATACTGCTCCTGGACGGAGTGAATCCACTGTGTGCCAACGTATTCAAAGAGCGAGGAATGCAAGCCGACCAGCCATCCGGACTGGATCGGGACGGAGTTAAAAAAATTATTGGTGAGTATCATGGGGTGGTTGTACGGTCGGCTACGACGGTCGATGCCGACCTGCTCAAGCATGCGACCAACCTGGAAGTCATCGGACGCGCCGGCGTCGGTGTGGACAATATCGACCTTCAGGCAGCCACCAGCCAAGGTGTACTGGTCATGAATACACCGGATGGCAATACCATCTCAACGGCCGAGCACACATGTGGCATGTTGCTCGCGCTTTCCCGCAACATCCCTCAAGCCGTCGCAACGGTCAAAGGCGGTGGATGGGACCGAAAAAAATTCATGGGGACCGAGGTCCACGGAAAAAAATTGGGGGTCGTCGGCCTTGGCAAGATCGGTTCTGAAGTTGCCAAACGAATGCAGGTCTTCGGTATGGAGGTCTGTGCATTTGATCCGTTTGCAACTCGCGAACACGCCGAAGATCTGGGTGTGGAGCTCCTGGGACTGGATGATCTGCTGGGAACCGTGGATTACGTGACCGTACATACCCCCCTCACGGAGAAGACCAAGGGGCTTATCTCCAAAAAGGTCGCCTCCAAAATCAAGAAAGGGATGCGCCTGGTCAATTGTGCGCGGGGAGGCATCTTCGAAGAGGCGGATCTGGTCTCGTTGCTGGAGGATGGAACGCTGGCGGGGGTTGCGCTCGACGTCTACAGTCAGGAACCTCCAAGCGAGGAGCTCTACAAGACGCTGAGCCATTCGGGTATTATTTGTACACCCCATCTGGGCGCTTCGACAGAAGAGGCACAGGAGAAGGTTGCCGAGCAGGTCGCCGAGCAGATGGCCGACGCCCTCGAACAGAAAAACTACAAGGGAAGCCTGAACAGCAAGTCAATCTCGCTTCTTACCAATCGGGAAGTTCAACCCTACCTGGAGTTGGCAGAAAAACTTGGCCGGGTGGTCAGCCAGATAAAACCGGCCAATGCCAATAATTTCGAATTCGAATATGTCGGAGATAGTGCCCGATTCTCGGACGTCCTCACCGACGCGATCCTCAAGGGGATGCTTACCGAGTATGTAAGCGAAGCTGTCAACCTGATCAATGCACGTCATTATGCCGACGACCGCGGATTCAAATTCAAGGAGATTACTCAGTCCGACGACAGCATGTACAAGGATTTGATCACAATCCGATTGGGGGACAAAGCTCCCTACCGAGAAATTTCGGCAGCCGTTTTTGGCCCGGATGACTACCGAATTGTCGAGATCGATGACTATGGCATCGAACTTCAACTCGAAGGGGATATCCTGTTGTTGAAGAATGTAGACCGTCCCGGTATGCTGGCAGCCGTTGCCGGTGCACTGGCCAAACAAGAGATCAACATTGGAGCTCTGAGTTTGGGACGCGCAGGCAAGGGAAGCCAGGCGATCACCGCGTTCATCGTAGACAAGCAGCTGAATGAAGAGGAGCTTCAGCCGGTCCTCGAACTGGACGGCGTCGAAGAAGTGAGATACATCTCGCTCTCCTGATCCACTCCAGCCATCCGGTTACGGCATCACCGTGAACCCGGAAGCACCTACCACCCATTGAAGAAAGGGGGCGACGTTCTGTCTCCCCCTTTCTTTATTTCCGCCCGGTCCGGATCCACCAAGAGAGATTTCCGACCAGAATAACAACCAATCCACCGACCAGGGTGTAAAGTGGCCACGCCAAGGTAATCCCGGAGCCTGGAAGCAGGTTCTGAAGTGCCCCTTCGACCATGAATAGCAGCGAGATCAGTCCGGAAAAGAAGCCGATCATGGCATCCGTCTTGTCCGGTTTTGAAAAGAGCAATCCCAGAAGGAAGGCGCCAAGCAACCCGCCGTAGGTATAGGAGGCGATTCCCAGTCCCAATTCGACAACCGCCGGACGGTCTCCTCCGTTGAGTTGCAGCCAGGCAAAAAACAGGGCCGAAGAAGTCAGGACCACTCCCCAGAAAATCGTGGTCATTCGGGAGATAAAGAGTTCCCGATCGGAGTCCCACGCTTGTCCGAACGATGGTTTCAGAATATCAAAGGTGAGAGCCGATGCCAATGCATTCAGTGAAGAGCTCAATGTACTCATTGCGGCCGCTATCAGAGCTGCGATAATCAAACCCGCCATTCCGGAGGGAATCTCTTCGACGATAAAGAGCGCGAAAATTTCGTCCACCGTCTGCAGACCGAGAGCGTCAAACCCGGCACCTTCGTAAAAGAGATAGAGCATCAGTCCGACGCCAAGGAAGAAGAAAAACTGAAACGCGACCACAATTCCACTCCAGACAACCGCCTTTCGAGCATCCGTCAGGTTTCGGGTCGTCAAGAGCCGCTGTACAACCAACTGATCCGTACCGTGCGATGCAACCGAAAAGACCGCTCCACCAAAGACGGCTACCCAAAAGACATACGGATCGGCCAGAATTTCGCCGAGTGACATGCCTCCACCGAAGTTGAACATCTGCAGCTTTCCTTCCGACCGGATCAGATCCCATCCTTCGGCCAGGGAGATCGGCAGATCACCAAGCATGACAAATGCAGCGAATAGTCCGCCACCGATATAAACGGTCATCTGCACCACATCCATCCAGATCACTGCCTTGATCCCGCCCAAAAAGGTGTAGATCAGTGTAATGGAAGAGATGAGGCCAATGGCCAATGCGTAGAGCTGCAGGTCGGTCCACTCCGGAAATGCTCCCGCCAGACGAAGGATAATTGCGAGTGGAATGGCCGTCGCAAAGAGTCGAACCCCGTCAGCCAACACCCTGGTTACAATGAAGGTATAACTGGTGGCGCTCCGCATTCCCTGGCCAAATCGTTGGCCCAGGTATTCATACGCGGTGGTCAGTTCTCCCTTAATGTACGCAGGCAGAAAGAAGATGGCCACTGCGGTTCGACCCAGAATGTACCCGATGGTCAACTGCATAAAGAGAAGGGACCCGCCATAGGCAACAGCCGGGACACTGATGAAGGTGAGTGTGCTGGTTTCGGTAGCCACCACAGAGAAAAGCACGGCCCACCAGGGCATGTCTCGTCCTCCGAGAAAATAGTCTTTGGTGGTCCGTTGACGTCCAGCAGACAGTATGCCAAATACTGCAACCGCAACCAGATAAATAACAACTACCAGATAGTCGAGTGTCGTAAATCCCACAACCGTACCCGTTTGATTTAATGGATCGATACCGTATCCCGCAGGCTTTCAATGTCCTCGGGAAATGTATCAGCTCGACGGGTCGTCTGCAAGATTGTTTCTTAACGCCTGAAGTGCACGGCCACGATGACTTATTCGATTCTTCTCTTCCGGCATTAGTTCGGCAAAGCTTCTCTCCTCTCCCTCGGGACAAAAAACCGGGTCGTAACCAAACCCGCCCTCACCAACCCGCTGGTAAAGAATATGTCCGGAACAGATCCCTTCGTACGTTTGCTCCCCACTCTCGTTTACACGTGCGATAACGGTTCGAAACCGGGCCGCTCTGTTCGTCTCTCCCTCCAACTCCCGGAGAAGTTTGGATACATTCTTCCAATCGTCTGCTTCTTCACCTGCGTATCGAGCCGAGTAGACACCCGGTGCCCCTCCAAGGGCCTCCACCTCCAGGCCGGTATCGTCGGCCAACACCGGCCAACCGGTTCGGTCGTGCCAGTATCGTGCCTTTTTAAGGGCATTCCCTTCCAGCGTCTCTTGATCCTCTTCCACCTGGCCATCCAGGTTCAAATCGGCCAGAGTTTGAACGTCCAAGCCGAGCGGAGCAACGATCTCCCGAAGTTCACGAGCCTTGTGTGGATTGGCAGAAGCGATGAGCCACTGCCCGGGTGCGGGCGCTGGAATACCGGGTCGACTCATTCCACCTCCGGTATGTCACTCAGTTCCCGGAAATCATGGTATCTGCCGTAGATCTCGTCTTCTGTCAAATTCTTGAACCGCTCCGGCCCGAACGCTTCGACGCAAAAACTGGCCATGACCGACCCAACGATGACCGCCCGTCGCAGATTCAATGGAGACAGATCGTCCGTGTAGCTGAGCCATCCGAGCATGCCTCCCATAAAACTGTCTCCGGCACCCGTTGGATCTACAATATCGAGTACCGGGAATGCCGGAGCCGAAAAAATACCTCGCTCGGTAAAGAGAAGTGCTCCATGCTCACCTTTCTTGATGATCAAATAGCTGGGACCCATCGCCCGAATCTTCTCCGCTGCACGAATCAGATTGGGCTCGTTGGCCAGCTCGCGGGCCTCGGAGTCATTGATCACCAACAGGTGTACCTTGGAGAGGGTTTTCTTGAGATCTTCAAAAGCCCCTTCAATCCAAAAATTCATGGTATCCAGAACAACCAGCTTTGGCTGATCGACCTGTTCCAGAACCTTCGTCTGCAGTGCCGGAGCAATGTTTCCGAGAGCCAGATACGGGGTCGATCTCCACGCATCGGGTATGACCGGGTCAAAAGATTCGAATACATTGAGTCGGGTCTCCAACGTATCACGATTGTTCAAATCGTAGTGATACTTCCCGCGCCAAAAGAACGTCTCCCCGCTTTCGTCATGTTGCAGACCCTCCAAATCAATATCCCTCCCCTTGAGAGTCTCCAGATCTTCGTTGGCAAAATCCCTGCCCACCACTCCGGTCAACCGGACATCGTCGGTAAAGAAAGAGGATGTGATCGAGATGTAGGTGGCCGACCCACCCAATACCCGATCCCGTTTCCCAAACGGAGTTTCAATTCCGTCATACGCTACAGATCCAACCACCAATAGACTCATAAATCCGTCTCTTCTTTTTCAACTTTGATTCTCTTCCTCATCGTGCCGGACTCTCCGGCACGTATTTATCAAAGGTCCAGTGCCAATGCAGCCATCAACGGTGCCCCGGTCAGGAAACAGCGTTCATCTACATTATAGCGCGGATGATGCCAACTCCAGGTAGACCCCGCCTCCTGACTTCCCGAACCGAGCAGATAGAATGTGCCGGGAATGTGCTGCTGATAAAATGCAAAATCTTCTCCAGCCATGATCGGACGCTCCATTTCGACCACCCCATCCTCTCCAAGCAATCGCCGGGCGGTATCGGTTACCTTGGTCGTCAACTCCTCGTCATTCACCACTGCCGGATATCCCTCTTTGAACAGAAACTTTGCCTCTCCACCGGAACCGTGAGCCACTCCATCCACAATCACCTGCATTCGGTCACGAATCCTGCGGGCAATCTCTCCGTCAAAGGTTCGAACGGTCCCTTCCAATCGAGCCTTTCCGGGAATGACATTATAGGTCGTTCCTCCCTCGATTTTTCCAACTGTCAATACGGCTGGCTCGGTAGGATCCATATTCCGGCTCACGATCGTCTGCAACTTCAGCACCGTCTCGGCTGCCATCACCACCGGGTCTACGGTCTGATGCGGACTGGCCGCATGCCCGCCCTTGCCAATCAACTCAATCTCGAACTCGTCCGGACGAGCCATCATCGGCCCCGGTCGGGTGGCGATCGTGCCGGGAGGATAGGCAGGCGAGCTGTGAAGGCCTACCACCCTCTCTACATTCCAACGATCCAGGAACCCGGTTTCACAGAGCAGACGGCCGCCACCCGGCAACTTCTCTTCGGCCGGTTGAAAGATCAGAATCACCGTCCCCTCCAACTCGTCCAGATGGTCCGTCAGGAGCCGGGCTGCACCCAACATGTTGGCCGTGTGTGCATCGTGGCCACAGCAGTGAGCGGCGCCGGGCTTTCTCGAGAGGAACTCCTGCTTGTGATCCCCCTCCTCTTCCATGGCCAGTGCGTCAATATCTGCCCGTAACGCAATCACGCGGGATTCGGGATTTCTTCCCTTCACGATACCCAGGCAACCGGTCTCCAGTGGACGTTCTGTTTCGATTCCAAGCTCCTCGAGTTTCTCCAGAATGTACCGGGTCGTCTCATGTTCGTGATAGCTCACCTCCGGATGACGGTGCAGGTGCCGGCGGATGCCGACCATCCAGTCCTGGATCGACTCGGCCTCCTGTTTCAACTGCTCAAGTGTCACACTCATACCCACTCCTTGTTTCTGAACGGAAACTGTCCGGTTGACCGACGGGCCGAACCGGGTGTGTCCGATATTCAATCTCCTACCGGCCAAGATACAAAATTCACAGGCCGAATCTGACCCCATCCATGCGACGACCAACCCCTCCATTGACAACACACGGCTTGATTTCCCTTCCAGAATCGGCTACCATGGGATCGTATTGACCAATCCGATCCTGCCATGACGACCCATACCGACCTTCACCTCTGCAACGACGGATCCCACACCCTCTATTCGGAACAGTTTCAACAATTCTATCACAATCCGAACGGAGCCATTGCAGAGAGCCGCCACAACTTTTTCGACGTTCCGGGATGGCTCGACCAGGCCGAACCGGGAAAACCGGTTCACCTCTTTGAAGTGGGATTCGGGACCGGGCTCAATCTGCTCCTGCTCTTGGAGTACCTCCACACTCGAGACCCCGGTCTCTCAATCACCTATTACTCTGTAGAGGCCTACCCGATTCCGGTTCAACAAGCGGCCAAGCTGAATTATCCGCGACTCCTGGATCTTCCAAACGCAGCCGAACTTCTCGCCTGTATCTTCCGTGACACCTCCCCCGGACCACACCACAAGGTCCTCTCCAACGGAGTTACTCTGCATCTGTTTGTTGGACCATTTTCGAAGGTCCCGAAGCCAGACTTTCCGATCGACGTTTTTTTATTCGACCCCTTCTCTCCCGACGTCAATCCCGATCTCTGGAGCCCGAATGTATTTGAAACACTCGCCTCCTGGTCCACGCCCGATGCCATCCTCTCCACGTACGGAGCCGCAACATCTTCCCGGGCGGCCATGGCCATGGGAGGGTGGTCCCTGGCACGTACGAGGGGAGCCCTCGGCAAACGGGAGATGACCCTGGCATCTCCCGATCCAGCCCGACTTTCTTCCTGGAAGCGACTCAACGAAGATCGACTGCGCGAACGTTATCAAGCAGGGGATTTCAATTGATCGAGCAGACGACCCAGAAACTTCTCTCCATACACCTGCCGAATGTGTCCCATATCTGCAAGAACCATGAACTCCTCTTGACTGCGCGAGAAGGCAACATTGAGGAGCCTCATCACACTCATCCCGTTCTTCTGCTCGTCGAGTGGCCGAACGGAGTAGTGACGAACCCGTCCATTCTGCCATTCACCGCTCATCACCAGATCGAAAATGATGTACGGCTTTTCCCGTCCCTGAAAGGTATGAATGGTCCCGATTTCCACATCCCGAATTCCTTCGTCCCAGAGCGCCGACCGAACGGATTGTACACTGCTTCGAAACGGAACCATCACTCCGATTGAATCGGGTGTGATCCCGCGCCGAAGCATATTGCCGATCAGACGGATGAGTACTTTTTCGTGTACCTGATTCACCGGTTTGAATCCCCGCTCCCCTGATGGCTGAACGACCGAGGGTCGATATTTGGACGTGTCGATCACGTGCCAGGGCGGTCGGGACGCCTGTCCGGATCCCTCCATTACGGACCGGGGGGATCCTGTCGCGTCTTCTGTCTCCGTTTCCACATCCGGTTCTACACTCTTGAGCCGACCCTGATAAAAGACATTGCTCACCACCCGGGCAAGACCCGGGGTCATCCGGTATTGGGTATCAAAAAAGGCCGTTACATCGGGATGTTTGTCGTGCCAATCGAAAAGTTCGTCGGTGGTTTCAGCTCCTGACACAGTTGTGAAAATATCCCGTTCCAGCATTTCAGTTGCCTCCGGCTTCTCGCTGATTGCAATCGGTGGCAACTGCATGGGATCTCCCACAATCACACGATGCCATCGAGCTCTCGATGCGAGTGCCATCAGCCAGGGAAGCCCCGCCATGGATCCTTCATCGATCACCACGGCATCGAACTCCATCTGATAGAAGAGCTCTGACGTACAGACTTTTGCCAATGTGGTTGCGACCAATTGACACCGACGCAGGCGAGACCGCTCGTTGATTTGAAGATGGGCGGCGGCCGTCTCCTCGAGCTCCTCTCGACCGCCGAGCGTCTCGATCTTTTCCCGAACCATTTCCAATTGAGCCCGATCCGTTGCCGACAGACTCTTCCCGTCCTGCTTGAGCCGCTCCTCTTTGGATGACAAATCCTTCTCCCGATCCAGCCAGGACACCCAATCCGACGCCTCTTCCCGACGCCTCTCCAGTAGCTGCTCCATCTGATAATCAAACTGATGGGGAGGGAGGCGATCGGCATCCAGTGCCAATTCCCCAAAGCGAGTCACTCGATCGACAGGAGGGGAGAATCCAATGGTATCGAGTGCATGCAGCGTACTCAGAAGGCCCACATCCACAGATCGATTGGTATTGGATGCAAAGAGTACCCGCTTTCGCTGCTTCAGAAAGTTGGCAATCACATAGCCAAGCGTAGCGGTCTTCCCGGTTCCGGGCGGCCCCCAAATATAGAGGGTCCGGCACTGCAGAGCTTTTCGAATGGCTGCCTGCTGGGATTCATTGCGGAGCCCGTCATGCTCAATCTCCTTCGGCCCCGGAAGGGGTGCCCCCTCGGGCTCGAACAGAGCTCGAATTCGTTCATGCTCTTCCCCCTCGGCATCGGCCAGTCGCTCCAATTCCCGCAGGGTTCGCTGCAGGACAAAATCGTTCTCCCACTCTACCGGAAGGTCTTCCAAATCTCCAGACAAGAGATCATCGGTTCGCAGAATCAGCTCTCCCTTTTCATACTCCAGCGGAATGGCCTTCCGATCCTTGTCCCCGATACGAATTCGCAACTCCTCGGCAAACCGAATGGAGGGTTGTGAGCATTGAAACCGATAGTCATGTTCGTCCTTCTCTCCTGCAGGTCCGACCAACTGGCCGCCATGCAGACGGTCGGTGGCCGGAAACTCCCGGACCGCTTCGATCTCTGCTTTCAGAGCACGAATTCCTTTTTCGATCCAAATATCGATATCCGTTTGGGTCTTCTCTGCCATTACTGATCCCACAATTCCGAACGAATCAACTCGGCACTCTTGGCCGAGAGGATATAGTCCAATTTCAGTCTCCGCTTTTCGGGGATCTGATGTTCGACCAACCGGGCACACGCTTCTGTATAGAGAATCAAGTCGGTATTCCGTACAAAAAGAGGAAGTGAGCGCCCATAGGCAGCTCCTGCCAGAAAGGATCCTTCATACTGCGTGGCCGCCTTCAAATCACCGATCAGTTTGGGCAGGCTCTCGTCATCTCCCGCCACCAACCCGATGGTCTCCAGAGCGGCTCGATCAATGATGGAGAGCAACAGATCGGGATCAAACGTATAAATGACCGGCAGGATTCTCTGCGTCTCCGACGCCCTGCGAAAGTGAGCGGTCAGATGAATCGGAACAAAGAGAGCATCTACCTTGAGCATCTCGTGCTTGTTCTGAAAATGGAGTGGACGGCTTCGCACCCCGACCTGTCGTTGAATCGCTTCCGACACCATTCGGGCCAGCTCCTCGGTTTCTCCGACCGATGCAGACGTCTGGATCCGGTCGGGCCACTCCATATAATTGATCTGCTCATCAAAAAGGGCCTCGACCTCCTGCTCGTCCAGACCATAGCCAATCAACTCTTCGAGCAGTTGTTTCAACTTCTCGGCACCGGTTTCCAGACGCTCGGACTTGTCCAACCCACTGTTTTGACGAATCACCTCGAACCCTCGTCCGGTACGGGCCTGGATCATCCCTTCGTCTTCGAGCATGTGATACGCCTTGCGAACCGTATGAAAACTGGCTTCCAACTGCCTGCCCAGATCCCGGGTAGAGGGGAGCAACTCGCCCACCTGAAATTGCTTGGTGGTAATCATGAGTCGGATTCGATCCGCGATATGGTTGGCCGAGTGTTTCATGAGTGCCGTTCTCCGCAGTCGAACGAAATCCGGCTATTCGACTGTGACGGCCTTCGCAAGATTTCTGGGTTGATCCACATCCGTTCCTTTGGCTACGGCTACGTAGTAGGCCAACAGTTGAACCGGAAGGGCGTACAAGATGGGCGAAACATACAGAGGACAATCTCCAAGTACCACCATCCAGGTCGCAATCCCTTCCATTCGTTTGGCTCCCGCCGCATCGGTAATCAACAAGACACGGGCACCACGAGCCACGGTCTCCTGAAGGTTGGATGCCACCTTGTCAAACAGTGGATCATTGCCGGGAGCCGTCACAACCACCGGCATCTGTTCATCGATCAATGCAATGGGACCGTGCTTCAATTCACCGGCTGCATATCCTTCTGCATGAATGTAGGAGATCTCCTTCAACTTCAGTGCTCCCTCCAGTGCAATGGGATAGAGTGATCCACGACCAAGATAGAGAATGTCATTATACTCATGCAGCTCACGTGCAATCTGTTCGATCGAGTCCGTACTCGTCTGTATCACGTCGGCAGCCAATTTCGGAATGTGACGCAACGCTTCCGAGAGTTCTGTTCCTACAGCTGCATCCAAAACCCCTCGCCGCTCACCAATCGCAAGGGCCAGACACGCCAGAGTCGTAAGTTGGGTCGTAAACGCCTTCGTCGAAGCCACTCCGATCTCCGGACCGGCAAGTGTCCGAAGTACGACATCCGACTCACGTTCAATCGTTGATTCAATCGTATTGACGATGGAAAGAATGGGTTGACCAGCTTTGCGGCAGGTTCGCAGCGCCTCCAATGTATCGAGTGTCTCGCCCGACTGGGAGACAAACAGACTGGCTCCATCCTTCGGGAGGATGGCTCCCCGATAGCGAAATTCAGATGCGATATCTACATCACAAGGAATGCCGGCGATCTGCTCCATCCAGTAACGTGCCACCATGCAACTGTAATAGGCGGTTCCGCACGCCACCATATTGATTCTGCTGGCAGAGGCAAGTGGAGCCAACACCTCCTCGGGCAGTGCGACTCGCCCGGTCGTAGGATTCACAAAGCTGTTCAATGTGTCTCCGATCACGGCCGGTTGCTCATGGATCTCCTTGAGCATATAATGTCGGTACCCCCCCTTTCCGGTTGTCAGTCCGGATTGCGCCGTCATTCGAACAGGACGTTCCACGGATATCCCGTCCGGTGTCTCCACCTGCATCGACTCTCGATTCAACATCACACGATCGCCATCCTCCAAAAAACAGACTTTTCGGGTCAAGTGAGCAAGTGCATAGGAGTCCGATGCAAGATACATCTCCCCATCACCCAGCCCGACTGTCAGGGGGGTTCCCTGACGCACACCCACCAACAGATCCGGCTCTCCGGCAAACATCAATACCAGTGCGAATGCACCATTGAGTCGGTCAAATGACCGATATGCTGCTTCTTTCGGGCTCAATCCGTTTGCGAGGCCTTCCGTTACCAGATGAACCACCACCTCCGTATCGGTATCCGTTTCGAACCGATACCCGGCAGCCTGGAGTTCGGATCGCAACTCGGAATAATTTTCGATGATTCCGTTGTGAACGACTGCCACTCGATCACTGGCATGAGGATGGGCATTCTCCTCGGTCGGGGCACCGTGCGTCGCCCAACGAGTATGACCGATTCCAACGCGACCCCGGCTCGTAACCGACTCCAGTCTGGACGCCAGATTGTTTAACTTTCCTTGCGCACGATATCTCTGAATTTTATCCTCTTCCAGTGTGGCCACGCCAGCACTGTCATACCCCCGGTACTCCAATCGCCGCAACCCGTCCATCACCAGTGGAGTCGCATCTCTGAGACTCAATACTCCGATAATTCCACACATTCCACCCGTCCTCCGATTATTTGTTGTCAACCATGCGCGGCCGGAGAAGCTCCCCCGAATCGGTCCATTCGGCCCGGACACCCCGCTCCCCGGGTTGAACCGACTCGTTCAACGTCTTTTCATCATATGCCAGGCCGTGCTTCTCGAGCACCTCGTCCGGAACTCCGTCCCAAACATTGGGTTGGTTCCCTTTATAGTCCAGATCCTTGAGCCCCGTCTCGGACGTAAAAAAACCGGTCGCAACCAGATCCCTCATCCGGTTGAAGAAGCGCATCCCGTACTCCCAATCCGGTTCCACTCGGTCCGGCCAGGCGATTCGATCCAGTATTTCCTGTTGTTGATCTCGAGTGCACCCGGCAAACGGCGCACCAAAGAGGTCGCGGCTTCGGTTGTCGAGCCACATGAGCCCGCCCCGCATCGGTACCTGCATATCGGGCATGTCGAGCATCATGAAATCAATAAAATCCGGAACTCCCGCCTCCACCGCGCCAGGTGAGCGATCGTCCTCCGGAATGATCCAGTCGGCGAGTTGATCGACCGTTGCTCTCTCGTGGCGATTGAAAAACGTCTTCTCCTGGAGCTTTTGATCCCGTTCCAGTTCGATGGCTGTGTATCCCCGATCTGCGCCGGTCGCCTCCAGAATCTCTTCACTCTCCCGTCGATCCTCTGCTGTACATCCACTCTGCAGAAACAGACCGGCTCCCACCGACCCGGCAAGCATCAGCTTGACATATTCTCGTCGATCCATATCAGAGCTCCCCTTTTTTCATCTGTTCCACAATGTAGTCCGACGTTCGCCAAGAGAGCGCAAGAATGGTCCAGGTCGGATTCTTGTCGGCTTGCGAGACAAAACTCCCGGCATCCACTACAAAGAGATTCTTGCAGTCATGCGCCTGTCCAAATTTGTTGAGCACCGAGGTTGCCGGATCATTCCCCATTCGGGTCGTTCCCACTTCGTGGATGATCCGGCCCGGTGCATGCAACCCGTACTCCCGATCGGCTCCCGCTTTCTCTCCAACAAGCTCTCCACCCATGGATGTCAGCATCTCTTCGAACGTATCCTGCATATGACGAGCCTGCCCGAGCTCATGCTCACTCCAACGGTAGTTGAACGTCAGGACGGGAATACCGAATTGATCGATCCGCTCCGGGTCGATTTCGCAGTAGTTCTCATACTGCGGTACGCTCTCTCCGCGCCCGGAGATCCCGACTGTTGCACCGTATATGGCACGAATATCCCGCTTGAGCCCGGCACCATAGCCTCCTGCCGGGGACAAATTTCCGAATTCGTCCCGTACATAGCGCCTGAGTGTGTCCATTCCACCCCCGAACCCGTAGGCCGGCATGCTCATCCCGCCCCAAAACTCCAGATGGTAACCCCGCGGGAAGTCGAGTGTTGCGTTGTCAAGCCACCAGGGAGTATAGACATGTGCACCCCCCACACCATCTTCATTGTAGCGATCCCGGTTCAACAAAGCGGGAATCACTGCCATCCGGTCGGCACCCGTTGAGTCGTGCAGATACCGTCCGACCACACCACTGGAATTGGCCAGTCCGTCCGGGTGCTCCGGCGATCGGGAGTTGAGCAAGATGCGTGCACTCTCGCAAGCGGACGCTCCGAGAAGAACCGTTCGACCCCGCACCAGATACTCCTCCCGATCCCGCTTGTCGATGAAGATCACACCCGTTGCCTGTCCGGTTTGGTCCGTCGTCACCTCTCGTACCATTGCGTCGGTGTAGAGATCGACCTGTCCACGCTTCATGGCGGGCTGAACCAGACAGGATCCGGCCGAGAAGTCGGCATAGGCTTGACAGCCTCGATTGCACTGATTGCAGTAGAAACAGACCCCGCGCTCCGAAGAGACCGGACGCGTCAGTATGGAAAGCCGATTGGGAATGACCGGAATTCCGATCTTCTCCCCACCCCGCTTCACATAGAGCTCATGCAATCGTGGTTTCGGAGGAGGTAGAAAAAAACCGTCCGGGTCGTTCTCCCTCCCTTCATGGGTCCCGAACACACCGATGGACTTGTCTACCCGATCGTAGTAGGGCGCGATCTCTTCGTAGGTAACGGGCCAATTTTCACCCAAACCGTCCTGATCCTTTCTCTTGAAATCCTTCGGGCCAAACCGGAGTGAGATGCGTCCCCAGTGGTTGGTTCGGCCGCCGAGCATTCGGGAGCGAAACCAGTCGAATCGGGTACCCTCTTGACGCGTATACGGTTCTCCGTCGATCTCCCATCCTCCCCAAGCCGCATCAAAATCGCCAAACGGGCGATGTGTCGATGCACCCCTGCGGGGCGACTCCCATGGCCATCGGAGTTGCGTTCGGTATGCCTCCTGAGCCGGATCGTAAAACCCACCTGCTTCAAGAACCGCAACCGACAGGCCCGCTTTTGACAAAATATTGGCTGCCATTCCACCACCGGCTCCAGAGCCGACGATCACGGCATCATAGAGATCCCCTTTCGTCTGTATCTGCATCTGCTCTATTTGTCAGGACTCGATTGTAACAGAGAGAATCTTGTCTCCGGCAGCAATCTCGTCAATGATGTCCAGACCATCGATCACTTTTCCAAATACGGTGTGCTTGCCGTCCAGATGTTGCGTGTTCTGGCGGTTGTGGCAGACAAAAAACTGCGAGCCACCTGTATTTCGTCCCGCATGTGCCATCGAGAGAACCCCACGGTCGTGCGTCTGCTTGTCGCCGGTTGTTTCACAATCAATTGTGTACCCCGGTCCGCCGGTACCATCTCCCTTTGGGCACCCTCCCTGGATCACAAAATCGGGAATAACCCGATGGAAGGTGAGTCCGTCATAGAATCCGTCTTCTGCGAGTTTTACAAAATTTTCGACGGTACCGGGTGCATCCTCTCCATACAAGTCGGCTCGCATGGTTCCCTTTTCGGTCTCGATAATGGCTTGACTCATGATCTCTGATTTTATCTCTGTTTTGGCCCGTTGGCCGTCTGTTTCAGCTCTGTTTCGGAGACTTCTCGTGGTTTTCAGAATCCCGAAACCACCGAACTGTCTACTTATACCCGTTTGAGTCCGATCCGCTGCCGCTGTATATCCACACTCTCGATCGAAACTTCGATGACTTCTCCGACCCGCACTTCGTCGTGGACATTCTGAACGCGTCTGCCATCCCGTCTCATCTTGCTCACATGAAGCAGCCCGTCTGCTTTCACCCCAATATCGACAAAGGCTCCGAAATCGACCACATTCCTCACCGTTCCCTTCAATTTTTGTCCGACAACCAAATCCTCCATGGTGAGGATGTCTTCACGAAGGGCCGGTGGGTCCATCTCTTCCCGAGGATCGCGACCCGGTTTGAGAAGGTTCTCCAGAATTAGTTCCAGAGTGGGTCGGCCAACTCCTATACTGCCGGCGAGCTGTTCCCGGTCTACTCCCTGCAGACGCTTCGTGAGAATACTGGAATCCCGGGTGACCTGCTCCACAGAGAGGTCAAGCTGACGGCAGAGGGCTTCGACGGACCGATAACTCTCCGGATGGATCGCTGTATTGTCCAGTGAATTTTCAGACTCGGGAATTCGCAGAAAACCGGCGGCCTGTTCAAACCGAAATGGACCCAATCCGGCGACCTCGAGCAACTGTTCACGATTGGTAAATCGCCCGATGGTCTCGCGATGGCGCACAATCTCTTTGGAAATAAGTCGTCCCAGTCCGGAAACATGGTTGAGCAGGGCGGCACTGGCCGAGTTGAGTTGTACTCCCACATGGTTCACACAACTCTCGACCACGTCATCCAGTTTTTTCGCCAATTTCACCTGATTCACATCGTGCTGATAGAGCCCCACTCCTATCGACTTCGGATCCATTTTGACCAATTCGGCCAACGGGTCAAGAACCCGTCGGGCGATGGAGATGTTTCCGCGCTGTGCGGCTTCCAAGTCGGGAAACTCTTCTCTCGCAATTTCGGACGCAGAATACACGGATGCACCGGCTTCATTCACGATGAGCCAGGAGAGCCCGTCTCCCTTCCCCTTTTCCTTCAAGTTCTGCACGAGCTCGGCGACCACCTGTTCCGTTTCGCGACTTGCCGTCCCGTTTCCAATGGCGATCAGATCCACGCCATGCGTATCAATGAGCTTTGCCAGGATCTGCTTCGCTTCTTCCACCTGATTCCGCGGTGGAGTGGGCCAGATTGTTGTCCCGTCCAGATAATTACCGGTTGGGCCAACGACGGCTACCTTGCAACCCGTTCGATACGCCGGATCGATTCCCATCACGACACGCGAAGAGAGCGGTGGCTGAAGCAACAGATTTTTCAAATTCTCCGCAAACATCCCGATTGCGTGTTCTCCCGAAGTGTCGGTCAACTCCGAGCGCAACTCCCGTTCCAGAGAGGGGTAGAGCAGACGTTTCCAGGCATCGGAAATCGCCTTTTCGAGATCCTCGACAAAGATGTTCTTTTCGTTCTGAATGACGAGGGTATCAACCTCTTCCAGCGTACGTTCTTCCCAAACCTCGACACGAACACGAAGAACCCCCTCGCGTTCGCCACGATCCAAAGCAAGCACCTGATAGGGCTTCAGATGCTTTACGTTGGTTTGAAAGTCATAATAGGTCTCGAACACCTTCTTGGGATCTTTCCCCTTCGCTGTCTCACTCGAAAGCTTTGAGACCACTTTTCCATGCGTTCGAAGCTGCTTTCGCAACATCTCCCGAACCTCCGGAACCTGGCTTACCCATTGAGCCACGATATCCCGCGCCCCGTGAAGGGCTTCTTCGAACGTCGCGATCCCCTTCTCTTCATTGACATACGATTGGGCGATTGATTCGGGAGTACCCCGGGTCACTTCCTGCGCCCAGATCAGGTCGGCAAGTGGCTCGAGTCCGGCTTCGATTGCCTTGTCTGCCCGCGTCATTTTTCGCGGTTTGTAGGGTAAATAAAGGTCTTCGAGCTGCGTCAGTTCATTGCAGGCGAGGATCGTCGTCCGGAGTTCATCGGTCAATTTTCCCTGTGATTCAATACTCTCCAGAATAAACGCTCGTCGATGTTCCAATGCACGAATCGACTCCAGCCGATCCCGTACAGATCGAATCTGCTGCTCGTCCAAGCCACCGGTCCTCTCCTGTCTGTACCTCGCAATAAACGGAACCGTTGCACCGCCATCCAATAGTTCGGCCAGGCTGGATACCTGACCCACACCTATCGATAATTCGCGTGCCACCCAGCCCGCCATCTCCTTCTCTGTCATCCTTTTTCTGCCTCACTATTGACACGATTGTACATCAAAAAGACTGTCTTCGTTCAGTCAGTATTCCGTCGATTCGAAAAGCGTAGAACTTACATACCGATCCCCGCGGTCACAAATGATCGCGATGATGACCCCCTGCTCAATCTCTTTGGCAACCCGGAGTGCAGCAACCAGTGCACCACCACTGCTCATCCCGGCAAATATCCCCTCTTCAAGGGCCAACGCATGCGTCATCCCGGTCGCCTCCAGTTCACCAACATCTTCGATACGATCGACTCTCTCCGGTTCATAAATCTCGGGCAAAAACTCCGGAGACCAGCGCCGGATTCCCGGAATACTGGAGCCTTCCGTTGGTTGGGTTCCGACGATTTGAATCTGATCGTTCTGCTCTTTCAGGTAACGGGAGACACCCATAATGGTGCCGGTCGTTCCCATCGCCGAAACAAAGTGGGTGACTCTTCCCTGGGTGTCCCGCCAAATCTCCGGACCGGTCGTCCGGTAATGGGCACCGAAATTGTCCGGGTTGGAGAACTGGTTCAGCAAAACTCCTTCGCCCCGATCGGCCATCTCCTGTGCCAAAGCCCGGGAGTGCTCGATTCCCTTCTCTGCATCCGTCAATATCACGTTCGCTCCGTAGGCACGCATGGTCACGATTCGCTCCCTCGTAGAGTCCTCCGGCAGAAGCAACGTCATCTTGAGCCCTTTCAGGCGAGCCATCATTGCCAGAGCAATTCCGGTATTTCCGCTCGTCGGCTCAATGAGTGTATCTCCCGGTTTGACGTCTCCTCTCTGGAGCGCCCCCTCGACCATTCCAAGAGCGGGCCGATCCTTGACACTTCCTCCCGGATTCTGTCCCTCCATCTTGCAAAAGATCCGGACATTCGGATTTGGGTTGAGCACCTGAAGTTCTACCAACGGGGTATTCCCGATCAAGTCACCGATCATCATGATTCCAGCTCCCCTTGCTGTTCAGATTCGTCTTGTGTGAGTTGTGCCTTGTAGTAGATTTTGGAGTTGGCTGGCACGGATCGAGTCAACCATACATTGCCGCCAATCACGCTCCCTTTTCCAACCACCGTATCTCCACCCAGAATGGAGGCCCCCGCATAAATAATCACCTCGTCCTCAATGGTGGGATGGCGTTTGCGGGCGGCATCCTCTTTCCGGACGCTGAGGGCCCCCAAGGTCACACCTTGATAAATTTTCACGTTGTTTCCAATTCGGCTGGTCTCCCCAATCACAATACCGGTTCCGTGATCGATACAAAAGGCGTGTCCAATCTCGGCAGCCGGATGAATGTCAATTCCGGTCTTGCTGTGTGCATGTTCTGTAATCATTCGGGCGGCCAGGGTGATCCCCTCCCGATGGAGCCAGTGGGCGACCCGGTAGGATGCAAGTGCATAGAATCCGGGATAGGCACGAATCACTTCTTCCCGACTCCGGGCGGCCGGATCTCCGCGGTACATCGCCTCGACATCCTCTTTGAGCGCTGCTTTCAGATCCGGTAACGAGGTGAAAAAGCGCCGTGAGAGTTCTCGATCCCGTTCCTCGTCTGAATCCCTCCGTTTCGACAATATTTCCAGAAGCTCTCGCTGAAGCTCGTTGTAGTACGCCTCGAACTCTTCGAATGATCCATAATCCCGTGTGCTGAACTCCGGAAACAGGAATCCGAGCAGATGGTTGAAAAATCGGCGGACAAGCAACGGAGATGGACAGCGAACGGCGTGCTGGTGTTCTCGATAGAGGGATTGTAGAACGTTCTTCTTCATAGGTTCGGCTGATGCTTCATCACTCCGGCTCCGGATGACCCTCGGGTTCCTCCCGTCAGACCGACCCATCTACCGAGCGGATTTGACCTCTGTTTGCAGGGCATGCGGGGCCGTTGCCCCGCTCCATTTTAAACCATTCAAGATATGAAAAGAGGGTGAGAAATAACGGGATCTCTACCCGGACTCCGATCCGTTGCCATCCGGAGCAATTCTCCGTTTGAGCTCTTGCAACATCTGAAGCGCCTCAATCGGAGTCATTCGATCAGGATCCAACGCCTGAATCTCGTTCCGCAGCTGTTCCAGTACCGGATCACTTTCTGCTTGAAAGAGGACCATCTGGGAAGCGGGTACAGGATCCGGCAGTGACCGGACGGCCTGCCGATTTCGTGGATGGCCGGATCCGTCGGATGACTCGCCAATCCGATCTTCCTGCATGCGATGTTCTTCAAGTGTGGCCAGAATCTGCTCTGCACGACGGATCACCGGTTCGGGTAATCCTGCCATTTTTGCAACCTGAATCCCGTAACTGTGGTCGGTTCCACCCGGTTTGAGTGTACGCATGAAGATGACGCTTCCGTTATGCTCGCGTACCTCTACATGGGCATTTCGGATCCGCTCGTACTTCTGCTCGAGTTCGTTTAGTTCGTGATAATGGGTAGCGAAAAGGGTTCGAGCCTGTACCGAGGGTTCGTTGTGAAGATACTCTGCAAGAGACCAAGCAATACTGAGCCCGTCAAATGTACTGGTTCCCCGTCCCACTTCATCCAACAAGACCAGGGAGCGTCGAGTGGCATTGTTCAAAATATTTGCGGCTTCGTTCATTTCGACAAGAAATGTACTCTCGCCCGAGGCCAAATTGTCCGAGGCTCCTACACGTGTAAATATCTTGTCGACTCGCCCGATCCGGGCCCTCTCTGCAGGGACAAAACAACCGATTTGTGCCATCAAAACAATCAATCCCGTTTGACGAAGAATGATACTCTTCCCGGCCATATTCGGTCCGGTAACCATCAATATTTGTTGGGAGGTTTGATCCAGGCGCGTGTCATTCGGAATAAACGGCTCGCTGGTCGGCAGACTCTTCTCCACAACCGGGTGACGCCCCTGGACAATCTCCAGTTCCTCGCTTTCATCCACCTCTGGACGGGCGTATCGATTCTGATAACTCACTTCTGCAAAACTCTGCAGCACATCCATCATGGCGATCGATTCTGCAACCTCCTGAATGGGCTGAACCTCCTCTGCAACCTCGGCACGCAGCTCCTCGAACAATTCGGCCTCCAATGTCTGGCTTCTCTCTTCTGCGGAGAGGACCTTCTCTTCGACCTCTTTGAGCTCCGGCGTGATATAACGCTCCGAGTTGACCAACGTCTGCTTTCGTATAAAGCTTTCGGGCACGTTGTCGCGATGCTTGTGGGTCACTTCAATATAGTACCCGAACACCTTGTTGTATCCGATCTTGAGTGATGAGATACCGGTCTCTTTCATCAATTGATCCCGAATGGAGGCGATGTACTCTTTCCCATTTACAGCGATGTCCCGCAACTCGTCAAGCGTTTTGTTGAACCCCGCCTTGAAGATCCCTCCTTCGCGTATCGAAGCCGGAGGTTCTTCGATAACGGACGTCTTGATCCGATCCCTCAACGGCTCCAGGTCGTGCAATCCACGACAAATGACTGCCGCCAACTCTGGCTCCATACCATCCAACATCGTCCGTAGCGTTGGGAGCACGGCCAATGAGTCGGAAAGCTGTACCAGTTCCCGGGCATTGGACCTTCCGGCCACAATCCGGGAGATCAATCGTTCCAAATCTCCGATGCCCTCCAGCTCCTCGCGAAACCGACTGCGAAGAGCCGAATCTCCATGAAGGGCTTCGACCATATCGAGACGTTTGTGAACAGGCTCGAGTTCTTTGAGAGGGCGGGTTACCCAACGCCGCAGCAGCCTTCCCCCCATCGCTGTCCGGGTCGCATCCAGAATGGATACCAACGTCCCCTCCCGGCCACCTGTCTGCAGTGTGGATGTGAGTTCAAGATTTCGACGTGTCGCCGGATCAAGTGCCATGTAGCGCTGAAAATCGTAGCGCTGCAATCGACGAATCTGTCCAAGTCTCTGTTTTTGTGTGTCACGGATGTAGTGAAGCAGTGCCCCCCCTGCAATGTGGGCCAGTTCCAACTCTTCGACTCCGAACCCTTTGAGTGAATGAGTCTGGAAGTGACGGGTCAACTCCCGATATCCGACTCCATCTTCGTACACCCACTCGTCCATCCAGGTTCGATTCCAGCGGTTCAACCCGGCTGTTGTGGTCTTCTCCTCTTTCCGACTCAGTAGAAGTTCAGATACCTCGATCTGTTCGAGCAGATCCTTCAACTCCGCCTCGCTTACTTCCGCAAGTACAAACTCCCCGGTCGAAATATCTGCAAATGCAACCCCGGCTTCCCCTTTTCGGCGAAAGACCGACCCGATATAGTTGTTCTGGTTGTGACTCAAAAGTTGATCGGAGAGTGTCAGGCCCGGTGTCGTGATTTCGGTCACCTCTCGTTGAACAATCTTTCGCCCTGCTTTCTTGGCACTCTCCGGGTCTTCCGACTGTTCGCAAATGGCCACTCGGTACCCTTTTTTTACCAATCGAGGGAGGTAGGTATCCAGTGCATGGTATGGAAATCCTGCCAGAGGCGTCTGATCCCCGCCATTGTTCCTATTGGTAAGCGTGATCCCCAGCTCTTCACTAAGTGTGCGGGCATCATCGGAAAAGGTCTCGTAGAAATCCCCGACCCGGAAGAGAAGCAGGGTCTCCGGGTGGTTCGACTTGATCTCTTCATATTGCCGCATCAGCGGCGTCTTCTTTGCAGATGCACTCGTTTTGCTACTCATGGCGCAATAATACAATCTATTTGGGCAGAAGGAAACAGATTCAGGTTCGCATACAGGAAGCAGTTTCCCTATTTTGGAGGGTCCGGAACGGGTTTGAACCGTTGCCCGAATTCCTGGATTTCGAACAGCCCTCCGGGCCTGAACAGACGAACCGAGACCAAGCAGACGATCATGACAAACAAACGCAACTTTGCCCTTGTTACCGGATTCATCACACTGGCTGTTCTGTCGCGGGTTCTCCCGCACCCGTACAATTTCACACCTCTCGGAGCCATCGCACTGTTTGGAGCCGCATATTTCAAAAAATGGCACTGGGCAATCGTCATTCCCTTGGTCGCCATGTGGCTAAGCGATCTGGTCATCAACAACGTTCTGTTTGCACGGTTTTTTGACGGCTTTACCCTTTTTCACTCCGGTGTCTTCTGGATCTACGGGTCTCTGGTGTTGATTGCACTCTTGGGACGAAAAACCCTGACCACGATCACACCTTTACGGGTCGCCGGAAGTGCAATCGGTGCCTCCATGATCTTCTTCCTGCTCTCGAATTTCGGGGTTTGGGCATCCGGCATGATGTACCCTCTTTCTGTTGAGGGGCTCATTGCCTGTTACACCGCCGGCCTCCCGTTCTTCCACTATACTCTTGCTGGAGATTTGCTCTACAGTACCGCCCTCTTTGGTGGTTTTGAATACATTCAATCCCGGCACGGAGAGCGACAGTTCCAGGAGATCTGACCGGCCCGAATTCTTCCGGTTTTACTTGATGATCAACTGGTCAGAGGAAATCGAGTCCCTTCCCGGGATTATGCTCCCTTTTTTTCTTTTACCATGAATCCAATGAACTGAACCCATGCCTGTATCTCCGATTCGAGTTGGCCTTGTTGGTCTCGGAAACATCTCCTCCATTCATGCAGAAGCTGTAAAGAATAGCCGATACGGCACCTTGAGTGCGGCTGCCAGCAGTCGAAAAGAGAAGCGGGAAGCATTTGCCAACAAGTGGTCCGTACGTGGATTCGAGACGTTTGAAGCGATGCTCGAGAGTAGCGACGTCGATCTGGTCTCCATCTGTACGCCTAGCGGCACGCATCTGGACTACGGTGAGAAAGCAGCAAAAGCCGGCAAACATGTCGTGATCGAGAAACCGATTGAAATTACACTGAAGCGAGCCGCCCGACTTCTGAATGTCTGCAGCGAGAACGACGTTCAACTGGCCGTCATCTATCAAAGTCGTTTCATGAAACCGGTCCGGCAGATGAAAGAGGCGATCGACAGCGGCCGTATTGGCAGACCGTTCATGGCGACCGCTTCGGTCAAATGGTATCGAACCGACGAGTACTATCGAGAGGCCCCCTGGCGTGGCACGTTGGAACTGGATGGAGGTGGAGCGGTCATCAATCAATCCATTCACACCATCGACCTTCTGCAATGGATGATGGGAGAGGTCGCAACCATTCAAGCAAAAACCGGGACGTTTACCCACGAGGGAATCGAAGGAGAGGACAATGCCGTCGCAGCACTGGAGTTTGCTTCCGGTGCCATCGGAACGTTTGTCGCCTCTACCTCGGTCCGGCCTGCACAACCACGAAAGATCGAGATTCACGGAACAGCAGGGACTGCTCGATTGGTCGACAATGAGTTCCGTCTGATCCGGCCGGGAGACGATGAGAGTTCCGGGGGTGAGGGGAAAGCGACTGGCGGAGAGGATCCCCTGGCCAACTTCGCCTATGAACCACACCGGGATCAATTTGACGAGATATTTGAAGCCATTCGAAAGGGGGAACGGCCACCCGTAAGTGGGCCGGAGAGTCTGAATTCCCTCTCATTTGTCGAGGCAATCTACCGTTCCTCCGCCGAAAAGCGCGCGATATCACCCGCCGATCTGATACCGTAATCCCTCTTCCAGTCCGCGAAGCTCGGCCAGACCCCGCATTCGACCTATACACGTGTATCCCGGCTGTGTATGGCTGTCCCGATCGACCAACATGGCGTGGCCGTGATCCGGCCGAAACGGCATTCGAAGATCCGTGCGTCCCTCTTTCTCCCGACGATTCTGTTCCCGAATCAGTGCAGCCATGACATCCCGCATCCCGGCACTTCCTTCCAGATGGTTGGCTTCGTGAAAGCTGCCATCTGCCTCACGCTGTACACTCCGTAAATGGACAAAATGAATATGCGGTCCCAGACGTTTAACCATGCCAGGCAAGTCGTTGTCCGACCGGACACCGTACGAGCCTGTACAAAATGTAAGTCCGTTGGCTGGTGACGGCGCGGCCGCCAGTAGTTGGTTTGCATCGGCCTCTGTACTGACAACACGCGGTAATCCGAAGAGTGGGAACGGAGGGTCATCGGGATGGATGGCCAATCGAACTCCCGACTCTTCGGCGACCGGAACGATCTCGCGAAGAAAATGATAGAGGTGATGTCGAAGCTCCCGATCTCCGATCTTGCGATAGCGATCCAGACGTTGTTGAAACTCCTCGATGGTATAGCCCTCTTCTGCACCCGGAAGTCCGGCAATAACGGTTCGTATCAAGGTGTCCTGATCCTCCTCGTCATGGTCCTCCAACCACTTCTTCGCCGCTTCCACCTGCGCCGGACTGTACCTCTCACCGGCGCCCGGCCGGTTCAACAAGAAGAGATCGAACGCCGCAACCGCCGACGCGTCGTACCGCAAGCCGGTGGACCCGTCCGGCATGGGATGCTTCAGATCGGTCCGCGTCCAATCCAGAATGGGCATGAAGTTGTAACAGACCGTGTCAATACCACAAGCCCCCAAATTCCGGATTGACGTTTTATAGTTCTCGATCCAGGTTTTGAACGAGCCGCTCTGCTGCTTGATCTCCTCGTGCACAGGGATGCTCTCCACGACCGACCAACGAAGGCCGGCCGACTCTACGTCTGCCTTTCGCTTCGCGATCTCCTCACGACTCCAGACTTCCCCGTTGGAAAGGTGGTGAAGTGCCGTCACAATTCCGGTTGCACCGGTCTGTCGAATATCTTCGAGGGAAATGCTGTCCTTGGGTCCGTACCAGCGCCACGTCTCTTCGAATTTCAAACTCATCTCTCGTCTCCGTTTATTCTTCAAACTCCTGCGACTCTTCGAGGGCCAACTCCCGAGCCTGGGTCGTGATGTAGTACTTGGTAATCATGTTGGGGACTTCCCACGAGGCCATCTCCCCTTCGACCAGATAGTCGAAATAGTCCTGAGCCACTTTTCCGAAGTGTGCTTCGTGTCCCTTGTGATACGTCTCCGGAATCTCGAGTCGCCATCCATGCTCCGACGGATGCGCCTGTATTCCCGGGTATCCATTCTGGTTCACCTCCTCGACAACTCGCTCGAGCTCCTCTCCAACCTCGGCAGCCACCTCCCCGGAGACCGGCTCCACAAAGAGAGTGGGACGATACTCTTGATCGGCACCCTGTCGGATGACCAGGTTTGAACGCGTACCCCGCATGACAGAGAAGTGGGTATCTCCCGCTCCTTCAGGAGCCTGGTAGTTCCATACCACCGAGATGTGCACATGGTGCCCGTTCAGCGTAAAGAGCATCTCACCATTGCTGTAGTAGGGTAACTCGCCATTGACCAGTTGATCCTGCAGATAGGCCGGAAACTCCGGCATGGCGGTAATGTTCTCGAACTGTTCCCGAGTCAAGACGGTGGGCCATCGACTCGCATCGAGCATCTCGACATCCTCCTCGTAGTCGATTATCTCGTCTGGAAAGGCTCCCCACATGGCGAGATCCACCAGATGCGTGGTGACATCGACGATCCCCTCTCCCTGCTGATTGACGTCAAAATACCAGGGCGGACGACGCAGCGGTTGGCCTGCAACCGTTTTAAAGAGGTGGTGGATGCTCTCTTTGACGATGGCCGGGTGCTCCGGATCCCCGGTTGCCAACTCTCCAAAAAGTGTCTGATTTTGGGCCAGGCGACGCTGAAACATGGATGTCACCTCGTTTCGCTCGGTCATGATATCGTAGAGAAGTACGTCGTGTGCTTCGGCCGATTCAAACGCATCCACGAGCAACTCCCACCCGTCGCTGTCGATCGCCATCGGCTTGTCGGAGAGGACGTTGATGCCGTGGTCAACCGCCTGTTTGATATACTCGGTCTTCAGCGCATTGTTGCCGGCCGTAATCATGACGTTTCCGGGTTGCTCATCCAGCATTTTCTGAAGGTAATCCTCACCCGTGTAGGGTTCAGTCTGCCAGCTCGTCGGATTCTCCTCCCGGTTGTTGAATGCGTTGATCCGCTCCATGTGCAGGTCCAGATCGGGCCCTTCCGGAGCATAGACATGCACCAACGGATCGACTTGAGCCATATCATTGAGTTGAACCAGAGAGGCGTGAAAATGACCGGGATTAAGGGTCATGAGTTTTACCTCGTTCTCCGCTCCCGTAAACTCATTGGATTCGGACGGAGGGGTCTCCTTGGAACAGTTGGTTAGCGTCATGGCAGAAAGGATCAAGAGGAAAAATGAACGGGTCGGGTTTTGCACAATCATAAGGAGTGTAGATACCGGTTAAGTTTGCGCCCAATTGATGCTCTGTAAAATCTTGAGTATCATCTTCGGACACCCTGGACATCAGGTCGTATCATTGCCGGTCCGGATGAATGGAAACGAGATTCGACGCAAAATGAAGTCTGAAAATATCAATCGCGGAACGTTTATCAAACCAGCAACTTCCACCGGAGCAGCGGCCCCTTCCCTTCACAATTCGGGAAAACAGGGTGCCAATCAACGACTTGTCGCAGGGATTATGGGTGTGAACAGTCGGGGGCACTCTGTTGCCACGGGTTTTGCCTCTCGTCCCGGATGCGACTTGAAATGGGTATGCGATGTGGATGAACGGGCAGTGGATCGCACGGTGGCATCCGTTCGGGAGAATGCGTCTTCGGACACGCGACTCCAGGCTCGCGGAACCGGTGATTTCCGGACCATTCTGGACGATCCCGACGTCGATATTTTGGTGATTGCAGCCTGTGACCACTGGCACACTCCCGCCGCCATTCTGGCCATGAAAGCGGGTAAACATGTCTATGTCGAGAAGCCCGGCAGCCAGAACGGGCACGAATCCGAACTGATCGTTGCAGCCCAGAAGAAATACGGGAAGCATGTGCAGATGGGAAACCAGCAGAGATCGGATCCCAAATCGATCCAGGCGATCCGGGAGATCCACGATGGAATCCTTGGACGTACGTACTACGCTCAAGCCTGGTATGCCAACACGCGTGGATCCATTGGAACCGGTCAGGAAGCCTCTGTCCCCGACTGGCTCGATTACGAGTTGTGGCAGGGCCCGGCTCCGCGCCGTCCTTATCAAGACAATCTGATCCATTACAATTGGCACTGGTTTCATCACTACGGAACGGGTGAAATTGCCAACAACGGGACGCACGAGTTGGATGTCGCACGATGGGCACTCGGAGTCACCTATCCGACTCGCGTCCAGTCTTCCGGCGGGCGCTACCACTACCACGACGATTGGGAGTTCTTCGATACCCAGATTGCAAGCTTCGACTTTGAAGAGGCAAAGAGCATCACTTGGCACGGACGCAGCTGCAACGGCCACCCCTTCTTCGATCGGGGTCGGGGAGTCACCGTCCATGGAGAGAAGGGAACCATGCTCATTGACCGGAACGGATATCTTCTCTACGACAAGGAGAGCAACCTGGTCAAAGAAGTCACCAGTGACGATGTACAGGATCCACTGGACACCACCGGATTCGACGGAAATACGGTTCGGCACATCCAGAATTTCCTGGATACCATTCGAGGGGAAGCAACGCTGAATTCATCCATCGAATCGGGGCAGAAGCCTGTAACATGGTGTCATTTGGCCAATATCGCCCAGCAACTGAACCGCCAGCTCGATGTGGACCCGCGGACCGGTCGCATCCTGGGTGATGACGAAGCGGCAGCTCTCTGGAAGCGTGAGTATGAGTCGGGATGGGAGCCCACACTCTGACCCGATACAGTTCATTCATGGGTATCCATCCCTCAACTCGATCTATGCATCATCCGGAAGCTCCCGGTCGACAATCGGAAGGAGTCCTTGTCGGCTACTCTGGTTGAACCGTTATACCGGGAGGGTAGGCGTAATCGAACCAGAGTCGTTCAATCTCTTCCGGGTCGGGTTCCCCATCCGTTGTAATGTAGCGATAACGGGCATGATAGGGCTCTCCTGATCGAATCTCGAACTCTCCAAGCTGGGAAGGTGCGTAGTTGAAAAATGCCTCATCCGGGTGAATGCGCACCGTCTGTGGATGTCTGAAATTCTCCGGGTGGCTCAGGATCGCTATTCCTGCCTGCTCACCATGGCTCTCCCCACCGATATGAACCCAACGGGCACGGGTGGCATGTCCGTCACGCCCCAGGCCTTCCGAGGTGAGGAATCGGCCGTTCGCCGGATCATCCCAATCCGGGTGACCCCGGAATCCGACACCGCCGTAACGATATTCCGGCAACGCAAGCGGCTGCCCGGTGTTGACCGTCTGCACCAGCTCAAGATCGAATTGGTGATACGCTCTGTCCCCGGTATTGTAGAGTGTCACTTCCCACGATTCGTTCAGAGCGATGACCGGAACTTCGGCAGACAGATCCTCAAAGAAGTGGCGAGAACGGAATCCGGCGTGAACCTCTCCCTCCCAAGCCACCTGCAGACTGTCTTCGGCCACGACCCGTCCCGAATGGTTGTGGGGATTCCAGAAGTCGGGTGTTCTTCCCTGAAATTCCGTGGAGGTCCAGGCCGACCAGATCCCGTAGTGATGAGGGTGCTGCGCTTCATTCAGATGATTGGTCAACTGTACGCCCGATGGAGAATAGACCGGATGGATATAACCGGCTCGCCGATACATCGGATCCAATCCGGCCGGCAATTCATTTTCCCGATGGTAATACCGGAGCACATCCTCTCCTCCCTTCATCAAAGAGATCGTTCGCTCTTCGATTCGGATCGGGACACCGGGAGTTTGCGGTTCCACTCGTTGCCCGGGGGAGAGTCTGTAGGTGCGACGGGCTCCGGCTTCAAGCTGATGCAGAACAAATGTGGCCTCGCCATCATTGGATAGTTGCAACCAAGGAGCCCCTTCTCCTCCCTCTATCTCCTGTAGTCTGTAGTGCCCCGCCTTCCAGTGGTCGGGAAGGTGAAAACGGACGACGGTCTGATGTCGGTCCAGGTCGCCAGCCGAAACCGTCACGACAACAGGATCCGGAGCCTGGGCCCGTACATCTGTGAACAACAGAAGCATCGCACCCACCCACAGTGAACTCCAGACAAGTCTCATGATCCCTCCCCGAAACGAAAGAATCGGCGGGCATTCGAATAACATATTCGTTCGACCAACTCGCCAACCATCTCGATGTCATTCGGAATGAGGCCCCCTTCCATATCTGTGCCCAACAGATTACAGACGATTCGGCGGAAATAGTCGTGTCTGGGCCATGAAAGAAAGCTGCGGGAATCGGTTGTCATACCGACAAACTCATGGAGGATCCCCATGTTGGAGAGCGCTTCGATCTGTTTTTCGATCCCGTCCTTTTGGTCCAGAAACCACCATGGGGGTCCATGTTGGAGTTTTCCGGGAATGGTTCCATCCTGAAAATTTCCCAGCATGGTCACCATCAGCTCGTTGTCGCGCGGGTTGTTGTTGTAGAGGATGACGCGGGGTAGTTGCTCCTTCCGATCCAGGCGATCCAGGAGTCTGGAAAGCGGAGCTGCCATCTCCACATCCCCGATCGAATCGAATCCGGTATCCCGACCCAAACGCTTCATCATTCTCTGGTTGTTGTTTCGAAGTGCTCCGACATGCAATTGAAACACCCAATCCTTCTCCTGGTCCATCTTTCCGCAGTGATAGAGAAACGCCGATTTGAACCGCTCGACATCGTGTTTGCTGATGCTTTTCCCGGTCATGGCACTGTCGAAAATCTGCCCGATTGCGATGTCATTGAACGGTTCGCTGTGCGGACGCGCCACCCCGTGATCCGATGCACGGCATCCCATCGAGTGAAAAAAATCGTGGCGGGATTTCAACGCTTCCAGAAAATCGCGAAAGGATACAATGGACATTCCGGATGTCGCTTCCAATTTCTGCACCCATCCTTGAAAGGCTTCCGGTTCATCCACATCCATCCCTCGATCCGGACGGAATGTCGGAACCATGTGTACATCCTCCCACCCTTCGTCACGAATCGTCTGATGATGGTCCAACCGGTCAATCGGATCGTCGGTCGTAGCGACGACCTCGACATTGAACTGCTTGAGGAGTCCTCGTGCCGAAAATTCCGGTGATTCCAGTTTCTCGTTGCATGCCTGCCAAATATTCTCGGCCGAGGAGCCATTCAACAGATCGGTCACGTCAAACGGCCGTTTCAATTCCAGGTGCGTCCAGTGGTAGAGTGGGTTCCGAAGCGTTTTGGGGACCGTTTCTGCCCACACCTGAAACTTCTCTCGATCACTCGCTTCACCGGTGATTTTCTCTTCGGGTACCCCACAGGTTCGCATCGCCCGCCATTTGTAGTGATCGCCATCGAGCCAGATATGTGTCAAGTTGCGAAAGGTGGTATCCTCTGCAATTTGCTCGGGTGGCAGGTGGCAGTGGTAGTCGATAATCGGCAAGTCGGCAGCGAACTCGTGGTAGAGCGTACGTGCCTGGTCATTCCGTAGAAGAAAATCTTTGCCTATAAAGGATTGCTTGCTCATATCGTCATGGCTGTAAATCCACCGTCCACAGGAATAACCGCCCCGGTCACGAACGAAGAAGCGGCTTCGGAAGCGAGCCAGATAACGGTGCCGGATAGTTCCTCGGATTCACCGTACCGGTTCATCGGCGTATGGTTGAAAATGGACTGCTGACGCTCCTTGGTCAGAATCTTTCTGTTCTGTTCGGCCGGAAAGAAACCCGGCTTGATCGCGTTGACTCGAATCTTGTCCTCGGCCCATTCCCGTGCCAAAAAGCGAGTCATGTTGTTCATTCCTGCCTTCGATATACTATAGGTAAAAACGCGGGAAAGCGGAATATCGGAGGATGCAGAAGAGATGTTGATGACACTCCCGCCTCGTCCCTGCTCAATCATCTTCTGACCCACAATTCGGGTCGCCAGAAAAACTCCTTTCAGATTGATATCCAAAATCCGGTCCCACTCCTCTTCATCGATCTCCATCAGTGGGGTCGCTGAATTCACACCGGGTGCGTTGATCAAAATATCGATACCGCCCCAAGCATCACAAACACTGTTTACACTCTCCCTAATGGCATCAGAAGAGCGTACGTCCACTTGGTGAATGGAGGATCGCACTCTCAGCTTTTCTACGGAAGCAGCCGTTGCCTCGGCACCTTCACGGTTTCCACTGTAGAAGATTGCCGTATCGGCTCCGGCCGATGCCAGCGCTCGTGCCATTTCACTTCCCAATGTGCCACTGCCTCCAATGACAATGGCGGATTTCCCTTTCAATGAAAACATGTTTTCAATATGACTCATCTTGTCTCCGTTTTAAAGATGGTTGTTACGTGATCACGAGTATCTGTCCGATACCCGTTCCGTGTGGTTTGGGTCCTTAGTATCCAAAGAGTCCTGGCAAAAAGAGGGATAGCTGTGGCCAGAAGGTGACCACCATCAGCGCCAGAACCATGGCGAGAAAAAGTGGGGTCAACGGACGAATCACGTCCGTGATTTTTACTCCGGCAATCCCGCACCCGACAAACAGGACGCTTCCGACCGGCGGGGTACAAAGCCCGACACACAGGTTCAAAATCATGACAATTCCGAAGTGGACCGGATCCATGCCCAGCTCCAAAACCAATGGCAGAAATATGGGTGTGAAAATGAGAACGGCCGGTGTCATATCCATAAACGTCCCGACAGCGAGCAGGATCAAATTGATCATGAGCAAAATCACGACGGGATGATCACTCAACGAGATGAGTGCTTCGCTTACTCCCTGCGGGATATTTTCGTAGGACATGATCCAGGACATCGCCATCGATGTCGCAATAAGCAATGCGACGATGGCGGTCGTATTGCAGCTCTGCAACAACACCTTCCGCAGATCCGTAAGTGACAACTCCCGATAGACCCCCATTGAGAGGATCAGCGCGTAGACGACCGCAATGGCCGATGCCTCGGTCGCTGTAAAAATGCCGGCAACAATCCCTCCAATCACCAGAATAACCATCAACAGGGAAGGGATCGCTCGGACAAACATCCGGATGGCCGTTTTCAACGGGACCCGATCGGAGACTGGATAGTTGCGGCGCATGGCCATATACCCTGCAACTCCCATAAGCAGCAACCCTGTCAGAATCCCCGGAAGATACCCGGCCAGAAAGAGCGCTGCGATGGACGCTCCCCCGCTGGCCAGGGAGTAGACAATCAAAATATTACTGGGCGGAATGATCAGTCCGGTCGTGGAGGAGGTAATGTTGACTGCTGCACTGTAAGCGGGGTCGTATCCTTCTTTTCTCATTTGTGGACCCATGAAGCCCCCCATGGCCGATGCCGTCGCGACCGCCGAGCCGGAAATCGACCCAAAGAGCATCGCCGCAAGGATGTTGACATAAGCCAACCCTCCCGGCAATGTCCCCACCATGGATTTGGCCAAGTCGATCAAGCGCCTGGCAATCCCGCCCCGATTCATGATCTGGCCGGCAAGTATGAAGAACGGGATCGCCAGAAGTGTAAAACTGTCCAATCCCGTTGCCATTCGTTGCGCCACCGTTGTAACGGCAGGATCGAAGGGAATGGTCACCCACATGGTCACCAATGTTGCCACTCCAATTCCGAAGGCAATCGGAACTCCTACAAACAGGCAGAGCAAAAAAACCGAGAAGAGCACCCATGCACCTATCCACTCCATTCGTCTCCTCCGTTGTTTGACTCCGGAATCAATGTATTCTCCCCTGCTTTCGCCTCTCGTACAAACTGTATCGCGTAGAGCGTGATGATGATCCCACTCAGTGGAAGAACCAGATAGACGACTCCCAGCGGGATCTGAAGAGCTGCCGAATGCTGTCCCAACTCCAGGGAAAGTTGAACCAAACGTCCACCGCCCACAACCAGAACGATCACTGAAAAAAGTGCGATGACGGAATGAATCCCCATTTCGAGTCTGCGCTGAATCGAATGGGTCTGCTTTCTGAGCAGGAAATCAAACGCCAAGTGCTTTTTCTGTCGATAGGCATAGGCCGACCCCAAAAGACCGATCCAGATAAGCAAAAAACGGGCAATCTCCTCGGTCACAGAACTCGGGGATCCGAGCAGATACCGGGTGGCGACCTGCCAGGTAACCACAAGTACCAACGACCCCATAAGCAGAATCACCACATTGGAGAGGAGTCTGTCAAGTATGTTCAATCGTGCACTCATGGGGCGAGTTCCCGTATTTGATTCATGAGGGGTCCCATCACTGAATCTTGCTCAAGATCTCGGTAGATCGGCTCCATCTTCTCCATGAAGGGCACCTTGTCTGGGTATATGACATCGATACCCGCATCACGGATCCCCTGAAGAGACTCTTCCGATGAGGCGTGCCAAAGTTTGCGCTGATGACGCGCCGATGCATCGGCTGCTGCCTGGAGCCAGCTTCTCTCTTGATCGCTCAAACGATTCCACCGAAACAGACTGATGAACAGAATGTCCGGAACCGCTGTGTGCTCATTCATACTCAGATAATCCACCACTTCATAGTGCCTGGAGAGATAGATGCTCGGCAGATTGTTCTCGGCGCCATCCACAATCCCCTGCTGTAGAGACGTATAAAGTTCTCCCCACGAGATCGGTGTCGCCGACCCACCCATCAAATTTACCATCCGAATGGCAGCCGGACTCTCCTGCACCCGTATCGCCATTCCCTGCAGGTCATCCGGATGCCGGATCGGGCGCTCCTTGGTGTAGAAACTTCTCGCACCGGCATCGTAATAGGTCAAACCGTGCAACCGGATGTTGTGGCCTGCATGGAGCAGACGACGACCCACCGGGCTGTCCCAGACCCGATACGCATGTTCGATGCTCTCGAACAGAAACGGCACACTGTAAATGGTATAGATTCGATCAAATCCCTCCAGTACACTGGAGGAGACCTTGGTCATGTCGATGCTGCCGATCTGAAGCAGTTCCAGGGCCTCCCTCTCCGTACCCAACTGCTGACTTGGATAGATATCAATCGTCATCTTTCCATTCGAGCGCTCTCGGACCTGATCTGCCATGTAGACCATCCCTTGGTGGACCGGGTGGGAAACATCCAGTCCGTGAGCCAGCTTGAGAACCGTCACATCCCGATCTGCCCGACAGGAGGACAACAGAACCAGGAGTAGTAGAATCAGAAAAAAGTGAGATATTTGCCGCATCAAGATCATTTGACCGGTTAAGTAATCGGTCCCGAAAGTATCGGTCTATTTCCGAAAGATATCAAACCGGTTCCACATACAACTTCTACAGACTCCACCAGTCGCTTCGATCCAGAACCCGATATCGAATGGCTTCGTATATGTGCGATTTGGAGATCCGGTCTTTACCGTCCAGATCGGCCACGGTCCTGGCCATCTTCAGGATGCGGTCGTACGCACGGGCCGAAAGGTTATTCTTCTTCATGGCTTCTCCGAGTCTCGATTCGGCATCGGGTGTTCGCCGTGTATGAGCCCGCAGCTCTTTTCGGTTCATTTGTGCATTGCAATAGATTCCTGGCACACCTTGAAAACGGAGGACCTGTTTCTGCCTCGCTTGGATGACGCGGGAACGGATCTCCGTAGAAGATTCGACACCTACTCCCCCTTTCAACTCCTCGTATTCAACAGCTGTAACTTCGACATGCATATCAATTCGGTCCATCAGTGGCCCGCTGATTCGTGACAAGTATTTCCGCATCTCGGCATCTGTCACTCCAGTCTGGTCGCCCCCGGGCCATCCTCCTTGGGGAGACGGATTCATCGAGGCCACGAGCATGACACGGGATGGGTATTGAACCCGATACCGTGCCCTCGATATTTCAACATATCCATCTTCCATCGGCTGACGGAGGAGATCCAGCGTTCGCCGACGAAACTCCGGTAACTCGTCCAGAAAAAGAATCCCGTGATTTGCCAACGAGATCTCTCCCGGAATGGGAATTCGACTCCCTCCGACAAGGCTCACATCGGTTACGGTGTGATGAGGCGACCGAAACGGACGATCTGCAAGTAGAGAGACGCCCGGCGGCATGCGCCCCGCCACCGAGTGTATTTGCGTTGTTTCCACCGCCTCTTCCCGACTCATGGGTGGAAGGATTCCGGGGAGACGACGTGCCATCATCGTCTTCCCGGAACCTGGAGGTCCCACCATCAACACATTATGCCCACCAGCAGCTGCTACTTCCAAGGCGCGTTTTACCGACTCCTGACCCGCCACATCCCGAAAGTCCGGATACGATTCGGCCTGCTTTCCCCGTGCACTCTCCTTTGGTGGATGTGGCAGTGCGGCGAGGGGCCGGCCGTTGACCCAGTCCAATACGGACCCGAGATTTGGACAGGGAAGGACGCAAATCCCGTCGACAGCCGATGCTTCTGCACCATTGGCTTCCGGCACCACGAGCCAACGATGGCCCCGATCCTTTGCCAACTGTGCCATGGAAAGAACCCCTTTGACGGGTCGTAATCTTCCGTCTAGGGAGAGTTCCCCTGCAAAAAGGGTCTGATCCAGTCGTTCCGTGGAGATCTTACGGTCCGCAGCCAGGAGCCCGATCGCAATCGGCAAATCGAAGGAACTTCCAACTTTCGGGAGATCTACCGGCGCCAGATTGACAATAATACGTCCCCGTGGAAAGGATTGGTGGCACTGCCGAAGAGCCGATTCAATCCGGTCCCGAGACTCGTGAATAGCCCGATCCGGCAACCCGACCAGAAAATAACGTGGCAGGCCGTGATTCAGATCGACCTCCACCTCTACTTGAAAGGCGTCGATTCCTACGGTAGTCGCACTTCGGCAGCATGCAAGCATGGGGGTGGGTCAGAATTCACATTTCTTCACTCCATAGGAGCGACCCCTCACCCATTCCTTACACCGGATGCCACCGGTTCGGCCCGAAGCTACACCTCTTGTTCGGCCAGAAAGCGTTCGGCATCGATCGCAGCCCGACAACCTGTGCCGGCAGCGGTAACGGCTTGTCGATAGACCGGATCCATCGCATCTCCACTCGCAAATACGCCCTCCACATCGGTCAATGTCGACTGCCCCTTCGTCTGAATGTAGCCGACGTCATCCATGGTGAGAACCCCTTTGAAGAGGTCTGTATTTGGTTTGTGACCAATCGCGATAAAAACACCTGTCACATCGTCCAGAGTCGACTCGTCTCCGCTCTCAAGATTTCGCAACCGTACGCCTTCTACGACCTTTTCTCCAAGGACTTCGATCAATTCGGAGTTCCATACGAAGTCAATCTTGTCATGGTCGAATGCGCGCTGCTGCATCACCTTGCTTGCCCGGAGTTCGTCCCGACGGTGCACCACGGTCACTTTGCTGGCAAATTTGGTCAGGAAGGTTGCCTCTTCCATGGCCGTATCTCCTCCTCCCACAACCAGAACGTGTTGATCCCGGAAGAACGCACCATCACACGTTGCACACGCGCTCACGCCGCCACCCCGCAGTCGCTGTTCACTTTCCAGATGGAGCCATTTGGCTTCGGCCCCTGTGGAAATGATCAGGCTTTTGGCGTACACCACATTCTCATCATCGACCGTCACTTTGAACGGACGGGCCGAAAAATCAATATCGGTTACATATCCATATTGACAATTGGCACCGAACCGGGTCGCCTGTTTGCGAAAATCTTCCATCATCTTCGGACCCAGTACGCCGTCCGGGTAGCCCGGGAAATTCTCGACATCGGTGGTCTGCATCAACTGTCCGCCCGGCTCGGGTCCTTCAAAAATGATCGGATCCAGATCTGCACGGGCCGCATAGAGAGCTGCTGTCAATCCGGCCGGACCACTTCCGACAATCACTACATTGAATATCCGTTCGTTGAACTCCTTCTTTGCCATAATCTTCCTCGTCACAAAGGTCTCTTTCGGTTCGGTCGAACGGGTGGAACCGACAGAGCCTTGGCCCACCGTCTCACCCGTCTCTTTATCGCATGGAAATCTACAAAAAATGGTAGCGACTCTCTCTTGATTCTGCCGATGACTCTCATCAAGACCCTCTATACCGTCCAACCACTGCCTCCATGCGTACTGAACTGGGCAGCCAATACTCTTCCATTCAAACCAACTACTTGACGGACAGGGTGATATGATTCCAGTTCCGAATGTCTGTATATTCAATTACTTTGGCTTTTGTAGCGACTATGCATCGACGCGGTTCTTAACTGTTCCATGGATCCAAACAGGGATTGATTGTGAATATTCATATCTGCAAAGAGACACAGGAACTTGAAAAACGGGTCGCGCTGACCCCGGACATTGCGGCCTCCCTGCTCAAGGATGGCGTTACCATTCGAGTGGAGTCCACTGCAGGGTTGGCTGCCGGCTATCCGGACGAAGCGTACAAAGCATCGGGTGTGGAGATCAGCTCGGATCGGGAGACTCTCCTGAAAGATGCGGACCTTCTCTTGGCGGTAAATGCCCCCTCAAACGAGGAGATCGCCAAATTAAAACAGGGATCCACACTCATTTGCTACCTTTGGGGACTTCAACACCCAGAGCGAATCGATGCTCTCAAGAATGCCGGTGTGACGGCAGTGGGTCTGGAAGCCGTCCCGCGGATTTCCCGGGCACAAAGCATGGATGCTCTCTCCTCCATGAGCAACATTGCCGGGTACAAATCGGTCCTTATTGCAGGGAATTTGTTGAACCGGTATATGCCGATGATGATGACGGCGGCAGGAACCATCCGACCTGCGAACTTTTTGATCCTGGGGGCAGGTGTAGCCGGCCTGCAGGCGATTGCAACGGCGAAACGGCTTGGAGCAGTTGTGGAGGCGTATGACATCCGGCCGGTAGTCAAGGAGCAGGTGGAGAGCCTGGGTGCCAAATTTGTTGACATTCCCCTTGAAGAGGAGAATACCGAAACCGAAGGCGGATACGCGAAGGAGGTCTCCGAGAAGAATCAAGAGATCCAGAAACAGGTCTTGCATACCCATGCTGCAAAAGCGGATGTGGTCATTACCACGGCATTGATCCCCGGAAAACCGGCGCCCAAACTACTGATGAGCAAAACGGTTGCCGAAATGAAACCGGGAGCCGTGATTGTCGATCTTGCGGCGGAACAGGGTGGAAATTGTGAGTTAACCTCCCCCGGAAAAACGATCACTACAGAGAACGGAGTGGTGATCGACGGACCACTCAATCTGGCTTCCACACTCGCATTTCATGCCAGTCAACTCTATGCCAAAAATCTGAAGTCCCTTCTTGGACTCATTCTGAAGGAGGGAACCCTCACATTTGATTTCGACGATGAAATTCTGAAGCAGGCCACACTAACGCACAATGGAGAGATCACCTCGCCTCTGCTGACATCGAAAAACTGAGCCTCAACCGCAGCCATAACCAGACGTGGACTCTATGGAAGCACTCATTGCCAATCTGTTCATCTTTGCCCTGGCATCGTTTGTCGGGTTTGAACTCATATCAAAGGTTCCCCCTACTCTGCACACTCCGCTCATGTCGGGAGCAAATGCGATCTCCGGGATCACCTTGATTGGTGCCATGGTAGTTGCCGGCAGTCTTGACAGTAATCTGGCTCGATGGATCGGATTCGCCGGGATTCTCTTTGCGACCATCAACGTCGTCGGTGGTTTTCTTGTGACCGATCGAATGCTGGAAATGTTCAAAAAGAAGAAGGAGGACGCCTGAGATGAGTTCCATACTACCTGAAAGCGTGATGTCTCTGATGCCGGTTCTGATCCAGGTTCTCTACCTGATCGCCATGGCTCTCTTCATCTTTGGAATCAAACGCCTGGGTTCTCCTGCAACGGCACGATCCGGAAATCAGCTTGCTTCTGCAGGCATGTTTCTCGGAGTCCTTGCCACACTTTTTGATCATCAGATTCTTTCCTTCGATCTGATCATTGCCGGAATTCTTTTGGGGAGCATCATCGGCGTTATTGCAGCCCGTAGTGTCGCCATGACAGCCATGCCGGAAATGGTGGCCATTTTCAACGGATTTGGTGGAGGGGCTTCTGCTCTTGTGGCTTGGGGGGAATATGCCAAGTCCGGGGATGCAATCGTTGCGTGGAGTGGACAGGATCTTGTGACGGCCGGATTGAGTATTCTGATCGGTGCCGTCACCTTTACCGGAAGTTTCATCGCATTCGGGAAGTTGAAAGGGTTCATTTCCGGGAGTCCGATAACCTTTCCCGGGCAAAACTATTTCAATCTCTTGGTCACTGTGCTTCTTTTTGGCTTGGTGGGTTGGCTGGCTGTAGATCCAACCAACATGCCTCTCTTCTGGACGCTCTTTGTTGTTGCACTACTTTTGGGAATCCTGACAGTGTTGCCGATTGGCGGAGCAGACATGCCGGTTGTAATCTCCCTGTTGAACTCCTATTCGGGGATTGCTGCATCGATGGCCGGGTTTGTTATTCAGAACAACCTCCTCATCATTAGCGGGGCCCTGGTCGGTGCTGCCGGACTGATCCTGACAAATATCATGTGCAAGGCGATGAACCGAACGTTGGGCAATGTACTCTTTGGTGCATTCGGTAGTGAAGGCGGAGTTGCGACCAGTGGAGACACCGACGGAGACAAGTCGGTGCAGGAGACATCGGCCGACGATCTTGCAATCCAGTGCAGTTATGCAAAAAAAGTGATTGTGGTTCCGGGATACGGACTGGCCGTTGCCCAAGCCCAACACACACTTAAAGAGGTCGCAAATCTTCTCGAGGAGAAAGGAGTGACCGTCAAATACGGTATCCATCCTGTGGCCGGCCGAATGCCGGGTCACATGAATGTTCTTCTTGCCGAGGCAGATGTCCCGTATGATCAACTCTACGACATGGAAGAGATCAATCCCGAATTTGAATCGGCAGATGTTGTGTTGGTCATTGGAGCCAATGATGTCGTGAATCCGGCAGCCAAGACCAATCCCGGCAGTCCGATTTACGGCATGCCGATTCTCAATGTGGATGAAGCAAAACGGACCGTCGTATTCAAACGGAGCTTGAGTCCGGGTTTTGCCGGAATCGACAATGAACTCTTTTACAGTGATAAGAATCAGATGTTCTTCGGGGATGCAAAGAAATCCCTTCAATCTCTGGCAACGGCCATCAAAGAGCTGGAGGAGTAACTCCATGTTCCGATCCGTTGCTCCTCTGCCGGAGCTTACATTTTGAGGCCGGAGATGTCGAATGCCGAGCAGTCACCGCTACTCCGGATTCGTCCCTGATTTTTCCTCACATTCTTGAAATGGTATCTCCCTACTTGTTGTTGTATTTCAAGATAGAGGGATCTTTACCGAGTAATACACCGATGGAGTTCGATATGGGAGAAAGAAAAAAATTCAATGATTTGGCCGATGCCATCGAATATGCAAAAGAGATGGGATTTACGGATATCAACCAAAAAAAGAGCGATCACGAGATCCTTGATATCACAAAAAGTTGTGACATCATTGATGTGTATAATTTTGAACAGGGAACCAATCCGGGCGATGAAGCAACTCTGTACTTGATTCGTTGTGAAGACGGAAATCCCTATTTTATCGCCCTCTCGTTTGGCATGTACCAGGATCCAGACAAAGCAGACTGGGTCGATATTCTGGAACGCAAGAGATCCTGACCAGATTCATGGCAGCCAAAAAAACTTCCGAGCCAAAACTTCCCAAGAAAAGTGTTGCCCAGAGAGAGTTTGCATCCAGACTATTGGAGGAACTCTTTCATCATTATCCAGAACCCCACTGTGCGCTGGATCATGAGAGTCCGTTTCAACTCTTGATTGCAACCATTCTGAGCGCCCAAACGACGGACGTTCGCGTCAACAGTGTGACGCCAGAACTCTTTTCCAACTACCCAACACCGGAGTTGATGGCCGAGGCACCCCTGTCTCATTTGGAAGATTTAATCCATTCGACCGGATTCTATCGTCAAAAATCGAAGTCGATCAAAGAGACCTCTCGTACGTTGGTCGATGATTTCAACGGAGTCGTTCCGCAAACGATGGACGAACTTCTAACCCTTCGTGGAGCTGCCCGAAAGACAGCCAATGTCGTACTTGGAAATGCATTCAAGATCAATGCAGGAGTCGTAGTCGACACTCACGTCCGTCGCCTGGCCAATCGATTTGGCCTGACAAAAGAGAAAAAGAATGTCGCCAAAATCGAGAAGGATTTAATGGCCCTGTTCCCTCGGAAATATTGGACCGACTTGTCCCACCTACTCATTCTGCATGGGCGTAATGCGTGCAAGGCAAGATGGAGCGAACCACCGGACCATCCTGTTTGTGTCAAATTCGGAACGGCATGTGACTGTCACAAAAAGCGAACCGGACAGTCGTAGATTCCGTTACTGCCGATCATTTGTAGATCTACGGGAAGATCCTCGTCCCAACAATTCCTGAAATCGAAGTTGCCAAACCCTCCAGATCGCTTCGCGTACAATGGAGCGGGACATCTTGGAGACGCCCTCTTCCCGTTCACGAAAAATAATCGAGATCTCACGTATTCGAAATTTGGCCATGGAAGCACGAAAATGAAGTTCAATCTGAAATGCATACCCATTGGATCGAATGTCATCCAGATCAATTGTCTCCAACACCCGACGATGGATACACTTGAAGCCGGCTGTCATATCCTGAATGGGAACTCCAGTCACCCAACGTGCATACATATTTGCTGTATAGGAGAGTATCAATCGTCGAAGCGGCCAATTCACAATACTGATCCCTTTACAATAACGTGAACCAATCGCCAAATCGGTTTCACCTTTGACAACGGGATCGATCAGTTGCGGCAGATCTTCCGGATTGTGTGAAAAATCGGCATCCATTTCACAAATGGCTTGATACCCATTCGCGAGTGCATACCGAAAACCCGCCAAATAGGCGCTTCCCAATCCCTGTTTTCCTTCGCGTTCAATCAGGTGGATTCGATCGGGATTCCGAACCTGTAAATCCCGGACGATGCTGGCTGTTCCATCCGGAGATCCATCATCTACGATCAAAAGTTCCAGGTCTGACCGAAGAGCTAGTACATCTGTCATGAGTCGTCGTATCGTAGCAGACTCATTGTATGTTGGTGTAATCACCAGTATTGGCTGACGCATCCTGAACAGGGAAATTCGATGAAATTTGGGTACTTTTGGCACTCCTGATGAAGAAGCATCACCAAGTTGGCTTGGCGAAAGATACTATTAATTTTTAGACAGTCGTATTGTTTACCCTCCAGACGGTTTCCACCGGTAGTAAAGCACGAACAGGTACCCTTCAAACGGATCATGGTGAGGTACAAACACCCATCTTTATGCCGGTTGGAACACAGGCCACTGTGAAAGGTGTTCATCCCGATCAATTGATGTCGGACGTTGGTGCAGAGATCATCCTCGGGAACACCTACCACCTATACCTTCGCCCGGGTATGGAGATCATTCGTGAAGCAGGTGGTGTACACGGTTTCATGAAGTGGAATCGGCCTGTTTTGACGGATTCTGGCGGATATCAAATATTTTCCTTGTCCGGGCATCGAACACTCAAAGAACGAGGAGCCTACTTTAGCAGCCATCTGGATGGGTCCAAACATCTGTTTACACCAGAGAATGTTGTCGATCTTCAGCGAACGCTCGGTTCGGATATCATGATGACCCTTGACGAATGCCCTCCCTACCCTTGCGACAAGGAGTATGCAAAAACATCCATGGGTCTTACTCATCGGTGGGCCAAAAGAGGGAGAGAGGCTTTCCTGAATTCTCGTTCTTTATACGACCATAAACAGTTTCAATTCGGGATTATTCAAGGGGGCACCTGGCCAGATCTGCGCAAACAGTCTACCCAGGAAATCGTGGATTTGGATTTTGAAGGGAATGCAATTGGTGGCCTCAGTGTTGGGGAACCAACCGACTTGATGCTGGAGATGACCGATCTGAACACAACTGAGATGCCCCGTGAAAAACCGCGTTATCTGATGGGAGTCGGAACACCCGCAAACCTTCTCCAGTGTATCGCACTGGGAATCGACATGTTTGACTGTGTCATGCCGACGCGAAATGCACGAAACGGGACGATCTTTACCTGGAATGGTCGAGTAAATCTGCGTAATGCAAAATGGAAGAATCACCACCACCCTCTTGACGAAGACTATTCATCGGATCTTTCAAGCAGGTTTTCCATGGCTTATATCCACCATCTTTTTCGAACGAATGAGCTCTTGGGTATGATTCTCGCATCCATACACAACCTGAGCTTCTATCTCTCCGTTGTTCAAGAGTGCCGAAAACAGATACAAGAAGATACCTACCATACGTGGTATCCCGGAATGGTCGATCAATTGAATCAACGTATCTAGAAAGGGTCCCGATCTACTGCCATTCCCTCTGCTCAGCAAACGTCTCTGAAAAGGGATGCCAAGCACAAATTACCGGACATAAAAAAGCCTCACTTGTGATCAACAAGGAGGCTTTTTTGGGGTCTTAAAGGAGAT